>NZ_JACVHB010000005.1:0-648590 GCF_020149425.1 Pseudomonas sp. P116 | reverse complement strand
CATCCCGAACTCAGCAGTGAAACGATGCATCGCCGATGGTAGTGTGGGGTTTCCCCATGTGAGAGTAGGTCATCGTCAAGATTAAATTCCGAAACCCCAATTGCGAAAGCAGTTGGGGTTTTGTTTTAGTAGAAGTACCCGTTTTTGCTGTCTCGTCATCGTGTTGACGGGCCAGTTATAGAATTTCTTGACGACCATAGAGCGTTGGAACCACCTGATCCCATCCCGAACTCAGTAGTGAAACGATGCATCGCCGATGGTAGTGTGGGGTTTCCCCATGTGAGAGTAGGTCATCGTCAAGATTAAATTCCGAAACCCCTGTCTGCTAACGCAGACAGGGGTTTTGTTGTTTCAGAGCCATAAAAATCAAACTATCAAGCTACTTTGCGAGCCTTGCTGATACGTCAAGCCTGCCACTTGCGCCACCAGATGTAGACGCCAGTTCCCGATAAACCCGTTCTCCCAACGTTCCCTGCCCTGGCAATCGCCCATCCGTACCGTGAAAGAACAGCCAGCATTTGCCATGTGCTTCAGTGTCGTGCTGTCCAAATCCTGCGCCGTATAAGTTAAACGCCAGAATGCTCCCGTAATTCCGGCCAGCAATAAAAAACCCGCTGTGGCCAGCCCGATATAGCGATGTAACAAAATCAGAAATGCGCGCATGAAATTTCCCCCACAGATACGACAAAGCCAGCCCCTGAATATCAGGGGCTGGCTTTTTTATGCACAAGGCGTTGGGCTTAAAACTGGTAACTGACCGTGGCAGCGACGTTGCGCTCTTCGCCCATGTAGCAGAAATTCAGACTGGCACAGGAAGCCACGTAGGACTCGTTTGTCAGGTTGTTCGCATTCAGGCGTACGTCAACGCCCTTCAAGCCGACTTTGCCCAGGTCGTAGCCAATCGACGCGTCGAACAACGTGTAGGACGGCACCTTCATGGTGTTCTCCGCGTCCGCCCAGCTGTAGCCGACATAACGCACCCCGCCGCCCAAACGCAGACCATCGAGTGCCGCGCTGTCGAACTTATAGTCAGCCCACAACGACGCCATGTGCCGAGGCGCTTGGGTCGGTGAATTGCCTTTGTTCTCGATCACGTCGGTCGGGCTGCTCAGCGTGCTGACCATCGACTTCGAATACTCGATATCAGTGAAGGTGTAACTGCCGAGGACTTTCAGGTTATCGGTCAATTGCATGTGCGCTTCCAGCTCCAGGCCTTGAGAGCGGACAGCTCCTACAGCGCGGTAGAAGTTTTCCTGCGGCAGTTTGGTCGCCAGGTTTTCCTGATCAATGTGGAACAGCGACGCGGTGAACAGGTCGTCAGTGCCCGGCGGCTGGTACTTCAGACCCACTTCCCACTGCGTGCCATCAGTCGGAGCTAACGGATTGCCCGCGCTGTCGGCATAGGAGTTCGGGTTGAACGACTCGGAGTAGCTGATATAAGGCGCCAAGCCGTTATCGAACAGATACAGCGCACCGGCGCGGCCAGTCAGCTTGGTGCGCTGGTCTTTGATTTCGGTGCCCTCGGGGCGCCCGGCCTCGGCGATGCGGTTTTCGTCAGAGGTCTCAACCCAGTCCTGACGCAGACCCAGCGAGAAGCGCCACTTGTCCATCTCGATCAGGTCTTGCAGGTAAACGCCGGTTTGCTCCAGGCGACGTAGATAGCTGGTCTCGCCGTACATGTCGATCGCCGAGTTGCCATACACCGGATTGAACGCGTTGATGGGTGCGAGACCGCCGCTGGTCCAGTCGACCACGGTTTTGCGCCGCTGATAATCCGCCCCCATCAGCACTGTGTGCTTGGTCGCGCCGGTAAAAAATTCGGCCTGCAGCATGTTGTCGACGATAAAGGCATGCAGGCGCTCGTCACCGCCCGTGTAGTAGCGATTCAACTCGTTGCTGGTCGGCGACGTCCAGCCATAGGCATAGACCTGATCCATGTTCACTTTGGAATCGAGGTAACGGAAGTTCTGCCGCGCTGTGAAGACATCGTTGAAGCGATGTTCGAATTGATAACCGAACGATTGCTGATCACGGGAATAGCCATCAATGCTCGGATCGCCCTCGAAGAAGTTCGGTGAAATCCGCTGACCATTACGCTGATGAATCGTACCGTCGGCGGGTACGCCACCGTGGTAGCCGCCATCCGGATCGTGTTGCAGATACGCCTGTAGCGTGAGCGAAGTGTCTTCACTGAAATCAATGCTGAGGGTCGGCGCGAGGGCGAAGCGCTTTTCCTTGTTGTGGTCGAATTGCGTGTCTGACTGATCCGACAGACCAGTCAGACGATAGGCGATGCGCTTGTCGTCATCGCCCGGGCCGCTGAAGTCAAAACCGACACCGCGCTGGCCTTGCGTGCCGACCGTGGCTTGCACCTGGTGATACGCTTCGTACAACGGCTTTTTACTGGTCAGCGCCACCAGACCACCCGGCGAGCTGCGGCCGTAGAGCACCGACGACGGGCCTTTGAGAATATCCACGCGCTCAAGGAAATACGGATCGACCTGCATCGTGCTGTAGGTGCCGCTGTCGCCCATCGACTTGAGGCCGTCGAGGTAGATGTTATCCACCGAGCCGTCGTTGAAACCGCGCATCGCCACGTAGTCGTAACGGTGCGTGGCGCCATACGGGTTGGTCAGCACGCCCGGTGTGTAGCGCATCGTTTGCGAAACAGTTTGTGCGCCCTGGTCATCCATTTGCTCACGGGTGACCACAGACACGCTTTGCGACGTTTCACGCAACGCGGTACTGGTCTTGGTAGCGATCTGGCTGTGAGTGGCGTTGTAGCCGTCCATGCTGCCCAGCGCGTTGCCGAGCGCGAAGCCTTTGATGTCCGTGGTCGGCAAGGCCAGCGCTTCGGTTTCTGCGACCGAACGCAGAACATAGCTGCTGCCATCCTGACTGACCGCTTCGAGCTCCGAACCGCCGAGCAAATGGCTCAAGGCTTGATCGGTCGAATATTCGCCCTGTACCCCAGGGGATTGCCGTCCCTGAGTCTGCTGTGGGGTCATCGACAACGTGATGCCGGCCTGGCGCGCGAACTGATTGAGCGCATCACCCAACGGCCCGGCAGCGATGTTGTAGCGATGGCTGACCTCATTGGCACCGGCAGTGGCCGCCAGGCTCAGGCTCGGTAGCACGCCAACGCCCAACGCGGTGGAGAACAGTGCTGCCCGAACGGCGTGGCGCAGCAGACCCGATTCGGCAGTGGAATTCAGAGGGTTCTTACAGGTGGTACGGACAGTCATTTCAGGTTTCCGTAGGAAGTCGCGAAGGCTGAGTTGAAGTGCTTACTGACTAAGCCGGACTTGCTGCGAAAACCCGCCAAAAAAAATTCAGACCGCAGCTTCCAGGGTTACCCACCAGCGGGTGCGGTAGCGCAGTTGCACCGGCAAGGTTTGCGGCAGGATCGCCAGCAGTTTGTCGGTGTCCTCCAGGCGGAATACGCCGGACAGGCGCAATTCAGCGACATCCGAGGCGCAGTTCAAAAAGCCCTGACGATAACGACCGACCTCACTGAGGAAATCGCCCAGACGCATATTGCGCGTGACGATCAAGCCGTCGGCCCACGCGCCGACATCCATATTCAGCGGCGGCGCCGCGCGCACGTGATGGTGATCGACCAGATAACTCTGCCCGGCGAGCGCCTCGATCGAGGTACCGCCGGCGTAAATGGCGACGCGCCCACTGGTGACGCTCAGTCGCGTGCAATCGCTGTCCTGGCGTAAAACGAACCGCGCGCCCTGCGGCTCGTAAACGCCATGACGACTTTGCACGCGCAGCGGCCGTTCGAAGGGTGAGCCCTCATCCGCACCGCCGCAGGTGACGATAATTTCGCCGCGGGTGAGTTTGATCAGCCGTTGCTGCGCGGTGTAATCCAGATCCACCGCACTGGCGGTGTTGAGTTCGATCCGCGTGCCGTCTGGCAACTGGAAACCGCGCCGCTCGCCCGTCGTGGTGGCGTAGTCGGCGCTCCATTGCTGCCAGGCCGAGGTGTCCTTGGCCAGCCATGCCGCGGAGCCCAGCAACAATGCGCCAGACAACAGCTTCAATGCCTGGCGCCGGCCCAAGCCCTGCGCACTGTTTTCCAACGTATTCAACGCCACTTGCGCACCGGGCACCGCGCGCAGGTTGTGGCTCAATTCGGCTTGCAGCGACTGCACCCGTTGCCACGCCAGTTCATGTTCATGATGCTCGGCGCGCCATTGTTCGCACTGGCGGCTCAAGCGTGAATTACCGTGGTTGTTGCGCAGACGCAGCAGCCAGTGAATCGCCTGCTTGACCACCTGTTGCTGGGGCTCGGCGCGGCGGCCGAGGGATAACTTGTCCACAGGCATCAGCTCTCGTACCGCAGCACATAGCAGTGATAGAGCGCATCGGCGACGTAGCGCTCGACCGAACGCAGCGACAATCCCATCTGCTCGGCGATCTGCTTGTGCGTCAAACCTTCGCACTGCGCCAGAAGAAACGCCTGACGCACTTTTGGCTTCAATCCTTCAAGCATGCGCGCGATGCTTTCCAGCAGTTCGATCACCAGCGCGCGGGCTTCGGCGCTCGGCGTTTCGGCCTCGGGCAGATGGGCGATGGTTTCCAGATAGGCACGTTCGATCTCTTCACGGCGCCAGTGGTCGATCACCAGGCCGCGCGCGATGGTACGCAGGAAGGCGCGAGGGGCCTTGAGTTCGAGACGTTCGGTGCGTTGCAGCAAGCGCACAAAAGTATCTTGCGCCAGATCCGCCGCATCGGCCGCGTTGCCCAGCCGCGCGCGCAGCCAGGCATTCAGCCAGCCGTGATGACTACTGTAAAGCGCCTGTACTGCAAACTCAGGTGAGGACATGAACGCGCCAGCTCGAACGACACAAATGATAATTAGTCGCATTTTTATCAAGGGTAGGAAATTTTGCAACCTCCACTCGAATAACGCTCATAAAAAACACTGTGGCGAGCGCTCTGGCACGCCGTTCGGCGGGAATCCGGCATTAATGCCATCCATTTCCCACACAACCCTAAGATTTCTCCGAAGCGTGCCGAAAGACTGGTGAGACATGCGTGCACCAAAGTAGAGCGGCCATCAGAACGCTGCCTGCCAGCTATTGGACATTTGGAGCTACATGGAATGTTGCATCCCCGAACGCATACCCACTTTTGCATAAGAAGTCCCATGAAATGAATCTCAAGTTCAGCCATAAAATCCTGTTGGCCGCCTCGGGCGTCGTGGTCCTGGCTTTCGCTTTATTCACCCTTTACAACGACTATCTGCAGCGAAACACCATTCGCCAGAACCTCCAGTCCTCCGTGCAGCAGGCCGGCGATCTGACCGCCAGCAGCGTTCAGAACTGGATGAGCGGGCGGGTTCTGGTGCTGGAAAACCTCGCGCAGAACGTTGCCCATCAGGGCAAGGAAGCCGACTTCCCGGGCCTCGTTGATCAACCGGCCTTCACCTCGAACTTCCAGTTCACCTACGTCGGCCAGGCCAACGGTGTATTCACCCAGCGCCCAGATGCGAAGATGCCGGACGGTTACGACCCGCGTCAGCGCCCCTGGTACAAGCAAGCTGTCGTAGCCGACAAAACCATGCTGACGCCGCCGTACATGGCCGCCGTCGGCGGTCTGGTGGTGACCATTGCCATGCCGGTGAAGAAGAACGGCGAGCTGATTGGCGTGGTCGGCGGTGACCTGAGCCTTGAAACCCTGGTGAAGATCATCAACTCGGTGGACTTCGGTGGCATCGGCCATGCGTTTCTGGTCAGCGGTGACGGTCAGGTGATCGTCAGCCCGGACAAAGATCAGGTGATGAAGAATCTGAAGGACATCTACCCGAACTCCAGCGTCCGCATCGAGAAGGGCAACCAGAACGTGGTGCTCAACGGTCAGGAACGCATCCTGTCGTTCACCCCGGTCACCGGTCTGCCGAATGCCGAGTGGTACATCGGTCTGTCGATCGATCGCGACAAGGCCTACGCCGCACTCAGCCAGTTCCGTACTTCGGCGCTGATCGCCATGTTCGTGGCGGTGGGGGCAATTGCCGTGTTCCTGAGCCTTTTGATCACCGTGCTGATGCGTCCGCTGATCACCATGGGCCGGGCTATGCAGGACATCGCACAGGGCGAAGGTGATTTGACTCGTCGTCTGGCGGTCGAGAGCAAAGATGAATTCGGTGAATTGGGCAGCTCGTTCAACCAGTTCGTTGAGCGGATTCACGCGTCGATTTCCGAAGTGTCTTCGGCGACCCGCCAGGTACATGATCTGTCGCAACGCGTGATGGCCTCGTCCAACGCTTCCATCGTCGGTTCGGACGAGCAAAGTGCGCGCACCAACAGCGTCGCCGCCGCGATCAACGAACTGGGTGCCGCCACTCAGGAAATCGCTCGCAACGCTGCCGATGCTTCGCAGCACGCTAGCGGCGCGAGCGAGCAGGCTGATGACGGTCGCCAGGTGGTGGAGCAAACCATTCTGGCGATGACCGAGTTGTCGCAGAAGATCAGCCTGTCGTGCACGCAGATCGAAACGCTGAACGCCAGCACCGACAACATCGGCCACATCCTCGATGTGATCAAAGGCATTTCGCAGCAGACCAACCTGTTGGCGCTCAATGCCGCCATTGAAGCAGCACGTGCCGGTGAAGCCGGACGTGGTTTTGCGGTAGTGGCGGACGAGGTGCGTAACCTCGCCCATCGCACCCAGGAATCGGCGGAAGAGATTCACAAGATGATCACTTCGTTGCAGGTCGGTTCGCGTGAGGCGGTGAGCACCATGAACGCCAGTCAGGCGTCCAGCGAGCAGAGCGTTGAAGTGGCCAACCAGGCCGGTTTGCGCCTGGTCAGCGTGACCCAGCGCATTGGCGAAATCGATGGCATGAACCAGTCGGTTGCGGCCGCGACTGAAGAGCAGACGGCGGTGGTGGAAACCCTCAACGTCGACGTTAACCAGATCAACATGTTGAACCAGCAGAGCGTGGCCAACCTCAACGAGACGTTGAAGGATTGTGATGCGTTGTCGCAACAGGCCAATCGCCTGAAGCAGCTGGTGGACAGCTTCAAGATCTGACCGCGTTATCGTTCATCGCGGGCAAGCCCGCTCCCACAGGTTTTTTGGCGAACACAACATTTGTGAACGACCTGGACCCTGTGGGAGCTGGCTTGCCAGCGATAGCGGTAGTTCACCCACCGCCCAACTTAAGCCTTAAACAAACAGCTTCAACACATTCCCCATCGCATCATCCGCAAACCCCTGCACAAAATCCTTGAACCCCGGCAACGCCTCCGCTCCTGCGTCGGCAGGCTCGGCAATGATCGTCCAGGTCGCCCGCGACTTTCCCTCACCCAGCGATTCAACCTTCATCGCCGCCCACAGATTGGCCACGCCCAGCGTGTTGTAGATCGTCGTCCAGGTCATGCTCCGCGCCTGCTCGTCGCGGGAGTTGAGTTGCTCGACCACCACGTTGCCATCCTTGAAAAATTTCTTGCGCAGCGAGGACACGCCCTCGCCGGTCATTTCGATGTGCGACAGCGCCGGAATGAAACGCTCGAATCCGCCGAAGTTGCCGACCACCGCCCAGACCTGCGTCGCGTCTGCTGGTACTTCAACCGAAGACATCACGTGGCAGCCGTGCGGGTTTTTGATCAGGGTGTCGGGTTGCAGAGTGTTCATGGTGTTGCTCCTTTTTGATGAACTAGATGAAGTTGATTTCTTTCAGGTAAGCGCAGCCGCGGCGCAGCAGCGCCGGGGATTTTTCCGGGTAGTGCGCGCCCATCTGCTGCACGCCGGCTTGCGCGTTGGCGTGGCCGATCAGAGAGATGTCGCCGATGTCTTCTTCGAAGCCGTTGAGGTAGAACCCGAGCACGCCGAACAGCGCGTTGTCGGCGCCGACACGGCCCAGTTGTTGTTGCCAGTCGGCGACGCTGACCAGCGAGAACTCGCTGCCGGTGTCGCGGAACGAGTCGACGTAGGCGTCCCAGCTCAGGGGTTCGGGGTTGTGCAGGTTGAACACCGCGTGTTCGGGCGAATAACGGCTGGCGTGAAAGGCGATGAAGCGTGCGAGAAAGTCCACCGGCATCAGGTCGAAGTTCAGTGCGAATGCAGGCACCTGGCCGAGCTGAATCGAGCCTTTGAGCATCAGCATCAAGCGGTTTTTGTGCGGCTGGCAGACGCCGCTCAGGCTGTTGAAACTGATGTTGCCGGGGCGGTAAAGATTGACCCGTACACCAAGCGTCCGCGCCCGTTCGAGGATGCGTTCGCCGACCCATTTCGACAGGTTATAGCCATTGCGGATGTAGATCGGTGGCGTCGGCGCGGCAGGCAATTCCAGCACCCGACCCGCGTCGTCGACCGTGCTTGAAGCCGACAGTGTCGAGACAAAATTGAAGACCTTTTTGCTGCGCCCTTCGCACAGGCGCAGCAGCTCGAAAATCGGCTCGACGTTGTCCGCTGCCAGCGACTCGTAATCGAGGACGTGATTGACGTTGGCCGCGTTGTGCACCAGTGCGCCGAACTCACGGTCCAGCCGCTGATAGTCGTCGTCCCCCAGCCCGAGTTGCGGACGCGTGATGTCTGCCGCGTACACCCGCACCCGACTCAGATCCAGATGTTCCAGGCGGTTTTCGCGCAGTGCCTGAGCGAAGCGCTGCGCCGCTGTTTGCCCGCCCCCGTCGCGCACCAGGCACGCCACTTCACTGGCGCCCCAACCGAGTAGCGCCTCGACGATGTGCACGCCGACAAAACTGTTGGCGCCGGTGACAATCACCTTGTGCACATCACCCATGCGGCTGATTGGCAACGGTTTGATATCCAGCGCACGCTCGGCGTCGGCCATGGCTTGGCCGCTGAGTACGGCGCTGTCATCGGTGCCGCGCACCAGTGTGGCGAGTTTGATGATGGTCGGCTGTTCGATGAAGCGATTGATCGAGATGCTGCGGCCAAACTCTTCACGCAAGCGCAGTAACATGCGCGACAGCAGGATCGAGTGACCGCCGAGATTGAAGAAGCTCTCGTCGGTGGAAATATCGCTGGTCGGCAGCTCCAGCAACTCCGCCCAGATCTCCAGCAGCAGCGCTTCGTCTTCATTGGTCGGCAGGCATTTCGGTCCGTTGTCCTGCACGCTCACCGGTAACGCCAGCAGCGCTTTACGGTCGACCTTGCCGTTGCTGGCGAACGGCATGCCCGGCAGCTCAGTCCACGCCACTGGTTGCATGTAGTCCGGTAAAAACTGCTGGGCGTGGGCCTTCAAGGCGTCGCGGGCAGCGTCCGTTTGCGGCTGGGCGAGAAACGCCAGAATCCGTCGCTCAGGGTCGATTACCACCGCGATTTGCCGGTACAACTGGCTCTCGCGCAGGCAGCGTTCTATCTCTTCCGGCTCGACCCGAAAGCCACGGATCTTCACCTGATTGTCGCGTCGCCCGCACAGCTCGATGCCGTGCTCGCCCCACTTGGCCATGTCGCCACTGCGATAGGCGCGCAGTTGCTCGCCGCCCGGCAGGTCGAGGGTCAGATAGCGCTCGGCGGTCTGCTGTGGATTGTTGAGATAACCGAGGCAGACACCGGGACCGACGATAAACAATTCGCCGACGACTTGCTCGGCCACCGGTTGCAGATCGTCATCGAGAATCAGCACCCGGCTGTTGGCGATCGGCGCACCGAGCGTGCGGTTGCTGTCGCCGGGTGTGAGCTGCCGCGCGGTGATCAGCACCGTGGCTTCAGTGGGCCCGTAGAGGTTGTGCAGTTTGCCTTGGCGGGTCAGTTGCTCGATGACGAACGGCTCGCAGACATCGCCGCCGGTCATCACCTGTTGCACGCCTTGCAGTTGTTCCAGCGGCAGGATGCTCAACAGCGCCGGAGGCAGGAACGCGTGAGTCAGTTGTCGGCGGCGAATCAGTGCGACCAGTTGCAGCGGATCGCGCCGTTGCGTGTCGTCGGGCACCACCAGTTCGGCGCCTGCGAGCAAGGTCGGGAAAATGTCGATCAGCGACGAGTCAAAACTCAGCGAAGAGAATTGCAGTACCCGGCTCTTGGTATTGAGTTGCGTGTAGTCGGCGTACCACGCAGTGAAGTGCGCAAGGTTTGCCTGACTGAGTAACACACCCTTCGGATGCCCGGTGGTGCCCGAGGTGTAGAGCGCCATGCACGGCGCCTCGAGTTCGGGGCGCTGGCGCATCAATGGTTGCGCAAGGTCTGCGTCGGCGCTGTCGATGCGGCTGACATCCAGCCCCGGCATCGATTCGCTCAGCGGATGCAAACCGTCATGCAGCAACAGCAGCGCCCCAGCGTTTTGCAGAATGTATTGCTGGCGCTGCAACGGATGGCTGGGTTCCAGCGGCAAGTACACCGCCCCACTGCCGAGAATCGCCAGAATCGAGGCGAACAGCGCGGGGCTTTTCGGCAGACAAATGCCTACTACCCAAGGCTGCGGATGCTGGTCGAGCAGGGGCTGCAATCGCTGTTGAATCGCTTGGCTGTGCGCATGCAACTGGCGATAGCTGACCGACTGCTCGGAGAGGTGCAGCGCAGGCCGATCGGCGTGGCGAATCAGGCTCTGTTGCAGACCTTCTATCAGCGGAGTTTGCGCCTGTTTCAGCAAGACCGGATTCGCGGTGGCGTTATGGCGATGAACGTAGGCAAGGCTGTCGAGAAACTGCAGGTTTTCCAGCCGCTCGAAATCCGGCGCCGTCACTGCAGCGGCATGCCGCAAGTATTCCGGGTCGCGGGAGTAGCGGCTGACCAGCAACGACACTTCGTCCACCACGTGCATCAGCACCCTTTGGCGCAATGCCTGCCCGTTGCCGGACGGCTCATCGCCAATCGGCACGCGGCTGATCAGTGACGAGCCGAGGAAGCACAGCAGGTCGAGTGACGGCAAACCCGCATTGCTCTGCGCAACAACACCCAAACGCAGATGCAGGTGTGGGATCGCGCAGAAGTCGCCGGCCGCGATGAAGCCATCATCAATGATCAAATCCACTGTCGATTTCGCTGCGCCGCTGCGATCCAGTGAGTGGCCCTGCTGTTCAAGTTCCTGCGCGAGGTCGGTCATCGCCTGGCTGGCGCCAATCAATAAAATATCGAGACGTTTCATGTCGGCCTCCTCAAACCAGGTAGTCGCGCAGGGCGTGCTGCACACACGGTGTTTCGAGCAGCGAGCTGTTGTGGAAAAACTTGATGATGTTGCCCACCAGCGGGTGATGGCGATTGATCGGGAAGGCCAGACCGGTCATTTCTTCCTTGAGCGAAATGCGCGTGTCTTCGCTGACCGGCAGGGCATCGATCAGGCGTAAATCGAAGGATTTCTGGATGTCGTTGGTCAGGTAATGGGCGATGAACACCGGCAGGATCTTCGCGATGGCTTCTCGATCGGCCTCGCTCGCGGTGTGCCAATAGATGCGCACCATCCGCGCCCAGAAACTGGAATGACGACCCTCGTCGAGCAAGTGGTCGGCCATCAGGCCTTTGATCGACGGCTTGACCGTGTCGTCGCGGGCGAACGCCGCCACGTCGCCGGTCACGGTGTTCTCGGCGATGGCCACGCAGATCAGTTCCACGGCGCTGCGCAGATGTTCCGGCGCCAGCGCGACAGCGGCGGGAATCGCCCGGCTCAGTTCGATTTGATCCGGCAAACGGATCGGCTCGATGCCGGTCATGGCCACCGTCTGCTGCATGAAATCCATCGCCACCAGCGCGTGGTAATCCTCGTCGACCACCACGGTCATCGCGTCATAACGACAGGCGAACGGGAACGCTACGGCGAAGCGGTTCTTGGCGATGCTGCGCGCGGTCTTGTCGACGATTTCGGTCTCGAAAATCACCACGTCGTTGATGAATTTGTACAGCGTCTGCACCAAGGCGAAATCACGTTGCTGTGGGCATTCGCGCAGGAAGGTTTCGCTGAGCACCAGTGGTTGGCGACTGAGCGGATAGATCAGGCGCTCGTCGTTTTCTAGAACGCGGCGCGGGCGCGTGCGGATGGTCGCGCGGCTTTCCCAGACATCGGCAAAGGACTGATAGTCGGCGGCGTTCATTGGGCAACCTCCGCCAACGGCTCGCGCATGCTCACGCGCAGGCCGTCCCACAGGGCAATGCGGCTTTCGACGGCGGCGATGGCGCTGGCATAGACCTCGGCCTCGCGCTGCGGATCGCCATCGACCAAGCGCTCGAGCAACTGCTCCGCCGCCGGGCCGTGATCCTCGGAGTCGACCTCGATGTGCCGCTCCAGGTAATAGCGAAAGGTCGGCGCCTGTTCGATGCCGATGCCCCAGTCGTCGAGAATGCGCTGGAACATGGTCGGGATCACACTTTCGCGGCCATGCAGGAACGCGGCAGCAACGCTGTGCCCCGGTGCATGCAGAGCGGTGCGCAAGGTGTCACGGACGAATTGCGCGGCTGCCGGATCGACGTCGACACTTTGCAGCGCCACGTCATAACTCACGCCTTCTTTTTGCAGCGCGACGAAGCGTTCTGCTGCCGAGGTGCTGGCGCCGACTTCGCGCATGGCATCCAGATACAACTCGAAATGGCTGTAATGGCCGTGGCTCAGGCGGTCGTCGGATTCCTCTCCGAGGACAATCTCGTTGATCAGGCGCGCAGCATGCGGATCACGCGGCGGCAGCCAGGGCAGACGAGTGCAGGTCAGTTCCTGTTGCAGGCGTTTGGTCAGTGACATGAAGTCCCACACGGCAAACACGTGGCTTTCCATGAAACGTCGCAAAACAGTCATTGAATCAATTTCGGCAAAAATCGGGTGAGCGCTGAGCTCGGCTTTTTTCAGGGCAAGTTGGTGCTTTGTATTAGACATGACGGGGCTCTATCCTTGATATGAAATGGACAATACTTTGCAAGTGCGTATCAATGGAACGTCGGCTCGTTATTCTTTTTACAGGCGAGCAATGACCTCATACAAACCAATGAAGTTGAACTGAATGTATGTGCAATACAGCACGGTAGTCAGGCGAGGTGTCGCCATCTATTGGTCGTGCTGTCGGTCTATGTCCGCCAGGAGAAGAGATCTCAAGCTCGGCGGAGAAAAGCTAATACATCGACAAATAACTTAACAAGTGTATTTTTAATTATTTTTAGTTGCTGTCTTTTTAAGCGTGAGAGTGTCCGATAAAACTCTTTGAACAAGTTTTATTGAGGCGAAGTTGCTCCTTTCAGTCAATAAAGACCAAATCGAATAAACAGAGTGAATGCCTCACTCGAAGCAACTTTCTTAAAATTAATATCGAGTTATTTGAGGGGGACGAAAGGTGGCCTGGAACGGCGCCGATTCTTTCCTTTTCCCGTGACAAGGCTCCTTCCGTAGGTTCCTGTTGCGGGGACTGCACCCGCATTGCGGTGCGTCGCCCGTTCTTTATTGTTTTGGCCGTTCAAGACTGAGCGTAAATGGCCGCCACGGCTATTACCGATTCGTTCCGGTGAGGTGCATATATTTCGGGCCTGATAGGCGCAGGGAGGTTAGAGCGCAGGGGGGGATATGCCAGTGGATTCGAAGACGTAGGGAGGGGGATTTGTAAGCGGGTTATTCGCCGGGCAGACAGTTAAGTCCAGTCCCGGCGTGCAGAGTCAGCGTGCGGCCTTGCGGCTTAGCGCCGCCGGGCTGGCGAGATAACGGGTGATGACTTCAACACCGCGGTTGAGGTGCTGCTCAAGCAGTGCCACGGAGCGCTCGACATCGCGCTCGATCACCGCTTGCAGCATGGCGCGGTGGTCGTCCTGAGAAAGCTTGCCCAGGCCCATGGCCTCGAGGTTGAAGCGCAGGAAGCGCTCTTCTTCGTTGAGCCCGTCTTCGACCAGGCGCAATAGCCGCCGGTTGGGTGCCTTGCTGTACATCGCCATGTGCAACAAACGGTTGAGCCGGCCGATCTCCGTGTAATCGTGCTGAGTCTCGAGCTCATCGATATACCTGGCCGCCTGCTCGTGATCGGCAGCGGTCAGCAGCGGAATGGATTGGCGCATGGCTTCGGACTCGAGCAAAATCCGCAGCTCGTAGGTTTGCGTGGCATCACCCTGAATCAATGGCGCAACCACTGCGCCTTTGTGCGCGGTCACGCTCAGCAGCGCCTGCGCCTCAAGCTGACGCAAGGCTTCGCGCACGGGCATGCGGCTGACACCGAACAGATCGGCCAGATCCTGCTGGCGCAGGGCGGTGCCGCAGGGCAAACGACCATCAAGGATGGCGGCGCGCAAGGTTTCTTCGATGATCGAGCGAGCCAAGTGTGCAGGAATAGGCCCATCGACTTTAATGCTCTGTAGCGGTTTGGGCTTCTGTGTCACGACTACGCACCCTGTATGTCGACTGAATTTGGATCCAAATGACACTAGTGACTGCTCTACAGCTTGTCAAACCATGTAGAGGTTCAGTGCCTTTAAACAAGTTTAGCGCGGTCACGATGATCTCATGGTGCCATTGTTTTTTACCCGGCTAAGCTTCACCATCAAACGCTTTCCTTCCTGCCCCCTGGAAACCTGCTGTGGCGGTACGTTTCGCGATCCCTCGGACGCTGCGCTGGCTTGGCTGCGCACTGTTACTGGCCGGCGTCATGCTGGGCGGTCTGCATGCCGATTGGGATTTTTCCGTGATCAGCCGCAAGGCCACGGCAATCTATGGACCGCTGGGCGCCGGCCAGCAGCGGATCGATGCCTGGCAAAATCTGTTGGCCACGCAGAAACAGGTCGGCGAAATTGAAAAACTCAAAGTGGTGAACCTGTTCTTCAACAAACAGGTGCGCTATGTCGAAGACATTGATCTGTGGCATGAGGTCGACTATTGGGAAACCCCGATCGAAGCACTGTGGAAGGGCGCCGGCGACTGCGAAGACTATGCAATCGCCAAGTATTTCAGCCTGCGCCACCTCGGTGTTTCCAGTGACAAGCTACGCATCACCTACGTCAAGGCACTGCGCCAGAACCGCGCGCACATGGTGCTGACGTACTATGCCACTCCCGATGCCATGCCGTTGGTGCTCGACAGCCTGATCGATCCGATTCAGCCTGCCTCCCAGCGAACCGATTTGCTGCCGGTCTACTCTTTCAATGCTGAAGGTTTGTATTTGCCGGGCGCCAAGGGCAACAAAAAGGTCGGCGACACCAAACGCCTGTCGCGCTGGCAGGATGTGCTGAAGAAAATGCAGGCCGAAGGTTTCGCGGTCGAAACGATTAACTAGGAGCACGCGCTCAGATGTCTTTGTTCAAACAGCTGTTGATCGCTATCTGTCTGTTCCTGGTGGTCGCCTTCACCGGCAGCTTCATGGTCAGTCTGGAGAGCTCGCGTACCCAGTACGTCAACCAGTTGCGCTCTCACGCTCAGGACGCCGCCACGGCGCTGGCGTTGTCGCTGACGCCGAATATCGACGACCCGGCGATGGTCGAGCTGCTGGTCAGCTCGATTTTCGACAGCGGTTACTACGCGAGCATCCGTGTGGTCGATGTGAAGACCGACCAGACCATCGTCGAGCGCAACGGCGCCCCCACGGTGAGTAACGTGCCGGACTGGTTCGTCAAACTGATCGGTCTGGAGCCGGCCGGGGGCGACGCATTGGTCAGCCGCGGCTGGGAGCAGGCTGCGCGGGTCGAGGTGGTCAGCCACCCGATGTTTGCCGTGGCCAAGCTGTGGCAGAGCGCGTTGGGCAGCCTTGGCTGGTTGCTGATGTGTGGCGCAGTGAGTGCGGTGCTCGGCGCGCTGCTGCTGCGTCGGCAGTTGAAGCCGCTGGATTACATGGTCAAGCAGTCCCACGCCATTGCCCGGCGTGAATTCCTCAGCCTGCCGGACCTGCCGCGCACCCCTGAACTGCGCCGTGTGGTGCAAGCGATGAACCAGATGGTCGAGAAGCTCAAGGCGCTGTTTCAGGAGCAGGCCGAACGCAGCGAAAAGCTGCGCGCCGAGTCCTATCAGGACAACCTCACGGGGCTGGCCAACCGCCGTTATTTCGAGATGCAACTGAACAATCGCGTGAGCAACCCGGAGCAGGCCAGCTCAGGTTATCTGCTGCTGTTACGGGTCAAGGATCTGGCCGGGTTGAACCAGCGCCTGGGGGGGCAGCGCACCGATGAATTGTTGAAAGCGGTCGGCGAGCAATTGTCGCGCGAATGCGCCAAATACCCGGAAACCCAGAACCTCGTCACGCGTATTCGTGGCGGTGAGTTTGCCGTGCTGGCGCCGGGCCTGGTGCGTGAGGAAGCGCTGCAACTGGCGCAGAACCTCGACAGTGCCCTGAGCAGCCTGCACGCCACCGGCGCAACTGACGTGGCGGCGGTTGCTTCGATCGGTCTTGCACCGTTTGCACACGGCGATTCACCGCAAGCGGTGCTCAGCCTCGGCGATCAGGCATTGGCCCAGGCCGAAGGGCAGGGCGAGCAGAACTGGGCGTGTATCGATCACAGTCTGACAGCCGATGTTGGCGACGATCACCATGCCTGGCATCGCTTGCTTGATCAGGCGTTGAGTCAGCAGCGCTTCGAGTTGTATTTCCAGCCAGTGGTGGCCGCGCAGGACACGCAACTGGTGCTGCATTACAAAGTGCTGTCGCGCTTGCTCGACGAGCAGGGCCAGACCGTCCCGGCCGGCCGTTTCCTGCCGTGGCTGGAGCGCTTCGGCTGGACCGCGCGGCTTGATCGCCTGATGCTGGAGCGAGTGCTTGAGCAGATGAACGAACATGAGGATTCGCTGGCACTGAACCTGTCTTCGGCAACGTTGGCGGACCCACAGGCATTGAACAAAATCTTCGAGATTTTGCGGATGCATTCCAACCTCGGCCCACGCCTGACCCTTGAGATCGGCGAGGAACAATTGCCGGAACAAGCGGTGCTGGAGCAATTGACCCGGCGTCTGCGTGAACTGGGTTTCTCTCTGAGCCTGCAACGTTTCGGCGGACGCTTCAGCATGATCGGCAACCTGGCGCGGCTAGGGCTGGCGTACTTGAAAATCGATGGCAGCTACATTCGGGCGATTGATCAGGAGAGCGACAAGCGTCTGTTTATCGAAGCCATCCAGCGCGCGGCGCACAGCATTGATCTGCCGCTGATTGCCGAGCGGGTCGAGACGGAAGGGGAGTTGTCGGTGATTCGCGAGATGGGCTTGTATGGGGTTCAGGGGCAGTTGCTCGGTGAGCCCAAGCCTTGGAAGTAAATCTCAAGATTTGAAAGCGAAAAGATCGCAGCCTTCGGCAGCTCCTACATTGGAATGCGTTCCCTGTAGGAGCTGCCGAAGGCTGCGATCTTTTGCTTCTAAATCAAGCCGCCCTCATCCTCATCAATCAACTGACTCAACCCGCCCAATGCCTCACGCGCCTGAGTCCGGTCCATCAGCTTGGCCTGGGCCGCTTCCGGCAGGTCGGTGACGCGGATCACCCCTTTGCTGGTCAACACCTGAATCAGGTCGTCGAGTACCCGAATCATCTCAAAGTCGCTCTGCTTGAGCTGTTTGAGGCTGTTTTCCACAGCTTCGTTGGCGTACCACGCCTGGATTTCATGGTGGTCGGCCGGCAGCGTTTCCGTGGCCTCGGCGTAGGCCGCAGCTTCCACGCGAATCAACTCACCTTGCGCATCGCGTTGCACGTAAAACATTGGGCATCCCTCAGATATGAACCAGCGTCATGCTGTCAGCAGCATAGCCAACTGCGCGCAAGTATGCGGTGCGGCGACCCAATCGTCACCGCTGCGGTCATCGCAAACGTGACGGCCGCCCCAGAAGGGCGGCCGTTTTGCACGCGGATCAGCTGTTGTTGTGGTCGACTTTGATGGTCGGGTCGCTGCCGGCAATCAGGTTGTGGATGTTGGCGCTCGACCAGTTGTTGCCTTCCAGTTTGATCGTCACGTCCGGTGTTGCTGCGGCAGCGTCACCGGAGTTGAACTTGCCTGCCGAGCTGACTTGCAGCGACGACGTGCCATCGACCGTGGTGATCTTCAGGAAGTTGTCGATGGTGCTGCCGGTTTCGCCCTGCAACAGATCACGCAAGTCGATACGGTCACCTTCGGCGGCTTTGAAGTCCTTGATCACGTCGTTGCCGGTATCACCCGACTTCCAGACGAAGGTGTCGGCACCGGAACCACCGATCAGGATGTCATTGCCCTGACCGCCGATCAGTGTGTCGTTGCCGGTGCCGCCCAGCAGGATGTCATTGCCTTTGCCGCCGTCGAGCACGTCATTGCCGCCCGAGCCGAACAGGATGTCATTGCCCGCGCCGCCCAAGAGGGTGTCGTTGCCGTCATGCGCACCGGATACATCGAACGCCTGATAGTGCTCGGTGATGTACTGGTGCACATTGCTGGTGCTGACTTTGCTGACCTCGACGCCGGTTTCCTTGGCGACGAACGCCTGCATTGCCTGGTAACCCTCGCCGGCGATGCCGTTGAAGCTGACCAGATCGCCGAACAGGATGTCGTTGCCGGCGCCACCGTTGACGGTGTCGTTGCCCGGCATCGTCGCTTCGGTGTGGCCGATGATCGAGTTGGCCAGATCCTTCGGATCGATGTTGGTCTGCGGCACGCCGTCCGAATCGTACGGTTTCAGGTCACTGAGGCTGACGCCGCTGTTAAGGCCGATGGCTTCGACGTTCGACAGGTTGCTGAGCAACGAGAAGCTGCTGGTCGAGTTACTGGTGGTGTACCAGTCGGTGCTGTTACCGCTACCTGCCAGGCCGGACAGCTCGTAAGTGCCGTCACCCTGAGCGTGTACGGTGCCCAGATTGGTGGTGGACCAGCCATAACGGTTGGAGTACGTCTGCAACTGGGCAAAGCCGCTGGAGTTGATGCTCAGGTAATGCGTGTTGTCGATGTAAGTGCTGAAGGTGTCACCCAGCTTGTAGTTGCTGGTCGTCACCACACTGTCGAACTTCACGCTGCCGTACAGCGTCGGGTTGGTCTGCTCGCTGGCCTGGTAGTAAGTCGGTTGGCCGTCGGTGATGAAGTACGTGAGGTTCTTCGCGCCGGCGTTGGCCACTGCATCAGCACTCTGGAACCAGTTGGCTGTGGTTTTGAACACATCCTCGTAGTTGGTGCCGCCGCCGGACGTCATCGAGTCCAGCGCTGCCTTGAGCTGCGTCAGCGCATTTGGATCGTTAAGGTTCACCGACACCGATTTATTGACCTGGGTATCGAAGTCCACCAGGAAGATATTCACCGTGCCCGAGTTGCTGCCGCCCAGGCTCTGCTTGAGGGTGTTGAACACCGACGTCAGCGAGTCCTTCGCGGCGTTGAGCGAAGAGGCGCTCATACTGCCGGAGCTGTCGACCATGAACGCGATGTTGTAGTTGGTGCCCGGCACCACGGTCAGACCGCCGATGTCGGCGACAACGATGTCGTTGCCGTCAGTACCGACGACAGTGTCGTCAGCCGAAGTCGCGGTAATGGCGTTGTAGACCGCCGGCACCACGGTGACCGGAATGGTCGCGGTGCTACTGGCCGAACCGCCCACGGCTTCGGTGGAGGTTGATGTCACGGTCAGGTTGAACTGGCCGTTGTAGTAGGTCGGCGGGGTCACGGTCAGGCTACCGAGGCTCCAACCGGTGACGTTGGCTTCGCCGTTGCTCGCGGTGACCGTGAAGCTATGGCCGGCGCCGTCGCTCAGTACCGAGCCGACCGGCGCGCCGCTGATCTTCACGCTCAGGGTTTCCGAGCCGTCGGTGTCGGTCAGGGCGGTGTTGATCGCCGACAGTTTCACCGTGGTGCCTTCGGCGCCGGTGTTGAGCTTGTAGCCGTCGTAATAACCTTCGCCGTTAGTACCGTGCAGGTCGGAGACGGTCACGCCGGAATTCACCAGATCCTGCACGCCGGTGTAGATCGGTACGCCGGCGCTGCTCAGGTCGATCGGCGTGCTGCCGTTGACCGACAGGTTGACGTCGTAACTGCCCGGGCCGCTCTGGTTGTGGTGGTAGATGTCCAGCGTGTAGTAGCCGCTGGTGGTCGGGGTGAACGATCCGTTGATCGCGCCGCCCGCGCCCCAGGTACCCGACGCCACATTCTTGCCGCCAATGGTGATCAGCAGACTGTCATCGGCGATGCCGCTGAAAGTGTAGGTCTTGCCGGCTTCGAGGAAGATCAGGCCGGACGTCTTTGAAGCGGTGCCAGCGGTCACGCTGCCGTCGGACTGCACGTTGGTCACGCTGCCGCTGGAGTTCGGCGTACCAGCGCCGTCGATCACGTTTTTCAGCGTGGTCGAATCTGCGCCGTTGCCGTTGGTGCCCAGGCCCGACAGGCCGGTCCAGACTTCCTTGATCAGCCCGGTCGACTTCACGCTGTTATCGGCAACGCCCAAGGTCGGGGCATCCGCCACTGGCGTGATGTCGATCTTCACGGTGCCTGTGTTGCCCAGCAATTGGCCGTCGGTTGGCTGGAACTTGATCTGCGCGTAGTCAGCCTGGTTGTTGCCAATGCCGGTGCCGCCGTAACCGTTCACACCCGACTCGTTGGCGTCCGGCATGAAACGCAGCTTGCCAGCGTCGATATCAGCCTTGCTGAAGGTCTGGTTGTTGGCGACGTCTTTCCAGGTCGAACCGTCCAGGTACTGCAGTTTGCCTTCACCCGGCAGTTGGGTGATTTTCACCCCGAGGCTGCTGGACGGGCTGTCGACATCCGTCACACCAAAGGTCGACCAGCCGAGGATCAGCGGGGTGTCTTCGGTGCCGGTGACGTTGGTCGGCGCTGCAACCGGTGCATCGTTGACTGGCAGCACGTTGACCGTGGTGGTCGCGGTGTTGGAGTAGTTGCCGCCATCGGTCACGGTCACGGTGATGATGCGCGGCACCGTGCTCGGATCTTCACTGTTGTTGGTGAAGCTGATGTTCTTGATCGCCTGCATGTAATCGGCAAGCGTCGCGTTACCCGACAGAGTCAGGGTGACAGTGCCGTTGGTGCTGTTTGCATTGATCGTGATGCCGTTGACGCTGTTGCCCAGATTCAGCGCATCGCCGTCCTGACGGTTGGTCAGCACGACGGTGGCGCCGGTCAGCATGGTGCTGTCCGGATCGGTGATTCTGATATCGGTGTCGGCAATCGACACACCTGCGCCCGGAGTATTTTCGGTGAAAGTCACCTTGTAATCGGCCCCGGTTGCACCGCTGGAGTTGTTGGCGTCCAGATCGATAACCGGTGGCGCATCGTTGTCGATGATCGAGGTGCTGACGCTGCCATTGGTGGTGCTGACCGCCAGATTCTCGAAGTTGCCGCCAGTGGCCGTGTCGATCTTGACCACGAAGTTCTCGGTGCCTTCGGTGATCTTGTCATCGAGGGTCGCGACGTTGAACTGCGCGCTGCTGGCGCCGGCCGGGATCTTCACGGTGTACACGCCAGTGAAGTCCGAACCGTCGGCAGCGGTGCCGCTGTAGACGATTTTCAGGGTCACCTCGGTTTGCGCCGGGTGCGTCAGGCTGACGGTATAGCTGGCGGTCTGACCTTCCGTTACCGAGGTGCTGCCGGTGATGCTGGCAGTGGTGGTGTCGATGGTGTCGGTGACGCTGGTCACGGCTGGTGTTTTGCTTGGTACCAGGTTTTCGAAGTTGCCACCGGTAGCGGTGCTGATCGTTGCCTGCACGGAACCGGCGTCTTTGTAGACGTCATCGGATGGCGCAGGAATGGTCACGGTGCCGGTGGTCTTGCCAGCGTCGATGGTGATTACCGAGCCGTTGCTCAGGGTCACAGTCACCGGCGAGCCAGCGACGTTGGTCAGCGTTGCGGTGTAGGTGATCTGGCCACCCTCGGCCACAGAACCGGTCGCGGTCAGCGACAGGTTGGTGGTGTCGACGGTGTCGGTCACGGTGGTGCTGACCGGGGTTTTGTCGGCTACGAGGTTTTCGTAGTTGCCACCGGTTACGTTGGTGATCGAGTTGGTCAGCGGGGTGTGACCGGTCAACGCGTCATTCGGCGCGGTTGTTGTTGCGGTGCCAGTAGTCTGGCCGACGCCGATGGTTATCGTCTGGCCGTTAGCCAAGGTCACGACAACTGGAGAACCGGTTACTGGAGCACCGACAGTTGCCGTGTAGACAACGTTGCCGCCCTCGGCTGCGGTTGTGGTCGCAGTGAGTTTTACGGTGGAGGTGTCGATGGTATCGGTAACGCTGGTGACCGCCGGAACAGTGCTTGGTACCAGGTTTTCGAAGTTGCCACCGGTGGCGTTGGTGATGGTTGCCTGCACGGAACCGGCGTCTTTGTAGACGTCATCGGATGGCGCAGGAATGGTCACGGTGCCAGTGGTTTTGCCAGCGTCGATGGTGATAACCGAGCCGTTGCTTAGGGTCACGGTGACTGGCGAGCCAGCGGCGTTGGTCAGGGTGGCGGTGTAAGTGATCTGGCCACCCTCGGCCACGGTGCCGGTCGCGGTCAGCGACAGGTTAGTGGTGTCGACGGTGTCGGTCACGGTTGTCGAAACCGGAGTCTTGTCGGCTACGAGGTTTTCGTAGTTGCCGCCAGTTACGTTGGTGATCGAGTTGGTGATCGGCGCGTGGCCAGTCAACGCATCGTTCGGCGCAACGAAGGTCGCGGTGCCGGTCGTCTGGCCGACGCCGATCGTAATCGTTTGACCGTTAGCCAGAGTCACGACGACAGGCGAGTCGGTGACAGGCGCGCCGACAGTCGCCGTGTAGACAACGTTGCCGCCCTCGGCTGCGGTTGTGGTCGCAGTGAGTTTGACGGTAGTAGTGTCGATGGTATCGGTAACGCTGGTGACCGCCGGAACAGTGCTTGGTACCAGGTTTTCGAAGTTGCCACCGGTAGCGTTGG
The DNA here is from genome assembly GCF_020149425.1 of Pseudomonas sp. P116. Classification (NCBI taxonomy): domain Bacteria; kingdom Pseudomonadati; phylum Pseudomonadota; class Gammaproteobacteria; order Pseudomonadales; family Pseudomonadaceae; genus Pseudomonas; species Pseudomonas sp. P116. The sequence continues at coordinate 625,898 of NZ_JACVHB010000005.1, read as the reverse complement.
TGATGGTTGCCTGCACGGAACCGGCGTCTTTGTAGACGTCATCGGATGGCGCAGGAATGGTCACGGTGCTAGTGGTTTTGCCAGCGTCGATGGTGATAACCGAGCCGTTGCTCAGGGTCACAGTCACCGGCGAGCCAGCGGCGTTGGTCAGGGTGGCGGTGTAAGTGATCTGGCCACCCTCGGCCACGCTGCCGGTCGCGGTCAGCGACAGGTTGGTGGTGTCGACGGTGTCGGTCACGGTTGTCGAAACCGGAGTCTTGTCGGCTACGAGGTTTTCGAAGTTGCCGCCGGTTACGTTGGTGATCGAGTTGGTGATCGGCGCGTGGCCAGTCAACGCATCGTTCGGCGCAACGAAGGTCGCGGTGCCAGTGGTCTGGCCGACGCCGATAGTAATCGTCTGACCGTTGGCCAGTGTCACGACGACAGGCGAGTCGGTGACTGGTGCTCCGACGGTAGCGGTGTAGACGACATTGCCGCCTTCAGCCGCTGTACCGGTGGCGGTCAGCTTCACCGTCGTGGTGTCGATGGTGTCGGTGACGCTGGTCACTGCTGGAACAGTGCTTGGTACCAGGTTTTCGAAGTTGCCACCGGTGGCGGTTTTGATCGTTGCCTGGACGGAACCGGCGTCTTTGTAGACGTCATCGGATGGCGCAGGAATGGTCACGGTGCCGGTGGTCTTGCCAGCGTCGATGGTGATTACCGAGCCGTTGCTCAGGGTCACAGTCACTGGCGAACCAGCGGCGTTGGTCAGAGTGGCGGTGTAGGTGATCTGGCCACCCTCGGCCACAGAACCGGTCGCCGTCAGAGACAGATTGGTGGTGTCGACGGTGTCGGTCACGGTGGTGCTGACCGGAGTTTTGTCGGCTACGAGGTTTTCGTAATTGCCGCCGGTTACGTCAGTGATTGCGTTAGTAATTGGCGCATGACCGGTCAACGCATCGTTCGGCGCGGTGAAGGTCACGGTGCCAGTGGTCTGGCCAACACCGATGGTGATGTTCTGACCGTTAGCCAGAGTCACGGTGACTGGCGAGCCAGTTACCGGGGCGCCAACAGTCGCGGTGTAAGTAACAGTGCCGCCTTCTGCCGCCGACTCGGTCGCGGTCAATTTGACGGTCGACGTGTCGATGGTGTCGGTGACGTCGGTCACGGCTGGAACGATGCTTGGCACCAGATTCTCGAAATTGCCGCCGGTGGCCGTGGCAATGGTCGCTTCGACTTTGCCGGCGTCTTTATAGACGTCATCGGTCGGAGCCGGAACGGTCACGGTGCCGGTCGTTTTGCCCGCCTCGATGGTGATCACCGCGCCGTTGCTCAGGGTCACAGTCACTGGCGAGCCGGCAGCGTTGGTCAGCGTCGCGGTGTAAACAATCGAGCCGCCTTCAGCCACAGTGCCGGTCGCGGTCAGCGACAGGATGGTGGTGTCAGCGACATCAGTCACGGTGGTCGAAACCGGCGTCTTGTCGGCCACGAGATCTTCGTAGTTGCCGCCGGAAACGCCTGTGATCGAGTTGGTCAGGGGTGCATTACCGGCCAGCGCATCGTTCGGCGCGGCAGCGGTCACGGTGCCGGTGGTCTGGCCAACAGCGATGGTGATGTTCTGGCCGTTGGCCAGGGTTACGACAACTGGCGAACCAGTCACCGGGGCGCCAACGGTGGCGGTGTAAGTGACGGTACCGCCTTCAGCGACGGAAGTATCGGCAGTCAGTTTGACCGTCGAAGTATCAATGGTGTCGGTGACGTCAGTAACGGCTGGAACGGTGCTCGGCACCAGGTTCTCGAAATTGCCGCCGGTGGCCGTGGCAATGGTCGCTTCGACTTTGCCGGCGTCTTTATAGACGTCATCGGTCGGCGCTGGAACGGTCACGGTGCCGGTCGTTTTGCCCACCTCGATGGTGATCACCGCGCCGTTGCTCAGGGTCACAGTCACCGGGGAGCCAGCGGCGTTAGTCAGCGTCGCGGTGTAAACAATCGAGCCGCCTTCAGCCACAGTGCCGGTCGCGGTCAGCGACAGGTTGGTGGTGTCAGCGACATCAGTCACAGTGGTCGAAACCGGCGTCTTGTCGGCCACGAGATCTTCGTAGTTGCCGCCGGAAACGCCTGTGATCGAGTTGGTCAGCGGTGCATTACCGGCCAGCGCATCGTTCGGCGCGGCAGCGGTTACGGTGCCGGTGGTCTGGCCAACAGCGATGGTGATGTTCTGACCATTGGCCAATGTCACGACAACCGGCGAGCCGGTCACTGGCGCGCCAACGGTGGCGGTGTAAGTGACGGTGCCGCCTTCAGCGACGGAAGTATCGGCAGTCAGTTTGACCGTCGAAGTATCAATGGTGTCGGTGACGTCAGTAACGGCTGGAACGGTGCTTGGCACCAAATTCTCGAAATTGCCGCCGGTGGCCGTGGCAATGGTCGCTTCGACTTTGCCGGCGTCTTTATAGACGTCATCGGTCGGAGCCGGAACGGTCACGGTGCCGGTCGTTTTGCCCACCTCGATGGTGATCACCGCGCCGTTGCTCAGGGTCACAGTCACTGGCGAGCCGGCAGCGTTGGTCAGCGTCGCGGTGTAAACAATCGAGCCGCCTTCAGCCACAGTGCCGGTCGCGGTCAGCGACAGGTTGGTGGTGTCAGCGACATCAGTCACAGTGGTCGAAACCGGCGTCTTGTCGGCCACGAGATCTTCGTAGTTGCCGCCGGAAACGCCTGTGATCGAGTTGGTCAGCGGTGCATTACCGGCCAGCGCATCGTTCGGCGCGGCAGCGGTTACGGTGCCGGTGGTCTGGCCAACAGCGATGGTGATGTTCTGACCATTGGCCAATGTCACGACAACCGGCGAACCAGTCACCGGGGCGCCAACGGTGGCGGTGTAAGTGACGGTGCCGCCTTCAGCCACCGAAGTATCGGCAGTCAGCTTCACGGTCGAGGTGTCGACGGTGTCAGTGACGTCGGTAACGGCCGGGACAGTACTTGGTATCAGGTTTTCGAAATTGCCGCCGGTAGCGGTGGCAATGGTCGCCTCGACTTTACCGGCGTCTTTATAGACGTCATCGGTAGGAGCCGGAACGGTAACGGTACCGGTGGTTTTGCCAGCCTCAATGGTGATCACAGCGCCGTTGCTCAGGGTCACAGTCACCGGCGAGCCAGCGGCGTTAGTCAGAGTCGCGGTGTAGGTGATCTGGCCACCCTCGGCCACAGAACCGGTCGCTGTCAGTGACAGATTGGTAGTGTCGACAGTGTCAGTGACGTTGGTCGAAACCGGCGTCTTGTCAGCCACCAGATCTTCGTAATTACCGCCGCTCACCTCAGTGATCGCGTTGGTAATCGGCGCATGACCAGCCAACGCGTCGTTTGGCGCAATGGTGGTCGCGGTGCCGGTAGTCTGGCCCACGCCGATGGTGATCGTCTGCCCGTTCGCCAGGGTTACGACAACTGGAGAACCCGTTACTGGAGCGCCGACAGTTGCGGTGTAAGTAACAGCGCCACCCTCAGCCGCCGACTCGGTCGCGGTGAGTTTGACGATAGTAGTGTCGATGGTATCGGTAACGTTGGTGACGGCCGGAACAGTGCTCGGCACCAGGTTTTCGAAGTTGCCGCCAGTTGCAGTCGAAATAGTCGCTTCGACTTTGCCCGCATCTTTGTAGACGTCATCGGTCGGTGCCGGAACGGTCACAGTACCGAACGTTTTGCCGGCATCAATGGTGATCACCGCGCCGTTCGACAGGGTCACGGTAACCGGAGTGCCGGCCGGGTTGGTCAGCGTAGCGGTGTAATCAATCGACCCACCTTCAGCCACCGAGTCGGTCGCGGTCAGGTTCAGGTTGGTGGTGTCGTTGGTGTCCGAAACCGCGGTGTCAGCGGGCTTGCCGTCGACAGCGAGTTTTTCATAGTTGCCGCCGGTGGCGCCGTCGATGGTCACGCTCAGCGAGCTGCCGCCCGCCAATGGGCTGTTCGGCGCGACGAAGTTTACGGTGCCGGTGGTTTCGCCCACGGCGATGGTGATGGTCTGGCCGTTGGACAGGGTCACCACGACTGGGGAGCCGGTCACCGGGGCGGTCACGGTCGCGGTGTAAACCACGGTTTCGCCTTCGGCGACGTTCGCGGTGGCGCTCAGCGACACGGTGGAGGTGTCGATGGTGTCGTTGACGGTGGTAACGGCCGGAACAGTGCTCGGCACCAGGTTTTCGAAGTTGCCGCCAGTAGCAGTCGAAATGGTCGCTTCAACTTTGCCGGCATCTTGGTAAACGTCATCGCTCGGCGCTGGAACGGTCACGGTACCAGTGGTTTTGCCCGCCTCGATGGTGATCACCGCGCCGTTCGACAGGGTCACGGTCACTGGCGAGCCAGCAGCGTTGGTCAGGGTCGCGGTGTAGGTGATCTGGCCGCCTTCATTTACCGAACCGGTTGCGCTCAGCGACAGGTTGGTGGTGTCGGTGGTGTCGGTCACGGTCGTGCTGACCGGGGTTTTGTCGGCCACCAGATTTTCGTAGTTACCGCCGCTCACGTCAGTGATCGCGTTGGTCAGCGGCGCATGACCGGTCAACGCATCGTTCGGTGCAGTCGTTGTCGCGGTGCCAGTGGTCTGGCCCACACCGATGGTGATCGTCTGGCCGTTGGCCAAGGTCACGACAACCGGCGAACCAGTGACTGGTGCGCCAACGGTAGCGGTATAGGTGACAGCGCCGCCTTCAGCCGCCGATTCGGTCGCGGTGAGTTTGACGGTCGAGGTGTCGATGGTGTCAGTAACGTCGGTCACGGCTGGTGTGGTGCTTGGAACCAGGTTCTCGAAGTTGCCGCCAGTCGCTTCCTTGATGGTGACTTCGACTTTGCCAGCGTCTTTGTAGACGTCATCGGATGGGGCCGGAACGGTCACGGTGCCGGTGGTTTTGCCTGCTTCGATGGTGATTACAGAGCCGTTGCTCAGAGTCACGGTCACTGGCGAGCCCGCAGCGTTGGTCAGGGTCGCGGTGTAGGTGATCTGGCCACCCTCGGCCACGGAGCCGGTCGCACTCAGCGACAGATTGGTGGTGTCGACCGTATCGGTCACCGAAGTCACGGCCGGCGATTTGTCCGCCACCAGATTTTCGTAGTTGCCGCCGCTGGTGCCGTCGATCTTCACGCTCAGGGTGTTGCCACCCGCGAGTGCATCGTTCGGTGCAGTGAAGTTGACGCTGCCGCTGCTGGCGCCGACCGGGATGGTGATGGTCTGTCCGTTGGACAGGGTCACGACAACCGGCGAACCCGTAACCGGCGCGGTGACGGACGCGGTGTAAACCACTACGCCACCTTCAACGGTGCTGGCCGTGGCGGTCAGCGATACGGTGCTGTTGTCGATGGTGTCGGTCACGTCGGTCACGGCCGGGGTCTTGTCGACCACCAGGTTCTCGAAGTTGCCGCCGGTAGTTTTGGTGATGCTCGCGTCGACTTTGCCGGCGTCCTTGTACACGTCATCGCCAGGTGCTGCGACGGTGGCGGTGCCGGTGGTGGCGCCTTTGGCGATGTTGATCACCGCGCCGTTGCTCAAGGTCACGGTCATGGCCGTGCCGGCTGCATTGGTCAGTGTGGCGGTGTAGATGATCGAGCCGCCCTCGGCGACCGAACCGGTCGCGCTCAGGCTGATATTGGTGGTGTCGACGGTGTCGGTGACGGTGGTGACCACGGCCGAGCGGTTGGCATCGACCTGCTCGAAGTTGCCGCCGCTGTGGCTGGCAATCGCGGTCTGCACTTTGCCGCCATCGATATACGGCGTGTTCGCTGGCGCGGCGAAGTTCACCGATCCCTGAGTGGCGCCGGCAGCAATGTTGATGACTGCGCCGTTGGCCAAGGTCACGGTCATGGCGGTGCCGGCCGGGTTGCTCAGAGTCGCGGTGTAGGTGATCTGGCCACCTTCGCTGACGGTGTCGCTTGCGGTCAGGGTCAGGCTGGTCTTGTCGACGGTGTCATTGACGGTGGTGCTGACCGGCGTCTTGCTGACGTCGAGCTTCTCGAAGTTGCCGCCGCTGGCATCGGTCATGGTTACAGTGAGCTTGCTGACGTCTTTATAGACGTCATCGCTCGGTGCCGGAATGGTCACCGAACCCGTGGTTTTACCGGCTTCGATGGTGATGGTCTGGCCGTTGCTGAGGTTGACGGTTACCGGCGTTTGCGCGGCGTTGGTCAGGGTCGCGGTGTAGGTGATCGACGTGCCTTCGAGCACATAGCTTTCGGCGCTGAGGGTCAGGTGCGTAGTGTTGATCGTGTCGGCAACGTTGGTGACCGCTGGTGTGGTGCTCGGAACGAGGCTCTCGAAGTTGCCGCCGGTAGTGTCCTTGATGGTCACTTCGACTTTGCCGGCGTCTTTATAGACGTCATCGGCAGGTGCCGGAACAGTCACGGTGCCAGTGGTCTTGCCGGCGTCGATGGTGATGGTCGAGCCGTTGCTCAGGGTCACGGTCACCGGGGTGCCGGCCGGGTTGTTCAAGGTCGCGGTGTAGACGATCTGCCCGCCTTCGTTGACGTTACCGGTGGCGGTCAGCGAAACGGTGGTGGTGTCGACGGTGTCGGTCACGGTGGTGCTGACCGGGGTTTTGTCAGCGACCAGATTTTCGTAGTTGCCGCCGGTTACGTTGGTGATCGAGTTGGTCAGCGGTGTATGGCCGGCCAATACATCGTTCGGTGCGGTCGCGGTCGCGGTGCCTGTGGTCTGGCCCACGGCAATGGTGATGCTCTGGCCGTTTGCCAGGGTCACCACGACAGGTGAACCCGTCACTGGCGCGCCGACGGTAGCGGTGTAGATGACGCTGCCACCTTCAGCCGCGGTTTCGCTGGCGGTCAGTTTGACGGTGGTGGTGTCGACGGTATCGGTCACGTCGGTGACGGCCGCAACGTTGCTCGGCACCAGGTTCTCGAAGTTGCCGCCGGTAGCGTCCTTGATGGTCACTTCGACTTTGCCGGCGTCCTTGTAGACGTCATCGGCTGGCGCTGGAACGGTCACGGTGCCGGTGGTTTTACCGGCTTCGATAGTGATAACCGAACCGTTCGACAAGGTCACGGTAACTGGCGAGCCCGCAGCGTTGGTCAGGGTCGCGGTGTAGGTGATCTGGCCACCCTCGGCCACAGAGCCGGTCGCACTCAGCGACAGGTTGGTGGTGTCCGCTACGTCAGTCACGGTGGTGCTGACTGGAGTTTTGTCGGCCACGAGGTTTTCGTAGTTGCCGCCGGTTACGTTGGTGATCGAGTTGGTCAGCGGTGCATGACCGGTCAATGCATCGTTCGGGGCAGTCGTTGTCGCGGTACCGGAGGTCTGGCCAACACCGATGGTGATGGTCTGGCCGTTAGCCAGGGTCACGGTCACTGGAGAACCTGTCACCGGTGCACCGACAGTCGCGGTGTAAGTGACGGTGCCACCTTCAGCAGCGGACTCGGTCGCAGTCAGTTTGACGGTCGAAGTGTCGACGGTGTCGGTAATGTCAGTGACGGCTGGAACGGTGCTCGGCACCAGGTTCTCGAAATTGCCGCCAGTAGCCGTGGCAATGGTCGCTTCGACTTTGCCAGCGTCTATATAGACGTCATCGGCAGGCGCCGGAACGGTCACGGTGCCGGTGGTCTTACCGGCATCAATGGTGATCACGGCACCGTTCGACAGGGTCACGGTGACTGGCGAGCCAGCCGCGTTGGTCAGGGTCGCGGTGTAAGTGATCTGGCCGCCTTCATTTACCGAACCGGTGGCGCTGAGCGACAGGTTGGTGGTGTCGGTGGTGTCAGTCACGGTGGTGCTGACCGGGGTTTTGTCCGCTACGAGGTTCTCGTAGTTGCCGCCCGTCACGTTGGTGATCGAGTTGGTGACCGGAGCCTGCCCAATCAATGCATCGTTCGGTGCAGTGAAGGTCACGGTGCCAGTGGTCTGGCCGACAGCGATGGTGATGTTCTGGCCGTTGGCCAGGGTCACGGTCACTGGAGAACCTGTCACGGGTGCACCGACAGTCGCGGTGTAAGTGACGGTGCCACCTTCAGCGATCGAGGTGTCGGCAGTCAGTTTTACGGTCGAGGTATCGACGGTGTCGGTAATGTCAGTGACGGCTGGAACCGTGCTCGGCACCAGGTTCTCGAAATTGCCGCCAGCCGCCGTGGCAATGGTCGCTTCGACTTTGCCAGCGTCTATATAGACGTCATCGGCAGGCGCCGGAACGGTAACGGTACCGGTGGTTTTGCCAGCGTCGATGGTGATGACGGCGCCGTTCGACAGGGTCACGGTCACTGGCGAGCCAGCGGCGTTGGTCAGTGTTGCGGTGTAGGTGATCTGGCCACCCTCAGCCACAGATCCGGTTGCACTCAACGACAGGTTGGTGGTGTCCGCGACGTCAGTCACGGTAGTCGAAACCGGCGTCTTGTCGGCCACGAGGTCTTCGTAGTTGCCACCGGAAACGCCTGTGATCGAGTTGGTCAGCGGTGCATTACCGACCAGCGCATCGTTCGGCGCGGCAGCGGTCACGGTGCCAGTGGTCTGGCCGACAGCGATGGTGATGCTCTGACCGTTGGCCAGGGTCACGACAACCGGCGAGCCGGTCACTGGCGCGCCAATGGTGGCGGTGTAAGTGACGGTGCCACCTTCAGCCACCGAAGTATCGGCGGTCAGTTTTACGGTCGAAGTGTCGACGGTGTCAGTGACTTCGGTCACCGCTGGCGTGGTACTCGGGACAAGATTCTCGAAATTGCCGCCGGTAGCAGTGGTAATGGTTGCTTCGACTTGGCCGGCGTCTTTATAGACGTCATCGGCAGGCGCCGGAACCGTCACGGTGCCGGTGGTTTTGCCAGCGTCGATGGTGATGACGGCGCCGTTCGACAGGGTCACGGTCACTGGCGTGCCAGCCGGATTGGTCAGGGTCGCTGTGTAGACGATCGAACCACCTTCAGCCACCGTGCCTGTGGCGCTGAGGCTCAGGCCGGTGTTGTCGACCGAGTCGGTGATGGTGGTCACTGCTGGCGTCGGGTTCGGCACCAGGTTTTCGAAATTGCCGCCGGTAGCGCCAGTGATGGTGGTGCTGACGGTGCTGCCGTTGTTGTAGACGTCGTTGGCCGGGGTCGGCACGTTGACGGTACCGGTGGTCTGGCCTGCACCGATGGTGATGGTCGAGCCGTTCGACAAGGTGACGGTAACCGGTGTTTGCGCCGGGTTGGTCAGAGTCGCGGTGTAGGTGATCTGGCCGCCCTCGACGACGCTGCCGGTCGCGGTCAGGGTCAGGCCGGTATTGTCGACCGAGTCGGTAATGGTGGTCACTGCTGGCGTCGGGTTAGGCACCAGGTTTTCGAAGTTGCCGCCGGTAGCGCCAGTGATCGTGGTACTGACGGTGCTGCCGTTGTTATAGACGTCGTTGGCCGGGGTCGGCACGTTGACGGTGCCTGTGGTCTGGCCCGCGCCGATGGTGATGGTCGAGCCGTTCGACAGGGTGACGGTGACCGGTGTTTGCGCCGGGTTGGTCAGAGTCGCGGTGTAGGTGATCTGGCCGCCCTCGACGACGCTGCCGGTTGCGGTCAGGGTCAGGCCGGTGTTGTCGATCGAGTCAGTGATGGTGGTCACTGCTGGCGTCGGGTTAGGCACCAGGTTTTCGAAATTGCCGCCGGTAGCGCCAGTGATGGTGGTGCTGACGGTGCTGCCGTTGTTATAGACGTCATTGGCCGGGGTCGGCACGTTGACGGTACCGGTGGTCTGACCCGCGCCGATGGTGATGGTCGAGCCGTTCGACAAGGTGACGGTAACCGGCGTTTGTGCCGGGTTGGTCAGGGTCGCGGTGTAGGTGATCTGGCCGCCCTCGGTGACGTTCGGCGCCGTCGTCAGAGTGACGGTGGTGGTGTCGATGGTGTCGGTAACCTGAGTCGTGGCCGGTGTGGTCGGCGGCGTCACGGTGATGCCGTTGCCGCCGGTGGTGCCGGTGACGGTCACGTCGATCTGGGTCGGGTCGTTATAAACCGAGTCGTTCGGTGCCAGCGGTACGTTGACGGTACCGGTGGTCGAGCCGGCCGGAATCACAATCACCGAGCCGTTGGACAGGGTGATGGTCAGGTCGGTGAGCGGCGCCTGGGTCAGGGTCGCGGTGTACACCAGCACGCCGCCGGCTTCGGTGATGGTCGGTGTGGCGCTGAGGCTCAGGGTCGAATCACGCAGGGCATTCGTCGTCGTGTCAGTGGTCTGGCCGCCGGTGATGTTCTGTGCAGCCTGACCGGCCGAATTGATGCCCGCCGTCGGGAAACCAATAGTCGGATCAACGCGACCCGCCGTGGCGTCGAGCATCACGAAACTATGACCGCCACCGGCAGCACCACCCGTACCTGCGGCGCTTGGGCCGGCAGCGGTGGCGTCGAGTGCGGTAGTCGGGTCGACACCCGCGGCGATGGCCTGCTGCAGTTCTTCTACAGACGGCGCAGCCTGCGCGGTGGCTTCAGCCAAGTCAGTGCTTGAGTCGGGCGCGCTGGCGCTCCATTGGGTATCGCGACCCAGATCCAGCGTGCGGCCATCAGCCAATTCCAGCGACACGGCGCCGGAAAGACCAGTATCGATCTGATCGCCCACATACAGTCGATCGCCTTCAACGAGTACGCGGCGTACGCCCTCTGGGGACACCACGAATACCTGACCGACAATGCTTTTGACGATGGCAACAACACTGCTCATTGAAGACTCTCCGGGTGTCACGTTCAGTTGACTTCCATGGACCTGAAGGCATGGATGCCAATTCAGTCTGGACGTACTTTAAAAATTTGCGATACAAGATTGACGCTGTTTTTCGTCAATAATTTGGCTATATTCTTTCGCTATTAACTTTATGCCAAACTATTGACCTTCTGGGTGCCATCCTAAACAATCGTCCCACTAATGTCACATTGATATTCCGCGGCGACCTGTCCTTTTGCGTGTGAACCAGTTCCTGTTTTGAACTTTCCGACATACGGTCAATCCAGTCGCCAATCATCCGACGCTGCAGCACGTTTAGCTGTGATTCAAGACAAGAAGTTCTGGGAAATTTTTACCATGCGTTCGCAATTGCTCAAGGCCATACCCTTCGCCCTCGCCGCGTCTTTCGTACAAGCACAATCCTTACCAGAAGCCATGCAGCAGGCACTGGATGTCCATCCGGAAATCCAGGCAGGGGTCAACAGTCGTTTGGCCGCGGATTATCAATTAAGAGCAGCAAAAGGTGGATACCTGCCCAAGGTCGATCTGCTGGGCGGTTATGGCCGTGAAGGCACCGACAGCGTGACCACCCGCGCCAACGGCGGAGGCAATCACTGGGAGACTTTGAACCGTAGCGAGTCAAGTTTACGTCTCTCGCAAATGGTTTTTGACGGTTTTGCGACCTCCAGCGAAGTTGGGCGTCAACAAGCCACCGTTAACTCCCGCGCCTACTCTTTGCTGGGGACTTCCGAGCGCACCGGACTGACAGTTGCCCAGGTTTATCTGGATGTACTGACCCGTCGTGAATTCGTGCGTCTGGCCGAGGACAACCTCAAGAGTCATCAGCGCATTTACGACCAGATCCAGTTGCGCACCCAGCGTGGCGTCGGCAGCGGCGCCGACCTCGATCAGGCCGAAGCGCGGATGGCCCAGGCGCGCAATAACCTGATCACCGAGCAGACCAACCTCGCCGACTCGGAAACCAATTTCCTCAGCGCCGTTGGCCAGATGCCTGATCAACTGGAGCGTCCGGCGCCGTTCATGGCGATGATGCCGGCCAACCTCAATGAAGCGCGTCAGCAGATGGTGGAAAACAGCCCGATCCTGCGGTCGGCCGAGTCCGACATCGCCGCTGCCGAGAAGCAGTACGAAACCGCGAAGTCGACGTTCTACCCGCGTTTCGACGCTGAACTGGGCCGCACCGCCGACAACGATCTGGACGGTCAGAACGGCCACAGCAACGAATGGCAGGCCATGTTGCGCATGCGCTTCAACCTCTATTCGGGCGGCAGCAACAAGGCCGATCTGGAATCCAAGTCGTACCTGTCGAACCAGGCGCTGGACATCCGCAACAACGCCTTGCGTCAGCTGAACGAAGAGCTTGGCTTGGCCTGGAATGCCCTGAACAACGCCAACGCTCAGGTGCCAATCGCGCAGCAGTACGTCGATCACAGCACCTCGGTGCGCACCGCTTACCAGCGTCAGTTCAGCCTCGGCGAGCGTACCCTGCTCGATTTGCTCGACAGCGAAAACGAGTTGTTCACCGCTTCGCGGCGTCTGGCTGAAATCAAAAACATTCAGTTATTTACTCAGTATCGAATCAAGGCGACCATGGGCGAGTTGCTCAGAAGCCAGGGAGTGGTCGCGCCGTTGGCATCCGTTGTGCAGAACGACGTGAAGCCCAAGGTTCAGCTGCCTGGGATGAATTGAGTTATCCCTTTCAACTGTTAAAGAGTGTCGAGCGTGGAATCAGAAGTCAGTCGAGTTCATCTCAGTCATGATCCACGCGCGTTGCACGACGATCCGTTACTGGACGGTCTGCTCGCCCTTTGCATGCTGCACCAGAAACCCGCCAGCGCGGCGATGCTGACCACCGGCCTGCCGCTGCCCAAACAACGTCTGAGTGTCGAGTTGCTGCCCCGTGCGGCGGCTCGCGCGGGCCTGCAAGGTCGGGTGTTGCAGCGCAAGCTGGAAGAGATTCCATCGATTGCCATGCCCGCGTTGTTGTTGCTCAAGGACGGCCGCAGTGCCGTGCTGCTCGGCTGGCAAGGTGACAACGAAGCGCGAGTGCTGCTCAGCGAAAGCGACGGCGGCGAATCCGTGGTCAGCCGCGAACTGCTGGCCGACGACTACACCGGCAAGGTCTTCTTCGCCCAGCCGCAGCACAAATTCGACGTCAACCACGGCACGCTGATCCCGCGCGCACGCTCGTGGTTCCGCGACACCCTCAAGCGTTCGCGCTGGCTGTACGCCGACGCAATCGCTGCCAGTTTCCTGATCAACATCATCGCCATGGCCGCGCCGCTGTTCGTGATGAACGTCTACGACCGCGTCGTGCCGAACCAGGCTGAAGCCACCCTGTGGGTGCTTGCGCTGGGCATCACTGGCGCGTACATGTTCGACCTGATCCTCAAGAGCTTGCGCAGCCTGTGCCTGGATCTGGCCGGGAAGAAAACCGACCTGATCATCTCCGCCACGCTGTTTGAACGCATCGTTGGCATGTCGATGAAGTATCGCCCGGCGCGGGTCGGCAGCTTCGCGCAGAACATCCATGAGTTTCAGAGCCTGCGCGATTTCCTCGCCTCGCTGACCCTGACCAGCCTGATCGACCTGCCGTTTACCATCCTGATCTTCATCGTCATCGCCATTCTCGGCGGGCATCTGGTGTGGATTCCGGTGCTGGCGTTCCCGATTGCGCTGTTGATTGGCTACGCCTTGCAGAAGCCGCTGGTGGCAACCATGGAACGCACCATGGCCCTCGGTGCCGAGCGTCAGTCGAGCCTGATCGAAACCCTCGCCGGCCTTGATGCAGTCAAGGTCAATAACGCCGAAAGTGAGCGTCAGTACCAGTGGGAGCAAACCATCGGCACCCTCAGCCGCCTTGAACTGCGGGTGAAAATGCTTTCCGGTCTGGCGATGAACATCACCCTGCTGATTCAGCAACTGGCCGGGGTGATCATGATCGTCTTCGGCGTGTACCAGATCATCGCCGGCAACCTGAGCATGGGCGGTCTGATCGCCTGCTACATGCTCAGTGGTCGCGCACTCAGTCCGCTGGCTTCGCTGTCGGGTTTGCTGACCCGCTATCAGCAGGCGCGAGTGACCATGACGTCGGTAGACCAGATGATGGAGCTGCCGCAGGAGCGCAATTTCGAAGAGCGCCCGCTGAGCCGCAAGGTCCTGCAAGGCGCCATCGAGTGCCGTCAGCTCAACTTCACCTACCCGGAGCAGCAAAACCCGGCGCTGAAGAACATCAACCTGGTGATTCGTCCCGGCGAGAAAATCGGCATCATCGGCCGCAGCGGCTCGGGCAAGAGTTCGCTCGCCAAACTGCTGGTTGGCCTCTATCAGCCGGACGACGGCGCGTTGCTGGTGGACGGCGTTGATATCCGCCAGATCGACGTCAGCGAGTTGCGCTACAACATCGGCTACGTGCCGCAGGACATCCAGCTACTGGCCGGCACCCTGCGTGACAATCTGGTTTCCGGCGCGCGTTATGTCGAAGACGAGCTCGTGCTGCAAGCCGCCGAACTGGCCGGTGTCCACGAATTCGCCCGCCTGCACCCGCAAGGCTACGAACTGCAAGTGGGCGAGCGCGGGCAAAACCTGTCCGGCGGTCAGCGCCAGAACGTCGCGTTGGCCCGTGCGCTGTTGCTCAATCCGCCGATCCTGCTGATGGACGAACCGACCAGCGCGATGGACAACACCGGCGAAGAACGCCTCAAGCAACGCCTCGCAGCGGTGATTGAAAACAAGACCGTGGTGCTCGTCACGCACCGTGCCTCCCTGTTGTCGCTGGTGGATCGTCTGTTGGTGATCGATCGCGGGCAGATTCTCGCCGACGGCCCGAAAGCTGCGGTGATGGAAGCGTTGAAGAAGGGGCAGATCAGTGTTGCTTAAGTCGGGTTTCAAGGATTCGATCCGTCGCTACTTCAAAGGCACTGCATCGCTGCAGGGCCAGCCGCTGCCAGAGGTCAACAAGGCGCTGATCGAAGACGCCCCGCGCGTCGTGCGCCTGACCATCTGGGCGATCATCGGCTTCTTCGTATTCCTCATGCTCTGGGCCAACTTCGCCGTGATCGACGAAGTGACCAAGGGCGACGGCAAGGCGATTCCCTCGTCGAAGATCCAGAAAATCCAGAATCTGGAGGGCGGGATCGTTTCCGAACTCTTCGTCAAGGAAGGCCAGATCGTCGAAGCCGGCGCACCGCTGATTCGCCTCGATGACACGCGATTTGCCTCCAACGTCGGCGAAACCGAGGCTGATCGGCAGTCGATGTTGCTGCGCGTCGAGCGCCTGAGCGCCGAGGTCGATGACCGCCCGCTGAATTTCCCGGAAGACGTGGTCAAGGCCGTTCCCGTCCAGGCGAAAAGCGAAGAATCGTTGTACATCAGCCGTCGTCAGCAACTGCACGACGAGATCGGTGGCTTGCAGGAGCAGTTGATCCAGCGTCAGCAAGAGCTGCGCGAGTTCAGCTCCAAGCAGGCGCAGTACCGTCAGCAGCTGAGTTTGCAGCGTCAGGAAATCAACATGTCCGAGCCGCTGGTGGCGCAGGGCGCGGTGTCCCCGGTTGAAGTACTGCGCCTCAAGCGTGCCGAAGTGGAAACCCGTGGTCAGCTCGACGCCACCACGTTGGCGATCCCACGCGCCGAGTCGGCGATCAAGGAAGTGCAGCGCAAGGTTGATGAGACGCGCGGCAAATTCCGCAGCGAAGCGCTCACTCAGTTGAACGAAGCGCGCACCGATCTGAACAAGGCTCAGGCCACCGGCAAGGCACTGGAAGACCGCGTCAGCCGTACGCTGGTGACATCGCCGGTGCGCGGCATCGTCAACAAATTGCTGGTCAACACCATCGGTGGCGTGATTCAGCCGGGCAGCGACATGGTCGAAATCGTACCGCTGGACGACACTTTGCTGGTCGAAGCCAAGATCCGTCCGCAGGACATCGCGTTCCTGCATCCGGGGCAGGAAGCGATAGTGAAATTCACCGCGTATGACTACACCATTTACGGTGGGCTGAAAGCCCAGCTGGAGCAGATCGGCGCCGACACCATCACCGACGAAGACAAGAAAACCACGTACTACATCATCAAGGTGCGTACCGAACGCAGCCACTTGGGCACCGATGAGAAGCCGTTGTTGATCATTCCGGGCATGGTGGCGTCGGTGGATATCATTACCGGCAAGAAGTCGGTGTTGAGTTATCTGCTCAAGCCGATCATTCGCGCGCGGGCCGAGGCGTTGCACGAGCGCTAGATCTTTATTGGCCTTATCGGCCTCATCGCTGGCAAGCCAGCTCCCACAAGTTCAGAAGTCGAACACATAATCGTGTTTCAACCGAGAACCCTGTGGGAGCTGGCTTGCCAGCGATGGCGTCAGTGAAATCGCCACATTTCACCCAGAAGTGACAAAAACCGTCACTCACCCCCCAGTCCATTCCTCACCAATCGCCATATCGTTATTCGCTAACGGTATTTAATTTACGATTCTTATATCTTTAAAGTTACTTCCCTGCGTACCTGCCGACCAATCGGCGCGCCGCACGACCTGAACGAACACGCAATCCAGCGTGAGTTTCTGATCGACGTGCGCGCCCTGTGAGCGTGCCGTGCGTGGGAGATTATTGATGTCCGCAGCCACTGCCTCTTCTAGCGCCGCGATCGCCGCGCCGCAAACCTTCGAAATTCGTCCGTTCAGCGGTGCCGTCGGCGCCGAGATCATCGGCCTCGACCTGACCCGCCCGATCAATGATCAGGACTTCGCCCGCATTCACCGTGCGCATCTGGATCACCACGTTGTGGTCTTTCGCGACCAGCGCATCACCCCTCAGCAACAAATCGACTTCAGTCGCCGCTTCGGCGTGTTGCAGATCCACGTGCTCAAACAGTTCCTGCTGGCCAATCACCCGGAAATCCTCATCGTTTCCAACATCGTCGAGAACGGCCAGAACCTCGGTCTGGGCGATGCCGGCAAGTTCTGGCACTCGGACCTTTCCTATAAAGAACTGCCAAGCCTCGGCTCGATGCTGCACGCGCAGGAATTGCCGTCCGAGGGCGGCGACACCTTGTTTGCCGATATGCACAAGGCCTGGGACAGCCTGCCCGACGCGCTGCGCAAAGCGGTCGAGGGGCGCTTCGCTGCGCATTCCTACACCGCGCGTTACAGCGAAACCAAATTCGAAGGCAACTGGCGCCCGACTCTGACCCCGGAGCAACTCGCCCAAGTCGCGGAAGTGGTGCACCCGGTGGTGCGCACTCACCCGGAAAACGCTCGCAAGGCGTTGTTCGTCAGCGAAGGTTTCACCACGCGCATCGTCGGTCTGCCGGAAGATGAAAGTCAGCAACTGCTGGCTGAGCTTTACGCCCACAGCGTGCTGCCGCAAAACATCTACCGCCATCAGTGGCAGCCCCACGACCTGGTGTTCTGGGACAACCGCTCGCTGATCCACCTTGCCGTCGGCTGCCCTGCGCACCTGCGCCGCAAGCTGTATCGCACGACCATCCAGGGCGACGCGCCTTTCTGATTTGCCGGAGATTCGATCATGTCCAAACGTCTTCCATTCGCCCCGTTGGCCGCCGCCATTGGCCTCGGCTTCAGTCTGATCGCCGGTAGCCTGGTGGCGCCGACCGTGGCCCACGCCGAAGGTGAAATTCGCATCGCCGAGCAGTTCGGCATTGTCTATTTATTGCTCAATGTGGTGCGCGATCAGGGCCTGATCGAGAAGTACGGCAAGCAGGAAGGCCTCGACATCAAGGTCGACTGGACGCAGCTTTCGGGTGGCGCGGCAGTAAACGATGCGCTGCTGTCCGGTTCCATCGACATTGCCGGCGCCGGTGTCGGCCCGTTGCTGACCATTTGGGATCGCACCCACGGCAAGCAGAACGTCAAAGCCGTGGCTTCGTTGGGCAACTTCCCTTACTACCTGGTGAGCAACAACCCGAAGGTCAAAACCATTGCTGACTTCACCGAGAAAGATCGCATTGCAGTGCCGGCGGTGGGCGTGTCCGTGCAATCGCGTTTCCTTCAATACGCGGCTGCCAAGCAGTGGGGCGACAAGGAATTCAATCGCCTCGATAAATACACCATCGCCGTTCCGCACCCGGACGCGACCGCTGCGCTGATCGCTGGCGGCACCGAATTGAGCGGGCATTTCTCCAATCCACCGTTCCAGGATCAGGCGCTGGAAAACCCCAATGTGCATGTCGTGCTTAACACCTACGACCTGCTCGGCCCGAACTCGCCGACCGTGCTGTTCGCCACCGAGAAATTCCGCAACGAAAATCCGAAAACCTACAAAGCCTTCGTCGAAGCGCTGACCGAAGCCGCGCAATTCGCCCAGAACGATAAAGGCGCGGCAGCCGACACTTACATCCGCGTGACCAAAGCCAAAATCGATCGTGCAGCCCTGCTGAAAATCATCGATAACCCCCAGTTTGAATTCAGCGTTACGCCGAAAAATACTTATCCACTGGCCGAATTCCTCTACCGCGTCGGTGCGATCAAAAACAAACCGGAATCGTGGAAGGATTACTTCTTCCAGGATGCCAAACCGTTGCAAGGGAGCTGATCGAATGAATGCCCTTTTGCAAGGCCACGTGGCCAGCAACCCGATCGCCAGCACGCAAGCGCTGCTGGCGGTGGACCAGGTCAGCCTCGAATACCGCACGCCGCAACGTGTTGTGCGAGCCACCCATCAAGTCAGTTTCGACGTCGATCAGCAGGATCGCTTCGTATTGCTTGGCCCGTCCGGCTGCGGCAAATCCACACTGCTCAAAGCCGTCGGCGGTTTTATCCAGCCGTGCGAAGGCGAGATACGCTTGCAAGGTCAGCGAGTCGATGCGCCCGGCCCAGACCGGATCGTGGTGTTCCAGGAATTCGATCAACTGCCGCCATGGAAAACCGTCAAACAGAACGTGATGTTTCCGCTGCTGGCCTCGCGCACGCTGAAGAAGAAAGAAGCTGAAGAGCGTGCGCTGCACTATCTGGAAAAGGTCGGACTGTCAGCGTTTGCCGATGCCTATCCGCACACCTTGTCCGGCGGCATGAAAGCGCGCGTGGCGATTGCTCGAGCACTGGCGATGCAACCGAAAATCCTCCTGATGGACGAGCCGTTCGCCGCGCTGGATGCGCTGACCCGCCGCAAGATGCAGGAAGAATTGCTGCTGCTCTGGGAAGAGGTGCGTTTCACCTTGCTGTTCGTCACTCACTCGATTGAAGAGGCGCTGGTGGTCGGCAATCGCATTCTATTGCTGTCGCCGCATCCGGGGCGTGTGCGGGCCGAAGTGCACAGCCATCAATACGATTTGCAAAGCCTTGGCGGCGGGGCGTTTCAGGAGTCGGCGCGACGGATTCATCGACTGTTGTTCGACGAGGGCCAGTCTCCGAAAACCGAGCGTGAACACGACTTCAACGACATTCGCATCGCTTATTGAGCGGCCAGGAGAATCACCCGATGAGCCATTCATCATCTGTGCGTCAAGCGTTCGAAACGGTTCTGGAGCCGCTGACCAGTGTTCCGGTCGAGCGTGAATTGGCCCTGGGACAGCGGCTGTGGCAACAAGGCTGGCTGCGTAAAAGCCTGATCCTGATCGTGCTCGCAGTGTTGTGGGAAATCGTTGCCCGAGTGCAAAACAACGATCTGCTGCTGCCGAGTTTCGTGCAGACCAGCCATGCGCTGTACGACGGCCTGCTCAGCGGCGAGTTGCTGGGCAAGGTGTGGATATCTTTGGTGGTGCTGATCAAGGGCTATCTGATCGGCATCGTGCTGGCCTTCGCCCTGACCACTTTGGCGGTTTCGACGCAACTGGGTCGCGATCTGCTCAGTACGCTGACGTCGATGTTCAACCCGCTGCCGGCGATTGCGTTGCTGCCGCTGGCGTTGCTGTGGTTTGGGCTGGGACAGAACAGCTTGATTTTCGTGCTGGTGCACTCGGTGTTGTGGGCGCTGGCGCTCAACACTTATGCGGGGTTTCTTGGTGTTTCGGAGACCTTGCGCATGGCCGGTCGAAATTACGGTCTGAAGGGTATGCGTTTTGTCCTGTTCATCCTGATTCCGGCGGCGCTGCCGTCGATTCTCGCCGGGTTGAAAATCGGCTGGGCGTTCGCCTGGCGCACCTTGATCGCGGCTGAACTGGTATTCGGCGCGACCAGTGGCAAGGGTGGATTGGGTTGGTACATTTTTCAGAATCGTAATGAGCTGTACACCGACAAAGTGTTTGCCGGGTTGGCAGTGGTGATCCTGATCGGCTTGCTGGTGGAAAACCTGGTGTTCGATACGCTGGAGCGGGTGACCGTGAAGCGCTGGGGCATGCAGCGCTGAAAATCAAAAGATCGCAGCCTTCGGCAGCACCTACATGGGTTTGACGGTTCTCCGGTAGGAGCTGCCGAAGGCTGCGATCTTTTGATCTGCTAGCATTGCGCCCAGATCAATCCAGATCAGCCAAGGGTGCTCAGCATGCAACTCCCGGACATGAACCTTCTGGTCGCCCTCGACGCCTTGCTCGACGAGGGCAGCGTGGTCGGGGCCGCGCGGCGAATGAACCTTAGTCCGGCCGCGATGAGCCGAACCCTGACGCGAATTCGCGAAGCCATCGGCGATCCGATCCTCGTGCGCGCTGGCCGTGGTCTGGTGCCGACGCCCAAGGCATTGGAATTGCGCGAGCAGGTGCGTGATGTCGTCGAGCAGGCGGCGCTGCTGTTCCGCTCGGCTGATGACGTGGAGCTGGGCACTTTGCGCCGTCGTTTCAGCATTCGCGCCAATGACTTCTTCATCGGCGTTTATGGCGGCAAGCTCTTCGACACGCTGGATCAGATGGCGCCGCACTGCGAATTGCGCTTCGTTCCGGAAGGCGATGGCGACGATGAGGCGCTGCGTGAAGGACGCATCGACCTGAGCGTCAGCAACACCCGGCCGATCACCCCGGAAGTGAAAGTACAAAATCTGTTCTCCACACACTTCGTCGGGCTGGTGCGCGAGGATCATCCCTTGCTCGATGGCGAAATAACCGCCGAACGCTATGCCGGGTTTTCCCATATCAGCATGTCCCGCCGGGGCATCGCCCGTGGCCCCATCGATACGGCGCTGAATGCGCTGGGGCTGGAGCGGCGGGTGGCGGTGATCGCGCCGAGTTTCCATGCGGCGATGTTCGCTTTGCCGGACTCTGACCTGATCCTGCCGGTGCCTAAGGAGGCACTGTTGAGCGTAAGGCGCCTGGGATTGAAATTGCGCTCATTCGATCTGCCGATTCCGCTGCCAACGCTGATGCTGACCCAGGCCTGGCACCCGCGTTTCGACAAGGATCCGGCGCACCGCTGGCTGCGAGAAACCCTCAAGAGTTGCTGCGATGAGACGTGGCTCGCAGCCCAACCTTGAAGAGCAAAAGATCGCAGCCTCCGGCAGCTCCTACATTGAAATGCATTCCCCTGTAGGAGCTGCCGAAGGCTGCGATCTTTTGATCTTCCATAGTTGTGTCTGACGCACTTATAACCTGCCAATAAGTCAATTTTCGTCAGCACTAAGCCCGACTAAGATGCTCCGGTATTTCCACCCCCGGAGTTTTCATTCATGACATCCCTGACGGTCCCGGCATCTATCGCCGCGGCCAGCCCGGCGACGGCGGTCACGCCCCCGGTGTTCGGGGCGCGGATCATCATCGGGCTGGTCGGCGTGCTGCTGGCGGTGCTGGTGTCGGGCCTCAACGAGATGGTGACCAAGGTCGCCCTGGCCGACATTCGCGGCGCACTGAATATCGGTTACGACGAAGGCACCTGGCTGGTTGCCAGTTACACCGCCACCTCCGTCGCGGCCATGGCCTTTGCGCCGTGGTGCTCGGTGACCTTCTCGTTGCGCCGTTTCACCCTCTGCGCGATCAGCCTGTTCACCTTGCTCGGGTTGCTATGTCCATTCGCCCCGAATTACGAAAGCCTGCTGCTGATGCGCACCTTGCAAGGGTTGGCGGGCGGCGCGTTGCCGCCGATGCTGATGACTGTTGCGCTGCGCTTCCTGCCGGCCAATTTCAAACTCTATGGCCTGGCCGGTTACGCGCTGACAGCAACCTTCGGCCCGGGCCTCGGCACACCGCTGGCCGGGTTGTGGACCGAGTACGTCGGCTGGCAATGGACGTTCTGGCAAATCATCGTGCCGTGCCTGATCGCCATGGTGATGGTGGCGTACGGCATCCCGCAGGATCCACTGCGCCTTGAACGTCTCAAGGCGTTTAACTGGAAGGGCCTGCTTCTTGGCTTTCCGGCGATCTGCATGTTGGTGATCGGCCTGTTGCAGGGCAATCGGCTGGACTGGTTCGAGTCGAACCTGATCAGCGCGTTGCTGATCTCAGGATCGCTGCTACTGGTGGCGTTTCTGATCAACGAGTGGTCGCAGCCGATTCCGTTTTTCAAGTTGCAGATGCTCGGTATCCGCAACCTGGCGTTCGCGTTGATGACCCTGGCTGGCGTGTTGATCGTGCTGCAAGCCGTGGTGTTGATTCCGTCGAGCTATCTGGCGCAAGTGCAGGGTTATCGCCCGGTGCAAACCGCGCCGATCATGCTGATCGCGGCGTTGCCGCAGTTGATCGCGCTACCGCTGGTGGCGGCCCTGTGCAACCTGCGCTGGGTCGATTGCCGTTGGGTGCTGGGGATCGGTTTGAGCATGCTGACACTGTCCTGTCTGGGCGGATCGCTGCTGACTTCGGAGTGGATTCGCGACAATTTCTATGTCCTGCAATGGCTGCAGATTTTTGGCCAGCCGATGTCGGTGCTGCCGCTGCTGATGCTATCGACCGGCAGCATCCAGCCCATGGATGGGCCGTTTGCCTCGGCATGGTTCAACACTGTGAAAGGCTTGGCGGCGGTGGTCGCCACGGGCGTGATCGAAGCGCTGACCACATCGCGTCTGCATTTTCACTCGACCATGCTGGTCGACAGCCTCGGCAATTCGCCTTTGGCCGACCGCAGCGACCCGGGTCTCGCCCATCGCCTCCACGAACAAGCGGTGGTGCTGACGTCTTCCGATCTCTATGTGTGCATGGCGGGCGTCGCTTTGACGCTGATCCTGCTGATTTTCTGGCTGCCGACGCGGATCTTTCCACCGCGCGCGCCGACCTGATTGCTGTACTGAAAATGAAGGTTTCCATGACGACTCAAGCAAAGCAAAAACTCGCGGTGGCTGTGGCGGCCGCGTTGGCTGTTGGCGTGCTGGTGTACCTGGCGATGCCCGGCCTGTTTGGCAAACGTACGCAGCAGAACACTAACGATGCGTTCGTTTCCGCCGACTACACGCTGGTGGTCCCGCGTGTGGCCGGGTTCATCAAGGAAGTGCTGGTGGAAGACAATCAGCAAGTGAAGGCGGGACAGTTGCTGGCGTTGATCGATGATCGCGATTTGCGCGCTTCTGCCGAGGCGGCGGATGCGCAAACCCTGGTCGCCCGGGCGCAGTTGCAGAACGCCAAGGCGACGCTGGAGCGTCAGACTTCGGTGATCGCTCAGGCGCAAGCTTCGGTGGTGTCGGCCAAGGCTGAAATGGCCTTCGCCAAGCAGGAATTGAATCGCTACAACCACCTCGCCGGTGTGGGTGCTGGCACGGTGCAAAACGCACAACAGGCGCGAACCCGCATCGATCAGGCCACTGCGCACCTCGACACGGCCACCGCGAAACTGGCGGCGGAGCGTAAGCAGGTCGACATTCTCAGTGCCCAGCGAGATGCCGCTGAAGGCACTTTGAAACACGCGCAAGCGGCGTTGGAAATCGCCAGTTTCGAGCTGTCTTACACGCGCATTACCGCGCCGCAGGACGGCATGGTCGGCGAGCGTGCCGTGCGTGTCGGCGCTTATGTGACGCCGGGCAGCAAACTGCTGGCGGTGGTGCCGTTGAAGCAGGCTTATGTGGTCGCCAATTTTCAGGAGACACAACTGACCGATGTGCAGCCGGGGCAGGAAGTGCAGGTGCGCGTTGATAGCCTGGGTGGCGAAGCGCTGACCGGCCGCGTCGAAAGCATCGCCCCGGCCACCGGCGTGACGTTCGCGGCGGTGAAACCGGACAACGCCACGGGTAACTTCACCAAGGTTGTGCAGCGGATTCCGGTGAAGATCTTGCTTGAGCCGGGTCAGCCATTGGCCAATCGGCTGCGGGTAGGGATGTCGGTGGAGGCGAGTATTGATACGCGCACGTCGGCGACTTCGGTGCGTGAGGTGACTCAGCGATGATGTTCGTTGAATCGACTGGCCCAATCGCTGCGATGCGGCGATCCGACAAGCCAGCTTCCACAGGAATTTTGAAGGCTGTGCAACTTAATCACTCCAGACACAGTTCCCTATGGGAGCTGGCTTGCCAGCGATTGGGCCAGTGGCAGCAACTCACCCTCGGTGCCTTGCTCACTGTCAGCCTCACCGCCTGCACCGTCGGCCCAGATTTCCAAAAACCCGAAGCCACGCAAATCGCCAACTGGGCCAAGCCAGCCCAATCCGCCCCCAGCCAAGCTGTCAGCGAGCCCCTCAACGAGCGCTGGTGGGAAGTCTTCAACGACCCGCAACTGTCGGCCCTGACCCAGCGCGCCGTGCGCAGCAACCTCGACCTGCGACTGGCCAGCAGTCGTCTGCAACAGAGCCGTGCCGCACGTCAGGTCATCACTGCCGAGCGCTACCCGACTACCGCCGCCACCGGCAGTTATGGTCGCAAACGCAACAGCGGCGAAGGCCTGAACGACCCGTCCGGGCACAACGGCGATTCCGCCTTCAACCTGTGGGACGCCGGTTTCTCCGCCTCGTGGGAACTGGATTTCTGGGGTCGCGTGCGCCGCGAAACCGAAGCCGCCGACGCCAACCTCGAAGTCGCGGAAAACGACCGTCGCGGGGTGCTATTGGCGGTGCTCGCCGACACTGCGCAGAACTACATCCAGCTGCGCGGCGTACAGAACACTCGCGCCGTCACCGAGCAGAATCTCGACGTCGCCCGCCACAGCCTCAAGCTCTCGCAGCTGCGTCTCAACGATGGCGTGGCGACCGATCTGGACGTCGCCGAAGCCGCTGCGCAAGTCGCCGCCATCGAGTCGCGCTTGCCTGCACTCGAACAGCGCCAATCGCAACTGATCAACGCGATCAGCCTGTTGATGGGCGAGCCACCACAGGCTCTTGATAAAGAATTATCCACAGACGCCGCGGTGCCACAGTCGCCGCTGAAAGTTGCTATTGGCCTGCCGTCGCAACTGGCTGAGCGCCGGCCGGACATCCGCCAAGCCGAAGCACGACTGCATGCCGCCACCGCCAACATCGGTGTGGCCAAGGGTGATTTCTATCCGCGCATCACCCTGTCCGGCAACCTCGGTTCGCAAGCGATGCAGCTCAGTGATTTCGGCTCGTGGGGCTCGCGTGCGTTCGGCATCGGCCCGCAGTTCAGTCTGCCGCTGTTCGATGGCGGCCGCCTGCGCGGCGTATTGCAGTTACGCGAAGCCCAGCAACAGGAAGCAGCGATCGGCTATCAGCAGACCGTGCTGCGTGCCTGGCACGAAATCGACGATCAACTGACCGCCTACAACGCCAGCCAACGCCGCCGCGACAGCCTCGCCGAGGCCGTACGCCAGAACCAGATCGCCCTGCGCACCGCGCAACAGCAATACGTCGAAGGCGTGGCCGACTTCGTCAATGTGCTTACTGTGCAAGGTGCGTTGCTCGCAACGCAGGAGCAGTGGGTGGAGAGTTCGACCGGGGTTTCGCTGGCGATGGTCGGGTTGTATCGGGCGTTGGGTGGGGGATGGGAGTCGGTGTATCCCGCAGAAGTTGTTACCAATAATCCGGCTTGATCGCGGGCTTTTTGTGGGTTGCCACCCGGTCTGCGAATTGGTGCAGTAATAGCTCTTCAGTGGTGATGAGCCTTCGTAGCCAATGCGAGTGTTCTTTCAGAGAGCCGGGAGGGGGGCGGGTAGATCCGGTTCGATGAGGAAGAACGCCCCAATGGTGATATCAGGAAAGTCTTCACGTAACGCTTTCAAAACCGGCGTCATATCAGTGTCGCCGGTTACCAGGACAATTTGCTCAATGCGCTGGTCCGTACAGAGCGCACGTTGTCGGCTAGCGGTGCGATACATGCTGATTGCGATATGAACGTCGGTTTCTTTTTCTTCCAGTTTCCAGATATCGACTTTGTCTTGGCGCGAGGCCTGCGTATTCCGATCAATAAACCTTGGCGCTTTAGCGGGCTCCAGCTGATGTCGACCAAAATGCACGGTGATATTGGTAGTTCTCAGGGCTCTTACATAGGTATCTTGAGCCTCTTTGGATACCCGCCCGCGCGTGGCCAGTTGGGGCTTGATGGGAGAGGTGAAGTAATCAACCGAAACGACTGAACTTTGCGGATTTTCAACGTGTGCAATGTGCGTCAGCAGGCTTTTCAGGTTCAGCCATTTGTAAGGCGTGCCAGCCAGTAATCCGTAGAAAACGTTATAGCCATCGACAAAGAACGCAGTGCGCACAAAGATATTCCTCAGAAACGAAAAAACCGGCCTGGGCCGGTTTTTTCATCCCCAACTGCCAGCGAACTGAATCGCTACGTACGGGGTTGAGTAAGGCAATCCTAGAGTGAGTACGTCATGTGGGTCAACCCACCATGTGATCTTCAACTCGCTCAGTCGGGATTTAACCAGCGCCGGTCGCTCAGTTTTGTTGGGTTTCCTCGGTAATGGTCAAGTCATTCGAGAGGCTCTGTATGAGCAGTTGTTACATCGGAGACTTCGTTCGCCTATGTTTGTCGCTACTTTCACTTTCGGAGAGAGTAGCTTCCTGGATCTCTGTAGGAAAATACGGTCGGACTACACTCATGTAACAAGTTGATGGCAACTTTGTTAGATCGGCTATTTTTGAAACATTACATTTCAGAGCCTTGATGACTTCCTTCCCTCGCCACAGGAATTGCTTCAGGATTTTCCCGACAAGTCCGCCATGCCCTTGAGCAATTCAATCGGTAACGGAAAGACAATCGTCGAACTCTTGTCGCCAGCAATCGAGGACAAGGTCTGCATGTAGCGCAGTTGCATCGCACCGGGCTGGCGGCCGAGCATTTCGGCGGCCTGCATGAGCTTTTCCGAGGCCTGCAGTTCGCCTTCGGCGTGGATTACCTTGGCCCGCCGTTCACGTTCGGCCTCTGCTTGTTTGGCGATGGCGCGCACCATCGACTCATTCAGGTCGACGTGTTTGATCTCGACATTGGCGACCTTGATGCCCCAGGCATCGGTTTGCGCGTCGAGCACTTGCTGGATGTCGATGTTCAACTGCTCGCGCTCGGCCAGCAGTTCATCCAGTTCATGTTTGCCGAGCACGGCGCGCAGCGTGGTCTGCGCCAGTTGGCTGGTGGCGGAGAGGAAATCTTCGACCTGAATAATGGCCTTCTGCGGGTCGAGCACACGGAAATACAGCACCGCGTTGACCTTCACCGAAACGTTGTCGCGGGTAATCACGTCCTGCGGCGGCACATCGAGAACCACGGTGCGCAGGTCGACCCGAACCATTTGCTGCACCACCGGAATCAACAGGATCAGCCCCGGGCCTTTGACCTGCCAGAAACGCCCGAGCTGAAATACCACGCCGCGCTCGTATTCACGCAGGATGCGAAACGTCGATCCGGCCAGGACGATCACCAACAACAGCAGCGCAACAAAACCGATTTGCAGACCCATGATCACTCTCCGTGTTGAGCCGCGTCAGTCGCGCTGACTTGCAGCAGTAAGCCGTTTCGCCCGACCACGCGTACCGATTGCCCTGTGTGCAGTGGTGTGGTGCTGAGCACCTGCCAATGTTCGCCTTGCAGTTGCACCCAGCCGTTATGCGCATTTTGCGCGTGCACAGTGGTCACTGCCGTGACGCTGCCCACCAGCCCGGCGTCGCCACTGACTGCGTGTCGCGGCCGGGTCTTCAAGGCGCGGATGATCAACGCAAGCAAGAGCAGGGCGCTGATCAGGCCTAGGCCGATCATCATGGGCACCGGCAAGTCGGCGTTGCCCAGAATCAGCGCGCCGATGACGAACATGATGATCCCGCCCAGGCCAATCACGCCGTAATTGGGCAGCGCGGCTTCGGCAATCAGAAAAACGATGCCGAGGGTGATCAGCCACAGGCCGACCGGGCTCATGGGCGGTAATGAGGTGTCGGCGGCGAAGGCGAACCCACTCAGCAGGAGTAACCAGACAAACGCACAACATCGGCTGTTCACGTGATCCTCCGCGACAGTCATTGGTGGTTCTTTCAGTCTAGTTGAGCCTCGCGCTGGCTGAATTTTGATCAATGTGCGGATGTGTCCGGTGAGCGGATTTCCCTTCGTCTGCAACCTGCCGAACTAGACTCAAAGACACGGCAACAACCCTCCAGCGCAACTCCGAGGTGCATCATGCGAATGGCCAAAAAGGTGCAAAGCAGCCTGAACCGGGCGCATTGCGAATATGACATCGTCGCTCACCGCCACTCGTCCAGCAGCCTGGAGACCGCGCGGGTTAGCGGGGTGGCTGCCGAACGGGTAGCGAAATCGGTCATCCTCGACGATCACCACGGGCATTACCTGATGGCCGTGCTGCCAGCCAGCCGCCACCTGGATTTGAGCAAGGTGCGCAACTCTGGTGAATGGCAACTCACCCGCGAAAGCAATCTGGCGCACATATTCGATGACTGTGAACGCGGCGCGGTGCCGCCGCTGGGGGATTCCTACGGGTTGGACATGGTCATCGACCCTCTGCTGACCCGGCAGAAAGACATCTATCTGGAGGCTGGCAACCACAACTACCTGCTGCACATGAGCATGCCCGAGTATCTGAAAATGGTGCCGCATGCGCAGGTGCGGGAGTTGAGTCATTAGGTTTAGTGGCGTTCGTGCAGACGCCTTCGCGAGCAAGCTCGCTCCCACAGGAGATTGAGTTCAACCTGTGGGAGCGAGCCTGCTCGCGAAAATTCTTCCACTCACCGCGTCATCCAAGGAATTCATCAATGGAAAATCCAAACCACAGCCTCCCATCGCTATTCAAACAACTGGGCCTGGACAACGACCCGGTCAGCATCGACCAATTCATCGCCACCCATTCCCCCCTCAAACCAGAGCTGCATCTGGCGGACGCGTTTTTCTGGAGCGAAAGCCAGGCGGAGTTTTTGCGGGACGAGATTCTTGATGATGCGGACTGGGCGGAAGTGGTGGATCAGTTGAATGTGTTGTTGCGGAAGGGGCGGCAGGGATGACTGAATGATGACCGCTTGTAGCCTTATCGTTTTTACGATTGTCTGTGATCTAAAATTGGACCAATATAACGACCTCAAATGAGGTCTTAATTATGCAAAACGTTCTGGCCGATATGGCTGTCAGTGTTTCCGAGTTGAAGAAAAACCCATCTGCAGTACTAAGCGGCGCACATGGTGGAGCGGTGGCCGTTCTGAACCACAATCGCGTAATGGGCTACATGGTGCCAGCTGATGTTTACGAGGCAATGATGGAGCGGCTCGATGATCTGGAGTTGGCTGAGATCGTGCGTGCCCGCAGCCATGAGACACCCGTACCGGTAAGCCTGGATGACCTATAAGCTCGAATTTTTGCCATCTGCTCATAAAGAGTGGAACAAGCTCGGTCATACGCTTCGAGATCAATTCAAAAAGAAACTCGCCGAAAGATTGATGCTGCCAAGAGTATCGGCTGATGCGCTCCACGGAATGACTGATTGCTACAAAATCAAACTCAAGGCATCTGGTTACCGTTTGGTTTATCAAGTAATCGAAGAGCGCGTCGTCGTTTCTGTCGTTGCGGTAGGCAAACGCGAGCGCAGCAATGTGTACGAAAATGCAAAAAAACGCTGAGTACATCCAGCCAATCCATTTCTCCATGGCTGAACGGTCAATTTGTTTCAAAACTTGACTGAATTTCCCCTCCAATGCGATATTGATAGTTAGCAAACTAACAGTGTGCATTTCCCCGTGCCAAATTCCCTCGACGCTCTCCAAATGAACATCAGCAGTGCCATGGTGGTGGCCGCCAGGCATTGGCGGAAGATCTGCCAGACCACGCTGGTCAACTATGGAATCTCCGAAGCCTGCGCCGTCCCGTTGTTGATGATCGGGCGGTTGGGCGAAGGTGTGCGTCAGGTGCAAGTGGCGCAGGCGGCCGGGATGGAGAGTCCGTCGCTGGTGCGACTGCTTGATCAGTTGTGCCACTCCGGTTACGTCTGCCGAACTGAAGACACACAGGATCGCCGCGCCAAGTGCCTGAGCCTGACCGACACCGGTCGTGAGCTGGTGCAAGCGGTGGAAGTCGAATTGGTGCGTCTGCGTCACGAAGTACTCGAAGGCATCGACCAGAGTGATCTGGAGGCTACGCTTCGAGTACTCAGAGCTTTTGAGGCGGCCAATCCGCCCGTGGTGGTTAATTCTTGAACGGTTTTTTCACTGGCATTCCGCCGGCCCGGGACTGGTTCTACGGGATCCGCACGTTTGCCGCGTCGATGCTCGCGCTGTACATCGCCATGCTCATGCAAATGCCGCGTCCCTATTGGGCGATGGCCACGGTGTACATCGTTTCCAGCCCATTTCTGGGCCCGACCAGTTCCAAGGCGTTGTACCGCGCCATCGGTACTTTTCTCGGTGCGGCGGCGGCGGTGTTTTTTGTGCCGATGTTCGTCCAGAGCCCTTTTGTACTGGTGGTAGTCATCGCCTTGTGGACGGGGATTTTGCTGTTCCTGTCGCTGCATTTACGCACCGCCAACAGTTACGCATTGATGTTGGCCGGTTACACGCTGCCGCTGATTGCCTTGCCGGTGGTGGATAACCCGCTGGCGGTGTGGGACGTGGCGGAAGCGCGTACCGAAGAGATTTTCCTCGGCATTGCCGTCGCTGCCGTCGTGGGTGCGATGTTCTGGCCACGTCGCCTTGCGCCGGTGTTCAACGACGCCGTGGGCAAATGGTTCGCCGACGCGTCGACCTACAGCCTGAAATTTCTCAGCCGCGACGTGCAGCCCGAAGAAGTCACTGCTTTACGCATGGCGATGGTCGCCAGTTTCAATAGTCTCGAACTGATGATCGGCCAGTTGCCCCACGAAGGCTCGCGGCCGCAAACCGTGCGTAATACCAAGGAGCTGCGTGGGCGGATGATCCACCTGTTACCGGTGATCGATGCCCTCGAAGACTCGCTCTACGCCCTCGAACGACGCACCCCGGAACTGGTGGAAAAATTCGCACCGCTGCTGGCCGCGACCCGTGAATGGCTCGATCATAACGACGCCGATCTCGACCGCTGGCAGGCACTCAAAGATCAGCTCGAAGCCTTGCAGCCAAGCGCCGAAGCACTTGAAGACCGCAAGCAATTACTGTTTTCCAACGCGATTTATCGCCTCGGCGAATTCATCGATTTGTGGCAAGACTGCCGCAGTCTGCAAGACGCGATTCTCTGCGAGCGCCAGGACAGCTGGCGCGCGGTCTATCGCCACTGGCGCCTCGGCCGTCTGACGCCGTTTATCGACCGTGGGCTGATGCTCTATTCGGTGGCGTCAACGATTCTGGCGATCATCGTCGCCTCGGTGCTGTGGATTCTGCTCGGCTGGCCGGATGGCGGCAGTGCGGTGATTCTGGCGGCAGTAGCGTGCAGCTTCTTCGCCTCGATGGACGACCCGGCGCCGCAGATTTACCGGTTCTTTTTCTGGACCGGCATGTCGGTGCTGTTCGCCAGCCTGTATCTGTTTTTGATTCTGCCGAACCTGCACGATTTTCCGATGCTGGTGTTGGCGTTTGCCGTCCCGTTTATCTGCGTTGGCACCCTGACGGTACAGCCGCGTTTCTACCTCGGCATGCTGCTGACGCTGGTCAACACCTCGTCGTTCATCAGTATTCAGGGGGCTTACGACGCAGACTTTTTTGCCTTCGTGAACTCCAATCTGGCGGGGCCGATCGGCCTGTTGTTCGCGTTCATCTGGACGCTGGTGGCGCGTCCGTTTGGTGCCGAGTTGGCAGCCAAACGGCTGACCCGCTTCAGTTGGAAAGACATTGTCGACATGACCGAGCCGGCCAGTCTCGCTGAACACCGCAAGTTGGGCGTGCAGTTGCTTGATCGGCTGATGCAGCACCTGCCGCGTCTAGCGCTGACTGGCCAGGACACCGGCATTGCCATGCGCGAAGTACGAGTGGGCCTGAACCTGCTCGACTTGCTTGCCTACACCCCGCGGATGACCGGCGTACCCAAGGCACTGTTGCAGCAAGTGGTAAGCGAGGTCGGCGGGTATTTCCGCGCTTGCCTCAAGGCTGGTGAACGTCTGCCGGCGCCGAGCCCTTTGCTGATGACCCTGGACCGCACCCGCCGTGCGCTCAATGGCCACGGCGACGAAGAAACCCGGCTACACCTGTTGCACGCCCTGAGCGGTTTGCGTCTGGCATTGCTGCCCGGCGTTGAATTCGTTTCCAGCGCCGAGCCCGAAGAACCGCTGCCCGATGGAGCGCCCCTATGATCGGTGATCTGGACATCAGCGGCATTTTCCTGCCGACCCTGCTGGTGTTGATGGGCATCACTTATGTGCTGTTTTTGCTGGTGCATGCCGTGCTCACGCGCGTGCACTTTTACCGTCTGGTCTGGCACCGGGCATTGTTCAACGTGGCGCTCTACGCCGTACTTCTCTACGGCGTGGACTCACTCAGTCGATACCTGATGACATGAAAAAACCGTTTTTGACCATCGGTCGCGTGGTACTGACCCTGCTGATCGTGACTTTTGCCGTTGTCCTCGTCTGGCGCATGGTGATGTATTACATGTTCGCGCCGTGGACCCGCGACGGCCACATTCGCGCCGACATCATCCAGATCGCCCCGGATGTTTCCGGGCTGATCCAGCAGGTCGAGGTGAAGGATAACCAGTTGATCAAGCGCGGCCAGGTGCTGTTCAGCATCGACCAGGACCGCTTCAAACTGGCCCTGCGCCAGGCTAAAGCCGCGGTCGCGGATCGTGAAGAAACCCTGGCGCAAGCGCAACGTGAAGCCAAGCGAAACCGTGGATTGGGCAATCTGGTGCCGGCCGAGCAACTGGAAGCGAGCCAGTCGCGTGTCGCCCGTGCGCAATCGGCGCTGGCCGAAGCGCTGGTGACCGTGGACAGCGCTCAGCTCAACCTTGATCGCTCGGTAATCCGTAGTCCGGTGGATGGCTACGTCAACGACCGTGCGCCGCGTCCTCAGGAATTCGTCACTGCCGGGCGTCCGGTGCTGTCGCTGGTCGACAGCAATTCCTTCCACATCGACGGCTATTTTGAAGAGACCAAACTCGACGGCATTCATGTCGGCCAGTCGGTGGATATCCGTGTGATTGGCGACCGTGCGCGGCTGCGCGGGCATGTCGAAAGTATCGTCGCCGGCATCGAAGACCGCGACCGCAGCAGCGGCAGCAATCTGCTGCCGAACGTCAATCCGGCGTTCAGTTGGGTGCGACTGGCGCAGCGGATTCCGGTGCGCATTGCCTTCGATGAGGTGCCCGCAGACTTCCGCATGATCGCCGGGCGGACCGCCACGGTGTCGATCATTGACGACAGGAAACAGGAGCCCGAGCAATGAACAAGGCCCTGATGATCGCCGGGTTGGGCGTCATGCTCTCGGCCTGTCAGATGGTCGGGCCGGATTACCAGGTGCCCGATGAGGCGGCTGTTCAGCGCAAAGACATTCAGGGCGAACTGGCGGTGGCTGGCAAACCGGTGGTGTCGGCGCCAGTGCCGGCTGACTGGTGGCGCCTTTATAAGGACCCACGTCTGGATCAACTGGTGCAGCAGGCCATGGCCTCCAACACGGATCTGCGCGTGGCGGCGGCGAACCTGTCGCGGGCCCGCGCGCAGGTCGATGAGGCCGAAGCGGCGGGTGGCTGGAGCGCTGGTGTAAAAATGGGCGCGCAGCGATTGCAGGAATCCGGTCAGGCGTTCCTGCTGCCGGAAAAAGTCCCGGTCGATAACGTCGGCGATATCGGCATCAGCGCTTCTTATCAATTCGATCTGTGGGGCACCTTGCAACGCGGCATCGAAGGCGCGAAGGCCAACGCCGATGCGACCCAGGCGGCAGCGGACACCGCGCGGATCACGTTGGTGGCTGACGTGGTTCGCGCCTATACCCAGGTGTGTGCAGCGAATGAGGAGCGGGAAATCGCAGAGCATTCTCTCGATCTGCAAGCGCAAAGCACCACGCTGACCCAACGCTTGCGTGATGCCGGACGTGGCGACGAAACCCAGGTCACCCGCTCGCAAACCCAATTCAAATCTCTGCGCGCTGACCTGCCACGTTACGAAGCGGCACGTCAGGCTGGGTTGTTTCGTCTGTCGATGCTGCTGGCCAAACCCGTTGATCAATTGCCGACGGGCACAACGACCTGCGCCGAGCTACCGAAAATCGCGCAATTGGTGCCGGTCGGTGATGGCGCCGCGTTGCTCAAGCGCCGCCCTGATATTCGCCAGGCCGAACGGCGGCTGGCTGCTTCGACCGCCGGGATCGGTGTCGCCACCGGCGAGTTGTACCCGGACATCAGCATTGGCGCGACGATTGGCACCGTCGGTCTTATCGACGATTTGGGCGATCCATCGACCAACCGTTGGGGCTTCGGCCCGTCGCTGAGCTGGAAGGTGCCGACCAACGGCGCCCGTGCGCGCATTCGCGAAGCCGAAGCGGCGACACAAGGCGCACTGGCGCATTTCGACGGCGTGGTGCTCAACGCCATTCGCGAAACCCAAACGGGGCTGGCTCAGTACACTGCCTTGTTGCAGCGTCGTGATGCACTGGCCGATGCCGAGCAATCGGCGAAACTGGCTGCAGACCAGACGCACCGCTTCTTCCAGGCCGGCCGCGAGTCGTTCCTCGCCGACCTGCAAGCAACACGCACCTACACCGATGTCACCGCGCAACTGGCCGCTGCCAACACTCAAGTCGCCATGAGCCAGATCGATTTGTTCCTCGCCCTCGGCGGCGGTTGGGAAAGCGGACGAACGCAAGCCTCAAGCCCGAGCAAACCCTGACGCCGTAGCTATGCTTGAAGTGTTGAAAGGGCGCCCCGTGCAAAGCGTCCCTTCAGCGCACATTGCTAGCGCTGGTCTAGGGGAAACCAATAATGAAAAACCCTTACGCTCTCGGCTTCTGGTGCTCGTTGGCAGCGCTGGTGCTGCTTTCGGCCACTTATTTTTACGGCATCATGCTGGCCCACCAGATCGACAAGGCGATGATTTTCCTCGACAGCGCTGTGGCGTTGATCGCGGTGATGGCAATCGTCGTGGTGGCCTGGGCGTCTCTGCAGGTTCAGCGAGTCAAGAAACGACAGCTTGAACGAGGCAAGACCCTGGTGCTGATCTGGGACACCAAAGTCGCCCTGCGCCGGGTCGAAACCGTGTTCGACCGATATTTCTGGGGCAGCTACTGGCAACCCGGGCGTACCTTCGCCGAGGTCATGGGCGAACTCACCGGCACGCCGCTGGAAAAAAGCCTCGAAGCGCTGAAGAAGCAATGCCTGGAACTCGACAAGCAGTTCGACGATGAGGGCTGGCATTGGCTGAACAATGCCCGCGAACTGTCCGATGTCGCCACGGCCATGGCCCGCGAACGCTATCAACTGGATTACTGCGATCCGCGCGCCGATGGCCCGAGTGGCGCGGTGATCGATCGGGATTTTGAAGTGCTGGTGTATACCTGGACTGCGCGGTTGAAGAGCTTTGATCATCAGCTCGATGAGATCGAGGTTCAGTATTCCTGATCTCCTTTGAATCAACGGGCCTCATCGCTGGCAAGCCAGCTCCCACAGGTTTTTGTGGTGTTCACAATTTTTGTGATCACCCAAGTCTCTGTGGGAGCTGGCTTGCCAGCGATAGCGTCTGCAAAAACAGCGAAACTCTTCCAGCCTGTCGACTGTCCACACTCCCCATAGACACTCTTTCACCTTTAAACATTGGGCCGTATCCCGTGCCCAGTGCTAATCTCCACCGCTAATTCAAGCGGAGTCGAGCCGTAACCCGGTCACGGGTTCAGGGAAGACGACCACACTTTCAGCCACGGAAATCGATCAGGTCATTCATGAATAAATCAGCAGGCGTGCTACTCGGAATTGTTGTTGCTATCGGTGCGATCAGCGCAGGCGGGGCCTGGTACACCGGGACCAAGATCGAAGGCGTACTGAACAACGCCGTCACCAACGCCAACAAAGAACTGCAAACCGCGATGGCCGGCTCCAATGGCACGGCGTCGCTGGAACTGGTGTCGCTGGAGCGCCACACGTTCACCAGCACCGCGCACTATCGACTCAAAGGTGAAGGCGAGTTGTTTGGCGATGCGCCGGTCGAGCTGCTGTTTGTCGACCACATCGAGCACGGCCCGCTGCCGTTCTCGCGTCTGGTGTCGCTGAAGTGGCTGCCGGTCATGGCCACCAGCAATTACGAGCTGGAAAAGAACCCGGCCACCGAAAAATGGTTCGCCGCGACCAAGGGTGCAGCACCGCTCAAAGGCGTGACCAACATCGGCTACGACGAATCCACCACCAGCACCATCGACCTGCTGCCACTGGAAACCGCACTGGATGCGCAATCGAGCCTGAAATTCTCCGGCCTGACCATGAATATTTCCGCCAGCGCCCAAGCGCAAAAGGTCAAGGCTGACGGTTACATGGACAGCCTGAAACTGGTCACCGTGGCTGAAGACCAGGCGCCCGTGCAGATCGAACTCAACGGTCTGACCCTGGCCAGCAACCTCGCCAAGAGCAGCTTCGGCTACTACACCGGCGCCAACACCCTGGAACTGACCAACAGCAAAACCACCTTCGGCACCAAGCAATCGGTGCTCGGCGTGAAGGGCTTCGAGATGAAGAACCTCACCGAAGAAAGCGGCAGTAATGCGTCCGGTCGCGCCGATTACAAGGTTGACGAAGTCACCCTCAACGACAAGAAAATCGGTTCGGCCAACCTGGCATTCAGCCTGAAGAACCTCGACATTCCGTCGACAATGTCGCTGATGCAGATCTATCAGACCAAATTGCAGCCTTACGAAAAAGCCGCTGCCGAAGCTGCAGAAGCAGGCTTGCCGGCGCCGGAACTGAACCTGACCGAAGCCGAATCGGCTCAGGTCAAAGCCGACCTGCAAAAGCTGCTGGCGGCTGGTCCGCAAGTGGCGCTGGAGAACCTCTCTCTGAAAACCGCCAATGGTGAAAGTCGCGCCAATCTGGTGATCGACCTGACCAAGCCGCAATCGATGGACCTGCCACCGGATCAACTGGGCAAACAGCTGATCGCGTTGCTCGATCTCAATATCGTCGTGTCCAAGCCAATGCTGATCGATCTGCTCAGCGTCCAGGCGCAGCTTGATGGTCAGACCGACGCCAAAGCTATCGTCGATCAGGCCAGCGGTGCGGCCGACATGTTCTCGGGCATGGCCGTCGGTTCGCAGTTGGCGACCGTGGATGGCACCAATGTCGTGACCAAGCTGCATTACGCCGCCAATCAGGTGGAATTCAACGGCCAGAAAATGACCGTCGAGCAGTTTGTCGCCTTCCTGATGAACAAGTTCGCGGGCGTCACGCAAGTGCAGTAATACTGCGCCCTTAACAGCAAACGCCCGGCCTCTGTCTTGCACAGACGCCGGGCGTTTTGCTGTCTGGTGTTCGGGTTTTCAGCGCTCCTGCCAAGCCGCCATCACGATTCTGAACAATTATTGTGTTCCGGATTTTGCTCAGCGCTTGCGTGCAAACTGCCTGACTAAGCTTGGCCGAGCGTTGTTGGCTCGGCTCCGTTACGAATGGGCAAGGAGGGCATTGAGACCCGGCTAGCCATGTAAGGATGCTGACGAATGCCGCGTATTGATGTTCCCGTATTGCATCGTGGTTTACGCCCTTTGTTCCGCGTAGCGCTGTGCAGCCAATTACTTTGGCCGGCTCTCGCGTTTGCCGATGCACCCTATGATCAGATGGTGCGCGACGCCCGTGCCGGGCAAACCACGCCTGCGCTGACGGTGCTGCGTCAGGTGCCGCCGGGTCAGGCGACCACCGGACAGATCAGCGATCACCTGCAAATTGCCAGTTGGGCCGGGCTCGACGCCGAAGTGGTGCAGGTCTATGAAACCCAGGGCCGCGCCCGCGTGCTGCCGATTCAGGCGCTGACGGCCACTGCTCGCGCCTATCGCAACCTCAAACGTTGGGATCAGGCGACACAGGTCTACAACAAGGCCTTGGCGCTGGAGCCGGACAACGCCGACCTGCAACTGGGTCTGGCCCTGACTCAGGCTGACGCCGGCCAACCCGATCAAGCCGTAACTCGCGCCAAAGCGCTGGTCGCCGCCAAGCCTGATGATCCTTCGCGCCGTTTGGCATTGGGCTACGCGCTTAGCCGTGCCGGCAAGCAATATGACGCCTTGTTCGAATACGATCAGGCCTTCATCCGCGCTGGCAACAAACCGGAAGTCGCCCGCGAATACGTGGTCGCGCTGCAAAAGGCGCGTCTGCCGGAACCGGCACTGCGCCTGGCCCATCAGCGTCCGGGGTTGATCGATCCGGTCACCCTGCGTCGCCTCGAAGGCGATCTGGCTGCCGAACGCGTGCGCCTCGCTGAACTCGCGACTCGCAGCGAAAAAGAACGCTACGTGATCGCCGACCGTGCCTTGGCCGATTACGACAAACTGCTCGCCACCTGGACGCCCGACGCCAGCGCCAAAGACGACGTGACCCGCTGGCGCATCGACCGCATGGGCGCGCTCAAGGCCCGGGCGCGTACCGCCGACATCATCAGCGAATACCAGAAACTGCAAGCCGAAGGCGTGAAGATTCCCACCTACGCCCAGCGCTGGGTGGCCGCAGCCTATCTGGACCAGCGCGAGCCAGAAATAGCCTCTGATCTGTATCGCCAAGTGCTGTCGGCGCCGGACGCCGATGTCGGTGATCGTCTGGAAGACACCACTGCGCTGTACTACTCGCTGCTTGAAAGTGACCGCGCCGACGAAGCGCGCAAAGTCGCCGAAGACTTGGCCAAGTCCCAGCGCCCACGCGTTGAACTCAAGGGCTTGCCAATAGGCAACCCAAACGATGAATGGATGGACGCCCAGCAACTCGCAGCGCAGGCCGGTACCTATGGCTCCGACCTGCCCCATGGCGAAGAGCGTTTGCAGACGCTGGTCGATCAGGCGCCGGGCAACGTCGGTTTGCGCCTGGCTCAAGCCGACCTGTACCTGGCCCGCAACTGGCCACGTCGCGCTGAAATCCAGCTCAAGGACACCGAAAGCATGGTGCCGCGCGACATGGGCCTGGAAGTTGCTCAGGCCCGCACCGCCATGCAGTTGCAGGAATGGCGGCAGATGGATGCGCTGACCGACGATGTGGTCGCGCGTTATCCGGACAACCGTCAGGTGCAGCGTCTGGCCCGTGAGCGTGAAGTCCACGACATGTCCGAACTGCGAGTAGAAGCCTACGGCGGCAAGGCCAATGGCGGTAGCGGCGGCGATGGCGGCGCGGTCAGTGGCAGTCGCGATTTCGGTATCCAGACTACGTTGTACAGCCCGCCGATTGACGAGGACTGGCGCGTGTTCGCCGGTGCCGGTTATGCCACTGGCGACTTCGCCGAAGGCACTGGCCATCACCGTTTTCAACGAGTCGGTCTGGAGCGTCGCACCCGCGACATGACCCTCGAAGCCGAAATCTCCAATCACGATTATGGCTTCGGCGACAAACAGGGTGCGCGACTGGCGATCGCCCGCGACATCAATGACAACTGGCAGTACGGCGGCAGCCTTGAATACCTCTCGGCGGAGACGCCGTTGCGCGCGCTCAACAGCGACATCAAGGCCAACGGTGGCAGCGGGTTTATCCGCTGGCGCGCCAACGAAAGCCGCGAGTGGCGGCTGTCGGTGAGCCCGTCGCACTTCAGTGATGGCAACAACCGCGTCGAAGCCTTGCTCACCGGACGCGAAGGCGTCTACAGCGCGCCGAACGTGCAAGTCGATGCGGGCCTGGAAGTCGGCACCAGCCACAACTCCAAATCCGATGACGTGCCGTACTTCAACCCCAAATCCGACTTCAGTGTGATGCCGCTGATCAACGTCAATCACGTGCTCTACCACCGTTACGAAACCTCCTGGAGCCAGCAGTTCCAGGCGGGTGCGGGTACGTACAGCCAGCGTAATCACGGCACCGGCGGCATGGCGTTGCTCGGCTACGGCCAGCGTTATGCCTGGAACGACGTGTTCGAGGTGGGCGGTTTGTTCAGTGTGATCAACCGGCCCTATGACGGCGATCGGGAGACCGATCTGCGTCTGCTCGTCGACCTCACTTTCCGCTTCTAGAAGAGTTTGAAGATGCCTTTTATTTCGCGTTTCATCCTTCTGCTGGGAGCGCTGCTGGTCAGCGCTTGCGCCCAGCAAGCCCCGGCCTTCACACCGCCCTCCGAGCGCCCGGTGGCGGCCAGTGAAAAACCGTGGCCGAAGAATCACGTGCTCGGCATCGCTTATCACGATGTCGAAGATCTTGATCCCGATCAGGCCGTGGTGGCGGTGCGCACCGAGCGCATGATCGAACAGCTCGCCTGGCTGCGGGAGAACAACTACAAACCGGTCACGGTCGACCAGATCATGGCCGCACGCAAGGGCGGACCAGAGTTGCCGGCGAAGGCGATTCTGCTCAGTTTCGACGACGGATATTCAAGCTTTTACACCCGCGTGCTCCCAGTGTTGCGCGCCTATAACTGGCACGCGTTGCTGGCGCCGGTCGGCAGCTGGATCGACACGCCGCTGAACCAGCCAGTGGATTTTGCCGGTACGCCGCGCGCGCGCTCCGACTTCCTGACCTGGGAGCAGGTACGCGAGATCTCCAGGTCCGGGCTGGTGGAAATCGCCGCCCACACCGATGCCAACCACAAAGGCATCCTCGCCAACCCGCAAGGCAACCTGCAGCCTGCTGCCGCGACCCGACGCTATGATCCGCTGACCAAACGCTATGAATCCGAGGCCGATTTCCAGGCGCGGATTCGCACCGACGTCAGCAATATCTCGGAAAAAATCCGCAAGGCCACCGGTTACAAACCGCGGGTCTGGGTCTGGCCATATGGCGCGGCGGACGGCACTTCGCTGACCGTGGTAGGCGAGGAGGGCTACGAAATGGCCCTGACCCTCGACGACGGTCTCGACGCCCTCGACAACCTGATGAGCAGCCCGCGCTTCCTCGTCGCCTCCGATCCTGACGGCACGCATTTCGCCAACAGCATTGTCTCGGCACAGGCGGATTTCGCCATGCGCGTGGTGCACGTGGATCTGGACAACGTCTACGACCCGGACCCGGTGCAGCAGGACATCAACCTCGGCAAACTGGTGCAGCGCATGGCCGACATGGGCGCCAACACCGTATTCCTGCAAGCCTTCGCCGATCCGCAGGGCGACGGTCTGGTGCACTCGCTGTACTTCCCTAACCGTCATTTGCCGGTGCGTGCGGATATTTTCGACCGTGTGGCCTGGCAACTGCGCACCCGTGCCCACGTCAAAGTCTTCGCCTGGATGCCGGTGCTGAGTTTTGCTCTCGATTCGAAATTGCCGCGCGTCATGCGCTGGGATCCGGAAACCGGTGCCACCTCGGTCGCTCCTGATCAGTACAAACGCCTGTCGCCGTTCGATCCGGAAGTACGGCGAATCATTGGTGAAATCTACGAAGACGTGGCGCGCCTGACTTCGGTCGACGGCATCCTTTACCACGACGATGCCGTGTTCTCGGACTTCGAAGACGCCGGCCCGCAAGCACTGAAGGTGTATGCCGCAAACGGCTTGCCGGGTTCGATCGCAGCACTGCGTGATGACCCGGCGGCAATGCAGCGCTGGACGCGCTTCAAGAGTCGTTACCTGATCGATTTCACCAACGAACTCACCGCCAAAGTCCGCGCCATTCGAGGGCCGCAAGTGCAGACCGCGCGCAACATCTTCGCCGAGCCGATGCTCAATCCACACAGCGAAGAATGGTATGCACAGAACCTCGATGACTTCCTCGCGACCTACGACTGGACGGCGCCGATGGCCATGCCGCTGATGGAAAAACAGACTCAGGAACAGTCCGGCCCATGGCTGGAAACGCTGGTGCAAACCGTCAGCAAACGCCCCGGCGCGCTGAACCGCACGGTATTCGAATTGCAGGCCCGCGACTGGACGAAAAAGGATCAGGCCGACATCGATGGCGCGCATCTGGCGGACTGGATGGGCCGCCTCAAGCGTCAGGGCGCGACCAGTTTCGGCTACTACCCGGACAACTTCCTCGACAACCTGCCGGACCTGAAAACCGTACGGCCTGCACTCTCCAACAAATGGAACCCATGACATGCTGGATAGACTGTTAGCCCTGCTTGTTCTGGCGCTCGTCCTCGGCGTACCGCTGGGGCTGATCTTCCTGGTCACCGGCCAGTTCCTGA
The DNA here is from genome assembly GCF_020149425.1 of Pseudomonas sp. P116. Taxonomy (NCBI): domain Bacteria; kingdom Pseudomonadati; phylum Pseudomonadota; class Gammaproteobacteria; order Pseudomonadales; family Pseudomonadaceae; genus Pseudomonas; species Pseudomonas sp. P116. The sequence goes on along the minus strand of NZ_JACVHB010000005.1, from coordinate 583,894 downwards.
TGGACTTCGTGTTTTTCTACCCGTTGTTCATGTCTGGCTTGTGGATTGCCGGTGGCCTGTATTTCTGGCTGCACTGGGAGCGGCACTGGCCGTGGAAGGACGACACGCTGCCGCCGTCACTGGCAGGCGAGCCGCTGATCTCGATCCTGATCCCTTGCTACAACGAAGGCGACAACGCCGCCGACACCATCCATGCGGCGCTGGCCCAGCATTACCCGAACATCGAAGTCATCGCGATCAACGACGGCTCCAAGGACAACACCGCCGAAGTGCTCGACCGGCTGGCCAAGGAAGACCCGCGGCTACGCGTCCTGCACCTGGCGGAAAACCAGGGCAAGGCTGTCGCCCTGCGTATGGGCGCGATTGCCGCGCGCAGTGAATATCTGGTGTGCATCGACGGCGACGCGCTGCTGGCGCCGAACACGGCGGCCTATCTGGTCGCGCCGATGCTAGACAACGCACGCCTCGGCGCGGTGACCGGCAACCCGCGGATTCGTACGCGTTCGACGCTGGTCGGACGGGTGCAGGTCGGCGAGTTCTCATCGATCATCGGTTTGATCAAACGCACTCAGCGCGTGTTCGGGCGGATCTTCACCGTCTCCGGCGTCATCGTCGCGTTCCGCCGCTCGGCGCTGAACCGGGTGGGCTACTGGAGCCCGGACATGATCACCGAAGACATCGACATCAGCTGGAAGCTGCAACTCGACCACTGGAGCATTTTCTACGAGCCCCGCGCCCTGTGCTGGATTCTGATGCCGGAAACCCTCGGCGGCCTGTGGAAGCAGCGGTTGCGCTGGGCACAGGGTGGCGCCGAAGTGCTGTTCAAGAACATTCGCGGCATCTGGCAGTACCGCCATCGTTACCTGTGGCCGCTGCTGTTCGAATACTGCCTGTCGACCGGTTGGGCGTTCACCTTCCTGCTGTCGGTGATTTTCTGGGGCGTCGGCAAATTTGTGGTCATGCCAGAAGCCATCGCGGTGGACCACCTGATGCCGCCGGCATTTACCGGGTTGCTGCTGGCGTTCGTGTGTCTGGTGCAGTTTGCGGTCAGCATCGTCATCGACCGCCGCTATGAACCGGGGCTGGGCCGGACGATGTTCTGGGTGATCTGGTACCCGCTGGTGTTCTGGTTGATCAGTCTGCTGACCACGCTGGTCAGTTTCCCCAAGGTGCTGTTCGGCCAGCATCAGAAACGTGCGCGTTGGGTCAGTCCTGATCGGGGCATCAAACCGATCGGCGACGACGAAGAGGAAGTCATCAAATGAAAATCATCCGGACCCGCCAGCGGCCAATCCTGGTCGTGATCGACGTTATCCTCACCGTGCTGGCCTGGGTCGGCCTGCTGTTTCTGCTGATGCGCGGGCTATGGCCGCTGATAGAAACCCACGCCGGCGCGCCGCGCATCGACAGCTCGGCGTTCGATGCGCTGGGCACGTTGCAGATTTACCTGTGGATCGCTGTGGTCAACGCCGTGATCCTGATTGCATGGGCGCGTTATCAACAGCGCAAAAGCAGAAGCTTCGCTCAGCGTCGTTTGCCGTCACCGGTGATCGACGATGCAGGGCTGAGCAAGAGTTTCAAACTCTGCGATGACCGTCTGCAAAAACTGCGCACGCCCGGGGTGATGACCATCCACAACGATCAGGAAGGTGACATCAGTCATGTGGTGACGCATTTCTGGCCAGTGACACAAGCGCAATTGCCATCGCCACTCGCACCGCTGGAACATCCGCGGGTGATCTTCTTGCACGCTGAAGATGACGACAACCGCGAGCCGCTGACCCGATAAATGAACTTAGGGTCCTGTAGGAGCTGCCGCAGGCTGCGATCTTTTGATCTTTTTAACGTCAAAAGATCGCAGCCTGCGGCAGCTCCTACACGGGATTGGTGTTTACTCGCGGATCAGTTTCCAGGCCACGTCCATCGGCAACGGTTGCTTCATACGCTCAGCCAGTATCGCCATCGCCCGTTCTTTTTCGCAGGCCACTGCCGCGACAACGATACCGTTTTTGCCGAACAGGCCGATGAAGGGCGGCTGCTCGGGTTCACCCATGAATTCGATCTCATCCCATAGCTCGGCATGGCCGAGGTATTCGTAGTTCTTGCCGAAGTGCCACGTCCAGAAAAACGGCACATCAAGGTAATGCTCGTCGCCACCGAGCATATTGGCGGCGGCGATTCGCGCGTGTTGCTGGGCCAGTCGCCAGTGTTCGATGCGCTGTGGCTGGCCGCTCAGCGGGAACGTGGCGATATCGCCGATGGCCCACAGACCTTCTTCCACACGCATGCCCGCATCGACGCGCAGAGATTGATCCTCATCCCTCGGCAGTGACGCAAAAGCTTCGGTGGCGGGATGTACGCCGACGCCGGCCAGCACCAGATCCGCCGAAAGTCGCAAACCATTGTCCAGTAGCACCGCCTCGACTTTACCGCTGCCGGTGATCTCCTGCGCCTCATGCGCGGTGATGAACTTCACGCCGTTTTCTTCGTGCAAGGCGCGGATGGCTTTGCCCACAGCGTCGCCGAACTGAGCGGCGAAAGGGATCGCGTGGCGAGCGAGTACTGTGACGTCGAGGCCGTGCTGGCGCAGGGCCGAGGCACATTCGAGAGCGATGAAGCTGTCGCCGATAATCACTGCGCGTTGATCGGGTGCGGCGGCGTTCATGATCTGTTCAGCCTGGGCTTTTGAACGCAGGACGAAGACTTGCGGCAGTTCGGCGCCGGGCAGTTCCAGAGGGTTGGGTTCGCCGCCGGTGGCCAGCACGGCGGCGTCATAACTCACCGCGTTGCCATTGCTCAAATGAATGGTTTTCGCTTGCGTATCGAGTGAGGTGATTTCCCCTTGGAGGCGTTCGATACGTTGCTCTCTATAAAAAGCTTCATCACGCAACGCTGGGATTTCTTCTGACGGCATCTCGCCAGCGAGGACGAATTTGCTCAGCACCGTGCGGTCGTACCCGGCATCGGGCTCGCGGTCGATCATTGTGATGCGGCCGCCAAAACCCTTTTCTCGCAGCGCCGCCGCACACGCGGTGCCTGCCGCACCCGCACCGACAATCACGAACGTGCGTGTATCGTCAGCTGGCGGGATGTGCGGATCGGCAATCGGCTGGTCATCCACCCAAACCTCATCGTCACGCAGCTCCAGCGGATAACGCTTGAGGCTGTCGAGGGCTGGCGGCTCGCACAGCGCACCGTCTTCGGCGCGGAAAGTCGCCTTGTGCCACGGGCAGATCAGCCGTCCATGACACAACGCACCGTCAGCCAAAGGCGCGCCGGCATGCGGGCATTCACCCTGAAACGCTCGTAATTCGCCGGCGGCACGCAGCAGCACAATCTTGCAGTCGCCGATTTTCACTTCCAGACCACGATCTTCAGGAACATCGGCGAAACGGGCGACACGGTGCAGAGACATGTTCGGCTTCCTCGCGGGCATTTCTCTTACGAGTTTGCGGCGCAGTGCGAGGTTCAGCCATTTGCTACTGCCAAGGCACGAACGGTACAGCTATAGTTTGCAAGCCGACGACGGCCCCACTGCACAAGGTGCTCCCGGAATGACCCGATTGACCTCTCTCAACCCTTGGCTGGCGGCCATTGCCGTCGCACTTTGCGTGCAGTTTCCGGCGCAGGCCCAGGAGCGCTTCACCCTGAGCATCCCGGGAGTGTCCGATAATCGTCTGTTCACTTCTGCCGCGGCCAGCGATGCGGCCGGTTGCGGCGGCAAGAACCAGTCACCCGCGCTGAGCTGGAACGCCGGCCCTCCCGGAACCCTGAGCTACGCGATTGTCATGCACGACCCGGACGGCCAGAAAGGCCTGGGCGTCGATCACTGGATTCACTACGGCATCAAGCCGACGACTCACCAGATTGCTGCGGGTGTCGGTGCCAAATCCGCTTTCGAAGGCGTCGGCGGCACCAACAGCAAGGGCAACACTCATTACATGGGGCCGTGCCCACCGGTCGGCGACAGCGCGCATCACTACATCATCCAGCTCTACGCGCTGGATCTGGCCCCGGACGCCTTGCCTGCCGGTCTGACCCGTGCCGAACTGATGGAAAAAATCAAAGGCCACGTGCTGCGCAACAGCAGTGCGGTGCGGCGTTATCACCGCTGAAAAAAATTTCAGCGGCGCTTAACCCGAAATGAAAGGGCTGCCCGTCTCAGTGGATGAATGATCAATTTCATCCCGAGGTCAGCCCCCATGTCTCTCCCTCTTTTGCGTCCTGTAGTGGTCGGTATTTTGCTGGCCATCGGCGGTTGCGGTGTCTCTTCCAAACCTGATTCCGCTGCTGCACCGGCTCAGACTGAAGCCGTTGTGCAACATGAAGCGATCATGGCTGACGGTGCCATGGCCAAGCGCAGCGCGCGTCCGGCACCCATTGCCAGTTTTGCCGCAATGCCTGCCGGGGAAAGTTATCCACAAGGCTATCGCGACGAGCAGCGCGAGCAATATCAGGCGCTTGCCGACAATCCGATCCACAGCGTCGCCGAAACGCCGGTTTCGACCTTCAGCGCCGACGTGGATAGCGGCGCCTACGCCAACGTTCGCCGCTTGCTCAATCAGGGACGCCTGCCACCGGAAGGCGCGGTGCGGCTGGAGGAAATGGTCAATTACTTCCCCTACGACTACGCATTGCCCAGCGATGGCTCACCTTTTGGTGTGACCACCGAACTGGCGGCATCGCCGTGGAACCCCCACACGCGTTTACTGCGCATCGGCATCAAGGCTTCTGACCGCGCGGTTGCGCAATTGGCCCCGGCCAATCTGGTTTTTCTGGTCGACGTATCCGGTTCGATGGATCGCCGCGAAGGGTTGCCGATGGTCAAAAGCACGCTGAAACTGCTGGTGGATCAATTGCGTGATCAGGATCGGGTTTCGCTGGTGGTGTATGCCGGCGAATCCAGAGTGGTGCTTGAGCCCACATCCGGACGAGAAAAAGCGAAGATTCGTACAGCCATCGAGCAACTAACTGCGGGCGGCTCCACTGCCGGTGCGTCCGGCATCGAACTGGCCTACCAAATGGCACAACAGGGGTTCATCGCCAAAGGCATCAACCGCATCCTGCTGGCCACCGACGGCGACTTCAACGTCGGCGTCAGCGACTTCGACAGCCTTAAACAAATGGCTGTGGATAAACGCAAAACCGGTATTTCCCTGACCACCCTGGGTTTTGGTGTGGATAACTACAATGAACACTTGATGGAACAACTGGCCGATGCCGGCGATGGCAACTACGCCTACATCGACAACCTGCGCGAGGCGCGCAAAGTGCTGGTGGATCAACTCGGCTCGACGCTCACTGTGGTGGCGAAAAACGTCAAATTGCAGGTGGAGTTCAATCCCGCGCAAGTCAGCGAGTATCGCCTGCTCGGCTATGAAAACCGTGCGTTGAAGCGTGAGGATTTCAGTAATGACAAAGTCGATGCTGGCGAAATCGGCGCAGGACACGCGGTGACGGCGTTGTATGAAATTGTTCCGGCAGGCGAGAAGGGCTGGCTGGAACCGCTTCGCTACGGTAAATCGAGTGCGGCTGTTTCCGAGAAGAATGGGGAGTTGGCAATGCTGCGTGTGCGATATCAACAGCCTGAAGGTGGGAAAAGTCTGCTGATCGAGCGGCCGATTGCCAATCAGGTTGTGCCAGCCAGCGAGGATTTGCGTTTTGCTGCGGCGGTCGCCGCGTTTTCCCAGCAACTCAAGGACGGTCGTTATACCGGCGATTTCAACCTGACGGACACCGAAGCGCTGGCCCGTGGTGCCCGTGGCGATGACCGTTTTGGCCTGCGCAACGAGTTTGTGCAACTGGTCGAACTGGCGCAAAGCCTGCGCAACTCAACCGCATCGAATGCACTGCCCACTGAACGACGGATTGAATAGTGAGTCGTCTGAAAGGCTTCATCACTCAGCTGTTTGCTACGCCAGACAGCACAGCCACCAGCAGCGATGAAACGCTGCTGGCGCGTTATCGCGAGGGCGACGGCGCGGCGTTCGAGATCTTGTACGCCCGTCATCGTCAGAGTTTGTATCGGTTTCTGCTCGGCTTGAGTGGCAAAGCGGAACTGGCCGACGAAGTCTTTCAGGAAACCTGGCTGAGCCTGATCCGCAGCGCCAGTCAGCCACAAGGTCGAGCGATATTTCGTACATGGCTGTTCCAGATTGCCCGTAACCGTCTGATCGACCATTGGCGCAAACATGGCGCCCGGCAACCGCTGCACGACAGTTACGATGAGCAGACGCACGCTGTCAGCGACGAAGCGGCCGATCCCGAACAATTGCTGAGCCTCAGCCGCGACAGCCAGCGCCTGGAAACGGCACTGCAAAGCCTGCCCGCCGATCAACGCGAAGTGTTCCTGCTGCGCGCCCACGGCGACCTCGACCTGGCGCAAATCGCCAGCCTCACCGAAACACCGCTGGAAACCGTCAAAAGCCGCTTGCGCTACGCCCAGCACAAACTGCGTCGGCTGCTGGCCGAGGAGGTACTGACATGAACGACGCCCGCCAGACACCCGAAGATCCGGTCATTAAACATGTGCGCGAACAGCACAACGCTGAACCGCCAACGCACCTTGATGCGTTCATCCTCAATGCTGCCCTGCGCGAAGGCCCGACGGTTAAGCCAAGCCTGTGGCAACGCTGGCTCGACGCCTGCCGCAAACCGCGCTGGCAAGTCGCATTCGCCAGCCTCGTCGGCGTGGCCCTGATGCTGTCGCTGGTACAACGCGCGCCCGAGCCACAGCCGCAATTCGACTTTGCGCCCGCCGCCAAACCCGCCGCGCCCCTTGCCCGTAAACAAGCGCCCGAAGCATTGAGCGCCCCGGCAGGCGCCATGTCCGCACCCGCGCCGATGGCAGAAATGGCTGCGCCGATGCAAAGCGAATCGATCCAGGCCGACGAAGCCAAAGTCAGCAAACGCGCCGCCGCCCCGGCCAACGGCCTCGACGAACAACTGCGCGAAGTCCTGCGCCTGCGCGAATCCGGCCAAGCACAAGCCGCCGACAGCCTGTTCAACAACCTTCACAAACGCTACCCAAACGCCGACCTCGACGCCCGGCTCAAACAAATCCAGAAGAACTGACCGCCTGTTCACCCAGCCATTTGGCATTGCCCCGCAAAAACGCGCACTATCGGGCCATAGCTGAAGCGCTGGAGAACACCGTGGCACCAAAAATCGACCGTATCGCCCAACTCCTCAATTGCCCACAAAAGGGCGAAGAGATGCGGCGCGCGATTACCGAAGCGCGTAAGGAATTTCTGCTGAGTCAGCAGGAAGAGGATGTGCTTGAGGAAGAGGACGTTTTTGAGGAGGAGGTTGAAGGGGAAGACGAGGAGGATGAGGATTACGATGAGTTTGATTGGACGACGGAGTAGTGCCGGTTCGCCAGACTTACACTTTATAAGTAACCAAGCTGCTCGTTGACCCTGATCTCAAAAAAAGAGCACTATAAAGTACATTTTTATGTACCTTTGGAGGCTCTATGGAGCAGTTGCTCGCTAACCGCTCGGTAAGTATCACCGAATTGAAACGCAGCCCCAGCACTGTGATCGAGCAGGCCGGGTCGGAGCCTATCGCCGTTCTCAACCATAATCGTCCCGCCGCCTATTTGTTGGCTCACGCGACGTATCAGGAACTGCTGGATCGCTTGCGAGCCGCTGAATTGCGCGAGGCGATTGCCGCAAGTCGTAATGACCATCGTCCGGCGGTAGCTTCAGACACTGTTTTTGCCGAGCTCGATGCGCTGATTGATGACGTAGAGTCTGAGCAGAATCGTGTATGAGTCGGCTGTTATTTTCCGCACTCGCCCGTGAGGATCTTCAGCAGATTACCCGCTACATCGCTCGTGACAATCCCGGACGGGCTCGGAGCTTCGTTGGTGAGTTACGTGTTCGTTGTGATCAGTTGCTCAGCCAGCCGAATCAAGGAATATCCCGAGATGAAGCTGCCAAAGGGCTGAAAATGATCGCCCACGGTCGATACCTGATTTTTTACTCACTTATAGAGAGCTATGTTCAGGTAGAGCGGGTTCTGCATAGTGCGCGCGACATTGCTCGACTGTTTGATTCCGATAACCTGGATCGCCAGCCTCAATAGTTAAAAACAGTCGCCCACAAAAAAGCCCCGGACCATCACAGTCCGGGGCTTTTTCATTTCTATTCATGGTGCACCAGGCGGGATTCGAACCCACGACCCCTGCCTTCGGAGGGCAGTACTCTATCCAGCTGAGCTACTGGTGCAATGCGGGCGCCATAATACCCATGTCGGGGGGGGGGCGTCCAGTTGCGGGGATCTTGAAGCTCGATTCTAGGGCAGTGTCACACCTTGGTGGGGCTGGTTGATGTCTCTCACGTTCACCTCATTCTGCCCTTTCCAACTACAGCAAGTCACTCATTGATCTGGTGCAGCGGATTTATCGCTTATCGCAGCGTTGCGTTGAGACAATTTCTCCCGGCAACAATGTGCCGTCATTCTGTCGTTTTCCATTAGAATCGCGCCATTTGTCGCTGTGAGGGAGAGCTGGCGTGATTGAGCAAAAGGTAGAGGCATACATCGAGCGTTGGGGCGGTGGTATGAGCCGTGGAGGTAATGAACGAGCCAACTTACAGATGTTCATCACCGAGCTCTGCACCTTGCTGGATTTGCCACAGCCTGAACCGGCGACGGCGAAGCGTAGCGACAACGCATACATCTTCGAGCGCTCCGTGACCGAGCTTTTCGCAGACGGTGGGAAAACTACCCGAGCGCTCGACCTCTACAAGCGCGGCTGTTTCATCCTCGAAGGCAAGGACACCGGCAAGCAAACCCACAGCGACGGCTGGGATGCCGCCATCACCAAAGCGCTGAAACAGGCTGAGAACTACGCCCGCTCACTGCCTGTTGAAGAAGGCCGCCCGCCGTTTATCATCGTTGCTGATGTTGGCAAGTCCCTCGCCCTCTATTCAGAGTTCAGCCGCTCTGGAGGCAACTATGTCGCCTACCCTGACTCGCGAAATCACAAGATTCCTCTGGAGAAGCTGCGCGATGCTGAGACTCGCGAACTTCTAAAACGAGTCTGGCTTGATCCACAGAACCTTGATCCCACTCGCTATGCGGGCAAGATCACCCGCGTTATCGCGGACCAACTGGCAAAACTGGCCAAGTCTCTCGAAGACAGCGGCCATCCCGCTGAGCAAGTCGCCAGCTTTCTCATGCGCTGCTTGTTCACCATGTTCTCAGAAGATGTGGGGTTGCTGCCGGATCGAGGCTTCACCGAGCTCCTGGAGCGCCTGAAGGCCAGGCCGGAGTCGTTTTGCAGACAGCTGAGAAGTCTTTGGCAAACCATGAATACCGGTGGTTTTGCGCCAGCACTGGATACGGATGTATTGCAGTTCAATGGTGGGTTGTTCGCGGATGCTCAGGTCATCGAGCTGAATGTGGATCAACTCAACCTTTTAGCTGGCGCGGCCAAGGCTGACTGGCGCTATGTTGAACCAGCTATTTTCGGCACTTTGCTGGAGCGTGCCCTGAACCCCCGCGAACGACACAAGCTGGGTGCGCACTATACCCCCCGTGCTTACGTTGAACGTCTGGTACTGCCCACTATTATCGAGCCATTGCGCGCCGAATGGGGGGAAGTCCAGGCCGCCGCACTGACCTATAAGCAACAGCGGAAAACTAAAGAGGCCGTTGCCGAGATCCGCAAATTTCACCATCAGCTCTGCCAGACTCGTGTACTTGACCCGGCCTGTGGCAGTGGCAACTTCCTGTACGTCACTCTGGAGCACATGAAGCGACTGGAAGGTGAGGTTTTAGAGGTGCTCGGCAGTATTGTGAAGTCGGGTTCCTTCGAGCTGGAGGGGCTAACGGTCGATCCTCACCAGTTCCTCGGCATGGAGATCAACCCCCGCGCTGCCAAGATCGCAGAAATGGTGTTGTGGATCGGCTATCTGCAATGGCACTTCCGCACCTACGGCAAGGTCAACCCGCCTGAGCCCGTGTTGCGCGACTTCCACAATATTGAGCACCGTGACGCACTGATCACTTACGACGCAGTGGAGTTGATCACTGACGAGTCCGGCAAGCCCGATACTCGTTGGGATGGTCTGACCTACAAGATCAGCCCGATTACCGGGGAGTCAATTCCAGACGAATCCGTTCAGGTCGATCAATACCGTTATATCAATCCGCGTAAGGCTGAGTGGCCACAGGCCGATTACATCGTCGGCAATCCACCGTTTATCGGTGCCTCGACAATGCGACGGGCCTTGGGCGACGGCTATGTAGATGCTGTGCGCAGTACTTGGCCTGAGGTTCCCGAGTCGGGAGATTTCGTCATGCATTGGTGGTATATCGCTGCCGAAACGGTGCGCGCCGGAGAGGCACGGCGTTTCGGCTTCATTACGACCAATAGCATTAAGCAAACCTTCAATCGGCGCGTTCTACAGGCGCAGTTAGAAGCCAAAAACCCACTGTCATTGACCTTTGCTATACCTGACCACCCGTGGGTAGATGCTGGCGATGGAGCGCAGGTGCGAATTGCCATGACGGTGGGTGCCGCAGGCGAGCACGAGGGGCGTCTGCTCCAGGTTCGCGATGAGATCAGCGGCGACCAGGATGAGATTGAAGTCAGGCTACAGGAGCAGCAAGGTCGACTTTTTGCTGACTTAAAAACCGGCGCGAATGTCGTGGCAGCAAAACCGCTGCAAGCCAATTTAAATATCAGCTCGCCTGGCGTGAAGCTGCATGGTGCGGGCTTTATCGTGACGTCGGAACAAGCTACACAGCTAGGCTTTGGGGTTGTCGATGGGCTAGAACAACATATCCGCGCCTATCGCAATGGCCGTGATTTAACCCAATCGCCACGCGGTGTGAGGGTGATCGACTTGTTCGGTTTGAGCGCGGCTGACGTGCGTGATCGCTTTCCTGCGGTCTATCAGCATGTACTTGAGCGGGTAAAGCCCGAACGCGATCAGAACAATCGTGCAACCTATAGAGATAACTGGTGGTTATTTGGCGAAGCCCGTAAGGAGTTGCGGCAAATGGTCGATTGCCTGCCGCGCTATATCGCCACCGTTGAAACGATGAAGCATCGGATCTTTCAATTTCTTGATATTGATGTCCTGCCGGACAACAAGCTCGCCAGCATTGCCATCAGTGATGCCTTCACTCTTGGGGTGCTCTCAAGCCGTCTTCATACGGCGTGGGCTTTAGTGGCCGGGAGTCGGTTGGGGGTTGGCAATGATTCGGTTTATGTGAAAACGACCTGCTTCGAAACCTTCCCCTTCCCGGATGCCACACCAGAGCAACATTCCGACATCCGCGAACTTGCCGAAAAGCTTGACGCCCACCGTAAGCGTCAGCAGGTGCAGTTTCCCGATTTGACTCTAACTGGCATGTACAACGTGCTGGAGAAACTACGTGCCGACGAAGAGTTGAATGCCAAGGAAAAAGTGATCAACACTCAGGGTTTGGTCTCCATGCTATGCGAGCGGCATGACGACCTCGACCGTGCCGTATTCGCTGCTTATGGCTGGGATGATCTTGGCGGAAAACTTGTCGGACTACCCGGTGCCACCACCCCACTGCCTGACAAGCCCGAGGCGCAGGCCGAAGCGGAGGAAGAACTGCTGCGTCGTTTAGTTGAGCTCAACGCTCAGCGCGCCTCAGAGGAGGCCCGTGGCCAGATACGCTGGTTGCGTCCTGATTATCAGAACCCCAACGCCAAAGCTGTGCCGGAACAGACGGAGGCCAAGCTGGAAACAGAGATTGAAGGCTCCACGCCACTTGCTGCCAAGGCGAAGAAGGCCGCTTGGCCGAAGGGTATGCGTGAACAGATTGCGGCTGTGCGCAGCGCGTTGAGCATCGACGCTATGACAGCAGAAGCCATCGCCGGTAACTTCAAGGAGCCCAAGAAAACCTCCCCGCTCATCCTTGAAGCGCTGGCAGCCTTGGAGGAATTGGGAATGGTCTATCAGCAGGATGATCACTACCGCCTTGCCAGCTAAGCTTTGCGTCGTTTGCTGAAGCTGGAAAAAAGCTGAGTGGGCGGAATCATGACGAACAGGTAGGGTGCGATATTCGCCGCCTGTTCGATCTGGTGAGCAACGTCGGCGAATGATGAGCTACGCTGGCTCTATTGTCCGCTGGAGATGGCAATGAGACATCGGGGCGGGGAATACTGGGCTTGGGCTGATTGCCGACTTCATAGCCGGGCACATGATGAAATGCTGAGCGACTGTACTCAGATTGACGTGCAAGTCCGTCTGTCGAGGAAAGCCAAAACACAGCTATTTATTGGTGTTTACACAAAAGAAGGTCGCTTGCAGTTTGAAGAATTCTACCCAGCCCTCGACTCTATGACGATGGAGGATGCTTTGGTCCTGGGTGTCGACAGGGCAAGAGCGCTCGCTACCGGCGTAATCACACAAAGTGGAATCACTGGACGCTTCGGTACCTCGCAGTCCCTGCACGGGATTGTTTCGTAAACGAGGGATTGAAATAGTGGCTAGATGCCGGTATCAGTTAGATTTACTCAGCACAAGGACGCCGAAATGGGAACGAGATACGCTGTTGTTCATGCGATCCCCGTCGAAACGGGATCGGTTCGCAATGGGGCTCGCTTTTACTCCACGACAGTTCCGGTCGGTTTTGATATCTATGACAATCAAGACAAGCGGCGATTGAAGCCTACCTATCCGACCCGTACAGAAGCTGAAGACGAGTGCGAAAGGCGCAACGCCGAGTAGCCATGTCAGTCATTGAATTTGTGGCGTTTCTGCCGTTGGTGCTGATAAGTGGTGATTTTTCGAACTGCTTACATCCTGGCTGGTCTATCGCGATATCGCTCATGGGCAGAATGGCAATTATGAAAGATCCAGCACTGGATGCGACAACGAGGTGCAATGGTGGCCGGTTACTGGCGCAGATCAGCCGGGCTGATTCCATGATTGTTGCGGTGAAGGCAGGTGCGATAGCCGAAGGCTTTGTCCTGGGCTTGGAGACAGCAGGCGTGCTGGGTACTGGCGACGCCGAGAACCTCAATGTGGTTTTCGAGTCGGCGCTTCAACAGCGACTGAGATTCTGGTTGCTTGAACGTTAGCGCTGGACACTATGACAAGCAGCGCCAGCGGACAGCACGTCGCGCCAGAGGCAATGGCCAGGATAGCCCTGAGAGCTTGCTGGCGCTTTCAAAGCAGTTGTTCGGGAGAGAGCTCGGCATTGGCCGCAGCGGTTGCTATAGCGGCTCTAGGAGCGCAGCCAAACCCGAATCGCCTCATAACACTCTCTCCCTGTTGTGGTCACAAGCATTATTAATGCTGGCGGGGCACTGTCAGGCATTGAGCTAAGCGCCAATGCCCTCATAGAACGCCTTCGCTTGTTTTGTGTGAGCTGGAGCAAGATGCATTTTGCTGACTTACACTGCATTCACCAACCTCATCTGTAAGAAGGAAACAACCTATGGGCGTGATAAGTGAGTTCAAGGCCTTCGCGGTCAAAGGCAACGTGGTCGACTTGGCTGTCGGTATCATCATCGGCGCCGCTTTCGGCAAGATCGTCTCGTCGTTTGTCGGTGATGTGATCATGCCGCCAATCGGCCTGATGCTCGGTGGAGTGGATTTCAGCGACCTGGCCATTACGCTCAAGGCAGCCAACGGGGACATTCCGGCGGTGCTGCTGGCTTACGGTAAATTTATCCAGAGCCTGATCGACTTCATCATCGTCGCGTTTGCGATCTTCATGGCCGTCAAAGTCATCAACCGCTTGAAACGCGAAGAGGCCGTTGCCCCCACCCTGCCGCCGGTTCCGACCAAGGAAGAAGTGCTGCTGGGCGAGATCCGTGATCTGCTCAAGTCCCAGAGCAATCGGCCCTGAAGTTACTAGCGAAACAAAAAACGGTGCCTTCAGGGTGCCTTTTTTACCAGTAGTTCTGCACCGCTGTTTACACACAACCCGGTTTCGCGCCCCGCCTCCTTCTTCAGTAGGACTCGCAGCGACTGCTCTTGAATGCCCTTAAGCATGGATCAGGGCCGTCGCATGCATCGTCAAGATACTGAATGCCGTCTGGCTCAGTGCGCCGTCCAGATACCAGCGTTTCAATTGGGCCAACAAAGGTGGCCCGCCGATCTGCGGATTTTGTTGCACGCGGCGACACAACCAATAGATCATTTGTTGGACGACGTCGGGGGCATACACCCTCTCGCCATCCAAGGCATCACTGATCGCCGCCGCGAATTCAGCGAGGTCCGGATTTACCTGGCGCAACGCCTCAAAATCTTTCTGTGTTCGATAACTGTGGGGCAATGGCATTGGCATTGGCTATCCTTTTCCAGTAAGTAACAGACTGCGTAAAAACCACTCGCTACAAGATAGGTAGCCCAGTCGGTGGGCTGCTGAGCCGATTACGGTATATAAGCTTCTGCGGGCTTGTAGAGGCCTTCGGGGGCAGCTCGAATGAGTTCCGGCACAGTTAGTCCAGCCATCATTCCCGAATACCAGCGTTTTGCTTCACGCCTCAATTGAGCAGAGATGAAGGTCTGTTTTCCTCGTGGAAGGTCATAAGCGCCAGTCAATCCCGGATTGAACTGCACAGACAAACCATTTTTGACAGCATAGAAGCACCAGCCCATGGCTGACGACCTTGTGTCTCGTCCAATCTTCGCTCCAGGTGTCTGGAACATGAGGTCGGCGTCGGCCTCTCCTTTGATAGCCTGGAGAGCTCGACGAAGGGGGGTCTTCCCTTGAGCAGAAAATCCCACTGGCCCAATGATCAGACCATGAAGGTGCCAGCGGCCCCGGCTGGATTCATCAGCCAAGGCCCCCGGAGCTTTTTCGACACCATACAATAACTCTGCGCCAGCACCCACTGCTTCCGGAATGAGTCGTGTCAGTTGATCCCGGATGTATGGCAAGGTGGTGGTGTCTCCATCGTCCAGGCGGTCGCTGAGCTTTTTGCTGAGGATGAGAGTAAAGGTCTTCAGTTCCCAGCCCTTTTTCTCTGCCATCCAATACAAGGGGGTTGCTGCTGCGGCTAGCTTTGTAAACTCGTCCTCCTGTTTCCATGGCTTCAGCTTGGTCTCAGTAGGAAGAGGTTGATCAAGGAGAGTCTTAGCTCTCATCTTTGATCCAGGGATATGAGGAGTCTTGTTAGATAAGGTACTTCTCTTGTGCATAGCGAATTCCTTCGCATGCACCGCAGTTACTGCCGTTGAGAGCGTTTTAATAGGTCGAGTCTTTACGGCTTTTTGCTTTGACTCGACGAAATGCGCCGCTTTGTCAGAATGACGATCGGTATGAAGAATGCCCCCGATTGGGCGGCTCAATTCCTTGAGCTGCTCAGGGCTGTCTGAGAGCTCGCGTGAGAGGCGCTCGCGCTCTTGAGAGGATGCTGGTCCGGTTTCGCGGTCCGTTATCATGGTGGGCTCTTAGCCTCTCATCGAGGACGATTTTCAAAATGGTCATCCCGGCAGAGGCGCCAGGGTGTTCGATACTTACACTAGTTTCTAGGGGTTTGACGAATGGCCGGTCAAGTTCCGGTCATGAGTGAGTCACCCTCCTCACAGACAATGTCGTCTTGATCCGTCTGATCTAGTTGCGCTAGGCGTCTACTCTCCATCCATCGCAGGGTTTCCAACTCATCTTGAGTGCCTTGAGCATCTCCATTGATCTCCGCGTCCTCTAGCCGCTGCTTTGCCCGCATCTCCGCCACGTCCAGCTCGGTCATGATGTGAATTTGAAGCGTCGGAAGCTCCTCGATATCCTGAGCCTGATTCAGCTTCTCGATAGGAAGAGAGCGCCTGGTCACGTCCTGCGTTAGCTTGAGCGTTGTTGATGCAGCGGCAAGTCCTCTGAACGCAATTGGATCAGTCGGGTCTAGGGCTTCCAAGGCGTTTGCGAGCTTTGTTCTGATCTGGTGACTCAGCGCCAGTTCATCCATCACCAGCGTCGCTACTGTCTGCTGTACAGCTTCCAATGAAAAAGCTGACATGAGCAGCTCCTCCCTGGCTTTCTCGATGAGAGCCTGCGTCCCGGCGCCAGCTACAACTTTGTTCGTCTTGATAATGCGTTGCACCGTGCTGATGCTGAGATCAAGTCGACTCGCAATCGCTGGTAGCGCGTAGCCAGCTTCGCGAAGGATGACTACCTGAGTGCTTTGATCTGGAGTTGTCTTTTTACCGGGCATCTCACACCTCCTCGCCATCGAAGATGTGGAGCACAGTCGGCTTTGGCGGCAGCTTAGCTAAGGCAAGCAACTCGCGTTCGAGTCGGTCCCAGTTGCCGGTAACAGTGGCAAGCGGAAAGCCGGACAAGCGGGCGATGTCGTTGATTTGGAAAGGGGCAAGTGAGACTAGTAGGGTGCCGGACGCTCTGAGGGCGTCTGTCAGCGCCTCAGCGATGGCTTGGCGAGTGTGGCTGCGTTGCGTGATGCTCGCAGCGGGTTGGTTCCTGCATGGCCTAGGCGAGGTAATGCCATTTTTGCGGCAGAGATGATAGGCGGAGTCTTTCGTCCAGCGAACGCCGTCAGTTCTCGGATTGCTGTTGTTCAGGTGTTGAGCTAAACGACGGTAGGAGTTGATTGGATTCCGGAGAAAGTCACGAGCGTTTTCTTCGATAGTACTCATTGGGTCGTATCCTTGGTTTGGTGTGTTGATAAAGGTTCATGAGTTGAGTCTCTCGTCTGTTTAATGGTTGATCTGCTTCTATGAGCAGTAGGTTGAGCATATGCCGTGGAGTGTTTAGCGTCTAGCGTTTAATTCATAAATGTCAAGCGCTTGCAAGCGTTTTTTAGATCTTGTCTCTTGGTGTGAAACCCATGCTGACGACGCCACACCAAAAAAGGCGTTCGAGGGCGCGGATACCTGCCAGGAAGCACAAAGCCCGCACTAGGCGGGCTAGGGAGCCTTGCAGACTGATCAGGTGTTCAGCGCGCGCTTGATGCGGTAGACAGTAGCAACTCCACATTCGGCCATCTTGGCGACCTCGTCAGTGGTAGCCTGCGGATGTTTGGCGAGGATGCTTTGCACCTTGGTCCACTTGCTTGCGTCTTTACTCTTGCCAGTGGGCTTCCAGTCAGGTTCAGCGGCTTGCTTGTTTTGGATACCTTGCCGGATGCGCTCCACACGTTTTTCTTGATCGAGGCGGGCCATGGTCGCCATCAGGTCAATCAGCATGCCGTTGACCACTTCCATGATTTGGCCGGTAATACCGGTATCCTGCACCAGCAGGTGGCTGGTTGGCAGATCGGCAATGACCAGTCGCAGTCCCTTCGCTTCAATCGTGGCTTTCAACGACTTCCAGTCGGATTGTGAAAGTCGAGTGAGCCTGTCCACGGATTCACAGAGACAAATGTCTCCGGGTGCTGCGGCTTCAAGCATGGCGAGCAACTGAGGGCGATCAAGCTTGGTCCCGCTGATATTCTCCGCATAGATGCCCGCGATCTTCAGGCCCTTCTCGACCGCGAAGGTTTCCAACGTTACCTTCGCTCGGTTAGCGTCCTGATCCTTGGTCGATGCGCGGAGGTAAAGGTGGGCGTTCATTGGGGTCTATCCTTTGGACTAGTATTTAATAGACCTATGATAATTCGATCAGATAGCTATCAGGAATAGTTATTTGATAGGCGGCGACGAGTGGTCGCCGCACTATCAAACCTGTCTACTGTTTTGATAGTGGTCTGAGGACTATTTACCGGCCCAAATCAGATCTCGCGCCTAGTCTCCGGAACGGTTTGCGACAAGGCACTTGTCAATGTCCTCAAGTGCTCCTTCCATGATCTCGTTTGTCCGCTCGTGAAGTTCCTCACCGTAGTGGCCGGCTTTCATGCGGTGAGAGCGCCGAGTTTGGTCATAAATATCGCGCAAATACATACGGCTTTCTTCAAGATGAACGGAAACTAGCAGCCGCAAGCGCCTGAGTTTGGCTGTACTCAATCGACCCAACTCAGCCTCCCAAGTGCTGCGGTAGAAGGGCCGCATAGAGATGCTGCGGTAACTGCCGGCAGAATTAGCCAGGACGTCGTGCAAGTGCGGCGCCATGCTCTTGATCTCAGTCGACCGATCCCAGTTCGAGCCGACTTCGGGCTGCTTGAGATTGACGCTTCTGCTATGCGGCGTGGGTTTTATTTCAAAGCCTCGGCCATCAGTTGCGCGCTTAAACGCCCCGCCAGGGTTGGCCTGGGCCCAAGCCCGAGCCTGAGCAAAGGTCTCGAAACGCAGGGAAGCTCCGCTGGATGAAGACAACCTATTGCCAGATTGTTGAGTGCTCTCGCCGCCCCTTTCGTCGGCCGTCCAGGACAAAGACTTGCTACGGCCTGAGGAGGTCGCGTTGGGATTGCCCGTGCGCATGATGTGCTGCACGCCTGCATCCAGCTCGTCCTCGGTGAAGGCCGCATCGGGCATGCCATCATCGTCATCATCCCAGCCGAACTGACCTGAACCCATGCACTGACACCTTTTCAAACATGTTGACGATACTGCCGTCCTTGGGGGGAATAAACCCAAATCCGGGCCGTCTACTCACGTTAAACAATCTAATTAATTATCATCATCTTCATAGCCGCCCCCATATTGACCATTCGATTGGTCATAATAGGTATTGATACTATTAGAGTTTTGTTGATCCCGTTTTTGAGCGTCAATATCAATACTGTATCGATTACTATCGGCCGGATTACTTAAATCATAGCTATAGCTTTGGCCTGATGATCCTTGATAGGAGTCATTGCTCGAACCATAGCCTTTAATTTCTGTCCCAGATGCGCAATTGCCCATGACAGTAGGGCCCACACAACCTGCATTTGCAGTATTCATCACGCCAATAAAAAGCATGAATGTGGCTGCCATATAAACATTTTTCATTTCCTGCACTCCATGTCGTTTTTTTTCAAAATGCGATTATAGCCTTACCATTTTTCCTATCGCTAAATGATCAGCCTACTCGCTTTGGTTGAGGCCATAAGAGTCTCGATGCCGTTCAACACAGCTTTTAAGCTTGCTTCCAAGCCGGGACTCAAATTCCGAGTATGTGAGCTTCGAAAGATCAACAGGGATGGTCAAGCTCTCCAGAACTGCCTGTTTCCTCGATTGGCTGAATCCATTGCCGTACATGGCGACTTGACCCTCCCGGCCTCTTGAGTGTCCTGTCAGGTCCGGCAGCACAAGATATGCCTCTCCTCCGGCCTCACGGGCAAGGTCCGTGAATGTGTGGCGGAAGCTATGGAAATTCTTCCTATCAGTTTTGCCCGCCGCGTCTCTTTCACGAATGCCGCACTTAAAGAAATACCCTGATGCCGGTGTACTCTTGCTTGGGAAGCGACAGAAGAAATGGGTGGCATTGCTCCCCCATCCCTTTTTGGGGTTGTAGGTCAAACCATCTGAGAACAATTTATCCCGCCCTTCTTTGGCTGCTTGCTCTACAAATTCCAAAAAGCCCATACGAATCAGCTCGCTGTGTATCGGCAGTATCCTCCGGCTGGACTGGTTCTTCAGTGACTTCGGCAATGGGCGGTCCCGCTCGTCGTCCATCAAGCTGATGGTCCAGATACCTTCACGCTCGTTTTTGCTAACGTCCTCGGTATCAAGCTGACAGAGCTCGTTGAGGCGTCCGCCGGTGAGAAGTCCCAAGATTGGGAGCCAGAATTGGTATGGGAACACAGCGCTGCTCTTGACGAGTTCTGTGCCTGTGTACAAATAGCCGGAATAAATGGCTTGTAGGTCAGCTTTTGTGAACGCTTTTTCCACTGGTTTTTTCCCAGCTGGATTGCGATCTGGAGTCGGTCGGTCTGGGGCATCCGGTGAGATCTTTGTCAGCCCTTTCTTAAAGGCAAATTCATGGAGTACGCCGAGGCGAACGATGAGCTTTTCAATCGTGGCTGCTTCGATGCGTCGCTCCCCGTCTTTCGCCAGGATCGTCTCTATTGATGAGTCCGGGGGCGGTAGCTTGCTGCCTCGGCTCGGTCGTATGTCAAAAACGTCAG
Source organism: Pseudomonas sp. P116 (assembly GCF_020149425.1). NCBI lineage: Bacteria > Pseudomonadati > Pseudomonadota > Gammaproteobacteria > Pseudomonadales > Pseudomonadaceae > Pseudomonas > Pseudomonas sp. P116. Next base: position 563,952 of record NZ_JACVHB010000005.1, on the reverse strand, counting down.
AGTAGATGCGCTCAAAGTCTTCAACTGTGAACTGATTGATCGGTTTGCTGGCGCTCAAGATATTCAAACGACAAGCGTGACCTTGCTCATCTTCTTTTGTCCGTGCGCTTTTCTGTTGGCCTCTCGACAGTTTCGCGAGCGTTTCCCAGTGTTGCTGCCACAGCTCGTATAAATTCGGCCCGTTAGGCGGAACGATCACGTTTGTTGCTGTCGATGCTTCATTGCTTTCGAAGGGTTGCAGCGCCAGCCGCTCAATAAGCGTGGGGAGAAGTTTTTTAAACTGAGGTAATGGCAAACTACGCCCCCGAGCGTAAAGCTGCTCAGCGAGCTTCTCCATTCTTGTAGGGATGGTCCTTGTGCCATGGCCAGTCAGCGCTCTGGCAATTATTTGTCGTCGCTGTTCCTCTTCGATTCCACACCACTCGTCGTCGGAGAGAAGCGACTGGAAGCCTGGCTTCTCTTGATCGCGTGTCGAGTGAGAAGCCCATGTTCCTGGGGCCTCAGCTTTCGCCATTTCGCTTAGATAGATTTCGTAATCTTCGTCTGTAGGCATGTATTCGTCGTTTTCGGCCATAGCTAGCACCTTGTCAAAAGCGGCTTCGAAGCGTGCAGCGTATTGCCGGGCACGTCGAAGCGCCAGCTTGGCACTGTCTGTTTTTAGCGTTCGTCGAATTTCTCGCTGTAGGCCAAATGCTGAGCGCAGAGGTTTTGGAATTACTATTCGGAAATAGTAGGTTCCATGGCGATTCTGAGTTAGGAATGCGGGTCGGGCTGGCATGGCTGCACCTTTGCGATGCCCCACCTGGTGGCACTACTCAGTGCCCCACTAACCTAAAAGACCCTTCACTGATCGAAAAAACGAACTCCGACAAGCGTTTAGCGAAACTGGATTTGATGGCGGGATTCGAACCCACGACCACTGCCTTCGGAGGGCAGTACTCTATCCAGCTGAGCTACTGGTGCAGCGGGCGACATCATACCTAGGTCGGCTCGGGGCGTCCATGCTGCGTTTCGGCACCTATTGTCAGTGCGCGTGTCGGAATAAAACGCTGCATTCCATAAAGCGGTAACGTCCTGCAAAACCCTCGCTTGGCGCTTTCGCAGGGCTGTTCTATGGTTTTGCTGCGGCCGGGGCTTTTTGTGCGTTGATCTGAAAATTTCCACAAACACGCCGTTTTTGTTCTTTTTTTCGAACGCCCTATTGTCCTTTAACCCCTTTGCTCCTACGATCCGTTTGAGATTTCAAACGCTCGTTGATTGGGTGTTGAAGCGCAGGTGTTCCGAAGCGTGCACTATTCTTGCGCCTCACCCGGTCACTGATTTCCCTGACGGCAGCCTTGCGAGGCGCCTTTCTACAATCATAATTTGCTCCGCGCAGGCCGCGGTGCTGTTAAGGAAAGCCGACATGCAGCTTAAAGACACCCAGTTGTTCCGCCAGCAAGCCTTCATTGATGGCGCTTGGGTCGATGCGGACAACGGTCAGACGATCAAGGTCAATAACCCGGCAACTGGCGAAATCCTCGGCACCGTGCCGAAGATGGGCGCTGCCGAAACCCGCCGTGCCATTGAAGCCGCTGACAAAGCGCTGCCGGCCTGGCGTGCACTGACCGCCAAGGATCGTGCGAACAAGCTGCGTCGCTGGTTCGAACTGATCATCGAGAACCAGGACGACCTCGCTCGCCTGATGACGCTCGAGCAGGGCAAGCCGCTGGCCGAAGCCAAAGGCGAAATCGTTTACGCCGCTTCGTTCATCGAATGGTTCGCCGAAGAAGCCAAGCGCATCTACGGTGACGTGATTCCGGGTCACCAGCCAGACAAGCGTCTGATCGTTATCAAGCAGCCAATCGGCGTTACTGCGGCCATCACCCCGTGGAACTTCCCGGCAGCGATGATCACCCGTAAGGCCGGCCCTGCGCTGGCTGCCGGTTGCACCATGGTGCTCAAGCCTGCTTCGCAAACTCCATTCTCCGCATTCGCTCTGGCTGAACTGGCTCAGCGTGCCGGCATTCCTGCTGGCGTGTTCAGCGTGGTGTCCGGCAGCGCTGGCGACATCGGCAGCGAGCTGACCAGCAACCCGATCGTGCGCAAACTATCCTTCACCGGCTCGACCGAAATCGGCCGCCAGTTGATGGCTGAATGCGCCAAGGACATCAAGAAAGTCTCGCTGGAACTGGGCGGCAACGCGCCGTTCATCGTGTTCGACGACGCGGACCTGGATAAGGCCGTCGAAGGCGCGATCATTTCCAAATACCGCAACAACGGTCAGACCTGCGTCTGCGCCAACCGTCTGTACATTCAGGATTCGGTCTACGATGCGTTCGCCGAGAAACTGAAAGTGGCTGTAGCCAAACTGAAGATCGGCAACGGTCTGGAAGACGGCACCACCACTGGTCCGCTGATCGACGAAAAAGCCGTGGCGAAGGTGCAAGAGCACATCGCTGACGCTGTAGCCAAAGGCGCAACCGTATTGGCTGGCGGCAAGCAAATGGAAGGCAACTTCTTCGAGCCGACCATCCTGACCAACGTGCCGAAAAACGCGGCAGTGGCCAAGGAAGAAACCTTCGGCCCACTGGCGCCGTTGTTCCGCTTCAAAGACGAAGCTGAAGTGATCGCGATGTCCAACGACACCGAGTTCGGTCTGGCTTCGTACTTCTATGCTCGCGATCTGGGCCGTGTGTTCCGTGTGGCTGAAGCCCTGGAATACGGCATGGTTGGCGTCAACACCGGGCTGATCTCCAACGAAGTCGCACCGTTCGGCGGTATCAAGGCCTCGGGCCTGGGCCGTGAAGGCTCCAAGTACGGCATCGAAGATTATCTGGAAATCAAATACCTCTGCCTGGGCATCTAAGCCGGGGAAAGGGATCGCTGCAAACGCAAAGGGCACGAGAGCGCTGTCCCTTTGCGTGTTTCAAACCGGAATTTTCTCTGCGGCCGGGAACGCCGTGGCAGTCGATCATCGCATGCTGTCACCGTCGCTTCCTCCCGCTTAATCCTTGAACCACGCCGCCCGATGAGCGGCGAATGAGGACTGTAATGAGCAAGACTAACGCTGAACTGATGGCCCGCCGTAACGCTGCTGTACCTCGTGGTGTTGGCCAGATTCACCCGATCTTCGCCGAATCCGCGAAGAACGCTACCGTGACTGACGTTGAAGGTCGTGAATTCATCGACTTCGCCGGCGGTATCGCCGTACTGAACACCGGCCACGTGCACCCGAAAATTATCGCTGCCGTGACCGAACAGCTGAACAAGCTGACTCACACCTGCTTCCAGGTGCTGGCCTACGAGCCGTACGTTGAGCTGTGCGAAAAAATCAACGCCAAGGTGCCAGGTGATTTCGCCAAGAAAACCCTGCTGGTCACCACCGGTTCCGAAGCGGTGGAAAACGCCGTGAAAATCGCTCGTGCTGCCACTGGCCGTGCTGGCGTGATTGCCTTCACCGGCGCTTACCACGGTCGCACCATGATGACCCTGGGCCTGACCGGTAAAGTCGTGCCTTACTCGGCCGGTATGGGCCTGATGCCTGGTGGCATCTTCCGCGCGCTTTACCCGAACGAACTGCACGGCGTGAGCATCGACGACTCGATCGCTTCCATTGAACGCATTTTCAAGAATGACGCCGAGCCGAAAGACATCGCCGCGATCATCATCGAGCCTGTACAGGGCGAAGGTGGTTTCTACGTCGCGCCGAAGGAATTCATGAAGCGTCTGCGTGCCCTGTGCGACCAACACGGCATCCTGCTGATTGCTGACGAAGTGCAAACCGGCGCTGGCCGTACCGGTACGTTCTTCGCCATGGAACAGATGAGCGTTGCTGCCGACCTGACCACCTTCGCCAAATCCATTGCAGGCGGTTTCCCGCTGGCCGGTGTGTGTGGCAAGGCTGAATACATGGACGCCATCGCACCAGGCGGCCTGGGCGGCACTTACGCCGGTAGCCCGATCGCTTGCGCCGCTGCTCTGGCCGTGATGGAAGTGTTTGAAGAAGAACACCTGCTGGACCGCTGCAAGGCTGTCGGCGAGCGTCTGGTCACCGGCCTCAAAGCCATCCAGGCCAAATACCCGGTGATCGGCGAAGTCCGTGCATTGGGCGCGATGATCGCCGTTGAGCTGTTCGAAAACGGCGACAGTCACAAGCCGAACGCTGCCGCTGTAGCGTCCGTTGTGGCCAAGGCTCGCGACAAGGGCCTGATCCTGCTGTCCTGCGGCACCTACGGCAACGTGCTGCGCGTACTCGTACCGCTGACCTCGCCGGACGAGCAACTGGACCAAGGTCTGGCGATCATCGAAGAGTGCTTCTCCGAGCTCTGATCCCCCAGTGTGACCTGATCGACAAAAAAACCCGCTTCGGCGGGTTTTTTTATGCCCCTGAAACACATCGCCTGCTTTAACGCTGTATCGAATGGCCATCATTGGCTAAGGTTCAGGCATTGCAAGGGAGAGCGTGCATGACTGCCGTTGATTTACCCGCCGTACCCCGAGTGCTGATTGCCGAAGCTGATCCGTGGTCCCGGGACCTGCTCAAACAAGTGTTGCTGAACGTGCGTTGTGATGCGCGGCTGGACCTGTGTGCCGATGGCAAGCAAGCGATGGCGATGCTCAGTGAAGTGCCGTACGACCTGGCCATCGTCGATTGGGAATTACCCGGCGTCGATGGTTTGAATGTGTTGCGCAGTGTGCGTCAGCGCAAACGTAATCCGCCGCTGCCGTTCATTTTGATGAGCAGCCGCAACGACAGTGCCAGCGTGCGTGAAGCCATACTGCTGGCGCCGACGGCGTACCTGACCAAACCGCTGAACATGGAAAGCCTGACCGAGCGTTTGCAGGGTTTGCTGTTGAATGCCGGGGAAGAAGTGTTCTGTGAGGTGCCAGCGCTGGCGCCCGGCATGACCTTGTCGGTATTCCTTGAGCGACGCCGTGAGCAGGCCGACGGCGCGCCGTTGATGACGGATGTGCAGGTCGCGGTCAAGCGCAGCCTCAATCCTGGTGGTCTCGATCTGACGGTGCTGCAACAGGAAATCCGTACCGATCCGCAGATTACAGCGGTATTGATTGCGGCGGCCAACAGCGCCGCGCAACACCATGGCGCACCGGTGCAAACTGTGGCTCAGGCACTGCAGCGGCTTGGCACGGGGCAAAGCATGAATCTGATTCTGGGGCTGGCGCTCAAACGCAGCGCCCGGCTTAGCGACCCATGTCTGGCGGACTACGCCGAACGTTATTGGGGGCTGTCGCTGCACACCGCTGAATACGCGCGCACGCTGGCGCGGTTGCTCGATCTGGATCAGGAGCGGTGCTATTGCGCGGGCATGCTGCATCGTCTGGGTGATCTGGCGTTGCTGCGCTGTTTGCAAGAATGGAAACAGGCGGGCGGTGAGCTGGACGATCTGGAGGAAGTGGGTGAAGCGTTGGCGCAATTTGGCGCGGCGTATGGTTCTGCGCTGCGCACCCGTTGGCGACTGCCGCTGGAACTGCGTGAGTTGATTGCCTCGGTCTACCAGCTCGGCGGCGGGGTGTATTCCCGCGAGGCGCTGGTGATGAACATGGCGGCGCAAATGGCTCGCCTGACCGAGCATGAAGGTATCGAGGCGTTGGCGAAGAGCCGGACGGCGCGGTTGCTCAAGATCGGTTTGCCGGAGTTGATGCGGATGCGTAAATAGCCAGATTCCAATGTAGGAACTGCGGCACGCTGCGATCTTTTGATCCTGATCTTTAAAGTCAAAAGATCGCAGCGTGCCGCAGCTCCTACAGGGGATTTGGTTGGGCTTGAGCCAAAGGTTCAGCCGGAGATAATCCGGTTCTTGCCCTGACGCTTGGCTTCATACATCGCCGTATCCGCCCGGGCGAACAGGCTGTCGAGGCTTTCGTCGCTGTCGGTGAGGCTGGTCAGGCCCTGGCTGACGGTGATGCCGAACGTCTGGCCGTCATGGCTGAAGCTCAAACGCTGAATCTCCTGTTGCAGCCGCTCGGCGACTTGCATGGCCATGTCGGGAGCGCAGCCGGGGAACACCGCGGCAAATTCTTCACCGCCTATTCGCCCGAACAAATCTCCCCGTCGCAACGAGGCGCGTCCACATACGGCAATGGCTTGCAGCACGCTGTCGCCTTGAGGGTGGCCGTAGGTGTCGTTGATCATTTTGAAGTCATCGATATCCAACAGCAGAAACGCCAGTGGCGAGCCTTGCAGCCGCGCCTCTTCGAACTCGCGATTGGCGCATTCGAAAAAATGCCGGCGGTTGCTGCTCTGGGTCAACACATCGGTGGTGGCCAGACGTTGCAGCTCGGTTTCCATCTGCTTTTTATCGGTGATGTCTTCAGCGATGCCGACGATGATCACCGGTTGCCCGGGCTCGTCCTGACGATTGATGAAGCATTTGTCGCTGAGCCAGCGCACCTGCCCGTCAGCGGCGATGATCCGGTACTCGCGATCTTCCACGGCGCCTTTGTGCAGGACTTCGGCGAGGCTGCGTTCAGCGTAATCCAGATCGTCGGGATAGATGCTGTCGCGCCACTGGTTGTAGTCAGCCAGCAAAAGCCCTGCCGAGCGACCGAAAATCCGCTCATAGGCCGGGCTGACGTACAGCACCTGGCGGGTTTCCCAGTTGAATGCCCAAAGCACGGCGTTGACACTGACCAGCAGCGAGCTGAACAGCTGTTCGCGTTCGCTCAGACGAGCGACTTCGCCCTGGGCGTGCATCAATGCCATGAGTGTTTGCGCGGCCTCGGGCCACTGCGGGAGGGATGAGTCTTTTTGGTTGTTGTTGACCATCGGCACAGTTCTCAGAGGGCGTGCCGCGTCGACAACAACGGCCACACCTAAGCCCGCCGGAATGGCGAAGTCTTTGAGATAGGGGATTTTCGGCGAAGTTCCCAACGGTAGTGGGGTTCTGCTAGGCGGTAAGGATGACGCGGTCCCTCAATGAAAACGCGTCGTCTGGTTTTGCGACTGCTGCGCAGCCGATCGGGGATAAATCCCCTCGCCACAGGGGATCCCATTGTTACCCGTCAGGTGGTGGCTGGGCGCAACGAGTAGGTTTTCAGCTGGTCGGCAAACTCGCGCAGGGACTGAATACCGCTGGCTTCAGCCTCGTGAATCCACTCTTTGATGGCGGCGAGCATGTCGTGGCCGTTGGAGCTGGTCTTCACCCAGATCTGCTGCAGGGCCAGGCGTTTTTCGTAAATGACCTTCAGCGCCTGGCTGTGCTCGAGCATGCTCTGGATGCGCGCGTGGTGGCGATCTTCCAGCAGGCTGGTTTCCCGCGAGAGCAGGCGTTTGGCGCGGTGGAACTGGTGACGCACCGAGTGATCGACTTTGGCCAACTCCTGCTTGACCAGCGGGCCGATGACCAATTTGCGGTACTGGGCCATGATCTGGAAGCGGTTGTTGAGGATCGCCATGGCGGTGTCCATGTCCAGATTGCCTTTGCCTTCGACGCGGTGGGCGATCGGCGCTACACGTTGCACCTTGGCCAGACGAAAGAAGCTGAAGACTTTGATCCACGCCCAGCCGAGGTCGAATTCCCACTTCTTCACCGACAGCTTGGCCGAGTTAGGGTAGGTGTGATGGTTGTTATGCAGTTCTTCGCCGCCGATCAGGATGCCCCAAGGCACCAGATTGGTTGCCGCGTCGCGGCATTCGAAGTTGCGATAACCGACCGCATGGCCCAGACCGTTGATGACGCCGGCGGCCCACACCGGGATCCACATCATCTGGATCGCCCAGATGGTGATGCCGATGGTGCCGAACAGCAGCAGGTCGATGACGCCCATGATTGCCACGCCCAACAGCGGGTAACGGCTGTAGACGTTGCGCTCGATCCAGTCTTCGGGGCAGTTCTTGCCGTAGATGCGCAGGGTTTCCGGGTTCTGGGCTTCGGCGCGGTACAGCTCGGCGCCGGTACGCAGTACCGTGGACAAACCCTTGATGACCGGGCTGTGCGGGTCATCTTCGGTTTCGCATTTGGCGTGGTGCTTACGGTGGATGGCGGTCCACTCGCGGGTGTTCTGCGCCGTGGTCAGCCACAGCCAGAAACGGAAAAAGTGCTTCAGGCCGGCATTCAGCTCCAGGGAGCGATGGGCCGAGTAGCGGTGCAGATAGACCGTGACGCCGACAATCGTCACGTGGGTCATCAGCAAGGTGACCGCGACCAGAGACCAGGCCGACAAGCCAAGAAAACCTTCGTACCACATAGGCTATAGGGCCCTCGATAAAGATAAAAACAGCCGATGCATTATCACTAAGCACACAGATAAAACCAGTCACGCTTTCAGATAAGAGTTAGCTGGATGTTTCCTGACCTATAATCCCACTTTTTTGTAGGGACATGGATGGCCTAATGCCTGACACTTATCGCGATGCCTTGCGTGCAGCGCTGCTCTATCTCGTACTTGCGGCGGTCTGGCTGCAAGGTACTGGTTATTTATTAAACAATTTCTTCGATAATCCGATCCAACTCGCACGATGGCAACTGATCAACGGTTATGTCTTCGCGGCGGTCAGTGCCGGGCTGATTTTTCTGGCGCGGGCGCGGTTGTATGAGTTTCTAGGGATAGGTGCGAGGTTGCGTGAACGTCACGCTGACCGGGAGCACTTGCGCCAGGCAGCGGCCGTGTTCGATTGCACCCGCGAAGGCGTTTTGGTCACCAGCCATCAGGGGCTGATCGTGCACGTCAATCGTGCGTTTATCGAGATCACCGGTTATCTGCGCGAAGAAGTGCTCGGCCAACAACCCAGTCTGTTCAAGTCCGGCCATCATCCGCCGGGCTTCTATCAGGCGATGTTCGCCACGCTCGAATCGCAAGGCGAGTGGAGCGGCGAGATCTGGAACCGCCGCAAAAGCGGGGAGATTTATCCCCAATGGCAAACCATCCGCGTCATTCATGATGATCAGGGGCGGATCAGTCATTACGTGGCGGTGTTTTCCGATATCAGTGCGATCAAGCATTCCGAGCATGAGCTTCAGCACCTTGCCCACCACGATCCGCTGACCGATCTGCCCAACCGTCTGTTATTCAGCGATCGTACCGAACAGGCCCTGGCATCGGCGCAGGTCCATAAGCGCGGCTGTGCGCTGCTGTTGCTCGATCTGGATCACTTCAAGATGATCAACGACAGCCTCGGGCACAACGTTGGCGATCGTTTGCTCAAAGCGGTGGCGACCCGTTTGCGTGAGCTGTTTGGGCCCGGCGTCACCGTGGCGCGGCTTGGTGGTGATGAATTCGCGGTATTGGCAGAAAGTTGTCCACAGCCCGGCCAGGCGGCGGCGTGCGCCCAGCGCATTCTCGATGCACTGAAGGAGCCGGTCGGCATCGACGGCGATGAGTTGTTCATCAACGCCAGTGTCGGCATAAGCCTGTTCCCCAGCGATGCGCTCAGCGCCGGCCAACTGTTGCGCAATGCCGATGCGGCGCTGTTCAAGGCCAAGAGCAGCGGGCGCAACGGTTATGCCTTGTATACCGAAGAGCTCACCGCTCACGCCCAGAAACGGGTCGAAATCGCCTTCGAACTGCGCCGTGCGCTGGAGCAACAGGAGTTGCGGGTCTACTACCAACCGGTGCATGACCTTAAAACCAGTCGCCTGATCGGCGTTGAAGCCTTGGTGCGCTGGCAGCATCCGCAGCGGGGACTGGTGTCGCCCGCCGAATTCATCCCGATCGCCGAGCGCACCGGGTTAATCGCCGAAATCGATGCCTGGGTGATGCAGCAGGCTTGCCAGCAGATGTGCCAGTGGCAGCAGGCCGGGGTGGTGTTGGCGTTTGTGGCTGTGAACGTGTCTTCGCGGTTGTTTGCCCGGCGTGAACTGTATCAGCAGGTGGCGCAGGTGCTGCGCGAGACCGGGCTGGATCCGGCGTATCTGGAACTGGAAGTGACCGAAAGCGCGGTGATGGACGATCCGGAGGTGGCGCTGGAGCAGATGCATCGCTTGCGTGAATTGGGTATTCGCCTGGCCATCGATGATTTCGGCACCGGCTATTCGTCGTTGCTGCGGCTCAAGCGCTTGCCGGTGCAAAAGCTCAAGATTGATCAGGGATTTGTTGCCGGTTTGCCGTGGGACGAGGATGACGCAGCGATCGTCCGGGTGATCATCGCGCTGGCGCAGAGTATGGGCATGCAGGTGCATGCCGAAGGGATCGAGCAGGTTGAGCAAGCGGCGTTTTTGCTGGAGCAGGAATGTGATCTGGGGCAGGGATATTGGTTTGGGCGGCCGGTGCCGGTACAGGAGATAGATTGGGCTAGAAAACCGGTGATTGGTTAAAAGATCAAAAGATCGCAGCCTTCGGCAGCTCCTACACCGATCCATGTAGGAGCTGCCGAAGGCTGCGATCTTTTGCTCCGCCACCGCGCAACCCCTTGCCCCACCACATAATGTTTTCTGGTTATATAAACATTCTTAAATAGTCTTTTTAAGAATATCCGAGCCTCTCTTATATTGCTCCCACGCCGAACGCAGTGCCGCCCACTGCCAGGCATATCCCATTCAAAGGAGCAGCACCATGAGCGCATCCCTTCGCAGCGTTGACGGTCAGGACGAAAGCACCATCTTGCGTGAAATCCAGAGCGCCCTGCGCGATCTGCGTTTCGGCGCGGTGGAGATCACTGTGCACAACGCTCAAGTCGTGCAGATCGAACGCAAAGAGAAATTCCGTTTGCAGCAGCCCGGTAAACAACCTGGCTAAAAGATCGCAGCCTGCGGCAGCTCCTACAGGGGGCTGTGTGTAGGAGCTGCCGAAGGCTGCGATCTTTTATCCATGGGCAACCTGATTCCAGCAGTACATACATAAGAAAAAGCCACCACCAGAATTCCAGGAGCTTTCACCATGTCGTCGATTCGCCGTTACGCTTTGGCCGCCCTGGCCAGCGCTGTGTTTGCCGGTTCCGCGGTTGCCAAGGATTACGAACTGCTCAATGTGTCGTACGACCCGACGCGCGAGCTGTATCAGGACTACAACGCTGAGTTCATCAAGTTCTGGCAGAAAGATCACGCTGGCGACACCGTGAAAATCCAGCAATCCCACGGTGGTTCGGGCAAGCAAGGCCGCGCAGTGATCGACGGCTTGCGTGCCGACGTGGTGACCCTGGCGCTGGCCGGCGACATCGACGAAATCGCCAAACTCGGCAAGACCCTGCCAGCCGACTGGCAGAAGCGTCTGCCGGAAGCGAGCACGCCGTATACCTCGACCATCGTGTTCCTGGTGCGCAAGGGCAACCCGAAAGGCATCAAGGACTGGGGTGATCTGGTCAAGAACGACGTCTCGGTGATCACCCCGAACCCGAAAACCTCCGGCGGTGCGCGCTGGAACTTCCTCGCCGCGTGGGCCTATGGCCTGAAAGCCAACGGCGGTGACGAAGGCAAAGCCAAGGAATACGTACAGACCTTGTTCAAGCACGTGCCGATTCTGGACACCGGTGCTCGCGGTTCGACCATCACTTTCGTCAACAACGGTCAGGGTGACGTGTTGCTGGCCTGGGAAAACGAAGCGTTCCTGGCGCTGAAAGAAGACGGCGGCGCCGACAAGTTCGACATCGTCGTGCCTTCGCTGTCGATCCTCGCTGAACCACCGGTGGCCGTGGTCGACAAGAACGCCGAGAAGAAGGGCAACGAGCAGATCGCCGAAGCGTATCTGAAGCACCTGTACAGCCCGGCCGGTCAGGAAATCGCCGCGAAGAACTTCTATCGTCCACGTGACAAGGACGTGGCCGCCAAGTATGCCCAGCAGTTCCCGAAACTGGAGCTGGTGACCATCGACAAGGACTTCGGCGGCTGGAAATCCGCGCAGCCGAAATTCTTCAATGACGGTGGCGTGTTCGACCAGATTTATCAGGCGCAGTAATCTCACTCTAACCAGCCTGATGTTTGGGCACATGACATGTGGGAGCGAGCTTTTGTTGTGAGGGGATTTATCCCCGACCGGCTGCGAAGCAGTCGCAAAACCCTGGTATGCGGTGTATTTGAAACACCGCATTTTCTGGTTTTGGGGCAGCTTCGCTGCCCATCGGGGATAAATCCCCTCACCACAGGGTTCGCTCCCACATTGATGCGTTTTTAACCAGGGACTTTTATGTCGCGTCGTATCTCCCCCGTCATACCCGGCTTCGGGCTGACGCTGGGTTACACCTTGGTGTACCTCAGTCTGATTGTGCTTATCCCGCTGGCGGCGATGTTCGTCCACGCCTCGCAGCTCACTTGGGAACAGTTCTGGACGATCATCTCCGCCCCCCGCGTGCTGGCAGCCTTGAAGCTGAGTTTCGGCACCGCGCTGTGCGCTGCGATCATCAACGGCATCATCGGTACGCTGCTGGCGTGGGTGCTGGTGCGCTACACCTTCGCCGGGCGCAAGATCATCGACGCGATGATCGATCTGCCGTTCGCCTTGCCAACAGCCGTCGCTGGTATCGCGCTGACCGCGCTGTACGCGCCGGCCGGCCTGGTCGGCCAGTTCGCCGCCGATCTCGGTTTCAAAATCGCCTACACCCCGCTGGGTATCACCCTCGCGCTGACCTTTGTGACGCTGCCGTTCGTGGTGCGTACGGTGCAACCGGTGCTGGCCGACATTCCCCGTGAAGTCGAAGAAGCCGCAGCGTGCCTTGGCGCGAAACCATGGCAGGTGTTCCGTCACATCCTGGTGCCGGCATTGCTGCCCGCCTGGCTGACCGGGTTTGCCCTGGCTTTTGCTCGCGGTGTCGGCGAGTACGGTTCGGTGATTTTCATCGCCGGCAACATGCCGATGAAAACCGAGATCCTGCCGCTGCTGATCATGGTCAAACTCGACCAATACGATTACACCGGCGCCACTGCCATCGGCGTGCTGATGCTGGTGGTTTCCTTTGTCCTGTTGCTGCTGATCAACTTGCTGCAGCGGCGCATCGAAACCCCATAAGGAGGCGCGAACATGTCCCAATCGTCTATTGCGGCCGCTTCCTCGGCCAACGCTGCACGCCGTGGCAGTGCCACTTCGCGCAGAATCCTGATTGGCCTTGGCTGGCTGATCTTTTTCCTGTTTCTGTTGCTGCCGTTGTTCATCGTGGTGTCGCAGGGTTTGAAGAACGGCCTTGGCGCATTCTTCACCGCGATCTTTGAACCGGATGCACTCTCGGCACTGAAGCTCACCGTGTTCGCCGTGCTGATTTCGGTGCCGCTCAATCTTGTGTTCGGCGTCAGCGCCGCATGGTGCGTGAGCAAGTACTCGTTCCGCGGCAAGAGCATGCTGGTGACGCTGATCGACCTGCCGTTCTCGGTGTCGCCGGTGATCGCCGGTCTGGTCTACGTGCTGATGTTTGGCGCCCAGGGCTTCTTCGGGCCGTGGTTGCAGGATCACGACATCCAGATCGTCTTCGCCCTGCCGGGCATCGTGTTGGCGACGATTTTCGTTACCGTGCCATTCGTGGCTCGCGAGCTGATCCCGCTGATGCAGGAACAAGGCACTCAGGAAGAGGAAGCCGCGCGTCTGCTCGGCGCCAACGGCTGGCAGATGTTCTGGCATGTCACCGTACCCAACATCAAGTGGGGCCTGATTTATGGCGTGGTGCTGTGTACCGCGCGGGCCATGGGTGAGTTCGGTGCGGTGTCGGTGGTATCCGGGCACATTCGCGGGGTGACCAACACCTTGCCGTTGCACGTCGAGATCCTCTACAACGAATACAACCACGTGGCCGCGTTCGCCGTGGCGAGCCTGTTGCTGATCCTGGCGCTCTTCATCCTGCTGCTCAAGCAGTGGAGCGAAAACCGTATCAACCGCCTGCGCGCCAGCGCCGCGGAGGAATAATTCATGTCGATCGAAGTGCGTAACGTCAGCAAGAATTTCAACGCGTTCAAGGCGCTGGACAACATCAGCCTGGATATCCACAGCGGCGAGCTGGTGGCGCTGCTCGGCCCGTCCGGCTGCGGTAAAACCACCTTGCTGCGCATTATTGCCGGTCTGGAAACCCCGGATCAGGGCAACATTGTGTTCCACGGTGAAGACGTGTCCGGCCACGACGTGCGTGATCGCAACGTCGGTTTTGTGTTCCAGCACTACGCCTTGTTCCGCCACATGACCGTGTTCGACAACGTCGCCTTCGGCCTGCGCATGAAGCCGAAAAACCAGCGCCCGAGCGAAAGCCAGATCGCGACCAAGGTTCATGAGTTGTTGAACATGGTGCAACTGGACTGGCTGTCGGATCGCTACCCGGAGCAACTGTCCGGTGGTCAGCGCCAACGTATCGCTCTGGCCCGTGCCTTGGCGGTTGAGCCGAAAGTGCTGCTGCTCGACGAACCGTTCGGCGCCCTCGACGCCAAGGTGCGTAAAGAGCTGCGCCGCTGGCTGGCTCGCCTGCACGAAGACATCAACCTGACCTCGGTGTTTGTGACCCACGACCAGGAAGAAGCGATGGAAGTCGCTGACCGTATCGTGGTGATGAACAAGGGTGTGATCGAGCAGATCGGCTCGCCGGGCGACGTTTACGAAAACCCGGCCAGCGATTTCGTTTATCACTTCCTTGGTGATTCGAACCGCTTGCTGTTGAGCGACGACAATCACGTGCTGTTCCGTCCGCACGAAGTGTCGTTGTCGAAGCATGAGCTGGAAGATCACCATGCCGCTGAGGTACGCGATATCCGGCCGCTGGGCGCGACCACGCGAGTGACGTTGAAGGTTGAGGGGCAGACTGATTTGATCGAAGCCGAAGTGGTGAAGGATCACGACAGCCTGATTGGCTTGGCCAAAGGTGAGACGTTGTTCTTCAAACCCAAGGTCTGGCAGAAAGTCGCCAGCCTTTAAGATCAAAAGATCGCTGCCTGCGGCAGCTCCTACAGGGGTTCGGCATCAACCGAAATTCTGTAGGAGCTGCCGCAGGCTGCGATCTTTTAAAGCGGCCTAAACCGCCGCTTTGCTGTTCGGATTAACCCGCACCACCCCCGCCCGCGCCTCGATCTGCTCTTTCAACTCATGCCGCATCCCAAGCATGAACGCCAGCTCCGCCACCACGAACAACGGCCCGACAATCAGCCCGCTGACGTCATCGACAAACGCCGGTTTGCGCCCCTCGTAGTGATGGCCGACAAACTGGATCACCCAGCCAATCACAAACATCGCCAGACCGCTGCTCAGCCAGACCATGGTGCTCTGTTGCGCCAGGACATGTCCGGCCCAGACGGAAAGCCCCATCAGCACTGTCATCAGTACGCCGAGTTGCAACTCCAGGCGTAGGTAAAACCACGCCGAGGCCAGCGCAACCAGGACGGCTGGAGATATCCACAACCCGCCCAGCGACCATTCCGGACGCGACAACAAAACCGCGACCGCCACCACAATCAGCGGAATACCGATAAAGTGGCTGGCGATGTTGCGTGGGTCGCGGTGGTAAGCGGCGTATCGACTCAAATGATCGACGAGGCTTTTCATTGTTGTTCCTCCTGTAGGGTGATCGCAGCATGCGCCGGGATCGGCGCTTACTCTGTCAGGCAGGCGACAGTTAGGAGTATTGATGGATAAGCGTTCACGACTGATGACCGGGCAGTGGTTCAGTCATTTACCTGCGTCCTTTCAGGATAGTCTGCTGACGGCTGCGCGGGAGCGGCGGCTGACGGCGGGGCAGCGCTTGTTCCAGCGTGGTGATCCGCCCTGTGGTCTTTACGCGGTACTCGATGGCGCCGTGCGCATCGGCGCGGTGAGCGAGCAGGGCAAGGAAGCGTTATTGAGCCTGGTGGAAGCGCCGCACTGGTTTGGGGAAATCTGCCTGTTCGACGGACAGCCGCGTACCCATGACGCCTATGCCGTGGGGTCTTGCACGCTGCTCAATATCCCGCAAGCGACACTGCTGAAACTGCTCGATGAAAACCCGGTGTACTGGCGGCATCTGGCGCTGTTGATGAGCCACAAACTGCGCCTGACTTTCATCAATCTCGAACAGCTCAGCCTGCTGCCGGCCCCCGCGCGGCTGGCTCATCGCTTGCTGATGATCGCCGAAGGCTATGGCGAAATCGACGCGCCCCGCCGGGTGCTGCAACTGCCGCAGGAGCAGTTGGCCTCGATGCTGTCGCTGTCGCGGCAGACCACCAATCAGATCCTCAAGGATTTGCAGGGGCAGGGGATTATTGGCTTGGGGTATGGCGAAATCGAGATCCTTGATGCCGTACGGTTGCGCGCGCTGGCCATGCTCCAGTGAGTTCACGCAGATCCAATGTAGGAGTGAGCCTGCTCGCGATCACAATCTGTCAGTTAACAAATGCGTGACTGATAAACCGCTATCGCGAGCAGGCTCACTCCTACAGTTGTTGTGTGTAAGGCTTAAGAACCGCGATAGGTCGAGAAGCCGTACGGGCTCAGCAGCAGCGGGATGTGGTAATGCTGATCGGTCTGCTTCACTTCAAAGATCACCGGAATCTCCGGAAAGAACGTGTCGTGTTTCACCTTCTTGAAATACTCGCCGGTCTTGAACACCACCCGGTATTCGCCCGCTTCAAAAGGCTGTTTGGCCGGGAACAGTTCGGCAATGCGCCCTTGCTCATTGGTGGTGCCTTGGGCCAGCGGCTGCCAGTTCTGACCGACGTGTTTCTCCAGCGTCACGTTGATGCCGGGCGACGGCAGGCCGTTTTCCAGGTTGAGCACGTGCACGCTCAGCGGGTTGCCGGCGGCCAGCGCCAGGCTTGAAAACGCACTCAGGCCGAGGGCGGCGAAGGTCATGCGCAGGGTGGTCATGATGAATCTCCTTATTGGGAACGGGTGATGGACAGACCGGCCTTGTCGGCGGCCCGGGTCGCACAGGTTTCGTCTTGCTCGCCACCGCCGGAACCGGCCACGCCCATGGCGCCGACCAATTCATTAGCGGCGAATAGCGGAATGCCGCCGCCGAGCAACAGCAATTCGTCGAGGGTGTTGAGGTTGGCGGTTTCCGGATTGCTGCGGGCGCGCTCGGCGAACAGGCGCGTTGGGGTTTTCGTCGATAACGCCGTATACGCTTTGCGTTGGCTGGCGACGGTGTTATGTGGCCCGACACCATCGCCACGCAGGGTCACCAGCAAGTTGCCGCCCCGGTCGAGCACCGACACCGTGCCGGTGCAATTACTCATCGCCGCGTCGGCCAGCAGGCGCGCAGTTTTCAGATCGAGGTCAGCGTGGCGCGGCAGTTCAGCAGCAGCGAAAGCGCTGGCGCTGACGCCAAGGGCCAGGCTCGCAACGAGGTATTTGAAGGTCATGGACAGGCTCCGGGTTGAATGTCGCCACCTTAGCCGCCGCACTTCGTCAGAACCTCGTCAGTCGGATTACAAGTTTGTAATAGGCAACGTTGCCGAAGACGCCTAGCCTGTGCGTCTGAACAATCGAGGTGTGCCATGCGTTTGCTGGTCGTAGAAGATGAAGCCAAAACCGCGAATTTCCTCGCCAAAGGCCTGGGCGAGTCGGGTTTTGCCGTGGACGTGGCGCTCAATGGCCTTGATGGGCGCTATTTCATCGAGCAGCAGGAATATGACCTGATCATCCTCGACGTGATGCTGCCGGGCCTCAATGGCTGGCAATTGTTGCAACTGATCCGTCAGCGCGGCGCCACCCCAGTGCTGTTCCTCACCGCCAAGGACGCCATTGAAGATCGCGTGCGTGGTCTCGAACTCGGCGCCGATGACTACTTGCTCAAACCCTTCGCCTTCGCCGAACTGCTCGCGCGCGTACGCACCCTGTTGCGTCGCGGGCCAATGCGCGAGGCCGAGTCGTACAGCATTGCCGATCTGGAGATCGACGTATTACGCCGTCGTGTCAGCCGCGGCGGCCAGCGCATCGCCCTGACCAACAAGGAATTCGCGTTGCTGCAATTGCTCGCCAGCCGCCAGGGCGAAGTGTTGTCGCGCACTCTGATCGCCTCGCAGGTGTGGAACCTGAATTTCGACAGCGACACCAACATGGTTGAAGTCGCGGTACGACGCTTGCGCTCGAAAGTCGATGACCCGTTCATGCCGAAACTGATTCACACCGTGCGCGGCGTCGGGTATCAACTGGAAGCGCCCGACGATGCGCTCTAGGTCGATTGCCTGGCGCCTGGCGCTGGCATTCGCGATGGTCTGCGCTTTGGTACTGGGCGCAATTGGCGTGTTTCTCTACCGCTCGCTCGCCGCAGAAATCGCCTACCGCGATGACTTGGCATTGCTAGGCCGACTGGAACAGGTGCGCGCCTTGCTCGCCGACAGCGACAGCCTCGACGCCTTGCAGGCGCGGCCGCGGCTGTATCAGAACATGCTCGGCAATCTCGACAGTTTGCTGCTGGTGCGCCGCACTGATGGATCAAATGTGATTGCGATCAACCCGCGCCAGCGAACGCTTCCAGCGCTGAACTCAATCGCGCGCGATCAGCCGCCGCAACGTCGCGACGTGATGACCTGGCAGGCGCCCGACGGTGCCGAAGTGGCGCTGCTGTCCGGCGAAGCTCAGGGGCCGAACGGCGAATCCCTGACCGTGATTGCCGGCAAAGTGTTAAACGAACGCGAGCAGATGCTCGCCAGTTACCGGATGCGGCTGTACGTCGCGATTGGACTGGGTGCATTGCTGGCGTTTGCGTTGGGGCTGGTGCTGCTGCGCCGTGGCCTCAAACCGTTACGACAATTGAGCGAAGCAATGCGCGGCATTGACCTGCGCAGTCTCGATCAGCGCTTGCCTGCCGCCGGCACGCCTGCGGAACTGCTTGAGCCGGTAAACGCGCTGAACGGCATGCTCGCGCGGCTGGAGGACAGCTTCCAGCGCCTGTCGCAGTTCTCCGCCGACCTCGCTCACGAAATCCGCACGCCGCTGCACACCTTGCTCGCCAGCAATGGCCAGGCGCTGAACCACCCGCGCAGCACGGCGGAGTATCAGGAAGTACTGGCCTCGAATATGGAGGAGTTCGAGCGGCTCAAACGCATGGCGGAAAATCTGATGTTCCTCGCCCGTGCCGAACAGGCGGAGCGTGCGCTCGATTTGCGCACGCTGGATCTGGCTGACATCGGCGATGAGCTGTGTGATTACTTCGAAGCCTTGGCCGACGATCGTGGGATTCACTTGAGAAACACCTTCAGTGGGCAATTGTTTGCCGACCAGCAACTGCTGCAACGCGCCCTCGGCAACCTGTTGGCCAACGCGGTGCGCCACGCTGACGTCGGCTCGGTCATCAGCTTGCGCCAGCGCGATGAGCCGGGCATGTGCTGGTTGCAGGTGAACAACTACGGCCCGGCCATCGCGCCTGAACATTTGGGCAAACTGTTCGACCGCTTCTACCGCGTCGACCCGGCCCGCGCTGAACCGGGTGATTCCGGCGGGTTAGGTCTGGCGATCGTGCAGTCGATCATGCAATTGCATGGTGGGCAGGTGCGGGTAAGCAGTGATGCGTCGGGTACTGTGTTTGAGCTTGGGTTTGTCAGCAGCCGATAAGCCCTCCGCCCATAACGTCTCATCTAAGCTAAACTCTTTCTGAATATGCATTGAATGCGATGCATATAATGCCTGTATAGCTTTATTGCATCGTAAATAATGCAGGAATAAACAATGGAAGAGCTTGGCGAATTAATTAGAACCCTGCGTAAAGCACACAAGCTCTCGCAGCAGGCGCTGGCGCAACGGTATGGAATGAGCCGCTCTACGATCTCGGGGATTGAAAACAATACGGTCTCTGAAATCGGTCTACGCAAGGTCGAGGCGATCCTCAATGGTTTCGGCTATGAGCTGAAGGCGGTACCTCTGCAAGCGCAGCGCCCCACGCTCGACTCGTTGCAAAGGGTAAATTTCCATGACTGATTCGACAGATCGATTACAAATTACCGTTGCCGATAGGTCAGTCGGGACGCTCGGTAGGGGGCAGGCCGGCATGGATAGTGTGTTCAGCTATCGCGAGGACATCACCGATCAAAATGCAGTTTCGCTGACCATGCCGACCCGTCTGGAAAGCTACGGCTGGGAGCGTGGCATTCATCCGGTTTTCGAGATGAATCTGCCGGAAGGGGCGCTGCGCGATGAACTGGTCCGGCGCTTCAGCAAAGCGGTTCGTGGCTTCGACGATTTTTCCTTGCTCGCGATCGTGGGGCCGCATCAGCTTGGACGGCTAGCGATTTCCAGTAAGTCGACAGTAGATCGTCAGCCTGAAACTGCGTTGGCAGATCTTCTGGTGCACGACGGTGCGCAAGGTTTGTTTGAGGACTTGTTGCAAACGTACGGCCAATATTCTGGCGTCTCAGGCGTGCAGCCTAAAGTCCTGGTTCGCGACAGCGCAGCCGCTGTTGATCGGCTGACTCACCGGGGCTCCACGCATCTGGTCAAAGCCTTCCGCCCCGAAGAGTTTCCTGAACTGGCAACCAACGAGTATTTCTGTATGCGCGCTGCAGCGCTGAGCGGGCTTGAAGTGCCAAAATTTGAACTGAGTGAGCGGGGCAAATTTTTGGTGGTGGAGCGTTTTGACCTGAGTGATCGTGGCTATCTGGGTTTTGAAGATTTCTGCGTGCTCAACGGCTGGGCTTCGAAAGCCAAGTACGATGGTTCTTACGAAGGCGCTTCCCGGCAGATCAAGGCCTATGTTTCGCCGGCGCTGTTGAGCCAGGCAATGGAAGATTTTTTCAAGATAGTGGCGTTGTCGGCGGGGCTGAAAAATGGCGATGCGCACCTGAAAAACTTCGGTGTGCTGTATGACAATTGCGGCGCGCAGGCTTCAATCCGGCTCGCCCCGGCGTACGACATCATCACTACATCGGTATACATCAAGAATGACAGCTTGGCCTTGCTGCTGGGGGGATCAAAAGCCTGGCCTAAAAACAAGGTGCTTATGCGTTTTGGTCGCACGGCGTGCAACCTTACAGAAGGACGCTGCAACGAGCTGCTGCAACAGGTGGTTCAGGGCATGCAGTTGGCAATGGACGAAATGGCTGACCACATGCGAACTCATCAGCCATTCGCTGAAGTGGGGGCGGCGATGATCGAACAGTGGAAATCAGGCATGGAGCGCAGTCTGATCAAGGGCTAGGGCGATTAACGCCGGATCAACGCCTGATCAACGCAACTGATCCCGAAACTGCCCCGGTGTCAGCCCCGTCCAGCGTTTGAACGCGCGGCTGAAGCTGCTGGTGTCGGCAAATCCCAGTAGATAGCTGACTTCACTCAATGAGCACTGCGGATCACGCAGGTGCAGCAGCGCGAGGTTTTCGCGGCTTTCGTTGAGCAGCGTGTCGAAGCGGCAGCCTTCGTCAGCCAAGTGCCGTTGCAGGCTACGCAAACTCAAATGTAAAGCCTGGGCAATGCGTTCGGCGCTGGGCTCGCCTTCCGGTAGTTGCTCCTCAATGGCGTCGCGAACTTTGCGCTCCCAGGTCAGCGGTTTGAGCTGGGCCATGGTGCGCTTGAGCACGGCCTCGTTGTGTTCCGCCAGTTCGGGGTTGGCGTCGTCGAGGTGGCTGTCGAAGTCGTTGAGGGCGAACTCCAGGCGATCTTCGACCGAGGCGAAATGCACCGGGGCGCGGAAGACCTTGTGCCATTGATGGACATCGAGCGGTTCCGGGCGCCGCAGATAAACGGCCAGCGGTGCGTAATCACGGCCGAGGCGATTGCGGCAGGTGCGCACGTAGATCGCAGCGAAGGCATCGATGGCTTCGAAGGCTGGCGCTGGATTGCCTGCGGGAATTTTCAGACGGAACAGATAGCGGTCCTCGCTGCGGCTCAGATCCAGCTCCAGTGCATCGCTGACCACCGGGTGATAGCGCACGATACGCTCGAACACTTCGCGCAAACTGCCACTGGCCACCAGCGCGTATCCGAGCGCGTGGAACGTGGTCGGGCTGACGAACCGCGACACGCGCAAACCAATCGCCGGATCGCCGCTGGCCTGCACGGATAGCTGCCACAGGCGCGTGGTGGCGGACAGGGGATAGCGGGCGTTGGGGTCGTCCATCAGTTGCGGATCGAGCCCGGCCTGTTGGCACAGGTCAGTACTGTCCAGCCCCAGCGCGTCGAGTTGCTTGCGCAGGGCACGGGTCCAACTGGCGAGGGAGGTCGGTTCCTTCATGCTGATTGGCGCTTCCGGTCAACAGGTTGGCGTTCTCGGCTACCGTCATTGCATACATCACAACGCAAGATACGCACATCTTAAACCCGAGGATGGAAGCATGGACGGTACTTCTGCAAGCCCCCAGCGACACAATGCGGCGCAGCGATCAGCGCATATTCGCCAAGTGGTGCTGGCCAAAGGCATGGAATTGCGTGAGCGCTACCCGATTCTCAAGCATCAGGATGCGCTGGGTGCGGGGATTCTGGCATTTGCCCTGGCCGGGATGATCGGTTCGGCGGCGTTGTACGTCACTGGCCATATGGCCTGGTGGGTGTGCCTGCTGCTCAACGCGTTTTTCGCGTCGTTGACCCATGAGCTGGAGCACGACCTGATCCACAGCATGTATTTCCGCAAGCAACGCGTGCCGCATAACCTGATGATGGGTCTGGTATGGCTGGCACGACCGAGCACGATCAATCCGTGGATTCGCCGGCATTTGCACCTCAATCACCACAAGGTTTCGGGCACTGAAACCGACATGGAAGAACGCGCAATCACCAACGGCGAACCGTGGGGTTTTGCGCGTCTGCTGATGGTCGGCGACAACATGATGTCGGCCTTCATCCGCTTGTTGCGGGCGCCGACCTGGGCGCATAAGTGGAGCATTCTGAAACGTGTCTTCAAGGTCTACGCGCCGCTGGCGCTGCTGCATTGGGGCGCGTGGTATGTGTTTCTCGGCTTTCATACTGCCAATGGCATCGCCTATCTGTTGGGCACGCCGATTGATTGGTCGGCGACCACGCTATCAGTGATGCAGGTGATCGATATCGCTGCCGTGGTGATCATTGGCCCGAACGTGTTGCGCACGTTCTGCCTGCACTTCATCAGTTCGAACATGCATTACTACGGGGATGTCGAGCCGGGCAATGTGATGCAGCAATGTCAGGTGTTGAACCCTTGGTGGCTGTGGCCGTTGCAGGCGTTCTGCTTCAACTTCGGCAGCAGCCACGGCATTCATCATTTTGTGGTGAAGGAGCCGTTTTACATTCGCCAGATGACCGTGCCGGTGGCGCATGAGGTGATGCGGGAGATGGGCGTGCGGTTTAATGATTTTGGCACGTTCGGGCGGGCGAACCGGTTTGTGCGGCGGGATGAAGTGGTGAGTGAAGAAGTGCGTACAGCCCGGGCCTGACCGCTGAATTCAAGGGCCTCTTCGCTGGCAAGCCAGCTCCCACAGGTTTTTGTGTCGTCCATAATATTTGTGAGCGACATCGCCCCCTGTGGGAGCTGGCTTGCCAGCGATAGCTATAGCTCAGGCAACTTCAATCCAGCCGAAATGGCGAAGCACTCAAAATCCCCGCCCTCGTGACTCACCATACTGCCGCAGCCAGACCATGAATCTCCCCAGATCACTTCCCAGGTGATAACGCTGCTGTGGCGCGGCTGGTGAATACGGAGTGTTTGCTGGCCTCAAAGGGCGCCAAGCGGACGGCATCGAGAATCGATTTCGTACTGTACAAGGTGTGGTATGAAACAAGTACAGTTGCTAGTTTCAGCAGTGCGGTGTGATGTACGAAAAATGCAAACGCCAGAATTTCTCGCGTTCCTCATCGATGAATCCATAGCGCAATTTTTAGTGTAGTCAGCTTCTGCGTGTTCGCCCGCGGTACTTGCGGGTGCACGTGGCGGCCAAGCAGGCTGATGTAGTCTAGGTCGGCTGGGTCAGCGTGCCCGTCGATTTCAAAATTCATCGAACCGAAACCAAATTCGCGCGAAATGTTTACATGAGGGACACATCATGACGCTCCTGCCATCTCCGCTGAGATTTATCTAAAGCGCGGTGATCTGGCTACGCGTTAACAGCATTTACGATTTTCCGGGGCCGTCTCCTTGGCAGGGTGCGGCCCTTTTTTTATGCCCGATTTTATCCAGCACCCAATCCCCTGTAGGAGCTGCCGAAGGCTGCGATCTTTTGATTCTGCTTTAAAGATCAAGATCAAAGGATCGCAGCCTGCGGCAGCTCCTACACAGAACACTACATATTCTTTTTGAGTCTTAATAAATAGCTTCTTATTCCTTAACGAATATAAATCCCATCCCTATACTCGGTAAGGAACAGACACGCAGGAGAGCTCCCCCATGCGCAACGAATCTATTCGCTACCTGATTGTGCCGGGCTGGCAAGGATCGCCAGAAGATCATTGGCAAACCCACTGGCAGAACAGCCTGCCAAACAGCGCGCGGGTGGAGCAGGCCGATTGGCTGACCCCGCGCCGTGAAGACTGGGTCGCGGCGCTGGCCGAGGCGATTGCTGCCGACAGCGCGCCGGTGATCCTCATCGCGCACAGCCTTGGTTGCATCACCGTGGCTCATTGGGCGGCGACTGCCCCCGTGCACTACCTGCGTCAGGTGCGCGGTGCCTTGCTGGTTGCGCCTGCGGATGTCGAGCGTCCCGCGTGCGCGCCGGCGCTGCGCAATTTCGCGCCGATTCCCAGCGATCTGCTGGCGTTCCCGAGCCAGGTCGTCAGCTCCGACAACGACGCCGCCGTCAGTGCGCCGCGAGCTCTGGAGCTGGCACGCAACTGGGGTGCCGAGGCGGGGATTCTTGCCGGTGCCGGGCATATCAATGTGAAGTCCGGACATCAGCGTTGGGAGCAGGGTTTTGCCTACCTCTATCGCCTGCAAAACCGTATGGAACACCACGCCCGACGTCGCGCCTGATTTTCTATTTCTTTAAACGCCCCCGTCTGCCGGCGGTTGTGGGCGGGAGTCTGCCATGAGTTTCGAAACTTTCGGTCAGCCGCTGCTGACCTTTCCCGATGCGGAAAAAAGCCCCTTAAGCATTCGCGCCAAAGCACTGGTGTTCGTCGATCCGCGCTCGCGTCAGTTGCGTGAAGAGCTTGAGCAGTTAGCGCCACGATCAATATCAGTGCTGATCCGTGGCGAAACCGGTACCGGTAAGGAACTGCTCGCCCGGCACATCCACCGCGCCAGTGATCGCAGCGGTCTGTTCGTCTCGGTCAATTGCGGCGCGATCAGCCCGACCTACGCCGATGCCGAACTGTTCGGCTACGCCGCCGGCAGCTACACCGGCTCGGCCAGCAGTCGCGCCGGATGGTTCGGTTCGGCCAATGGCGGCACCTTGTATCTGGATGAAATCGGCGATCTGCCGCTGCCGATCCAGATCAAATTGCTCTCTGCTCTGGAGAACCATGAGGTCACCCGTGTTGGCGCGCATCAGCCGAGCCCGGTGGATGTTCGCCTGGTCGCGGCGACCAGCATCGACCTGGCGCAAGCGGTGGACGCCGGTAAATTCCACGAGCGGCTCTACCACTATCTCAGCGAAGGCCATCTGGAATTGCCAGCCTTGCGCGCGCGGATCGGCGACATTCTGTCGCTGGCCGAATATTTCCTCGGCATCTACAGCCAGCGCCTGGGTCTGCCGGTGCCGTTGATCAGCGAAGCGGCGCAACATGTGCTTGAACAACACAGCTGGCCAGGCAACACCCGCGAACTGGAAAACGTCATTCACTTTGCCTTGCTGGTGAGCACCGGTGATGAAATTCTCCCGGAGCACCTGAACCTGCCACCGCCACTGACGCAGATCGAAACCCAGATCACCCAAATCCTCGCTTCCGGCTCCTCGACTGACCAAGCCGCGCTCAAGCAACTCCTGAGAAACGCCGGCCTCCTGTAGGAGCTGCGGCACGCTGCGATCTTTTGATCTTCAGCAGTTTCAAGCCATTGAAAAATCAAAAGATCGCAGCGTGCCGCAGCTCCTACATGTCTAGCGCGCGGGTGCAAACCAAATGGAATATAGAGCTGAATAAACGTTATTGTCCGGGAATAAAAAATCCCGGTATTGTCCGCTTCACGCCAGAGATAGCACTTCACTGGCACACGTATTAATAGCCGTCGCCATGAGCGACCGTGATTTTCGATAAGGACACTGCATGAAAAAGGTTCTGTTGTTTACCGCATTGGCGGCTGCTCTGACGGCTTCCCTGGCCCAGGCCGGTGAGAAACTGGTCGTCGCGGCGACCCCGGTCCCGCATGCTGAAATTCTTGAGCTGATCAAGCCGACCCTCGCCAAAGAAGGCGTGGATCTGGAAATCAAAGTCTTCACCGACTACGTACAGCCGAACGTACAGGTTGGTGAGAAGCGTCTGGATGCCAACTACTTCCAGACCCTGCCGTACCTGAACAGCTTCAACCAGGGCAAATACAAGGACGACAAATCCAAGTACCTGGTGACCGTGCAAGGCGTGCACGTTGAACCGTTCGGTGGTTACTCGAGCAAGTACAAAACCCTGGCCGAACTGCCGGACGGCGCAACCATCGCCATCCCGAACGAAGGCAGCAACAGCGGCCGCGCGCTGATCCTGTTGCAGAAGGCTGGCCTGATCGAATTGAAAGATCCGAAAAACGCCCTGGCGACCCCGAAAGACATCGCCAAGAACCCGCACAACTTCAAGTTCAAGGAACTGGAATCGGCTTTGCTGCCGCGCGTTCTGAAGGAAGTTGATCTGGATATGATCAACACCAACTACGCGCTGGAAGCAGGTTTGAACCCGAATAAAGATGCTTTGGTGATCGAAGGTGCTGATTCGCCGTACGTGAACTTCCTGGTGGCCCGTGAGGACAACAAGAACAGCGACGCGATCCAGAAACTGGCCAAAGCCCTGACCAGCCCGGAAGTCAAAGCGTTCATCGAGAAGAAGTACAACGGCGCGGTACTGCCGGCGTTCTGATCTGACGCTTGAGTGAACCCCTTCGAGGTGTGAAAACGCCGATGGCCAGCGATGGTCATCGGCGTTTTTTGTTTGCGCTCAAAAAAGCAAAAGATCGCAGCCTTCGGCAGCTCCTACAGGGGGAATGCGATCTCTTGATCTTGTCGGTGACTCAGGCGACTTGAGCCTTCAACGCCCGACGCAACGCCACCAACAACTTCACAATGTCCTGTGGATCCAGTCGCTGCGGCGCTTTTAAATCAGCCATGTTCTCTTCCTTGTGATGGTTCGGCCGGGGGAGTCTGGCCAAAAGCTGTTCGTCCTTGGAGGGCTTTCGCGAAAAAAAGATCCCTCCTACAGCGAAAAGGAAAATAGCCTTCTTATTCATTCCCGGCAAACCCACAGGATAGTTTTTTGGGTGATATCAATATGCTTTAACGGTATTTAAATTATTGTTTTTATACCGATAAAGTCACTTCCTGCCGGACAGTCACCCGCTGCCCATGGACTGCACCACCGTCGTTTACCCAGCGGCGCACAGGATGTTTCATGACCTTCGATTACGCTTTTATCCTCAGCACCCTGCCGGCGTTTCTCAAAGCCGTGGGCGTGACGCTGCAGGTCGGTTTGATCGCCATCTGCACCTCGCTGCTGGTAGCGTTGCTCAACGCGACGATTCTGGTATTTCGTACGCCTTACTTGCAGCGCGCGGTCGGCCTGTATGTGGAACTGGCGCGCAATACACCGCTGCTCATCCAGCTGTTCTTTGTCTATTTCGCCTTGCCGGCATTGGGGATCAAGGTCTCCGGCTTTACCGCCGCGATCATCACCATGACGTTCCTCGGTGGTGCTTACCTCACCGAAGTGCTGCGTGCGGGCGTCGACGCGGTGCCGCAGGCGCAACTGGAATCCGGGCGCTCCATCGGCCTGTCTCATGGTCAGTTGTTGCGCTACGTGATCCTGCCGCAAGCGGGAATCCTCAGCCTGCCGTCGCTGTTCGCCAATTTCATTTTTCTGCTCAAGGAAACCACCGTGGTCTCGGCGGTGGCGGTGCCGGAAATCCTCTACACCACCAAGAGCTACATCGCGCTCTATTACAAAACCTACGAAATGCTCGCCGTGCTGACACTCATCTGCGTGCTGCTGTTCTTGCCGCTGTCGCTGCTGCTCAGCCGTCTGGAAAGGAGGCTCCAGCATGGCCAGTTCGGGTCTTGAACTGCTCTGGGTGTCGTTGCCGCAACTGGCAAAAGGCGCCGGGCAAACCTTGTCGATTTCGTTCCTGAGCATCGCCATCAGCACCGTCGGCGGCGTGCTTTACGGTGTGTTGCGCACGCTCAACGTGACGTGGCTGAACGCGATCCTGCGCGTATATCTGGAGCTGTTCCGGGCGATCCCGGTGCTGGTCTGGCTGTATCTGCTGTTTTTCGGCCTGCCGATTTTCTTCGGGCTGAGCCTGCCGAGCTTCTGGTGCGCGGTGCTGGTGTTGTCGCTGTGGGGCGCCAGCGAAGTCGGTGAAGTGGCGCGCGGCGCGTTGCATTCGTTGCCGCGCGGGCAGCGTGAGGCGGGGTTGTCGATTGGCCTTAACGCGCCGCAACTGTTCGGCTACGTGCTGCTACCGCAAGCGCTGAAACGCATGACGCCGCCGACCATCAACGTCTATACGCGGATCATCAAGACCAGCTCGCTGGCGGTGCTGATCGGTGTGGTCGATGTGATCAAGGTCGGCCAGCAAATAATCGAGCGCACTTACGAATCGGTGTTGATCTACGGCGCGCTGTTTCTGTTTTTCTTTTTCATCTGCTACCCGCTCTCGGCCGCTTCGCGCGTGCTGGAGCGGCGCTGGACGCAAGCATGAGCGCATTGATCGAGTTTCAGGGTTTCAACAAATTCTACGGCGAGCAGCAGGTGCTCAACGGCATCGACCTGCAAGTGAAATCAGGCGAAGTGATCGTCATCCTTGGTCCCAGCGGTTGCGGCAAAAGCACCTTGCTGCGCTGCCTCAACGGTCTGGAAAGCGCGCACAGCGGCAGCCTGAAATTTGCCGGGCGCGAGCTACTGGACCAGGCCACTGACTGGCGCGAAGTGCGTCAGCAGATCGGCATGGTTTTCCAGAGCTATCACCTGTTCCCGCACATGAGCGTGCTCGACAATCTGCTGCTCGGTCCGCTCAAAGTGCAGAAGCGTCAGCGCCGCGAAGCGCAGCAGCAAGCCGAGGCCTTGCTCGAGCGCGTAGGCCTGTCGGACAAGCGTGATGCTTTTGCGCGCCAGCTCTCCGGCGGCCAGCAGCAACGCATCGCCATCGTCCGTTCGTTGTGCATGAACCCACGGGTCATGCTCTTTGACGAGGTCACCGCCGCGCTTGATCCGGAGATGGTCAAGGAAGTCCTGCAAGTGATTCAGGGGCTGGCCCGCGAAGGCATGACCCTGTTGATCGTCACCCATGAAATGGCCTTCGCTCGCGCGGTGGCCGATCGCATCGTGTTCATGGATGCCGGGCGCATCCTTGAACAGACACCGCCCGAGATTTTCTTTACGAACCCGCAAACCGCACGCGCGCAGCAGTTCCTGGAGAAGTTCTCCTTCGTTGCAACATTGCCAAAAACGAATCCGACAAAGGAACTGGAACTGCTATGAAAACTGCCACTTTTTTACTGCCCCTGTTGAGCCTCGCATTGCTGGCCGGTTGCAGCAAAACCGATGAACCACCAAAGCCGAAAGTGGCCAGCGAAAGCGCCGCGCCCGCCGGCTATCTGGACAAGATCAAGGCACGCGACAAATTGATCGTTGGCGTCTTTACCGATAAGCCGCCGTTCGGTTTCGTCGATGAGGCCGGGCGCTACGTCGGTTTCGATACCGACATCGGCCGCCAATTCGCCAAGGATCTGTTGGGCGATGAAAACAAGGTCGAGTTCGTTGCGGTGGAGCCGGCGAGTCGTATTCCGTTTCTGCAAAGCGACAAAGTCGACCTGATCCTCGCCAACATGACCGTGACCCCGGAGCGCAAGGAAGCGGTGGAGTTCACCAACCCGAACCTCAAGGTCGCGGTGCAGGCCCTGGTGCCGCAGAGCAGCTCGGTGAAAAACCTCGATGACCTGGCGACGCGCACCACCATCGTCACTACGGGCACCACGGCTGATATCTGGCTGACCAAGAACCACCCGGACTGGAAACTGCTGAAGTTCGAGAAAAACTCCGAGTCGCTGCAAGCCTTGGCCAATGGCCGCGGCGATGCCTACGCGCAGGACAATCTGGTGCTGTTCAGCTGGGCCAAGCAGAACCCGGGCTATCGCGTGCTGGAAGAAAAACTTGGCGCCGAGGCACCGATTGCGCCGGGCGTGAAGAAGGGCAACATCGAGCTGCGCGATTGGGTGAATACCGAGTTGGCCAAGCTCGGTGAAGAGAAGTATCTGCTCAAGCTGTATGACCAATATGTGCGTAAAGAACTGAGCGATGACACCAAGCCTGAAAGCGTGATTGTTGAGGGTGGGAAGTGGCAGGGGTGATCGGCCAGCATTATTGAATAAAGATCAAAAGATCGCAGCCTGCGGCAGCTCCTGCAGGGCGTCGGCGTCCGTCGCAAAATAACGGAGCGACGTGGCCTCTGTAGGAGCTGCCGCAGGCTGCGATCTTTTCGGTTTCGGAATCAATCAGGCCAATGCCACGCCGGCTCATCCAGCACCCGCTGCCCGACAATCCCGGTCTGCCCCAGCGTCTTCTCCAGCACGATGCAGTTGCACTCCGAATCCTCCTGCAATGCCGAAATCAACCGTCGCGCATGGGACACCACCCATACCTGACACTCTTGCGACGCCTTGATAATCAACCGCGCCAGCGCCGGCAACAGGTCCGGGTGCAAACTGGTTTCCGGTTCGTTCAGCACCATCAACGAAGGCGGCCGTGGCGTGAGCAATGCTGCGACCAGCAGTAGATAACGCAACGTTCCGTCCGACAGCTCTGCCGCCGACAATGGGCGCAACAATCCTTCCTGAAAAAATTCGATGGCAAACCGTCCACCGGCCTGTGATTCGATATGCAACCGCGCGCCGGGGAATGCATCGCTGATGGCGGCGCGCATCGCGTCGCCATCGCCTATTTCGATGATCGTCTGCAACGCGGCTGCCAGATCGCGACCGTCGTGATGCAACACCGGCGTGCGCGTGCCCAGTTGCGGCTGGCGCACCGGGGCGTCGGCATCGCTGCGAAAGTGATCGTAGAAGCGCCAGCGGCGGATGAACTCGCGCATCTGGAACACTTCCGGCGAGCTGCGCAGGCTGCCGACCTGATCGAACAGGCTGTCGAAATTCGGCGTGTGCTGTGCCAGTACATCCCAGCCACGGCCCTCGCGTGCGCGGATCATCGGGCCGTTGCGATCCACCAGCAGGCTGGCGGGGCGATAGAGCGGCCCGGCCCAGATGCATTCCTTTTTGATTTCCGGGTCGAGGGAAAAGAACGAGCGGCTCGGTTCGGGCAAGCCCAAGGCAATCGAATAACTGAAATCCTCCCCCGCAAACCCCAGCCGCAGACGTTTGACGCCCTGGCGCACCGTCGGCTCGATCGCCACCTCACCGTTGCGCATCCGTCGGCTGATGGTTTCCGGCCCGGCCCAGAACGTTGAATCCAGCCCGCCTTCACGGGCCAGCGCATTGACCACGCCGCCTTGCGCAGTCTCTGCCAACAGACGTAGCGCCCGGTAAAGATTGGATTTGCCGCTACCATTTGGGCCGGTGATCAGGTTCAGCCGACCCAGCGGGATCACCAATTTATTGATCGAGCGGTAATTGGCCACCGCGAGGGTCTTGAGCATGGAATTCCTTCTCTTGAGGCGCCCATCAGGGAAATGTGGTGAACTCGCGAGCGAACGTTGAACCCTGTTCTAAGCTCACAGTCGTATCGACACTTGCACGTTCGTACACAGGAAGGAGTCTGCATGGCGAGTCCCGGTTTGAAAACAGCGCTCATGCTGAGTCTGTTCATATTATTGAGCGCCTGCGGCGAGAAAAAAGCCCCTCAGGAGTACCTGCCTCGGGTCTTTGTGCAAGAGGTCAAACCGACGGATTATGCCGCTGCCGTGACCCTCACCGGCGACGTTCAGGCGCGGGTGCAGACCGAACTTTCATTCCGCGTCGGCGGCAAGATCATCCAGCGTATGGTCGATGTCGGTGACCGGGTGACCGCCAAACAAGTGCTGGCCAAACTCGATCCTAAGGATCTACAGACCAACGTCGATTCCGCCCAGGCCCAGGTTGTCGCCGAGCAGGCGCGGGTCAAGCAGACCGCTGCCGCGTTCGTGCGCCAGCAAAAGCTGCTGCCCAAGGGCTACACCAGCCAGAGCGAATACGATTCAGCGCAAGCGGCGTTGCGCAGTAGCCAAAGTGCGCTGAGCGCGGCGCAGGCGCAACTGGCCAATGCCAAAGACCAATTGAGCTACACCTCGCTAATCGCCGATGCACCGGGGGTGATTACCGAGCGTCAGGCCGAAGTCGGTCAGGTCGTGCAGGCCACCGCGCCGATTTTCAGTCTGGCCCGCGATGGCGAGCGCGATGCGGTGTTCAACGTTTATGAATCGCTGCTGGCCGAGCGCCCGGCGGATCCGTCCATTGTCGTCAGCCTGCTCGATAACCCCGCAATCAAAACCACCGGCACCGTGCGCGAAGTCACTCCGGCGGTGTCGGCGCAGTCCGGCACGGTGCAGGTCAAAGTCAGCCTCGACAGGCTGCCGCAGGGCATGCAACTCGGCTCGGTGGTCAGTGCCACGGCCAAGGGCAGCGGCAAGGCAGCGGTGGTATTGCCGTGGTCGGCGCTGACCAAAAACATCAGCGCCCCGGCCGTGTGGATGGTCGACGACAAAGGTGAGGCGCAGTTGCACAACGTTACGGTCGGGCGCTACCTGATCGGCAAAGTCATCATCAGCGAAGGCCTCAACGGCGGGGAAAAAGTCATTGTCGCGGGTGGGCAGTTGTTGCACCCGGGGATGAAAGTCGAGATTGCCGAAAACACCTACAAGGATCTGCAACCGGGAGCGCAGCCATGAAGCGTCTGGGGCTGTTGTCCATTGCAGTGATGCTGGCAGCGTGTTCGAAAAGCGAACCGCCACCGGAGCCGGTGCGTCCGGTGCTGTCGGTCAAGGTCGAGGCGCTGAACGAAGAAACCCTCGGGCGCTTCGCCGGCAGCATTCAGGCGCGTTACGAGAGCAACACCGGTTTTCGCGTGGGCGGGCGCATCGCCAGTCGAAATGTCGATGTCGGCACCGAAGTGGAGAAGGGCACGCTGCTCGCCACCCTCGACCCGTCCGACCAGCAGAACCAATTGCGTTCGGCTCAGGGCGATCTGGCCAAGGTTCAGGCGCAACTGATCAACGCTCAGGCCAATGCCCGGCGTCAGCAAGCGCTGTTTGATCGTGGTGTCGGTGCTCAGGCCCAACTGGACATCGCCACCACGGATCTGAAAACCACCCAGGCTTCGCTGGAGCAGGCGCGGGCGGCGGTGAATCAGAGCAAGGATCAACTCAGTTACACCGAATTGCGCTCCGACCACAAAGCCGTGGTTACTGCGTGGAACGCCGAGGCCGGCCAGGTCGTCACGGCGGGTCAGCAAGTGGTGACATTGGCGCAACCGGACATCAAGGAAGCGGTCATCGATCTACCGGACACACTGGTCGATCAGATCCCCTCAGACGTGGTGTTTCTGGTCGCCGGGCAACTCGACCCGAGCATCAACACCACGGCGGTCATCCGCGAAATCGAACCGCAGGCGCAGAGCGCTACCCGCACTCGCCGGGCGCGGTTGACCCTGGCCGAAACACCGCCCGGGTTTCGCCTCGGTACGGCGATCAGCGTGACCCTCAGCTCGGCGATCAAACCGCGCATCGAATTGCCGGCGACTGCCTTGCAAGAGGTCGACGGCAAAACCCGTATCTGGGTGATCGACCAACAAAACAAAACCGTTGCCCCGCGTGATGTCAGCCTGATCAGCCGCACCGACAGCACCGTGGTGCTGGCCGGCGGGGTGAACGCCGGTGAGCGCGTGGTCAGTGCAGGCGTCAACAGCCTTAAACCGGGACAAGCCGTGAAACTCGACGAGGACAGTCAATGAAAGGCTCTTTCAATCTCTCCGAATGGGCCCTCAAGCATCAGTCGTTCGTCTGGTATCTGATGTTCGTCGCGTTGTTGATGGGGGTGTTCTCGTACTTCAACCTGGGGCGCGAGGAGGACCCCTCGTTCACCATCAAGACCATGGTGATCCAGACCAAATGGCCGGGCGCGACCCAGGAGGAAACCCTCCAGCAGGTCACCGACCGCATCGAGAAAAAACTCGAAGAGCTCGATTCCCTCGACTACGTGAAAAGCTACACACGGCCCGGCGAATCGACGGTTTACGTGTACCTGCGCGACACCACCAGCGCCAAGGACATCCCGGAGATCTGGTATCAGGTTCGCAAGAAAATCGACGATATTCGCGGGCAGTTTCCCCAAGGGATTCAGGGGCCGGGATTCAACGACGAGTTCGGTGACGTCTACGGATCGGTCTATGCGTTTACCGCCGATGGCCTGACCATGCGGCAGTTGCGCGACTACGTGGAGCAGGCCCGCGCCGAGATTCGCAGTGTGCCGGGGCTGGGCAAGGTCGAGATGATCGGCCAGCAGGACGAAGTGATTTACCTGAACTTCTCCACGCGCAAACTCGCGGCGCTGGGCATCGATCAGCGTCAGGTTGTGCAGAGCCTGCAGTCGCAGAACGCCGTGACCCCGGCGGGAGTGATCGAGGCCGGGCCGGAGCGGATTTCGGTGCGCACCTCGGGCCAGTTCGCCTCGGAAAAAGACCTCGCCGAGGTCAACTTGAAACTCAACGACCGCTTCTATCGTCTGGCGGACGTCGCCGACATCCGCCGGGGCTACGTTGATCCGGCGTCGCCGCAATTCCGTTTCGACGGCAAACCGGCCATTGGTCTGGCGATTGCCATGCAGAAGGGCGGCAACGTTCAGGAGTTCGGTAAGGCGTTGCATGCGCGGATCGATCAGGTCACGGCTGATCTGCCGGTCGGCGTCGGCGTGCATACCGTGTCCGATCAGGCGGTGGTGGTAGAGGAAGCCGTCGGCGGTTTCACCAGTGCCTTGTTCGAAGCGGTGGTGATCGTATTGGTGGTGAGCTTTATCAGCCTCGGCGTGCGTGCCGGACTGGTGGTGGCGTGCTCGATCCCGCTGGTGCTGGCGATGGTGTTTGTGTTCATGGAATACAGTGGCATCACCATGCAGCGGATCTCCCTCGGTGCATTGATCATCGCCCTCGGCCTGTTGGTGGACGATGCGATGATCACCGTCGAGATGATGGTCACGCGCCTGGAAATGGGCGAGACCAAGGAGCAGGCGGCCACATTCGCCTACACCTCGACGGCGTTCCCGATGCTCACCGGTACGCTGGTGACCGTGGCCGGTTTCGTGCCCATTGGCCTCAATGCCAGTTCTGCCGGTGAGTACACCTACACCCTGTTTGCGGTGATTGCGGTGGCCATGCTGGTGTCGTGGGTGGTGGCGGTGTTCTTTGCACCGGTGATCGGTGTGCACATCCTCAGCGCCAAAGTGAAGCCTCACTCTGCTGAACCGGGGCGTGTCGGGCGCGCGTTCAACGGTGGTTTGCTGTGGTCCATGCGCAACCGCTGGTGGGCGATCGGCATCACGATTGTGCTGTTTGTGCTGGCCGTGTTTTGCATGCGTTTCGTGCAGAACCAGTTCTTCCCGTCGTCGGATCGTCCGGAAATCCTGGTCGACCTGAACCTGCCGCAAAACGCCTCGATCGATGAAACCCGCAAGGCCGTCGACAAGCTTGAAGAAACCCTCAAGGGTGACCCGGACATCGTCCGTTGGAGCACCTACATCGGCCAGGGCGCGATCCGTTTCTATCTGCCACTCGACCAGCAACTGCAAAACCCGTACTACGCGCAGCTGGTGATCGTCAGCAAGGATTTCGAGGCCCGCGAGGCACTGAGCCAACGCTTGCGTGAGCGCTTGCACAAGGATTTCGTCGGCATCGGCAGTTACGTGCAAGCGCTGGAAATGGGCCCGCCGGTCGGGCGTCCGATCCAGTACCGGGTCAGCGGCAAGGACATCGATCAAGTGCGCAAACACGCGATCGACCTGGCCACCGAACTGGACAAGAACGAGCACATCGGCGAGATCATTTACGACTGGAACGAGCCGGGCAAAGTGCTGCGCATCGACATCGCCCAGGACAAGGCCCGCCAGCTCGGGCTGTCGTCCGAAGACGTGGCGAACCTGATGAACGGTATTGTCAGTGGTGCGCCGCTGACACAGGTCAATGACGACATCTACCTGATCAACGTGGTGGGTCGTGCGGTGAGCGCCGAACGCGGTACCCCGGAAACCCTGCAAAACCTGCAGATCGTCACGCCCAACGGCACGTCGATTCCGCTGCTGGCGTTCGCCACGGTGCGTTACGAACTGGAGCAACCGCTGGTGTGGCGTCGCGACCGTCTGCCGACGATCACCATCAAGGCTTCGGTGCGCGACGAAATCCAGCCGACCGATCTGGTGAAACTGCTCAAGCCGTCCATCGATGCCTTTGCCGACAAACTGCCGGTTGGCTACAAAGTCGCCACCGGCGGTACGGTCGAGGAAAGCGGCAAGGCCCAGGGGCCGATTGCCAAGGTCTTGCCGCTGATGCTGTTTCTGATGGCGACCTTCCTGATGATCCAGTTGCACAGCGTGCAGAAGATGTTCCTGGTGGCGAGTGTTGCGCCGCTCGGGCTGATCGGCGTGGTGCTGGCGCTGGTGCCGACCGGCACGCCAATGGGCTTTGTGGCGATCCTGGGGGTTCTCGCGCTGATCGGCATCATCATCCGCAACTCGGTGATTCTGGTGACGCAAATCGATGAGTTCGAGAAAAAGGGCTCCGCGCCGTGGGATGCGGTGGTGGAAGCGACCGAGCACCGGCGTCGCCCGATCCTGCTGACCGCCGCGGCGGCGAGCATGGGCATGATCCCGATAGCCCGAGAAGTATTCTGGGGCCCGATGGCCTACGCGATGATTGGCGGGATTGTCGTTGCAACGCTGCTGACGCTGCTCTTTCTGCCGGCGCTGTATGTCGCCTGGTACAAGATTCGCGAGCCGAAGAAAGAGGCGGCTTAACAGCGAGCGCTTTGCGCGCGTCGCCAGCAGGATGGCTCCTACAGGGAAATACATTCCGACTGTGGGAGCCAGCCTGCTGGCGATGGCTATCTACAATTTACCAACATCTTGCAGACCGACTTCTGCTTCCAGTTGCCTTACCCTCCCTTCTCTTGACGCAGAAGGGACATCCCCATGCAGCTCATCTATCGCTTTCTACGCTATGCCCTGTTCAGTTGGGCTGTGTTGTTGTCGCCGTGTGTTTCGGCCAACACCGTGTTGGAAAACCCGTTGTGGCGTGTCGAACTCGATCCCGCGACGCTGTCGATTCGTGTAACGCCCGCTCAGGTAAAAACGCTACAGGCTTCGGCCGGCGTCGCCGCGCACATAGTCAGCCACCTCACGACGACCTCCACACGCGCCGATTGGCAATGGGACGATGGCGCCTGGGCTGTTAGCGTCGAACTGGATCAGCGCGACCTCCTGTTCACAATCACCGCGCGTGAGCCGGGGGAATTGGAGTTCCTGCGCCAACCCGGCAGCGCCATGGGCAAAGGCTTGATCTGGCCGCTGGCTGAGGGGCATTACGTGCCGCGTGGCGATCAGATCTGGCAAAGTTTTCTGCTCGACCAAGGCGCATTCAACACCACTCAGGATCTCAGCTTGCCGCTATGGGGCGTCGAACACGACGGGTTCAGCCTCAACTGGTTGCTGACCAATCCCTACAACAATCAGTTGCTGTTCAGTGCTGAAGGCCAGACGTTGGCGTTGTCCGCGCGGCATCAATTCACCTCATTGCAACCGTCGACGCCGCTGACATTCAGCCTCTTTTTGGGCGACGCCGAACCGTTGGCGGGGGCCAAACGCTACCGGCAATGGCTGATCGATAACGGTCGCTATGAAACGCTGAGCAGCAAGCTTGAGAAAACCCCGCAGGCCAGCAAGTTGCTGGGGGCCAGTCACGTTTACCTGTGGGGCAATGATCTGTTGGGCGCGAAAGATGTGCGCAACTGGCCGGCGCTGCTCGGCAAACTGCGCAGCCAGACACCGCTGGCCAGTGCGCTGCGCGGCGCGATGGATCACGAAGCCTTGCAGATGCTCGCTGGCGGAACCGTGCTCAATCGCTACCAGCAAACCGTGCTGCTGCGCAGTTTCAATCGCGCGCTCAACACCTTGGCGCGCAAAACCTGGCAAGCCCGTGCGGAGCCGGATATGCAGGCTCTGGCCAGTGGATATGGCGTACTTCGCGGGCAACTGGCCGGCGAATTCGCGGGCGCCTTGACCGCCGATTCCACGCGCTGGGGCAGCACCATGTCGCTGGATACCCTAGAACGTTTGCAGGGCGCCGGGCTGACGCGTTTATGGCTAGGGCTTGGCGAGGGTTGGGAGGGCGGACTCTGGCATCCGCAAGTGATTCGCGCAGCGGTGAAGGCCGGTTATCTGATCGCGCCATATGACTCTTACGAAACGGCGCTGAGCCGTGCCGAAAACCCCGACTGGACCACCGCACATCTGGGCGATAAAGCGAACACTGAATGCGCCATCGTGCTGGAAAATCGCACGCTGAAAACCGGTTTCCAGCAGTCGGGACACTACACCGATCCACGTTGCGTGCGGCCGTTGCTGGAGAAACGCGTCACCGCCATCAGCGCCGCTGCCGGTTTCAACAGCTGGTTTCTCGACGCGTACGCGACCGGCATGTTGTTCGACAGCTACCGTGCGGACGCACCCATGACTCAGGCGCAGAATGCCGAGGGCAACGTCGAGGCTTCACGCTGGATCAACCAGATCTTGCAACTGCCTACCGGTTCTGAGGATGGCAACGCGACCACGGCGCAAGGCGTGCTGTTCGCCCATGGCATGCAGACGCCCGTGATCGGCTGGGGCGACGTCGACATGAGCAAGAATGCCGAATCCGAATACTTCGTCGGCAAGTGGTATCCGCCCGAACAGCCGGCGGTGTTCTTCAAACCGGTGCCGATCAAAGAACCGTATCGCCGCATTCATTTTGATCCGGCCAGCCGTTTGCCGCTGTACCAGGCGGTGTTCCACGGCTCGGTCATCACCACCCATCACTGGTTGTACGACAGCCTGAAACTGAGCAACGTGCGGGTCGCGAATGAACTCACGCAACTTCTCTACAACGTGCCGCCGCTGTATCACCTGAGTGCGGCGACGCTGGCGCAGCGATTGCCGCTGATGGCACGGCAGGACGGTTTTTTCCGTCCGTTGCATGAGCGTCTGGCAACGCAGGCGCTGACCGCGATCGAGTGGTTGAGCGACGATCGACGGGTGCAGCAAACAACCTTTGCGGATGGCACTCGATTGCTGGCCAACTTCGATTCAGCCGCGCGGGAAGTGCGTGGCCAGACCTTACCGGGCGAGACCCTCACGGTCTTGATGCCCGACGGCACGGTCAGCCATTACCAGGTAAAAAACGCGCCCTGATTCAGACCTTGCGCCAGACACTCGCCAGCCACGGCTGCTGCTCTCGCGGCAGCCCCGCCGGGCGGAAGTAATGCTCCAGCTCGACAAATCCGGCGGTCGTGAGCAACCCGCGCCATGCTTCCAGATCGTGATACGAGCCATAACGCGGGCCGTTCCAGCCCTCGCGGTTATCGCCGCGCGGATTGGAACTGAACAGCACGCCACCCGTTTTCAGGCTGCCGTGCAGTTGCTGTAAAACCCGCGGCAACTCCTGCAACGGCACATGAAACAGCACCGCGTTGGCGAAGATTCCGTCGAAGCGCTCTGCGGGCAGGTCCAGTTTCAGGAAATCCTGCTGAAGCACTTCGCAACCGCTGTCCTCACGCGCCATCTGCGCAAATTTTTCCGAGCCGTCGAGGCCGACGGCGATGTGACCCATGCGCGTGAATGTCTGCAAATCCCGCCCCGGCCCACAGCCGAAATCAAGAATCGTCAACGGTGCCGTTCCCTGAATATGCCGCAACAGCGCGTCGATGTTCTGGCTGACATCGTGATCGCGGGTGCCTTCACGAAAGTCCTCGGCCACCGCGTTGTAGTGGCCGAGGGTCGTGGCGGTGATCTGCTCAAGGTCGCTAGGGGTCTGCTTCATGATCATTTCGTGACTGGACGGATATGGGCTGACTATAGCGTGAAAGGTTACGAACGAAGCACAAAACTGCGACTCATGTGCGTTACATATGTACCGCACTCGAGGTGTTGCCATCGGATGTACTGACGCCCACGCGATAGACCACTGTCGCGTTGTCTGCCCTGTTTTATTTTCGGGGGGATTCACTAAAAAAAGGATTTTTTAATGGGCATTGTTCGTCAATCCGTTATCTCGCCATCCAGCCGTAGCCCGACGGATGTACTGCCATCACGTAAAAGGTCAGGCAGTGGACTGCCCGACCATCCACCTGCGGTGAAAAGCTTTCGTGCGGACATCGAGCAAGTAGGCGTAGAGGTGGTTCGGCCAGGTTACACGCCAATCGCTGCCGTCACCGTTGAGGCGTTGCCGCGTACCGGGGTGCTGCCTATCCACCCGACAGTCACCACGCTTGAGCGCTATCGCTTGAAAGCGCCTGCGATCCTGCCTGCGGCCAACGCGTGGGGCCTCAGGATCATCAAGGGGCGCATTTACGCCGATATCGGTTCCGGCGAGATCGTCCAGGTTCGGCAGAGCGCACAAACCGGTGAGTATCGCGCCACACTGGCCTCTGAACTCAATGCATCGGGGCCGCAACTGTTCTTCGATCCGCAAAGTGCAACGTGGAAGCTTGAGCGTGTTCAGCCCCTCGATAACCGCGGCACGGTCATTGATATCGATATTGATGCGCTCATTCACGAAGTGAGAAATCATTCGGCAAAAAAGCATCGAGTCCATACTGGGCTCAATGACTCGTTTGAACGCAAGACCGCAAACGACGCCCCGCTGGTTGCGCGCGGGTTGAAGCAGTTTGCGCCGCAGGAGGCAGCCTTGATTCGTTCGGAGCTGCGCGTGGTTGAAAGCATTTTCGCGGATGCCGCTCACGTCGCAGGTCTGAATTACACAGAAACCGCGGCCCTTTATGAAAGTTTCTTTGGCAGCGAGCATAGCGCTGTTGCCTCGCAGGTCGCTGGATCAGTTGCGCGAGGTCTGGCGCTGTCCAAAGAGTATCAAGGGCATTGGGGAGAAGAAAAATTCCTAGGGGTTGATACCGATACCAACAGCGAAGCCTGGATGTACAAGGGAGATTTTCATGGCCGGTTCTTCCTCAATCGCAAGTACATGCGGCAGGGGGATTTGAGTATGTCTTTGGGTCATGAAATGTTGCATACCAACAGAATCGACCGTTTCAAGGCCATTGGCCCGAACGCGGCAGATTTTTTCTACCTGGACGCCAGTATGCGCAGCCTGCTGGGTGCTGAGCCGCAAACCATTTACGACGTTGCAGAGCGCGGTGTTTCCGAGGTGATCATGCGCGGTGGATTGACCGTCGATTATTTGAACGCCTTTTCTGATCACCACGACAGCTTCCTGTTCCGTATCAGCGATTACTTGGGCATCGGCGACGATCTGGACCTGAAAACGGCGGTAAAACTGTTCAATGCCAATCCGTTGATGCGTGCGCAAATGGCCGCGAACAATGCCGACAGCATCATTTACGCGGCAAAAAGCATGCAGGTGCTGCACCGCGCCAAAATCGAATATGCGTGGCTCGACAGCCTGATCGACGATTGATTCGGACGAACGCAAACGAGCAGGTCGCAGCCGGCGGTATACGCCAATCCCCCTTAGGCGTTGCCGCAGGCTGCGGTCTTTTGATCATGCGTCAGCGCTTGTTCAACCCCTGTGCCAAGCGATCGCCGCCAAGTTGAATCACCGCCACCAACGCCACCAGCAACACAATCACCGTCAGCATGATCTGGCTATCAAAGCGTTGATAACCGTAGCGATAGGCGATGTCGCCCAAGCCACCGGCACCAATCGCCCCGGCCATGGCCGAGGAGTTGATCATCGTCACCAGCGTGATGGTGAAACCCCCAACAATCCCCGGTAGCGCCTCCGGCAGCAGCACATGCCAGACGATGTGCCAGCGCCGGCACCCCATCGCCTGCGCGGCTTCGATCAAGCCGTGGTCAACTTCACGCAAACTCACCTCGGCAATTCGCGCAAAGAATGGCGTTGCTGCAATCGTCAACGGCACCACCGCCGCCCATACGCCGTAGGTGGTACCGACGATCAGCCGCGTAAACGGGATCAGCGCGACCATCAGAATCAGAAACGGGATCGAGCGAAACAGGTTCACGAATGCGCCCAAGGCGCGGTTCAGCACCGGCGCTTGATAAATCCCGCCCTTGTCGCTGGTGACCAGAATCACCGCCATGGGAATGCCCACCAGCAGCGCGATCAACGACGACACGCCGACCATCAGAAACGTATCGATAAAGCCCTGCAGCAAGCGATCAAACCACATAACCCAGAACCTCCACCCGTTGTGCCCATTGCCCGGCGCGTTGACGCAATGTTTCGGCGTCCAGCGAAGAACCACTCACCGCCAACAGCAACTGCCCCAGCGCGTGGCCCTGAATCCGTTCGACGCCGCCCTGAAGCAACTTCACTCGACCCCCGAGAGCTGTGAACAAAGCTGCCAGGTCTGGCTCATCGCTGGCGCTGCCGGTGAACTGCAAACGCAACGCCACTGCGGCCTCGGAGGAGGGTGACTGGGTCTGCAAGCGACTCTGCAATTCTTCCGGTAAGGCATGCTGCAGCGGCGCGAGCAGCGTCTGGCTGACCTCGTGCTGCGGGTTGCCGAACACTTCCCAGACCGGGCCTTGCTCGACGACCTGGCCGTGTTCCAGCACCACCACGCGGTCGCAGATTTCGCGAATCACTGCCATTTCGTGGGTGATCAATACGATAGTCAGGCCCAGGCGCCGATTGATCTCGCGCAGCAAGCCGAGGATTGATTGCGTGGTCTCCGGATCGAGTGCCGAAGTCGCTTCGTCACACAGCAGAATATCCGGGTCATGCACCAGCGCGCGGGCGATGCCGACACGCTGTTTCTGCCCGCCGGAAAGCTGCGCCGGATACGCCTTGTGCTTGCCTTGCAGGCCCACCAGTTCCAGCAGTTCGCGAACCTTGTTCTCGCGTTGCTCTTTCGGCACCCCGGCGACTTTCAGCGGCAACTCGACGTTCTGCCAAACGGTCTTGGCCGACATCAGATTGAAGTGCTGGAAGATCATGCCGATCCTGCGCCGCAGCGCGACCAAGCGGTCTTCATCGAATTCACCGATATCCACTTGATCGATCAGCACCCGCCCCGAAGTCGGTTGTTCCAGACGATTGATCGTACGGATCAGCGACGACTTGCCGGCGCCGCTGCGGCCAATGATGCCGAATACTTCACCGCGCTGGATCGCCAGGTCGATGCCGTGCAGAGCGGCGACCGGGCCTTGTCGACCGTTGTAGGTTTTACCAAGGTTGATGAAGCGCACGTGGGCGCGGTTCAGTTCCGGGTGCAGTTCTGTGCGTTCAGCATTCTTTGGCTCTGGAATCTCCAGTCGCCGTTGGATCGCGGCCGTCATGCTCAACTTTCCCAACCGGCCTGATACAGCTTGCCGTGGGCCTTATCC
Source organism: Pseudomonas sp. P116 (assembly GCF_020149425.1). NCBI lineage: Bacteria > Pseudomonadati > Pseudomonadota > Gammaproteobacteria > Pseudomonadales > Pseudomonadaceae > Pseudomonas > Pseudomonas sp. P116. The sequence goes on along the minus strand of NZ_JACVHB010000005.1, from coordinate 520,558 downwards.
AGTGCCGCGCGAACGGCTGGCGAATGCTGATAGATATCGACGAATTTGCTCAGGCGCGGGTCGGTTTTGCTTTTGGGTTGGATTACGAATTGAATCACGTATTCCTTGTGATCGAGGCCATCGAACAGCAGCGCGGATTCGGCATCGAAGGTCTTCGCCAGGCGAATATAGGCCGGGTAACCCTGGACGAGATCAGCGTCGTCGTAAGCGCGCACCAGTTGCACGGCTTCAACCTGGAGGATTTTGATTTTTTTCGGGTTGGCGACGATGTCGTCCTCGGTGGCCTTATAGCCGACGCCCGGTTTCAACGTGATCAGTCCCGCCTTGGCCAGTAGCTGCAAACCGCGGCCGCTGTTGATCGGATCGTTGGCAATGGCGACGCTGGCGCCTTCTGGCAATTCGTCGAAGCTTTTGTATTTCTTAGAGTAGAGACCGACGTTGTTGATGATCCCCGGGGCGAACGGCACCAGGTCATAACCGGCGGCGGCTTTGGCGTTTTCGAGGAACGGGATGTGCTGGAAGTAGTTCACGTCGATGTCGCCGGCGGCGAGGCTGACGTTGGGCGCGATCCAGTCGGTGAACTCAACCAGTTCGACTTTCAGGCCTTGTTTGTTGGCTTCTTCGACGGCGGCTTCCAGTGGAATGGCGAATGCGGCGGTGGTGCCGATTTTCAGCGGCGCATCGGCGGCGAAGATTGCCGAACTGAACAGGCCGAGGGCCAGGGCCAGTGCTTTGACTGGGTGGGACAGGGGGTTCTTGGTCATGATGAGTTTTCCAGTCAGTGCATAAATTTGTGGTGTCTGTTGCGGCCTCATCGCTGGCAAGCCAGCTCCCACAGGTTTTGTGAACGCCACAGACCCTTGTGGGAGCTGGCTTGCCAGCGATGCTTTTAGCGGCGAAACGCGGAACCCGTGTGTTGCTCGGGCAAGTGCGCCTCCCGGTGAAACAGCTTCTCGCGCAAGCTGCCGCTGTCATAAGCGGTCTTGTACGACCCACGCCGCTGCAACTCAGGGATCACCAAATCAATGAAATCCACGTAGCTTTCAGGCGTGACGATGCGGGTCAGGTTGAAGCCGTCCAGACCGGTTTCGGCGATCCACGATTCCAGCTCATCCGCCACTTGCTCGGCCGAACCGACCACGGTGATGTAGCGACCACCGAGGGCGTGCTGGTCGAGCAACTTGCGTCGGGTCCAGTCGTTGTTTTGCAGGTTTTTGGTGGCGGACTGAATGGCGTTGCTCTTCACGTACTGGATCGGTTCGTCGATCTCGTACTGGGAAAAATCGATGCCGGTGGACGCGGAGAAATGCGCCACGCCGGCCTCGGCGCTGGCGTAGCTGAGGTATTCGGCGTGCTTGGCCCAAGCGGCTTTTTCAGTTGCGCCGACGATCACGTTGAGGCCCATGAACACCTTGATGTCCTCGGGATTGCGCCCGGCCTCTATAGCGCTGGCGCGGACCTTGTCGACCTGAACCTTGGTCGAGGGTTTGTTCTGCCCGCTGATAAACACGCACTCGGCGTGACGCCCGGCAAACAGCAAACCGCGATCTGAACTGCCGGCCTGAAACAGCACCGGCGTGCGCTGTGGCGACGGCTCGCAGAGGTGATAACCCTCGACCTGATAGAACTCGCCCTTGTGCTCGACCTTGTGCACTTTTTCCGGTTGGGCATAGATGCGCTGTTCGCGGTCGTTGAGCACCGCGCCGGTTTCCCAGCTGCCTTCCCAGAGTTTGTAGAGCACCTCAAGGTATTCGTCGGCCTGGTCGTAGCGACGGTCGTGTTCGACTTGCTCGCGCAGGCCCATGGCTTTGGCGGCGCTGTCGAGGTAACCGGTGACGATGTTCCAGCCCACGCGACCACGGCTCAGATGATCGAGCGTCGACATGCGCCGTGCGAACAGATACGGCGGCTCGTAGGTGAGGTTGGCAGTCAGGCCGAAACCAAGGTTTTTGGTCACGGCTGCCATCGCCGAAACCAGTAGCAACGGATCGTTGACCGGCAACTGGATCGACTCTTTCAGCGTGACATCCACCGAGTTCTGATAGACGTCGTACACGCCGACAATGTCTGCGATGAACAGCCCGTCAAACAGTCCGCGCTCCAGCAACTGCGCCAGTTCGGTCCAGTATTCGATGCTGTTGAATTGGGTCGAGGTGTCGCGCGGATGCGTCCACAAACCGTGATTGATGTGGCCGATGCAGTTCATGTTGAACGCATTGAGCAGGATCTTTTTCTTGCTCATCAGATAGTCCCCCGCAGCGGCGGGTTTTCATCGTTGAGGTAATAATTGCCAACCGCGTGATACTTCCAGCGCACCGGATCGTGCAGGGTGTGCACCCGGGCGTTGCGCCAGTGGCGGTCGAGGCCGTGTTCGATCAGCGTGGCCTGGCTGCCGGCCAGTTCGAACAACGTACTGCCGGCAGCCAGAGAGATTTCGGTGCTGATGGCGCGTGCTTCGGCGACGGCAATCGATGCCGCGGCGACGGTGTCTGCGTTGGTCTCGGCTTGCGCGGCATCGAGGAATTCGCCTGCGCGCTCAAGCAAAGCCTCGGTGGCGTGCAGGCGAATACTCAGGTGGCCGAAGCTTTTCAGGGTCAGCGGATCTTCGGTGGCCTTGTCATTGCCCGAGTCGATCCATGGCCGGGTTTTGCTGCGCACAAAGTGCAGCGCGTCTTCATAAGCGGCGCGGGCGATACCGGTGTCGATGGCGGCGTGAAGGATCTGCGCGAGCGGGCCGACGGTGGTCGGACGTTCGAAGGCGCTTTGAAACGGCAGCACGTCTTGCGCTGCGACGTACACGTCTTCGAACACCACCGAACCGCTGCCAGTGGTGCGCTGGCCGAAGCCGCTCCAGTCGTCGATCACGCTCAGGCCTTTGCTCTCTCGTGGGACGAAGGCCAGTTGCTGCACGCCGTTTTCATCGACCACCGAGGTTGGAATGCGCTGCGCGTAAATCGCCCCGGTCGCATAGAACTTGCGGCCGTTGATACGGTAGCCGTCACCATCACGCTTGAGGCTGGTAACGCGGTCGTGGGCGGTTTTGGTGCCCAGCTCCGCCAAAGCGTTACCGAAGCGCTGACCGGCCAAGACTTCCGCGTACAGGCGTTGTTTCTGCGCGTGACTGCCGTTCACCCGCAGCACTTCGAGCGCATAGAAATGGTTCTGCGGAATCTGCCCGAGCGAGCCGTCAGCCTGAGCGATCAGGGCGATGACTTTTGCCAGGGTCACGTTGGACACAGCGGCGCCGCCGTATTCCTTGGGGACGGTGATGCCCCACAGGCCGGAGCGGGAAAACACGTCGAGTTCCGGCAGCGGCAGGCGACGTTCACGGTCGCGCAGGGCGCTGTCGCGTTTGAAATCTTCTGCCAGGTCGCTGGCGACGATCAGAGCTTGCTCATCGCTGGTGATGACCGCGACGGGATGGGAAAAAGTCATGTGTTTCTCCAGAGATCTGGTCAAAAGTGTTCTGGTCAAATCCAGGAATGGCGAGCCGGCAAAGTGCCGTTCAGGCGATAGGCGCCGACCGCGTGATATTTCCAGCGAACCGGGTCGTGCAGCGTGTGCACGCGGGCGTTGCGCCAGTGGCGGTCGAGGTTGAATTCGGCGAGGGTCGCTCGGCTGCCGGCCAGTTCGAAAAGCTTTTCGCTGGCCAGCAGCGAGATCTCGGTGGTCAGCACTTTGGCTTCAGCCACAGCTATCGAGGCGCGGGCGGCGGACTCGGCGGTGACTGGCGCGGCCTGTACCTGATCGAGCACTTGCCCGGCCTTGCGCAGCAGCGCTTCGGCGGCGTGCAGTTCGATTTTCAGCTTGCCGATGTCGGCGATCACATAGAGGTCATCACTGGCGCGCTCGACCTTGGCGTCGATCCATGGTCGCGCTCGGGTTTTGACGAATTCGATGGCGTCATCGATGGCGCCGCGGGCAATGCCGGCGTCGATCGCGGCTTGAATCAGCTGCGAGACCGCACCTTGAATGTTCGCGGTTTCGTTGATCTTCCAGTTGTCGACGACAAGGCCCGCTTCGACGCGAACGTTGTTCAGCAGGATCGTGCCGCTGGCTGTGGTGCGCTGACCGAAACCCGACCAGTCATCGACGATGCGCAATCCCGGCGTGCCGCGACGGACGAAGGCCAGCACTTGCTTGCCGTCATCGTTGAGCGCTTTCACCGCGACCCAGTGCGCAAACAGCGCGCCAGTGGAATAAAACTTCTGGCCGTTGATCACGTAATCATCACCGTCAGCGGTGATCCGGGCCTTCAGTTCAAGGGTGTTTCTGGTGCCGCGTTCAGGGCCGGCATTACCGATGCGCCAGCCTTCCAGGACACTTTGGAACAGCTGCTTTTTCTGCGCTTCGGTGGCGCAGCCGAGCACCAGATTGATGATGCCGAACTGGTTCTGCGGGATCTGTCCCAGCGCCGGATCGGCGGCGGAAATGATCGCGAACACCTCGGCCAACGTTACGAACGAAACCTGTGGCCCACCGTATTCGCGCGGGATGGCAATGCTGCCCAGACCGCTGCGGGTGAACTGTTCGATTTCCGACCACGGCAACTTGCGTTGGCGGTCGCGTTTGGCGGCCTGCACGCGGGCGACTTGCGCCAGCTCATGGGCGGCCTCGATGGCTTGGGCGTCATCACGCAAGACTTGCGCGGGCAACAACAACGGGGCGATATCCAGATCAGACTGGACGATTGCATCTGCCAGACTGGACATCAGTGCCGCTCCTTGGCTGCACGCAATGCCCTGGCGATCTGCACTGGGGTGATTGTGTTCCGGACCATACTACCTACCTCACATCTCATGAAAACGCCGCACAGTGCGACGAAAGAAAGAATGTCCGGTGGTCCGGTTCATATACCCTAAGCGTGTATAAAAATTAAATAAACTAACTTTTAGGAATATGCATAGAAGGGGTGATGGTCGGGTTGGTCAAGAGTTTTTGAGCAGAAGCCTTGTGGTGGTCAGAGGGCCTTTGTGGTGAGGGGATTTATCCCCGATGGGGCGCGCAGCGGCCCCTCTCTTGATCCAAAAATAATTGGGCCTGCTGCGCAGTCCATCGGGGATAAATCCCCTCGCCACAAAGGCCCTCAGCATTGAGTTTGGTGCTATTGCTTGCGTGGCTCTGCAGCCTTGAACTCGGGCTTGAGCGGGACCTTCAGATAAGGATTCACACACCCGATCTTCAATGTCCTTGGCGGTGCCCAGCGCGAGTTGTTGCCGACCCGGTCGAGGATGCAGTAGGTCACGTCCAGACGCAGATCCTCACCGGCTTCGACGATGACCGCCGGCGGTATCCAGACTTGAATCGGCAACCCGATATCGGCCGCCGTGATCGGCGCCAGATCCATACGGACGTCGCCCCAACGCAAGGTGATGGCGTCGTCTTCGGCCATGTTCAAGTACGGCTCGATGGTCAGGGGCACGCCGCGTTTGATCTGATTCGGATTCACCCCCTGGCGGCGAATGGTGTCGGGAATTGTCACCGGCGCCAGTTGCTGGTTTTCATCACCGCACAGGGGCGCTGGCTGGCCGCCAGGACAATCGAGTTTGACCTGCACACGCGTCGCCGCCGACAGTGCCGCGCCCTGACCGACTTGCATCACCCGGTAGTGGATACGCGCGGTGCCGTTGGCAATGAAACTCTCAGGCACGCGCAGACTGATCGACTCGCCAACGTCCTCGGCGGTCAGCACCTTTGATGCGACGTAGCACTTGTTCCAGAACAGTTCGATCAGGTCGCCGCAGTCCATGTCGGGATAGGGCGCAACGGCGACCAGCAGATGGGCGGCGGCGGCCAGATTGATGCCGGTTTTTTGCGCTGGTGCCAAAGTCGGCGCTGCCAGTTCGGGGGTATGCGAAGTGCGGGTCATCGAATTTCTCTCCTTGAAGCCTTGCAGCGAAGTCCGTTTCTGGAAGTACAAATGGCATGAATCAACTGACAATAAAGCAATGAACATTTCGTTCAACTTGAGAGTGAGTTGATTAAACTAAGTAGTGCCGGTTGGCGACTAGATAAGAGTGTGCGGGAAGGGGTGTCAATAGTCGGCGTTAGTTAATCTGTGAATTACGATTTAATCAGAAATTTCCTACAGTGCCGGCGCCGAATGCCTCGGTTGAGATGCGAATAGGGCTACGTTTCCCAGGCTTTTTTAGCGATTTTTATGGGGTGTTATTTGAAAGTGGGCTATTGGCATTCGGTAGATTTCAGACGGGTTTTATCTGTTGCAGAACATATATATATATGTAGTGCGCCGAGCATGTTGGGTTTGTATATATTGAGGAGGGGGATGGAGCGGGGTGGAGATAACTTCCATCCATGGAAGTTTGAGAGGGTGCGCTGAAAGTTCTCAGGCGTGATTCAGGAACTTGCTGAGAAACTGTTGAGTGCGTTCTTCTTTCGGGTTGGCAAACAACGCTTTGGCTTCACCTTGTTCAACGATCACGCCCTTGTCGAAAAACACCACACGGTTGGCCACGTCGCGGGCGAAGCCCATTTCGTGGGTGACGATCACCATGGTGCGTTTCTCTTCGGCGAGACCGCGGATGGTCGCCAGCACTTCGCCGACCAGTTCCGGGTCGAGGGCCGAAGTCGGCTCGTCGAACAGGATCACTTCCGGCTCCATCGCCAGCGCCCGGGCAATCGCCACGCGCTGTTGCTGACCCCCGGACAGTCGACGCGGATAGGCGTCTTCCTTGCCGGCGAGGCCAACCTTGGTAAGCAGCTTCTTGCCCAGGGCAACCGCTTGCTCGCGCGGCATCTTCTTGACCACGATCGGCCCTTCGATGACGTTTTCCAGAGCGGTGCGATGGGGGAAAAGGTTGAAGTTCTGGAACACGAAGCCTACGTGCTGGCGCAGATTGCGCACCAGACCTTGCTGCTGGTTCAGCGGGCGGCTGGTATCGATTTCGATATCGCCGACCTTGATCCGGCCGCTGGTGGGCTCTTCAAGGAAATTCAGGCAACGCAGGAACGTCGTCTTGCCCGAGCCGCTAGGGCCGATGATCGCGACGACCTCGCCTTCCTTGACCTCAAGATCAATGCCGTTGAGCACGACTTGATCCTTGAATTGCTTGGTCAGTTTTTCCACGACAATCATGGGGTCAGGACTCCTGGTCGTGCCGATTGACCCGCTCTTCCAACTTGTTCTGGAAGTGCGAAAGCACCGTGGCCAGAATCCAGTAGATCAGCGCGGCGGCAAGATACATGGTGAAGACTTCAAAAGTCCGGGCGGTAATCAGTTGCGCCTGACGGAACAGTTCCGGCACCTGAATAGTGGCGGCCAGCGCGGTGTCCTTGACCAGCGAAATGAAGCTGTTGCCCAGCGGCGGCAATGCCGTGCGCATGGCTTGCGGCAGGATGGCCCGGCGCAGGGTCTGCGCGCGGGTCATGCCGATACTGGCAGCAGCTTCCCACTGACCGCGTTCGATCGAACCGATCGCGGCGCGCAGGATTTCACAGGCGTAGGCGGCCATGTTCAGCGAAAAGCCGATCAGCGCCGCTGGCAGCGGATCGAGCTCCATGCCCAATTGCGGCAAGCCGTAATAGATCACGAACAGTTGCACCAGCAACGGCGTGCCGCGAAAGAACGACACGTAGATGCGGGCCAGCCAGCTGACCGACTTGAAGCGCGACAGGCGCATCAACGCCAGGCCAAAGCCCAGCAGCAGGCCGAAGAACATCCCGCCAAGGCTGAGGACAACCGTGTAATACGCGCCCTTGAGCAGAAAGGGCGCGGAATCAAGTGCGAGTTGGAAAGCCTCTTCCATTATTTAGTGACGTCAGCGTTGAAGTATTTCGTGGACAGCTTCTCAAGGGTGCCGTCGGCACGCAGTTCGTCGAGGGCCTTGTTCAGGGCTGCCAGCAATTCAGGCTCGCCTTTGCGCAGGGCTATACCCGATTCCTGACGGGAGAAGGCTTCACCGGCAGCGACGGTTTTCGGGGCTTTCTTGGCGTATTCGAGAGCGGCCAGACGGTCGATCAAGATGGCATCGGTACGGCCGTTATTCAGATCGGCGAACTTGGTCGGATCATCATCATAGGTACGCACGTCAGCACCCGGTACGTTGGCGCGGACCCACTGCTCGTAGTTGGTGCCCAGACCTACACCGACTTTCTTGCCGGACAGGTCAGCAGCGGTCTTGATGTTCAGTGCCGCTTCCTTATTCTTCAGCACCAATGCCTGGATACCGGAGACGGTGTACGGTTCGGAGAAGTCGTACTTCTTCTTGCGCTCGTCGGAGATAGTCACCTGGTTGACCACGACGTCCAGACGCTTGGATTCCAGCGCGGCGAGAATGCCATCCCATTTGGTTGGCTGGATCTTGGCTTTGACACCGAGTTTTTGCGCCAGCGCTTCGGAGAGCTCGACTTCAAAACCAGACAGTTTGCCGTCGGCATCGACGAAGCTGAACGGTGGATAAGTGCCTTCCAGGCCGACGTTGATAACGCCTTTGTCCTTGATCTGTTGCAGCTGCTCACCGGCCACTGCCTGGCCGATCAGACCGGCGCTCAGTGCCAGGCCCAGCGAACCAACCAGCAGATTGCGACGTAGTGCGGAAAAATTCATGACAAGCCCCTGTGTTTTCTTATGGAAGACGCTTAAGGAATGTAGGCAAATGGGTGATTTGAACGACAGCGCTATCCTGCCTTAAAGCAGCTTATGCGTCTCTCGCGAAATTCGCCTGCGGCGAGACTATATGATGACTGCGTTAGACTTGAAAATACTAAATACTTAATTTGATATTCTCTTGAGGAATATGTGGCGAATTCGAAAAGATCGCAGCCTTCGGCAGCCCCTATAGGGGAACGCATTCCAATGTAGGAGCTGCCGAAGGCTGCGATCTTTTGATTTTTCGGCTACAGAAAATCCTTATAGGCAAACAACGCCGGAGCCCCACCAGTGTGCAGGAAAATAATCGGACCTTGATCGAAGCGCGAACGGCCAATCCCGTCGAGCAAACCCGCCATGGCCTTGCCGGTGTAAACCGGGTCCAGCAACAGACCTTCCTGACTCGCCAATAGCTTCACCGCCGCCAGTGTCCCGGCATTCGGTTCGCCGTAGCGCGGGCCAAAGTATTCGTCCCACAACTCGACCTTGAAGCTTGCCGGCAGTTCCACGCCGAGCAGCTCCGCGGTGCGTTCGGCCAGACCCTGTACCTTCGGGCGCTGATCTTCCTCGCTACGCGAAACGGTCACGCCGATCACCGGCAGCTCTGGCAACTCTTCGCTCAGGGCCAGCGCCAGACCGCTGTGCGTCCCGGCACTGCCTGAAGCCAACACCACGGCGGCGAAGTCGAGACCGGTGTCCTTGATCTGCTCGGCCAGTTCCAGGCCTGCGCGCACGTAACCCAGCGCACCGAGGGCGTTGGAGCCACCGATTGGCACCAGATACGGTTTCTTGCCGTTGCTGCGCAGGCGCGCGGCGAGTGCGGCCAGTTGTTCGTCGGCGTTGTCGAGGTTTTCGACCAGCTCGACTTTGGTATCGAACAGGTCCAGCAGCAGCCGATTGCCGTTGCCGGTGTAATTACTGTCGTCAGTGCCCAACGGATTTTCCAGCAGCGCGACACAACTCAGGCCCAGTTTGGCGGCCAATGCTGCGGTCTGGCGAACATGGTTCGATTGCAGCGCGCCGGCGGTGATCAGCGTGTCGGCGCCCTGCGCGAGCGCATCGGCGGCGAGGTATTCAAGTTTGCGCAGCTTGTTGCCGCCCATGGCCAGCGGCGTCAGGTCATCGCGTTTGATGTAGACATCACGGGCGAGCCAGGCAGACAGGCGCTCAAGTTTTTCCAGTGGGGTGGGTTGGCCGAGCAGGTCGAGACGGTTAAAACGGTCCAGCTGTTGTTTAATCATGAGTCCGTACTGGCGGAGAAAGATGAAAGGACTATAGGCAGTCGATTTTGCAGGGGCAACCGTGAATCGCTTATAGCTAAATGAACTGAGCCCAGCACTATCGGTTCTTAATTCGCTCTCGCAGGCATGCCGTAAAGTAGGCGCCGTTGACGCGGCCAGACAGTCCGGCCGCCCGTGAGGAGTCTTTACCGTGAGCGAGCGTTCCAGCCATTGGCAATTGCAGTCCATCGTCAGCCAACTGCGCACCGCGCGGGATCAGTGGCGCGCACAAAATGGCCGGGCCTCCGGCGAGCAGGGTGGCAGGGAGCTGCCCTCACGTGCTGCGATGGCGGAGATTCTCGAGGCGTTGTGTGGCGCGTTGTTCCCGATGCGCCTGGGGCCGGTCGATCTGCGCGAAGAAAGTGAAGATTTTTATGTGGGGCACACCCTCGACGTCGCGTTGAATGCCTTGCTGGCGCAGACGCGACTTGAACTGCGTTATGTCGCCCGGCACAGCGCGCAGGTCGACACCGAAGTCGAGGCCCGGGCGATCCAGATCGTTCAGGATTTCGCCCTTGCCTTGCCGGGGTTGCGCACGCTGCTCGACACCGACGTGCTGGCGGCCTATCACGGTGATCCGGCAGCGCGCAGTGTGGATGAAGTGCTGCTGTGCTACCCGGGGATTCTGGCGGTCATTCACCATCGTCTGGCGCACCATTTGTATCGCGCCGGGTTGCCGTTGCTGGCTCGGATCAGCGCGGAAATCGCTCACTCGGCGACGGGCATCGATATCCACCCGGGCGCGCAGATCGGCCGCAGTTTCTTCATCGACCACGGCACGGGTGTGGTGATCGGCGAGACCGCGATCATTGGTGAGCGGGTGCGGATTTATCAGGCGGTGACTCTGGGCGCCAAGCGCTTCCCGGCAGATGAAGACGGGCAGTTGCAGAAGGGCCATCCGCGTCATCCGATTGTTGAAGATGACGTGGTGATTTATGCCGGGGCGACGATTCTTGGACGGATCACCATTGGCAAGGGCTCGACCATTGGCGGCAACGTCTGGCTGACGCGCAGTGTGCCGGCCGGGTGCAATTTGACTCAGGCCAATTTGCAGCATGATGACGGGACGCAGAAGTAGGGCGGCTAACACTCCCGTGTAGGAGTTGCCGCAGGCTGCGATCTTTTGATGTTGTTTTTGAAGATCAAAAGATCGCAGCCTGCGGCAGCTCCTACAGGGTCGATTTTAAGTTCGGAAGAGATAATGGCAATCAGCCAATTCTCCAGTGAACGAATTGCCCCAAACCTACGTCATACCCCTCCTTGGGCTACTGTAGGAAAGCTACCGCCTAGCCCTGCGATTAGTCCTTACCACCCCATTCATGTTTAACTTGAACGTTCATTCAAGTTAAACCGGTGGTTCGCTGCCCGCTCACAACAGGAGGCTTGCCTTTGCTGAGTCCGATCATTTCAGCCACGTTTCAACCCCTCGAGGTGCACGTTTCATGAGTGCATCGTCTACCCCCGCCAGCGGTCTGGTGCGGATGAATCCGCCGGTGTTCTACTTCGCCGCGACGTTTATTCTGCTGTTTGGTCTCGTTGTCATCGCCATGCCGCAACAGGCCGGTGCCTGGCTGCTTGAAGCACAAAACTGGGCGGCCAACACGGTCGGCTGGTACTACATGCTCGCGATGACGCTGTATCTGGTCTTCGTGGTGGTCACCGCGTTATCCGGCTACGGCAAGATAAAACTCGGTGCCGACCACGACGAACCCGAATTCAGTTATCTGTCCTGGGCCGGCATGCTGTTCGCCGCCGGGATCAGCATTACGCTGTTCTTTTTCTGCGTTTCAGAGCCGCTGACTCACATGCTGCAGCCGCCGCAAGGCGAGGCCGGCACTGCGGATGCAGCGCGTCAGGCCATGCAGGTTCTGTTTCTGCACTGGGGCCTGCATGGCTGGGGCGTTTTTGCCTTCGTCGGTATGGCCCTGGCGTACTTCGCCTACCGGCATAACCTGCCGCTGGCCCTGCGTTCGGCGTTGTATCCGCTGATCGGCAAACGCATCAACGGCCCGATTGGTTACGCGGTGGATGGCTTCGGCATCATCGCCACGGTGTTCGGTCTCGGCGCCGACATGGGCTTCGGTGTGCTGCACCTCAACTCGGGTCTCGACTACCTGTTCGGCATCGCCCACACACAGTGGATTCAGGTCGGCCTGATCACGCTGATGATGGGTGCGGCGATCCTCGTCGCCGTGGCCGGGGTCGATAAAGGCGTGCGGGTGATGTCCGACATCAACATGCTGCTGGCCTGCGCGCTGCTGCTGTTCGTGCTGTTCGCCGGCCCTACCCAGCACCTGCTTAACACCTTGATCCAGAATATCGGTGACTACCTCGGTGCCTTGCCGATGAAGAGTTTCGATCTCTACGCCTATGACAAACCGAGCGACTGGCTCGGCGGCTGGACAGTGTTCTACTGGGCCTGGTGGATTGCATGGTCGCCGTTCGTGGGCCTGTTCATTGCGCGGATTTCCCGTGGCCGCACCATCCGTGAGTTCGTTTTCGGCGTGCTGTTGATTCCGCTCGGTTTCACCTTGGCGTGGATGTCGATCTTCGGTAACAGCGCCATTGATCAGGTGCTCAACCACGGCATGAGCGCACTCGGCATGTCGGCGATCGAGAATCCGTCGATGACCCTCTACCTGCTGCTGGAAACCTACCCGTGGAGCAAAACCGTCATCGCCGTGACGGTGTTTATCAGCTTCGTATTCTTCGTCACCTCTGCTGATTCCGGCACCGTGGTGCTTTCGACACTGTCGGCCAAGGGCGGCAACCCTGACGAAGACGGGCCTAAATGGCTGCGGGTGTTCTGGGGCGCGATGACAGCGTTGATCACCAGTGCGCTGCTGTTCTCGGGCAGCATTGATGCACTGAAATCGGCCGTGGTGCTGACCTCGTTGCCGTTCTCGCTGATTTTGCTGTTGATGATGTGGGGTCTGCACAAGGCCTTCTATCTCGAATCGCAGAAGCAGATCGCGCAACTGCATTCGCTGGCGCCGGTGTCCGGTGCACGGCGTGGAACGGGCGGTTGGCGACAGCGTTTGAGCCAGGCCGTGCATTTCCCGTCGCGCGATGAGGTGTACCGTTTCATGGACACCACGGTGCGCCCGGCGATCGAAGAAGTGACGGCGGTGTTCGTCGAGAAAGGCCTGAACGTGGTCACTCAGCCGGATCCCTCCCATGACAACATCAGCCTGGAAATCGGCCATGGCGAGCAGCATCCGTTCATCTATCAGGTGCAGATGCGCGGCTACTTCACGCCGTCATTCGCGCGTGGCGGCATGGGCTCAAAACAGCTCAACAATCGCCGTTACTACCGCGCTGAAGTGCACCTGAGCGAGGGCAGTCAGGACTACGATCTGGTCGGCTACACCAAGGAGCAGATCATCAACGACATCCTCGACCAGTACGAACGGCACATGCAGTTCCTGCACCTGGTGCGTTGATCATGAGCTGGGCGCCGCGTCTGTTCAGGACTCGGCGCTCAGCTCGCAAAGCAGTCGACACCTGTTTCAAGACAAACAAGAGAGGATTCGATGACTTACACCGCTGCCGAAAACCGCTACGACTCCATCCCTTACCGCCGCGTTGGCCGCAGCGGTCTGGTGTTGCCAGCGCTGTCGCTGGGCCTGTGGCACAACTTTGGCGACAGCACGCCGATCGACACCCAGCGCGCCTTGCTGCGCACCGCGTTCGACCTGGGCATCAACCACTTCGACCTGGCCAACAACTACGGCCCGCCGTACGGCAGCGCCGAGATCAACTTCGGTCGCCTGCTGCGCGAAGACTTCAAGCAGTATCGCGATGAGCTGATCATCTCCAGCAAGGCCGGTTGGGATATGTGGCCCGGCCCGTACGGCCAGGGCGGCGGTTCGCGCAAATACGTGCTGGCGAGCCTCGATCAGAGCCTGCAACGCCTCGGTCTGGACTATGTGGATATCTTCTATTCGCACCGTTTCGACCCGGACACCCCGCTGGAAGAAACCGCCAGCGCCCTCGCCACTGCGGTGCAACAGGGCAAGGCGTTGTACATCGGCATCTCGTCGTATTCGGGCGTGAAAACCCGCGAGATGGCAGCGCTGCTCCAAGAGTGGAAAGTGCCGCTGCTGATCCATCAACCGGCGTACAACCTGCTCAATCGCTGGGTGGAAAAAGACCTGCTCGACACCACCGATGAACTCGGCACTGGCGTGATTGCTTTCACGCCGTTGGCGCAAGGTCTGCTGACCGATAAATACCTCAACGGCGTACCGGCGGATGCGCGGGTCAATCGTCCGGGCGGTGGTTCGTTGCAGGCTGCGCACTTGTCCGAAGCCAACATCGCCCATGTGCGCGCGTTGAACGAGATTGCCAAGCGTCGGGGTCAGAGTCTGGCGCAACTGGCGTTGGCCTGGACCCTGCGTGATCCACGGGTGACCTCGGCACTGATCGGCGCGAGCCGGCCGGAGCAGATTATCGAGAACGTCGGGGCGTTGAAGAATTTGAGCTTCAGTGCTGAGGAATTGGCGGAGATTGACCGGTTTGCTCAGGAGGGTGGGATCAATCTTTGGGAGAAGCCTTCGACAGCGGAGTAATTGGTAAAGCAAAAGATCGCAGCCTGCGGCAGCTCCTACATTGGAATGCGTTCCCCTGTAGGAGCTGCCGAAGGCTGCGATCTTTTGATCCTAGAAAAACGGCACATCCCCCAACACCGTAGCCCGCTGCATCACCCGCCGCGCCGGGCGGTAATCATCCACCGCGTAATGCTGCGTCACGCGGTTATCCCAGAACGCAATATCGTCCTTCTGCCAGCGCCAGCGAATGGTGAATTCCGGCCGTGTCGCATGGGCGAACAGAAACTTCAGAATCGCCTCGCTTTCGGTTTCCGACAGCTCATTGATCTTCGACGTAAAGCCTTCGTTGACGAACAATGAACGCCGCCCGCTCACCGGGTGCGTGCGAATCACCGGGTGCGACAACGGCGGATTCTTGCGCCGTGCCTCTTCCCACTGCGCCAGCGCTTCGGGCGTGTTGCCATAGCGCTCCAGCGGAAACGAGCGAGTGAAATCGTGGGTCGCGGTCAGACCTTCGAGCAAACCTTTCATTGGCGCTGACAAGGCTTCATAGGCGGCGATGCCACTGGCCCACAACGTGTCGCCACCAAACTCCGGCAGCAACTTGGCGCTGAGCACCGCGCCCATCGCCGGCGTCGGCAGGAAGGTTACGTCGGTGTGCCAGATCGCGTTGTCGCGCACGTCGGTGACGGCGGTGTCGAGGATCAACACTTCTGGTTGCTCCGGCACGTTCGGGTAGATCGGGTGAATGTGCAGGTCGCCAAAATATGCGGCGAAACGCGCCTGTTGCGGCGGTTCGATCGGCTGGTTGCGGAAGAACAGCACTTGATACTTGAGCAACGCCTGCTCGATGGCATCGCGGTGATCCAGGCTCAATGGCTGGCTGATGTCGACGCCGCTGATCTGCGCGCCGAGGGCCGAGCTTAACGGGGTGATGTGCAGGCTGCTCATGGTCTTTCTCTTCAATTCCGGGTAACCACTCCCTGTAGGAGCTGCCGCAGGCTGCGATCTTTTGACTTTGATCTTCTAAAAAACAAGATCAAAAGATCGCAGCCTGCGGCACCTCCTACAGGGGGGGATAGAAAATTTTTAGTGGGCCTGGCCGTGCCACGGCACCAGTTTGCGTTGCAGGGCGCGCAGGCCCATCTCCATTGCGAAGGCGATCAGGGCGATGACCAAAATCCCCAGCACCACCACATCAGTCACCAGAAACTGCGCGGCCGATTGCACCATGAAGCCCAAACCGCTGGTGGCGGCGATCAGTTCGGCGGCGACCAGCGTCGACCAACCGACCCCCAGACCAATGCGCACACCGGTGAGAATGTCAGGCAATGCGCTCGGCAAAATCACATGACGAATCAGCTGCGCGCGGGTGGCGCCGAGCGACTGCGCGGCACGCAATTTCGCCGGGTCGACGGTGCGTACGCCGGTCGCGGTAGCGATGGCAATCGGCGCGAAAATCGCCAGGTAAATCAGCAGCACTTTCGACAATTCGCCGATGCCGCACCAGATCACGATCAGTGGCAAATAGGCGAGTGGCGGAATCGGTCGGTAGAACTCGATCAGCGGATCGAGCACACCGCGCGCGATTCGGTTGGCGCCAATCGCGATGCCCACTGGCACGGCGGTCAGAATCGCGAAACCCAGGCCCAGGCCGATGCGGCTCAGACTCGCGCCGAGGTGCTGCCACAGCGTCGAATCCATGTAGCCGCTGGTCGCCAGCAACCAGCCTTTTTGCGCTACGGCAGACGGTGGTGGCAGAAACAGCGGTTCGATTAAGCCAGTGGCGGTTACGGCCCACCAGACTGCCAGCAAAACGAACAACGTCAGCAGGCTGATCCAGCGAGTGCTGAGGCTGCGGCGCACTGGAATTACAACCGAAGGGGTTTTTACTGGCGCAGCGGAAACGTCGTAACTGCTCATGCGCGCTCCTGCCGTTGAACGGCGCTGCGTTGCGAGAACACTTTGCTGAGTACGTGTTCGCGGGTTTCGATAAAACGCGGGTCGGATTTGATCGCTCGCGCGGACTCACCAGCGGCATAACGCTGACCGAAATCCAGATGCAGACGCTCGACGATCTGCCCCGGATTGGGCGCCAGCAGAATCAGGTCAGTGGCGAGAAACACCGCTTCTTCAATGTCGTGGGTAATCAGGAAAACCGGTTTGGCGGTGCGTTGCCAGACTTGCAGCAACAGCTCCTGCATCTGTTCGCGGGTGAAGGCGTCGAGGGCGCCGAAGGGTTCGTCCATCAGCAAAACGCGCGGGTCGGCAGCGAGGGCGCGGGCGAGGCCGACGCGCTGTTTCTGGCCACCGGAGAGTTGCCAGATACGACGGTTTTCAAAACCGCAAAGATCGACCAGTGCGAGCATTTCGCGGGCGATTTTTTCGCGTTTGTTTTTGGCGACGCCTGCCAGTTCCAGGCCGAAAGCGACGTTGGCCAACACGTCCTGCCAAGGCAGCAACGCGTCGTCCTGGAACACCACGCCACGTTCGGCGCTCGGGCCTTTGACCGGCACGCCGTCGAGGGTGATGCGCCCGGCGCTCGGTTCGACGAAACCGGCAATCAGGTTCAACAGCGAAGTCTTGCCACTGCCGGACGGGCCGAGCGCGACCAGCAATTGCTGAGGCCCAAGGGTCAGAGAAATATCCGCCAGCACCGGTGTAGGGCTGCCCGGGTACTGTGCGCTGATGCGCTCCAGCTGTAGCAAGGCCATCGCTGTTAACTCCCGATCAGTTGGTGATGTATTTGGCGCTTACGTACGGCGCGTAGTCCGGCAGAACGGCTTCGACCTTGCCTTGCTCCTTGAGGAACGCGGCGGTGTCGGTGATGGCTTTGGTGGTCGGCGCCCCGAGGTCGCTGACCTGATCCGCCGCCAGCGGGTAGACGTTGCCTTGCAGCAGCAGCGGAATGTCGCTGGCCTTGGCACCCGAGAGTTTCACAAGCTTGTCGACGTTGGATTGATCGGCGAGCCAGGCTTTCGGGTCCTTGCGGTAATCGGCGTAGGCGTCGAGGGTGACCTTGGCAAACGCGGTGACGATTTCCGGGTGCTTGGCGGCGAAATCTTTGCGCACGATCCACGCATCGAATGTCGGCGCGCCGAACTTGGCCAGTTCGCCGGAAGTGATCAGCACTTTGCCGTTTTCCTTGGCCACACCGAGGGCCGGATCCCAAACGTAGGTGGCGTCGATGTCACCGCGCTTCCACGCCGCGATAATCGCTGGAGGAGCGAGGTTGAGCACGGTGACTTTCGACGGATCGATGTTCCAGTGCTTCAACGCTGCGAGCAGGCTGTAGTGACCGGTAGACACGAACGGCACGGCGATTTTCTTGCCGATCAGATCTTGCGGGGTCTTGATGCCGGAACCGTCGCGGGCGACCAGTGCTTCGGCGGCGCCGATCTGGGTGGCGATGAGGAAAGTTTCGACCGGGACTTTTCGAGTGATTGCCGCGGTCAGCGGGCTCGAACCGAGGTAGCCAATTTGCACATCGCCGGAAGCGATGGCGGCGATGATGTCGGCGCCGTTGTCGAACTTGCGCCAGCTGATATCGGCTTTGGTGGCTTTCTCGTAGGCGCCGTCGGCTTGTGCGACTTTCGCCGGGTCAACGGTGGTTTGGTAAGCGACGGTGAGGTCGGTGGCCTGAGCCAGAAAACTCGCGGCAGCCAATGAGGCCACGGCCAGCAGGCGAAGCGGGAAATTCAGTTTCATTGAAGAGCTCCATATCAGGCGACCGAGTGTCGGCGTGAAAGGAGACTAAATGATCTAAGAATCGAGAAATAAATAACTTTTTCGAATGAGCTTATGAGCGGAAAAATCTAAGGATCAAAAGATCGCAGTCTCCGGCAGCTCCTACATGGGACAGGCGTACACCCTGTAGGAGCTGCCGAAGGCTGCGATCTTTTTTATCGACAACGCTTAGTTACTGATCGCCAGAATACTCGCCTGATACGACCCAACGAACACGTCGAAATCGCCCACTTCGTTCTGCTCCAGCTCAGCCTGCGCCGCCAGCGAAGTGCGCGCCACTTCCTCAAACTTCGCCTGCTCATCCGCCGCCAATGGCTCGCTGCGGAAGAACTCGGCATGTGCCTGGCTCTGGCGCAGAGAGAACTGCGCGAAGCTTTCCTTGTGCTCGGCCATCGCGGCCAGCACCTGCGCCGATGGCGTCAGGGACGAGTCCTTGACCTTGGCCAGTTGCGCATCCAGCGCGGTACTGTGCGCATCAAAGCCATGGCTTTGATCCAGCAGCGCCGCCAGCGGAGCAATCTGTTCCAGCAGTTCGGCTGCCCAGGTCTTCATGTCGACCGCTTCACCGTCACGCTGCAATTGCAGGCCCGGACGGCGACCTTCCTTGACCACGCTGAGGAAGTTCGAGGTGGCGTTGCCACACGAGGTGTTGGTCAGCAGCGGGCTGTCGTTCAGCGCGCAATACAACAGGAAGGCGTCGAGGAAGCGCGACTCGGTGAGATCGATGCCCATCGGCAGGAACGGGTTGATGTCCAGGCAACGCACTTCGACGTACTGAATGCCACGGGCGACCAGCGCCTGAATCGGCCGCTCGCCGGTGTAGGTCACGCGTTTCGGGCGGATGTTGGAGTAGTACTCGTTCTCGATCTGCAGGATGTTGGTGTTCAGTTGCACCCATTCGCCATCCTGGTGCGTGCCGACTTCAACGTACGGCGCGTAAGGCGTGGCGACGGCCTTGCGCAGGCTGTCGGTGTAGCTCGCCAGATCGTTGTAGCACGGCGTAAGGCCGGCCTGGGCGTTGCTCTGATAACCGAGGTCGCTCATGCGCAGGCTGGTCGCGTACGGCAGGTACAGCGTGTCCGGGTCCAGTTGTTCCAGTTGATGCGAACGACCGCGCAGGAAACCGGCGTCCAGCGCCGGCGACGCACCGAACAGGTACATCAGCAGCCAGCTGTAGCGGCGGAAATTGCGGATCAGCGCGATGTAGGAGACCGACTGGAAGTCCCGGTCGGTACCGACAAAACCTTCGGCTTCCTTGAGCAGCGGCCAGAGCTTTTCCGGCAGGGAAAAGTTGTAGTGAATTCCGGCGATGCACTGCATGGTCTTGCCGTAACGCAGGGCCAGGCCTTTGCGATAGACGTACTTGAGTTGACCGATGTTGGACGTGCCGTAATAGGCGATCGGAATGTCTTCCTCGGCCGGCAACGGGCACGGCATCGATGGACTCCACAGGTACTCGTTGCCGAGCTTGCTGTAGGCAAAGCGATGAATCTTGTCCAGGCTCGCCAGGGTGTCTGCCGGGTCGGGCAGGGCGGGCGTGATGAATTCCAGCAGCGACTCGGAATAGTCGGTGGTGATTTGTTCATTGGTCAGCGCGGAACCCAAGGCTTCGGGGTGCGGCGTTTGCGCCAGACGACCTTCACTGGTCACGCGCAGGCATTCACGTTCGATACCGTGCAGGCACTGCTCGAGCAGAGAGAGGTTGGCGCGCTCACCGAGCAGAGCCAGGCGGCGGTTGAGAAGTTCGCTCAATTTGGATTCCTTCACGCGTCAGTCGCCCCAATATGGGGGTGGGCAGGACGGTCTACAAGGGTGAAGTTGAAACTGGCGTTTTCGCCTGGTTTTACTAGCCGGTCAGCCGCACATAACCTGTAGGAGCTGCCGAAGGCTGCGATCTTTTGATCTTGCTGTTGGAAAACAAAATCAAAAGATCGCAGCCTGCGACAGCTCCTACAGGATTCGTTGCGCCGAAATTAACTCAAAATGATGATCAACATCTACAGGACAGCGAACGTGCCTTGCGCTTTTGCGACCAGTTTGTCGCCCTGCATCACCTCGGCTTCGACCACCAGCGTGCGCCGCCCCGGGTGAATCACCCGCGCCGTGCACATCACCTCGCCATCGGAAACGGCGCGGATGTAGTTGATCTTGCACTCGATGGTCGCGCTCTGCTGATCGAAGCCGTGGGTGCTGGAACACGCCAGCCCCATGGCGATGTCGACCAGACTGAACAGCGCGCCACCGTGCAATTTGCCGCCGCGGTTGCGCAGTTCGGGTTCCAGCCCCAGGGCGACTTGCGCCACCCCGGTTTCCAGGCTGTGCAGGCGACAGCCCAACAGCTTGAAAAACGCGCTCTGAACGAGCCCGGCCGGAATCTCCATCAGCGTTTCTTCAGCTGTTTGGCGTTGGCGAACAGCGAGGCCATTGCATTGTTCACTGGCGCTGCGGTCGCGGTTTCCTTGCGCGGCGCGTTGTTCGACGGCTGGCGTTGAGCCGAGCCCGGGCGCGAGCCACGGGCACCGTCGATTTTCTCGCCCGGGGTGTCGCCCATGCGCATCGACAGGCCGACGCGTTTGCGCGGGATGTCGACTTCCATGACCTTCACTTTCACCACATCACCGGCCTTCACCGCTTCGCGTGGGTCCTTGATGAACTTCTCCGACAGCGCCGAGATGTGCACCAGACCGTCCTGGTGCACGCCGATGTCGACGAATGCGCCGAACGCGGTCACGTTGGTGACGACGCCTTCAAGGATCATCCCCAGTTGCAGATCCTTGAGGTCTTCGACGCCTTCCTGGAACTCGGCAGTCTTGAACTCAGGACGCGGGTCACGCCCCGGCTTTTCCAGCTCCTGGATAATGTCGGTCACCGTCGGCAGACCGAAGGTCTCGTCGGTGAATTTCTTCGGATCCAGACGCTTGAGGAAACTGGCGTCGCCGATCAGCGAACGGATATCGCGGTCGGTTTCAGCAGCGATGCGCTGCACCAGCGGATAGGCTTCCGGGTGAACAGCCGAGGAATCCAGCGGGTTGTCACCGTTCATCACACGCAAGAAACCGGCAGCCTGTTCGAAGGTTTTTTCGCCCAGACGTGCGACTTTCTTCAGCGCCGCACGAGTCTTGAACGCGCCGTGTTCGTCGCGGTGAGCAACGATATTCTGCGCCAGCGTCGCGTTGAGGCCGGAGATTCGTGCCAGCAGCGCCACCGAGGCGGTGTTGACGTCGACTCCGACGGCGTTCACGCAGTCTTCGACCACGGCATCCAGACCGCGCGCCAGCTTCAACTGCGATACATCGTGCTGGTACTGGCCAACGCCGATGGATTTCGGATCGATCTTCACCAGCTCTGCCAGCGGATCCTGCAGACGGCGAGCGATGGACACCGCGCCACGGATCGATACGTCCAGATCGGGGAATTCCTTGGCTGCCAGTTCCGACGCCGAGTACACCGATGCACCGGCCTCCGACACCATGACCTTGGTCATCTTCATGGCTGGATATTTTTTGATCAGTTCGATGGCCAGTTTGTCGGTTTCGCGGCTGGCGGTGCCGTTGCCGATGGCGATCAGGTCAACCGAGTGCTTGGCGCACAGGGCCGCCAGAATGGCGATGGTCTGATCCCACTTGTTGTGCGGCACGTGCGGGTAAACCGTGGCGTGATCGAGCATCTTGCCGGTCGAATCGACCACGGCAACCTTGCAGCCGGTACGCAGGCCCGGGTCGAGGCCCAAGGTTGCGCGTGGGCCGGCCGGGGCGGCCAGCAACAAGTCATGCAGGTTGTGGGCGAAAACGTTGATCGCCTCGGTTTCGGCGCCGTCGCGCAACTCGCCCAGCAGGTCGGTTTCGAGGTGGGTGTAGAGCTTGACCTTCCAGGTCCAGCGCACAACTTCACCAAGCCATTTGTCGGCCGGACGGTTCTGGTTCTGGATATTGAATTGCTGACCGATCATGCCTTCGCACGGGTGCATGGTGCCCGGCAGTTCGTCGCCGACTTTGAGCGCCGAGCTGAGGATGCCTTCGTTGCGACCACGGAAAATCGCCAATGCGCGGTGCGACGGCATGCTTTTCAGCGGTTCGTCGTGTTCGAAGTAGTCGCGGAATTTGGCGCCTTCCTCTTCTTTGCCGGCGATGACGCGGGCACTGAGGATGGCTTCCTGCTTGAGATAGGTACGCAGTTTTTCCAGCAGGCTGGCGTCTTCGGCGAAACGCTCCATCAGAATGTACTTGGCGCCTTCCAGCGCAGCCTTCACGTCGGCCACGCCTTTTTCGGCGTCGACGAAGCGTGCGGCTTCGGTTTCCGGTGCAAGGTTCGGGTCGTTGAACAGGCCGTCGGCCAGGTCGCCGAGGCCGGCTTCCAGGGCAATCTGGCCCTTGGTGCGGCGCTTCTGCTTGTACGGCAGGTACAAGTCTTCGAGGCGGGTCTTGGTGTCGGCGAGTTTGATATCGCGCTCAAGAGCAGGAGTGAGTTTGCCTTGCTCCTCGATACTGGCCAGGATGCTGATGCGCCGTTCGTCGAGTTCTCGCAGGTAGCGCAGGCGCTCTTCCAGATGACGCAACTGGGTGTCATCGAGGCTGCCGGTGACTTCTTTTCGGTAACGGGCAATGAAGGGAACGGTTGAGCCTTCATCGAGTAGCGCGACGGCCGCTTCGACCTGTTGTGGGCGTACGCCGAGTTCCTCGGCGATGCGGCTGTTGATGCTGTCCATAAAACCACCTGACATATTGTGAAAGCAGGCTCGCAGGCACGGAAATAAAGGCCCGGAGTCTGGTTGAGCGGCTGGAAAATTGCCGCTGCCTGGGTCAAAAGGC
Source organism: Pseudomonas sp. P116 (assembly GCF_020149425.1). Classification (NCBI taxonomy): domain Bacteria; kingdom Pseudomonadati; phylum Pseudomonadota; class Gammaproteobacteria; order Pseudomonadales; family Pseudomonadaceae; genus Pseudomonas; species Pseudomonas sp. P116. The sequence continues at coordinate 497,565 of NZ_JACVHB010000005.1, read as the reverse complement.
AGCCCATTGACCCGTGAAATCGAACTATTACTGCGCTGGCCGGTAAAAAAGACGGCCACTTGCGGTAACGATTCAGACGTTGCCTGGCACAAAACGCCGCGCATTATAACCAGCGTTCTGTCATTCGGGGGCGTCACAGTCTGTAGGCTTAAACCCCGGTTTTCTGGCAGTGAAGGAAAAATCTGCTAACAATGCACACGGTGCGTATAACGGCAGCTACGCCATAATGCGCGCCGAGCTAAAAGGAGCATCTAATGAGCAGCACTGCACAAACTGCTGAAGGCGAAAAAATTCTTATCGTTGATGACGATCCGGGGCTGAGCAGCCTGCTGGAACGTTTCTTCGTCAGCAAGGGCTACCGTGCCCGTACCGTACCGAATACCGAGCAGATGGATCGTCTGCTGGCGCGTGAAGTATTCAATCTGGTCGTCCTCGACTTGATGCTGCCCGGCGAAGACGGTCTGACCGCTTGCCGCCGCCTGCGGGCCGCGAACAACCAGATTCCGATCATCATGCTCACCGCCAAGGGCGATGAGATGAGCCGTATCAAGGGCCTGGAGCTGGGCGCTGACGATTATCTCGCCAAGCCGTTCAACCCGGACGAGCTGATGGCCCGGGTCAAAGCGGTGTTGCGTCGTCAGGCCGCACCGGTGCCGGGCGCGCCGGGCAGCGAAGACGAGAACGTCACCTTCGGTGATTACGTCTTGTCACTGGCTACTCGCGAGCTGAAACGTGGCGACGAAGTGCACATGCTCACCACCGGTGAGTTTGCGGTACTCAAGGCCTTGGTGATGAACGCGCGTCAGCCACTGACCCGCGACAAACTCATGAACCTGGCCCGTGGCCGCGAATGGGATGCCCTGGAGCGTTCCATCGACGTGCAGATCTCCCGTCTGCGCCGGATGATCGAGCCCGATCCGTCGAAACCGCGCTACATCCAGACTGTCTGGGGCGTTGGCTACGTGTTCGTACCGGATGGCGCCGCCACCAAGTGATCGGCGATTTGTAGGAGCGGGTCTGTTGGGGATTGGTCAAACGACCATGCCCACAGACTCGCAATCCGCAATATGCGAGCATTGCTCGCTCCTGCAAGTGTGTAGCGGTTATTGATGAAGACGCCCGTCTGGTTCCCCCAAAGTTTTTTCTCCCGCACCCTCTGGCTGGTGCTCATCGTCGTGCTGTTTTCCAAGGCGCTGACCCTGGTTTATCTGTTGATGAACGAGGATGTGCTGGTGGATCGCCAATACAGCCACGGCGTCGCCCTGACGCTGCGTGCGTATTGGGCCGCTGACGAAGAAAATCGCGCGAAGATCGCTGATGCCGCGACCCTGATTAGGGTGGTGGGTGCCGGTGTGCCTGAAGGCGAACAGCACTGGCCGTACAGCGAGATCTATCAACGCCAGATGCAGGCGGAACTCGGCGCCGACACCGAAGTGCGATTACGCATGCATTCGCCGCCGGCACTGTGGGTTCGCGCCCCGAGCCTGGGTGATGGCTGGCTGAAAGTGCCGCTGTATCCGCACCCGTTGCGTGGCCAGAAAATCTGGAACGTGCTGGGCTGGTTCCTCGCGATTGGTTTGCTGTCGACTGCCTCGGCGTGGATTTTTGTCAGCCAGCTCAACCAACCCTTGAAGCGCTTGGTATACGCCGCCCGGCAACTCGGCCAGGGTCGCAGCGTGCGTCTGCCGATCAGCGACACGCCGAGCGAGATGACCGAGGTCTATCGCGCCTTCAACCAGATGGCCGAAGACGTCGAACAGGCCGGACGTGAGCGTGAGCTGATGCTGGCCGGCGTCTCCCATGACTTGCGTACGCCGTTGACGCGCTTGCGTCTGTCGCTGGAATTGATGGGCGACCACAACGACCTGACTGACGACATGGTGCGCGATATCGAAGACATGGACGCTATTCTCGACCAGTTCCTCGCGTTCATTCGCGATGGTCGTGACGAGTCGGTGGAGGAGGTGGACCTCAGCGATCTGGTGCGTGAAGTGGCTGCGCCGTACAACCAGACTGAAGAGAAAGTTCGCCTGCGTCTGGAGCCGATCCAGCCGTTTCCGTTGCGTCGGGTATCGATGAAACGTCTGCTCAATAACCTGATCGGCAACGCCTTGAACCATGCCGGTAGCGGCGTTGAAGTCGCGGCTTATGTGTCCGGCGACACCAGCGCGCCGTATGTGGTGCTGAGTGTGATGGACCGTGGTGCGGGGATTGATCCGTCGGAGCTTGAGGCGATCTTCAACCCGTTCACCCGTGGTGACCGTGCGCGCGGCGGCAAGGGAACCGGGCTGGGCTTGGCGATCGTGAAGCGGATTGCCTCGATGCATGGCGGCAATGTTGAACTGCGTAACCGGTCCGGTGGTGGACTGGAGGCGCGGGTGCGGTTGCCGCTTGGGTTGATGCTTCCGCGAGATGCGGTGTAGCAACAAAAATCGCAGCCTGCGGCAGTTCCTACAGGGTACGCATTCCCATGTAGGAGTTGCCGCAGGCTGCGATCTTTTGATCTTCCCGCTTTAGCCCTTGCCTTTTGTGCGGGTCATATTCGGTCCGCCATTCTTCTCAAGATGCTCGATGATGATCCCCGCCACATTCTTCCCCGTGGTGGTCTCGATCCCTTCCAGTCCCGGCGACGAATTCACTTCCATCACCAGCGGCCCGTGATTGGAACGCAGAATATCCACGCCCGCCACCGACAGCCCCATGACCTTGGCTGCACGCAGCGCGGTCATGCGTTCTTCCGGGGTGATCTTGATCAGGCTGGCGCTGCCGCCGCGATGCAGGTTGGAACGGAATTCACCCGGTTTGGCCTGACGCTTCATCGCCGCGATTACTTTATCGCCGACCACAAAGCAGCGGATGTCTGCACCGCCAGCCTCCTTGATGTATTCCTGAACCATGATGTTCTGCTTCAGGCCCATGAACGCCTCGATCACTGACTCGGCGGCGGTCGCGGTTTCGCACAACACCACGCCGATGCCTTGGGTGCCTTCGAGCACTTTGATCACCAGTGGCGCACCGTTGACCATGTCGATCAGGTCGGGGATATCGTCCGGCGAGTGAGCAAACCCGGTCACCGGCAAACCAATGCCACGGCGCGACAGCAATTGCAGCGAGCGCAATTTGTCCCGCGAACGGGCGATGGCCACCGACTCATTGAGCGGGAACACCCCCATCATTTCGAACTGGCGCAACACCGCGCAGCCATAGAACGTCACCGACGCGCCGATCCGCGGGATTACCGCGTCGAAGCCTTCCAGCGGTTTGCCGCGATAGTGGATCTGCGGCTTGTGGCTGGCGATGTTCATGTAGGCGCGCAAGGTGTCGATCACTACCATTTCATGCCCGCGTTCAGTGCCGGCCTCGACCAGACGACGGGTGGAATACAGACGCGGGTTCCGCGACAGCACAGCGATCTTCATGCAACACCTGTGGAGGAGGTAGATACCGGGAACACCGGCTTGTCTTGTACATATTTGATGCCCGGATTGACCACCAACTGGCCATCGATCAGGGCTTTGGAGCCGAGTAACAGGCGATAGCGCATCGATTTGCGGCAGGCCAGCGTGAACTCGATTGGCCAGACCCGATCACCAAGGGCCAGGGTGGTGCTGATCACGTAGCGCTCCTGGGCATGGCCGTTGGAGCTCTTGATGGTTTTGCGCGTCACCAGCAGCGCTTCACAACGCCGGTGACGCAACTGCACCACCGTGCCCAGATGCGCGGTGAAACGCACCCATTTCACACCATCGCGTTCGAACGGTTCGATGTCGGTGGCATGCAGGCTGGAAGTACTGGCACCGGTGTCGATTTTTGCGCGCAGACCCGCGACTCCCAAATCCGGGAGCGCCACCCACTCGCGCAGACCGACAACGGTCAAATGGTCAAATGTCTTCAATATAAGAAACCAACGATTAACGCGCCCAGGCCTCAGGTGATACCTGCGCCAAGGCTTTGAATGCAGGTTTGGCGAACCAGTAACCCTGCATCAGAAATATTCCACAGTCCGCCAGGAAATCCCGTTCACCGGCGCTCTCGATGCCTTCGGCAATGACTGTAACGTCCAACTCCGCACAGATTGTGACAATCCCCCGGACGATAGCCTGACGGACACGGTCTTGATCGACATCGCGGATCAACGCCATGTCGAGTTTGATCAGGTCCGGTTGGAAATCAGCCAGCAGATTGAGCCCCGAGTAACCGGCACCGAAATCGTCGATGGCGGTCTTGAAGCCGAATTCGCGGTATTCACGCAGAATATTGGTCAAATGGCGATAGTTATCTACGTGCTCGCTTTCCAGTGTTTCAAAAATCAGTCGGTCGATCGGGAAATCGTGTTTTTTTGCTGCCTCCAACGTGCTGCGAATGCATAACTCTGGACGATAGACAGCGTTGGGCATGAAGTTGATCGACAAGTGTGTCTGCATATTAAGATTGGCCGCGCCTTCGATGGCGCGCGTCCGGCAGAGCTGGTCGAAACGGTAGCGGTTCTCTTCTGTAACCTGATCTAACACCGTCAATGCACCTTCGCCGACTACACCACGGACCAGCGCTTCATGAGCGAAAACCGACTGGTCGCGCAGGTCGACGATAGGTTGGTAGGCGAAGGCAAAATCGAAGCCCAGCGGCTCACTTTGCTGGCAGCCCTGGCAACTCGCCTTTGGCGAGGTTAATGAAGACGGAAATTTAGTCACTCGATCACTCCATGCCGATGAACCGGCCAAGATCACAGTCTATCTGGAGGGCCGAGTTCTTGCGCCCGACAGAAACGGTAGTACAGTTCCGACTACTGGCTGAGCGAGGAATTCATATGGCACAAAAACAGGAAGAGGACGACAAGGTCCGTCTCGATAAATGGTTGTGGGCGGCGCGCTTTTATAAAACCCGTGCCTTGGCCAAAGCGGCCATCGAGAGCGGCAAGGTGCACTGTCGAGGCGAGCGCTGCAAACCCGGCAAAGAGCCGCGCGTCGGCGATGAGTTCGAGATACGTACCGGTTTCGAGGTGCGCATCGTCAGGGTTGAAGCCTTGTCGATCGTGCGTCGTGGCGCCCCCGAGGCGCAGGCGTTGTACGCGGAAACCGAGGCGAGCATTGCCAAGCGCGAAGCGGCCGCAGCAATGCGCAAGGCTGGCGCGTTGGGCATGAGCACCGACGGCAAACCGAGCAAGAAGCAGCGGCGGGATCTGTTTAAATTTCGTGGGAACAGCAACGACGACTAAGGCTGATGTTTCAGTGTTGTTTGTGCTGACCTCATCGCCAGCAGGCTAGCTCCCACAGTTGAAAGGCAATCCAACTATGGGAGCCAGCCTGCTAGCCCCCTCAGTTTGAAATGCAGTCCCTGTGGGAGCCAGCCTGCTGGCGATTCGAGTGCGCAGCACTCGCCAGAGACTTTGCGGTATCAGGCGCTACGCACGACACTCATCCGCGAAACCAGCGGCAACTTGCCCAGCAGATTGAAAACCGGTGCCGTCACTTTCAACCAGAAATTCGCCGCGTGATACGCAAACGGCGTGTAGTAACCCCAGCCCAACGCCCACACCGCCAGCAACATCCCGCCGATGTAATCGTCCTGACCCCAATGCGCGCCAGCCACCAGTCGCGGCAGCATGAACAGCAGCGCCAGGCCCCAGATCGTCACGAACTGTCCGACCGTACGGCTGAACACACCCATGAACAGTGCCCAGATCAGCAACACCGACGCATGGTCACCGGGGAAGCTCTGGCCCGAGCGATCCTTCAGCTCCCAGGTCTTCTCCAGATGCGGGAAGTAGTCGCTGAGGTGCACCGCGCCTTCCAGCACCATCGACGGGCTGCTGTGCTGCCAGCCCATGTGGTCGGCGAACTTGGAAAACAGTGCGCGAATCACCACCATCAACAGCAGAATCGAGAAAAAACCGAAAAACGCGCGACGCACGTCAATCGCCTTGAACACCCAGTCGCCCTTGATCAACAGCATCAGCAGAATCAGTCCGACGACGATGTCGAACGGGCGCAGACTTGCAATTGCCCAGATGTGGAGCCATATCGGGTTGCTGGCCAGCGGTGCATTGAGCGAGCGAAACAGCCACTCGTCGAAAATCACACACAGCATGTTGCCCGTAGGCCATAACCAGAAAGCCAGCAACGCCAATGGCACGACGTTGCACAGAACCAGCCGGCCGAGGTTCCACCTTGATTGGAACAAACCCGGATTGTTCATAAAATGCCTCCCGTGGCTGAACGTTCGCACCAAACAGGTGCAAAGAAGCGCGGCATTTTCATATTTTGTAACCAATTTGTCATCAATTCAGATACCCAGACCTATGACCGATCTCCCGGATACCGATTACACCCAACGCTTCATCTTTGATGACAGCGACACTCGCGGCGAACTGGTAGCGCTTGAGCGCAGCTACGCCGAAGTCCTCGCCAAGCACCCGTACCCGGAACCGGTTGCGCAACTGCTGGGCGAATTGATGGCGGCGGCCTCGCTGCTGGTGGGCACCCTGAAGTTCGACGGTTTGCTGATTCTGCAGGCGCGTTCCGAAGGCCCGATCCCGATGTTGATGATCGAGTGTTCCAGCGATCGTGAAATCCGTGGCCTGGCGCGTTATCACGCCGATCAGGTATCGGCCGATGCGACCCTCAGTGACTTGATGCCCAACGGCGTCCTGGCCCTGACCGTCGACCCGACCGTTGGCCAGCGCTATCAGGGCATCGTCGACCTCGATGGCGAAACCCTGTCCGATTGCTTCACCAACTATTTCGTCATGTCGCAGCAGGTTGGCACTCGCTTCAAACTGTTCGCCGACGGTCGTCGTGCCCGTGGCATGTTGTTGCAGCAACTGCCGGCAGATCGCCTGAAAGACGAAGAAGATCGCGCCGCCAGCTGGCAGCACATCACCGCGCTGGCCAGCACCCTGAGCGCCGATGAATTGTTGAGCCTGGACAACGAAACCGTGCTGCATCGCCTCTACCATGAAGAGCAAGTGCGCCTGTTCGATGTGCAACATCTGCGCTTCCACTGCAGCTGCTCGCGGGAACGCTCGGGCAATGCGCTGGTCAGTCTGGGTCTGGAAGATGCGCAGGCACTGGTGGCAGAGCAGGGCGGTACAGTCGAGATCGATTGCCAGTTCTGCAACGAGCGCTACCTGTTTGATGCGGCCGATATCGCTCAATTGTTCGCTGGCGCGGGCGTCGACACGCCGTCAGATACCCGGCACTAAAACGGTTCAGCGCAGGTAAATTCACTGCTCAACGACGGAATTACGCCGTTACGACGGGAGGGCCCTACTCTTTTTGGGCTTTTCTGGCATAATCCGGCCCACTTTTTTCGCGGTAGTAGTGCACGACTTTCTACTACAAAACGTTTGGAGCACACTCGGCCACTGGCCGACGGGGAACCTCATGACGCAAGCCAATAACGCCGTGTACACCGATCTGAGTGTTGATGATCTGGTAAAAGAAGCCCTGAACCGCGGTGAAGGCGAGCTTGCCGATACCGGCGCTCTGGTTGTTCGCACCGGTCATCGCACCGGCCGTTCGCCAGTCGACCGTTTCATCGTTGAAGAGCCTTCCACTCAGGCCGCTATCGCCTGGGGCCCGATCAATCGCAAGTTCCCGGCCGACAAGTTCGATGCCTTGTGGGCTCGCGTAGAAGCATTCAACAACGCGCAAGAGCACTTCGTTTCCCATGTGCATGTAGGCGCAGCTGAAGATCACTACCTGGCCGTGAAAATGACCACCCAGACTGCCTGGCAGAATCTGTTCGGTCGTTGCCTGTTCATCAACCCGGCCCAGTACAACCCGGCTGGCCGTGATGAGTGGCAAGTGCTCAACGTCGCCAATTTCGAGTGCGTGCCTGAGCGTGACGGCACCAACTCCGACGGTTGCGTGATCATTAACTTCGCACAGAAAAAAGTGCTGATCGCTGGCATGCGTTACGCCGGCGAGATGAAGAAAGCCATGTTCTCGGTGCAGAACTTCCTGCTGCCGGCCGCTGATGTGCTGCCAATGCACTGCGCTGCCAACATCGGCGAAGAAGGCGACGTGACCCTGTTCTTCGGTCTGTCCGGCACCGGCAAGACCACCCTGTCCGCCGACGAAAGCCGTTACCTGATCGGCGACGACGAACACGGCTGGGGCGAAGGCGTTGTCTTCAACATCGAAGGCGGCTGCTACGCCAAGTGCATCGACTTGTCCGAGAAGAACGAGCCGGTCATCTGGAAAGCCATCAAGCACGGCGCAGTGCTGGAAAACGTCGTCATCGACGATGCCAAGCACGCTGACTATGCCGATGTCAGCCTGACCCAGAACAGCCGCGCCGCGTACCCGCTGGAGCACGTTGCCAAGCGTTCCGAGCACAACCTCGGTGGCGAGCCGAACGCTGTGATCTTCCTGACTTGCGACCTGACCGGCGTCCTGCCGCCAGTGTCGATCCTCAACGAAGAACAAGCGGCCTACCACTTCCTGTCTGGCTACACCGCACTGGTGGGCTCGACTGAAATGGGTTCGGGCAGCGGCATCAAGTCGACCTTCTCCACCTGCTTCGGCGCGCCGTTCTTCCCGCGCCCGGCTGGCGAATACGCAGAGCTGCTGATCAAGCGCATCCGCGGCTTCGGCTCCAAGGTCTACCTAGTCAACACCGGCTGGACCGGCGGCGGCTACGGCGTCGGCAAACGCTTCAACATCCCGACTACCCGCGCGGTGATCGCAGCGATCCAGAGCGGCGCCCTGATCGGCACCGAAACCGAACACCTGGACACCATCAACCTCGACGTGCCACTGGCCGTACCGGGCGTTGAAACCGGCCTGTTGAACCCACGCAACACCTGGGCTGACAAGGCTGCATACGACGAAGCTGCGAAAGCACTGGCCGGTCTGTTTATCGAGAACTTCAAGAAGTTCGAAGTGAGCGACGCGATCAAGGCTGCAGGGCCGAAGTTGTAAGAGTTGGGTTGTAGAGAATGAAAAAGCCGCCTCTTGGGGCGGCTTTTTTGTGGGTAACATCAGCCAAAGGTTTGACTGCCATTATTCCCGCAGAAAAGCGCTTTAACTCGCAGAATATTGCCACTTATCCGCTTCGCTTTTGCGCACCGGTGCAGCCAAAACTGCAACATCCAGCGAGAGGAGATTTTTTGAGAATCACGGCCATTCATCATTCTGCATTGACGCTATGATCAAAGACGAATAGCCTTGGTTCCGAGCGCGAAACCAGTTGCCTCCCAGCGGCAATAACTGGCGTAGGAACCCCGTCGATGGTTGGGACATCAGCGTAGGGTGAGACCTCCACACCCCTGCTTGAGGGTGTGTATATGAATATCAAGCATCAAATTCGAGGGCTACTGTCACCAGTAGCCCTTTTTCTTTGCCTTCAAAAAGTGTGTAGCGCTTGTACAACAATTCGCCATGGCGATGCTTGTTGAGCGATTTAGCGTCTGTGTGCATGAAGTTCCAGAGCAGTTGGCCATCGACGATCGCGACACTCACTAACATTTGCCGTTTTGATTCATACGCACCGATGAACGCAAATCGGTCGGTATCGTTGGTGAAGGCGACTTTCCATATTTCCAGTGGGCCTGTGAGCGTATCCAAGGCAAGTCTCACGTAACGCTCGCGGGCATCTTTACGTTTTTCAACGATGTGATAAATGCTGCTGCGCAGGATCGTCACTTCGCCCCAAGGCGTTTCTACCGACAGGGACAGGATTGAAGGGTGACTGAATCCAAGGTGCTGAGCTGTAACCTCGACAGCGTCCTCGTGGGAGGTAGCCGCGATGACTTCATCAATCGTCTGAGTACGCAGTTCACGAGCCAGGGTACGCAGGTCTGGAAGTTTGCTTTCAACCCATGTGGGTTGGCCCTTCACTTCGCAAACCTTGGGTCGAAACGTGTCCGTGCTCAAATGCGCTGCTCACTGTTTACGTTGGCCAGACTACTGCAAGGCAACTCACTTCCGAGAGCTGCTGCTTATGGGCGCTCCAATGTTTTTCTTTTTGGTTCTTTCAGTCGCTCTCAGGTAATGCGTGAGAGCGATACGATCACTCGATTTCAGGCCGGAGCTTTCCAATTGAGCATCTGCTGTTGCGCGACTTGCAGCAGGTCACAGCCATCCTGCGTCAGCAGATAGAGGGCGTGGGTGATGTGGGGGATGTCTTCGACGTCGGCTTGTTTGAAGCTGAGGCAGTAGAGGGTTTTTAGCAGGTCGGCGGAGGCGCGCAGGCGCTGGACGGCGCATTCGAGGATGTCTTGCGGGTTGGCCGTTGTGTCGATGATCAGGGGCTTGGTGTCGGTGAGATTGGATTCGAGTGGGTGGTAGCGATCAGGGGTGAGCGGGTTCCATGCTTTCATTGTTCTTCTCTCTATAGGCGTTCCAATAGCCGCCGCCATCATGACCAAACGATGGGAGGCGACTGTGTTCGGGTTGGTCAACCAGAGAGAGAGAACTCCGTGTACGCCGAAGCGTCCCAAACACAGCCGCCATAAAGCATGCCGCGCAATAGATCGCGGCAAGCATACAAGGGCATGCGCAGTTTCTCTCTCTCGATTTCAGGTGACCAAACCCGAGCCGCTGATTTGGCAGCGGCAGACACGACTATAGATTCGAGCCATCGAGCCGCGATAGACGGCAAGGGAGTCTGGGTTTGTAGGAACGGGACGAATACCCAATAGGCAATTGCTGTAGGTTTTTTCTCCGGCTCATTCTCCACAGCGTTCAACCAATATTCCGATACGCCGCCACATCCAGCACGCTGGTCGTCAGCCCGGTTGCAGGCGCGTAAATCGAGCCTTTCACCGCCGAGAACGGTACACCCTTGCTACCCAGCGACACATAGCGTTCGCCTTTGTGGAGCTCGGTGAAGTAGGTGTACGAGCACTTTTCCATGGCTTTGTATTTCGCCTCGGCGTTGACGATGGTGTCGCTGTGTTGGCGCAGATCGGCGTCGGTCAGGTTGAGGGTCTTGCTCAGCGGCGTGCCCCAGCGCTTTAAGCACACTTCGGCGAAGTGGCGGACGATCAGGCCGGGTTCGGCCAGCATTTTTGGGCCGCTGTGGCCGTCAGCGGCGGCGTTGCCGACGAGGGTGGCGTGGCGGCCAGGCATTGGAAAGATGCTCGTCTTGGTGCCGGTGGCGGTTTGCGGGATGACGCAGCCGAAACCTTTGGAGCGTTCGTCCCGAGCATAGAAACCAACATATTCTTTAACGTTGGCGTTAAGTTTTACTCGGTGTTTCTGGAAGTTGCCGATGCCCGGAACCGGGTCAATGGCAAAAATCTTTACCAGAATGTTTTTCAGTGCCCTGTCAGTGAACATGGCGTTAGCCAGCATGTGGCAACTTATGCCGCCTCGGCTCCAACCCACCAGATTGACGCGGGTGGGTATAACGCCATCTTTGCGGAAAGTCCTGATAATCCCTTCCTGTAACCTCTGTTGAGTAATGCTACGGGCGCCGTAGTTATACTTTCGCTCCAACCACGAGCCTTCGACCTTGACATCGTCAATGGGAATGACAGCGGCTTTGAGGCGGTTGTATTCGGCTTCGGTCAGTTGCTCGCGTTGCCAGTCACATTTGCCCTTGATGATATTCAGCGCGTGCTGCACGTTTTCTTCCCAACCCTTGCCGAATAACGTGCCGCTGAGGCCGTACTCCTTGGTTTTGGTGAACAGTTCATCGGCTTGCAGGTTACCGCTGCCGGGTCCGTCGACGACGATCCATTCGGCAAACTCGCGACCGCAATGATTTGCAGCCAGTGTGGAAATCAGTTCGCCGTTCCAAAAGTTTTCATGGTGCGTATCAAACTTATTGGAGCCAGTACCGCAAAAGAAAATAGTGAGTACGGTCATGTTTGTTGCTCTTGTTTAATGAAAGAGCAGTCAACGTAATGTCGTTTTTTTTAAGGGCAAAGAAGTGGGTTGTTTCCGGGTTTGTTATTTGTTTGCTTTTAGTTTTTGGAAGTGTTTTTAAGTTTTGCAACTTCCAGTAGTTCGCAGCCGTCTTGAGTCAATAAATAAAGCGCTGTGAGGATGTTGGGGATGTCTTTGACGTCTGCTTGTTGAAAACACATGCAGTAAAGAGTTTCCAGCAGATCCGTCGCGGCGGAGAGTCGTTGGTGAGCGGCGTCCACCAAGTCTTCGTGGCAGGCGTCTGTGTCGATGACCAGCACCGGATTTTCGCTGTAGCTGGATTTCAAACGGCGATAGCGGTTGGTGGGCGGATGCAGTGAGTTCATGGAGTAAGGCTGTCCTTTGAGAAGTCGCGCCGGCCACTATAGGAGGGCATTGCGCAGTGGGACAAGGCGGCCAGAGTGGACAGAGTTCGTAGGGGTTTTTCCGGGTATCGGGTACTTGCCCTACAGGTTTTCATGACGTTTTCAAGGCAAAACCCTTAGATCGGAAATTTCCCACGTGTTTGTCAGGCGTTTCGCGGTAAACCGCTGTATCGTGCGCGCCAGAATCTGTAGGACGTTTCCAAGCGTCCGATACGCGCTTAAAGGGAATTAGGTATGCAATGGCTACGAATGGCCTCGATCGTATTGCTGTGGGCCAGTGGTTGTCGTTTGGCAATGGCCGCCGACGTTGGCAATCCGCTGGTACTCGATCATTTGAATCGCACCGGATGGCCGGACGCACTCAACAGCCAGGCGAATATCGACACGGCGTCCCGCGCCGAGGTGCTGATGTTCGGCAAAGCCCTGCTCGCCAGCGAAGCGCTGGACGAGTCGGGTTTGAAGCAGAAGCTGGGTGTGCCGCAAGTGCAGTTGAAGTCGATCAGACAACTGCGCGACGGTTTGTGGGATCACTTGCTGAGCACCTATCGCAACGCCAGTCAGGACTGCGCTGAACAACCGTTTTGTCCACAGGTACGCCGTGTTGCCGATCTGCGTCAATTGGCGGCAGCGTTCACCGGCGACATCAGCCCGGCCCATGCGTTATGGGCGAGCAAAAGCCTGGGTGTGCATGAGCAGATGTTGAATGAACAGCTGCGGGTGGCCGTGTTGCAGCCGTGAACGTTTAGATTTTGTGTAGTCAGTGCCGACCTCTTCGGGCAAGCCCGCTCCCACAGGGACCGTGGCGTTTAGGTGAATCGCTGTATCATTCCGTATCGATTTGGCCCCCGACCTTTTCTCGACTCGCTGCGATCGCCCGCTAGGCTGTTGGCATGGCAGCAGTCAAAGGAGTGACAGCGAATGCACAACACCCTGGAACAGGTTTTTGGTTATCCACAGTTCCGACCCGGACAAGAGGCCGCGATCAGCGCGGTGTTGGCCGGACGCTCGGCAGCAGCGATTTTTCCCACAGGTTCCGGCAAGTCCCTTTGCTATCAACTGTCGGCACTGATGCTGCCGAATCTGACGCTGGTGGTCTCGCCGCTGCTGGCGTTGATGCAGGATCAATTGGCGTTTCTGCAACGCCACGGCATTGCGGCGGGCAGTATTGATTCGGCGCAAAGCCGCGATGATGCCAATGACGTGATGGCCCGTGCCCGATCAGGTGAACTGAAGATCCTGATGATTTCCGTGGAGCGGCTGAAAAATGAACGCTTCCGCAACTTTTTGCAGCAGGTGCCGATCTCGTTGCTGGTCGTAGATGAGGCGCATTGCATCTCCGAGTGGGGGCACAATTTTCGCCCGGACTACCTCAAGCTGCCGGACTACCAACGACAGTTCAGCATCTCGCAAACCTTGCTGCTGACCGCTACGGCAACGCCGAAAGTCATCACCGACATGCAGGCCAAATTTGCCATCGCCGCCGAAGACGTGGTGACCACCGGTTTCTATCGGCCCAACCTCAATCTGCTGGTGGAGCCGGTGCGCGGCCAGGACAAGCGTCGGCGTCTGGTGGAGTGGATGGCTGAGCGCCCGGGCCAGCCGAGCATTGTCTACGTCACCTTGCAGAAAACCGCCGAACACATAGCCGAACACCTCGAGCGTAACGGTATTCAGGCCGAGGCATACCACGCCGGTTTACCCCACGATAAACGCGAGGCGATCCAGAAGCGCTTCATGGCCGGGCAGTCCAATTGCATCGTCGCGACCATTGCTTTCGGTATGGGCATCGACAAAAGCGACATCCGCAATGTGGTGCACTTCGACCTGCCCAAATCCATCGAAAACTACAGCCAGGAAATAGGCCGCGCGGGGCGTGACGGGCAGCCGTCGGATTGTCTGGTGCTGGCCAATCGCGACAGCCTCAACGTGCTGGAAAACTTCGTTTATGGCGACACACCGGAGCGCGATGGCATCCGCTATGTGCTCGACGAGTTGAAAGCCTCGGTGCCGGAAGGTCAGTGGGAGTTTCTGCTCGGTCCGCTCGCGGATCAAAGCAACATCCGCGCGTTGCCGCTCAAGACATTGCTGGTGCAATTGGAGCTGCGTGGCCTTATCGCGCCGCGCTACGCGTACTACGCCGAATACCGTTTCAAATACTTGCTGGAACCGGACGCGCTGCTCGAACGTTTCGAGGGCGAACGCAAGGATTTTGTCGCGGCGATTATCCAGACGTCGAGCCGTGCGCGAACCTGGGCGACCGTGAGTTTCGAGGCGATGTACACGCAATATTCGGCTGAGCGGAATCGGGTGGTGAAGGCGCTGGATTACTTCCAGGAGAAGGGCTGGGTCGAGCTTGAGAGCAAGCAGATGACCGAGGTCTACAGCGTGCTGGAGAGCGACTTTGACAGCGACGTGTTGAGCGCTGACCTACACGATTACTTTACCCGTCACGAGCAGGCCGAAGTCGCACGAATTCACGCCATGCTTGAGGTGTTCGCCACTGAGCGTTGCCTGGGTTATCGCCTGGCCGAGTATTTCGGCGACCACAATGCGCCAGAGCGCTGTGGGCATTGTTCAGTGTGTCATGGGCATGTCGCGCGGTTGCCGGCGCCACCCGAACTGCCGGCGCTTGTGGATAAAAACTTTGCTGCGCTGTGCGGTGACTTTATCCACAAGCACGAACAACACACCGGCAACGTACCCACGGCGGAACGGCTCACGCGGTTTCTGTGCGGGATCAGTGTGCCGCTGTTCACCAAGCTCAAGGCGCGGGCGATTTCCGGGTATGCGGCGTTGGAAGACTACCCCTACGCCGAGGTGCGGGGCTGGGCCCAAGAACACCTCTGAACCCCTGTAGGAGCTGCCGAAGGCTGCGATCTTTTGACTCTGTTTTTAACATCAAAAGATCGCAGCCTTCGGCAACTCCTACAGTGAGTTGCGCCAAGTCAGTCGGAAGGGGTGAAATCCATCCGCTGAATGTCGATCATCACGGTAATAAACTTCAAAAAGTGTCGTTGGCTGACTATGGTGAGAGCAGTCTTTGGATCGCCAACAAGAGAACAACATGAGCCAGACATCTTTCGATATTCAGCAGGCCGCGGTGATCGGTGCGGGCACCATGGGGCGTGGCATTGTCATGTGTCTGGCCAATGCTGGCGTGACGGTGCAATGGGTGGACACCAATCCACAGATGCTCGAACAGGCGCTCGCAACTGTGGCCGAGACTTATGCACATAACGTGCGCCAGGGCCGGATTGATCAGGCCGAGGCTGATGCACGTTTGGCCCGGGTCAGCGCCGCAGCGGATTACGCGGCGATCCGCAATGCCGATCTGGTGATCGAGGCGGTGTACGAAAACCTCGAACTGAAGCAGAAGATTTTTCGTGAGCTGGATGGCTTGCTCAAGCCGCAAGCGCTGTTGGCGAGTAACACGTCGGCACTGGATATCGATGCAATTGCTGCGGCCACCAAGCGGCCTGAGCAAGTGTTGGGTCTGCATTTCTTCAGCCCCGCGCACATCATGAAACTGCTGGAAATCGTTCGTGGTGCGCAGACTTCGCCGGCAGCGCTGGACGCTGCGCTGGTACTGGGCAAGCGCATGGGCAAGGTCAGTGTGGTATCGGGCAATTGCCACGGTTTTATCGGTAACCGCATGCTGCATCCGTATGTGCTGGAGGCGCGCAAGATGCTGCTTGAAGGCGCTTATCCACAGCAGGTCGATGCGGCGTTACAGGGATTCGGTTTCGCCATGGGGCCGTTCCGCATGTACGACGTGGTCGGCATCGATCTGGAATGGCGCGCTCGTGAGCTGGCCGGCAAGGGCCAGGATGCCCCGGAAGTTCAGGTGGATAACCGCTTGTGCGAGATGGGCCGGTTCGGGCAGAAGTCTGGCAATGGTTATTACCATTACGAGCCGGGCAGTCGTCAGGCAGAGCATGACCCTGAGGTCGATGCGCTGGTGTTGCGTGTCAGTGAGGGTTTGGGCTTCCAGCGCCGCGAGATTGGCCCGGAGGAGATTCTGGAGCGCTGCCTGCTGGCACTGGTCAACGAAGGCGCGAAGATTCTGCAGGAAGGCATTGCCGAGTCGGCGCATGACATCGATCTGGTGTACCTGAACGGTTATGGCTTCCCGGCGGACAAAGGCGGGCCGATGGCCTGGGCGGATCAGCAGGGGCTTGCAGATATTCATCAACGGCTGCTGGCGCTGGAGACGCGGCAGGGTGATCAGTGGAAACCGGCAAGGCTGATTGGTGAGTTGGCGGCGCAAGGGAAGGGGTTCGCTCAAGCGTGATGTCGGGGCGAGAATCGATCCCCCTCTCCCCCAAGGTGCGAGGGGGAAAGGGAGCTGATCTTCATGCGTTCCAATCTTATGATCGACTCGATCTTTCAGGTCGGCGGACCTCGAATGACCACGTCGGTCAGTCCCCTCTACCTCTGGGAGAGGGTTAGGGTGAGGGCAACCGGCCTCACACGATCCATCCAGGAGAAACAGCCCAACCATGTCCACCCCTCAACGCACCGACTACCCACACTTCCAGCCCATCACCACGCGCTGGCACGACAACGACGCCTACGGCCACGTCAACAACGTCACCTACTACAGCTTCTTCGACACGGCGGTGAACACCTACCTGATTCAGGTCGGTGGTCTGGATATTCATGACGGTGAAGTAGTGGGTTTTGTGGTCAGTTCGGCGTGCGATTACTTCGCTTCGATCGCTTTCCCGGATCTGATCGAGATCGGTGTGAGGGTCGGCAAGTTGGGCAACAGTTCGGTGCAGTACGAACTGGCGGTGTTCAAGGTCGGCGAAAGCGAGGCTTGTGCGGCGGGGCGCTTCGTTCATGTGTTTGTGGATCGTACGACCAATCAACCCACGCCGATTCCCGCCGGATTGCGCCAGGCGCTGGAGCGAATAGCAGTTTAAAAAGCGCAAAAAAAATCGCAGCCTGCGGCAACTCCTATAAATCCATGTAGGAGCTGCCGCAGGCTGCGATCTTTTGATCTACCTGCCGCCATTCAGCGATTAACGGTGGCGATAGTGCTTGTGATGCTTGCGGTGACCATAGGCATGGCCGCGACCAGGGTGGCCGTCGCGATAGTAGCGACGGTCACGGTCGCCGCGATCGTAATGACGATCATCGTCATCGCTCTTGTTGCCCATGTAGTTACCCAGCGCGCCGCCGGCACCGCCACCTGCTGCCGAACCGATCAGGCTGCCGGTGGTGCCGCCCATGCTGCGGCCAACCACGTTACCGCCGGCTGCGCCCAACGCACCGCCGATGGCGGCTTCGCCACGGCTGCGTTTGTCTGCGCCGACCGCGCTACCACCCGCGCCGCCCAGGGCTGCGCCGATGGTGGAACCTGTATTGCCGCCTAAAGACTGACCGACGACCGAGCCAAGAACCCCGCCCAATGCGCCGCCCACACCTGCTTCGGTGGTGCCGCCTGCGGACGCAAAACCACTGACCAGGCCAAGGGACAACAAGAGAATCGAGGAGAACTTCATAGAGGAGCCTCAAAGGGATGACGGCGCCGATCCTGAGGCTGTGTAACAAGCGTGACAATCGAAATCCGACGAATAGCACGACCTGTATACAATTTCGCAAGTTACTGTTTTAACTGCGGAACTTAAGCGTTTTTCGCCGGTCTTTAACTACTTCGGACAGGCCGCTTTTGTGAAAAAGCGGCCTTTTTTGTGGGCGATGGGAAAGTGCAGGCTGGTGAGAAATGAGCAGGGTCGACTACCGCTATCGCGAGCTGGCTCACTCCTACAGTGATCGCGTTCCTGCAGATAGAACACGAAAAACTGTAGGAGTGAGCCTGCTCGCGATAGCAATGGGTCGGTCGCCGCTTTAAGCAGACTTGGCCATGATCAATCCGGTCTCACTCGCCGCTTCCAAGCGGATCGCGATGAACTTTGATGTCGGCGTATGACTGCCGTCGCCAGTGCTTTCCAGCGGTACCAGTGGATTCACTTCCGGGTAATACGCAGCGGCCTGGCCGGCAGGGATATCAAACGCCAGCAGTGTGAAGCCCTTTACCCGACGCTCGCGTCCATCGTCCCAGATCGACACGATGTCCGCTTTCTGCCCCGGACGGAAGCCCAAGCGAATGATGTCGGCCTCGTTGGCGAACAACACATCGCGCTGGCCCTTCACCCCGCGATAACGGTCGTCGAGGCCATAAATCGTGGTGTTGTACTGATCGTGCGAGCGCATCGATTGCAGGATCAGATCCGGCAATTGCCCGGTGGCGCGGGTGCGTTCGTGAACCAGATCCTTAGGCAGCATGTTCGCGCGGAAATTGGCGCGGCCCGACGGCGTGTTCCACTTGCGTGCACCGGCGCTGTTGCCGAGGTAGAAACCACCTGGATTTTTGATCTTTTCGTTGAATTCCTTGAAGCCCGGGATGGTATCGGCGATCAGCTCGCGGATACGCCCGTAATCGGCCACCAGCCAGTTCCAGTCCACCGGTTTGCTGCCCAACGTCGCGGCAGCGATACCGGCGACGATCGACGGCTCTGAGCGCATCTGGTTCGACAGCGGCTGCAACTGACCGTTGGAGGCGTGAACCATGCTGAAGGAGTCTTCCACGGTGACCGCTTGCGCGCCTTCAGTCTGGATATCGATGTCGGTGCGACCGAAGCACGGCAGGATCAACGCGTCTTTACCGTGAGCCAGGTGGCTACGGTTGAGTTTGGTGCTGATCTGCACGGTCAGGTCGCAATTGCTCAGCGCCTCGAACGTGCGCGGGCTGTCCGGGGTGGCTTGGGCGAAGTTGCCGCCCAGACCGATGAACACCTTGGCGCGGCCCTCGGCCATGGCGTGGATCGCCTCGACCACGTTGTGCCCGTTGTGACGTGGCACCTTGAACTGGAAGCGACGCTCCAGCGAATCAAGGAACGCTACCGGCGGGCGCTCGTTGATACCCATCGTGCGGTCGCCCTGCACGTTACTGTGACCACGTACCGGGCACAGGCCGGCGCCGGGTTTGCCGATGTTGCCGCGCAGAAGCATCAGGTTGGCGATTTCCTGAATGGTCGGCACCGAATGCCGATGCTGGGTGATGCCCATCGCCCAGCACATGATCACGTTTTTGCCTGTGGCGTACATGCGCGCTGCCTGTTCGATCTCGATCAGGGTCAGGCCGGATTGCTCGACGATCTGTTCCCACGGCGTGTCGTCGACGACGCCGAGGTATTCCAGCACGTTGGCACTGTGTGCATTGAGGAAGTCGTGATCGAACACCGCCGGCGCGCCAGCCTTCTGCGCATCGCGTTCCCATTGCAGAAGGAACTTGGCCATGCCGCGCAGCAACGCCATGTCGCCGCCCAATGCCGGGCGGAAGTACGCGGTGTTGGTCGGCTTGTCGCCATTGGTGAGCATTTCGATCGGGTGCTGCGGGTGCTGGAAACGTTCCAGACCACGCTCTTTGAGCGGGTTGACGCACACCACCTGAGCGCCGCGTTTCACCGCTTCACGCAGTGGTTCGAGCATCCGCGGATGGTTGGTGCCGGGGTTCTGGCCCCAGACGAAAATCGCGTCGGCGTGTTCGAAATCATCGAATGTCACGGTGCCTTTGCCGACACCGACACTCTGCGCTAACGCCACGCCGCTGGCCTCGTGGCACATGTTTGAGCAGTCAGGGAAATTGTTGGTGCCAAAGGCGCGCACGAACAGCTGATACAGATACGCCGCTTCATTGCTGGCACGACCCGAGGTGTAGAACTCGGCTTGATCCGGGCTCGACAGGCCTTGCAGGTGTTTGGCGATCAGGGCGTAGGCGTCGTCCCAGGCAATCGGTTTGTAGCGGTCGGTCTCGGCGTCGTAGACCATCGGCTCGGTCAGACGACCCTGATATTCCAGCCAGTAGTCGCTCTGCTCCAGCAACGCGGTGACGCTGTGTTTGGCGAAGAATTTCGCATCCACCCGGCGCTTGGTCGCTTCCCAGTTCACCGCTTTGGCGCCGTTCTCGCAGAACTTGACCATGCCGCTTTCCGGGGAATCGCCCCACGCACAACCCGGGCAGTCGAAGCCGCCGTTCTGGTTGGTCTTGAGCATCATGCGCAGGTTTTTCAGCGCGTTGTCGCTGGTCAACCAGGCCTGAGCCACGCTGATCAGGGCACCCCAACCGCCGGCTGCGCCTTTGTAGGGCTTGTAGCGCGGGACAGGTTTCTGGTCGGCTTGATGATGTTGGCTCACGCTTGATTCTCCATCGCGGGGCTATACACCCGCGGCGCATTTTTCTGCGGCAGGTGGATGAGATTAAGGTTGTGTCGACGGGCCCATTGCACGGCAAGGCCTGTGGGTGCGGACAGGCTGACCAAGGTCTGGATGCCGGCGCGCAAAACTTTCTGGATCAATTCGAGACTGCAACGGCTGGTGACAATCGCCAGGCCGCCATCCGTGGATATCTTCTGGCGGATCAGCCCGCCGATCAGTTTGTCGAGGGCGTTGTGGCGGCCGATGTCTTCGCGCCCGAGCAGCAATTCGCCGCTGGCATTCATGAACACCGCCGCGTGTACCGCACCGCAATGCTGACCAAGCGGCTGGAAGGCGCCGATGCGCTGGCGCAGACCGTCGAGCCATTCAAGTGGCGGCAACGGCGCACCGGGCAACACCTTGAGATCGGGTAACGCCTGTTCCACCGCTTCAACGCCGCACAAGCCACAGCCACTGGTGCCGGCCAGTTGCCGACGCTGGGTCTTGAGATTCCAGAACGCGCGATTGGCGATGGTCACTTGCGCGTATTGCGCCGAACCCGCGCCAGTCAGTTGCAGGTCATAGATGTCATTGGCGTCTTCGATGATGCCGCTGCCGAGGCTGAAACCGACGATGAAGTCTTCCAGGTCCGTCGGGGTCACCAGCATCACTGCCTGGCTGATGCCGTTGTAGGCGATCGCCAACGCAACTTCCTCGGCCAGCGCGGTGCTGGCCGACTCCTCAAGAGGCAGATCGCTGTAACTGTATGTCTGGCTGGCGGCAGGCGCGGGCGTTTCGATTGCAGGCGCCGCGCAGGCTGGGCGCTTGGCGTTCATGGCATCACCGACGGTTTGAACAACGTTAAGACTAGGCGCGGCAAGATGTCGCGTCTAATCGCTAATGTTGATCTTCCGATAGATGCCGTCGATCAAGACTCGCCTGGCGATTTTTGATACAGCGCAAAACAGGCCTCGGCCAGCGCTGAACGCGGTGCGCCCCGACGCATGATGAACCCCAACCGGGCGAGGGTTTGGGCGCTTTCAATCGGCTGCAGACGCAGGTGATCGGTGAGGTTTTCCAAACCGCCGTCCAGCGGCATCACCGCGCAACAGAACCCGCCATGCACCGCTTGTAATAATTGATGCACGGCATCGGTTTGCAGCAGTGTTTGTGGCGTCAGGCCACGGCTGTGGAAGTTATGGTCGATCGACTGGCGAAAGTGCATGCCGCTGGTGAGCATGCCCAGTGGCAGTTCGATCAGCGCTTCCCAGCTCAACGGCGCTTCGCCGAAGGAGAAAAAACGCTGGTCATACAGCAATCCCATGCGGGTTTCGCTGAAGGCCAGGGATTCGAAGCGCTCACTGTCCAGCCGATCAAGGTAGGACACGCCGATATCGATGCGGTTGTTCGCCAGTTGTTCGAGGATCTGTTCGGAACTCAGCGCCGACAATTCAAAGCGCAAGTTGGGGTGCTGCGCGTGCAGACGCTGCATCAGCGGCAACGCATCGAAACTCGACAGCGGCACCACGCCCAGGCGCAACGTACCGACCAGATTGCCGCGGCACGCTGCCGCTTCCGCCTGTAAGCCGTCATACGCCGCCAACACCGTGCGTGCCCACGCCAGCACCCGCTCGCCCGGCGCGGTGAAGCCTTCGAACCGCTGACCGCGGTTGACCAGCGGCAGGTCGAGTTCTTCTTCGAGACTGCGCAGGCGCATCGACAGCGTCGGCTGCGTAATGTGACAACGCGCAGCGGCCTGGCCGAAGTGACGGGTTTCGTCGAGGGCGATGAGGAATTTCAGCTGCTTGATGTCCATCTTCGCTCCGAAGGGTGTTGGCGGGGGTGGGCGATTCTAACGCTTGTGGGGTGACAGGGTCATTGGTCGGCTTGGAACCGGGGTTGTCATTGGTGGTCTAGGCTTTGACGTCTGGAACCCAAATCAAGGAGTGTGCGCTATGAGTCTTTTTAGCTTTGTGAAAGAAGCCGGTGAGAAACTGATCGATCTGCTGACCCCGGGCAATGCCAATGCCGGTGAGCAATTGAAGGAACATATCAGCAAGGTCGGGCTGGGCAATCCGAATGTTCAAGCGACGGTCGACGGTGACAAGGTCACGGTTACCGGCGAAGTGGCGAGCCAGGAAGAGAAAGAGAAAATTCTGCTGGCCGTGGGCAATATCGAAGGCGTGGGCAGCGTCGATGATCAGATCACGGTGGCCGGCCCGGTAGTGGCTGCTGCGCAGTTTGTGGTGGTCAAGTCGGGTGACACACTGAGTGCAATTTCCCTGCGTGTTTACGGCGATGCCAACAAGTATCAAAAAATCTTCGAAGCCAACAAACCGATGCTCAAAGATGTGAACAAGATCTACCCAGGGCAGACACTGCGCATTCCTGAGTAAGCAAAAACCCCTGTAGGAGCTGCCGCAGGCTGCGATCTTTTGATCTTGCCCTTGAAAAATCAAGATCAAAAGATCGCAGCCTGCGGCAGCTCCTACAGGGGGTCAGAGTCCGGAAATGAGGTCGCGGTAGTCTTCCACTGCGGCAAATTCTGCTGTGTCCTTCGGCCCTTTGCGGCTGTCCGGTTCCTTGACTGCCAGCAGGTGCGCCACGCCAAAATCCCGCGCACTGCGCAGAATCGACAAGGTGTCATCAATAAACAGACTGCGCGCCGGTTCAAAATCTATATCTGCCTGCAAGGCATCCCAGAATTGCGGATTCTCCTTGGGAAAACCGTAGTCATGCGAGCTGATCAGTCGCTCGAAATAGGGCGCCAGTTCAATCCGCTCCAGCTTCAACGACAGCGAATCACGGTGCGCATTGGTGATCATGATCACCCGCTTGCCGGAGCGTTTTATCGCTTCAAGAAAGGTATCGGCGTCGGGGCGCAGGGCGATCAGGTGTGCTGTTTCCTGCTTCAACTCTCGCACTGACAACTTCAGTTCGCTGCTCCAGAAATCCAGGCAGTACCACTGCAACTGCCCGGCATGGCGCTCGAACAGCGGCTGCAACTCCATCTCGGCCATGGCGCGGCTGACCCCGTGCAGTTCGGCGTAGCGCTGAGGCAAGTGCTCCAGCCAGAAATGATTGTCGAAGTGCAAATCCAACAGCGTGCCGTCCATGTCCAGCAGAACGGTATCGATGTCGGACCAGGGTAGTGAAGGCATGGCAACGTCTCGAGCGGTAGAAAGATATCCGACGTAAACAATCGGGAAAGCCGCGTTATAGTAGCGCGTTCACGCCAAGGAGCTTTGCATGCGCCAGAAACCCACCGTACTTGCCCGCGAGATCGTCGCCACCAGTCGCCTGTTTTGCGTCGAAGAACTCAAGCTGCGTTTTTCCAACGGTGTGGAACGCACCTACGAGCGTCTGGTGGGCAAGGGTGCGGGATATGGCGCGGTGATGATCGTGGCAATGCTCGACGCCGAGCACGCGGTGTTGGTCGAAGAATATTGCGGCGGTACTGACGAGTATGAATTGTCCCTGCCCAAAGGCCTTATCGAACCCGGTGAAGACGTGCTGGCGGCGGCCGAGCGTGAGCTTAAGGAAGAGGCCGGTTTTGGCGCGCGGCAACTGGAGCATCTGACCGAGCTGTCGCTGTCGCCCGGTTACATGAGCCAGAAAATTCAGGTGGTGCTGGCCACCGAGCTGTACGAAGAACATCTGGAGGGCGACGAGCCTGAGCCGATGCGGGTCGACAAGGTCAACCTGCGTGAACTGTCGGCGCTGGCGTTGAATCCGCAATTCACCGAAGGGCGTGCCTTGGCGGCGTTGTACCTGGCGCGTGATTTGCTGAGCCAGCGCGGTGCCTTTCAACTATGAGTGAGCAATCGATGAACTTTCCCCATCCGTTGATGGCGCCAGTGATTGCGCTGGCATTGAAGGCTGGCGAGGCAATTTTGCCGTTCTGGCGATCAGGCGTTGAAGTCACCGCCAAGTCAGATGAATCACCTGTGACCGCTGCAGATCTGGCCGCGCACCACGTGATTGTGGACGGATTGATCGCGCTGGATCCGAGTATTCCGGTGCTGTCCGAAGAGGATGCCAATATCGCGCAAAGCGTACGTGCCAAATGGCAGCGCTGGTGGCTGGTAGACCCGCTGGATGGCACCAAGGAGTTCATCAGCGGCAGTGAGGAATTCACTGTCAATATTGCGTTGATCGAAAACGGTCGGGTGGTGTTTGGTGTGGTGTCGATGCCGACCAACGGTCGTTTCTACGTCGGTGGTGCCGGGCTCGGTGCCTGGCGCTGTGACGCGGGCGGTACACCGGTTGCGATTCAGGTGCGTGACGTGCCGGGGCCGGGTGAAGCGTTCACCGTAGTAGCCAGTCGTCGGCATTCCAGTCCCGAGCAGGAGCGCTTGCTGGCCGGGTTGAGCGCGAGCCTGGGTGAGCTGCAATTGGCCAATATCGGCAGTTCGTTGAAGTTTTGCCTGTTGGCCGAAGGTGCGGCGGATTGCTATCCGCGACTGGCGCCGACTTCGCAGTGGGACACGGCGGCGGCCCAGGGCGTGCTGGAAGGGGCGGGCGGTGAGGTGCTGGATTTGCAGGGCGAAGCGTTTTGTTATCCGGCGCGGGAATCGTTGCTGAACGAGTTTTTTCTGGCGCTGCCGGCGAAGGCGGCGTGGCGTTCCAGGCTCTTGGAGCTGGCCCGAGGTTAAGATCAAAAGATCGCAGCCTGCGGCAGCTCCTACATGGATCAACCTGTAGGAGCTGCCGCAGGCTGCGATCTTTTGCTTTAACGGTGCAAAACGTACTGCCCGCTAAACGTCACTGCATCCTCATCACTCCCGGCATTGACGATGCGCGTATTCAGCGTCAACCGCGCCCGACCATAACGCTGATACATCGCCAGAAACTTCTTCCACACCGCCGCATCCGGCGCCGGGCAAATGGCTGTCGCATCCCCCGTCACTGGCAGGGGATAACTGATCTGCCCTTCCTGAATCACAATGTGTCCTTCGGTAATCCCTTCTTCCTTCAAGCGCAAATGCAACCAGCCCCAACCGGCCAGTACCGCGCCGCAATAGAGACTGCCGCCGAACATGGTGCTTTTGTGATTGACGTTGGGCTCCAGCGGCAGATGCAGATTCAATTGCTGTGCCTGCCACTCGAGCACCTTGAGGCCCATCTCCCGGGTCAGAGGGATGTCGTGATGCAGCACCGATTCCAGATAGTGAGTGTCCGGGTTCATTCGTTCTCCTCCCCATGGCTGTTGTCACCGAAGTTGAGGCCGTGTTTGCGCAGTTTGTCGTGCAGGGTCTTGCGCGGTATGCCCAGCGCTTCGGCGAGGCTGCGTACCGAGCCGTGGGTGCGCGCCAGTTCGGCGGCGATCAACGATTTCTCGAAGTTTTCCACTTGCTCGCTGAGCCCGCCGCCCGTGATTTGCACCGTGGTGCCGCCACCCTCGAAACCACTGTTATCCAGCGCCAGTTCAAGGCCCAGCGCAAAACGTTCGGCCGCGTTTTGCAGCTCTCGCACGTTACCCGGCCAGGTATGGCGCAGCAGCAAGGCGCGTTGAGCCGGTTGCAATTCGTGGGTCGGCAGACCGTGACGGGCGCTGGCTTCATCGGCGTAATACTGGAACAGCACCAACGCATCTTCGCCACGTTCGCGTAGTGGCGGGATGCGCAGCGGCGCGACGTTGAGGCGGTAATACAAGTCGGCACGGAAGCGGCCCTGATCAGCAGCCTGGCGCAAATCTTCCTTGGTGGCGGCGATGACGCGGATATCCAGCGGGATCAGTTGATTACCACCCAGGCGTTCAACGACTCGTTCCTGCAGCATGCGCAGCAGTTTCACCTGCACATCCAGGCTCATGCTTTCGATTTCATCGAGGAACAAGGTGCCGCCATTGGCAAATTCGAACTTGCCGATACGGCGTTTTTGCGCGCCGGTGAACGCGCCCGGCTCATGGCCGAACAGCTCGCTTTCCACCACCGATTCGGCCAGCGCGCCGGCATTGATCGCCACAAACGGACCGTTGCGACGGCTCGACAGGTCATGCAGCGCACGGGCCACAACCTCTTTGCCAGCGCCGGTTTCGCCGAGGATCAGCACGTCAGCCTTGGTCGCCGCCAGCGCGCCGATCTGCTCGCGCAGGCGCAGCATCGGCGGCGAATGGCCGACCAGTCGCGTGCTCAGTTCGTTGCGATCGCTGAGGGCCAGTCGCAGGCTGCGGTTGTCCAGCACCAGGCGGCGCAGGGCCAGTGCGCGGCGCACGCTGTCGAGCAGGGCGTCGCTGGCAAAAGGTTTTTCAAGGAAGTCATACGCGCCGGCGCGCATCGCCTGCACGGCGAGCGGCACATCGCCGTGGCCGGTGATCAGCAGCACGGGCAGCTCCGGGTCCTGAGCGTGCAGTTCGCTCAACAATTCCAGACCGTCCATGCCCGGCATGCGGATGTCACTGACCACCACACCCGGCCAGTCGCGTTCCAGTTGTCCGGCCAGACCCTTGGCTTCAGACAGCGGCAGGATTTTCAGCCCGGCCAGATCCAGTGTCTGGCCCAATGCCTGGCGCAGATGCGGATCGTCGTCGATCAACACCACCTGAATGCGATTGTCGATGGTCATGCACTTCGATCCTCGGACGGTTGCAGGCTGACCCCGGGCGCACCGGCACGCAGCCGCAGGGTTATCAATGCGCCACCTTGCTTGTGGTTGGCGAACGACAGTTCACCACCGAAGGCGCGCATCAGGGTTTCACAAATCGCCAGGCCCAGACCCAGACCCTGGGTGCGCGTCTTGGTCGTGTAGAAAGGCTCGCTGGCGCGGCCGAGGGCTTCCATGCAGAAACCCGGACCGTTGTCGCGAATGTACAGATTGACGCCGTCGGCCGTGGATTCGGCACTCAGCCACAGTTTGCGCGGCGGGCCTTTTTCGGTGAGGGCGTCGAGAGCGTTGGCCAGCAGATTGCCGAGCACTTGGCGCAGGCGGGTTTCCCCGGCCTCGACCCACAAGGTGGCGGCGGGCAGGTCGCGGATCAACTCGACTTCCATGCTGCGTCGACGTTTGGCCAGCAAGGCCAGCGCATCGTCCAGCGCCGGTTGCAGGGCAACGCTTTCCGGGGCATGCCTATCGCGGCGGGCGAAGGCGCGCAGGTGGGCGATGATCGAGGCCATGCGCCCGGTCAGTTCACTGATCAGCTTGAGGTTGCCGCGCGCGTCTTCGGTGCGTTGATGGTCGAGCAACACTTCGGCGTTTTCCGCGTAGCTGCGGATCGCCGCGAGAGGCTGATTGAGTTCATGGCTGATGCTCGCCGACATCGTGCCCAGCGCCGACAATTTGCCGGCTTGTACCAGATCGTCCTGAGCGCGCACCAATTCCTGCTGCGCCTGCTCGCGCTCCAGCACTTCCTGCTTCAGTCGACGGTTGAGGCCTTCGAGGTCGCTGGTGCGTTCGGCGACCCGGCCTTCCAGTTCCCGTCGCGCCTTGGCTTCGAAGGCGATGCGTTCCAGATAGTGGCGGCGGCGCTGCATCATCAGACCCACCAGCAGCATCACCACCAACAGCGTGGCGCCGCCGATGGCGACCACCGTGCGCACTGGCCGATCGATCAATGTGCGCGGCGCAAGAATGCTGACGCTCCAGCCGGTTTCGGCGATGTCGTGGGTTTGTGTCAGCCAGGCGTCGGGGCTGAGATTCAGCGGCCGGGGTTCGCGGGTCGGGTAGGGCTGGATCGCCGTGATCGCCAAGCGCTCGGTATCGCTCAAGACGCGGGTCGAGCGAAAGCGCCATTCCGGGCGTGACGTGAGGATGACCACGCCGTTGTGGTCGGTCACCAGCAGTTGTTCCGGGGTTTTGCCCCAGAGGCTTTCGGTGTGGTCGAGATCGACCTTGATCACCAGTACGCCGATGATTTTTTCACCGCTGCGCACGGCGGCGGCGAAGAAGTAACCGCGTTTGGCCGACGTGGTGCCGAGACCGAAGAACCGTCCAAGACGTCCGGCCATGGCTTCACTGAAATACGGGCGGAAGGAGAAATTACGGCCCACGAAGCTGTCGTGTTTGTCCCAATTCGACGCCGCCAGTGTTTGCCCGGAGGTGTCCATCAGGTACATCACTTCGGCACCGGTTTGGGCCGAGATGTTTTTCAACAGACGATTGGCATTGCCTTGGGTGACGCCATCGTCCGGCGCCCCGAGCACGGCGCGCAGGGCCGGCAGGTCGCCGAGGATCTGCGGCAATACTTCGTAGCGGTGCAGGGTGCCCAGCAGGTTGGCGACGTACAGGTCGAGGGTCTGGCGGTTCTGGCCGGCCAGTTCGCTGCGGTAATAGCGCTCGGCCAGATGTTCCAGCGGCCAAAGCAGCGGCGCCAGACACAATGCCAGCAGGGCGAGGCTGCGCCAGCGGGGTCTGCGAGGAAGAGGTGGTTTCATGAGCGTGCGCCTGTGGGGACAGGCGCATTATGCCTAGGCTCAGGCGAAGACGTCAGCGTCCTTGAGCAGCGCTGCTACCTGATCCTTGGCCGACAGCTTCGGCGCTTCGTCCAGCTGCCAGTCGATGCCCAGAGCTGGGTCATCCCAGCGAATGCTGCGCTCGGACGATGGGTCGTAATAGTTGGTGGTCTTGTAGAGGAACTCGGCGAACTCGCTCAGTACTACGAAACCATGGGCGAAACCTTCCGGCACCCACAGCTGACGATGATTCTCGGCCGACAGGCGCACCGCTACCGATTTGCCGAAGTGCGGCGAGCTGCGGCGAATGTCCACGGCCACATCGAGCACTTCACCGACAGTGACGCGCACCAGTTTGCCCTGAGTGTTTTCCAGTTGGTAATGCAGGCCACGCAGCACGCCTTTCTGCGAGCGCGAATGGTTGTCTTGCACGAATTGGGTGTCCAGGCCGGTCGCGTCCTGGAACGCCTTGGCGTTGAAGCTCTCGTAAAAGAAACCGCGCTCGTCACCAAACACCTTCGGTTCGATGATCAGAACACCGGGCAAGTCGGTGGTGATGACATTCATAAGTATTTCCAGTGGTAGGGGGCAATGGCCGACATTCTTGCGCAAAGTGCTGCCGGATGCGAGTACTCGAATAACCATCATCAGGGGTTGCGTCTCGCCAGAAGCAATGGCGATATAAGCGCCTAATAAAATTCCAGGGGTCTTTTCATGTCGCTCGCCACGTTGATTCATCGCGCCAGTCTGCCCAGCCCGCAAGTCAGCGAGGCGCAGGCCCTGCAATGGCTGGCCGAGCATTACGGGCTCAGCGGCACGTTGCAGGCCCTTGGCAGCCAGCAGGATCTCAACTACCGCGTTGACAGTGCGCGCGGGCGGTTTGTGCTGAAAATCTGCCGGGGCGACTACGCCCTTGTAGAGCTACAGGCTCAACACGCTGGCCTCAAGTATCTGGCCGAGCATTCTGATGTGCATGTGCCGCGGGTCATTGCGGCCAATAACGGTCAGGATTTGTTGTCGCTTGAGGTCGATGGCGAGGCCGTCCATGTGCGGCTGTTGGATTACATCGAAGGCCAGCCGCTGACGCACCTCGATCATTTGGGCCACGCAGTGGTCGCCGGATTTGGCCGGCTCTGCGGCGAGATGGACCTGGCCTTGGCCGGGTTCGACCATACGGGTCTTGAGCGCACTTTGCAGTGGGATGCACGCCACGCCAGCGCGTTGATCAGCCACTTGCTACCGGTGATCGAGGACGAACAGCAACGCACGTTGATCGCCGACGCCGCCGAACAGGCCGAGCGTCGTTTGCAGCCGTTGCTGGACAAGCTGCCGGTGCAGGCGATCCACATGGATATCACCGATGACAACGTGGTGTGGCAGCGTGACGCGCAGCGCCACTGGCAATTGCAGGGTGTCATCGACTTCGGCGATCTGGTGCGCACCTGGCGTATCACCGATCTGTCGGTGACCTGCGCGGCGTTGTTGCACCATGCCGGTGGCGATCCGTTTGTGATTCTGCCGGCGGTTCAGGCCTATCACGCGGTCAATCCGCTGCAACATGAAGAGCTGCAAGCGTTATGGCCACTGATCGTCGCCCGCGCGGCGGTGCTGGTGCTCAGTGGCGAGCAACAAGTCAGTATCGATCCGGATAACACCTACAGCCGCGACAACCTCAGCCACGAGTGGGAGATTTTCCGCGTCGCAACTTCAGTGCCGTTGGCGTTGATGGAGGCGGCAATTCTCAATGCGGTGGGTCAGACATTGCCGGCAATCAATAGCGAAGGTTTCGCGCCGTTATTGCCAGAGCTGGTCGGGCGCGAATTTGCGCTGATTGATCTCGGCGTGCTCAGTCCGCATTTCGAGGCGGGCAACTGGGAGCAGGAGGGCATTGACCAACGCTTGCTGAACGAAGCCGCCGCCGCCCATGGTCTGGCGGCGAGTCGTTATGGTCAGTACCGTTTGTCACGCACCCGGCCCGACAGTGCTGATGAACCGGATACCTTTGCGCTGCACGTCGAGTTGCGCGTGCCAAATGGTACTGCGGTGGAAGCGCCGTTTGCCGGCGTGTTGCATCAAAAGGCAGACGGGGCATTGCAACTGGACGGCCCGCAGCTCAGCGTTCGGCTGTGGGGTGTGGCGGCAACGCTGCACAGTGGCGCGGCGCTGGTCAAAGGTCAGGTGTTGGGTTCGGTCAGCGGACCGTTGAGCGTGCAACTGATTCGCGGCGCGGATCTGGATGCGCCGCTGTTCTGTACGCCGTCCCATGCACCCGCGTGGCAGGCGTCGTGCCCATCACCGGCCACTTTGCTGGGACTGGCCTGCGATGCCGAACCGGAGCTGGATTCGCAAACGTTGCTCGAACGCCGCGATGCCAGTTTCGCCCGCACGCAAAAACATTATTACGTCGACCCGCCGCGTATCGAACGCGGCTGGCGCAATCACCTGATCGACATGCAGGGCCGCTCCTACCTCGACATGCTCAACAACGTGGCGGTGCTCGGTCACGGCCATCCGCGCATGGCGGCGGTCGCGGCCCGTCAGTGGTCGCTGCTCAATACCAACTCGCGGTTCAACTATGCGGCGGTGGCCGAGTTTTCCGAGCGTTTGCTGAAGCTGGCGCCGGAGGGCATGGATCGGGTGTTTCTGGTCAACAGCGGCAGCGAAGCCAATGACCTGGCGATTCGTCTGGCGTGGGCCTACAGCGGCGGTCGCGACATGATCAGCGTGCTTGAGGCTTATCACGGCTGGACGATCGGCGCCGATGCGGTCTCGACTTCGGTCGCCGACAACCCGAAAGCCCTCGAAAGCCGTCCGGACTGGGTGCATCCGGTGCCCGCGCCGAACACCTATCGTGGCGAGTTCCGCGGCCTCGATTCGGCGCCGGACTACGTGCGCAGCGTCGAACATCATCTGGAAAAAATCGCCGAACAAAAACGCCAACTGGCCGGGTTCATCTGCGAGCCGGTATACGGCAATGCCGGGGGTATCTCGCTGCCGCCGGGTTACTTGAAGCAGGTGTACGCGCTGGTCCGCGCGCAGGGCGGTGTGTGTATTGCCGACGAAGTGCAGGTCGGATACGGGCGCATGGGGCATTTTTTCTGGGGTGTCGAAGAGCAGGGCGTGGTGCCGGATATCATCACCATGGCCAAAGGCATGGGCAACGGTCAGCCACTGGGCGCGGTAA
Organism: Pseudomonas sp. P116; assembly: GCF_020149425.1. Lineage (NCBI taxonomy): Bacteria > Pseudomonadati > Pseudomonadota > Gammaproteobacteria > Pseudomonadales > Pseudomonadaceae > Pseudomonas > Pseudomonas sp. P116. Next base: position 465,548 of record NZ_JACVHB010000005.1, on the reverse strand, counting down.
TCACGCGCCGGGACATCGCTGAGGCGCTGGAAGCCGAGGGTTACTTCTTCTCGTCGGCCGGCGGCAGTCCGGTGAGCTGCCAGATCGGTATGGCGGTGCTCGACGTGATGGAAGAAGAAAAGCTCTGGGAGAACGCGCAGGTGGTCGGCGGCTACTTCAAGGCACGACTCGAAGCGTTGATCGATAAACATCCGCTGGTGGGCGCAGTGCACGGTTCCGGTTTCTATCTCGGTGTGGAACTGATCCGCAACCGCGACACACTGGAACCGGCGACAGAAGAGACCACATTGCTGTGTGATCGCCTGCGCGAGCTGGGGATTTTCATGCAGCCGACGGGGGATGATCTGAACATTCTCAAGATCAAACCGCCGATGGTGACCTCGCGGCGCAGCGTGGATTTCTTCGTCGACATGCTCGATCGGGTGCTTGAAGAAGGCCTGTAACCCACCGATCCCCTGTAGGAGCTGCCGAAGGCTGCGATCTTTTGATCTTGCTTTTCAAAGGCAAAATCAAAAGATCGCAGCCTCCGGCAGCTCCTACATAAAGCGGATTTATATCGGTAATTTGTAGTTATTTTTAGATGAGTTGATCGTTAAATGCTTTTAAAGCCGATATTTATCGGCTATAAAGTCGCCATTGCTCCGGCATGGCGATGGCTATCCGGTGCGCGCGTTTTTTCTCTTCGGTCGAAACCTCGACCGTCAAAGCACTTGCCCGGAGATGATTCATGAGCCGTACCGTTACCGTCGCCGCCACTCAGATGGCCTGTTCGTGGGACCTGGAAGCCAACCTCGAAACTGCCGAAAGACTGGTGCGCGAAGCCGCCGCCAAAGGCGCGCAGATCATCCTGATCCAGGAATTGTTCGAAGCGCCGTACTTCTGCCAGAAGCCCAACCCGGACTATCTGCAACTTGCCACGACCGTTGAAGAAAACGTCGCCATCAAGCATTTCCAGAAAATCGCCAAAGAGCTGCAAGTGGTGTTGCCGATCAGCTTCTACGAACTGGCCGGGCGTGCGCGGTTCAACAGCATCGCGATCATCGATGCCGATGGCAGCAACCTCGGGATTTATCGTAAAAGCCACATTCCGGATGGCCCCGGTTACCACGAGAAGTACTACTTCAACCCGGGCGATACCGGCTTCAAGGTGTGGAACACCCGTTACGCGAAGATCGGCGTGGGCATCTGCTGGGATCAGTGGTTCCCGGAAGCGGCGCGCAGCATGGCCCTGCAAGGTGCGGAAATCCTCTTCTATCCAACCGCGATCGGCAGCGAGCCGCACGACAAGACTATTTCGTCGCGCGATCACTGGCAGCGCGTGCAGCAGGGACATGCCGGCGCAAACTTGATGCCGCTGATTGCCAGCAACCGCATCGGCAACGAAGAACAGGACGGCTATGACATCACGTTCTACGGCTCTTCGTTCATCGCCAACCAGTTCGGCGAAAAAGTGCAGGAGCTGAATAAAACCGAAGAAGGTATTCTTGTGCACACTTTCAACCTCGACGAGCTGGAACATATTCGCAGCGCGTGGGGTTCATTCCGCGACCGCCGGCCGAATCTGTACGGCGCGTTGAAAACCCTCGACGGTTCCCTGGAGTCCTGATCCCGATGACCACATTGAAAAGTACCCCACGCGCCGACGGCTTCCACATGCCGGCCGAGTGGGCGCCACAAACACAGACCTGGATGATCTGGCCCGAGCGTCCGGACAACTGGCGTCTGGGCGGCAAACCGGCGCAGGCTGCACACGCGGCGGTGGCCAAAGCCATCGCCCGTTTCGAGCCGGTGACCGTTGCCGTGTCCGCCGGCCAGTACGAAAACGCCCGCGCGCGCCTCGACGTGCCGAATATCCGCGTGGTCGAGATGTCCAGCGACGACGCTTGGGTACGCGACAGCGGTCCGACATTCGTCATCAATAACAACGGCGAAGTACGCGGTGTGAACTGGGACTTCAACGCTTGGGGCGGTTTCGACGGTGGTTTGTACGCGCCATGGAATCGCGATTCGCAGGTTGGCGGCAAGATCCTCGAGATCGAGCGCAGCCCGCGCTATCGCACCGAAGGTTTTGTGCTTGAAGGCGGTTCGATTCATGTCGACGGCGAAGGCACGTTGATCACCACCGAAGAATGCCTGCTCAACCGCAATCGCAACCCGCATCTGGGGCGCGAAGAGATCGAAGCGGTGCTGAGCGACAATCTGGCTGTGGATAAAATCATCTGGCTGCCGGACGGTTTGTTCAACGACGAAACCGACGGTCATGTGGATAACTTCTGCTGCTACGTGCGTCCGGGTGAAGTATTGCTGGCCTGGACCGATGATCCACAGGACCCGAACTACCCGCGCTGTCAGGCGGCGATGAAAGTGCTGCAAAGCAGCACCGACGCCAAGGGTCGCCCGTTCACGGTGCACAAAATGCCGATTCCGGGGCCGCTGTATGCGACCGAAGAAGAGTGCGCTGGCGTCGACCAAGTGGACGGCTCGCAGGAACGTAATCCTACCGAGCGTCTGGCCGGTTCCTACGTGAACTTCCTGATCGTCAACGGCGGCATCATCGCGCCGAGCTTCGACGATCCAATGGATGCCCCGGCCCGGGAAATTCTGCAGAACCTGTTTCCGCAACACGAAGTGGTGATGGTGCCGGGCCGCGAACTGTTACTGGGTGGCGGCAATATTCACTGCCTTACCCAACAGCAGCCAGCGCCGCACAAAGAGTGAGTTGAGTCGTAACAGCTTGAGCTGATTGGCAAATCAGTCGAGCAACGATTAGCTCGCCAGGTACGCGTAGAGGCCCGCAGCCCGACAGGACTGCGGGCTTCTTTGTATCCACTTGTCGACAAATCGCAAACCTTGGCACAGCTCTTGTATTTGTCCTGGTGCACTAGGGAGGGAGGAGAACTTCAACAGTTCTGTCATAAACCTTGGATAACTTAGCCGCTCATGACCGGGGAGAGAGCGCTGAAATGAACGCCGAAGTGAACGTAGTCAGCGAGCGGACGTTGCATCCCATGGCCGTAAACGGCGAATCGCTCCAGATGGTCGCGCACTTTTTGAGGTCCAATGGAACGCGTCAGATCAGGGAACCTGATCCGCGCCGGATGATGATCGAGCGCTACCCCGCTGACCTGTTCAGCGAGGCCGAACTGGAAGCGTTGTGGGCTGTGATGGAGGGATAAGAAAAACAACAGGGATTGGTGAAAGCGCTGCCGGGATGGCGGCGCTTTTTTTGCGCGGCTGAAAAGATCGCAGCCTGCGGCAGCTCCTACACTGGAATGCGAATTCCCCTGTAGGAGCTGCCGCAGGCTGCGATCTTTTGATCTTGCTTCAGAAACTGTAGGTACCCGTCATCACCACGCTACGCGGCGCCCCTGGCATGATCTGCGCGGCGCTGGTCGCTGACGCGTAATACTCGCGATCAGTGATGTTGTTCAACGCCGTACGCAAATCCCAGTCCTTGAAGCGATAACCGACCAGCGCATCCCAACGGCCATAGCCCGGCAGCACGGTGGTGTTGGCGTTGTCGGCATAACGCTGGCCGACCAGGGTCAGGCCGGTTTCGCCGTACCAGCCCATCTCCGGTTTCCAGGTCAGGAACAGACTGCCATTGTGCTTGGCGACGTTGTTGATGCGTTTGCCTTCCAGGCCGTTGTTGTCCTTCTCGATCTTCGCATCCTGCATACCGACGCCACCGCGCACGTACCAGTTGCCGACGAGGTTGCCGGTAGCGGTCAGTTCGATCCCGCGCGAGCGTTGCAGACCGGACATCACCGTCAGGGTCGGATCATTGGGATCGGTGGTGCGACGGTTGTAGAGCTCCAGGTCATAGATCGCCAACGTTGTGCTGAGGCGATCATCGAGCCAGTCGCTCTTCACGCCGATTTCTTTCTGCTTGGTCAGCTCGGGGCTCAGGTCGTTGGTGTTGCCGGCCGCCCCCGGCGTGATGCCGATCAGGCCGCCGCCCACTGGCGAGAAGGTCTTCGACCATGAGGCGTAGAAGGAGTGATTCTCCAGCGGCGTCCAGACCAGGCCCACGCGCGGGCTGGTGCTGTGGCTGTCGCGATCTTCGGAAATGTTACGCAGCTTGTTGGTCGACTCGATATCAAACGTGTCGTAGCGCAAGCCGCCGAGCAGTTGCCATTGGTCGTTCAGACGCAGTTGATCCTGCACGTAGACCGCGCGGCTTTCGACTTCGGTGTGGCTGCTACTGGAGACCTGCATGGCGCCGGTGTGACGCAGATCGCGATTCGGGTTGAACAGGTCAAGCGACGGTACCGGCTGCGCGCCTGGCGTTCTGCCGGTGGCGGCGTTGTACAAGGTCGGGTCGCGGCGCTGGCTGCCGATTTCGATACCGGTGAGCAAACGATGCTCAAGGCCAAACGTATCGAAACCACCTTCGAGTTCGACGTTGTTGTAGACGTTGCGAGTGGTCAGATCCTGCTGCCAGTGCTGGCGCGTAACCTTGTTGGTCGCGGGCGTGTAACCGGTGAGGTAGGTGTTGTCGAAATCGCTGTCGAGCTTGAATACGCCGAGGGTCTGGCGAAGTTGCCAGTTGTCGTTGATTTCGTAAGTGAGTCTGGAGCGTAGCGATTGCGACTTGTCGTCGATGAAGTCGTGATCGTTGCCGTAGGTGGTCTCGCGACCGACATCGGCCGGCCGCCCATTCACGCCCGGAATCCCGCGATCAGGGGTGCGGTTGTAGCGGCTGTATTCGTATTGCACCAGCCAGTTCAGGTCGGGCGTCAGTTGCCAGCTCATCGACGGTGCGAACAGTTGGCGGTTACCGCTGACGCCATCGCGAAAGCTGTTTTCATCCATGTTGCCCATGTTCAGGCGCAGGCTGATGTTGTCACTCGGGTCGGTGCTGAGGTCGGCGTACAGGCTGCGCAGATCTTCGCTGCCGCCCTGGGCTTCAATGGTCGAGCGGCGGCCGGCCTCTGGCGCTTTGCTCACGCGGTTGACGATCCCGCCCTGACTGCCGCGGCCGTACAACACGGCCGCCGGGCCTTTGAGCACTTCGACGCGTTCGATGTTGTGCAAGTCGCGCTTGTATTGGCTGTCGTCGCGAATGCCGTCCAGATAGAAGTCGTTGCTGGCGTCGAAGCCGCGGATCCGCAAACTGTCGAAGCGGGTGTCGGCGCTGCTGCTGACGTTGGGCATGCCGCTCAGGGCATCGCCGATATCGTTGGTGCCGTAATTGGCAACGTTCGACGTTTTGATCGAATCAATGGCCTGCGGCACATAACGCACCGGAGTCGAGGTACGGGTCGCGGTGTTGCTGACTTTTACCCGCGGATCATCGGCTTGCGCTTCAGCGCTGATGGCGGTGGCGGGTAATTCGGTCGCGGAGTAGGCAAAACCGCTGGACAGAAAAGCAGAAAGCCCAAGGGTGACGGGCGTAAGACGGAACGGGGCAGGCATTGAAAAGCGCATCCGAAAGGTTGGAAGAATCAAGCGCGCGAATGGTAATGCTTTGCATTTGCTTCCGTTAATTATTCCTGAGAAGTTCCCTTATGTGATTGTTTCAATTTGTGTCGAACTCGATACAACCTGACCGTTCGGACAATTCGCCCGATTCACGAAACAGTCTGAGAGCCATTCCGGCGTTTTTCCGCATTGGCTTGAGGACTAGTCTGCCTGCATCAACTTTCCCACGTTTATGCCGGAGTTTTCTGATGATCCTTCACTACATTTACGACCCATTGTGCGGTTGGTGCTATGGCGCCAAACCGTTGGTGGAAGCGGCGCAGTCAGTGCTGCCGGTGAGCGCTCATGCGGGCGGGATGATGAGCGGCGCCAACCGCCAAAGCGTTTCGCCGCAGTTGCGCAATTACGTCATGCCCCACGATCGGCGCATTGCCGAATACACCGGCCAGCCTTTTGGCGAAGCGTATTTCGACGGCTTGCTGCGCGATCACACGGCCGTCTTTGACTCGACACCACCGATCGCTGCCGTTTTGGCAGCAGAGGCAATCGACGGCCGTGGTCTGGAGGTGCTCGGGCGTTTGCAGGCTGCGCATTACGTGGAAGGGCGGCGGATTGCCGATGAATCTGTACTTCTGGAGCTCGCAATTGACCTGGGCTACGTCGAGGAAATCTTTCAGGCCGCGTTTAAATCCGTGGATACCGAGCAACACATAAAAGCCAGTCGCGCACTGCTTGCTCAGTTGGGCGGGCAGGGATTCCCGACGCTCGCGTTGGAACAAGACGGCCAATACACGCTTATCGATATCAGCCCTTGGCTGGGCAAGCCGCAAGCCTTTGCCGATTGGTTAGGGCAGGCGATTGGCAGCGACGATACTGGCGAGTCTTCCGCGTTTTGTGGTCTTGACGGTTGTGCTTGATAGGCGCTGGATTCACTGGCTTAACGCATTTCCGTGCAAGGAGTGAGCGTTAAATTTACGTTTCTTAGACGATTTTCGCCTATTTAAAGACGATTCTTGAAATTGACACAATGTTAAGGGCGCGGCTACGATTCGGCCCAACGCCTGTGGCCAACCGCCATGACTCAAAAATAATAAGAAGGCCCGCCACGACTTTGTCGTGGGCGGGCCTTTTTGTTTCGGGGTGAAAAAAGAGCGCAATAGCGCCGTTTCAGCCGTTCGACACAGCGCGTTTCAACCCGAAATAAGGAAAATAAAATGTTGAACAAGCGAATCAGCCTGATCGCTCTGGGGATGTTGAGCGCTACACAGGCCATGGCTAACGACCAGGCCGAGTCCAAGGGTTTTCAAGAAGACAGCAGCCTCAAAGTGCTGCTGCGCAACGCCTACATCAATCGTGATTACAAAGACGGTAACGACGACAAAGCCGAGTGGGGCCAAGCGGCCATCGGCACGTTCTCGTCCGGTTTCACTCAAGGCACCATCGGTGTCGGTGTGGACGCCTTCGGTCTGTACGCACTGCGTCTGGATGGCGGCAAAGGCCGTAGCGGCGCCGGTGGTATCGATTTCTTCAAGCAAGAAAATGACGGTCGCGCGAACCATGACATCGCGAAGGGCGGTGCAGCGGTCAAGTTCCGCTTCTCCAACACCGTGCTGACCTACGGCGATCAGATGCCGGCCCTGCCGGTGCTGAACTACGACAACTCGCGCCTGCTGCCGGAAAGCTACACCGGCACCTTGATCACTTCCAGAGAGATCAAAGGCCTGGAACTGAACGCCGGTCGTTTCACCGCCGAATCGCGCAAGAGCGATGAAGGCCGTGACAGCGGTGGTCTGAAGTCGATCAACGTACTGGGCGGTAGCTACCAGTTCACTGAACGTTTCAAAGGTGCGCTTTACGCCTCCGACGTTGAAGACGTATTGAAGAAACAATACGTGAACGCCAACTACGTCTTGCCGTTCAACAAGGATCAGTCGCTGACCCTGGACTTCAATGGCTATCGCACCAAACTGGACAACTCCTATGTCCGCGAAAACGGTGTAACTGGCGACGACAACAAGATCTGGAGCCTGGCAGCAACTTTCGCTACTGGTCCGCACTCGTTCACCGTGGCGCACCAGCGCTCCACCGGCGACAGCAACCTGGGCTACGCCTACGGCGGCTATCAGAAAGATCAAAATCGTGTCGGCGACGGTGGCAACACCATCTACCTGGCCAACTCTTACTGGTCCGACTTCAACGCTGAAGACGAACGCAGCTGGCAGTTGGGCTATGGCCTGGACTTCGGCGCATTCGGTGTACCGGGTCTGAGCTACAACTTCGCTTACGTGCGTGGCGACAACATCACCACGTCCACCAGCGAAGGCGGCACCGAGCGCGAAATCTTCAACCAGTTCAAGTACGTCGTGCAAAGTGGCCCGGCCAAAGACCTGAGCGTGAAACTGCGCAGCTCGATCCTGCGTGTTTCGCAGAAATCCAGCGAGTACAACGTCAGCGGCAACGAGCTGCGTGTATTTGTGGACTACCCGATCAACATCTTCTGATGAACGATCAGGTGTAACAAGTTTGAGAAAAACCCCGACTGTTTCGGGGTTTTTTTTCGACGTATTTTTATAAAAAACCGGAAAAAACCCGTGTTTTTGTCATGTAAAAGTTGTTTTTCAGTCGCTTCAAACCCCGTTTCAAACAGCGCTTTAAATGCCTGAAATTCTTTCTCATGGACGCAAATTCTGCACCTAATAGATTAGGCCGCTCAATGCAGCGGAGAATTTGGTAATGATCGTTTTGAACAGAGAAGTGGGCGAATCGCTACGGCGCGACAAATACGTCAACGTCCAGGGTGGTGACTTCAATCTCTACGGTCATTTCGCCGACTTCGTCAGACTGACCAAAAGTTGGGAAAACATGGAACCTGACAGTTACTACGGTCAGGCCGAAGCCGGCATGCGTTTCCGTCGTTACAGCGATTTTGAATACAACCCCAAGACTCGCGAACTGACTCAGCTCGAACATCGCGCGTACGTGCAGTCCAAGGAAAACAACGCCTATGTCGGCGGTCTGGTCCGGCACTTCCAGGACTTTTCCGATGAAGTGATTTCATCGCCAGTGATGCGCAGCCTGATCGACACCGATTTCGAAGTGTACAAAAGCGTATTGCCGGAAGAGCTGCACGACGAGATCTGGCAGTGCCAGATCCATCAGATCCGCATCGAGATCAAACCCGGCAAACAGCTGGAAATCACCCCCGAAGGGATTCATTGCGACGGTTATCCGTTCAGCGGTGTGCACTTCTGGGGCCGCAACAATGTCGAGGGTGCAGAGAGTCGTTTGTACGACATCCACGAGCATCAACTGGCGTCGACCACTTACCAGGAAATTCTCGATACCACCTACTTCCTCGACCGCGACATGCGCCACTACGTGACCCCGGCGCGCAACTCGCACACCCATGCCATGGCGTACCGGCAGATTCTGGCGATTTCCTTCTCGCGGCCCGGGACCGCTTTCGACATTGTTCGCTAATCAGATCACCCCAATCGACGGCGTCGAATGCTCGACGCCGGTGCTGCTGCGGCGCGCCACGGCCAAGGATGCGCAGCGCATGGAGCGCTTCTTCCGCCAGTTCGACGAGGTGTCCTTCTGCGAATGGCAGGACGCCAAGTGCCTGCGCGGAGTATTAATCCAGAAAACCACCACGGCCTTTCTGGCCTTCGACGTGGCCGGCGAGATCGTCGGCGCGGTGCTGGGCGGGATGCTCGGCAGTCGCGGCACCATCAATCATCTGGCTGTCAGTCCGCTGTATCGCAGCCAGGGCGTCGGTCAACGCTTGGTTGAAGCGGCGTCGTCCGACATGAAACGTGTCGGCGTGTTGCGGATGTTTCTGTTCGTCGACGATGCTAACCTCGCGGGCAAGCGTTTTTGGACTGCCCAGGGTTTTTGCGAGCCTCACGGCGAACGGACATTTGAGAGGGATCTATGAATGAAACGTCCGGCAGTGCGCCGCTGATGGTCAACCATCAGCCGTCGCGTACGTTTGCCGAAGCCAGCCCGGTGGTCGCCGGGTATTTCACGGTGGCGTTCGTATTCGGCTTGATGGCCGTCAACGCGGGGCTGCCAATGTGGCTGCCCGTGGCGATGTGTTTATTCGTTTATGCCGGCGCTTCGCAATTTGCCGCGTTGGCGCTGATCTCCAGCGGTGCTTCGCTGACCACCATTGTGCTGACCACTTTCCTGATCAATGCGCGGCACATGCTGATGTCGGTGTACATGGCAAAAGCCCTGCGTGCGTTAGGGCTCAGTCGCATGGAGCGATGGTGCTACGCCGGTGGCCTGACCGACGAATCCTTTGCTTTCCACAGCGTAAAACTCGGCACCGGCGCGCCGGTCAACGTGCGTTATCTGATCGGCTTCAACCTGTTCTGCCACACCTCGTGGGTGCTCGGTGGCTTGCTCGGCGCGGTCTGCGCCCAGTACGCGGCGCACTTGATCAAATATCAGCTCGACTACGCACTGACGGCGATGATGCTCTATGTGCTGGTGTCGCTGTGCAACACCCGCAACAAACTCATCGCCGCCGCGGCCGCTGTGGTTTGCATGGGCGCACTGAGCTTGGTCGGCAGCTCGCCGTTTAATGTGTTTATCGCCACGTTTGTGGGCTGCGGAGTGGGTGTATGCCTGACCAAACGTTCCTGATTCTGGTGGTTGCGCTGATGATGGCCGTGACCTTTCTGCCACGGGCATTGCCCTTGCAGATCAACACCGAGCACTGGCCGCCGTTTATCGCGCGCGCGCTGGAATACCTGCCAGTGGCGATCGTCGCTGCGATCAGCCTGACTCCCTTGTTGATCAAGGATCAGCACATACAGCTCGATCGCCCGGAATTCTATGCTGCGATTCCGACGTTGTTATGTGCGTATTTCAGCAAAAACCTCTTTCTCAGTGTGGCGGTTGGGACGGCTGCGTACATTGCGCTCGGCTCGTTCATGTAGCGGCAGATCGACCACGTCGCTCAACGCCTGGTTCGACAGGTCCGGGTTATTGATCGCCAGCCGCACCTCAAGGAAATCCTCGAAACCGGGGAAGATCGTCAGGCCGTTCTTCTGCGCGGCCTCGCGGGAAACCATGCCAACGGCATCCATCTGCGTTATCAGCGATAACGTAAGGGTCTCGCTGCAGGAGTAGACCATGCGTTGACCGTTCTCGTGATTGCCCAGCCCGGCGTCGAGAAAACGCAAGAAGCTGTGGGAATACGGACAATCTTCCGCAGGACGCACCTGAAACTTGTTGCCCAGCAACGTCAGCGGATCGTTCTCCTGCCCACAATGCGCGCCGACCACCTGCACCTGCACATCCGGCAGGACAATGCTCGGCAAACCCGGACGCTGCGGGCCGATCAGCACCGCGAGGTCAAAGTCTTCGTTTTTCAGCTTGCTGAGGTTTTCCATCGACTCGGCGTAGCTGAATTCCATCTGATAATCGGGAAACACCTCAATCAGGCGTCCGATCATTCGCCGATTGAAGTCAGGCGACAACGTGTTGTTTAACGCAACCTTCAACGTGCGTTGCCCCGGCACTTTGAGCGCCTCGACTTTTTCTTCCATCTGTCGCGTGGCAATCAGCACTCTGTCCATATAAGGCGTCAGCTCGGTGCCTTGAGGCGTCAGCGTCAGCCCTTTGTTGGAACGACGAAACAAGCGGAAACCGAACTGCTCTTCGACCTTGTTCAACTGCGCGGCCAATGCCTGCACGGTCAGGCACGAATGCTCGGCTGCGGCCGACAACGAGCCGGTCTGCACGATGCGCATGAGGTTGCGTAAGGTTCTGCTATCCATGGGTAATGCCCTCTGAAGTGGGCTGGGTATTGTTGTTTACGAGACGACCGGTCCGGCGCCATATGCCGGCTATATTCCTGCACCTGAGCATAGTTGTCGCGGGTTTAGTAGCGAATTGATGTCCCCGCCGATGGCTGGAGGCTGACACAGGATCGGGGTTTTTGATGACTCGGGGGTGATTGGGGTCAAAAAATACTCACGTGAAATGATAAAACATGGCTTTTCAACGACTTCATCTGGATAACGATCTGATTCATTAGCGGATAAAAATAAAACAAGCATTCGTATCTGTACTAGGCTTCATGGCACGTCACCTACTAATGGAGGAGACCATGTCTACCTCAATCCCAGCCCTCACCCCACGCGAACAACTTGACGCCCCCGAAGCGGGTCGCGTCGCGCTGAAGTTTTTCTTCAACCTCATGGAGCGGTGGGGCTGCAACGCCGAGCAGCAACGCACATTGCTCGGCGGTGTCGGCAACACCACGTTCTACAAGTACAAACACCTGCCGCCAAACGTGCGCCTACCCCACGACACCCTTGAGCGCATCTCCTACCTGATGGGCATTCACAAGGCGTTGAGCATCATCTTCAGCAACAGCCGCGAGCGCGCTTATACGTGGGTCAGCAGCCCGAACACTGCTGCGCCGTTTAATGGGCAAACCGCTCTGGACTACATGCTGGCAGGACGCGTGGTCGATATCGCCGATGTACGACGCTACCTCGACGGAGTGCGCGGTTGAGCACGCCAGCGCTGGCCGATCCGCATTGGCCGCGCGCCTACCGGATCGTTAACAGCAGCTTCCCGCCAATTGCGCTGTTCGAAGACGTGCTCGACCCCGAAGACCTGGAAATTGCCTACGCCCTCGAAGCGCTGACCAACGATCGTCTGATCGCTCAGGCGGGCGTCCTTGACCGGGTGCGCCCGGAAGATCGGCTCTCAGGCCCCGGGTCGACCCCGGTGATGGCTGCGTTCACCCACATCGGCAAAAGCAGCCGCTTCACCGACGGCACCTTCGGCGTTTACTACGCCGCCAGCAGCCAGGCCGCGGCTATCGCCGAAACCTGCTATCACCAGGAACGCTTTCTCGCAGCCACCAACGAAGCAGACCTCGAATTGACCATGCGCACCTACGTCAACCGAGTCGTCAAACCGCTGCACGACATTCGCCACGACTATCCGAACCTGCACAACCCTGATCCTGATGCCTACGGCCCTTCTCAGGCATTCGCCCGGCAGCTACGTGAAGCCCAATCCTGGGGTTTGCTTTACAACAGCGTTCGCTTGGCCGGGCACGAATGCGTCGCCGCGTTCCGGCCACCGGCAGTTTCGATTCCCAAGCAGGGCAAACATCTGAGATATGTGTGGAGTGCGAGCCAGGGCAGGATGTCGTTTGTGTTGGAGATCAGTCAGGTCTGAAATGCAAAAAGCCCTCGTATCAACGAGGGCTTCACGAGGGCGATTTACATCAACGGCTTACCTGGCGGCGCGTCCATTACTTTCAACACATCATCGATTAGCGCCTTGCTCAATTCTTGCGAATATTGCGAGGCACAAGCGTGAGGGTTTGGATCGCGAGAGACTGAAGAGTCCGCAGTGAGGGTCTATTGTTACTGAAGACGGTGCGCCAAAAATATAAACACGCCAGAAACAACAAAGCCCCTGCATTTCTGCAGGGGCTTTGTTTTGTATGGTGCCGGCACCAGGAGTCGAACCCGGGACCTACTGATTACAAGTCAGTTGCTCTACCAACTGAGCTATACCGGCGTGTGGGCGACGATTATAGCGATTGGGTTAAATCTGTAAACCCCTGAATTCAGACTATTTTTATGCAGGTGCAGGAGCAGGCTCAACGAAGGCGTTATCTCTGGGTCTCCACCCTTGAAAACAGGCACTTTCGAGGTTTGAACTTCTCGCCTGAGACGGCGACTTTTTTGTCAGATCTGCTTCGTATCAGCTGATTTATGTCGTTTTGAATGGAAGCTTATGCACAACTGATCGGCAGGATCGCGTTCAAGTGTGAGTATTTGTGGACGCATTCTCATTTTGTTCGCAAATCCCTGTTTTACCGGTTATTTATTCATATGAACAAAAAATGACCAGTAGTGTTAAAGCCACGAAACAGGCGTGGATATTGGATCCACAAGAATTTCATCAACAGAGTTATCCACAGGCTGGAGTGTTTTAAGCGCGTTCGGCGAGCAGGAGGAAATTACGCGGTGTGAGTGGCGTATCGCAGAAGGTGCCAAGGCGCACGACGTATCCCTGATCGGCGAGGAAAAGTGCTCGATCCAGATTTAGCCAAAGCTCCAGTGGTCGTCGGAATAATCCGCGAAGTAATTCCAGGTTGCGAACTTCGGCTAACCGCTGCCAACCGGCAGCTTCCAGAGCTGGCCAATCCTGCGGGCCGATTGTGGATAACTCTTTGAGCGCTGCCAGATCGCGGCAGTAATCGGCGAATGGTTTTTCCAGCCAGGCGCTGGGTAGCGAAGGGGTTGGCAGGTATTGGTCGATGTCGCTCAGTTGCCGTTGCAGCAAGTCAAAGGCAAGGCGTCGTGCCATCGAGGTGTCGCGTTGGCGTCGGACTCGTGCACCGGCGGTGACGGTTTCGCTCATCGGTAGTGCCAGATCTTCTAGCGAGAGCTGTAGGAGCGATCCCGCGCCGGCCAGGGATAACGCCTGATATTCCGTGCGATTGATCCGGTTGTAGCAGCACGGGGCGATTGCCATTTGTCGGCAACCGGCGGCGCTGGCCAGTTGCATCAGTCGCACATGCAGATCACCGCAGGCGTGGAGGGCAACCGGCGTGTGAAGTGCGTTCAATACGGCTGAAGCATCTGCCGCCAGAACATCCTGTTCAACATGCCGCGCGTGTAAATGATGACGCTGGCTAAGCGCCTGACCACTGGCAACCAGCGCCGGATCGTATTCAACGCAAGTCAGTTGTTGCCCGGTGCTCAGCAGACGCCGCCCCAAGTGCCCCTTGCCCGAGCACCAGTCCAGCCAATGCGTCGGTTGCGATGCGAAGGACAGTCGACTGCCGAACGCCTCGATCTGCTGCCATTTACGCCCCGGTACATCAACATTCAATCGATGGCCCGCAGTTTCCAGCGCATGTCCGGGTAACTCTCCGACCGCACTCAGTTCGGCCGACAACGCTGCCAATGAAGCGAACGGCTCCGGCGCATCGGCAAGATTGGCAGGGTGGTTGTGAGCATTTTCCGCATCTTGCAGCGACCGGCCGCGTAGCCATGAGGCCAGCTCCGGGTAGGACGCTTCCCAGGGAAGCTGCAGATGAGTGAACGGTCGAGGTTTCCACAACGCCTGATGAGCTGTCAGAAAAGTATCCAGTGCCGTGAAACGGACGAGTAGGTCCTCGCCCGTCAGCACGTGGGAAGTTTCAGCGCCCTTGGCAGGCATCGACGCGCAGCCAGCGCTCCAGCAGCTTGAAGCCGCGCACCAGCACGTAAGCCATCACCAGATAGAACACGCCAGCGGCGAAGAAGATTTCCACCGGCAGGTAGGTGCGAGCAATGATCGTGCGGGCCATGCCGGTCAATTCAAGCAGGGTGACGGTGCTGGCCAGGGCGCTGGCCTTGAGCATCAATATCACTTCGTTGCTGTAGGCCGGCAGGCCGATGCGGGCTGCCCGCGGCAGGATGATGTAGAACATCGCTTTGGGCTTGGACATGCCCAGGGCACGCGCCGCTTCGATCTCACCCGGTGGGATGGCCTGAATTGCGCCGCGCAGGATCTCGGCGATGTACGCCGCGGTGTGCAGGGTCATGGTTACCGTTGCGCACCAGAACGGATCGCGCAGGTACGGCCACATTGGGCTGTTACGCACAGCGTCGAACTGCGCCAGGCCGTAATAGACCAGGAACAGCTGAACCAGCAACGGTGTCCCGCGGAAAAAGAAGATGTAGGCGTAGGGCAAAGCACGCACGTACCACAGCTTCGAAGAGCGGGCGATGCCCAGCGGAATCGCCAGCAACAGGCCGGCGATCACGGCGATGGCCACCAGTTCCAGGGTCAGGGTCGCGCCCTGCGCCAGTTTTGGCAGCCATTTGATGATGACTTCCCAGTTCATTGAGCGCTCCTCGCGAAGCCGCGGGCGGCGCGTTTTTCCAGGAAGTGCATGCCGGTCATTGCCACCACCGTCAGGCCGAGATACATGAGCGCGGCAACCATATAGAAGGTGAACGGCTGTTTCGACATGGTCACGCCGATCTGCGCATGACGCATGATTTCTTCCAGGCCGATCACCGACACCAGCGCGGTGTCTTTCATCAGGATCATGAACAGGTTGCCCAGGCCCGGGAGGGCGATGCGCCACATCTGCGGCATGATCAGCTTGGTGAAGATCCGCCATTTCGACAGGCCCAGGGCCACGCCGGCCTCACGGTGACCTTTGGGAATGGCGAGGATTGCGCCACGAAACACTTCCGTGGCGTAGGCGCCGAAACACAGTCCGAGCGCGATGACACCGGCGGCAAAGGCGCTGAGTGCCAGATCGGGATTGCCGAAAAATTCGCCGAGCGCGCGCATCAGGTTGACCGTACCGAAGTAGATCAACAGCACCCAGAGCAATTCCGGGACGCCGCGCACCAGGGTTGAATAAAAGCCGCCAAGCCATTGCAGCGGCTTGTACGGGGAAGTCTTGGCCAAGGCGCCGAGCAGACCGAGCACCAGACCCAGGCACAGGGCCGAGAGAGCCAGTTTGACGGTCATCAGCGCGCCAGCGGCGAGCGCCGGGCCGAATCCGTAAAGGTCGATAATCATGGATTTCTTTTCAAATCGCTGCAGGCAAGGTCGGGAGCCGGCGCCGTTGCATCACGGCGCCGGTTCCGCAGGTCAGGATCAGTAGATGCTGAACGGGAAGTACTTGTCGTTGATCTTCTTGTAGGTACCGTCAGCGACGATTTCCTTCAGTGCAGCGTTCAGCTTCTCGCGCAGTGGATCGCCCTTGCGCACAGCAATGCCGATCTTGTCGCTTTCCACGACCGGGTCGCCTTTGAACTCGTAGTTCTTGCCGGCTTCGCTTTTCAGCCAGTCATAGTTGGCGTACTTGTCGGCGAGGATGGCGTCGACGCGGCCGGAGGTCAGGTCGAGGTAGGCGTTTTCCTGGGTGTCATAGAGGCTGACCTTGATGTCATCCGCATAGGTATCTTCCAGCCAGGTGCCGGCCAGCGTGGCACGCTGCGTACCGATGGTTTTGCCTTTGAGCGAGTCCTTGTCGGTTTTGAAGTCGACGTTCTTCGGTGCGATGAATTGCAGCTTGTTCGAGTAGTACGGGTCGGTGAAGTCCACCGCGCCTTTGCGCTCTTCGGTGATCGACAAAGACGAGATCAGGAAGTCGAATTTCTTCGCGTTCAGCGACGGGATGATGCCGTCCCAATCGGAGGTGACTACGGTGCACTCGACTTTCATCTTGGCGCACAGGGCGTCGCCGATGTCTTTGTCGAAGCCGACCACGTTGCCGCTGGCGTCTTTATTGTTGAACGGCGGGTAAGCCGCTTCGATGCCCATCTTCAGGGTTTCGGCCATGGCACCGGCGCTGAACGCGAGGGTGACGGCGGCGGCCAGGAAGACCTTTTTATAGTTCTGCATGCATGTTGCTCCGTTAGCGGTTGCTGGACATGAATTGTTTGCAGCGCGCCGAAAGCGGGTTTTCGAACACCTGCTGTGGCGATCCTTGCTCTTCTATCAGGCCCTGATGAAGGAACACCACTTCGCTGGAGACCTGACGGGCGAAGCCCATTTCGTGGGTCACGAGCAGCATGGTGCGGCCTTCTTCGGCCAATGCGCGGATGACACTAAGTACTTCCTGAACCATTTCCGGGTCAAGGGCGGAGGTGGGTTCGTCGAACAGGATCACCTTCGGCTGCATCGCCAGCGTGCGCGCGATGGCCGCGCGTTGCTGCTGGCCACCGGACAGTTGCGCCGGGTAGGCGTGGCGCTTGTCAGCGATGCCGACCTTGGCCAGCAGTGCTTCCGCGACTTCAATGGCTTCGGCCTTGCTCTGGCCGAGCACGCGGCGCGGGGCTTCGATGATGTTGTCGAGGACGCTCATGTGCGGCCACAGATTAAAGTTTTGAAACACAAAACCAATCTCGGAACGCAGGCGGTTGATCTGTTTGCCGTCGGCGGCAACCAGTTCGCCATTCTTGGCGGCCTTGAGCTTGAGTTCTTCACCGGCCACCAGGATCTGGCCCTGGTGCGGGTTTTCCAACAGATTGATGCAACGCAGGAACGTGGACTTGCCGGAACCGGAGGAACCCAGGATCGAGATCACGTCGCCGTCGCGTGCGGTCAGCGAGATGCCTTTGAGCACCTCAAGCTGTCCGTAGCGTTTGTGCAAGTTGCGGATTTCAAGCGCGGGCGTGGCCTCAGCCATGTGCGTTCCTCATATATGTTGCGCTCCTGCTGTTTGATGGCCTTCCTGGCGAGGCGGCCAAGCTAGCATAGCGTTTCAATGGCAGCCAACAGCGCTACGAGCGGTAAACGGGTGGCATGTGGCGGGTTGTCGCATCAGCACAGCAGACTGTCGCCCCATCAACAACCGAACGGGTGTTTGAACGTGCAATCGCGTGGGTGTCGCGTAAAAAAAGGCGCGATGTTGCCAGCTTTGGCGGGGTGTTGGAAGCGCTATCCGGCCGAACGTTCCCGATTCGCCCTTTTATTGTGCATCCCACACTTTTTCAGTGTGTTTCTGGTGCGCGGATTCGTCTTTAAAAGTGAGTCGCAGGGTAACGCTCTGGCAGATTGCCATTAAATCCAATGACTTGCGATGACTGTCCGGTCGCGCGCAAAGCCCCGGCCCGAAAGAGTTTGAAATATTTTGGCGCAATTATTGCGTGCAGAATAAGGAACGCCCCGTTGGTTTCTTTTTACGAGAAGGAAATTTCGGACGGGCCGGACGCAATCGCTTTCCTTGCAAAGGTAGTTTCGATGAGCAGTACCCCAAGCTCCAATGGCCTCGAACAGGGGCTCAAACCGCGTCATGTGACCATGTTGTCGATCGCCGGTGTAATCGGCGCCGGTCTGTTCGTTGGCTCCGGCCACGCCATCGCCGCCGCAGGTCCTGCAGTGCTGCTGGCCTATGCAGCCGCCGGTACCCTGGTGGTGCTGGTGATGCGGATGCTCGGCGAAATGGCGGTTGCTTCGCCCGACACCGGCTCTTTCTCGACGTATGCCGACCGTGCCATCGGGCACTGGGCCGGCTTCACCATCGGATGGTTGTATTGGTGGTTCTGGGTGTTGGTGATTCCGCTGGAAGCCAACGCCGCCGCGACCATCCTGCACGCGTGGTTCCCCGACGTAGGCATCTGGGCGTTTGCGCTGGTCATCACCCTGCTGTTGACCGTGACCAACCTGTTCAGCGTGAAAAACTACGGCGAGTTCGAATTCTGGTTTGCGCTGGTTAAAGTGCTGGCGATCATCGGGTTCATCGGGCTCGGCCTTGCGGCAATTTTCGGCTACCTGCCGAACAGCCAGGTCAGCGGCGTTTCGCACTTGTTCGACAGCGGCGGCTTCCTGCCTAACGGCATGGGCGCGGTGTTGGGCGCGATTCTGACCACCATGTTCTCGTTCATGGGGACCGAGATCGTGACCATCGCGGCCGCGGAATCGAAAGACCCGGGCAAACAGATTTCCAAGGCCACCAACTCGGTGATCTGGCGGATCGGTTTGTTCTACCTCGTGTCGATCTTCATCGTCGTGGCGCTGGTGCCATGGAACGATCCTATGTTGGCGAACCTCGGTTCTTACCAGACCGTACTGGAACGCATGGGCATCCCGAACGCGAAAATGATCGTCGACATCGTGGTTCTGGTCGCCGTAACCAGCTGCCTGAACTCGGCGCTCTATACCTCGTCGCGCATGCTGTTCTCCCTCGGCAAGCGCGGTGACGCACCGGCCATGTCGACTCGCACCAACAAAAGCGGTACGCCTTACTGGGCGGTGATGTTGTCCACTGGCGCCGCGTTCCTCTGCACATTCGCCAACTACGTGGCGCCGGCCGCCGTGTTCGAATTCCTGCTGGCCAGCTCCGGTGCGATCGCACTGCTGGTGTACCTGGTGATCGCGTTCTCGCAACTGCGGATGCGCAAACAGCGCATGGCCCGTGGCGAGAAAATCGAATTCAGCATGTGGCTGTTCCCGGGCCTGACCTACGCGGTGATCATCTTCATCGTCGCGGCCCTGACCATCATGTTGTTCCAGGAAGCGCACCGCG
Source organism: Pseudomonas sp. P116 (assembly GCF_020149425.1). Taxonomy (NCBI): domain Bacteria; kingdom Pseudomonadati; phylum Pseudomonadota; class Gammaproteobacteria; order Pseudomonadales; family Pseudomonadaceae; genus Pseudomonas; species Pseudomonas sp. P116. The sequence continues at coordinate 446,098 of NZ_JACVHB010000005.1, read as the reverse complement.
TGGAAATCCTCGCCACCGGCCTGCTGAGCCTGATGGTGGTGGCAACCGGTCTGCTGGTGTCTCGCCGTCGCAAGCAGGAAAAACGTGGTGCGGTGGTGTTGAACTGATCCGCAACGCGTAATGCAAAACGGCCGCTGTCAGTGATGACTAGCGGCCGTTTTTGTTTGTGAGCGCGGATTTACTCGCTCTTTTCTTCCTGCGATTCCACCGACTTGCCATAAGCATCCAGCGCAATCCCGAAGTCGGTGATGAACTGCGGCTCGCTCAGCCAGGCCTGTGCGGCTTCGATCGTCATGCCGTCGGCCCACATGCGGTAGTCGATCAACATGTCGGCGGCCAGGTGGGTGGCGGCCATGCCTTCGTTGTCGGCGTTTTCCATGTCCAGCAGATCAGGATGATCGATGATGATGAACGCCAGTTCGCGCAGTAGCGTCAGCAGCATGTCGTTGCGGCTGATGGCTTCGGCGTCGCGCATTTTGCTGAACATCGCCAGGGTGTATTCCGGAATCGGCTCGGCGAGGTGGCCGAGGTCTTCGTCCTGATCCAGCGGCTTGCGGCCGACCATACGGATTTGCTTGGCTTTGGCCTTGGCGCGTTTGGCGCGTTTTTGTTGCTTGTTCAGGGATGCCATGGGAACTCAGTTCTTCTGTTGGGTTTGTGCAGCGATGGCGTCGGACGCCGCCACATAGTCGGCCTGGAACGCCGGGGATTCGATCCACGCCAGCGCGCCGGCCTCGTCGGTTTCCTGCGACCACTGGCGATACTCGATCAGCGCTGCGAGGATGAAATCCATGGAGCCTTCTTCGCCTTCCTGTTCGTAGACCAGTTCCAGCAGCGGGTCTTCGAGGAATGCGGTGCACATCGCTTGCTGACTGATCTTCTCGGCGTCGATCATTTTCTTGAACAGCTCGGTCAGGTCCACCGACTCGAAGTCGATACGGTCATCGTTCGGATCCAGCTCGACCGGCGCTTCGGCGCGTTTGGTGCGGTTCTGCTTGGCCTTGGTTTTGGCCCGGGCGGCGCGTTTTTGCTGCTTGTTGGCGGAGGCCATGATGTGTTCCGTCGTGCGTTGAATGAGGCTCAGCTGCGCGGTACTTGCCGCCCCGGTGTGTCGGGGGCCAGTTCGCCGGTTTGCAGCCAGTTCAGAGCGATGGGCCATAGTGTGGCTTGGTATGCGCTGCGAAAAAAGGCGAAATGTCCGACTTGTTGCTCGCCGATGTCCTGCGGGTCGATGCGCAGATGGGTTTTTGGCGCATGGCTGAAGTAGTTGAGCAGGCGCTCGATGGCTGCAATCGTGCCATAAGGGTCATCGCTGATGCTGATCGCCAGGGTTTGCGCGCGGACATTGGCAAAGGGCAGGCGGCCTGTTCTCGCCAACATCGCTCGCCCGCTTGGGCGACGCTCGTAACGCGCGGTGGGCGTGCTCCAGTCGCGCACTACGCCTGCCGGCGTGTCTTCCAGCCAGCCGAGGCGTTTACCGGGGAAGTAGCCGCAGAACAGTGTTAATAGGGGCATCAGCAGATGCCATTTACCGAACATCCGCCAGCGATGTTCAGGCGCGTAATCGCGCCAGTAGGCGAACTGCGCGCCGACGGTGACCAGCCGTCGGATGACCTGCCCGGACTCACCGAGGCCAGCCGCGCAGCCACCAAAACTGTGGCCGACAACATCGATGGGCTGCCCGGTAAATTCCCGCTGCGCGCGCCGCAGCATCGCCTCGAAGTCCAGCGCGCCCCAATCTGTCCATGAGGCGTTGAGGCCTTTGATTGAGCCAGGTCGCGACTCACCGATGCCCCGGTAGTCGTAGGTGATGACGTCGAAGCCATTGGCGAACAGGTAATCAGCGAAACGCGAGTAATGACGGCAGCGCACCGAAGTGGCGGCGTTGAGGATTACAACCGGGCGTTGGATATCGGGCAGGGCATGACGCCAGGTGAAACCGCCAAGGACAAAACCGTCGGCGGCTGTTTCCTTGAACGGATCACCTTGAAGCTCGGCAGCCAATGGCGGCTTGCGCTGCGCAGCTTGCAATGGGGGCGTGTCCTGACAGCTCATGGTGCTCGACCTTTGCGAGACGCTGCCCACGATAGTCGCAGTACCTTAAAGGGACAATCTGCAGCGTTTATTCGGTGGATTCAGAGAGCATGCGTTCCTCGATCAATGCTTGTTCTCTTTGCAGCTCCGCTCGCAACTCTTCCACGCTGGGCAGTACTGTTTTGTAACTGCTGGCGAACAGTTGCTCATTGCCTTTGAGGATCGAGTAACGCGCGACCGCCTCGTTATCCTGCGCGCACAAAATGATCCCGACGGTCGGTTTGTCACCCTCACTGCGCTTGAGCTCGTCGTACATGCGCACATACATATCCATCTGCCCGACATCGCGTGCGCTGAGTTGGCCACGTTTGAGGTCAATGATCACGAAGCATTTGAGCAGGTAGTTGTAAAACACTAGATCGATGTACAGATCCGAACCGCCGGCGCTTATGCGTTGTTGTCGAGCCACAAAAGAGAAGCCCTTGCCCAGCTCCAGCAGGAAGCTCTGCAGATGATCGATGAGCGCTTGCTCAAGCCCCGTTTCATTCACCTTGCCCGGAGATGGCAGGCCGAGAAATTCGAGAATGACGGGGTCGCGGATGAACTCGCGTGGATTGCAGTTCAGTGCGGCGATGTTGGTGGTAGCTTCCTCGATCACGCCTGCCTTGTCCCGACTCATTAGCAGGCGCTCGTAGTACAGCGTATTGATCTGGCGATCCAAGGCGCGGCTCGACCAGTTGAGGGTGGCGCATTCGTCCATATACCACTGGCGAGCCTTTTCACTTTCGACCCTGAGCAGCCTGCGATAGTGGGTCCAGCTCAATTCGGAACGCACTGCGTTCCAAATAGGGAAAAGCTGATAAAAGCTGCGCATGTAGCGCAGATTTCGCTCATCAAAGCCTTTGCCGAACTGCGCCTTCAGTTCGTGCGCTAACAGGGCCAACAGTTGCTTGCCGTATCCCGCTCGTTTGGTTCCTTCCTGTTCAAACTCAACAATATGCCGGCCAATCTGCCAGCAGGTTTGCACCTGAATCGTATCTACAACGCGCAGCACTTTTTGCCGTGCCTGGCGGATCAGCTCGCCAAGTTCGCCCAGCAGTGAATCGATTTTCGGATCTTGCATGTCAGCAGGTTTCAGCTGGCTCATCGAATCTTCCGCATCATTGAAAACAGAAGTGCCAGCATGCCGAGAGTCGCTTGCGAAAGATGTCGGCCCAGCCTGCGAAGTCGGCAGGAAGAAGGGATGGGTGTTGCAGGAAGTTGCTGGCTCTTGACGCATTAAGTGGCGACGGTCTGTAGTCCATTTCGTACGCGCTCCAGATTCAACCGTTCTGGAGCGCGACCGGCCCGCGTTCAATCAAGCAAGCATGATTGTCGCAGGACGGGATTATTTATCGCCGAGTGCGCTTGCCTTTCGGCTTCTTCACAGGCTCCTGCACTTTGCGATAAATCCACAATCCGAACACCCCGATAAATAGCAGGAACACGGTACCTATGCTTTGCGACACGAACTCGATCCAGAACCGCCGGGGTTGCAGGGTCAGGGTGTAGGTGTCTTTCGGGCCGCGATTGGTTGTGGTGATGGAGCCGCTGGTCCAGCTGTCGAACAGCATCCAGATGGATGCGCCGCAAGCGAAGGTAATCAGAACGCCAACGAGTACGGTCAGCCAGAAGGTCGCCCGGCTTTGGCGATACGGCGGCGGATGGGGCAGGGGGATGCGGGTTCTTTTCTGGTTCATCAGGTGGCTCTGCGAAAGTCCTTTTCGCGGTCAGGAAACCGCTGTTTCTTGAAGTTGTGCAGTCAGCATCTGCCGCACGTCTGATGGTCGCCCGGCGAGGTGCGCGCACTCGGCAATCACCTTCAGAATTGCGATCACATCCGGGGTCAGCGCTGTGCCAAGGCAGATACGCACGCCCGTGGTTGCATGCCCGTCGGCGAAAAAAATCCCGCTCCCGGCCACGTGGCAACCGCGCTCGCTGGCCAGCCGATCCAGCGCCAACATGTCCGTGTGTGCTGGCAACTCGATCCAATGAATGAACCCCCCGCGTGGTGGCACATACACGGTTCCCGCAGGGAAATCCGTGCGCACCAGCGCTTCGACAAAGCTTGCATGCGAAGACAGTTGCGACCTGAGCCTGGCGCAGTGCTCTTCCATGTAGCCGCGCCCGATAAATTCGTTGAGGACATTTTGCGCCAGGCTGGAAACCGCCAGGTTGCGGGAAAACATCTGCGCCAGAATGGCATTGCGGTACTTGCCGGCCAGACACCAGCCAACGCGATAGCCGGGCGCGATGGTCTTGGAGAATGACGAACAGTAAATCGTCTGTCCGCTGCTGTCGTAGCTCTTGATCGCGCGCGGGCGTTCGCCTTCGGGCACCAGGTCGAAGAAGATATCGTCCTCGATAATCGGCACATCCGCGTCGCGAGCGATCTGTGACAGCCGTGCGCGGGTTTCCTCGGGCATGATGAAGCCACGGGGATTCTGCAGGGTCGGGTTGAGAAAAATCACCGCGACCTTTTTCAGTTTCAACGCCTCTTCGAGGTGATCGACGTCGAGGCCCAGTTTGCCGTGCGTACGGATCGGCAGGGCGCGCATGCCCAGGCGTTCGATGGTCTGCAGGATGCCGTAATAGGTCGGGGTTTCGATGGCGACGGTGGCGCCTCGCGGCGCGACGGCTTCCAGTGCCAGCTCCAAGGCGATCGTGTCGCCCGATGTCATCAGAATATCGTCTGGCCCGCAAACCACGCCACGGGTCAGCATCAGTCCGGCAATCCGACGGCGCAGCGCTGGCAGGCCGGGCGGTGCGACCAGCCCGGTCAGCGAGTTGTCAGCTTTGCCGGCCAGCACCGAAAGGCACTTGTTGAGGAGCACGTTCGGCGTGAGGTCGCCGTGCAACACGGCCGAGTTCAATGACGCGGTAGTGCGCGAAGCCGCTTGGGAGAGCATCGCGACCACCGCATGATTGACGTTGACCGGAACACTGGAGAAATCAAAATCACTGGCCGGTTTGCCCCGTCCTGAAGCCGAGACAAAATAGCCGACACGGGGGACCGTCGAAACATAGGCATCGGCTTCCAGATCCGCCAGCGCGCGCTGAACGGTGGTGATGCTGGTTTCAAACATTCGGGTCAGGGCGCGGATCGAGGGCAGCTTCGTATCGGCCGGCCATTCCCCGCTGTCGATCTGACGAATGATCCAATCCTTGACTATCCGCCAGCGCTTGTCCGGCAAATCAAACCTGTCCATAAGTTCTCTGTTGTGTCGCGAAACAATTCAGAGAAAGTAGAGTAAAACGCCCCCCGTTGCAGCAACTATGACGATGTTGAGCGCAACCAGGCCGAAGGCGAATCGGATCAGACTGTGCTCTTCATGCCGGTTGGCGCCGGCCAGCCCGGTGATCAGCGACAGAATTGATAGCGACCCCAGCGCGCCATGCCCGGCGGCACTGTTGACCATCGCGGCCAGCCACGCGCCGTGCTCACTGGTCAGTGCGGCGATGGACGGCATGACGAGTGTGTTGCCGCCGACGTTGGAGCCAGTGACATAACCGGCAATCCCTGCCAGCAACGCGATGGTCGGTGCCAGGGAAATCCCTGACAACGATTGCAGCGTGCGCTGCGCCTCGACCAGGAACCCGGCATTGACCATCACTTGCGAGAGCAGCAAAAACAGGAAAATCGTCGTGACCGGAAACTTCGCCCGATTAAACAGCGCGCGCCACGGGAAGCCCGCCGCAGCGCTTTGCCGAATCGCCATCCACAAGCTGACGATCATCAATGCCAGCCCGGGGGACGCCAATGGCTTCCACGAAACGTGTTCGCCTTTGACCATCCACAGCGCATCCCAACCCGACAGAACAAACAATCCTCGCGACGCAACGATCACCCCCAGCAAGGCCAGATAGGGCCACGCCGCGTTCGGCCAGCGCACCCGTTTTCTGCGTTGTACGAACGAAATGCCCAAGCCAACGCAGGCCACGGCCAGACCGGCCAGCACACCGGAGACTTCCGGCCCGATCCACAGGTTGATGGAAAACAGCACTGCGACAAACAGCGCCGTCACCACGATCAGCCCCAGCCACGGCGAGACGCTGCGGATGCCGCCCTGCCACATGGCAATCGCGGCCAGGCAGAGGAACACCGGCGCACTGATCAGCGCCGAATGACTGCCGAGGGTTTGCGCCGGCAAGTGCGCGAGCAACGCGCCAATCACCGTCGCCAGCCCCAAAGTGCCCCACGGCATGATGACCATCCCTGCCAGCGCGATTTTCATCCCCGACTGTCGCGTAAACAGGCCTATCAACAGCGGCACCGTAGCGATCAGCGAGACGCCGAACCCCGTCATCGCTTCAAGCAACGGCGCCAGGCCCAGCACGATGAAGATGATCTGCGCCGGCGGTGTCCAGCCGAGCTCTTTGACCCAGGCACCGATGGCCTGAGGCGCACCACCGCGCTCGACCAGAATGACAAAGGCCAGCCCCGGTACGATCACGCAAGCGGTGCTGAGGAACAGAATTGTGGTGTCCTGAAAGATTGCAGAAGTGATCGCGACGGATACGGCCCCGGCAGCGCCTGACAACCACAGTACGAGCACCAGTGCCACGCCCGCCAGCGCAGCTTGTACCGGTGGGCGGCGGACGATCAGGATTAATGCGATGACCAGAACGATGGGGGACATTTGCAACAAAAGAGAGCTCATGCACAGGTTTCCAGAAAACAGGTAATGCGCTCTGTCGACTTGAAAGGTCCAGAGTGTTTGCGGGGCGCGAGGTGTGGCCAGGCGCGGGATCGCCAAGGCGTGTAGAAATACTGGCGAGTTTTTCTGTACGGGGAGAGATACAGATTTCGGGTTTTTTCCAATACACCCGAGGGCGATGGATACCGAGAGAAGCGGGGTGAGGAGGAGGGGATCAAATCGCGGGCATAAAAAAACCCTGAATCTTGCGATTCAGGGTTTTCGGTATTTGGTGCCCAGAGACGGAATCGAACCGCCGACACGGGGATTTTCAATCCCCTGCTCTACCGACTGAGCTATCTGGGCAACGGGGCGCATTAAAAGGGTTTTTCGGATTCTCGTCAACGACTTTTTTAAAATTTCTTAAATTAATTCCGTCGCTTACGATCCGACCCCCGATTTTGTGGGCTTACTGCGCAGGCGGAACGTAGCCTTCAGCCTGGGCGTATTCCTCGCCGGAGAAGTACTTGTCCATTTCGCCCTGCAGAAATTTGCGATCTTCGGCGTTCATCATGTTCAGGCGTTTTTCGTTGATCAGCAGAGTCTGGTGTTTCTGCCAGTCGGCCCAGGCCTTGGCCGAGACGTTGTCAAAAATGTCCTGCCCTTTGGCGCCCGGGTACGGTGGGCGTTCCAGGCCTTCGAGTTGTTCTTTGTACTTGCGGCACATTACGGTGCGGGTCATGGCGACTCTCCTGCATTCAAGACGGCGGCCGCGCGTTCGAGCAAGGTTTTGACCGGGGCGGCGAGGCCCAGGCGCGGCGGGGTGGCGAGGTTATACCAGAGCCAGTCGGCCTCGGCCACGTGATGGCTGGCCTCCTGCACCTGAACCAGCCAGGGTTCGATGGCCAACTGGAAATGGCTGAACGTGTGGACGAGGCTCGGCAGCGCCTGCTGCTCGCCCAGTGCCAGCGAGTGCTGATCGGCGAGATGTTGCAGGTCGTCGAGGTCGTCGAGTTCCGGCAGGCTCCACAGACCGCCCCACAAACCGGTCGATGGGCGGCGATAAAGCAGAATCGCGCCCTTGCCATTGGCCAGCATCGGCATCAGCGTGCGTTTCTGCGGGATGGCTTTGCGCGGCTTGGGAATCGGATAGCGCGTCTCCAGGCCGAGCATGTGGGCTTCGCAGCCACGCTCTAGCGGACACAGCAGGCAGCTTGGCTTGCTGCGGGTGCACAGCGTGGCGCCGAGATCCATCATTGCCTGGGTGTAGGCGTTGACCCGATCGTGCGGCGTAAAGCGCTCGGCATTGGCCCACAGCTGTTTGGCGACCTTCGGCTCGCCGGGGTAGCCCTCCTGCGCGGTAAAGCGCGCCAGAACGCGTTTGACGTTGCCATCGAGGATCGGCGCGCGCAGGCCCATGCTGATACTGGCGATAGCGCCAGCGGTGGACAGGCCTATGCCCGGCAACTCGACCAGCTTCTCGACATCGCGCGGAAATTCGCCAGCGTACTGGCTGACGACGATCTTCGCGGTTTTCTGCAGATTGCGTGCGCGGGTGTAGTAACCCAGGCCAGTCCACAGGTGCAGCACTTCGTCTTCCGGCGCTTCGGCCAAGGCTTCGACCGTTGGCAGCGCGGCCATGAAGCGGTCGAAGTAGTTGAGCACAGTGCTGACCTGAGTCTGCTGCAACATGATTTCCGACACCCAGACCCGATACGGGTTGATGTCCTGCTGCCAAGGCAAATCGTGGCGGCCATGGCGGTCGAACCAATCCAGCACCGCCTCTGAAAACTGCTCCGCTCTCATCGCTTGAACAGCCCCTTCAATGCGTTTTTCAATTCCGGGCTGACCTTGTCGCCAAGTTTCTCGTCGATCTTCTCGCTGAGTTTGTCGCCGGCCAGTTTGCTCGCGACCTGGCCCATGCGTTCGTTATCCAGGCGGCACGCCTTGGCGCCCAGTTCCAGCGGGCCACGGCAGCGCAGTGGCCACTCGATGCCGACGAATTTGTCGCCAACCTGACAGGCCGGATCCGGCATGGCGCTGGTGTCGCCTTCGACGATGATGCCGACGCGGTAGTCCATGCCCAGCACCCGCAGATCGATGTCGCCGTCACCGTTGACGGTCATGCCCGGAATACGAACCTTAAGGTCCGGGTTGCTGGCGATGCCGTTACGGAAAGTCAGGTTGCCCTTGAGTTCCTGGAACGGAGTGTCCTTGCCCCGTGGCTCGCCGCTGAGTGACTTGCGATTGAGGGTGGCGATGCCTTTGCACAGTTGCTGCTCAAGGTTGGCGTTGAGCAGCACGCCGTTGTTGATGACGAAACTGGCGTTGCCGTTGAGGCTGTCGATCAGCGCCTGTTGGCTGTTGCCGCTGCCGGTGAGGTTGCTGGTCAGTGTTACCAGGCCTGTGACGGGCGGTTTTTTGCCTTGGCTTTCGAGGATTTTTTCCGCTGGCACGCGGTTGATTTTGGTCTGCAGGTTGAGCACCGGGGCGCTCGGGCGCACGTCGAGGGTGCCCTTGGCTTCAAACCCGCCGTTGTACAGCTCGCCGCTGAGGTTGCCGAGGGTCAGCAGACCGCCCTGGCCAGTGGCTTTGAGCGCGGCATTCTGCATCGGCAGTTTGTCGAGGGTCAGTTGGCCGAAGGTCAGGTCGGCGTCCACGTCGAGTTTGGCCAGGCGTTCAACCGGCAGCAGGCGCTCGGTGCTCCAGGCGGTTTTGCTCGGTTTGTCTGGCAGCGGTGTAGAACCCGCACCGGCGATGGCATTGGCTTCGGTGCTGGCGACTTCGGCCTGACGGGTTTGCGTGGCGCTGTTGGCCTTTTCCGATTTCGGCGGCAGGTAACGGTCGACGTTGAAGGTGTCTGCCTTGAGGATCGCGCGCAACGATTGCTTGGCGAAGTCTTCGACGGCGATGCGCCCGCTGAAGCTGCTGTCGTCGAGTTTCAGGTTGATGTTGTCGAACGCGACGCTGCTCGGTGTGGCCGCAATGCGGCTGACCAGTTCGACTTTGCTCAGGCTGCCTTCGGCCATGGCCGGCAGTTTTTGACCGATGCTGTCGACGAATTTCGCCAGATCGAACTGGGCGATCGAGATACCGCCAGTGATCTGTGGGGTCTTGTCGAGGTCGTTGGCTTTCAGTTCACCCAAGGCGCGCAATTGGTTGGCGGAGATCTTGATCCCGGTCCATTCGGCGACGTTCGCCGCTTTATCCAGCAGCAGTTGCCCTTGGGCGGAGAAGGTCATGGTCTTGCCTTGCAGCGGATCGCCCGCCACTTCGCCGGAGAGCTTCATGTCTTCGAACTTGTAGCGTTGCAGGGCGCGCTCGAAGCGCAACTCGCCATTGAGCTCGGTGCGCACGCGCAGCACCGGCTGATTAGTGCCGAGAAATGCCGTGGCCTTGATCGGGATGTTGGTCGAGTCGTGCACCGGGCCGGTGCTCAACTGGATGCTCTCGGCGCTGAACTGCTTGCCGCTCAGTTCATCGTTGTACTCAACGCGGGCGTTGTTGACGGTCAGGCTGTCGATGTCGAGGCGGATCGGTTGCGCCGGTTTCTCCACGGCGACCGGGGCGTCGCTGGCGGGTTGGCCGGGAGCAGAGGCAGGCGGCGTTGCACCAGGCGCGACCGGCACCTTGCCGATATCTTCCCAGTTGCCATGGCCGTTCTTGTCACGGTTCAGGCGCAGGTTGAGGCCTTCGACGCGCACATCGCTCATCTGCACTTCGCGGCGCAACAGCGGCAGCACGCGCACGGACAGGCCAAGCATCTGCAAATCGGCAAACGGTTCGGCGGGTTTGGCCAGGGTGGCGACGCTGGCTTCGTGCAATTCCAGGCCGAGCCACGGGAACAGGCTCCAGCCGATATCGCCATTGAGCGTCAGCTCGATGTGGGCCTTGTCGCGGGCTATCTGGCGGATCTCGTCTTTATAGTCGTTGGGATCGAAGAGGTGGGTCAGGGCAAAGCCTGCCGCCACAATGATCAGCAACAGCCCGAGGAGTACCAGACCCAGGATTTTGCCGAACGCTTTCATGGGCGAGTCCTTGTAATTAGTCGAATTCGTAATTTAGCCGGGGAGTATAGCGCTGCATCAGTCTTCACTGCTGAGGCGTCCTGCCTTGGTCGTTGACTCGCCGCTTGTAGCGCTTCGACAACGGATGCGATGGGGGTTCACCGCAGAGATAAGATCAGGTAACAGAAAAAAGGTGATATCAGTTTGGTTTTTCTGTCACGTGCAAATGGTAACCTTCGCCGGTTCGTCCGTCCTTCTGCGACTTAACGTCGCGCCTTCAAGGAGCTTCACTCAAAAAAACGGTCATGCCTGCGTGCATAAGGCCGGGGGTGAACAGTGGCTGGCGAACCATACTAATAATTGGGGGATACACAATGAGCACGAGCATCACGGCGGACGGCTTCAAAGCCGATCAGCCCGCGTTCCTGTCCAAGGAACGCATCATCGCCAAGCCCGGTTTCAACCGTTGGCTGGTTCCACCGGCCGCTCTGGCCATTCACCTGTGCATCGGCATGGCCTACGGCTTTTCGGTGTTCTGGTTGCCGTTGTCCAAGGCGCTGGGCGTTACTGCACCGGTGGCTTGCGCGCCGGACATGAGCTTCATCGCACAAGTCTTCTCGTCGCAATGCGACTGGCCGATCTCGATGCTCGGCTGGATCTACACCCTGTTCTTCATCTTCCTCGGCTGCTCGGCAGCGATCTGGGGTGGCTGGCTGGAACACGCCGGTCCGCGTAAGGCTGGTGTGGTTTCGGCACTGTGCTGGTGCGGTGGTCTGCTGATTTCGGCGCTGGGGATTTATACCCACCAGATCTGGCTGATGTGGATCGGCTCCGGCGTGATCGGTGGTATCGGTCTGGGCCTGGGCTATATCTCGCCGGTGTCGACCCTGATCAAGTGGTTCCCGGACAAGCGCGGCATGGCGACCGGCATGGCGATCATGGGCTTCGGCGGTGGCGCGATGGTCGGTGCACCGTTGGCGACCGCGCTGATGAGCCACTTCGGCTCGGCTGAAGGCGTTGGCGTCTGGCAGAGCTTCGTGGCCATGGCGGCGATCTACTTCGTGTTCATGATCGGTGGCGCCCTCGCTTACCGCGTGCCTCCAACCGGCTGGAAACCTGAAGGCTGGACCGCTCCAGCGAAAAAAGCATCCAACTCGATGATCACGCACCGTCACGTGCACGTGAATGTGGCGTGGAAAACCCCGCAATTCCGTCTGGTCTGGCTGGTGCTGTGCCTGAACGTGTCTGCCGGTATCGGCATTCTCGGCATGGCTTCGCCACTGCTGCAGGAAGTGTTCGGCGGCAAGCTGCTGGGTGTTGATGTGCCGTTTGGCCAGCTTGACGCCGGGCAACTGGCTTCGATTGCCGCGATTGCTGCCGGTTTCACCGGTCTGCTCAGCCTGTTCAACATTGGTGGCCGCTTCTTCTGGGCATCGTTCTCGGACTACCTGGGCCGCAAAAACACCTACTTCGTGTTCTTCGCACTGGGTTTTGCCCTGTACGCGCTGATCCCGAATCTGGGCCACCTGGGCAACGTTGCGCTGTTCGTGGCGGCGTTCTGCATCATCCTGTCGATGTATGGCGGTGGTTTTGCGACGGTTCCGGCGTATCTGGCCGACCTGTTCGGGACGCAGATGGTTGGCGCGATCCACGGTCGTCTGTTGACCGCTTGGGCGGCGGCCGGTGTGCTTGGTCCGGTGCTGGTGAACTACCTGCGTGAGTATCAACTGAGCATCGGCGTTGAACGCGCTGCCGCTTACGACATCACGCTGTATATCCTCGCCGGTTTGCTGGTGCTGGGCTTCCTGTGCAACCTGCTGGTGCGCCCGGTGGCTGACAAGTACTTCATGACCGATGCCGAACTGGCTGCCGAACAGGCGCTGGGCCATGACAAAGGTGCCGATGCGACCACCGTTCTGGAATGGAAAGCGGCACCGGGCAGCAAGCCGTTGGCGATTGCCGCTTGGCTGGCAGTGGGTATTCCGTTGGCGTGGGGTGTGTGGGTGACTCTGCAGAAAACGGCGGTATTGTTTAACTAAGTAAAAAGCAGTACCCCTGTAGGAGTGAGCCTGCTCGCGATAGCGGTCTGACAGTCACAGAAATGTTGATTGCAAGGTCCTCATCGCGAGCAGGCTCACTCCTACAGTTGTTTTTGGGCGCCTGTAATGGCTTGTATGCACATGTCTACCCGCGACACCCCCGTATTCACTCCGTCAGCCATATCCCTTCTCGTGTTTCTGTTTCGCGTTCGCGTGCCTATAATGGCTGCCTTTTTCGCCCAATGATTTTGCGGAGCTGGTGATGGCCGAACGTAAGGCTTCTGTCGAGCGCGACACTCTGGAAACCCAGATCAAAGCCTCGATCAACCTTGATGGCACCGGAAAGGCCCGATTCGATATCGGTGTTCCTTTTCTTGAGCACATGCTGGATCAGATCGCCCGTCACGGGTTGATCGACCTGGATATCGAATGCAAGGGCGATCTGCATATCGACGACCACCACACGGTGGAAGACGTCGGTATCACTCTCGGCCAGGCCTTCGCCAAAGCCATCGGCGACAAAAAAGGCATCCGTCGTTACGGCCACGCCTACGTGCCGCTCGATGAAGCGCTGTCGCGCGTGGTGATCGATTTCTCCGGTCGTCCGGGCCTGCAAATGCACGTGCCGTACACCCGCGCTACCGTTGGCGGCTTCGACGTTGACCTGTTCCAGGAATTCTTCCAGGGCTTCGTCAACCACGCGCTGGTCAGCATGCACATCGATAACCTGCGTGGCACCAACACCCACCACCAGATCGAAACCGTGTTCAAGGCTTTCGGCCGCGCGCTGCGCATGGCTGTCGAACTCGACGAGCGCATGGCCGGGCAGATGCCATCGACCAAAGGCGTTCTGTAATGCAGACGGTTGCAGTTATCGATTACGGCATGGGTAACCTGCACTCGGTGGCCAAGGCCCTCGAACACGTCGGCGCCGGTAAAGTGTTGATCACCAGCGATGCGGCCGTGATCCGCGAAGCCGACCGTGTGGTGTTCCCGGGTGTCGGCGCGATTCGCGATTGCATGGCGGAGATCCGTCGCCTCGAGTTTGATTCGCTGGTGCGTGAAGTCAGCCAGGATCGTCCGTTCCTCGGCATCTGCGTCGGCATGCAAGCCTTGCTCGATACCAGCGAAGAGAACAACGGCGTCGACTGCATCGGCCTGTTCCCGGGCGCGGTGAAGTTCTTCGGCAAAGACCTGCATGAAGACGGCGAGCACCTGAAAGTCCCGCACATGGGCTGGAACGAGGTGAAGCAGAAGGTCAGTCACCCGCTGTGGCACGACATTCCGGACATGGCGCGTTTCTATTTCGTGCACAGCTACTACATTGCCGCTGCCAACGCGCGGCAGGTGGTGGGCGGCGGTCATTACGGTGTCGATTTCGCTGCAGCGCTGGCCGATGGCTCGCGTTTCGCCGTGCAGTTCCACCCGGAGAAGAGCCATACCCATGGCCTGCAATTGCTGCAGAACTTCGCTGCGTGGGACGGTCGCTGGTAAATGGCTGCCAAGAAATCCAGACCGCCGATCCTGACCCTCACTCCCGAACAGGAGAACGAGGCCAATCACAAGATCAAGCGGTTCATGGAGGATCGTTTCGAACTGGACCTGGGTTCGTTCGAAGCGGCAGAAATTCTTGAGCTGTTTACCCGCGAAATTGCTCCGCACTACTACAACAGGGCGATTTTCGATGTGCAGACCCACCTCAAGGAACGGTTTGAGAGCATCGAAAGCGACCTGTGGGCGCTCGAGAAAAACTGATTTCCGAGCCAAGCTGAACATTCAAATTTGAAGGTTTGCCAGATGCTGATTATCCCCGCTATCGATCTTAAAGACGGTGCCTGCGTACGTCTGCGCCAGGGCCGCATGGAAGATTCCACGGTGTTCTCCGATGACCCGGTGAGCATGGCTGCCAAGTGGGTGGAGGGCGGCTGCCGTCGTCTGCATCTTGTCGACCTGAACGGCGCCTTCGAAGGCCAGCCGGTCAACGGCGAAGTGGTTACCGCCATCGCCAAGCGCTATCCGAACCTGCCGATCCAGATCGGCGGCGGCATTCGCTCGCTGGAAACCATCGAGCACTACGTCAAGGCTGGCGTGAGCTACGTGATCATCGGCACCAAAGCCGTGAAAGATCCGGCCTTCGTCGCCGAAGCGTGCCGCGCGTTCCCAGGCAAAATCATCGTCGGCCTCGACGCCAAGGACGGTTTTGTCGCCACTGACGGCTGGGCTGAAATCAGCACCGTGCAGGTCATCGATCTGGCCAAGCAGTTTGAAGCCGATGGCGTGTCTTCGATCGTTTATACCGACATCGCCAAAGACGGCATGATGCAGGGCTGCAACGTACCGTTCACCGCTGCGCTGGCTGCTGCAACCAAGATCCCGGTGATCGCTTCCGGCGGTATTCACAACCTCGGTGACATCAAGTCGCTGCTCGACGCCAAGGCGCCGGGCATCATCGGTGCGATCACGGGCCGGGCGATCTACGAAGGCACCCTCGACGTCGCTGAAGCGCAAGCTTTCTGCGATTCGTACAAAGGCTGAGGACTGACCATGGCGCTGGCCAAACGCATCATCCCTTGCCTGGACGTGGACAACGGCCGGGTCGTCAAAGGTGTGAAGTTCGAGAACATCCGCGACGCCGGTGACCCGGTGGAAATTGCCCGTCGTTATGACGAGCAGGGTGCTGACGAGATTACCTTTCTCGACATCACTGCCAGCGTCGATGGCCGCGATACCACGCTGCACACCGTCGAGCGCATGGCCAGCCAGGTGTTCATTCCGCTGACCGTTGGCGGTGGTGTACGCACCGTGCAAGACATCCGCAATCTGCTCAATGCCGGCGCGGACAAGGTTTCGATCAACACCGCAGCCGTGTTCAACCCTGAATTCGTTGGCGAAGCCGCGCAGCATTTCGGCTCGCAGTGCATCGTCGTCGCCATCGATGCGAAGAAGGTGTCGGGCCCGGGCGAAATCCCGCGCTGGGAAATCTTCACCCACGGTGGGCGCAAGCCGACCGGTCTCGATGCAGTCGAATGGGCGAAGAAGATGGAAGGCCTCGGTGCCGGTGAGATCCTGCTGACCAGCATGGATCAGGACGGCATGAAAAACGGTTTCGATCTCGGCGTGACCCGCGCCATCAGCGATGCGCTGGGCATTCCGGTGATCGCTTCCGGCGGTGTCGGCAACTTGCAGCATCTGGCTGACGGCATTCTCGAAGGCCACGCCAGCGCGGTGCTGGCGGCGAGTATTTTCCACTTCGGCGAATACACCGTGCAGGAAGCCAAGGCCTATATGGCCCATCGCGGGATTGTGATGCGTTAAACGGTACAGGCCAGTGGACAGCATGGCGTGCCCAAGGCACTCTTGGGCACGCCATGGATTTCGGTAGCCCGACATGATCAAACGCCTGCTTCTTGTTCTCGCCAGTGCTTCTTTGTTGCTCATCAACAGTGTCAGGGCCGAAAACAATCCCGACACCGATCTGGTGCTCCTCACCGAAAACTTCCCGCCGTACAACATGGCGAAGAACGGCAAGAACTTCGCTCAAGGCGAGAACATCAACGGTATCGCCACCGATATCGTGCGCGAGATGTTCCAGCGTGCCGGCCTCACTTACAGCCTGACCCTGCGCTTCCCTTGGGAGCGGGTGTACAAACTGGCGCTGGAAAATCCCGGATACGGCGCCTTTGTGATGGCGCGTCTGCCCGATCGCGAAAAACTCTTCAAGTGGGTCGGCCCGATCGGCCCCGACGACTGGATCCTGTTGGCCAAGGCTGACAGCAAGATCACCCTCGAAACCCTCAATGATGCGCGCAAGTACAAAATCGGCGCCTATAAAGGCGACGCGATTGCCGAGACGCTGACCAAGCAAGGCTTGAAGCCAGTAGTTGTGCTGCGCGATCAGGACAATGCGAAAAAGCTGATCAACGGCCAGATCGACCTGTGGGCCACGGGCGATCCTGCCGGCCGTTATCTGGCGCGGCAGGATGGAGTGACCGGACTCAAAACCGTGCTGCGCTTCAACAGCGCCGAGTTATACCTGGCGCTGAACAAGGACGTCTCCGATGAGATCGTCACCAGGTTGCAGACGGCTCTGGATCAACTGCGCAAAGAAGGTGTCGTTGACGACATCATGGCGCGCTATCTGTAACCACCGGAACCACCGGCAATTCGGGCGCCGGTTCAACGGTCATATCGACGTTGACTGTTGCGGCCTGCGCTGAAGAGGTCATATCGACATTGATTGTTGGGGCCTGTGTCGAGGAGGTCTTAAGCGGTAGTGGACAATGCTGTGCCACTTCTTCCAGCTGCGCAGGGAATTCAGTCATATAAAGGCTGCTGTTGTCGGCGTAATGAGTGTCGAACGCCATCTTGGTGCCATCGGCACGCAGCAACTCGTACAAGCTGTGCATTCGATACACCGCAACCGATTTACCCTTGGCTGCCATGGCGATAACTACTACAGGGTGTGGATTGCCCCATTCAGTCGAGGTTGTTTCTGTGTGGCTGAATGATTTGGGCAGGAGCGCCGAGAATCGGGTCATGCGAATGTCGCTAAGCACTTGGGCTGGCCAGTGTTTTGCGATTTTAAGGGCCGACTCGCCGCTGTAGCTCAATATTTCGTCCCGGTCGTGATCGGGGCGCGCCAGCCATTTGACCGACTGAGCTTGATCCGTGTCATTGCGGGCGGATCCGACGAGCATGTACTGGTCCGTGCGCCTTAGCTCATAAATAGGTGATTGCTGAAATTGCTCGATCGGTGGAAGTTGTTCTCTCACGGCGAACCAGGGCAGGCGAACGACATGCGTGACCTTCTCCGCTCCTGCCGATAGGGGCGACAGGTTTGTGGTCAACATCGGTGCCTCTGCAGGCGATGAGACTTCAACCGCAATCGGTATCCGTAGAGCATAAGCGGCATAGTGCCTGGCCGGTTCTATATAGCTTTTTACGCCAATAAAAGTACCGGGTGCGAAGTGGATTTCACCCTCTGCGGCAGTCCGCGGGGTAACACTCCAGGCACTGAAATTGTTCTTGGCGCCACTGCTTTTGTCGTTCCAGATCTGATTGCCGATATTTGCGCCGACCACGAGGTCTTCCCTGACGCAACGGACAGAATTGAGAGAAGGTTTGTCGTGGTCGCTGGTGCAGACAGTGCCCAGCGCGACATAGCCTTCGGGCGGTATCGGCCGCCACATAGCCAGACGCATGACAGAGCCCGAGCCTGTATCCCTCCAGATCTGTTCGAAATCGGTGGGCCGAGTCAGCGCATTTGTCTTGGATTTCCCCTCTCCCGGAGATTCGCCCTCGCGGACAACGGCCGTAATGAGTAGGCCATTCGGGTTGTTTCGGTTGTGCAGGGCGATGTCGCCTAGCGGGAAGTATCCTGGTAGCAGGTCTGGGTCGGGCATCGGGCGCCAGAAGCTTGCGGATTGGGAGCGTAGACCTGCTGTGTCCTGGATCCGCTGAAACTCCGTCGTGAAGTTGATCAACAGGTTGTCGACTTTGATGGATTCCATTTGCCTGGCGGGCAATACGGCATTGTCTTGAGCAGTCATCGTTATTCCTGATAGTAGAAAAGCGACTCAGGGGGAGTCGCGACCTGTTGCAGGTCTCACTATCTGCAAGTGCGCCAGGCACCTGGTGGTAACTATGTATTGGATAACGTGACAGGGTGTTACCGGTACACGCCGTCCTTGCCATGCCCGGCCATGGCGCGATTGCTGCGCAAACTGATCATCTGCTTGATGTCGATCCACTCGATGCCCTGGGCTTTGAGTTTGGGCAGCTCGCGTTCCAGCACTGCCAGGGTCTGTGGGTATGGATGGCCGATCATTACGGCTGAACCTTGTTTGCGCGCCAGACTGATTGCCGTCTGCAACTGCGTGAAGATCGCAGCTTCAGTGCGCTCGTCATCAAGAAAAACATCCCGCGAAACACTCGCCAGATCAATTTTCTGCGCCTGCTGGGCGGCCACGGTCTGTGCACTGGTGCGGCTGTCGACGAAGAACTTGTGACGGCGCTGCAACTCGCCCATCAACCACGCCATGGCCACGGGTTGCGCGGTCATGCGGCTGCCCATGTGGTTATTGATGCCAGCGGTGTAGGGGACCCTTTTGAAAGCGGCGTTGAGGCGTTTTTCGAGTTCTTCGATCGGCAGTTCGGGATGCCAGGCGTAAGGTCCGGTAGCCGGATCCATCGGCATGTGCAGGATGACGATCTTGCCGGCGCTGTGGGCTTCGCGGGCAAACTCGGTGGCGTGCGGGGTGTCGGGCATGATCGCGGCGGTCACCGGCCCGGGCAGGGCCAGCACACGGCGATCCCGGGGCAGGTTTTGCCCCAGGTCGTCGATGATCAGCGTCAGGTAGGCTTTGTGAGGCGTTGAGCTGGCGGGTTGTGCGTTAGCAGCACCCGCCAGACAGCACAACAGAACGAAGACGAAACGCAAAGACATCCTCAACGGCCGGACGTAATGCTCAGGCCTTTGAGCAGGCTCAGGGCCTGGGCCAGTTGGTAATCGTCATCCTGCGGCATGGCCTTGGCCTTGCCTGCGGAACCGCTTGGTTTGTCGGCGCCGCCGTTGCCGTTGCCCAAGTGGCCTTGCAGATCGGCTTCCTTGAAGTATTCGCTGTCCGCCTCGCTGGTGATCTTGGCCTTGCGCACTTCGATGTCCGGGACGATGCCCTGAGCCTGGATCGAACGGCCATTCGGTGTGTAGTACAACGCGGTGGTGATCTTCAGTGCGCGGTCGTTGTTCAGCGGCAGCACGGTTTGTACCGAGCCTTTGCCGAAACTGGTGGTGCCCATGACCACCGCACGTTTCTGATCCTGCAGGGCACCGGCGACGATTTCCGACGCCGAGGCGCTGCCGCCGTTGATCAGCACGACCATCGGCACCGCTTCGCTTTCATCTTTGCCGGTGGCAGAGAAGCGCAGCTCGGAGTTGGCGATCCGGCCTTTGGTGTAGACGATCAGGCCTTTGGTGATGAAGTGGTCGACCACTTCCACCGCTGCCTGCAACACGCCGCCCGGGTTGTTACGCAGGTCGAGAATGATGCCGTTGAGCTTTTTGCCGTTGTCTTTGCGCATCTTCGCCAGGGCCTTGGAGACCTCATCACCGGTCTTGACCTGGAACTGAGTGATGCGGATGTAGCCGTAGCCCGACTCCAACAGCTGCGCCTTGACGCTTTTCACCTGAATAACGGCGCGCGCCAGGGTTACGTCGAATGGCGTGCCACCGTCGCGCACCAGAGTCAGGGTGATTTTCTGGCCGATCTTGCCGCGCATCTTGTCCACGGCTTCGGTCATGGTCTGGCCGCGAGTCGGCTGACCGTTGATCTTGACGATGAAGTCGCCAGCCTGAATGCCGGCCTTCGACGCTGGCGTGTCATCAATAGGCGAGACGACTTTGATAAAGCCGTCTTCGGCGCCGACTTCAATGCCCAGACCGCCGAACTCACCGCTGGTGCTTTCCTGCAACTCGGTGAAGTCTTCAGGGCCGAGGTAGGCCGAGTGCGGATCAAGGTTGCTGAGCATGCCCTTGATCGCGTTTTCCAGCAGGGTCTTGTCGTCCACCGGCTCGACGTACGCGGCTTTGATCCGGTCCATGACCTCGGCAAAAGTGCGCAACTCTTCCAGCGGCAGCGGGGCCTTGGAGGTCGCAGCTGTGCCTGCCGGAGCGACGGCCGGAGCCGGTTGAGCGGCGAACGCCAGAGGCGCGCCGATCACCAGGGCGATCGTCAGGGCCAGCGAGGTAAGGCGGGACAAATGCAGCATGTCGAACGAACTCCTAATGTTGGTGACTCAACGCCTATCCTTGCGCGCGGCACCATTGCGCCGGATCACTCGGGTGACCCTGCTGACGAATTGCGAAATACAGCGCTGATGTGTCCTGGCCGCCACTGTTACCGACAGTGGAGATGGACTCACCGGCTTTAACCACGTCACCCGCCGACTTGAGCAGTGTCTGGTTGTGACCGTAAAGACTCAGAAAACCATTGCCGTGATCGAGGATCACCAGCAACCCGGCGCCGCGCAGCCAATCGGCAAACACCACGCGCCCACCATGGACGGCATGCACCTGGCTGCCGGCGGAGGCGCTGATCATCACGCCATCCCACTTGGTGCGGGCGTCGTCGCCACGGCTTTCACCGAAGCGTGCCAGCAGTCGACCATCAACCGGCCATGGAAGTTTTCCCCGGGTTGCCGCAAAAGCTCCACCAAAGGTTTCGCCACTGCTGGAAACCAGCGCGCCGGGAGACGATTTGACAGGCTTTCGTGGGGCGTCGCTGGTGTCCGATTCTGTATCCGCGTGGGCTTGCGCCTCACGCAAACGCTTTTTTTCCGCTTCCTGCTGGGCGATCAGCGCTTTCTGTCGCGCTTCTTCTGCCTCACGGGCCTGACGGGCCAGGGTTTCTTCAATGGTTTTGAGGACTTTAGACAGGTCTGCCTGATCCTGCTCGCGCGCGGCGAGTTTCTGGTCGCGGGCCTTCACGTCGTCATTGAGCTTGGCGAGGGCTTGCTGGCGCTCCTTGCGAACCTTGTCGAGCTCGTCGCGGCGGGTGTCGAGGTCGCTTTTCTGGACCAGCAACTGCGCCTGCTGCAAGCCGATGTCTTTTTCGACATTGGCTAATTGGCGCAGGGTTTCGTTGAAGTTTTTCAGCTGCTCCAGGCGGGCCTGGCTCAGGTAATCGTAATAGGTGAGGGTGCGGGCAAACTTCTCGGGATTCTGCTGGTTGAGCAGCAGTTTGAGGTACTCCTGACGGCCGTTCTGATAGGCCGCACGGGCCTGGATGGCGATCAGTCGTTGTTGTTCAGTGCGCGCGCTCTGGAGTTTTTTTTTCTCTGCATCGAGTCGCTGTAGCTCGGATTCGCTTTTCTGCAGTTCTTTCTGCAGCGCATCGACCTGCTTCTGCAGCTTGCCCAGCTCGGTCTCGGTGCCCTTGAGCTCTTTCTGTACGCCGGACTTTTCTTCCTGAACCTTGCTCAGCAGCTTTTTCAGCTCGGCAATGTCCTGACGCGTGGCGTCCAACTGTTGTTGGGTTTGCGCGCGCTCGTCAGCGAAGGCCGGTTGGAGCAGGCAAGTCAGAGCGAGGGCAATCAGGACGCGAAGCATAGGGGCGGGCGGCACCAGGGTAATGGACGGCCTAGTATGCCCGCCCGAGGCCGCAAAAAAAACGCCCAATTGGGGCTGTGTGATAACTGGCCGGAGATACAGCTGCAAATAATCTTTGAAACCACCCTAGACCAATGTGGGAGCTGGCTTGCCAGCGATGGCGTCTGAACATTCAACATAGCTGTTGGCTGTCAGATTGCTATCGCTGGCAAGCCAGCTCCCACAGGGTTTTGCGGTGTTTTGGCGAGTCGGGTCAGACCAGAATCGAAGTCCCGGTCATTTCCGCCGGTTTTTCCAGACCCAGCAGCTTGAGCATGGTCGGCGCCACATCCGCCAGTACGCCGCCTTCACGGACCTTGAGATCGCGTTTGCCCACATAAATGAACGGCACCGGCTCGGTGGTGTGTGCGGTGTGCGCCTGGTGAGTTTCTTCATCAGCCATTTTTTCGACGTTGCCGTGGTCAGCGGTGATCAGCGCTTCGCCACCCACCTTGTCCAGTGCTTCGACGATGCGCCCGACGCAAGTGTCCAGGCATTCAACCGCTTTCACTGCCGCGTCAAACACGCCGCTGTGGCCGACCATGTCGCCGTTGGCGTAGTTGACCACGATCACGTCGTAGCGTTGGTTTTCAATGGCGTCGACGATGCGGTCGGTCACTTCCGGCGCGCTCATCTCCGGCTGCAAGTCGTAAGTGGCGACTTTTGGCGACGGGATCAGGATGCGTTCTTCGCCCGGGAACGGTTCTTCACGGCCGCCGGAGAAGAAGAAAGTGACGTGGGCATATTTCTCGGTTTCAGCGATGCGCAGCTGGGTTTTGCCATTTTTCGCCAGATAGTCGCCCAGCACGTTTTCCAGGCTGCCCGCAGCGAATGCCGACGGCGCAGGAATGCTCGCGGCGTATTGAGTCAGCATGACGAAACCGGCCAGTTTTGGCTGGCGCGCGCGCTCGAAGTCCTTGAAATCGTCTTCGACGAAAACGCGAGTCAGCTCGCGGGCGCGGTCGGCGCGGAAGTTCATGAACACCACGGCGTCACCGTCTTCGACTTTGACCGGTTCACCGATGGTGGTGGCTTTGACGAATTCGTCGCTCTCGCCACGGGCATAAGCGGCGTCCAGGCCTTCCTGAGCGGTGGCAGCGTTGAATTCGCCGTTGCCGTCGACGATCAGGTTGTACGCCTGGGCCACGCGATCCCAGCGGTTGTCACGGTCCATGGCGAAGTAGCGGCCGACGATGCTGGCGATGCGGCCCTTGCCGAGTGCCTGGAACGTCGCATCGAGCAGTTCGATCGACGAAGCGGCGCTTTTGGGCGGCGTGTCGCGGCCGTCGAGGAAAGCGTGCAGGTAGATTTTTTCGGCGCCGCGCTTGAAGGCCAGTTCGGCCATGGCAATCAGGTGATCCTGATGGCTATGCACGCCGCCCTCCGACAGCAGGCCCATGAAGTGCACGGCTTTGCCGGCAGCCACGGCTTTATCCACAGCGGCGCAGATGGTCGGGTTCTCGAAGAACTCGCCGTCGCGGATCGATTTGGTCACGCGGGTGAAGTCCTGATACACCACACGACCGGCGCCGAGGTTCATGTGGCCGACTTCGGAGTTGCCCATCTGGCCGTCCGGCAGACCGACGTCCATGCCGCTGCCCGAGATCAAGCCGTTCGGCTGGTTGGCCGTCAGGCGATCCAGCACAGGCTTCTTCGCCGCAAAAACGGCATTGGATTCGGGGCTGTCGCTGTGACCGAAGCCGTCGAGAATGATCAGGACCAAAGGTTTAGGCGTGGTAGTCATGGAATCCACTCGTGGCTGATAAAGAAGAGGGCGATGGAAAAGGGAGTTGGAGTTTAAAGCGAAGTTCCGACCGCGTCACCGCCGGACGGGGTTTGGCCCACCATAGTGGCTGTGTATACTGGCCGACATTTTAACGCCCTGGAACCTCCTTCGATGGTTGCTCACCTGATTGAATTTGCCACTAACCACTACATTCTTGTCGGTATCTTCGTCGTACTGCTGGCTCTGCTGCTGGCGCACACGATGCAGGGCGGCGGTAAAAGCCTGAGCACCGGTGAGCTGACCGCGCTGGTCAACAAAGATGCAGGCGTGGTGGTAGACATTCGTACAGCCAAGGATTTCGCTGCCGGCCACATCGTTGGCGCGGTGAATATTCCCCAGGACAAACTGGCCGCACGCGTCGCCGAGCTGGAAAAGCACAAGGCCAAGACCATCATTCTGGTCGATGCCCTGGGCCAGACCGCCGGCACCCACGCCCGCGAACTGATGAAATCCGGCTTTACCGCCGCCAAGCTGTCCGGCGGGATCTCCAGCTGGAAAGGCGACAACCTGCCGCTGGTGAAGTGATATGAGCGAAGTCATCGTCTACTCCAGCGATTACTGCCCTTACTGCTCGCGAGCCAAGTACCTGCTCGAGAACA
Source organism: Pseudomonas sp. P116 (assembly GCF_020149425.1). Taxonomy (NCBI): domain Bacteria; kingdom Pseudomonadati; phylum Pseudomonadota; class Gammaproteobacteria; order Pseudomonadales; family Pseudomonadaceae; genus Pseudomonas; species Pseudomonas sp. P116. The sequence continues at coordinate 421,812 of NZ_JACVHB010000005.1, read as the reverse complement.
AAGGCGTGGCCTTCAAAGAGATCAAGGTCGATGGCAAGCCGCAGGTGCGTGCCGAAATGGCCCAGAAAGCCGGACGCACGTCTGTGCCGCAGATCTGGATCGGCAGCAAGCACATCGGCGGCTGTGACGATTTATTCGCCCTGGAACGCGCCGGCAAGCTCGACGCGTTGCTCAAGGCCTGAACGGCTGCACCCACGTACAGCACTCCCTAAAAGACCCAAGATCAGAAAGGATCTGAGATGACTGACCAACAGAACACTGCAGCCAGCGAAGAAGAAACCGCACCGCAATTCTCCTTGCAGCGCATCTACGTACGCGACCTGTCCTTCGAAGCCCCGAAAAGCCCGGCGATCTTTCGCCAGCAGTGGGACCCGGCGGTCGGTCTGGATCTGAACACCCGTCAGAAAGAACTGGAAGGTGATTTCTACGAAGTCGTACTGACCCTGTCCGTTACCGTGAAAAACGGTGAAGAAGTCGCCTTCATCGCTGAAGTGCAACAGGCCGGTATCTTCCTGATCAAGAACCTGGACGCGGCTTCGATGAGCCACACCCTGGGTGCGTTCTGCCCGAACATCCTCTTCCCGTACGCTCGCGAAACCCTGGACAGCCTGGTAACCCGCGGTTCGTTCCCGGCGCTGATGCTGGCTCCGGTGAACTTCGACGCCCTGTACGCGCAAGAGCTGCAGCGCATGCAGGAAAGCGGCGAGACGCCAACCGTTCAGTAAACGGTGAGTAACGCCCCATGAAAAAAGCGCCTTCAAACGGCGCTTTTTTCATGGGGCAAACGAAACCTTCGTGTAGGAGCTGCCGAAGGCTGCGATCTTTTGATCTTGATCCCCGAAAAACAAGATCAAAAGATCGCAGCCTTCGGCAGCTTCTACAGAGGATTGATAGATCCGCTGCGGTGTTATTTAAAGTCGTTCTGCCGCCACGCTTCGTACACGGCCACTGCCACGGTGTTGGACAGGTTCAGGCTGCGGCAGCCTTCACGCATCGGCAGGCGCAGGCGCTGTTCGGCCGGCAGGGCGTCGAGCACTTCTGGTGGCAAGCCTCGGCTTTCCGGGCCGAAGATGAACGCATCGCCCGGGACGAACGCGGCATCATGAAACGGCCGCGAACCCTTGGTGGTGAACGCGAACAGGCGTGGATTGCCTAAACTTTCCAGGCAGCTGGCGAGGTCGGCGTGGCGTTGCAGCGTGGCGTATTCGTGGTAGTCGAGACCGGCCCGGCGCAGGCGCTTGTCGTCCATCTCGAAGCCCAGCGGTTCGATCAAATGCAGGTGGCAGCCGCTGTTGGCGCACAGCCTGATAACGTTGCCGGTATTCGGCGGAATTTCTGGTTGAAAAAGGATGACGTGAAACATGCACGGCTCCGAAGGTAAAGATGACGCGCATTCTACGCCGCAAGCGGACTCGCGTTCGAAACTATTCCCGCGGGTGATCGGTTCGCTGGCGATTGTCGGTTTGATGATCGGTTTGATGATCGGTCGCCTGACCACGCCGGATCCAACCGTTTTGCAGCAGGTCGAGGTGATCGACGGTGGGCTGGTGGTGTGGTTCAACAACGAACCGAAACTGCACGGCGAGATCATCGACGGCACGGTGGCGCTGTTGTTTCAGGCGGATGGGCGGGCGCAGAAAGGCCAGTTCAAGCTCAATGGCAAGGATGTGAATTGGCGTACGCGAATGAGTGACGGCGGATTGTTGCTGACGGTGCTGGCGGCGCGGCCGCTGCAGGGAGATTGGGCCGGCAGCGAGGTCGATGACCGCTGGCGGCTGCAGATCCATCTGCGCGAGTAATAAAAGCGGGAATCCCTGACCTGCCTGTATCAGGGTTCCCAAAAGGCTGGACTTCGCTCAAAGCGTCAGTCCGGTGTAAAGAGGGAACCCCCGGCCTGCCTGTACCAAGGATCCCAAAAGGGTGAGCTCGCCGCGTTGCGGTGTGAGCCCGATGTAAAGAGGGGAATCCCCGGCCTGCCTGTACCAAGGTCCCCGAAACGGGTGGTGAAACGAATCACCTGTGAGAGGTATTGCAGGGGACGTGCCAGGTTTTCGCATTTTGAAACAGGAAATATCTACGGATATACAAAACCCCCGTTTTCCGGAGGTTTGAAGGGTTTTGACGCTGGACTTTCGGTTAGTTCAGACGGGATTTTGAAACGCCTGCCGTGCCCGGTTGCGGGTCATCGTGCATTGATGCGGTGCATGTAGACTCAAAAAGCATCGCCAGCAGGCTCACTCCTACAGAGATTTGAGGTGTTCACATGATTGTGAACCCCACACAGTCAACTGTAGGAGTGAGCCTGCTCGCGATTGGATGTCTCTGTCAGCGAAGACCCAAAGGCTGATTAACCCTCATCCCCCTCATCATCATCCCCACCATCGACCTTCATCCCCAATTCCTTGATCTTGCGCGTCAGGGTATTTCGCCCCCAGCCCAACAGCACCGCGGCATCACGTCGGCGCCCGGCGGTGTGCTTCAGCGCCGTCTCGATCATGATCCGCTCGAACGCCGGCACCGCGCTGTCGAGCAGGCTCGACTGGCCACGCGCCAACGCCTGATCGGCCCACTGGCGCAGCGCTTGCTCCCAGTTGGTCACTGGCGCCGAGTCCTGCGGCAGGTTGAGCAACTCTGGCGGCAAGTCGCTGATGTGCACTTCGCGCCCGGACGCCATGACCGTGATCCAGCGGCAGGTGTTCTCCAGCTGGCGCACGTTGCCGCCCCACGGCAGGTTCTTCAGATATTCCTCAGTCTCGCTTTTCAGCAACTTCGGCTCCACCGCCAGTTCCTGCGCAGCGCGGCTGAGGAAGTGTCGGGCCAGCGTCGGGATGTCTTCGCGACGATCCGACAGGCGCGGAATGTGGATGCGGATCACGTTGAGGCGGTGGAACAAGTCCTCACGGAATTTCCCGGCATGCACCAGGGTTTCCAGATTCTGGTGAGTCGCGGCGATGATCCGCACGTCAACCTTGACCGGCACATGACCGCCAACGCGATAGAACTCGCCATCGGCCAGCACCCGTAGCAAACGAGTTTGGGTGTCGGCTGGCATGTCGCCGATTTCATCGAGGAACAGCGTGCCGCCATCGGCCTGTTCAAAGCGTCCGCGACGCAGGTTGGCCGCTCCGGTGAACGCGCCTTTCTCGTGGCCGAACAGCTCTGATTCCATCAGATCCTTGGGGATCGCCGCCATGTTCAGCGCAATGAACGGCGAGGCCGCACGCGGGCTGTGACGGTGCAGGGCGTGGGCCACCAGTTCTTTACCGGTACCCGATTCGCCGTTGATCAGCACGGTGATGTTGGAGTGACTCAAGCGGCCGATGGCGCGAAACACTTCCTGCATCGCCGGCGCTTCGCCGATGATTTCCGGGGTGCGGGTCAGCGCTGGCACGACCTGCAGGCCTTGCTGTTCTTGCGCATGCTGATTGGCGCGCTTGACCAGCGAGACAGCCTCATCAACGTCAAACGGCTTTGGCAGGTACTCGAATGCACCGCCCTGATAGGAGGCAACAGCGCTGTCCAGATCGGAGTGAGCGGTCATGATGATGACCGGCAGCCGTGGGTGCTGCTCACGAATCCGCGCCAACAGGTCCAGACCGCTGGCACCCGGCATGCGGATGTCGGAGATGATCACGTCCGGCTGTTGACGGGCCAGGCGACTCATCACGCCATCGGCGCTGTCGAAGCTCTGGGTGGTCATGCCTTCCTGCTGCAGGGCCTTTTCCAGAACCCAACGGATAGAACGGTCGTCATCGACGATCCACACGGTTTCACTACGGCTCATGTCGATGTGGCTCCTTGTTCCAGTGGCAGAAAGATCGAGAACGTGGTGTGGCCTGGATGGCTGTCACATTCGATCAGACCCTGGTGCTGGCTGATGATGTTCTGGGTGATGGCCAGGCCCAGCCCGGTACCGTCCGGGCGGCCGCTGACCATGGGAAAGAAAATGGTTTCCTGCAGTTCCGCAGGAATGCCCGGGCCGTTGTCGATGATCTCGATCTTGGTCACCAGACGATGGCGGACGTGGCCGATGGTGAACTGGCGCATGGTCCGGGTACGCAGGCTGATGCGGCCCAGACGCAGCTCGTTCTGACTGCTTATCGCCTGCATCGCATTGCGCACGATATTCAGCACGGCCTGGATCATTTGCTCGCGATCGATCAACACGTCGGGAATGCTTGGGTCGTAATCGCGCACCAGCGTGATGCAGCCCTGGCTTTCGGCTTCGACCAGATGGCAGACGCGCTCGAGCACTTCGTGAACGTTGCACATGGCCAGCGACGGCAGCTTGTTCGAACCCAGCATGCGGTCGACCAGATTGCGCAGGCGATCAGCCTCTTCAATGATCACGTTGGTGTAATCGCGCAGGCTTTCTTCCGGCAGCTCGCGGGCCAGCAATTGCGCGGCGCCACGGATGCCGCCGAGCGGGTTCTTGATCTCATGGGCGAGGCCGCGCACCAGCATCTTGCTGGTTTCCTGCTTCGACAGCTGCGCCTCTTCCTTGGTGATCCGCAGCAGGCGGTCACGCGGGTGGACCTCCAGCAGGAGCAGGGTCGCGCCGTTGCTGAGGATCGGCGTCACCGCGTAATCCACCGTCAATGTCTGACCGGTGAGGGCGGTGAGCATGGCTTCGCGCTTGGTGAACGGGTGCGCCTGTTCCACGGCCTGGCGCAACGAATTGAGCGCCTCGGCAGACTCGGTGAACAGCTCACTGATGAACTGCCCATGGCTGCGCTGACCGCTGATGGCCAGCAGCATCTCCGCTGCCGGGTTCATGTACTCGAGGCGCAATTCGGCATCAAGCAAGATTGTGGCAGTGGTCAGGTTGTCGAGCAGCAAGCGTGGGATTGCGTCGCTAATAGTCATCAAGGCCTCTTTTGGGGGCGGAGCGTGCGCAAGAAACAAGCGTGTGTAGATGGAAAATGCAAAAACCAAACCAAGGCTCCGAAAAGAAGCGTTCAACCCCTGAAACGGGCGTTTGACGCTCGTTTGCGTGGCGTTCTGCCAGCTTGATCGGGAAGTTTCGAACCAAAATGGGATGGAATGTGAGTACGGTGCAACCTATTGCACCAATATAGTGCGCAAAGCTGAATGGCGTTAGAAGAAACGCAGGAAAGGATTTTTCGGCTCTTCGGGTTTGTCTTTCAGCGGACACTCGGGGCGCACGCCGTAGTCCTCTGTGGTGCAGGGCTTGACCTGGCGTTTTTGCGCGAGCGAGATGCGCAGCATGTGGAAGGGTTGGTTGGCGGTGCGCTCGACGGTGCGGCCCTGAGCATCAAGGATTTCCACCGAGAGGCTATGGCTGCCACGGTCGATATTGCTCAACGGAAAAACCGGACTGACGCCGGGCTCGCCCGTGGCCTTGCCGTCCAGCAGCAAGCGATAAAAATGGCCCTTTTGCAGGCGAGGTTCACTGGTGATGCTGACAATCAGCTCACCGGCACTGCTGCGAATGGTCGCGTCAGGCTCGGGCACCAGAACGCGCAGCATGTCGTAATGAAACGGTGGTTGTTCCGGGGATTTTTTCGCGGTGGTCATCGGCGCAGTAGCCGTTGGGTTAGCCGGCATGCGATTGCTGGTGGCCAGCGGCACACGCTTGGCGTTGCCGCGTGGTTGATCGGTGTAGACACGATTGCCTTGCGCGTCGATATAAGTGAACACCTCGGCCGAGGCGTGCAGTGCCGTCATGGCCAGCACGGCGATCAGCCATGCGCGGATCATGGCTTGTGCACCCGTTGAACGGTGAAGACTACTGGCGGGCTCTGTTGGACGATCGTTTCGCCATCGATCACCTGCACCGCCAGACGATGTTCGCCGCGATCGATATTCACCAGTTGCAGGATCGGCACGTTGCTCGGCTGCCCGTAAGGCTCGTCGTCCAAAACCAGCCTTAATTGATGCGGCGTTTGCAGGCGCGGCTTGATCAGCACATTGACGGTGAAGGTGCCGTTGTTGGCGCGCAGGGCTTCTTCAGTGGGCAGGCCGGTCAGTTCCAGCACTTCATACGCATTGGGCTCAGGCTGGGGGTTGTCCGTCTCGACGGGTGGCGGCGTGCTCGGCGTTTGCGATTCGACACGGTTGAGCGGCGGCAACTCCACCGGCTGCGCGTCGACGCCGTCCGGCGAATGATCGCTGTACACCGTGTGGCCGTTGGCGTCGGTGTATTTGTAGATCTGCGCGTGGGCGGGCAGAGCGATTGCCAGCAGCAGGAATAGAAAACCACGACCCATGGAATCGACCGATCAACAATGAGATTGGCTTGCAGCATAGGCCAGGGTCGGCGGTAAGCCTAACGGAGACAACATCCGCTCACACAAACCATCCCGGTTTTGCCTGTTGCTCAACTGCTGAAGTTGAGCATGCGTTTCTGCTTTCCGACGGGCGCTACGGGGCTGGGGCAGCCTTCAGGGCCGGGGTAGGTTTGTTTTCCGGTATCGTCGTACTGGATCGCACAACCGACCGGCCCCTTGTCGTAAAACGCCCGGCTTTTGACCACGCCGTTGCGGTAATAGCAAAGCTGTTCACCGGCCAGATCACCGCCGTATTCGTAGCTTTTGACTTGTTGTTGGTTGACGGTCATCCAGCTGAAGCCCACCGAGTTTTTCTGGCATTCGATCTGGCCGTTTTCGTAATACGTGCGCACGGTGATCTGGTCGTTTTCACCGATGATCTTTTCGCGGGTCTTATTGCCGGTTTTGTAGTCGTAACTGACTTCGGCCTGGCTGCTGCCAAACAAAAAATCCGTTTCATTGGTCAGTTTGCCGTGGGTGAACGTACGAAATTTTCCACAGCGATCAATGGTCGGGCCGTTCTTGTCGAAGCGGCACCAATTGGATTCCTCATAGATCACTTCATTTTCGTCGTAGCGTTTCATCAGGCCGATAAAGCGCCCCGCTTCAAAGCGTCCAACTGTGGCAGGTGTGCCGTCGTGCAGAAAGGTCAGATAGGGACCTTCGCGCTCTCCGTTATGCCAGGAAATATCGTTCATCAGCACTTGGCCGTCGTCGCTGTAACCCAGCGATCGGCCTTCGAGTTTGCCGTTTTCGTAGGACTGCAAGTAGAGCCGTTTACCGCTTGGGCTGTAGCCCTCGCGAGTGCCAGTTAGTACGCCAGCCGTGTAATGCTCGATCAACGTCACGACACCGCTGGCATCGGTGTCGCGTAACTCGCCATCCTTTTTGCCGGCAACGAAGTTCACTGTCTGGCTGTGGCCTTTATCAGCCTTGAGCGTCCACAGACCGCTTTGCACGCCATTGTGGTAAAAACCGGTGCCGGCTTCGGTCACCCAAGGGCCTTCGCGCTGATCGTTGATAAAATTGCCACGCACGGTAATAGTGCCAGTGATTTCTTCACTCGGGCCATCGAGTACGCCACGCCTGTATGTCTGGAACCCAGTCGTCGTGTTATCGGGATCGCCATCGTCGAGGATCGTCCAGCGCCCCTCGCGTTCACCGTCAACGTACTGGCCGGTCAAGGTCTTCGAATATTCGGTTTCGACCCATTCACCCTGTCGCTTGCCCGCCACATAGTGACCGCTGGCCGAGTATTTAGACTCCTTGGCGAAATACCAGACACCCACGCGCACGCCTTTTTCGTATGAGCCTTGGCCGCTGATTTCGCCGAAATTGAAGGAAACCGAATCGCCATCCTCGCTACCGCTGAAAGTAGCGGGTGCGGTTTCCCAGGCTATGCGGCTGACCTGGTAGTTGTAGAGCATGCGATTGCCGTCGTTAAGGGACGTATTGATGCCGCGCCAAAACGTGACGGTGAGAAAACGCCCGTTTTTTTCCTGATAGGTTTTTTTGAAATAGTACTGACCAGTACCGGGCGTGTTGATGTCGAGTGGTTTGGTCTGTTCATCGAAATAACCGACCAGCGCTCCTACGGTGAGATCGAGTTGGTCAAACTCGGGAATGCCCGATTGCTCGTAGTGGAAGCGATAGTTGATCGGCGTGAGCTGCGCCACTGCTTTCTTGATTGTGAGGGCGTCGAGCCGCTTCCGGCTTTCGGCGATTCGGTCGAGGGCTTTTTGCAGTCCTGTGACGCGTGTGTAGAAATGGCTGCTGGCGTCGTATTTGTAGGCGTAAATCCGGTATTTCGTTTGCTGCTTGAAGAGCACTAGGCGGATGGGATCTTCGCTGTCGAGTTGCGTCAGGAACACGGATTCGATCGAGGCCTGGCCGAAGTCATCCAGCCGTTGTGGGCTAGCCTCTGGCTTGTCGCATACGCAGTAATAGCCTTTGACACCGCCGGCTTCTTTGATAAATGCCAGAGTGGCCGAGCTCTCCTGCAAACCCTGAATCAGCGGATGAGCCAGCGTTTTGTTTTCATAAAACTCGGCCGCGTTAACAGTCTGGCTGGCGAGGCTGGCCATCAGGGTCAGAGCCCATAACCACTTCATGCGAATCCCTTCGTCAAGGCGCCAGTCGCGGCGCAGAGGCGGCGGATTATCCATGGATGAGCGCGCACAAAAAAGGCCTCCCGAAGGAGGCCTCTTTTTGTCACGCCGCGTAGCGCGGCGCTACCGGATCAGCAGCTGTAGTACAGCTCATATTCCAGTGGGTGTACGAAGGTGCGGACCTTGATTTCTTCTTCGGATTTCAGCGCGATGTACGCGTCGATGAAGTCGTCGGAGAACACGCCGCCCTTGGTCAGGAACGCACGGCCCTTGTCCAGCTCTTCCAGGGCTTCTTTCAGGCTGCCGCAAACTTGTGGGATCTCTTTCGCCTCTTCAGGCGGCAGGTCGTACAGGTTTTTGTCGGCAGCATCGCCTGGGTGGATCTTGTTCTGGATACCGTCCAGGCCGGCCATCAGCAGTGCTGCGAAAGCCAGGTACGGGTTGGCAGCCGGGTCCGGGAAACGTGCTTCGATACGACGGCCTTTAGGGCTGTTGACGTAAGGAATACGGATCGAGGCGGAACGGTTGCGAGCCGAGTAGGCCAGCATTACCGGCGCTTCGAAGCCTGGCACCAGACGCTTGTAGGAGTTGGTGGCCGGGTTGGTGAAGCCGTTCAGTGCCTTACCGTGCTTGATGATACCGCCGATGAAGTACAGAGCGGTTTCGGACAGGCCGGCATAGCCTTCGCCAGCGAAGGTGTTCTTGCCATCTTTGGAGATGGACATGTGTACGTGCATACCCGAACCGTTGTCGCCGTACAGCGGCTTCGGCATGAAGGTAGCGGTGCGGCCGTAAGCGTCGGCAACGTTGTGTACAACGTATTTCAGAGTCTGAACTTCGTCAGCTTTCTTCACCAGGGTGTTGAACTTGACACCGATTTCGTTCTGACCGGCAGTCGCCACTTCGTGGTGGTGAACTTCAACGGTCTGGCCCATTTCTTCCAGTGCGTTGCACATGGCAGTACGGATTTCGTGGTCGTGGTCGAACGGCGGAACCGGGAAGTAGCCGCCTTTGACGCCTGGACGGTGACCCTTGTTGCCGCCTTCGATGTCCTGGTCGGACATCCACGAACCTTGTTCGGAGTAGATCTTGAACATCGAGCCGGAGATGTCCGACTTGAATTTCACTTCGTCGAAGATGAAGAATTCTGGCTCTGGGCCGGCGAAGACGGTGTCACCGATACCGGTGGTCTTCAGGTATTCCTCGGCGCGGTGAGCAATGGCGCGCGGGTCGCGATCGTAACCTTGCATGGTCGACGGTTCGATGATGTCGCACACCAGGATCAGGGTGGCGTCTTCGGTGAACGGGTCGAGCACGGCAGTTTCGTCGTCCGGCAGCAGGATCATGTCGGAGGCTTCGATGCCTTTCCAGCCAGCGATGGAGGAACCGTCGAACATCTTGCCGACTTCGAAGAAGTCGTCTTCCAGCGCATCGCGAGCCGGCATGGTCACGTGGTGCTGAGTGCCTTTGGTGTCCGTGAAGCGCAGATCAATCCACTTGACGTCATGATCTTTGATGAGTTGAACCGACTTCGACATAGTGTCCTCCGGGTGAATTAGGGCGGGTAGTGGATGCCCTTAATAGTGGTGATGCCGGCGCGAATACTCTGCCAAGGCAACCTGCCTCACAAGGGAGCAAATTGCATGCCAGTGCCCCAGCATGGGTTTTTTGCCCCAAATTCACGCTTATTAAAGTGCAAAGCGCCCTGATGCAGAAATTATCGCCCTCTAATGTAGCGTCTTAATCTCAAAATGACCCGTTTTGGTGCGTGCGAAACCTTCTGCATATTAACTGGTTAAACCTTGAGCAATTTCCGCTATAATCCGCGCCCCCCTTTTTCGGCTGGCCCTGCGCGCGCTGTTTTCATGAAACTAATCGTAAAAGTCTTCCCCGAGATCACCATCAAGAGTCGACCTGTCCGGACGAAATTTATCCGCCAGTTGGCCAAAAACATCCGCGCCGTGCTCCGCGATCTGGACCCGGCTGTGGTGGTGAACGGTGTGTGGGACAACCTCGAGCTGGAAACCCGCGTTACCGACGCCAAAGCCCTGAAAGAGATGGGCGAACGCCTGATGTGCATGCCGGGCATCGCGCACTTTTTGCAGATCGACGAGTACCCGCTGGGCGACTTCGACGACATCACCGAAAAGTGCAAGGAACACTACGGCGCGGCCTTGGCCGGGAAGATTTTCTCGGTGCGCTGCAAGCGTGCGGGCAAGCACGCGTTCAGCTCGATGGACGTCGAAAAATACGTCGGCAGCAAGTTGCGTCGTGAGTGCGGCGCCGCCGGAATCGACCTGAAAAAGCCGGAAATCGAAGTCCGTATCGAAGTTCGCGACAAACGGTTGTTTGTCATTCACAGCCAGCACAACGGCATCGGCGGTTACCCGCTCGGCGCTTTGGAGCAGACGCTGGTATTGATGTCCGGCGGCTTTGACTCCACCGTTGCGGCCTACCAGATCATGCGCCGCGGCCTGATGGCGCACTTCTGCTTCTTCAATCTGGGCGGTCGTGCCCACGAATTGGGCGTGATGGAAGTCGCGCACTTCATCTGGAAGAAGTACGGCAGCTCGCAACGCGTGCTATTTGTCAGTGTGCCGTTCGAAGAAGTGTTGGGCGAAATTCTCGGCAAAGTCGATAACAGTCATATGGGCGTCGTATTGAAGCGTATGATGTTGCGCGCGTCCTCTGTCATCGCCGACCGCCTGAGCATCGATGCGCTGGTTACCGGCGAAGCGATCTCCCAGGTATCGAGCCAGACGCTGCCGAACCTGTCGGTGATCGACTGCGTGACCGACAAGCTGGTCCTGCGCCCGCTGATCGTCGCGCACAAACAGGACATCATCGACACGGCCAACGAAATCGGCACTGCCGATTTTGCCCGGCACATGCCGGAGTACTGCGGGGTCATCTCGGTCAATCCGAAGACCGCCGCCAAGCGTGGCCGCGTTGAACACGAAGAGAAAGAATTCGACATGGCGGTGCTCGAGCGTGCGCTCGCCAACGCCAAACTGGTCGCCATTGATCGAGTGATCGATGAATTGGGCCAGGATTTGCAAATTGAAGAAGTCGGCGAAGCACTGGCCGGTCAGATCGTCATCGACATCCGTCACCCGGATGCCGCTGAAGACGAACCGCTGGAGCTTGCCGGCATAGAGGTACAGACGATGCCGTTCTATGCAGTGAACGCACGTTTCAAGGAACTGGACCCTACTCGCCAGTACCTGCTGTATTGCGACAAAGGCGTGATGAGTCGCCTGCATGCCCACCATTTGCTCAGTGAGGGGCATGCCAATGTGCGCGTTTATCGACCGAGCTAAGTGCCCGGGGCTGTTTGCCTGTGGCCTGCGTCACCGGCCCCCCGACACCGCCGTCAAGCTGTAACGGCCATGCCGGACACTACTGCTAATCGCTGCCAAGACTTGTCAGCAAACCGAATCCTCTGATCGAGATACACAAGTGATCGAAAATCTACGCAACATCGCCATCATTGCCCACGTTGACCATGGTAAAACCACCCTGGTAGACAAACTCCTGCGTCAATCCGGCACTCTGGAGCGCAACGAGCTCAACGACGAGCGCGTGATGGACTCCAACGACCAGGAAAAAGAGCGCGGTATTACCATTCTGGCGAAAAACACCGCCATCAACTGGAACGGCTACCACATCAACATCGTGGACACCCCGGGCCACGCCGACTTCGGCGGCGAAGTTGAACGTGTAATGTCGATGGTTGACTCCGTTCTGCTGCTGGTTGACGCTCAAGACGGCCCTATGCCGCAAACCCGTTTCGTGACCAAGAAGGCTTTCGAAGCCGGCCTGCGTCCGATCGTGGTCATCAACAAGGTTGACCGTCCAGGCGCGCGTCCGGACTGGGTTCTGGACCAGATCTTCGACCTGTTCGACAACCTCGGTGCTACCGAAGAACAACTGGACTTCCAGGTTGTTTACGCCTCGGCCCTGAACGGCATTGCCGGTCTGGATCACACCGACATGGCTGAAGACATGACCCCGCTGTACCAAGCGGTTGTCGATCACGTTCCGGCTCCTAAAGTCGACCGTGAAGGTCCGTTCCAGATGCAAATCTCGGCACTGGACTACAACAGCTTCCTGGGTGTTATCGGCGTTGGCCGTATCGCTCGTGGTAGCGTCAAGCCGAACACTCCGGTTGTTGCTATCGGTGCCGACGGCAAGAAGCGTAACGGTCGTATCCTGAAGCTGATGGGTCACCACGGTCTGCACCGTATCGACGTTGAAGAAGCTTTCGCAGGCGACATCGTTTGCGTCAGCGGTATGGACTCGCTGTTCATCTCCGACACCCTGTGCCACCCGGACACTGTCGAGGCGATGAAGCCTCTGACCGTTGACGAGCCAACCGTTTCGATGACCTTCCAGGTAAACGACTCGCCATTCTGCGGTAAAGAAGGCAAGTTCGTGACGTCCCGTAACATCAAGGACCGTCTGGACAAAGAGCTGCTGTACAACGTTGCTCTGCGCGTTGAAGAAGGCGACACCGCTGACAAGTTCAAGGTTTCCGGCCGTGGTGAGCTGCACCTCTCGGTACTGATCGAAACCATGCGTCGCGAAGGCTTCGAACTGGCCCTGGGCCGTCCTGAAGTGATCATTCGTGAAGTAGACGGCGTCAAGCAAGAGCCGTTCGAAAACGTGACCATCGACATCCCTGAAGAAGCTCAGGGCAAAGTGATGGAAGAGATGGGCCTGCGTAAGGGCGACCTGAGCAACATGGTGCCGGATGGCAAAGGCCGTGTGCGTCTGGAATACAACATCCCTGCTCGTGGTCTGATTGGTTTCCGTAACCAGTTCCTGACCCTGACCAACGGTGCTGGCATCCTGACCTCGATCTTCGATCGCTACGACACCGTCAAGTCGGGCCACATGTCCGGCCGTCAGAACGGCGTTCTGGTTTCGGTTGAAACCGGTAAGGCTCTGACCTACTCCCTGGAAACTCTGCAGGCGCGTGGCAAGCTGTTCGTTGAACACGGTCAGGAGATCTACACCGGTCAAATCGTCGGCCAGAACAGCCGCGACAACGACCTGGGTATCAACCCAACCAAAGGCAAGAAGCTCGACAACATGCGTGCTTCGGGTAAAGACGAAACCATCGCTCTGGTTCCACCAGTGAAGTTCACTCTGGAACAGGCTCTGGAATACATCCAGGAAGACGAGCTGTGCGAAGTTACTCCTAAGTCCATCCGTCTTCGCAAGAAGATCCTGGACGAAAGCGAGCGTACCCGCGCTGCCAAGAAAGCCAAGATCTAAGTAATTAGTTCAGGCTGAATGAAAACGCCCCCGGTCGAGAGACCGGGGGCGTTTTTGTTTGTCTGGAGTGTAAAAAGCAAAAAAGATCGCAACCTGCGGCAGCTCCTACATTGGAACGCATTTCCCTGTAGGAGCTGCCGCAGGCTGCGATCTTTTGATTTTTAGAACTTCTCGATCGCCCGAAAATTCTGCTCGCGCACCACTTCCTTCGGCTTGTACGCGCAATACCCCGGCCGTGGGCCGATTTTCGGGTGATTGCGGCAAGTGTCCGGGCGCTTGTCATAAATGGTGCACAGGCGGCTCTTACGATCCAGGTAGTAGCAATCGTTGTTGCTCATGCGCTGGAGGGTGAAGATGCCCGACTTCTGATTGAAGCGCTCGACCAGGCCTTCCTTTTGCAAACGCTTGGCGATGTTCTTCGGCGGATCGCCCAGTTCGAACTCGTCGACCACGCCGATGCGCACCAGATCCTTGATCTTGACCTCGACCGGCAGCGTGCAGCAGCTGGAGATACAAGAGCCACACATCGGGGCCGTATATTTGGCCCACGTATCGAGACGATCGATCTCGGCGGCGGCAATCAGGTTGGGCTTCATCATCGGGAGTTACCAGGCGTGTGCATCAGGGCGCGCGATCATACCGGGACTGGTGGATTTTTGAACAACCTTTCGCCAGATTTTTTCTGCGTGCAGGCATTTTGCCGAGCAATTCGGCACGGCCCCTGCATTCATTAGCTCATTCGCCAAGGTAATGCCGGGGCATCTCACCGTCTCCGGAAATACTGCCGAACCAGAGCCGCCGCCGTCGGTCAGACCGTCTAGGCTCAGACAATTCCCCGCTCGCCCGAGGTCGTATCGATGACTCAAGAACCACTAGTTCGCGAAGCAGAGGTGGCCGCATTCCGCGACGCCGTCTTGACCAAACTCACCTACGCGGTGGGCAAAGACCCTGATCACGCCTTCGACCATGACTGGTTCGAAGCCATTGCGTTGGCAGCGCGTGATCACATGGTCGAGCACTGGATGGACCACACCCGGCAGATCTACCGCAAAGGTCAGAAGCGGGTGTATTACCTCTCGCTGGAATTCCTCATCGGCCGTTTGCTCTACGACAGCCTGAGCAACCTCGGCCTGCTCGATGTGGCGCGTGAAGCCCTGACCGAACTCGGTGTCGATCTGGAGCGCATTCGCCTGCTGGAGCCCGACGCGGCGCTCGGCAACGGTGGCCTCGGCAGACTGGCGGCGTGCTTCATGGAAAGCATGTCGACCCTCGGCATTGCTGGCCACGGTTACGGTATTCGTTATGAACACGGTTTGTTCCGCCAGGCCATCGTCGATGGCTGGCAGCAGGAGCAGACCGAGCACTGGCTGGACTTCGGCAACCCGTGGGAGTTCGAACGTCCGGAAGTCGTTTACCCCATCGGCTTCGGTGGCAGTGTGGAAACCGTCACCGACGCCAGCGGCCAATCCAGGCAAGTCTGGTCACCCGCCGAGACCGTCCGCGCAATTGCCTACGACACACCTGTAGTCGGTTGGCGTGGGGCGAGCGTCAATACCTTGCGCCTGTGGCGTGCGCGGGCGATGGAAGATTTGCACCTGGAGCGTTTCAACGCGGGTGACCACCTGGGCGCTGTCGCCGAAGTGGCTCGTGCCGAAAGCATTTCCCGCGTGCTCTATCCGGCGGACAGTACCGAGGCCGGGCAGGAACTGCGCCTGCGTCAGGAATACTTCTTTGTCGCCGCCTCGCTGCAGGATTTGCTGCGTCGCCATCGCAACATGCACACGTCGGTGCTGACCTTGGGCGATCACGCCGCCATCCAGCTCAACGACACGCACCCCTCGATTGCCGTCGCCGAACTGATGCGCCAATTGGTCGACGTCTACGACGTGGCATGGGATGCGGCGTGGCAAGTGACGGTCGATACGCTGTCGTACACCAACCACACGTTGCTGCCCGAAGCGCTGGAAACCTGGCCGGTCGGTTTGATGGAACGCATGCTGCCCCGGCACATGCAGATCATTTACCTGATCAACGCCCAGCACATCGATTCGCTGCGCGCCAAGGGCATTCACGACTTCGACGTGCTGCGCGCGGTGTCGCTGATCGAAGAGGACAACGGTCGTCGGGTGCGCATGGGTAACCTTGCGTTCCTCGGTTCGCACAGCGTCAACGGCGTGTCCGGGTTGCACACGCAACTGATGCGCAAAACCGTGTTCTCCGAGTTGCACAAGCTTTACCCGGAGCGGATCAACAACAAAACCAACGGCATCACCTTCCGCCGCTGGCTGTACCAGGCCAACTCCGAGCTGACCTCGATGCTGGTTGATGCCCTCGGCCCGGATCTGCTCGATAACCCTGAAGAACGCCTGCTGGATCTGGAGCCATTCGCCGAGAAACCCGCGTTCCGCAAAGCTTTTGCCGAACAACGTCTGCACAGCAAAAAAGCGCTGGCTTATCTGATTCATGAACGGCTGGGGATCGCAGTGAACCCGGCGGCGATGTTCGACGTGCAGGTCAAGCGGATCCACGAATACAAACGCCAGTTGCTCAACCTGTTGCACACCGTGGCGCTGTATCAGGCCATTCGCGCAGAGCCGGAAATCGACTGGGTACCGCGCGTGAAGATCTTCGCCGGCAAGGCTGCGGCGAGTTATCACCAGGCCAAGTTGATCATCAAGCTGACCAACGACATCGCCCGGGTGGTGAACAATGATCCGACCGTGCGTGGACTGTTGAAAGTGGTGTTCCTGCCCAACTACAACGTCAGCCTCGCGGAGAGCATTATTCCGGCGGCGGACCTTTCGGAGCAGATTTCCACTGCCGGTTTCGAGGCGTCGGGCACCAGTAACATGAAGTTCGGCCTCAACGGTGCGTTGACCATCGGCACCCTCGATGGCGCCAACGTGGAGATGTGCGAGCGTATTGGCGCCGAGCACATGTTCATCTTTGGCCTCAGCGCGCAGCAGGTCGAAGCGCGCAAACAGAACCACGAGTTCAGCGCTGCGCCGGACATTGCGGAGTCCCATCGCCTCAACGATGTGTTGCAAGCGATCCGCAGCGGCGTGTTCTCGCCGGATGACACTTCACGCTATACCGGTTTGATCGATTCGCTGGTGGACTACGACCGCTTCCTGGTCTGCGCCGACTTCGACTCCTACTGGGAAGCACAGAAACGCGTCGAAGCGCATTGGCATGACGCTGATAACTGGTGGCGTTCGGCGGTGTTGAATACATCGCGGATGGGCTGGTTCTCGTCCGACCGGACGATCCGCGAATACGCCACGGATATCTGGAAGGCGCTGGAGTAACTTTCCGCTCGGCTCGATATACTGCGCGCCGGAAATGATCGCAGCCTCGGCAGCTCCTACAGGGGTTTACATAACCTGTAGGAGCTGCCGCAGGCTGCGATCTTTTTCGATCAGGCTGCGCTAATCTTCCCGGATTGGCCTTCGCGCTTAGGGATATCGACCATGCAATGGATGTTCATGTTGATCGGGCTGGTGCTCGGCTGGCTGCTCGACGAATCGCTCAGTGATGCGCTGTTGGGTGCGCTGCTGGGGCTGGCGATTGGTCAGACGATCCGCATCGTGCGGCTTGGCTCGCAGATGGCGGAGCAACAGCACCAACTTGAACAGGTGAGGGAGGCCTTGCAAGGCGTCGCCCAGCGTCTGTTCCTGCTGGAAGGCTCGCCATCTCATGCGGCGACAACGCCAGGCGCTGAACCTGTGAGCGAGCCTGTTGACGTCGTCGCAGAGGCCCCGACACCCGAACTGGTCTGGGAATTGCCGCCCGAACTTGAGCCAATTTCCGCCGTCGCCAGCGAAACCAGCCAACCATTGCCGGACGATGTCTGGCGTCTGGACGCCGTCACCCCTGAACCACAACAACCCGCCGAACCCCGAGGCCCGAACCTTATCGAGCGTGGCATCAGCGCTGCACGCAACTGGCTGTTCGGCGGCAACACCGTACTGCGGGTCGGCGTGGTGCTGTTGTTCTTCGGTCTGGCGTTTCTGCTGCGTTACGCCACCGAAGGCATGGTGGTGCCAATCGAATTGCGTTACGCCGGGGTCGCGGCAGCGGCGTTGGGGCTGTTGGCGCTGGGCTGGTGGCTGCGGCAGCGCAACAGCAATTATGCGTTGATGCTGCAAGGCACCGGGATTGCGGTGCTGTACCTGACGGTGTTTGCGGCGATGCGTTTGCATCCGCTGCTTGATCCGTCCGCCGCGCTGGGTTTGCTGGTGGCCGTGACGGTGTTCTCGGCGATCCTCGCCATCACGCAAGATGCGTTGGGCCTGGCCGCAGCGGCCGCGCTGGGCGGTTTCGCCGCACCGATCCTGACCTCGACCGGCGCCGGTAACCATGTCGCACTGTTCAGTTATTTCGCATTGCTCAATGCCGGCATTCTCGCCATCGCGTGGTTCAAGGCCTGGCGCTTGCTCAACCTGATCGGCTTCGTCGGCACCTTCGGTATCGGTTTCGCCTGGGGCTTGCGCTCGTATGCGCCGGAACTGCTGTGGAGCACCGAGCCATTCCTGATTCTGTTCTTCCTGATGTACCTAGGCATCGGCCTGCTGTTTGCCCGACGTAAATTGCTCGATATGCCCGACGCTCCTGCGGACGGTGATCGCGAGGCGTTGCTGCACTGGTCGGCGCGCAAGGGCGATTACGTTGACGGGACGATGCTGTTCGGCCCACCCATCGTGGGCTTTGGTTTGCAGTTTGCGCTGGTCCAGCACCTGGAGTTCGCCGCCGCATTCAGTGCCCTGGCGCTGGGCATGATTTATATGGGGCTGGCCAAGGTGTTGATGGGCGGGCGCGCGGTACTGCTGGGCGAAACCTGTCTGGCGCTGGGGGTGATTTTCGCCAGTCTGGCGATTCCGCTGGGCCTGGATGCACGCTGGACGTCGGCGGCATGGGCGGTGGAAGGTGCGGGGATTTTCTGGCTGGGTTTGCGTCAGCATCGACCACTCGCCCGGGCCTTTGCGTTGTTGCTGCAATTCGGTTCAGCGCTGGCGTTTCTCAGCCAATTGAATGTCAGCGAAAGCAGCCTGCTCGATGGTGCTCCACTGGGCGCGCTGATGCTTGGCGCTGCGCTGCTGTTTAGCTTCTATCAACTGCGCAAAGCCACGCCGGAACAGGCTTCGCCTTGGGAACGCCAAGGGCTGCCGGTATTGGCGTGCCTGGGCCTGACGTTCCTTTATCTATTGGCGCCGTTGTTCTTCTTCATTCAGGGCACGGCGATCAGTTGGGCACTGGCCGGTCTGGCGACCTTGTTTGTAGGTTTGCGGCTGCAATCGCGCACGTTCCTGTTCACCGCGTTCGGCGTGCAATTGCTGGGTGGTGCCTTGTTCCTGCTGCGGCTGCAAGGCGCTGGCGAAGATTCGGCGGCAGTCTTCAGCGCCGGCTGGAGCGGTCTGCTCAGTGCGTCGTTGATTGGCCTGGCGCTGATCGCCGGCATGCTTTTGGCCGCTCGCGACGAGATGGTGCGCGGCGACGTACGCCTGTTGCGCGGTTTGTCGGTGGTGTTGCTGGCCGGTCTGGTGCTGATCAATCTGGCGGTGTTGTTTGTCCTGCCGTGGCAAACGGCGAGTGCGGTGTGGGCCGCCAGCGGTTTGCTGATTATCTGGCTGAGCCTGTACCTCCAGCAGCGCGTGAGTTTTGTCTTCGGACTGTTGTTGCAAGTGATCGGTGGCGCGGCGTTTTTGCTGGCCGGCCCCGAGCTCCTCGGGCCGCTGTCCGACGAGGGTCTGAAACCGCTGGCCCATGGCGGATTCTGGACGCCGCTGGTGCTGGGGCTGGCGGCGATGATCGGTGCCTGGCGCCTGCAACTGGGCAATCACGCTTCGGCGTTTGATGCACTGAGTTTGCAGCGCTTGTCCGAAGTCTTGCTGGTGTGGGGCGCTGGTTGGTGGGCGTTGGCGTGGGTCAGTGAGGTGCTGCGTTTTGCACCGGTGAATCTGCAAGGGACGTTGTTGCTGTTGGTGGCGGCGTTGAGTGTTCTGTTGTGGACGCTGCTGTCGCTGCGCTTGAAGTGGCCGGCGCTGGCCTTGCTTTGCACGCTGCTGATTCCAGCGGCAGGCTTGGTATTGCTGGCGGCTTGGCACTCGCGTTATCACCCGGCGGCAGACTTCGGCTGGGTGGCGTGGACATTGGTGTTCGCTGTGCACTTCTTCAGCTTGCGCCGTTTGGCGCCAATGCTGCCGGCACGCGCCTTGAGCACCGCCCATGTGCTCGGTTGCTGGCTGCTGATCGGCGTGCTCGCGCTGGAATTGCGCTACGGCTTGCTGCTGTTGTCCGAGCAATACAACGCCTGGCGCTGGTTGGGTTGGGCGCTTCTGCCGAGCCTGTATCTGTTGCTGGCGGCAGCGCCGCGAAACTGGCCGTGGCCGGTGGCGGCGTTCCCCCGCGAATATCGTCTGTATGCCGCCGCGCCTTTGGCAGTGTTGATGCTTGCGTGGTTCTGGCTGGCCAACGGGGTCAGCGATGGCAACGCTGCGCCATTGCCGTACGTGCCGCTGCTCAATCCGCTGGAGCTGGGTTTACTGTTCGCCTTGTTCGGCGTTTATGTCTGGTCACGCAGTGCGGTTTCGCAGCTGTCGATCCGTCAGGACTACGCCGATTACGCCACGCAACTGGTCGCCGGGGTTTCGCTGTTCGCTTTCTGCACCGCGTTGGTGACCCGCGCTGCGCACCATTGGGCGGGAATTCCATTCGAACTCGATCAACTGCTCGCCTCTATGCTGGTGCAGGCCGGGTTATCCATCGTCTGGACGCTGATGGCGCTGGGGCTGATGATCGGCGGACACCTGCGTCATCGTCGCGAGGTCTGGCTGATCGGTGCGGCGCTGATTGCGCTGGTGGTGGCCAAACTGATTTTTGTCGAATTGAGCAACCGTGGCGGCCTCGCCCGGATCGTCTCGTTTATCGGCGTCGGCGTGTTGCTGTTGGTGGTGGGCTACTTCGCGCCGCTGCCACCCAAACGCGTCGAAGCTGACCCGGAGGCAGGAAAACCAGCCCCGGAAACCGAAGGAGTTGCATCGTGAGTCGCATGCTGAATCTGGGGTGGTTGGCGTTGGGTGTGGTGATGGTCGCCGGCGCTCAGGAAAAACCGGCGGACTTCGCCACGCAGGTGCCGCTGTCGGTGACGGGCGATGGCCCGTGGTATCGCCTGGAGTTGCCGCTAAGCGCGCAATTGCAGGCGCGCCAGACCGATCTCAGCGACTTGCGCGTGTTCAACGCTGCCGGCGAACCACAGGCCTACGCCTTGGCCCGCGAATCGGCGCAAACCCGCGACGACGGCCAGTTGCACGAAGTGAAGTGGTTCCCGCTGTATAACGCCGCGGACGCCACGGAGCGCGCCCCCAACGTCCGGGTGCAATCCACCACCAACGGCACGCTGGTTGAGGTGCAGCCATCCAGTCAGTTGGAGGCGGGTGAGGAAGTGCTGCGCGGCTGGTTGCTCGACGCCAGTGCAATCAAGGCACCGTTGCAGCAGTTGATCCTCGACTGGACCAGCGAGCGCGACGGCTTCCAGCGTTTCAGCATCGAGGCCAGTGACGACTTGCAGCGTTGGCAGCCGTGGGGCGAGGGGCAGGTGGCGCGACTGACCTTTTCCGATGAGCGGATCGAGCAGCAGAACGTAGCCTTGCCGGGACAATCGGCGCGTTATCTGCGACTGCTCTGGGAGTCGCCCAACTCGGCGCCAATCCTGACCTCGGCGCAGCTGAAAAGCAGCGACCCACGTAACGTGCCGCTGCCGTTGGTCTGGTCGCAAGCGTTGGCGGGCAGTAGCAGCAGACCCGGTGAATACACCTGGCAGTTGCCGATGGGACTGAATGTCGAGCGGGTACAGGTTGAGCTGAAACAACCGAACAGTCTGGCGCCGGTAACCTTGGCCGGCCGGCGCGAGAGCAGCCTGCCGTGGCAGACGTTAAGCAGTGGTTTGCTCTATCGCCTGACGCAGAATGCCCAAGATGTGGTGCAAAACGAATTGCAGCTGTACGGGCAAACCGTGCAGCAATTGAAGCTGACGGTGGATGAACGCGGCGGCGGTTTGGGCGAGCAGGCGCCGAGCCTGAAATACGCGGTGCGGGCGACGCAGGTGATCTTCCTCGCTCGAGGGGAGGGCCCGTACAGTCTGGCGTTGGGTAATCCGAATGTGAAAACGGCGAATCTGCCGTTGACGACTCTTATTCCGGATTTCAAACCGGAGAAACTGGCGGCGTTGGGCAAGGCAACGGTTCAGGGGGACGCGGTTGCTACCCAGACATCGACCGCGACCACAGCAGCCGTGGCTGAGACCAATTGGAAGAAGCTCGGGCTGTGGGCGGTATTGTTGCTGAGTGTGGTGTTTCTTGGGGCGATGGCGTTCAGCCTGTTGCGCAAGCCTCCTTCTAAATCCTGAAAAAGGCGGGTGCTGCGCACCCGATCGCGAGCAGGCTCACTCCTACAGGGAGCGCATTTCTTCAGATGGAATGCGATCCCTGTAGGAGTGAGCCTGCTCGCGATAGCGGTCTACCAGCCAGCAAAAATCTTCGAACTGTTGGCGTCAGCCATGCACCACCGGTCTCGAACCGGTCTACGCTTAACCCGCGACCTGAACTCTCTGCACCCATTCACGTCTGATACAAGCAATTGCGCCCCGACGCACGTTACCGGGCGTCTTCGCTCGCTACGTTTTCAGACTCCCTGTAAACTGCGCGGGTTTTTAGCCCCCCATTCCACCGGAGCCGTCCATGTCCCGCGTTACCCTGAGTCGCTATTTGATTGAGCAGACCCGTAGCAACAACACTCCTGCCGATCTGCGTTTTCTGATCGAAGTGGTGGCGCGCGCCTGTAAAGAAATCAGCCACGCCGTGTCCAAAGGCGCCCTGGGTGGTGTTCTGGGCAGCATGGGCACTGAAAACGTGCAAGGCGAAGTGCAGAAGAAACTCGACGTGATCTCCAACGAGATCCTGCTCGAAGCCAACGAATGGGGCGGTCACCTGGCCGGCATGGCGTCCGAAGAAATGGACAATGCCTACCAGATCCCGGGCAAATACCCGAAAGGCGCGTACCTGCTGGTATTCGACCCGTTGGACGGTTCGTCGAACATCGACATCAACGCCCCGGTCGGCACGATCTTCTCGGTGCTGCGTTGCCCGAACGAATACCTGACCCAGAACGAGCCGCTGAACGAAAAAGCGTTCCTGCAGCCGGGCACTCAGCAAGTTGCCGCCGGCTACGCGATCTACGGCCCGCAGACCATGCTGGTGCTGACCTTGGGCGACGGCGTCAAAGGCTTCACCCTGGACCGCGAAATGGGCAGCTTCGTGCTGACCCACGAAGACATCACCATTCCTGAATCGACCCAGGAATTCGCCATCAACATGTCCAACCAGCGTCACTGGGAAGCCCCGGTACAACGTTATGTTGGCGAGTTGCTGGCCGGTGAAGAAGGTCCGCTGAAAAAGAATTACAACATGCGTTGGGTCGCGGCGATGGTTGCCGACGTGCACCGCATCCTGACCCGTGGCGGTCTGTTCATGTACCCGCGCGACAGCCGCGAGCCATCCAAGCCTGGCAAACTGCGTCTGATGTACGAAGCCAATCCGATGTCGTTCCTCGTGGAACAAGCGGGCGGCGCGTCCACCGACGGTCACCAGCGCATCCTCGACATTCAGCCGGACGGCCTGCACCAGCGTGTTGCGGTGTTCCTGGGCTCGAAAGAAGAAGTCGCCCGCGCTACGGCCTACCACAAGGAATAAACCATGAACGCGCCCTGGCAGCCGTTGCTCGATTGGTGGTTCGGAAATGCCGAATCACCGGATGAGATATCGGCTGACAAGGGCAAGTTGTGGTTCGGCAAGCGTGACAGCCAAGACCTCGAAGCGCAGACGCGTTTCGGGGTCTTTGTCGATCAGGCCCTGGCTGGCGAATTGACCGAGTGGACGCAATGTCCCGAAGGTTGGCTGGCGGTGGTGCTGCTGCTCGATCAACTGCCGCGAATGATCTTTCGCGACTCTCCCAAAGCTTTCTCCGGTGATCTGCGTGCGCAGAAGCTCGTTGCGCAAGGCATTGCTGCGGATTTCGATCGGCAGTTAAAACCCATTCAGAGAGTGTTCATTTATCTGGTGTTCGAACACTGCGAAAACCTCGCGGTGCAGAATGAGGCGGTTTCCAGATTTATCGAATTGGTGGCTGAACAGCCGGAAGCAGAGCGGGCAGTGTTTGCCGACAATCTGGACTATGCCGAGCGGCATCAGAAAGTGATCGCGCGGTTTGGAAGGTTTCCGCATCGCAATGCGGTGTTGGGGCGGGAGTCTACGGCTGAGGAGTTGGAGTTTCTTTCCGAGCCGGGATCCAGATTCTAAATTTTCAGAACGGCTGATGCCGCTTTCGCGGGCAAGCCCGCTCCCACAGTGTTTTGGGGTGGAGTACACATTGTGTGAACACCGAAGATCCCTGTGGGAGCGGGCTTGCCCGCGAAAGGGTCAGTTGCAGCATTTTAGATCCTGAAGCTGCCCACCAACTGCTTCAACCGCGCCGCCTGCTGCTCCAGATCTGAACAAGCCCGTAACGTCGCCTGCAAGTTCTCCACACCTTCCTGATTCAGCGTGTTGATCTCGTTGATATCAACGTTGATCGACTCAACCACAGCAGTCTGCTCTTCAGTCGCGGTGGCTACCGACTGGTTCATGCCGTCGATCTCGCCGATGCGTTGGGTCACGCTGCCCAGGCGTTCGCCGGCCTGATTGGCGATACCGACGCTGCTTTCGCTCTCGCGCTGACTCTCGGTCATGATGCTGACCGCCTGACGCGCGCCGACTTGCAGCTCTTCGATCATCTTCTGCACTTGTTGCGCGGAATCCTGGGTGCGGTGCGCGAGGTTGCGCACTTCGTCAGCGACCACGGCGAAACCACGACCGGCTTCGCCGGCACGCGCGGCTTCGATCGCGGCGTTCAGTGCCAGCAGGTTGGTTTGCTGGGAGATGCTGGTGATCACTTCCAGAATCTGGCCGATGTTCACGGTGTTGCTGTTCAGGGTTTCGATGTTGCCGCACGAATCGCTGATCTTCGCCGAGAGCTGTTGCATCGCGTGGATGGTTTTATCCACAACCTGCTGACCGTCGACCGCCAGGCTGCGCGCTTCGCTGGAATGCTGCGAGGCGAGGGCGGCGTTTTGGGCGATTTCCTGCGCCGCAGCGCCGAGCTGGTTGATCGCGGCGGCCACGCTGTTGGTGCGAGTGGCTTGTTGATCGGAGTTGTACATCGACGAATTCGAGGCCGCGACCACGCGCAGGGCGACTTCGTTGACTTGCCCGGTGGCTGAAGACACTTCGCGGATCGAGGTGTGGATACGCTCCACGAAACGGTTGAACGAGGTGCCCAGTGCGCCGAATTCGTCGTTGCCGTGGATGACCAGACGTTTGGTCAGGTCGCCTTCACCTTCGGCGATGTCGTGCATGGCGCGGCCCATGGTCAGCAGCGGCTGCATCAGCACGCGGATCAGCATGCCGAGCAGGAAGATGATGATCACCACGGCAATGACCATGGCGATCAGCGCCGAGGTGCGGAATTCGCTGAGCATCGAGAATGCGGTGTCTTTGTCCAGTACCAGCGCGACGTACCAGTCGGCCGACGGCACACCGTTGACGCGGGTGAAGGAGATAAATTGGGTCTTGCCGGCGAATTCGACTTCTTTCAGCCCCGGGCTGACTTTCGGTGCGCCGTTGGGGTAAGCCTCGGCGAGGGTCTTGAGCACCAGTTTGCTGTCCGGATGGATCAGGATTTTGCCATCGGCACTGACGATGAACGCGTGGCCGTGGCCGCCGAAGTTCAGCGAGTTGATGATCGCGCTGACGCTGGTCAGGTCGATGTCGGCACCGGCCACGCCGAGCATCTGGCCTTGGCGCTGCACCGGTGTGGCAACGGTGATTACCAGTTTTCCCGACGAGGCGGCAATGTACGGTTCGGTGACGATGGTCTGCTGCGCGCTGTTGGCCGCTTTGTACCAGCCACGGGCGCGCGGATCGTAATCCGGCGCGCGGTTGCCGGCGGGCACCGAGAACATCACGCCGTCAGTACCGCCGAAGTAGCTGAGCTGGAAATTGCCGGTGTAGGCGGGCAGGTCGATGATGCGTTTCAGGCTGGCGGGGGCGTTGCCGTCGATCGCGACCTGCTGGGACAGCGATTGCAGCAATTGAATGCGGCTTTCCAGCCAGGTCTGGATGTTGCTGGTGGTCAGGCTGCCGAGTTCCTGCATGGTCGACTCGGTGCTGCTGCTCAGCGCTTCGCGTTGACGATAGTCGTTGAAAAAGATGAAACAGGCGAACGCAACGGCCACCACGAGGGCGGCAGCCAACAAGATCTTGTGGCTGAATTTCATGTTTCTGGTCATCGAATGAGCTACCGCGAAGGGGCTGGTCAAGAAAGGGTGGCAATTTGCCGCACTCTAGGGCTTTGCGCTGCTTTTATGTCGACCGCTGCGCGTCAAAGATTAGGCTTCTTTTGCGAAATGCGACGAAGTGCTCAGAAGCGTTACAAAGTCTCTGATTTATCGGGAAAAGCCAGACGAGCGGAGCAATAAATAGCCAGTCCGGCAGGGAACCAGACAAGGGTTTTCTCTTCTAACCTTCTGGTTGGCACCATGCCATCCCCCCTTCGTTCCAGGAGTTACACCATGTCGCTGCGATCTCTCGCCCTGCTGTCGTTTTGCGTGCTGTTGGCCGCATGCAGCAAGGTCAATCAGGAAAATTACTCGAAGCTCTCGGCCGGCATGGCCAAGACCGAAGTGGAGACCCTGCTCGGCAAACCGACTGACTGCTCCGGCGCGCTCGGCATGTCCAGTTGCACCTGGGGCGACAAGAACAGCTTTATCAGCGTGCAGTACGCTGGTGACAAAGTGCTGATGTTTTCCGGCCAAGGCCTGAAGTAAACCGGGGCTTCGCGCCCACGGAGAAGAAAAATGAAGCGGTTATTGTTTGTCCTTTTTGCCGGCCTGGTACTGGCCGGCTGCGCCACTTCCGGCGTGGATCCGTTGGCGCCGAAAACCGTCGACAGCGTCAACCTCAAACGTTATCAGGGGACCTGGTACGAGCTGGCGCGTTTGCCGATGTACTTCCAGCGCCATTGCGCGCAATCCGAAGCCCGTTACACCCTCAAGCCTGACGGTAACGTTGCGGTGCTCAATCGCTGCCTGACCCCGGACTGGCAGTGGGAAGAAGCCAAGGGCACGGCTTATCCACAGGTGCCGGGCAAGACCGACAAGTTGTGGGTCGAATTCGATAACTGGTTCTCGCGACTGGTTCCGGGTGTGGCGAAGGGCGAATATTGGGTGCTGTACGTCAGCGACGACTACAAGACCGCCATCGTTGGCGACCCGAGTCGCAAGTACCTGTGGCTGCTGTCGCGCACGCCGACCGTCAACGGTGTGGTGCGCGAAGAATTGTTGAGCAAGGCCCGCCAGCAAGGTTACGACACCACGCGGTTGATCTGGCGAGCGTCGGATCGGCAGATGGCCAAGACCTCGAATTAATAGCGAAAAGATCGCAGCCTTCGGCAGCTCCTACAGGGGAATGATGTGTTCCCTGTAGGAGCTGCCGAAGGCTGCGATCTTTTGCTTTTCTTAACCTAATAGTTCGCGCAGGACTTGGGTAAACGCGCGAGCGCTTTGTTCTTCTGCCGCATGGCGTCCATCACGCACCACCCACTGGCCATTGACCAGCACATCGCGCACCTGACGATCGCCGCCAGCAAACAACCAGCGATTCAAAATCCCGTCCCCACTCGCCGTCGCCAGATACGGGTCGTTGCCATCGAGCACAATCCAGTCCGCACGTTTGCCGACTTCCAGCGCACCAATCGGTTGGCCCAACGCCTGAGCGCCGCCATCCAGCGCCGCGTCGTATAACGTGCGCCCGACCATCGGCTGATCCGCGCCATACAAACGGTTTCGCCGCTGATCACGCAGACGCTGGCCGTATTCCAGCCAACGCAATTCCTCTACCACGCTAAGCGACACATGGCTGTCAGAGCCGATACCCATGCGCCCGCCCTGAGCGAGGAAATCCACCGCCGGGAAAATCCCGTCGCCGAGGTTGGCTTCGGTGGTCAGGCACAAGCCGGCGATGGCGCGACTCTTGGCCATCAGCGTGACTTCTTCCGGGTTGGCGTGAGTGGCGTGGACCAGGCACCAGCGCTGATCGACTTCTGTGTTTTCGTACAGCCATTGCAGCGGGCGACGGCCGCTCCAGCTCAGGCAGTCGTCGACTTCCTTCTGCTGTTCGGCGATGTGGATGTGCACCGGGCAATGCTTGTCACTGGCCGCCAGTACTTCGCTGATCTGCTGCGGGGTCACCGCGCGCAACGAGTGGAAACACAGACCCAGGGATTGCGCCTTTTGCTGCGCCAACAAGGGCTGCAAACGCGATTGCAGATTCAGGTAGTTTTCGGTGTTGTTGATAAACCGGCGCTGGCCGTCGTTTGGCGTCTGGCCGCCGAAACCGGCGTGGCTGTAGAGCACCGGCAGCAGGGTCAAACCGATGCCGCTTTCGCTGGCAGCCTGACTGATGCGCAACGCCAGTTCAGCCGGATCGGCATAAGGCTGACCATTGCTGTCATGGTGAACATAGTGAAATTCAGCGACCGAGGTGTAACCGGCCTTGAGCATTTCGATGTACAGCTGACGGGCGATCACGCCGAGTTGATCCGGGCTGATTTTTCCGACGAGGCGATACATCAGGTCGCGCCAGGTCCAGAAACTGTCATTGGGATTGCCGGCCACTTCGGCCAATCCGGCCATTGCCCGCTGGAAGGCGTGGGAGTGCAGATTGGGCATTCCTGGCAGCAACGGACCGCTCAGCCGTTCGGCGCCATCTGCGGTGGAATCGGCCTGGATTTGGGTCAGCAGGCCATCGGCGCTGACCTCAAGACGTACATTATTGGCCCATCCGTTAGGCAGCAGCGCGCGTTCGGTAAAGAAGGCGGACATGGTTCAGCACCCCATCGTGTGTTATTTGTATATACATATACAGACGTTTGCCTGCCCGGTAAACTCCGGCAAGCTAGCAACCTCTACCGACGAACAAGGATCCACCGTGCCGACTCCGCCTCCAGTTTCCCCGTTGGCCGCGAACATGGGCGACAGTCCGGCGCCCTTGTACGCCCGCGTCAAACAGATGATCACCCAGCAGATCGACAGCGGAAACTGGCCGCCGCACTACCGCGTGCCGTCCGAAAGCGAACTGGTCAATCAGCTCGGTTTCAGCCGCATGACCATCAATCGCGCACTGCGCGAGATGACCGCCGATGGCCTGCTGGTGCGCATGCAAGGCGTCGGCACCTTCGTCGCTGAACCGAAGAGCCAGTCCGCGCTGTTTGAGGTGCACAACATCGCCGATGAGATCGCCTCCCGCGGTCATCGCCACACCTGTCAGGTCATCACCCTCGAAGAAGAGGCCGCCGGTTCCGAGCGCGCGCTGGCGCTGGATATGCGCGAAGGGCAAAAGGTTTTTCACTCGCTGATCGTGCATTACGAAAACGACATTCCGGTGCAAATCGAAGACCGTTTCGTCAACGCGCTGGTCGCCCCGGAATACCTCAAGCAGGACTTCACCCTGCAAACGCCTTACGCCTATCTGAACCAGGTCGCGCCGCTGACTGAGGGCGAGCATGTGGTCGAAGCAATCCTCGCTGAAGCGTCCGAGTGCAAGTTGCTGCAGATCGAAAAAGGCGAGCCATGCCTGCTGATCCGCCGCCGCACGTGGTCGGGGCGTCAGCCGGTGACCGCTGCGCGCCTGATTCACCCCGGTTCCCGTCATCGTCTGGAAGGACGGTTTCATAAATGAAATGCGAAGTTAAGGTTTTACGCGCCGAAGGCTATCCGCGCATGCCGTGGAAAAACGGCGGCGGCAGCACTGAAGAAATCACCCGTGACGCTGGCGCTGGCCTCGACGGTTTCGGCTGGCGCCTGTCGATTGCCGACATCGCCGAATCCGGCGGTTTCTCGAGCTTTGCCGGCTACCAGCGGGTGATCACCGTGTTGCAGGGTGACGGCATGACCCTGTGCGTCGACGGCGACGACACTCGGCCACTGTTACCGCTCGACCCGTTTGCATTCAGCGGCGAGAGTAAAGTGTCCTGCACCTTGCTCGGTGGGGCGATTCGCGATTTCAACCTGATCTACGCGCCGCAGCGTTACAGCGCGCGGTTGCAGTGGCTGGAGGGTGAGCAACGGTTTTTCAGCTCGGCCGGCACGGTGTTGGTGTTCAGTGTCAGTGAGTTGCTTGAAGTTGTGGTCGGTGAGAAGACTGCACAACTTGGCCGTCATGATTGCCTGCAATTGGACGGTAACAGCGGGCTGGTTGAAGTCGCCTTGAATGCCTCGTGCTGCGTGATCGAACTGACTGCGCGCTGATTCAAATAACGTCAAAAGATCGCAGCCTTCGGCAGCTCCAACAGGGTGTACATCAATCCCACTGTAGGAGCTGCCGAAGGCTGCGAT
Source organism: Pseudomonas sp. P116 (assembly GCF_020149425.1). Lineage (NCBI taxonomy): Bacteria > Pseudomonadati > Pseudomonadota > Gammaproteobacteria > Pseudomonadales > Pseudomonadaceae > Pseudomonas > Pseudomonas sp. P116. The sequence continues at coordinate 391,651 of NZ_JACVHB010000005.1, read as the reverse complement.
CTTTTGCTTTTGGGGTGTTCCCAACCACGCACCAACTTGTTACCGAACGCCCCAGCGTGGCGCAAAACCCCACTTGCGTAACATCTCTCTACCTCCCCAAACCATCCCCTCGAAAAATTTCATCATCGCCAGAACCCTTGATTCAGGCGATCTCCAGCCGTGTCCGCGATTTTTCTTGAACACCCCACTGCCAAGTTGGCCGCTTGATTGCATATGCTTGTATGTACAAGTAAAGACGTATGCGTATGAGTCGTTAGAGATTCTCCGCAGCGTCCACTGATTCGCTTGTCGCGCATTGATGCGCACAGGCTGCTTGCCCACTGCCAGGGTTGGTTTGAATTGATCGCTGAGGAGTCTTTTTCGTGACTGACAATACCCAGAAACCTACAAAGCATCGTGACGTCGAAATCCGTGCCGCCCGCGGTAACAAGCTGACCGCCAAGAGCTGGCTGACCGAAGCGCCGCTGCGCATGCTGATGAACAACCTCGACCCGGAAGTCGCCGAGAACCCGAAGGAACTGGTGGTATATGGCGGTATCGGTCGCGCCGCCCGTAACTGGGAGTGCTACGACAAGATCGTTGAAAGCCTGACCAACCTGAATGACGACGAGACCCTGCTGGTGCAATCCGGCAAGCCGGTCGGCGTGTTCAAGACTCACAGTAACGCCCCGCGCGTACTGATCGCCAACTCCAACCTGGTGCCGCACTGGGCGAGCTGGGAGCACTTCAACGAACTCGACGCCAAAGGCCTGGCCATGTACGGCCAGATGACTGCCGGCAGCTGGATCTACATCGGTAGCCAAGGCATCGTTCAAGGCACCTACGAAACCTTCGTAGAGGCAGGTCGTCAGCACTACAACGACAATCTCACCGGCAAGTGGGTCCTGACCGCAGGTCTGGGCGGCATGGGCGGCGCTCAGCCGCTCGCGGCAACTTTGGCCGGCGCGTGCTCGCTGAACATTGAATGCCAGCAGGTCAGTATCGATTTCCGCCTGAAAAGCCGCTACGTCGACGAGCAAGCCACTGACCTCGACGACGCGCTGGCGCGCATCGCCAAATACACCAAAGAAGGCAAAGCGATCTCCATCGCCCTGCTGGGCAACGCGGCGGAAATTCTGCCGGAACTGGTCAAGCGCGGCGTGCGCCCGGACATGGTCACCGACCAGACCAGCGCCCACGATCCACTCAACGGTTACCTGCCGGCCGGCTGGACCTGGGACGAATATCGCGCCCGCGCCAAGACCGAACCTGCCGCTGTGATCAAAGCCGCCAAGCAGTCGATGGCTGTGCACGTCAAAGCGATGCTGGCGTTCCAGAAGCAAGGCATTCCGACCTTCGACTACGGCAACAACATCCGTCAGATGGCTCAGGAAGAGGGCGTTGAGAACGCATTCGACTTCCCGGGTTTCGTACCGGCTTACATCCGTCCGCTGTTCTGCCGTGGCATCGGCCCGTTCCGCTGGGCGGCGCTGTCGGGTGATCCGCAAGACATCTACAAAACCGACGCCAAGGTCAAAGAGCTGATCCCGGACGACGCCCACCTGCACAACTGGCTGGACATGGCCCGCGAGCGCATCAGCTTCCAGGGTCTGCCGGCCCGTATCTGCTGGGTTGGCCTGGGTCTGCGCGCCAAGCTCGGTCTGGCCTTCAACGAAATGGTCCGTAGCGGTGAATTGTCCGCCCCTATCGTGATCGGTCGCGACCACCTCGATTCCGGCTCGGTCGCCAGCCCGAACCGCGAAACCGAATCGATGCAGGACGGTTCCGACGCTGTGTCCGACTGGCCACTGCTCAACGCTCTGCTCAACACCGCGAGCGGCGCGACCTGGGTTTCCCTGCACCACGGCGGCGGCGTCGGCATGGGTTTCTCGCAGCACTCGGGCATGGTGATCGTCTGCGACGGTACCGACGAAGCGGCCGAGCGAATAGCCCGCGTGCTGCATAACGACCCGGCTACCGGTGTCATGCGTCACGCCGATGCCGGTTACCAGATCGCTATCGACTGCGCGAAGGAACAGGGCCTGAACCTGCCGATGATTACCGGTCAATAAACGCAAAACCCTGTAGGAGCTGCCGCAGGCTGCGATCTTTTGAGGTTGGTTTTTCAAGATCAAAAGATCGCAGCCTGCGGCAGCTCCTACAAGGAATCTAACAATCCACAGAGGTTGAATCATGGCTGTTAACACCGATCGTGCAGGCAACAAACCGTTGATCGAAAGGCGTTCGATCGACTACATCCCGGAAGCGGAAAGACACGGTCGTCTGTTCAGCCAATTCACCCTGTGGATGGGTGCCAACCTGCAAATCACCGCGATTGTCACCGGGGCCCTGGCCGTGGTGCTGGGCGGTGATGTGTTCTGGTCGTTGATCGGTCTGCTGATCGGTCAACTACTGGGCGGTGGCGTCATGGCGCTGCATGCTGCGCAAGGGCCAAAACTGGGCCTGCCGCAGATGATTTCCAGCCGCGTGCAGTTTGGTGTGTATGGCGCGGCCATCCCGATCGTGCTGGTGTGTTTGATGTACCTGGGTTTTACCGCCACCGGAACCGTGCTTTCCGGTCAGGCGCTGGGCCAGTTGTTTGGTGTCAGCGACAGCGTCGGCATCCTGATTTTCGCCAGTGTCATCGTGTTGGTCACGGTGCTCGGTTATCGAGTGATCCACTGGATTGGCCGTGTCGCCAGCGTCATCGGCGTGATCGCTTTTGTTTTCCTGTTCTGGCGTCTGATCAATCAGACCGACGTCGGCGCACTTATGCAAATCCGCCACTTCAGCTGGAGCAGTTTCTTGCTGGCGGTGTCGCTCGCCGCTTCCTGGCAGATCGCTTTCGGCCCGTACGTGGCTGACTATTCGCGCTACCTGCCGAGCAGCACTTGCTCGGTGAAAACCTTCTTCGCCGCGGGCGCCGGCTCGGTGATTGGCGCCCAAGTGGCGATGATCCTCGGCGTGTTCGCAGCAGCTTCGGCCAACGGTCAATTCGCCGGCCATGAGGTCGCCTACATCGTCGGTCTGGGCGGCACTGGCGCCACCGCGGCGTTGCTGTACTTCAGCATCGCCTTCGGCAAAGTCACCATCTCCACGCTGAACTCCTACGGCAGCTTCATGTGCATCGCGACCATCATCAGCGGTTTCCGTGGCCACCTGAAGGTGTCGCGTTTGCAGCGTCTGGTATTCGTGCTGTTCATCGTCGGTGCGGCAACCCTGATCGCATTGCTCGGACAGCATTCGTTCCTCGGCGCGTTCAAGTCTTTCATCCTGTTCCTGCTCGCCTTCTTCACGCCTTGGAGCGCGATCAACCTGGTCGACTACTACTGCATCACCCGTGAGCGCTATGACGTGCCGGCGCTGGCCGATCCGAATGGTCGCTATGGCCGTTGGAACATCCTCGGTATCAGCGTCTACGTGTTCGGTGTACTGGTGCAGTTGCCGTTTATCTCCACAAAGTTCTACACAGGTCCCTTGGTGGCGGCGCTGGGTGATGTGGATATCTCCTGGATCATCGGTCTGGTGGTGCCCGCCGCCGTGTATTACGTCTGTGCGAAAAAATGGCACAGCGCCGTACCTGATCAGCTGATTCTGCCGACCGAGCAGGACAGCGATGCACAACCTGAAAAAAGCGGGGCCAGCCGCGTTGCGGCGCAGGCCTGATTGGACGTGGACAGGGCTGGATGCCTCTTGACTGCCGTAAGCCCAATTCATGATTAGGAGCGTCACGACAATGAAATCGAACAAGACCCTGCTGACCACTCTGCTTTCCATGGGCCTGCTCGCCAGTGCCGGTGCCACCCAGGCCGCCGGTTGGTGCGAGTCAGGCAAACCGGTGAAGTTCGCCGGCCTGAACTGGGAAAGCGGCATGCTGCTGACCGACGTCATGCAAGTGGTGCTGGAAAAAGGCTACGACTGCAAGACCGACAGCTTGCCGGGCAACTCCATCACCATGGAAAACGCCCTGAGCAGCAACGACATCCAAGTGTTCGCCGAAGAGTGGGTCGGCCGCAGCGAAGTCTGGAACAAGGCCGAGAAGGCCGGCAAGGTCGTCGGTGTCGGCGCACCTGTCGTGGGCGCTATCGAAGGCTGGTACGTGCCGCGTTATGTGATCGAAGGCGACGCCAAGCGCAAGCTTGAACCGAAAGCGCCAGACCTGAAAAACATTGCCGATCTGGCCAAGTATTCCGCCGTGTTCAAAGACGCTGAAGAACCTGCCAAGGGCCGTTTCTACAACTGCCCGGCCGGCTGGACCTGCGAGCTGGACAACAGTGAAATGCTGAAAAGCTACGGCCTGGAAAACAGCTACACCAACTTCCGCCCAGGCACCGGCCCGGCGCTGGATGCGGCGGTGCTGTCGAGCTACAAACGTGGCGAGCCGATTCTCTTCTACTACTGGTCGCCAACCCCGCTGATGGGCCAGGTCGATCTGGTCAAACTGGAAGAAAAACCGGGCGTCGACAAGACCGTGACGATCAAGGTCGGCCTGTCCAAGACCTTCCACGAACAAGCCCCGGAACTGGTGGCGGTGCTGGAAAAGGTCAACCTGCCGATCGATTTGCTGAACCAGAATCTGGGACGCATGGCGAAGGAACGTATCGAGTCGCCAAAACTGGCGAAAATCTTCCTCAAGGAACATCCTGAGGTCTGGCACGCGTGGGTCAGTGAAGACGCCGCCAAGAAAATCGACGCGGCGCTGTAGGTCGCTACCTCCCGGTCAACCGTGAGGCTGGCCGGGAGATATGCCGTCATCGCTTGATTGAGATTTCTGATTGAGAGCCGCTTATGTTTCCCGAAAGCTTTACCTTTTCCATCGCCGACTGGGTCAACGGTTGGGTCGATTCGCTGGTCACCAACTACGGTGATGTGTTCCGCCAGATCTCGGACACCCTGCTGTGGGCCATCGTCAATCTCGAAGGCCTGCTGCGTGCTGCACCGTGGTGGCTGATGCTGGCGATCGTCGGTGTCGTCGCCTGGCATGCAACGAGCAAAGTCGTGACCACGGCGGTGATCGTCGGTCTGTTGTTTCTCGTAGGCGCTGTCGGCCTGTGGGACAAACTCATGCAGACGCTGGCGCTGATGATGGTGGCGACGATCATATCGGTGCTGATCGGCATTCCGCTGGGGATTCTCTCGGCGCGCAGCAATCGCCTGCGTTCGGTACTGATGCCGCTGCTCGACATCATGCAGACCATGCCGAGTTTCGTGTACCTGATTCCGGTGCTGATGCTGTTCGGTCTGGGCAAGGTTCCGGCGATTTTCGCCACCGTGATCTACGCCGCACCGCCGCTGATTCGCCTGACCGATCTGGGCATTCGCCAGGTCGACGGCGAAGTCATGGAAGCGATCAACGCATTCGGCGCCAACCGCTGGCAGCAACTGTTCGGCGTGCAACTGCCGCTGGCCCTGCCAAGCATCATGGCCGGGATCAACCAGACCACCATGATGGCCCTGTCGATGGTGGTGATCGCCTCGATGATCGGCGCCAGAGGCTTGGGTGAAGACGTGCTGGTGGGGATTCAGACCCTCAACGTCGGACGCGGGCTTGAGGCCGGTCTGGCGATCGTGATTCTCGCAGTGGTCATCGACCGCATTACTCAGGCGTACGGTCGGCCACGGCATGAGGTGAGCAAATGAGCAACGCAACCGTGAGCAAGATTGAAGTCAAAAACGTCTTCAAGATTTTCGGCAACCGCGCCAAGGACGCCCTGGCCATGGTTGGCCAGGGCAAGACCAAGGATCAGGTGCTGAGCGAAACCGGCTGCGTGGTCGGGGTCAACGACCTGTCGCTGAGCATCGGTACTGGCGAGATATTCGTGATCATGGGCCTGTCCGGTTCCGGCAAGTCGACGCTGGTGCGCCACTTCAATCGCCTGATCGACCCGACCAGCGGCGCGATCCTGGTGGACGGCGTGGACATCCTGCAATACGACATGCAAGCCCTGCGCGAATTTCGCCGGCACAAGATCAGCATGGTCTTCCAGAGCTTCGGCCTGCTGCCGCACAAGACCGTGCTCGACAACGTCGCCTACGGCCTCAAAGTGCGCGGCGAGAGCAAGCAACTGTGCGCCGAGCGGGCGTTGCACTGGATCAACACCGTGGGCCTCAAGGGCTACGAAAACAAATACCCGCACCAGCTCTCCGGCGGCATGCGTCAGCGTGTGGGCCTGGCCCGCGCCTTGGCGGCGGACACTGACATCATCCTGATGGACGAAGCGTTCAGTGCGCTGGATCCGCTGATCCGCGCCGAGATGCAGGACCAGTTGCTGGAGCTGCAAAAGACCCTGCACAAGACCATCGTCTTCATCACCCACGACCTCGACGAGGCGGTGCGTATCGGCAATCGCATTGCGATTCTCAAGGACGGCAAGCTGATTCAGGTCGGTACGCCACGCGAGATCCTGCATTCGCCGGCGGATGAGTATGTCGACCGGTTCGTGCAGCGGCGGGCTGCGGTTGTCTGAATCTGGACTGCCCCTGTGGCGAGGGGATTTATCCCCGATCGGCTGCGTAGCAGTCGTAAATTCAACCAATGCGGTCTGTCAGACAGACCTCTTCGGACGATTTTGGGGCGGCTTCGCCACCCATCGGGGATAAATCCCCTCGCCACAGGGTTTCTATAGTCAACAAAATTGGTATGAGGCTTCAGATGTCCCAGGCTGAAAAAATCGTGATCACCGGCGCCCATCTGCGCTGGCAAGACGTAGTCGCCGTTGCCCGTCACGGCGCGCCACTCGAGCTGTCGAGCGACACGTGGGCGCGCATCGAAAACGCGCAAGGCATCGTCCAGCGCATCGTCGCCAGCGGCGAGCGTGCTTATGGCGTCAACACCGGCCTGGGCGGGTTGTCCAACGTCTCGCTGAAAGACGAACAGCTCAGCCAGTTGTCGCGTAACACCCTGCTCAGCCATGCCTGCGGCGTCGGCCCGGTTTTGGCCGACGAACAAACGCGCGCGATCATCTGCGCCGCGATTCACAACTACAGCCACGGCAAATCCGGCATCCATCGCCGGGTGGTCGAAGGGCTGCTGGCGCTGCTCAATCGCGGCATCACGCCGCAGGTGCCGTCGCAAGGCTCGGTGGGTTATCTGACCCACATGGCGCACATCGGCATTGCACTGCTGGGCGTTGGTAATGTCAGCTATCGCGGGCAAATCACCTCTGCTCAACAAGCGCTGGCCGAGGAGGGCCTGCAACCGGTGCAACTCGGCGCGAAGGACGGTTTGTGTCTGGTCAACGGCACGCCGTGCATGACCGGCCTCAGCTGCCTGGCCATCGCCGACGCCACCCGTCTGCTGCAATGGGCCGACGTAATCGGCGCCATGAGTTTCGAAGCGCAGCGCGGGCAGATCGCCGCGTTCGATGCCGAAATCATCGCGCTGAAACCGCATCCGGGGATGCAGCAGGTTGGCGTCAATCTGCGTGCATTGCTCGACGGCAGTGAAGTGATCGCATCGAGCAAAGGCATTCGCACTCAGGACGCGCTGAGCATCCGTTCGATTCCGCAGGTGCACGGCGCCGCGCGCGATCAACTGGAGCACGCGATCAAACAGATCGAAACCGAGCTCAACGGCTGCACCGACAACCCGCTGCTGCTGGGCACACCGGACGAGTTCCGCGTCATGTCGCAAGCCAATCCACACGGTCAATCAGTAGCAATGGCGGCAGATTTGCTGGCAATTGCCATGGCTGAAATCGGCTCGATTGCCGAGCGTCGTCTCGATCGCCTGGTGAATCCGCACGTCAGCGGTCTGCCGGCATTTCTGGTGGCCAATCCGGGGGTGAACTCCGGGATGATGATCGTGCAATACGTCGCCGCGTCACTGTGTGCGGAAAACCGCCAATTGGCACAACCGGCTGTGCTCGACAACTACATCACTTCGGGTTTGCAGGAAGACCACTTGAGCATGGGCACCAACGCCGCACTCAAGCTGCATCGCGCCCTGGAAAACTGCACGCAAATCCTCGCCATCGAATATCTGCTGGCGGCGCAGGCGTTTGAATTCCTCAAGGAACAGCGTTTCGGCGCGGGCACCGATGTTGCGTGGCGACTGCTGCGCGAAAAGGTCCCGGCTTATGATCAGGATCGCTGGCTGGCGCCGGATATCGCTGCCGCTGCAAGCGTTCTGAAAGACTCGAATTTGCTGCACAACGTACTACCGAATCTGCACTGAAAATCTACCTACGCCAGCGTGCCAAGGCGCGGCTCCCCAAAAGGGCAGACGCGACGGACAACGGACATCTCCGGAGCGTCTGGCGAGTTAACAATAAACTCTCAAAAGGAGCACAAAATGACTGCGCTGAACCTGATTCCCGGCCAACTGAGCCTGGCCCAACTGCGTGACGTGTATCAGAACCCGGTCAAGCTGACCCTCGACGACAGCGCATCACAGCAGATCGAAGCCAGCGTCGCCTGTGTCGAGCAGATCCTCGCCGAAAACCGCACCGCCTACGGCATCAACACCGGTTTCGGCCTGCTGGCCTCGACCCGCATCGCCAGCGAAGACCTGGAAAACCTCCAGCGCTCGCTGGTGTTGTCCCACGCTGCCGGCGTCGGCGCGCCGATCAGCGATGCGCTGGTGCGGCTGGTGATGGTGCTCAAGGTCAACAGCCTCAGCCGTGGTTTTTCCGGGATCCGTCGCGTTGTGATCGATGCGCTGATTGCGCTGATCAATGCCGAGGTTTATCCGCACATTCCGTTGAAAGGTTCGGTCGGTGCTTCCGGCGATCTGGCTCCATTGGCGCACATGTCGCTGGTGCTGCTGGGCGAAGGCAAGGCGCGTTACAAGGGCGAGTGGATGGAAGCCACCGAAGCGCTGAAAGTCGCCGGCCTGACGCCGCTGACGCTGGCGGCTAAGGAAGGTCTGGCGCTGCTCAACGGCACTCAGGTTTCTACTGCTTTTGCGTTGCGTGGTTTGTTTGAAGGCGAAGATTTGTTCGCGGGCGCCATCGCACTGGGCGCTCTGACGGTTGAAGCCGTGCTCGGTTCGCGCTCGCCGTTCGATGCGCGCATCCACGCGGCTCGCGGGCAGAAAGGCCAGATCGATGCGGCCGCTGCTTACCGCGATTTGCTGGGTGAGCGCAGCGAAGTTTCCGACTCGCACCAGAATTGCGACAAGGTCCAGGATCCATACTCCCTGCGCTGCCAGCCACAAGTCATGGGCGCCTGTCTGACCCAGTTCCGTCAGGCTGCTGAAGTGCTGGCGGTTGAAGCCAACGCCGTCTCCGATAATCCGCTGGTGTTTGCCGCTGAAGGCGATGTGATTTCCGGCGGTAACTTCCACGCCGAACCCGTGGCCATGGCCGCTGACAACATGGCCCTGGCTATCGCTGAAATCGGCTCGCTGAGCGAACGCCGCATCTCGCTGATGATGGACAAGCACATGTCGCAACTGCCGCCGTTTCTCGTGGCCAATGGCGGCGTGAACTCCGGTTTCATGATCGCTCAGGTGACCGCTGCCGCACTGGCCAGTGAGAACAAGGCGTTGTCCCACCCGCATTCGGTGGACAGCCTGCCGACTTCGGCAAACCAGGAAGACCACGTTTCAATGGCACCTGCGGCCGGCAAGCGTCTGTGGGAAATGGCCGAGAACACTCGCGGGATTCTCGCCGTGGAATGGTTGGCGGCGGTGCAGGGGCTGGATCTGCGTAATGGCCTGAAGACCTCGGCGAAACTGGAACAGGCTCGGGCCATTCTGCGCAAGGAAGTGCCGTTTTATGAGAAGGACCGGTTCTTTGCGCCGGACATCAATGCTGCGAGTGAGTTGTTGGCTTCGCGGTGTTTGAACGAGTTGGTTGCGGCGAAGGTTCTGCCGAGCCTGTGATGGACTCATCGCCAGCAGGCTGGCTCTCACAGTTGGAATGCGTTTCCCTGTGGGAGCCAGCCTGCTGGCGATTCGATTTTGAATACTGTGGAGACTAAGGGATGAAAACCCTCTGGCAACACTGCCACGTCGCAACCATGGCACAAGGCGTCTACTCGATCATCGAGGATGCCGCCATCGTGACGTCCGGTGCGCTCATCGAGTGGATCGGCCCGCGCAATCTATTGCCGTCCGGCGAATACCCGGCGGTCAATGACCTGCAAGGCGCGTGGGTCACCCCCGGCCTGATCGACTGCCACACCCACACGGTGTTCGGCGGCAATCGCAGCGGCGAGTTCGAGAAACGTCTGCAAGGCGTCAGCTACGCGGAAATCGCAGCGGCCGGTGGCGGCATCGCCAGCACCGTGCGCGCCACGCGCGAGGCGTCGGAAGACGAGCTGTTCGCCAGCGCCGCCAAACGCCTGAAAAGCCTGATGCGCGACGGCGTGACCACGGTAGAGATGAAGTCTGGCTACGGGCTCGATCTGGCCAACGAACGGAAGATCCTGCGGGTCATCCGTCGTCTGGCCAAAGAGCTGCCGATCAGCGTGCGCAGTACCTGCCTCGCCGCTCACGCGTTGCCGCCCGAATACAAGGATCGCGCCGACGCTTACATCGATCACATCTGCGCCGAAATGCTTCCTGCGCTAGCCGCCGAAGGCCTGGTCGATGCGGTGGATGCGTTCTGTGAATACCTGGCGTTTTCCCCGGAACAGGTCGAGCGCGTGTTTATCACCGCTAAAGAATTAGGTCTGCCGGTGAAGTTGCACGCCGAACAACTGTCGTCGCTGCACGGCTCCAGCCTCGCCGCACGTTATAAAGCGTTGTCCGCCGATCACCTGGAGTTCATGGACGAAGCCGATGCCATCGCCATGGCCGCGTCCGACACCGTCGCGGTGCTGCTGCCGGGTGCGTTCTACTTCCTGCGCGAAACCCAGTTGCCGCCGATGGACGCCTTGCGCAAACACAAGGTGAAAATCGCCATCGCCAGCGATCTTAATCCGGGCACCTCGCCCGCGTTATCGCTGCGTTTGATGCTGAACATGGCCTGCACCTGTTTCCGCATGACCCCGGAAGAGGCTTTGGCTGGCGCGACCATCCATGCCGCGCAGGCACTGGGCATGGCCGACACACATGGCTCGCTGGAAGTCGGCAAAGTCGCGGATTTCGTCGTGTGGCAGATTGATCGCCCGGCGGATCTGGCTTACTGGCTCGGTGGCGATCTGGACAAACGCGTCGTGCGTCACGGCGTTGAATCAAGTCTGTAGGAGAGCGGTTGTGGATAAGGTTCTGAATTTCAAACAAGGTCGCGTGCCGCTGCTGATCAGCATGCCGCATGCCGGTTTACGTCTGACCCCGGTGGTCGAGGCCGGCCTGATCGGCGACGCGAAAAGCCTGCCGGACACTGACTGGCATATTCCGCAGCTGTACGACTTTGCCGAGGAGCTGGGCGCCAGCACTTTGGCTGCCGAATACTCGCGTTTCGTCATCGACCTGAACCGGCCGTCCGACGACAAACCGTTGTACGCCGGGGCGACCACCGGCCTGTATCCGGCAACGTTGTTCGATGGCATCCCGTTGTTCAAGGAAGGGCTGGAGCCGTCGAAAGAAGAGCGCGCGACGTATCTGGAACAAATCTGGACGCCGTATCACCGCACCTTGCAGCAAGAACTGGCGCGGCTGAAGGCCGAGTTCGGCTATGCGCTGCTGTTTGATGCGCACTCGATCCGGTCGAACATTCCGCATCTGTTCGACGGCAAGTTGCCCGACTTCAACCTCGGCACCTTCAACGGCGCCAGTTGCGATCCGCGGTTGGCCACGCAACTGGAGGCGATCTGCGCGCGACACAGCGATTACAGCCACGTGCTGAACGGGCGCTTCAAGGGCGGCCACATCACCCGGCATTACGGCAACCCGGCCGAGAATATTCACGCGGTGCAGCTGGAGTTGGGCCAGTGCACGTATATGGAAGAGTTCGAACCTTTCCGCTACCGCACCGATCTGGCCGAGCCGACGCGGGTGGTGCTCAAGGAATTGCTGCAGGGCTTCCTCGCCTGGGGCGAATCCCGCTACGCATGACGGTAGCCCTGTGGCGAGGGGATTTATCCCCGTTGGGTCGCGCAGCGGCCCTAAAACCGGCCACCACAGTTTCTCAGACATACCGCGTATATCGGTTTTACGACGGCTTCGCCGCCGGACGGGGATAAATCCCCTCGCCACAGGGGACATCGCTGAAAAATTGTGATTACGCGCGGGCATGCTCATTGACGTAAATCGGGTTTATGATGCCCAACGGCAGAATAATAGACGTCCCCCCAGGGATGACCTCGACCCCTTACGGAGCGCGCAATGCAGACTTTGTTTCCGCAGATCAAACCTCACGCCCGGCACGATCTGGCTGTCGATGACACCCATACGCTGTACGTCGACGAAAGCGGCTCACCGGAAGGCTTGCCGGTCGTGTTCATCCATGGTGGGCCAGGTGCCGGTTGCGACGCGCAGAGCCGTCGCTATTTCGATCCGAACCTTTACCGCATTGTCACCTTCGATCAGCGAGGTTGCGGACGCTCCACGCCGCACGCCAGCCTCGAAAACAACACCACCTGGGATCTGGTCGCCGACCTTGAGCGCATCCGCAAGCACTTGGGCATCGACAAATGGGTGCTGTTCGGCGGTTCGTGGGGTTCGACCCTGGCGCTGGCCTACGCGCAAACCCATCCGGAGCGTGTACACGGTCTGATCCTGCGTGGGATCTTTCTTTGCCGTCCGCAGGAAATCGAGTGGTTCTATCAGGCCGGCGCCAGCCGCCTGTTCCCCGATTACTGGCAGGACTACATCGCGCCGATCCCGCTGGACGAGCGCGATGACCTGCTTGGCGCTTTCCATAAACGCCTGACCGGTAACGACCAGATCGCCCAGATGCATGCTGCCAAGGCCTGGTCGACCTGGGAAGGGCGCACCGCGACGCTGCGGCCGAACCCGCTGGTGGTCGATCGCTTTTCCGAGCCGCAGCGTGCGCTGTCGATTGCGCGGATCGAATGCCACTATTTCACCAACAATGCCTTCCTTGAACCGAACCAGTTGATTCGTGACATGGGCAAGATCGCTCACCTGCCGGGCGTGATCATCCACGGGCGCTACGACGTGATCTGCCCGCTCGACAACGCCTGGGAATTGCACCAGGCCTGGCCGAACAGCGAATTGCAGGTGATCCGCGACGCCGGCCACGCCGCATCCGAACCGGGCATTACTGATGCACTGGTGCGCGCGGCGGGCAACATGGCGCGTCGTCTGCTCGATCTGCCGCCCGAAGAAGCATGAAGGGGCTTTTACAGCGCGTGCGCAGTGCGCGAGTGGAAGTGGCGGGCGAGGTGGTTGGCGCGGTCGATCAAGGTTTGCTGGTGCTGGTAGCGGTAGAACCCGACGACACGCGCGCCAGCGCCGACAAACTTCTGCATAAGCTGCTTAACTATCGGGTATTCAGCGACGACGAGGGCAAGATGAATTTGTCTCTCGCCGATGTTGGCGGTGGGTTGCTGCTGGTCTCTCAGTTCACCCTGGCTGCCGACACCAAAAGCGGGTTGCGCCCGAGCTTCTCGACCGCGGCCCCTCCGGCGTTGGGCGAGGAATTATTCGACTATCTATTAGGCAAAGCGAAAGAGATGCATGGCACTGTGGCATCAGGTAGATTCGGCGCGGATATGCAGGTGCATTTGGTCAACGACGGCCCTGTTACTTTTTTGTTACAAACCTGACAACACTTGAAACGCCTTTTTAGGAGATTTCGACGTTTTTAGGGCGTTTTCGCGATAAATACTTTGTTACCCCTGATGCGTTGTCATGCGGGCTACTAGATAATCGCGCGCTACGGTGATCAGCGTTCGTTGGTCCATTTTCACTTAGGTAGAGACTTGTCTGGATCCGATTGGGGAATCATTTTGCCCCAGCGGAGTCGGAACAATGCTCGCCAACCTGGCATATAGATAGCTGGCCGTTGGTTTATTGATCTGTTTTCGGCGAGGGTTGCTCGTGATTGTTAGTCCCTGTAATGCAGCAAAAATGTCTGCCAAACGCATGCGAAGTGCCCTGGTAGCGGGTTCGGCGCTCCTGTGCCTGCTCAGCGCCGGTCAGCTTTGGGCGTTCAATCTTGACGATGTGTCGGCCAAGGCCAAAGAGTTGGCCGGGCAGAAGTTCGAAGCCCCGCGCAGCAACCTGCCGAACGAATTCCGCGATATGAAGTTCGCGGACTATCAGAAAATCCGCTTCCTCACCGAAAAGGCTGAGTGGGCTGATAAGAAGACGCCGTTCAAGCTCTCCTTCTATCACCAGGGTATGCATTTCGATACACCGGTGAAAATCAACGAAATCACCGCGAACAGCGTCGATGAGATCAAATACGATCCGACTCGCTTCGATTTTGGCGACCTGAAGTTTGATCCCAAAGCCACCGAGCAACTGGGTTATGCCGGTTTCCGTGTGCTGTACCCGATCAACAAGGCCGACAAGCAAGACGAAATCATGACCATGCTGGGCGCGAGCTACTTCCGCGTCGTCGGCAAGGGTCACACCTACGGTCTGTCGGCCCGTGGCCTGGCGATCGATACCGCGTTGCCGTCGGGTGAAGAATTCCCGCGTTTTCGCGAGTTCTGGATTCAACAGCCGAAGCCGGGCGACAAGCATCTGGTGATCTTCGCCCTGCTTGATTCGCCGCGTGCTACCGGTGCCTACCGTCTGATCCTGCGCCCGGGCAGCGACACCGTTGTCGACGTCAAGGCGCAGATGTTCCTGCGTGACAAGGTTGGCAAACTGGGCATCGCACCGCTGACCAGCATGTTCCTGTTCGGCGCCAACCAGCCGTCGAAAGTCCTCAACTACCGTCGTGAACTGCACGACTCCAGCGGTCTGTCGATCCATGCCGGCAATGGCGAGTGGATCTGGCGTCCGCTGAACAACCCGAAACACCTCGCCGTGAGCAACTTCAGCGTCGAGAACCTGCGTGGTTTCGGTCTGCTGCAACGTGGCCGTGATTTCAGCCACTACGAAGACCTCGACGACCGCTACGACAAGCGCCCAAGCGCCTGGATCGAGCCGAAGGGCGACTGGGGCAAAGGCACCGTCGATCTGGTCGAGATTCCAACCGCCGACGAAACCAACGACAACATCGTTGCGTTCTGGAGCCCGGAAAAATTGCCGGAGCCAGGTCAGCCACTCGACTTCGCCTATCGCATGCACTGGACCATGGACGAAGCGGCGATTCACGCGCCTGACAGCGCCTGGGTTGCGCAGACTCTGCGCTCCACCGGTGACGTCAAGCAATCGAACCTGATCCGTCAGCCGGATGGCAGCGTTGCTTATCTGGTCGACTTCGAAGGTCCATCGCTGGCGGCTCTGGCCCCGGATGCAGACGTTCGCAGCCAGGTCAGCGTTGGCGACAATGCCGAGCTGGTCGAGAACACCGTGCGTTACAACCCTGAAACCAAGGGCTGGCGTTTGACCCTGCGCATGAAGATCAAGGACGCGAGCAAGGCGACCGAGATGCGTGCCGCTCTGGTGCAGCCAATCGTTACGGCGGATCTGGCCAAGTCTTCGGTGCCGGCGTCCAACTCGTCCGTTGCCAAGGCCGACAAGGTTGCCGCCAAGCAACAAGAGAAACTCGACAAGGAAGCCAAGGCAGCCGAGGCCAAACAGGCTGAAGCCAAGCCAGCCGCAGATGCCAAGGACAAGGCCAACAAAGACGCCAAGCAGCCAGTCGCTGCGGACGCGGCCACAGCCACACCGGAATCGGCACCGACTGAAGAAGTCCTGACCGAGACCTGGAGCTATCAGTTGCCTGCCGATGAGTAACTCTCAAGTACAGCCAGAGACTCTGTCCGAGTATCTGGCGCATCTGCCGATGACCGACCAGCAGCGCGCCGAACTCGCGGGCTGCCAGTCGTTCAGCGAGCTGCATGAACGCCTGTCGTCCTCGACGTTCGACGCCCCTGCCGAAGCCGCCCAGGCTTCGGTGGGCAAGCGCCTGACACTGAGCACCGCTGAAGAGCTTGAAGAAGCGGAAATGCTGGTGCTCGATGCCAGCGGTCGGGTCAGCCTCAAGGCAACGCCGCCGATCCGTCGGACCAAAGTCGTGCCGGAGCCGTGGCGCACCAATATTCTGGTGCGCGGCTGGCGCCGCATGACTGGCCGCACCAACCCGCCACAACCGCCCAAGGACGAGAACGTCCTGCCGGCGGCGCGCTGGCGCACGGTCGGTTCGATCCGTCGCTACATCTTGCTGGTGCTGATGCTCGGTCAGACCATCGTCGCCGGCTGGTACATGAAAGGCATCATGCCGTACCAGGGCTGGTCGTTCGTTGATCTGGACGAAGTCCTGCATCAGCCACTGCTGCAAACCGCCACGCAAGTGCTGCCGTATGCGCTGCAAACCAGCATCCTGATTCTGTTCGGGATTCTGTTCTGCTGGGTGTCGGCCGGTTTCTGGACCGCGCTGATGGGCTTCCTCGAGTTGCTCACCGGTCACGATAAATACCGCATCTCCGGTAAAAGTGCCGGCAACGAGCCGATTGCCAAAGAAGCGCGTACCGCACTGGTAATGCCGATCTGCAACGAAGACGTGCCGCGTGTATTCGCCGGTTTGCGTGCAACCTTCGAATCGGTCGCCGCTACCGGTGATCTGGATCGATTCGACTTCTTCGTGCTCAGCGACAGTAACGACTCCGACATCTGCGTGGCCGAACAACAGGCCTGGCTGGACGTCTGCCGCGAAGCCAAAGGCTTCGGCAAGATCTTCTACCGTCGCCGTCGTCGCCGTGTGAAACGCAAGAGCGGCAACCTCGACGACTTCTGTCGTCGTTGGGGCGGTGACTACAAGTACATGGTCGTCCTCGACGCTGACTCGGTCATGAGCGGCGAGTGTCTGACCAGTCTGGTGCGCTTGATGGAAGCCACGCCGGACGCCGGGATCATCCAGACCGCGCCGCGTGCGTCGGGCATGGACACTCTGTATGCGCGCATGCAGCAGTTCGCGACCCGCGTGTACGGCCCGCTGTTTACTGCCGGTCTGCACTTCTGGCAGCTGGGTGAATCCCACTACTGGGGTCACAACGCGATCATCCGCATGAAGCCGTTTATCGACCACTGCGCCCTGGCGCCGTTGCCGGGTAAAGGCGCGTTCTCCGGTGCGATCCTGTCTCACGACTTCGTTGAAGCCGCGCTGATGCGTCGTGCCGGTTGGGGTGTGTGGATTGCCTACGACTTGCCGGGCAGTTACGAAGAGTTGCCGCCCAACCTGCTCGACGAACTCAAGCGTGACCGTCGCTGGTGCCACGGCAACCTGATGAACTTCCGTCTGTTCCTGGTCAAAGGCATGCACCCGGTGCACCGTGCGGTATTCCTCACCGGCGTGATGTCGTACCTGTCGGCGCCGTTGTGGTTCTTCTTCCTGGTGTTGTCGACTGCGCTGCTGGCGGTGAACACCTTGATGGAGCCGCAGTATTTCCTTGAACCGCGTCAGCTTTATCCATTGTGGCCACAATGGCATCCGGAGAAGGCGATCGCGCTGTTCTCGACAACCATCGTGCTGCTGTTCCTGCCGAAACTGTTGAGCATCATCCTGATCTGGGCCAAGGGCGCGAAAGAGTTCGGTGGCAAGTTCAAGGTGACCCTGTCGATGCTGCTGGAGATGTTGTTCTCCATGCTGCTGGCGCCGGTGCGGATGATTTTCCACACCCGTTTCGTTCTGGCCGCGTTCCTCGGTTGGGCCGCGACCTGGAACTCGCCGCAGCGTGACGACGACTCCACGCCATGGAGCGAGGCGGTCAAACGCCACGGCCCGCAGACCCTGTTGGGCTTCTTCTGGGCACTGCTGGTGATCTGGCTGAACCCGAGCTTCCTGTGGTGGCTGGTGCCGATCGTCGGGTCGCTGATGCTGTCGATCCCGGTGTCGGTGATTTCCAGCCGTGTCGGTCTGGGCCTCAAGTCCCGTGACGAGAGCCTGTTCCTCATCCCTGAGGAATACAATCCGCCACAGGCGTTGCTGGCCACCGATCAGTACACCCACGAAAACCGCTGGCACGCACTGAACGACGGCTTCGTCCGCGCCGTGGTCGATCCGCAGCAGAACGCCTTGGCGTGCTCGCTGGCGACCTCCCGTCACGGTCAGGCCGAGCCGATTGAGTGGCTGCGTCAGGAGCGTGTGCGTCATGCGATCAAGGTCGGTCCTGCCGGGCTGAACAACCATGATCGCCTGCAACTGCTGAGCGACCCGGTTGCTCTGGCCCGCCTGCACGAGCAGGTCTGGGCCGAAGGTCACGCCGAGTGGCTGGACGCATGGCGGGCATCGGTGAAAGCCGATCCGCATGCGCCGTTGCTGCCGCTGCGACCGGTGAGCATGCAGGCTCAACCGGCCTGATGAAGAGACCCCGCTGATGTAGCGGGGTTTTTTTATGGCTGCCCTTGATTGTCAAACAAATCACCCATAAACCCTTGTGCAAAAGAACGAGTGCGTTAGCATCCGTCCCCGAATTGGCGCGCCCGGGCTTTTTTGCCCGTCACTGTTGGCTTTCGCGCCGCAAACGCAATGGTTTTGGGGACTTGAAGATGAAGAAGTATCTGTCGATGCTGCTGGTCGGCGTCACGGCACTGGTTGCAGTCAATGCGGCACACGCGGGCGCAATCGATGACGCGGTCAAACGCGGCACCTTGAAAGTCGGCATGGATCCGACCTACATGCCGTTCGAGATGACCAACAAGCGCGGTGAAATCATCGGCTTCGAAGTCGATATCCTCAAAGCCATGACCAAGGCCATGGGCGTCAAACTGGAACTGGTCTCCACCGGTTACGACGGCATCATCCCGGCGCTGATGACCGACAAGTTCGACATGATCGGCAGCGGCATGACCCTGACTCAGGAACGCAACCTGCGCCTGAACTTCAGCGAACCGTTCATCGTCGTTGGCCAGACCCTGCTGATCCGCAAGGAGCTGGAAGGCACTATCAAGTCCTATAAAGACCTGAATACCGCCGACTACCGCATCACCTCCAAGCTCGGCACCACCGGTGAGATGGTTGCCAAAAAGCTGATCTCCAAAGCCAAGTACCACGGCTACGACAACGAACAGGAAGCCGTGCTCGACGTGGTCAACGGCAAGGCCGACGCCTTCATCTACGACGCGCCGTACAACGTCGTGGCAGTGACCAAGGTCGGTGCCGGTAAACTGGTGTTCCTCGACAAGCCGTTCACCTACGAACCGCTGGCCTTCGGTCTGAAGAAGGGTGACTACGACAGTCTCAACTTCATCAACAACTTCCTGCACCAGATCCACGAAGACGGCACCTACGATCGCATCCATGACAAGTGGTTCAAGAGCACCGAGTGGCTCAAGGACATGGAATAAGCCCGGTCAGATAGACCGCGTCGCTCCAATCGCGGGCAAGCCCGCTCCCACAGGGTTCGCGTTGAACACATAATTTGTGCTCACCCTGGCTCACTGTGGGAGCGGGCTTGCCCGCGATGGCGGACTCTCAAGCGACACAGAATTCGGAACCTGCAAATCCAATGAAACATAAAAAAGCCCAATGGCCCTGGCACGTCCTCACCGTGCTGGTGCTGATCGGTCTGGCGGGTGCGTTGTATTACGCCACGTCGCTGATGTCCTACGAATGGCGCTGGAACCGTGTGCCGCAGTACTTCGCCTATCAGGCCGAAGAAACCCAGCGCGCCGCGGACATTTCCACCGTCACTGAACTGGTGCGCAAAGGCAGCAGCGCCGACGTCACTCTGCGCAACGACGCCGGTGATGAGCAGCACCTGACTGTCGACGAGAACAGCCTGCAATTCGCTCAGGGCGACGATGTGGCTGAAGGCGACGTCGTGGGTGTTACTCGGCATTGGGCGGCAGGGCCGCTGTTATGGGGGCTGTGGACCACGCTTTGGCTGTCGGTGGTGTCCGGCATTCTGGGGTTGGTGATCGGTCTGGTCACCGGGTTGTGCCGCTTGTCGAGCAACCCGACGCTGCGCGATCTGTCGAGTATCTACGTCGAACTGGTCCGCGGTACGCCGCTGCTGGTGCAGATTTTCATTTTCTACTTCTTCATCGGCACGGTGATGAACCTGTCCCGGGAGTTCGCCGGGATCGCCGCGTTGTCGCTGTTTACCGGCGCCTACGTGGCCGAGATCATCCGTTCCGGCGTGCAGTCGATTGCCCGGGGCCAGAACGAAGCCGCGCGTTCGCTCGGTCTGAGCTCAGGCCAGTCGATGCGCCACGTCGTGTTGCCGCAAGCGTTCAAACGCGTGCTGCCGCCGCTGGCCGGGCAGTTCATCAGTCTGGTCAAGGACACTTCGCTGGTGTCGGTGATCGCCATCACCGAGCTGCTGAAAAGCGGTCGTGAAGTCATCACCACGTCGTTTTCGCCGTTCGAGATTCTGTTCTGCGTCGCCGGCCTGTATTTGTTGATCAACCTGCCGCTGTCGAAAATCGCCAGCCGGCTTGAGCGGAGGCTCGCGCAAAGTGATTGAAGTCCGCGATCTGGTAAAAGTCTTCGACACCCGTGGGCAAGTGGTGCGCGCGGTGGATAACGTCAGCACCACGGTGGCCAAGGGCGAAGTGCTGGTGGTGATCGGCCCGTCGGGTTCCGGCAAGTCGACCTTCCTGCGTTGTCTCAATGGCCTGGAAGAGTTCGATTCCGGCTCGGTGAGCATCGACGGTCTGCAACTGGCCGACCCGAAAACCGACGTCAACGCCTACCGCCGCGAAGTCGGCATGGTGTTCCAGCATTTCAACCTGTTCCCGCACATGACCGTGCTGGAAAACCTCTGTCTGGCACAGAAAGTCGTGCGCAAGCGCGGCAAGAAAGAGCGCGAAGCCAAGGCTATGGCGTTGCTGGAAAAGGTCGGTATCGCGCAGAAGGCCAACGAGTTTCCGTCACGCCTGTCCGGTGGTCAGCAGCAGCGTGTGGCGATTGCCCGGGCGCTGGCGATGGAGCCGAAGGTGATGTTGTTCGATGAGCCGACATCGGCCCTCGACCCGGAAATGGTCGGCGAAGTGCTGGATGTGATGAAGAACCTGGCCGTGGAAGGCATGACCATGGTCTGCGTCACCCACGAAATGGGTTTTGCCCGGGAAGTAGCGGATCGGGTGTTGTTCTTCGATCACGGGAAATTGCTGGAGGATGCCGCGCCGGCGGAGTTCTTTGATGCACCGAAGGATCCGCGGGCGCAGGCCTTCTTGCGTCAGGTCCTCTAAAAGCGGCGGCCTTGGGGGCCGCTAATCGCGAGCAGGCTCACTCCTACAGTGGTTTTGTGTTGTTGCACAAAAAGTGTGAACACCGCAAAACCTGTAGGAGTGAGCCTGCTCGCGATAGCATCACCTCGGTCCACAGCGAACCAAGGCAACTGAATCACCTCAAACCTTGAACCGCCCCACCAGCATCTGCAGATGCGTCCCCAACCGCGCCAACTCAACGCTGGACGCCGCTGTCTCTTCACTTGCCGCCGATGTCTGATCCGACACATCGCGTACGTTCAGCACGCTACGGTTGATCTCTTCGGCCACCGCACTCTGCTGTTCAGCCGCCGCAGCAATCTGCTGGTTCATCGCCTGAATCGCCGACACGGTGCGCGTGATGCTTTCCAGCGAGCCGCCAGCACGACGGGTCAGCTCGACGCTGCTGTCGGTGAGGGTGCGGCTGTTGTCCATGATCGTCGCCACTTGCTGGGTGCCGTTTTGCAGGCCGACGATCAGCTCTTCGATCTCTTCGGTGGACTTCTGAGTGCGCTGCGCGAGGCTGCGCACTTCATCGGCGACCACCGCGAAACCACGTCCGGCTTCACCAGCACGCGCCGCTTCGATGGCCGCGTTGAGTGCCAGCAGGTTGGTTTGCTGAGCCACGGATTTGATCACGTCGAGCACGCTGCCAATCTTGTCGCTTTCGCGCTTGAGCTCGCCCATGGCTTCGGTCGAGTGGCCGACTTCAACGGCCAGACGCTCAATCTGCGCGATGGCTTCACCGACAACCTTGTCACCCTCACGGGCCTGCTGGTCGGCAGCCACGGCAGCTTCGGAAGCTTCCTCGGCGTTACGCGCGACTTCCTGCACGGTGGCGGCCATTTCGTTCATGGCGGTGGCGACCTGGTCGGTCTCGATCTTCTGATTGTTGACGCCGGCGCTGGTCTGCTCGGTCACCGCTGACAATTCCTCGGCGGCGCTGGCGATCTGGGTCACGCCCTCGCTGATCCCACCGATCAGCTCACGCAGACCTTGGGTCATGCTCTGCATCGAACGTTGCAATTGACCAAGTTCGTCACGGCGCAGGGAGACCAGGTTGTGGGTCAGGTCGCCGGCAGCGACGCGTTCGGCGACTTTCAGGGTCTGGTTCAGGGGAATGATGATCTGTCGGGTGATCGCCCACGCGGCCAGCAAGCCGAAGGCCAAGGCCAGCAGGGTGGCGATCAAAAGCATGTTCTTGGCGTGGGCGGCATCGGTGTCGCGCACGATAGTTTGCGAAGCCGTCAGCTTCTTGCTGAGATCGATCAGGATGTCGCCCTGAGCGGACATGCGCGCGAGCGACTTGGCATTGGTGACCTGCGAGTCGCGGAACTGCGCGACCGCCGCGCGATAGGCTTTGATCGAGTCGGTGGCCTGTTGCAGGTTGGCGATGTGTTGCTCCGGCAGTTTCGACGGCAGGCTTTCGAGGTTTTTCAGGGCGTTGTCGATGGCGGCCAGCGCTGGCTGTTCGGCTTCGGCCTTGCCGCTGTAGGTGTAGCCGCGCACTTGGTAGCGCGCCTGTTGCAGCAGTTTGCTCAGCTCGATCACGCTGTCGTATTGCGCGACGCTGTCACCTTGCAGCATGGATTTTTCGACTTCGGAGACTTTGGCTACAGCGTTGTCGGCGCTGGCGCCGAGTTTGCTGCGGGCATCTTCGCGCTGCACGGTAGCTTGAGTCATGTCGGCAAAGGCGCGTTTGTACTCGGCGACGGCGGCCAGTTGCTGATCGACCATGGCGGCGTCGGACGGCTGCTCGATCAGGCTGCGGGCGGTTTGCAGGCCGCTGTCGAGTTTATTCAGCAACTCGTTGACCGCGCCCGGGCCCTGTTCGCCACGGCGGGAGTCATATTCGAACCGCGCAATGCGCAAGTCCTTGGTCAGCTCATTGAGGCTGGAGATGAAGCCGAGCTTGTCGCCACGGCTGATGATGCCATTCATGCCGGTCCAGCCGGTGAAGGTGATCAACAACGTCAGCAACAGCACCAGGCCGAAACCGATGCCCAGTTTGCGTTTGACGCTGACGTTTCCAAGACTCTCGGCTAACCAACGGTACATGCGACGACTCCCTCGACCACTAATTGGACTTATGGGAGCTGTATCGGCTGGGTGATGGCATTCTGTAACACCATTTATCCGCCGGCCCTGCACGGGATCAATGTAGGAGCTGCCGAAGGCTGCGATCTTTTGATCTTGCTTCTAAAAACAACATCAAAAGATCGCAGCCTGCGGCAGCTCCTACAGGGGATCGGTGTTGCGCTTAGAAGAGGCGCGCGAGGAGGGCGGTCACGGCGGTTTCGACGCGCAGGATACGGTCGCCGAGTTGCACCGGTTGCAGGCCGGATTTGGCCAGCAAATCGATTTCGTAGGGAATCCAGCCACCCTCGGGGCCAATGGCCAGGGTTACCGGTTCGCTCAAGGCGCGAGGGCACGGCGGATAGTTGCCCGGATGACCAACCAGGCCGAGAGTGCCTTCGCTGATCGCCGGCAGTCGATCTTCGACAAAAGGCTTGAAGCGCTTTTCGATGACGATCTCTGGCAGCACCGTGTCGCGAGCCTGCTCGAGGCCGAGGATCAGTTGCTCACGGATCGCCTGCGGCTCAAGAAACGGCGTCTGCCAGAAGCTTTTCTCGACGCGGTAGCTATTGACCAGAATCACCTTCGACACGCCCATGGTCGCCACGGTCTGGAACACTCGTCGCAACATCTTCGGGCGCGGCAGGGCCAGCACCAATGTCAGTGGCAACTTGGCCGGTGGCGGCTGATCGAGGGTGACGCGCAGCTCCGCTTCACCCGCCTCCAGCCGCAACAGCTCAGCCGAACCCATCAGCCCATTGATCCGCCCGACGCGCAGGCTGTCACCGACTTCCGAACGATGGACTTCCTGCATATGCGTCAGGCGTCGATCGCGCAGCACCACACGGTCAGCCGCAATGAAGTCGGCCTCTTCGAGTAGCAGCAGGTTCATGCCTGGGTCGCTGGCGGCTGGTCGTTGTGATCGTCGGCCGGGGTTTCGTCCGGGCGTTCGCGTTTGCTGATCAGGCCACCGAACAGGATGCCGATCTCAAACAGCATCCACATCGGCACGGCTAGCAGGGTCTGCGAGAAGATGTCCGGCGGCGTCAGGATCATGCCGACCACGAAGCAGCCGATGATCACGTACGGGCGGATTTTCCTCAGGTAAGCGACGTCGACCACGCCGATCCACACCAGCAGCACCACGGCCACGGGGATTTCGAACGCCACGCCGAACGCAAAGAACAGCGTCATGACGAAATCGAGATAGCTGGCGATGTCGGTCATCATTTCCACGCCGGCCGGGGTGGCTGCAGCGAAGAACTTGAAGATCAGCGGGAACACGAAGTAATAGGCGAACGCCATGCCGGTGTAGAACAGCATGATGCTGGACACCAGAAGCGGCACCGCAATGCGCTTTTCATGCTTGTACAGGCCCGGCGCAATAAAGCCCCAGATCTGATGCAGGATCACCGGGATCGCCAGGAACAGCGAGACCATCATCGTCAGCTTCAGTGGTGTCAGGAACGGCGACGACACGTCGGTGGCGATCATCGTCGCGCCGACCGGCAAGTACTGGCGCAGCGGCGTCGAGACGAAGGTGTAGATCTGCTGGGTGAACGCGAACAGCCCGGCGAAGATGATAAAGATCGCCGCCACGCAACGCAGCAGGCGGGTGCGCAACTCGGTGAGGTGCGATACCAGCGGCATGTGCTGGTCGTTTTCGGGGAGATCGCTCATGGGGCTCGCGGCGGCAATGTTGGGTCGTGAGGGGCCGGCGCTATTGGCGCGGCTGCTGGAGCAGCAGGTTCAACCGGAGTCGGTGTCACGATCGGCGCAGGCTCGGTGGCCGCGACAACAGGGGTGGTTGTGGCAGGCGCATGAATCGTCTGCTGGCCCACGTGTTCAACCGGCGTCGGCTCTTGCTGAACCGGATTGAAAATCTTCCGCGCCTCCTGCTCCAGCGACAGAATATGTTCGTTGTGCAGTTGCCGACGAATCTCGTCGGCACCGATTTCACGTTCAACTTCCTGTTTGATCGCGTTGAAGCTGCGCTTCAGCCGGCCGACCCACAGGCCGGCGGTGCGCGCAGCACCCGGCAGACGCTCGGGGCCCAGCACCAGCAGGGCGACGAGGCCGACGAGCAGCAGTTCAGAGAAGCTGATACCAAACATTAGTCAGTGCTCACACGTCTTTGCGGATCGGCTCTTCGACTTTCTGCGCCTGCACGTCGATGGTGTGCGGCGGGTTGGCCTGAGCAGTGGCTTGCGGCTGTACCGGTGGTACCGGTTGCGCAGGCGTCACGGTCGGATCGACGTTTGGCTTCTCGTCGTCGTTCATGGCTTTGCGAAAGCCCTTGATCGACTCACCAACGTCGGTGCCGAGGTTTTTCAGTTTCTTGGTGCCGAACACCAGCACCACGACAACCAGAATGACGATCCAGTGTTTCCAGTCAAAAATGCCCATGTTGCTGTTCCTCTCTAAAAATTGTTCAGGCGGACGGACGCGAGGCTTTCTCGACGTGTCCGGACAGACCGAAGCGGCGATCCAGCTCATCGAGCACGGCCTGCGGATGCTGCCCCAGTTGGGCGAGCATGACCATGCTGTGGAACCACAGGTCGGCGGTCTCGTAGATCACATCGCTGCAGTCGCCACTGATAGCGGCGTCCTTGGCGGCAATAATGGTTTCGACCGACTCTTCGCCGACTTTCTCCAGAATCTTGTTCAGGCCCTTGTGATACAGGCTGGCCACATACGAGCTGTCAGCCGCTGCGCCTTTGCGCTCTTCGAGTACCTGAGCGAGTCGCGTCAGAGTGTCACTCATGTTTGTGTCCTGCGGAATAGATTGCGTGCGGGTCTTTCAGCACCGGGTCGACCGTTTTCCAGTCGCCGTTTTCGAAGACGCGGTAAAAGCAGCTTTGACGGCCGGTATGGCAAGCGATGTCGCCGATCTGTTCGACCATCAGGATGATCACGTCGGCGTCACAGTCCAGACGCATTTCATGCAAGGTCTGTACGTGGCCGGACTCTTCGCCCTTGCGCCACAGCTTGCCACGGGAACGTGACCAGTAGATTGCACGGTTTTCCGCGGCAGTCAGCTCGAGCGCTTCGCGGTTCATCCAGGCCATCATCAGCACGCGTCCGGTCTTGTGATCCTGGGCAATCGCCGGCACCAGGCCATCAGCGTCCCATTTGATCTCGTCCAGCCAGTTGTTCATTTTCGACTCCGACAGCGAACCCCACACTTCAATAGTCGGGTTCAGGCATTGAAACAGTGTGCCAGCCGATCACGAAACTGGCTATCGGCGAACGACCAGATACAAACCGACGGCCACCATGATTCCCGCAGGCCAATGCCCCAACTCGTTAAGCGGTCCACCGATGGCGAGAATCGCACCGCCCGCAAGATGGGCACAACCGAGCAGGCGCAGGAACCAGTCGTCCTTGCGTTTGTGCCACGGCGGCGGTGGGTCGTAGGCATGTGGTTGGGACATGCGCTCGAGCAGATCGCGCGCCATGTTGGCCAGGTGCGGCAATTGTTCGAACTGGCTCTGCACGTTGCCGAGCAAGGCTTTCGGGCTGACGCGCTCGCGCATCCAGCGCTCAAGGAACGGCTGCGCGGTGTTCCACAGATCCAGATCGGGATAGAGCTGACGGCCGAGACCTTCGATGTTCAGCAAGGTCTTCTGCAGCAAAACCAACTGCGGCTGCACTTCCATGTTGAAGCGCCGCGCCGTCTGGAACAGGCGCATCAGCACCTGGCCGAATGAAATATCTTTTAACGGTTTTTCGAAGATCGGTTCGCACACGGTACGGATCGCCGCTTCGAATTCGTTGAGCTTGGTTTCTGCCGGCACCCAGCCCGAATCAATGTGCAACTGCGCCACGCGGCGGTAGTCGCGCTTGAAGAAGGCGAACAGGTTGCGTGCCAGATAATCCTGGTCTTCCGGGGTCAGGCTGCCGACGATGCCGCAGTCGATCGCGATGTACTGCGGGCTCCAAGGGTTAACCGTGCTGACGAAAATGTTGCCCGGGTGCATGTCGGCGTGGAAGAAACTGTCGCGGAACACCTGGGTGAAGAAGATCTCGACGCCGCGCTCGGCGAGCATTTTCATGTCGGTGCGCTGATCGGCGAGGGTTGCCAGATCCGTCACCTGAATGCCGTAGATGCGTTCCATCACCAGCACTTTCGGCCGGCACCAGTCCCAATAGACTTGCGGCACGTAGAGCAGCGGCGAACCTTCGAAGTTGCGCTTCAACTGGCTGGCGTTGGCCGCCTCGCGCAGCAGGTCGAGTTCGTCGTAGATGGTTTTTTCGTAGTCCTGCACCACGTCCACCGGGTGCAACAGACGCGCGTCGGCCGAGAGTTTTTCGGCGGCGCGAGCGAGGATGAACAGCCACGCCAGATCCTGCGCGATGATTGGCTTCAAGCCCGGGCGGATCACCTTGACCACCACTTCTTCGCCGGTTTTCAGCTGCGCGGCATGTACCTGCGCCACCGAGGCCGAGGCCAGCGGCTCGACGTCGAAACGGCTGAACACTTCGCTGATCTTCTTGCCGAGCTGTTCTTCGATCAGCTTGATCGACAGCTGCGAGTCGAACGGCGGCACGCGATCCTGCAGCAGCATCAGCTCATCGGCGATGTCTTCGGGCAACAGGTCGCGGCGGGTCGAGAGAATCTGTCCGAACTTGATGAAAATCGGCCCCAGATCCTGCAACGCCAGACGCAATCGCGCGCCTCGGCTCAGCTCCAGCGTCTTGCGCGGGAGCCAGCGCCACGGCAGCACATAACGCAGCGCCAGGAGAAACCAGGGCAGCGGCAGATCGAACAGCAGGTCATCGAGGCGGTAGCGGATCACGACGGACTGGATGCGCAGCAGACGGCGGACGGCGAGCAGCTTCATGCGTTATCGCTTGGGTCGAGGGATCGGGAAAGGCGCTCGAAGCGCGCCTCGAGACGTTCCAGATCAAGTTTGATCCGGTCCAGTTCGCTGAACCGCGCTTCGGCTTCGCGCTGCCCGACGAGGGTGCGCGATTCTTCGGCGAGGTACTCGGCGAGGTTCTGGTTGAGGCTGGCAAATCCTTGTTGGTACCAGCGCGCGCGGCTGCGCAGATGACCGCCAACCAGTTGCGTGGCGACCGGGCCAAGCCAGCGCGAGAGTTCGTACTCCCAGTCCAGCTCAAGGTCCTGCAACACGCCGGCCAGCTCCAGCAGCACGCCGCTGTCGCCATCAAGCTCGACTTCCGGGGCGTGCAGCACCGCGGTCTTGTCTTTGCTCAGGGCCAGTTTCAGCAGGCTGGACGCCGGCGCGCGCAGGGTGCAATCGACGCCGGTTTCCCAGTGCGAGGCCAGCATCAGGCCTTCGTCGCTGGGCAAAATGAACAACTGCAATGCCGGGTTGCGGCAATCGACGGCAATCACCTTGCCGGTCAAATGCGCCAGCCGCGGCAGCGCCGTGCTGTCGAGACGCAGCACCCGGTTCAGGCCGAGTTCAACGCTGGCGAGCAGCCCGGTGAGCAGCATCAGGGCTTGATGCCGCGGTGCAGGGCGACGATGCCGGCGGTCATGTTGTGATAGGTCACGCGGTCGAAACCGGCGTCGACCATCATCGACTTCAGGGTTTCCTGATTCGGGTGCATGCGGATCGATTCGGCCAGGTAACGATAGCTTTCCGAGTCGTTGGTGATCAGCTTGCCCATCAGCGGCATGAAGGCGAACGAGTAAGCGTCGTAGGCTTTGGACATCAGCGCGTTGGTCGGCTTGGAAAACTCCAGCACCAGCAGACGACCGCCGGGCTTGAGCACACGCAGCATCGAGCGCAGGGCGTCTTCCTTGTGCGTGACGTTGCGCAGACCGAAGGCGATGGTCACGCAGTCGAAATGATTGTCCGGAAACGGCAGTTTTTCTGCGTCGGCCTGGACGAATTCGACGTTGCCCGCCACACCCAGATCCAGCAGGCGGTCACGGCCGACCTTGAGCATGGATTCGTTGATGTCGGCCAATACCACTTGGCCGGTCGGGCCAACGAGGTGCGAAAACTTTTTGGTCAGGTCGCCGGTGCCGCCGGCGATGTCGAGCACGCGATTACCGCTGCGCACGCCCGAGAGTTCGATCGCGAAACGCTTCCACAAACGGTGCATGCCGCCCGACAGAAGGTCGTTCATCAGGTCGTACTTGGCGGCTACGGAGTGGAACACCTCAGCGACTTTTTCCGCTTTCTGGCTTTCCGGAACGTTTTTGAAGCCGAAGTGAGTGGTGGGTTCGGCATCGCTGCCTTTGCGCTGATCAGTCATATCGCTGTCACCAAAAGAGAATGCGCGACATTCTAATCCCCAAGCCATGCTTTGTCTTGGAATGGCTAAAGGTAAGATGGGCAACCTTCGGGACGATTTGCCGCAGACGCGGTCAAGATTTACCGACAAGCATTCATAGCTGTATTCAAAAAGAAGGAGTCACCCAATGGCCAAAATCAGTGTTGAGCGTGCCCACAGCCTGGGCAAGGAAGCCGCCCGCGAGAAGGCCGACAAGCTGGCCAAAAAGCTAAATGAACAATACGGCCTGGAGCCGCAATGGTCGGGCGACGTATTGAATCTCAAGCGTTCGGGTGTGAAAGGCGCGGTGCATGTTGGCGATGACTCGATCCGCGTCGACGTGGAACTGGGCCTGATGATGTCGGCCATGAGCGGCATGATCAAAGCCGAGATCGAGAAGGCTTTGGATAAAGCGCTGGTCTGAAAGCCAAAAGATCGCAGCCTTCGGCAACTCCTACATTGAATTGTGACCCCCGTAGGAGCTGCAGAAGGCTGCGATCTTTTCATTCGGGCACCACCGATTCATGTCAGTTGTTAGGGTGCCGTTTCTAATTTTTCTACTTACTTTGTGCCTGAGCCCGACACTTTCGCGGGCAGTTCCTCAAACCTTCTGCGCGTGAGGTGCACCATGGCCAAAGTAATTTTGAAGAAAAAAATCGACGTTTCGACTTCTGCTCTGAGCGACGTCAAATCCTATGCCCGCAAGATCTGGCTGGCAGGCCTGGGCGCCTACGCCAAGGTTGGCCAAGAGGGCGGCGAGTACTTTCAAGAGTTGATCAAGGCTGGTCAAACTGTTGAAAAGAAAGGCAAAAAGGTAGTCACCGAAAAACTCGAAGCGGCCAATGCCGAAATCGACGAAGCCCGCGATGAAGTCAGTTCTTTCAAAGGTCGCGTCGAAGTTCAGCTCGACAAGGTCGAGAAGGCTTTCGACACCCGCGTAGCAAGCGCCTTGAATCGTATCGGCATTCCGTCTAAACATGACGTTGAGACACTCTCTGCTAAGCTCGATGAGCTGACGGCATTGCTCGAACGCGTCGCGCGTAAATCTTAAGGAGAACGGGATGGCTGGTAAAAAGAACACCGATAAAGAAGGCAGCTCGTGGATTGGGAAGGTCGAAGACTACTCCCGCAAAATCTGGCTGGCTGGTTTAGGCGTGTACTCGAAGATCGACACTGACGGCAGCAAGCTCTTCGATACATTGGTCAAAGACGGCGAGAAAGCCGAGAAGCTCACCAAGTCTGCAGTCGGCAAAAAAGTCGATGCCGCCAAGGATTCTGCTTCTTCTGCCAAGTCGCGCATCAGCGGCGTGAAAGATCGCGCACTGGGCAAGTGGGATGAGCTGGAAGGGGCTTTCGACAAGCGCCTGAACAGCGCGATTTCGCGCCTGGGCGTACCGAGCCGCAATGAGGTCAAGGCCCTGCACAGCAAGGTTGAAACCTTGACCAAGCAGATCGAAAAACTCACCGGCGAGAAGGCGCGTCCTGTAGCGGCGAAAACCGCTGCGGCAAAACCGGCAGCTAAAACTGCAGCGGCCAAGCCAGCGGCCAAAACCGCGGCCAAGCCATTGGTCAAAGCGGCTGCCAAACCTGCGGCGAAAGCCAAGGCTGCGGTTAAATCCGTAGCGAAAACGGCTGCCGCCAAACCTGCTGCAAAAGCAGCGGCCAAACCGGTTGCTGCCGCCAAGACCGCTGCCAAAGCCGCTGCCAAACCTGCAGCAAAAGCAGCAGCCAAGCCAGCCGCGAAAACCGCTGCCGCCAAACCTGCTACCAAGCCAGCGGCCAAACCGGCTGCAGCGAAGAAGCCAGCAGTGAAAAAACCGGCCGCGCCGAAAGCCGCTGCGCCAAAACAGGCCGCTCCAGCAGCCAAGCCTGCGACCCCGGCAACCCCGGCCAGCGCGTCGAACTCCGCCGCTGCACCGACCCCGGTTGCAACCCCGACTGCTGCATCGACCCCGTCGACGCCTACCAGTCAGTCCTGATTTTTCAGGGCAAAACAAAACGCCCGGCCTGTGAAGGTCGGGCGTTTTTGTTTGAAGATCAAAAGATCGCAGCCTTCGGCAGCTCCTACAGAGGTACACATTCCCCGGTAGGAGCTGCCGAAGGCTGCGATCTTTTGATTCCGGGCTACTCGTGGTCTTCAAGGTATTGCAAAGCCATCCGCTCCGTGGCGACCTTCACCGGCGGCAGCAAGTGCGGCGCCACCAGCATCATGATCTGATAAACCACCAACCTGACCTCACCCTCTCGATCCAGAATCCGCTGATAGTCCAGCGAAAACAGCAATGTCATGGTGATCTGCTCCACCAGTTGCCCCAGCGCCTGGGTATCACTGACCAACTGCCCCGAAGCCTTCAAGCGCGCCAATAACGACGCCAGCGTGCGCTTCAGCGCATTGAGCAAATGACGAATGCCCTTCGCCAGTTTCGGCAGTCTTCCGGCCAGGTTCGACAGGTCCTGAAACAGGAACCGGTACTGCGCCAGCCGCTCGACGATCAAATGCAAAAACAGCCAGTAATCCTCCGGCGCCAACTCTACGTCCGGCGGTGGATCCAGCAGCGGTGCCAGTTCATTCTGGAAGCGATCGAACAGCCCGAGTATCAGCGGTTCCTTGCCGTGAAAGTGGTAGTAGAGGTTGCCGGGGCTGATCCCCATTTCGTTGGCAACTTCCATGGTGGAAACGTTCGGCTCGCCCTTTTCGTTGAACAATTGCAGAGCACATTCGAGAATCCGGTCGCGGGTTTTCATCCAGTCTTCTTAGAAAAGGTCGGTTAAGCGTCAGCGCACACGCACGTAAGTACCGGGTGCTGCCTCCATCGGTGGATAGTTCGGGTTGCCGAGGGGCATCTGGGTTTCGTGCTGGGCGCCCGAGCGCTGCTGAATCCATTCCAGCCACTGCGGCCACCAGCTGCCGTCGACGTGTTTGCCGTCGTAATACCAGGCGCGTGGGTCGCTGCTCATCTTGCCGTTCTCGACATACGCGGCTTTCGGGTTGCTTGGCGGGTTGAGAATACTCTGCACATGGCCGCTGTTGGACAGCACGAAACGCCGTTCCCCACCCAGTAACAGGGTCGAGCGATACACCGCATCCCACGGCGTGATGTGGTCGTTCATGCCGGCGACGCTGAAGCTGTCGACCGTGACTTTCTGCAGGTCAATCGGCGTGCCGCACACTTCCAGCCCGCCCGGATGGGTCAGCGGGTTGTGCTTGAAGAAATCCAGCAAGTCGCCGTGAAAGGCGGCCGGCAGGCGAGTGTTGTCGTTGTTCCAGTAAAGAATGTCGAAGGCCGGCGGCTCTTTGCCCAGCAGGTAGTTATTGACGAAGTAGCTCCAGATCAAATCGTTGGGGCGCATCCAGGCGAAGATCCTGGCCATGTCGCGACCATCCAGCACGCCTTTTTGATAGGAGCGACGCTTGGCGGCTTCGAGGGTCTGCTCATCGGCAAACAGCGTGGCCGGGGTTTCGATCTGGCTGTCGAGCAGGCTGACCAGGTAGGTGGCGCTGGAGATGCGGCGCAACTGGCGCTTGGCTTGCAAGTGACCTTGCAGTGCGGCGATGGTCAGGCCGCCGGCACAGGCGCCCATCAGGTTGACCTCGCGGGCGCCGGTGATCGCCCGGCACACGTTCATCGCTTCTTCCACGGCCTCCACATACGTCGACAAGCCCCACTCGCGGTGGCGCACATCCGGGTTGCGCCAGCTGATCATGAAAGTCTGCAGGCCGTTCTTCAGGGCGTACTGCACGAAGCTGTTGTGCGGGCTGAGGTCGAAAATGTAGTACTTGTTGATTTGCGGCGGCACCACCAGCAGCGGCTTGGCGTACTGTTTTTCGCTCATCGGCTTGTACTGGATAAGCTCGAGCATCTCGTTGCGAAACACCACCGAGCCTGGCGTGGTGGCAACCGTCTTACCGACCTCGAAAGCCTGACGGGTCACCTGCCGTGGCAGGCCATCGTTGTGCAGCAGATCATCAAACAAATGACTGAGGCCACGCACCAGACTGTTGCCGCCGGAGTTGAACAGCTCCTTGATCGCCAGCGGGTTGAGCAGGGTGTTGGACGGCGCCACGGCGTCGTTGAGCAGGGTGAAGGCGAAGTGCGCGCGGGCGCGGTCGTCCGGGTTCATGTTGCTGTCGTCGATCCAGCTCTTGACCTGCTTCTGCCAGGCCAGATACGCCTGCAGACTGCGTCGATAGAACGGATTGAGGCTCCACGCCGGATCGGCAAAACGGCTGTCTTGCGGATTGGTGGGATGCAGGGTCTCGCCAAGCAAAACGCGACCAAGCTGGCCACCCAGTTTCAGAGCGTGCTTTGCGCTGTGGAGCGGGTTGCGCAGACCGTGCGCGGCGACACTGCGCAGCGTCGAGATCATATCCCGACCACGCAGGCCGGTGATCGCACTTTGTGCGTTGATGAAAACGGCTGGGCTGGGCACTACGCCCTTCGCTGGTTTGTCGCGCATGACTCAACACTCCTTCGTCTTCAGGCCAAAAACAAACTCACCGAACCAGAACACCATAGACGCTGTTATGGGTTGCTGCCTGCGCGGCGTCCTGCCGCGCACTCTGCATAAAGCCCTGCATAAAGCCTGCCGCAGCGATTAACCGCCCAGCGGTGTCGGGTGCGGGTGCATCACCGCTCGCTGACGTTCCTCCTGGAGGAATTTCATGATGATCGGTGCCACAGCTTCGGCGCGGGTAATCAGGAACAAATGGCCGTCGTCGATGATGTGCAACTGGGCGTTGGGAATTCGCCAGGCGAGCATGCGCATATTGATCAACGGGATCAGCGGATCGTCGTCGCCGGCCAGCACCAGCGTCGGTTGATGGATCTTGTGCAGCCAGTGAATGCTGGTCCAGCCAAGGCCGGCGAACAGTTGCCAGTAGTAACCGAGTTTGCCCGCCGAACGCACTTTCGCGGCATGGCTGGCAGCCAGCGTCGGGTCGCGGCGAAACGAGCCGCCGTAGATCAGCGGCGCGATGCGGATCACATGGGACGGCTGGATGTAGCGCCTGGGACTTGCCATCATCCACAGCACTTTCGGCTTGCCCGGCACCATCACGGCACCGGCAGCGGTCGCCGCCAGCACCAGTTTCTTGCAGCGCTCGGGGTAGTCGTAGGCGAATTGCTGCGCGAGCGCGCCGCCCCACGACACGCCGATCACGTTGACCTGACCGTAGTCCAGATAATCGAGCATCCGCGACGTCAGTTTGGCCAAGCCAGGAAAACGATAGGGCCGATTGGGCGTCGAGGAACCGCCGACACCGGGCACGTCGAAGGCGATTACTTCCAGATCCGGGTCCAGCGCCGCGACAAATGGAAACACCAGCTCCAGGTTGGCGCCGATGCCGTTGAAAATCAGCAAGGGCGTCAAGTGAGGCTTGCCGGGGCGTACCGCCGTGCGGAGGGTCTGGCCATCCAGCTCGACAGTACGGAATATGAACGGTTGCGGCATGCGTCAGGCCCTGTGGATTTAAATTCACCATCCCCCCGTGTAGGAGCTGCCGCAGGCTGCGATCTTTTGATCTTGATTGTAAAAAACAGAATCAAAAGATCGCAGCCTGCGGCAGCTCCTACAAGGACGGGTGGTGTCAGTTACCGCTCGTGTACGTAAGTGCCCGGCGACGCTTCGCCCGCCGGGTAAGCCTTGTTGCCCAGTTTGGTCGGGGCCTTTTTCAGGTTGCCCGCCCGTTCGGCCTGCCACGCCTGCCAGTGCAACCACCAGGAATCGGTGTGCTTGGTCGAGTTCTCTTGCCAGTCTTCGGCATTGGCGGCCATTTCTTCGCCGGTCATGTATCGGGACTTCGGGTTGCCCGGCGGGTTCAGAATGCTTTGGATATGGCCGCTGCTCGACAACACGAACTCCACTTTGCCACCGAACAATTGCGCCGACTTGTAGCAAGACTTCCACGGGGTGATGTGGTCGTTGGTGCCGGCCAGCGAAAAGATGTCGGCAGTGACCTGCTTGAGGTCGATCGGTGTGCCGCACACTTCCAGTGCATTGGGGCGAATCAGTGGGTTGTTTTTGAACATCTCGATCAGGTCGCCGTGGAACGCTGCCGGCAACCGTGTGGTGTCGTTGTTCCAGAACAGGATGTCGAACACCGGCGGCTCGTTGCCGAGCAGGTAATTATTGACCCAGTAGTTCCAGATCAGGTCGTTGGGGCGCATCCACGCGAAGACCTTGGCCATGTCTTTGCCCTCAAGCACACCGGCCTGATACGAATGGCGCTTGGCGGTCTCCAGGGTCTGTTCGTCGACGAACAGGGCGACGTCGCTGTCCAGCGTAGTGTCGAGCACGCTGACCAGCAGGGTCAGGGCGTTGACCTTGTTCTGGCCGAGCGCCGCATAGTGGCCGAGCAGGGCGGTGCAGGTGATGCCGCCGGAGCAGGCGCCGAGCATGTTGATGTCTTTGCTGCCGGTGATCGCGGTGACCACGTCGACCGCTTCTTTCAGCGCATCGATATACGTCGACAGGCCCCACTCGCGCTGCGCCTTGGTCGGGTTACGCCAGCTGACAATGAACGTTTGTACGTTGTTGCGCAGGCAGAAACGCGCCAGGCTCTTGTCCGGGCTCAGGTCGAATACGTAGAACTTGTTGATCTGTGGCGGCACCACCAACAGTGGTCGCTCGTGGACTTGCTCGGTGATCGGCCGGTACTGGATCAGCTCCAGCACATCGTTTCGAAACACCACGGCGCCTTCAGTCACGCCCAGGCTCTTGCCGACCTCGAACGCGCCCATGTTGACCTGGCTCGGCATGCCACCGTTGTGCACCAGATCCTTGGCCAGATGCGAGAGGCCGTCGAGCAGGCTTTTGCCACCGGTTTCGAAGAAGCGCTTGACCGCTGCAGGGTTGGCCGCGGTGTTGGTCGGGGCCATGGCCTCGGTCATCAGGTTGATGACGAAGTGGCCGCGCGCGATATCTTTGGGCGACAGGCTGCTGTCGTCGATCCAGGCATGGAGTTCCTTGCGCCACGCCAGATAGGTTTGCAGATAACGTTTGTAGAGCGGGTTCTGGCTCCACGCAGGATCAGCGAAACGACGGTCATCGCCTGCCGGTTGCAGTTCGGATTTACCAAACAGCACGTTCTTCAGTTCGAGGCCGAAATGGGTGACGTGCCTGACGCTATGGATCGGTTGTTTGATGGCCTGTTTCAGCACCATACGAGCAGAGGCCAGCAGATCCTTTCCGCGCAGCCCAACGACGGGATTAAGCCCCAGGGTGTTTTCCGAGGCTTGGTACTTCAGGTCATCGTTATTCTTGTTACTCATCTACGACGCTCCATTGTCCTGAGACGAGTACCCGGTTTTCTGCTGTGCAGTTCCACAGCGATTGCCAGGTACTACTGCTCGGGTGACCGTTAATTCTGCATAGCTGCTTTACAGTCGTAGAGCACTGCAGGGAACTTGCCAGCTCCATTGGTTACCCGAGTTTAATTTTTTTCGCAAGCGGGCCGATCCTCGACGCCGCAGCGGAGCATTCAAACAGATGAAGTTAGAAAATGCCCTCTAAAGAGCACGACCCTCGGACTAGAGCATCAGCTTGACGATCGACTCGTCCGGATCACGGGTTTTACCAGCGGCTTTGAGCTCGGCCAGATAATCGGCCCAGAGTGCGTCATGACGTCGCCCCAGCTCATAGAGATATTCCCAAGTGAACAAGCCGCTGTCGTGGCCGTCATCGAAGGTCAGTTTCAGTGCGTAGTGACCGGCCGGTTCCAGCTTGGTCAGACCGACATTGAGCTTGCCGAATTGCAGGATGGGTTTGCCGTGGCCCTGGACCTCGGCGGAGGGAGAGTGCACGCGCAGAAATTCCGCGGGCAGGGTGAACTCCTCGCCGGACGCGTAGGTGAGCGTCAGGGTTTTCGAGGCTTTGTGCAGCTTGATGTCGGTGGGGATAGTAGTCATTGCAGGTCATCCGACTGAGTGAAACACCCTGTAGGAGCTGCCGAAGGCTGCGATCTTTTGACTTTGCTCTTCAAAAAACACGATCAAAAATCGCAGCCTGCGGCAGCTCCTAAAGGGAGAAGTGACCTACAGGATATAACGGGACAGGTCTTCGTTCTGTGCCAATTCGCCGAGGTGGCTGTTGACGTATTCAGCGTCGATCAGGATCACCTTGTCATCGTGAGTGCTGGCCAGATCGCCGGCACTGAACGACACCTCTTCCAGCAGACGCTCAAGCAGCGTGTGCAGACGACGGGCACCGAT
Source organism: Pseudomonas sp. P116 (assembly GCF_020149425.1). Classification (NCBI taxonomy): domain Bacteria; kingdom Pseudomonadati; phylum Pseudomonadota; class Gammaproteobacteria; order Pseudomonadales; family Pseudomonadaceae; genus Pseudomonas; species Pseudomonas sp. P116. The sequence continues at coordinate 354,010 of NZ_JACVHB010000005.1, read as the reverse complement.
GTTCTCGGTTTTCTCGTTGACCTGCCAGGCGATCTCGGCGATGCGCTTGATGCCTTCGGGCTGGAACTCGATGTTCAGGCCTTCGGTTTTCAGCAGCGCGCAATATTGCTCGGTGAGCGAGGCATGCGGTTCGCTGAGGATGCGTTCGAAGTCTTCCGGGCTCAGGGCCTTGAGTTCGACGCGGATCGGCAGACGACCTTGCAGTTCCGGCACCAGATCGCTCGGTTTGCTCAGGTGGAATGCGCCGGACGCGATGAACAGGATGTGGTCAGTCTTGACCATGCCCAGTTTGGTGTTGACGGTGCAGCCTTCAATCAGTGGCAGCAGGTCGCGCTGCACGCCTTCGCGGGACACGTCGACGCCGCCGGAGTTACCGCGCTTGGCCACTTTGTCGATCTCGTCGATAAACACGATGCCGTGCTGCTCGACCGCTTCGAGGGCCTTGGCCTTCAACTCTTCTTCGTTGACCAGACGCCCGGCTTCTTCGTCGCGCACCAGTTTCAGTGCTTCTTTGACCTTGAGCTTGCGCGACTTCTTCTTGCCCTTGCCCATGTTGGCAAACAGGCTTTGCAACTGGTTGGTCATCTCTTCCATGCCCGGCGGCGTGGCGATCTCGATGCCGGCCACTTCGGCGACTTCGATCTCGATTTCCTTGTCGTCCAGCTGACCTTCGCGCAGACGCTTGCGGAACAGCTGACGGGTGTTGGAATCCGAGCTTGGCGCGTCTTCGTTGCTGAAGCCCATGCGCGCCGGCGGCAGCAGCGCGTCGAGGATGCGGTCTTCGGCGGCGTCTTCGGCGCGGTGGCGAACGCGGGACATTTCCTGTTCGCGTAGCATCTTGATCGCGGCATCTGCCAGATCACGGATGATCGACTCGACGTCACGGCCGACATATCCGACTTCGGTGAACTTGGTCGCTTCGACCTTGATGAACGGCGCGTTGGCGAGTTTCGCCAGACGACGGGCGATTTCGGTTTTACCGACACCGGTCGGGCCGATCATCAGGATGTTCTTCGGGGTCACTTCAACGCGCAGCTCTTCAGGCAGCTGCATGCGGCGCCAGCGGTTGCGCAGGGCAATCGCGACGGCGCGCTTGGCATCGTCCTGGCCGATGATGTGGCGGTTGAGTTCGTGGACGATTTCGCGGGGAGTCATGGACATAATTTTTGGCGGTCCTCAAGCAGAAAAAAGCCGTGGCACGGGGCCGAGTCAGGCTTCTTCAGCGAGATCCTGCTCCTCAATGGTCTGAGTGTGGTTGGTGAATACACAGATGTCGGCGGCGATACCGAGTGCGGTTTCGACGATTTCGCGAGCCGACAGATCGGTCTTTTTCAGCAGCGCGCTGGCCGCAGCCTGGGCGTAACCGCCACCGGAGCCCATGGCGATCAGGCCGTTTTCCGGTTCGACCACGTCACCATTACCGGTGATGATCAAGGAGGCGTCTTTGTTGGCGACCGCGAGCATGGCTTCGAGGCGGCTGAGGGAGCGGTCGGTGCGCCATTCTTTGGCGAGTTCGACAGCGGCGCGGATCAGATGGCCCTGATGTTTCTCGAGCTGGCCTTCGAAGCGTTCGAACAAAGTGAAGGCGTCGGCGGTGGCACCGGCAAAACCGGCGATGACCTGGCCGTGGTACAGGCGACGGACTTTCTTTGCGTTGCCTTTCATCACGGTGTTGCCGAGAGAAACCTGGCCGTCGCCGCCCATGACGACTTTGCCGTGGCGGCGGACTGAAACGATGGTGGTCAAGGGAAGAGTCTCCACGCAGCGGGGCGAAAATGCCTATGCCCATTCATATGGGGGTGGTGGAGAGGATTTCAACCGGGGAGGGCGTGGAGGGACGAACGGCGACCCCCTGTAGGAGCTGCCGAAGGCTGCGATCTTTTGATCTTGATCTGAAACAAAATCAAAAGATCGCAGCCTTCGGCAGCTCCTACAGGGGATTTGTGGCGCCCGTGTGGGAGGAATCAGCGGCTCTGGCGTTGTTGTAACAACAGGTTGCTGAAACCGCTGCCGGCCAGTTGTTTCTGCGCCGTGGTCAGCTGTTCACGGTTGCTGAACGGGCCGACCAGTACGCGATACCAGGTTTCATCCTTCACCGTGCCCGACTCAACCGCCACCGCCTGGCCGAGCAAAATGATCTGCGCGCGAACCTTGTCCGCATCTGCCTCTTTGCGGAACGAACCGGCCTGGAGGAAGAATTTGGTCACCGGCGCTGCTTTCACCGGAGGTGCCGGCGGCGGGGTAATGCCCGCCAGTGCTGCCTGAGCCCGCGCTGTGTCGATTTTTGCTGCTTCCGCCGGGGTCACCGGTGTGGTCGGCACTTGCGGCGTCGGCAGGGTTTTCTCCGGTACGGCATCCGCCGGCACGATCACTTCCGATTCCGGCAGCAAGGTGTAGAAGTCGTACTTCGGCTTCACCGGTTGTGTCGGGCTCGGCGGGGTCTTGTTGGCCTCGGCGATTTTCGCTTTTTGCTGTTGCTCGACCTTCTCGCGCTTGACCGTGTCGCTGCCCTTGCCAGGCTCCAGCTTCATCAGGAACACGATGAACGCACCGACCGTCAGGCCGATGGCCATCCACAGCCAGCCCGGAATCGGCTGCTTCGCAGGCGCCTGATAACGGCTGGCGCCACGTTTGGGTGCAGGTTTTTTCTTGGCAGCCAACTTACATACGCTCCAGAGTTTCCAGACCCAACAGCTCCAGGCCTTGCTTGAGGGTGCGACCGGTCAGCGCGGCCAGACGCAGACGGCTCTGCATCTGGGCCGGGGTTTCGGCGGTGAGGATCGGGCAGTTCTCGTAGAAGCTCGAGAACAGGCCGGCGACGTCGTACAGGTAGGTGCAAAGAATGTGCGGCGTGCCTTTATCGGACACGTTGTTCAGCACTTCGCCGAACTGCGCCAGCTTCGCAGCCAGCTCATGTTCGTGCGCTGCTTCGAGGACAATCTGGCCGTCGACTTCGCTGAAGTCCTTGCCCAGTTTGCGGAACACACCGGCCACACGGGTGTAGGCGTACAGCAGATACGGCGCGGTGTTGCCTTCAAAGTTCAGCATCAAGTCGAAGTTGAAGCTGTAGTCGCTGGTGCGGTGTTTCGACAGATCGGCGTATTTCACTGCACCGATGCCGACGACCTTGGCGATGTTGCGCAGCTCGTCTTCGGCAAGCTCCGGGTTTTTCTCTTTGACCAGGTTGTAGGCGCGATCCTGAGCCTCGGTCAGCAGATCGATCAGCTTCACGGTGCCGCCGTCACGGGTCTTGAACGGACGGCCATCAGCGCCGTTCATGGTGCCGAAGCCCATGTGTTCCATTTCCATCGGATGGGTCACGAAACCGGCCTTGCGTGCCACGGCAAACACTTGCTGGAAGTGCAGGGCCTGACGTTGATCGACGAAGTACAGCGCGCGGTCGGCTTTCAGTTTGCCGCTGCGGTAGCGTACGGCCGCCAGGTCTGTGGTGGCGTAGAGATAACCGCCGTCAGCCTTGACGATGATCACCGGCAGCGGGTCGCCGTCGGCGTTCTTGAACTCGTCGAGGAACACGCACTGGGCGCCGTTGCTCTCGACCAGCATGCCGGCCGCTTTCAGATCGTTGACCACATTGATCAGGTCGTCGTTGTAGGCGCTTTCGCCCATCACGTCGGCCATGGTCAGTTTGACGTTGAGCAGCTCGTAGATCTTCTGGCAGTGCGACAGCGAGATGTCCTTGAACTTGGTCCACAGCGCCAGACACTCGGCGTCGCCGGCCTGCAACTTGACCACCAGACCACGGGCGCGGTCGGCGAATTCGGCGGACTCGTCGAAGCGCTGCTTCGCGGCGCGGTAGAAGTTTTCCAGGTCCGACAACTCGTCGCTGGTAATCGGGTTTTCCTGCAGATAGGCCATCAGCATGCCGAACTGGGTGCCCCAGTCGCCGACGTGGTTCTGACGGATCACTTCGTCGCCGAGAAACTCGAGCACGCGTGCCACACCATCGCCAATGATGGTCGAGCGCAAGTGGCCAACGTGCATCTCTTTGGCCAGGTTCGGCGCAGACAGGTCGACCACGGTGCGCTGCGCAGGACCTGCCTTGCGCACGCCGATATGGGCGTCGGCCAAGGCAGCGTCGAGTCGCGAAGCCAGCGCCTGAGTGTTCTGGAAGAAGTTGATGAAGCCCGGGCCGGCGATTTCGGCCTTGGTGACGTTCTCGTCAGCCGGTAGCGCAGCGATGATTTTTTCCGCCAGATCGCGCGGCTTCATGCCTGCAGGCTTGGCCAGCATCATCGCGATGTTGCTGGCGAAGTCGCCGTGAGTCTTGTCACGAGCGTTCTCCACCTGAATCGCCGGCGACAGGCCTTCAGGCAACACACCTTCGTTGACGAGTTGGGTGAGGGCTTGTTGGATCAGCTGGCGAATGGTGTCTTTCATGGTCTTCTCTTTCGACCGCAAGCGCGGCGGCGCATCGATGCGCGGGTGGAAAAACTGGGCATTATCCGTTGCGAAGACGGGCTTGCCAACCTTAGCAGGCAGCTTATGGATATGTGGTGACATTAAGATCAAAAGATCGCAGCCTGCGGCAGCTCCTACACAGGGAATCGCATTTCACTGTAGGAGCTGGCGCAGGCTGCGATCTCTTGATCTTCAATACAAGTCGACGGGATCAACGTCCAGCGACCATCGCACCGCCCGCCCGCTCGGCATCTGCTCCAGGACCAGCAACCAACTGGCCAGCAGCCGGTGCAGCGGTGCCCGCGCCGTCGCCTGCAACAGCAACTGCGCGCGATAACGCCCAGCGCGCCGCTCCATCGGCGCCGGCACCGGCCCAAGCAGTTCAATCCCGTTCAGCCCCTGCTCGACCAGTAAACGCTCGGCCTCGCTGCACGCCTCATCGAGAAAACCCTCGGCCTGCCCCGGTTTATGCGCTTCGGCACGCAACAGCGCCAAATGCGCGAATGGCGGCAGACCGGCGGCGCGGCGCTCGCTCAAGGCTTGTTCGGCAAAGGCGAAATAACCCTGTTCGGTCAGTTGCACCAATAAAGGATGGTCGGCGAGGTGGGTCTGAATGATCACCTTGCCCGGCTCTTCCGCCCGGCCGGCGCGTCCGGCGACCTGCACGATCAACTGCGCCATGCGCTCGCTGGCGCGGAAGTCGCCGGAGAACAAGCCACCGTCGGCATCGAGAATCGACACCAGCGTCACCCGCGGAAAATGGTGCCCCTTGGCCAACATCTGCGTGCCGACCAGAATGCATGGCTGGCCCTTCTGGATCGTCGCGAACAGCTGATTCATCGCGTCCTTGCGCGAAGTGCTGTCGCGGTCGACCCGCAGCACCGGGTAATCCGGGAACAGAATCGCCAGGCGTTCCTCTGCGCGCTCGGTACCGGCGCCGACCGGGCGCAGATCGACCTTGTTGCACTTCGGGCACTGGCGCGGCGTGCGCTCGACGTAGCCGCAGTGGTGGCAGCGCAGTTCGCCGTGGCGCTGGTGCACGGTCATCCGCGCATCGCAGCGCGAACATTCAGACATCCAGCCGCAATCGTGACAAAGCAGCGTTGGTGCAAAACCGCGACGGTTGAGAAATACCAGCACCTGTTGCCCATTTGCCAGGGTCTGGCCAATGGCTTGCTGCATCGGCCCGGAAATCCCGCTGTCGAGTGGGCGGCTTTTCACATCCAGACGCAGGAAGCGCGGTTGCTTGGCACCGCCGGCCCGCTCGTTCAGGCGTAGCAGGCCATAACGGCCGGTGTAGGCGTTGTGCAGGCTTTCCAGCGAAGGCGTGGCGGAGCCGAGGACGATCGGGATGTTTTCCTGTCGTGCGCGCACCAGCGCCAGATCACGGGCGTGGTAGCGCAAGCCTTCCTGCTGTTTATAGGAGCCGTCGTGTTCTTCGTCGATGATGATCAACCCCGGATTCTTCATCGGGGTGAACAGTGCCGAGCGGGTGCCGATAATAATGTCGGCCTCGCCGTCGCGGGCGGCGAGCCAGGCCTCGAGGCGCTCGCGATCGTTGACGGCCGAGTGGATCAGGGCGATCCGTGCGTTGAAACGTTGTTCGAAGCGCGCCAGCGTCTGCGGACCGAGGTTGATCTCCGGGATCAGCACCAGCGCCTGTTTGCCGGCCTCGAGGGTTTCGCGGATCAGTTGCAAATAGACTTCGGTTTTGCCGCTGCCGGTGACGCCAGCCAGCAGGAACGCGTGATAACTGTCGAAGCCTGCGCGAATCGCCTCATACGCGGCGCGCTGCTCGGTGTTGAGCGGCAACTCCGGTTGCGCCAGCCAATGTTCATGGCGTGCGCCGGGTGCATGGCGGCGGATTTCCACCTGTACCAGATTTTTCGCCAGCAGCAGATCGAGACTGTCCTTGCTCAGCATCAATTTGCTCAGCAATTGATGGGCGACGCCGTGAGGGTGTTGGGCCAGTGTGGTCAACGCTTCACGCTGCCGCGGTGCACGGGCGATGCGCGGATCATCGACGCTGGCGCCCGGCATGACCGACCAGAAGCGCTCCTGCCGGGCTTCGGCCAGTTCACCCTGACGCAGTAGCACCGGCAGCGCCCAGCTCAAGGTGTCGCCGAGGCTGTGCTGATAATACTGGGATGTCCACAGGCACAGCTTGAACAGCGCCGGTGGCAGCGGCGGAGTGGCATCGAGCAGGGCCAGCGCCGGTTTGAGTTTCTCCACCGGCACTTCGCTGGTGTCAGTCACCTCCACCAGAATCCCGATCATCTCGCGTCGGCCGAAAGGTACCCGCAGGCGCATACCTGGTTGCAACTGCTCGCGCAGCACGCCGGCCGGCGCTCGATAGTCGAACAGGCGGCGCAAAGGCGAAGGCAGGGCGAGGCGCAAAATGGCGTCGGGCACGCGGGGGGATCTCGATCAACAGGCGGTAAAAAGGGAACAGGCACATAACCCTGTAGGAGTGGGCCTGCTCGCGATAGCGGTGTGTCAGACGACATAAATGTCGGGTGGCCGACCGCTATCGCGAGCAGGCTCACTCCTACAAGGGGATCGCGTATTGGGTCGGGAGCCTAGCAGACGGTCGGTCTCAGTGACAGCTTGCGTGATTGCAAAGGTCTGGTAGAATCCGCGGCCTAATTACGTGCGGTATTCAACAATAGTGTTGGATGGCGGCACGCTAGCTGAGGAAGACACCATGAAAGCTGATATCCACCCGAATTACCCAGTCATCGCTGTTACCTGCAGCTGTGGCAACAAGTTTGAAACCCGTTCGACTTTCGGCAAAGCTCTGCCAATCGACGTTTGCAACGAATGCCACCCGTTCTACACCGGTAAGCAAAAGACTCTGGACACTGGCGGCCGCGTTCAGCGCTTCGCAGACCGTTTCGGTGCTTTCGGCAAGAAACCTGCTGCTGCAGAGTAAGGTTGAAGAGCCCGGTGGGCTTTTCCTCGCTGCTGAAAAAGGCGTCCCTTGCGGGCGCCTTTTTTATGCCTGCGATTTGGCTTTCCACCGCCCTTGCATACTGCCCGGCACCGGTCGGACTGACGCAAATCGCCGTGCAGCGCGTGGTCGATGGCGACACCTTGCGCCTGAGCGACGGCCGCAGCGTGCGGATGATCGGCCTCAATACGCCTGAACTCGGCAAGCAGGGTCGCAGCGACGAGCCATTCGCTGTTGCTGCACGTAAACGCCTGGAAACGCTGGTGGCCGACAGCGGCGGGCGTGTCGGTGTGCTTCCCGGCAAAGAGTCGAAAGACCATTACGGCCGCACGCTGGCTCATATCTACAGTGCCAGCGGCGCTAACCTCGAAGCGCAAATGCTCGCCGATGGCCTGGGTTTCCAGGTCGCGGTGGCGCCGAATGTCGATCTTGTTGCCTGTCAGCAAGCGGCCGAACGCGACGCGCGACAGGCGGGTCGAGGGCTCTGGCGGCAATCACCTGTACTGAAAGCGGAGCAGATCCAGCGCTCGGGTTTTGCCGTGGTCAGTGGTCGTGTGAGCAAAGTGCAACGCAATCGCGGTGGAATCTGGATCGAGTTGCAGGACTCGCTTGTATTGCGCGTTGCACCCAATCTGGTCGGACAATTCGACAATGCCCGCTTGCAAGCACTGAAGGGCAAGCAAATCGAGGCGCGCGGCTGGGTGGTTGATCGTTCTCGACGCGGCGGATTGAAACCGGGTCAACCGCGTTGGTTGCTGCCACTGACCGATCCTTCCATGCTGCAGAGCGCACGCTGAAGAAAAATTGTAGACATTTTTTCTGTCGATTGTGAACAGTCAAGCCCTTGTGCGCCGTGGCTCTTGGCCCAAAGTCGTAGGGCAGGCCGCTTGACAGGGGTGACCGCTCAGTCTTGTGGGGACTTTGCGAGGCGCGTATCCTCGCTGACCAGTCTGTCCAACAGTAAAAAAGCGGAATGCCAAAATGTCTGATCTGAAAACTGCCGCTCTCGAATACCATGCTCATCCTCGTCCAGGGAAGCTGAGTGTCGAGCTCACCAAGGCCACTGCTACCGCCCGCGACCTGTCGCTGGCCTACAGCCCCGGCGTAGCTGAACCAGTGCGCGAGATCGCTCGCGATCCTGAACTGGCCTACAGGTACACCGGCAAGGGCAACCTGGTTGCAGTCATTTCCGATGGCACCGCGATTCTCGGCCTGGGCAACCTCGGCCCATTGGCTTCCAAGCCAGTCATGGAAGGTAAAGGCGTGCTGTTCAAGCGCTTCGCCGGCATCGACGTTTTCGACATCGAAGTCGACTCCGAAAGCCCGCAAGCCTTCATCGACACCGTCAAGCGTATCTCCATCACCTTCGGTGGCATCAACCTGGAAGACATCAAGGCGCCTGAGTGCTTTGAGATCGAACGTGCTCTGATCGAGCAGTGCGACATTCCGGTATTCCACGATGACCAGCACGGCACCGCAATCGTGACCGCTGCGGGCATGATCAACGCCCTGGAAATCGCTGGCAAAACCCTGCCGGAAGCTAAAATCGTCTGCCTGGGCGCCGGCGCTGCCGCCATCTCCTGCATGAAGTTGCTGGTGAGCATGGGCGCAAGCATCGAAAACATCTTCATGGTTGACCGTACCGGCGTGATCCACTCTGGCCGTGACGACCTGAACCAGTACAAAGCCGTGTTCGCCCACGCTACTGAAAAACGCACCTTGGCTGATGCTCTGCAAGGCGCTGACGTATTCGTCGGCCTGTCCGGTCCGAACCTGCTGAGCGCTGAAGGCCTGCTGTCGATGGCAGCAAACCCGATCGTGTTCGCGTGCTCGAACCCGGATCCGGAAATCTCCCCGGAACTGGCTCACGCCACCCGTAACGACGTGATCATGGCGACCGGCCGTTCGGACTACCCGAACCAGGTCAACAACGTTCTGGGCTTCCCGTTCATCTTCCGCGGTGCCCTGGACGTTCGCGCCAAGCGCATCAACGAAGAAATGAAAGTGGCTGCCGCCAACGCCCTGCGCGAACTGGCCAAACTGCCAGTGCCTCAGGACGTGTGCGATGCCTACGGTGGTGCTCCGCTGGAATTCGGTCGTGAGTACATCATTCCGAAACCAATGGACAAGCGCCTGATCACCCTGATCTCCGACGCTGTGGCCAAAGCCGCAATCGAGACTGGTGTGGCAACCCTGCCGTATCCGAAGAACTACCCGCTGAAAAGCGTGGATGACGTGTTCAACGGCTAAGTCGTTGTAGCGCTTCAAGCAAAAGCCCCGGCTCGTTATGAGTCGGGGCTTTTTTGTGGCGGAGGTTTTTGTGGGGTTTGTGAGGACGCCATCGCGAGCAGGCTCACTCCTACAAGGTTTTGTGTTCTTCGCTCCATATATGCCTCACCTCGGCCCTTGTAGGAGTGAGCCTGCTCGCGATGAGGCGATACCTCCACTACAAATATGGCAGGCACAAAAAAGCCCCGCACTTCTCACAAAGGCGGGGCTTTTCATCAGGTCGCTGAATCAGAACAAATCAATCGGCGCCTGCTCATCCGCCGGCAGCGGACTGCCCGGCACTGAGCCATTCCCCAGCTCATTCACCGATGGTGGCGTGTCTTCCGCCTTGAACAGCTCGAAGTAGGCTCCCGGCGTGCTCGGCGTCGCCGCGCGACCACTGGCTGGATCCACCCGCAGGCTCAGCATACCTTCCGGCTCAGGCTGCACGTGTGGCGGCTTGTCCTTGAGGGCGGCCGCCATATAGTTCATCCAGATCGGCAGTGACACAGTGCCGCCGAACTCGCGGCGACCGAGGCTTTCCGGCTGATCGAAACCGGTCCAGACCGTGGTCACGTAATCGGCGTTGTAACCGGAGAACCACGCATCTTTCGATTCGTTGGTGGTACCGGTTTTGCCGGCGATGTCGCTGCGGCCCAGGGCTAGCGCACGACGCCCCGTGCCGCGCTTGATGACGTCTTGCAGCATGCTGTTGAGGATGTAAATGGTGCGCCCGTCGACGATGCGCTCAGCAACTGCCGGCGTTTGCGGCGCAGCAGCACTGCCCGGTGCTTCACCCGGAACCGGCGCGGCGTTGACCGTGAACGATTCAGTGGCCGGCGCCGCGAGGCCGTCAGTGGCCGCGGCACCTTGCGGAACGGTCGGCGGATTGGCGACGAACAGCGTGTCGCCATTGCGGCTTTCGATCTTGTCGATGATGAACGGCGTGACCTTGTAGCCGCCGTTGGCGAACGTGGCCCAACCGGTGGCGATCTCCATCGGCGTCAGCGTTGCGGTACCCAGCGCCAGCGACAGGTTCGGCGGCAAGTCCTGCTTGTTGAAGCCGAAACGGGTGATGTAGTCGATGGTCTTGCCTACGCCCATTGCTTGCAGCAAGCGGATCGAAACGAGGTTGCGCGACTTGTACAGCGCTTCACGCAAGCGGATCGGGCCGAGGAAGGTGTTGGTGTCGTTCTTCGGGCGCCAGACCTTGTCCAGGTACTCGTCGACGAACACGATAGGGGCGTCGTTGACCAGCGTCGCGGCGGTATAACCGTTGTCCAGTGCTGCGCTGTAGACGAACGGCTTGAAGCTCGAGCCGGGCTGACGCTTGGCCTGCATGGCGCGGTTGTAATTGCTCTGCTCGAAAGCAAAACCGCCGACCAGCGAGCGGATCGCGCCGTTCTGCGGATCCAGCGACACCAGCGCGCCTTGCGCCTGGGGAATCTGGCTGAACTTCAGCGAATTGTCTTTCTGGCGCTGCACGCGGACCAAATCACCGATCTGCGCAACATCCGAAGGCTGGCGCGGGTTGGCGCCCATGCTGTTGGTATTAAGGAACGGCCGCGCCCATTTCATGGTGTCCCACGCGACATGTTCTTCGCCGGTGCGGGTCAGCACTTGCAGGCCATTTTTGTCGACCTGAGTGACGATGGCCGGCTCAAGGCTGCTGATGGTGCGTTGTTTGGTCAGCTCGGTTGCCCAGGCCTCGCGGGTCTTGCCCGGCAGGCGCGATTCGGGGCCACGGTAGCCGTGACGCTGATCGTAGGTCATCAAGCCTTCATGCAGCGCGGTGTTGGCCATTTCCTGCAGGTTGCTCGGCACCGTGGTGGTGACCCGGAAACCCTCGGTGTAGGCGTCGCTGCCATAGCGGCCGACCATTTCGGCACGGGCCATTTCGGCAATGTACGGTGCGTTCACTTCCGGGGTTGGCACGTGATAGCTGGCGTTCAGCGGCTCGTTGATCGCAGCGGTGTATTCCGGCTCGGTAATCTTGCCGAGTTTGTACATGCGCCCCAGGATCCAGTCGCGGCGCTCTTTACTGCGCGCCGGGTTGGCCAGCGGATTGAAGCGCGAAGGGGCTTTCGGCAGGCCGGCGATCATCGCCATCTGCGCCAGGCTGACGTCGCGGATCGACTTGCCGTAATACACCTGCGCCGCTGCCTCGATGCCGTAGGCGCGGTTGCCCAGATAGATCTTGTTCACGTACAGCTCAAGGATCTCGTCCTTGGTCAGCTGCCGTTCGATCTGCAAGGCCAGAAGGATTTCAGTGGTTTTGCGCGAGAAGCTGCGTTCGCTGGAGAGGAAGAAGTTTTTCGCCACCTGCATGGTGATGGTGCTGCCGCCGGACTGAATGTGACCGCTCTTGACCAGTTGGGTAGCGGCACGCATCAGGCTGCTCGGATCGACGCCGTAGTGGTTGGCGAAATTGTCGTCTTCAGCACTTAGTAACGCATTAATGAAATTGGGGGGAATGTCGGCGAAACGGATCGGAGTACGGCGCATTTCGCCAAACTCTGCGATCAACTTGTCGTCGCTGCTGTAGACCCGCAGGGGAATCTGCAACTGAATGCTTCTCAGAGCCTCCACGGACGGCAAACCCGGACTAAGGTAAAGATACGCGCCGCTGAGAGCTAAAAGCAGTCCGCAGAAAACGGCGACGATGGACCAACCGAAAAATTTCAGCAAACGAATCAAGGCTTTTGGACATCCAGGGCAAAAAATGAATTTGGCGACGGGGTTCCGGCTACACACAGAACTGTCCGCGCAGGCAGTAAAAAGCGGAAAAAATCGCTGGGCATTATAAGCACTTTTCTGCTGGGGGCGTCATTTGCGCTTCTGTCAAGACGGGGTGAAGGAACGCAATGTGTATTACAGAGTCCGTAACTCACGGAAAGTCATAGGGAATTGGTAGTGCTGGGACTCTTCAATAAAAAGACCAATGCGTTACTGGGGATCGACATCAGCTCCACGTCGGTGAAGCTGCTGGAACTGAGTCGTCAGGGTGATCGCTACCGGGTCGAGGCTTATGCGGTGGAGCCGCTGCCGCCGAACGCCGTGGTCGAAAAAAATATCGCCGAGCTCGAAGGCGTGGGTCAGGCCCTGACCCGGGTGCTGGCCAAGGCGCGCACCGGGCTGAGAAGCGTGGCGGTGGCGGTGGCCGGTTCCGCGGTGATCACCAAGATCATCGAGATGGACGCGGGGCTTTCCGACGATGAACTGGAAAACCAGCTCAAGATTGAAGCCGACCAATACATTCCCTATCCGCTGGACGAAGTCGCCATCGACTTCGAGGTTCAGGGCGTGTCGCCGCGTAACCCCGAGCGGGTCAACGTATTGCTGGCGGCCTGTCGCAAGGAAAACGTCGAAGTCCGTGAAGCGGCACTGGCGCTGGCCGGGCTGACCGCGCGGGTGGTGGATGTCGAAGCGTATGCGCTGGAGCGCTCGTTCGGCTTGCTCGCGACGCAGCTGGCGGCTTCTCAAGAGCGTTTGACCGTGGCGGTGGTCGACATCGGCGCCACCATGACCACCCTCAGCGTCCTGCACAACGGAAAAATCATCTACACCCGCGAGCAGTTGTTCGGCGGCCGGCAACTGACCGAGGAGATCCAGCGTCGTTATGGTCTGACCGTCGAGCAGGCGGGGCTGGCGAAAAAACAGGGTGGTCTGCCCGACGACTACGTCAGCGAAGTGTTGCAGCCGTTTCGCGAGGCGCTGGTACAGCAGGTATCGCGTTCTTTGCAGTTTTTCTTCGCTTCCGGTCAGTACAACGCCGTCGATCATATTCTGCTCGCCGGCGGCACGGCGTCGGTGCCGGGGCTGGATCGGCTGATCGAACAGCGCCTGGATACACCGACCCAAGTGGCTAATCCGTTTTCCAATATGGCCCTGAGCAGCAAGGTCAACGCCGGGGCCCTGGCCAGTGACGCGCCGGCCTTGATGATCGCCTGCGGGCTCGCGCTCAGGAGTTTCGACTGATGGCGCGGATCAACCTTTTACCTTGGCGCGAGGAGCGCCGCGAAGAGCGGCGCAAACGCTTCCTGCTGGCGCTGACCGGCGTGGTGGTCGGTTCGATCGGTGCGGTGTTCATTGCCGATCAGATCATCAACGCGGCCATCGCCCGGCAAGTGGCGCGCAACGACTACATCGGCAAGCAGATTGCCGTGGTCGACGAACGGATCAAGCAGATCAGTGAACTCAAGGCTCATCGCCAGCAACTGGTCGAGCGCATGCGCATTATCCAGGACTTGCAAGGCAACCGGCAGGTCAGCGGCCGAATCTTCGATCAACTGGCGCGCACCTTGCCCGACGGCGTGTATTTCACTGACGTGAAGATGGTCGGTAAAACCTTGTCGATCAGCGGTGCGGCGGAGTCGAACAACCGCGTCTCCGAACTGATGCGCAATCTGGACGCGTCCGACTGGTTCGACGCGGCAAGCCTCACTGAAGTCAAAGCGACCAGTGCCGATCAGGTGGAGCAGACCAACGTCTTTCAACTGACCGTTCGTCAGACCCAGCCGAAGATTGTGGAGGACGCGCAATGAAGCCGTCCGAATGGCTGGAGAGTCTGCGCAACATCGACTTCAACGATCTGGACACCAGCAACATCGGGTCGTGGCCGGGCGCGGTCAAAGCTATCGCCGGGGCGCTGTTGATGGTGCTGGTATTGGCGTTTGGCTATAACTTTTTCATCAGTGACATGCAAAACCAGCTGGAGCTCAAGCGTGAAGAGGAGGCCACGCTCAAGCAACAGTTCGCCAGCAAGGCACACATTTCAGCCAATCTGGAGCTGTACACCCAGCAGATGAAGGAGATGGAAAACTCCTTCGGCGTGCTGCTGCGTCAATTGCCCAGCGACACCGAAGTGCCGGGCTTGCTCGAAGACATCACGCGTACGGGTTTGGGCAGTGGTCTTGAGTTCGAAGAAATCAAACTGCTGCCGGAGGTTACCCAGCAGTTTTACATCGAGCTACCGATCCAGATTACCGTCACCGGCGCCTACCACGACCTCGCGACGTTCGTCAGCGGCGTGGCCGGATTGCCGCGCATCGTTACCCTGCATGATTTCGAACTGGCCCCGGCCAGCAAAGAGGGTGGGTCGAAGTTGCGCATGAGCATCCTCGCCAAGACCTACCGCTATAACGACAAGGGGCTGCAGAAATGACCCTTGTTCGTTATTCCGCCGGCTTGATGGCCCTGCTGGCATTGAGCGGCTGTGGTGGCAGCAATGACTTCAACGACCTCGACGCCTATATGAACGAAGTGCGCTTGCGTCCGCCAGGCAAAATTGAACCAACCCCGACATTCCGGTCTTACCCAACATTCACTTACAGCGCCGCCAACCTGCGCAGTCCGTTCTCACGTCAGGTGCGCGTCGATCTGGCCGGGCAGCAGCGTGGTTCACGCAACGTCAAACCCGACCCGGGTCGGGTCAAGCAATACCTCGAAGGTTTCAACATCGAGCAGTTCGAGATGGTCGGCACGATTGCCAATGCTTCCGGTTCCTTCGCGCTGTTGCGTGGCGCCGGCGGCGTGCATCGCCTGAAGGTCGGCGATTACCTGGGGCGCAACGATGGCCGCATTGTCGCCATCAGCGCCACCCAGGTCGATGTGGTTGAAATCGTGCCCGACGGCGAAGGCGCCTGGCTGGAACGTCCGCGCACCATTCCTTTGAAAGAGCATTCATAGTGGAAGTCGAACAATGAACAGGATTTTCTCCACCCTCGGTTTTTCGCTATGGATAGCGCTGTTGTCACCGATGGTACAGGCGGCCAACTTGAAGGCGCTGGATGTGGCGGCGTTGCCGGGTGATCGCGTCGAACTGAAGCTGTCGTTCGACGGCCCGCCGCCGCAGCCCAAGGGTTACACCACCGAGTCACCGGCGCGAATTGCCCTGGACTTGCCCGGTGTGGCGAGTCAGTTGGCGAGCAAAAATCTCGATCTGGGCAGTGGCAATGCACGCACGGCCACGGTGGTTGAAGCCAAGGACCGCACGCGGCTGATTGTCAGCCTCACGCAGTTGGCGCCTTACGACACTCGGGTCGAGGGCAACAATCTGTTCGTGGTGGTCGGTCAGGGCGCGCCGGTCAAGGCGCCGCGACCGGCAGTGGTTGCACCGCGTGCGGCGACTGCTGCGGCGGCACCCGCCAAGGCGTTCGTACCGAAATCCCGCGCCATTCGCGGCGTGGATTTTCAGCGTGGCACAGCGGGCGAGGGCAATGTCGTTATCGATCTGTCCGACCCGACCATCGCCCCGGATATCCAGGAGCATGACGGCAAGATCATCCTCAGCTTCGCCCGTACGCAATTGCCGGAAAAGCTGCGAGTGCGTCTCGACGTCAAGGATTTCGCCACGCCGGTGCAATTCGTCAACGCCGGCGTAACCGGTGATCGCACGGTCATTACCGTCGAGCCCAGCGGCACCTTTGACTACTCCACGTTCCAGACCGACAACAAGCTGACCGTCAGCATTCGCCCGATGACCGTCGACGACCTGCAAAAACGCAACGCCGATCGTCAGGCCTATGTCGGTGAAAAGCTCTCGCTGAACTTCCAGGACATTGACGTGCGCTCGGTGCTGCAACTGATCGCCGACTTCACCAACCTCAATCTGGTGGCGAGCGACACGGTGCAGGGCGGCATCACCCTGCGTTTGCAAAACGTGCCGTGGGATCAGGCGCTGGATCTGGTGCTGAAAACCAAGGGCCTGGATAAACGCAAGATCGGTAATGTGCTGCTGGTGGCCCCGGCTGATGAAATCGCCGCGCGCGAACGTCAGGAGCTGGAGTCGCAGAAGCAGATCGCCGAACTGGCGCCGCTGCGCCGTGAGCTGTTGCAGGTGAACTACGCGAAGGCTGCCGACATCGCCAAGCTGTTCCAGTCGGTAACCAGCGCCGAGGCCAAGATCGACGAGCGTGGATCAATCACTGTCGACGATCGGACCAACAACATCATTGCCTACCAGACTCAGGATCGTCTCGACGAGCTGCGGCGGATCGTGGCACAACTGGATATTCCCGTGCGTCAGGTGATGATCGAGGCGCGCATCGTCGAGGCCAACGTCGATTACGACAAGAGTCTGGGGGTGCGCTGGGGCGGTTCGATCCAGAACAAGGGCAACTGGAATGCTTCCGGGGTCAACGGTTCATCAACCACCATCGGCACGCCGGGCAGCACCAGTACCAACTCGCCGTTCGTCGACATGGGGACCGTCGGCAACACTTCCGGGATCGGCATCGCATTCATTACCGACAACGTTTTGCTCGATCTGGAGCTGACGGCCATGGAGAAAACCGGCAACGGTGAAATCGTTTCGCAGCCCAAAGTGGTCACCTCCGACAAAGAGACCGCGAAGATCCTCAAAGGCACCGAGATTCCTTATCAGGAAGCCAGCTCCAGCGGCGCCACGTCGGTGTCGTTCAAGGAGGCTTCGCTGTCGCTGGAAGTGACCCCGCAGATCACTCCGGACAACCGCATCATCATGGAGGTCAAGGTCACCAAGGACGAGCCGGACTACCTGAACAAAGTGCAGGATGTGCCGCCGATCAAAAAGAACGAGGTCAACGCCAAAGTGCTGGTCAATGACGGCGAAACCATCGTGATTGGGGGTGTTTTCTCAAATACTCAAAGCAAGGTCGTAGATAAGGTGCCATTTCTTGGCGATGTGCCGTATCTTGGCCGCCTTTTCCGGCGTGATGTGGTTTCGGAGAAAAAATCCGAGCTGCTGGTATTTCTCACTCCGCGTATCATGAATAACCAGGCGATTGCTGTGAGTCGTTGATTCTGTGCGAAATTTGATTCTTGTAGGTCCGATGGGTGCTGGCAAAAGCACCATCGGCCGATTACTGGCCAAAGAGCTGCGCCTGCCGTTCAAAGATTCCGACAAGGAAATTGAACTGCGCACGGGCGCCAATATCCCGTGGATCTTCGACAAGGAAGGCGAGCCGGGCTTTCGTGACCGTGAGCAGGCGATGATCGCCGAGCTGTGCGAGTTCGACGGCGTGGTGTTGGCGACCGGTGGGGGCGCGGTCATGCGCGACGCCAATCGCAAGGCCCTGCATGACGGCGGGCGCGTGGTGTATCTGCACGCCTCCGTCGAACAGCAGGTCGGCCGCACTTCCCG
The DNA here is from genome assembly GCF_020149425.1 of Pseudomonas sp. P116. Classification (NCBI taxonomy): domain Bacteria; kingdom Pseudomonadati; phylum Pseudomonadota; class Gammaproteobacteria; order Pseudomonadales; family Pseudomonadaceae; genus Pseudomonas; species Pseudomonas sp. P116. The sequence continues at coordinate 336,251 of NZ_JACVHB010000005.1, read as the reverse complement.
CGATCGCAATCGACCGTTGCTGCGCACCGCCGATCCGGCGAAAACCCTGCGTGACCTGCTCGCCATCCGTGATCCGCTCTATCGGGAAATTGCCGATCTGGTGGTGGAAACCGACGAACGGCCGCCGCGCATGGTAGTGCTCGACATTCTCGACCGTCTGGCGCAGCTTCCTCCCCGTTAAAGCATCGCCCGAAATGCGCTATCCTCGGCGTCCTGTCACAGCCCGCCAAGGTTGTGGCGGATGGCGTGCCGGCGGCGTCATACCCGCTATAGGCCGCAGTAACCAATAATTCAGGGCAGGACGCCTGCTTCCATCTTCACTGTGGGGACACATGCAGACACTCAAGGTCGATCTAGGCGAGCGCAGCTACCCGATTCATATTGGCGAAGGTTTGTTGGATCAGCCCGAGTTGCTGGCTCCGCATATCCACGGGCGTCAGGTGGCAATCATCTCCAATGAGACCGTTGCGCCGCTCTATCTCGAGCGTCTGACGCGCAGCCTGGCGCAGTTCTCGGTAATTTCCGTGGTGTTGCCGGACGGCGAAGCCTTCAAGAACTGGGAAACCCTGCAACTGATTTTCGACGGTTTGCTGACCGCCCGTCATGACCGCCGTACCACCGTGATCGCCCTTGGCGGCGGTGTGATCGGCGACATGGCCGGTTTCGCCGCTGCCTGCTATCAACGCGGCGTCGATTTCATCCAGATCCCCACCACCTTGCTGTCCCAGGTCGATTCGTCGGTGGGCGGCAAAACCGGGATCAACCATCCGCTGGGCAAGAACATGGTCGGCGCGTTCTACCAGCCGAACGTGGTGCTGATCGATACGACGTCCCTGAAAACCCTTCCACCACGCGAGCTGTCGGCGGGTCTGGCTGAGGTCATCAAGTACGGTCTGATCTGCGACGAGCCGTTCCTCGGCTGGCTCGAAGACAACGTCGACGCCTTGCGCGCGCTGGATCAAACAGCCCTGACTTACGCCATCGAGCGCTCCTGCGCAGCCAAGGCTGCAGTAGTCGGCGCCGATGAGAAGGAAACCGGCGTACGCGCCACGCTCAACCTCGGCCACACCTTCGGCCACGCCATCGAGACCCACATGGGCTATGGTGTCTGGTTGCATGGTGAGGCGGTGGCGGCTGGCACCGTGATGGCGCTGGAGATGTCTGCGCGTCTGGGCTGGATCAGCGAGCAGGAGCGCGATCGCGGCATTCGTCTGTTTCAGCGGGCCGGCCTGCCAGTGATTCCGCCTTCTGAAATGAGCGAAGCCGATTTTCTTGAACACATGGCAATCGACAAAAAAGTGATCGACGGTCGTCTGCGCCTGGTGCTGCTGCGCCGGATGGGCGAAGCGGTAGTGACCGACGATTATCCGAAAGAGGTTCTACAGGCCACGCTGGGAGCGGATTACCGCGCCCTGGCTCAGCTTAAAGGTTAATAAGATTCCGATGACTAGTTTGCATGCCGACGAGGCGTTCCTCGGCCATTTCCAGTTAAGCCACGACCCCTTCGCGCCGCGCGTTCCGGGCTTCAAATTCTTTCCGGCCCAGCGCAAACCGGTGCTCGGCCAACTGCATCACCTGGCGCGTTACAGCCAGTTGCTGCTGGTGGTCACTGGCCCGCAGGGCAGCGGCAAGACGTTGCTGCGTCAGGCGCTGGTCGCCAGCACCAACAAGCAATCGGTACAGAGCGTTGTGGTTTCCGCGCGTGGTGCCGGCGATGCCGCTGGCGTACTGCGTCAGGTGGCGCAGGCGCTGAACGTGGCGCAGGCTGAAGTCGGCGCGATTCTGGATCAGGTGGTGCAGTTGGCACTCACCGGCCAGGAAGTCTATTTGCTGGTGGACGACGCCGAGCAGCTCGACGAATCCGCCCTCGAAGCGCTGATGGCGCTGGGTGCCGGCGCGCCGGAAGGTCGCCCGCATGTGTTCCTGTTCGGTGAGTCGTCGCTGATCGCTCAGCTTGAGGCTTTGCACCTCGAAGAAGAGCGTTTCCACGTCATCGAATTGCAGCCTTACACCGAAGAAGAGACCCGCGAATATCTCGACCAACGGCTCGAAGGTGCGGGCCGGGGTGTCGAACTTTTCACCGCGGATCAGATCTCTGATATTCACGAAAGCTCCGAGGGTTGGCCTGGCAACATCAACCAGGTCGCTCGCGATGCACTGATCGAAGTCATGATTGCCAGCCGCTCTGCGGTCAAGCGTCCAAGTATGGGGTTCAACATGCCGAAGAAACACGTATTGGCGATTTCCGCCGTCGTTGTGGTTGCGGTCGCCGCCGCCTGGCTGATGCCGGGTCGCAACAAGGCGCCAACCACCGGCGCACCCGCCAACGAACAGGCACAACTGCCATTGGGTCAGGGCGCAGCCAATGGCGGCGCGCCGAACGTCGAGTTCGCCGGTAATACCCAGCCGATGCCATTGCCGCTGGTTGGCAACTCGCAACCGGTCATGCGCGGCCCGCTGGCCGAAGCTGCTGGCGGTATCACCGAAGGCGACGACGGTGTACCACTGGAAGGCTCCAGCGACACGCCGCCAACCGTGACCACCTCCGCGCCTCCTGCGGGCGTTCCGGCCGGTCCTGCTCCAACACCGGCTCCGGTCCCAGCAGTCAAGCCGACGCCGACGCCGGCACCGACCCAGATCGCTACCGCCAAGCCTGCTCCGGCAGCGCCAGCGGCCAAACCTGCTCCAGCGCCAGCCAAGCCAGTTGCCGCCGCCAAACCAGCCGAGAAGCCGGTTACCGTGGCCAAAGCCGCCGGTGGCAGCTGGTACGCCGGGCAGCCAACGAGCAACTACGTGGTGCAGATCCTCGGCACCAGCTCCGAGACGGCTGCGCAAAGCTTCGTCAAGGAGCAGGGCGGCGAGTACCGTTATTTCAAGAAAGTCCTCAATGGCAAGCCGCTCTACGTGATCACCTACGGCAACTTTGCCAATCGTGATGCGGCTGTTTCTGCCATCAAGGCCTTGCCAGCGAAGGTTCAGGCTGGTAAACCTTGGCCTCGCACTGTCGCCAGCGTCCAACAGGAACTGGCAACAACTCGCTGAAGATTCGGCGGCCTTACCCAGGCCGCCTCTCCAAGCACCTCAAAATTTCTACATGTGCGCGCTTCCTTCCAGGTCGCGTGCCTTGTGGTGTCTGCGTCACAGTAGTCTTTGAGTCGTTGCAGTCAAAATTAAAAAAGTTTTGACTAGCACAGAAGATCGCTTTAAACCTTTCACAAATGCGACATGAATTTGCGACAGTTCGTCGTCAAATTTGTGAGCCTCTGTGTCGCTGTGTACAATGACCACCCTTTTGCCCCCGCCAAGCCGGCGTACGTTCGGCGCGGATCGCAAGTGGTTGAATTGAAAAGAAATTTGCCTCGAAAAGAGGCAGCCTGGTGAGAAAGTGTCTATGAAAGCAGGTCTGTACCAACCAGATGAATTCAAGGATAACTGCGGTTTCGGCCTGATAGCCCATATGCAGGGCGAGCCCAGTCATACCCTTTTGCAAACGGCCATCGAGGCCCTGACCTGCATGACCCACCGCGGTGGGATTAATGCCGACGGCAAGACCGGTGACGGTTGCGGTCTGCTGATTCAAAAGCCTGACGCCTTTCTGCGCGCTATCGCTCAGGAAACCTTCAGCGTCGAGTTGCCCAAGCAATATGCCGTGGGCATGGTCTTCTTCAATCAGGATTCGGCCAAGGCCGAAGCCGCTCGCGAGAACATGAACCGCGAGATCCTCGCCGAAGGCCTGCAACTGATCGGCTGGCGCAAAGTGCCAATCGACACCAGCGTCCTCGGCCGCCTGGCCCTTGAGCGCCTGCCGCAAATCGAGCAGGTGTACATCGGCGGCGAAGGCCTGAGCGATCAGGACATGGCGGTCAAACTGTTCAGCGCCCGTCGCCGTTCGTCGGTGACCAACGCTGTCGACAGCGATCACTACATCTGCAGCTTTTCGCACAAGACCATCATCTATAAAGGCCTGATGATGCCGGCCGATCTGGCCGCGTTTTATCCGGACCTGAGTGACGAGCGCCTGCAGACCGCGATCTGCGTGTTCCACCAGCGCTTCTCCACCAACACCCTGCCGAAATGGCCGCTGGCTCAGCCATTCCGCTTCCTCGCCCACAACGGCGAGATCAACACCATCACCGGTAACCGTAACTGGGCTCAGGCCCGTCGGACCAAGTTCACCAATGATCTGATGGATCTGGAAGAACTCGGCCCGCTGGTCAACCGCGTGGGTTCCGACTCCTCGAGCATGGACAACATGCTTGAGCTGATGGTCACCGGCGGCATCGACCTGTTTCGTGGCGTGCGGATGATCATTCCGCCTGCGTGGCAGAACGTCGAAACCATGGACCCGGATCTGCGTGCGTTCTACGAGTACAACTCGATGCACATGGAGCCGTGGGACGGCCCGGCCGGCGTGGTAATGACCGATGGTCGTTACGCGGTGTGCCTGCTCGACCGTAACGGTCTGCGCCCGGCGCGCTGGGTTACCACCACCAACGGTTTCATCACCGTTGCGTCGGAAATCGGCGTCTGGAACTACCAGCCAGAAGACGTGATCGCCAAGGGCCGTGTCGGCCCGGGCCAGATCCTTGCCGTGGATACCGAAACCGGGCAGATCCTCGACACCGATGCGATCGACAACCGTCTCAAATCCCGTCATCCGTACAAGCAATGGCTGCGCAAGAATGCCCTGCGCATTCAGGCGACCATGGAAGACAACGACCACGGTTCGGCTTTCTACGACGTCGATCAGCTCAAGCAATACATGAAGATGTATCAGGTCACGTTCGAAGAGCGCGATCAGGTACTGCGTCCGCTCGGCGAGCAAGGCTACGAAGCCGTTGGCTCGATGGGCGACGACACCCCGATGGCCGTGCTGTCCCAGCGCGTGCGCACGCCGTACGACTATTTCCGCCAGCAGTTCGCGCAGGTCACCAACCCGCCGATCGACCCGCTGCGTGAAGCGATCGTGATGTCGCTGGAAATCTGCCTCGGTGCCGAGCGCAACATTTTCCAGGAGTCGCCGGAACACGCCTCGCGCGTGATCCTCAGCTCGCCGGTCATTTCCCCGGCCAAGTGGCGTTCGCTGATGAACCTCGATCGCCCGGGTTTCGAGCGGCAGATCATCGACCTCAATTACGACGAAAGCGTCGGCCTCGAAGCGGCGATCCGCAACGTCGCCGATCAGGCTGAAGAAGCCGTGCGCGCCGGTCGTACCCAGATCGTTCTGAGCGACCGTCATATCGCGCCGGGCAAACTGCCAATCCACGCTTCGCTGGCGACCGGTGCGGTGCACCATCGTCTGACCGAAAAAGGCCTGCGTTGCGACTCCAACATCCTCGTTGAAACCGCTACCGCGCGTGATCCGCATCACTTCGCCGTGCTGATCGGTTTCGGTGCCTCGGCGGTCTATCCGTTCCTGGCGTACGAAGTGCTGGGCGACCTGATCCGTACCGGTGAAGTCCTGGGCGACCTCTATGAGGTGTTCAAGAACTACCGCAAAGGCATCACCAAAGGCCTGCTCAAGATTCTGTCGAAGATGGGCATCTCGACCATCGCTTCGTACCGTGGTGCGCAGTTGTTCGAGGCCATCGGTTTGTCTGAAGAGGTTTGCGACCTGAGCTTCCGTGGTGTGCCGAGCCGCATCAAGGGTGCGCGTTTCGTCGACATCGAAGCCGAGCAGAAAGCCCTCGCTGCCGAAGCCTGGAGCCCGCGCAAGCCGATCCAGCAGGGCGGGCTGCTGAAGTTCGTCCACGGTGGCGAATATCACGCGTACAACCCGGACGTGGTCAACACCCTGCAAGCCGCTGTGCAGCAGGGCGACTACAGCAAGTTCAAGGAATACACCGCGCTGGTGGACAACCGTCCGGTGTCGATGATTCGTGACCTGCTCAAGGTCAAGACCCTCGACACGCCGTTGGACATCAGTGAAATCGAGCCGCTGGAATCGGTGCTCAAGCGCTTCGACTCCGCCGGTATTTCGCTGGGCGCCCTGTCGCCGGAAGCTCACGAAGCCCTGGCCGAAGCCATGAACCGCCTCGGTGCGCGTTCCAACTCCGGCGAAGGCGGCGAAGATCCGGCGCGCTACGGCACCATCAAGAGCTCGAAAATCAAGCAGGTCGCAACTGGCCGTTTCGGCGTGACGCCGGAATACCTGGTCAATGCCGAAGTGCTGCAGATCAAGGTTGCCCAAGGCGCCAAGCCGGGCGAGGGTGGTCAACTGCCAGGTGGCAAGGTCAACGGGCTGATCGCCAAGCTGCGTTATGCAGTGCCGGGCGTGACCCTGATTTCGCCACCGCCGCACCACGACATTTATTCCATCGAAGACTTGTCGCAGCTGATTTTCGACCTGAAACAGGTCAATCCGAAGGCGCTGGTCTCGGTGAAACTGGTGGCTGAAGCAGGCGTCGGCACCATCGCTGCCGGTGTGGCCAAGGCCTACGCGGACTTGATCACCATTTCCGGCTACGACGGTGGTACCGGTGCTTCGCCGCTGACCTCGATCAAATACGCCGGCGCTCCATGGGAACTCGGCCTCGCCGAAACCCACCAGACTCTGCGCGGCAACGACCTGCGCGGCAAAGTCCGGGTGCAGACCGACGGTGGCCTGAAAACCGGCCTCGACGTGATCAAGGCAGCGATCCTTGGCGCCGAAAGCTTCGGCTTCGGCACCGCGCCAATGATCGCGCTGGGCTGCAAATACCTGCGCATCTGCCACCTGAACAACTGCGCCACTGGCGTTGCCACTCAGAACGAGAAGCTGCGCAAGGATCACTACATCGGCACCGTCGACATGGTGGTGAATTTCTTCACCTACGTCGCCGAAGAGACCCGTGAGTGGCTGGCCAAGCTCGGCGTGCGTTCCCTCGAAGAGCTGATCGGTCGCACCGATCTGCTGGAAATCCTCGAAGGTCAGACCGCCAAGCAACATCACCTGGATCTGACTCCGCTGCTGGGCAGCGATCACATCCCGGCGGACAAGCCGCAGTTCTGCCAGGTTGAGCGCAACCCGCCATTCGACCAAGGCCTGCTGGCCGAGAAAATGGTTGATTTGGCGACGTCGGCCATCAACGACCTCAGCGGTGCCGAGTTCGACCTGGACATCTGCAACTGCGACCGTTCGATCGGCGCGCGGATCTCCGGCGAAATCGCCCGCAAGCACGGCAACCAAGGCATGGCCAAAGCGCCGATCACCTTCCGCTTCAAAGGGACGGCCGGTCAGAGCTTCGGCGTGTGGAACGCCGGCGGTCTGAACATGTACCTGGAAGGCGACGCCAACGACTACGTCGGCAAAGGCATGACCGGTGGCAAGCTGACCATCGTGCCGCCCAAGGGCAGCGTTTATAAGACTCAGAACAGCGCCATCATCGGCAACACCTGCCTGTACGGCGCCACTGGCGGCAAGCTGTTCGCCGCTGGCACCGCAGGCGAGCGTTTCGCCGTGCGTAACTCCGGTGCCCACACGGTTGTGGAAGGCACTGGCGATCACTGCTGCGAGTACATGACCGGTGGTTTTGTCTGCGTGTTGGGCAAGACCGGTTACAACTTCGGCTCTGGCATGACTGGTGGTTTCGCCTATGTGCTTGACCAGGACAACAGCTTCGTTGACCGGGTCAACCACGAACTGGTGGAAATCCAGCGGATCAGTGGTGAGGCGATGGAATCCTATCGCAGCCACCTGCAAAACGTGCTGAACGAGTACGTCGCGGAAACCGACAGCGAGTGGGGTCGTGAACTCGCCGAAAACCTCGATGACTACCTGCGCCGTTTCTGGCTGGTCAAGCCTAAGGCTGCCAACCTGAAATCGTTGCTTTCCAGCACTCGTGCCAACCCGCAGTGATATGCGCCTGAAGAGTTTGATGAGGTTTTAACAATGGCTGAACGTCTGAATAACGACTTCCAGTTCATCGATGTCGGGCGCAAAGATCCGAAGAAGAAACTGTTGCGTCAACGCAAGAAAGAGTTTGTCGAGATCTACGAACCGTTCAAACCCCAGCAGTCGGCCGATCAGGCCCACCGCTGCCTGGGTTGCGGCAACCCGTATTGCGAGTGGAAGTGCCCGGTGCACAACTTCATTCCCAATTGGCTGAAGCTGGTGGCCGAAGGCAACATCCTTCAGGCTGCCGAGCTGTCGCACCAGACCAACACCCTGCCGGAAGTCTGCGGCCGGGTGTGCCCGCAGGATCGTCTGTGCGAGGGTGCCTGCACCCTCAACGACGGCTTCGGTGCGGTGACCATCGGTTCGGTCGAGAAGTACATCACCGACACCGCGTTCGCCATGGGCTGGCGCCCGGACATGTCCAAGGTCAAACCGACCGGCAAACGTGTCGCGATCATCGGTGCTGGCCCGGCAGGTCTGGGCTGTGCCGACGTGCTGGTGCGTGGCGGCGTGACCCCGGTGGTGTTCGACAAGAACCCGGAAATCGGTGGTCTACTGACCTTCGGTATCCCCGAGTTCAAGCTGGAAAAGAGCGTGCTGAGCAATCGTCGCGAAGTCTTCACCGGCATGGGCATCGAGTTCCGTCTCAACACCGAAGTCGGCACAGACGTGACCATGGAACAACTGCTCGCCGAATACGATGCCGTGTTCATGGGCATGGGTACTTACACCTACATGAAGGGCGGTTTTGCCGGTGAGGACCTGCCGGGCGTTTATGACGCGCTGGACTTCCTGATCGCCAACGTCAATCGCAACCTGGGCTTTGAAAAGTCGCCGGAAGATTTCGTCGACATGAAAGGCAAGAAGGTTGTGGTGCTCGGTGGTGGTGACACGGCGATGGACTGCAACCGCACCTCGATCCGCCAGGGTGCCAAGTCGGTAACCTGCGCTTATCGTCGTGACGAAGCGAACATGCCCGGCTCGCGCAAAGAGGTGAAGAACGCCAAGGAAGAAGGCGTGAAATTCCTCTACAACCGCCAGCCGATCGCCATCGTCGGCGAAGACCGGGTCGAAGGCGTAAAAGTGGTCGAGACCCGTCTCGGCGAACCGGACGCCCGTGGCCGTCGCAGCCCCGAGCCGATCCCGGGCTCCGAAGAGATCATCCCGGCTGACGCCGTGGTCATCGCCTTCGGTTTCCGTCCAAGCCCGGCGCCATGGTTCGAACAGTTCGAGATCCAGACCGACAGCCAGGGCCGCGTAGTTGCGCCTGAGCAAGGTCAGTACAAGCACCAGACCAGCAACCCGAAAATCTTTGCGGGTGGCGACATGGTGCGCGGCTCCGACCTGGTGGTGACGGCAATCTTCGAAGGCCGTAATGCGGCTGAAGGGATTCTGGATTACCTGGGCGTCTAAACCCCAGTCCGAAACTGCACCGCAACTCCTGTGGGAGCTGGCTTGCCAGCTCCCACAATGTTTTGTGGTGTTGTAAAAATACGAGCGCTAACGGAGCGGTTGTGCGCTGGTGATCGCTGCGCGACTTTCGAGTTGTGCGGCGATTCATTCACGCCATGTCAAAAGAGTTTTTGCCTGATTTGTTACTTGCACGGATTACTCTGGCTAACGGTCTGAAAAAGGTTCCAAAGCTCCATACCAAACACTGGAGAACTGAGATGGTTAGCTGATCCGCCATGGGTGGAACCCACGACCTGGTTCGTGTTCATGTCAACCCATGCTCCACCACTGGAACCTCCGAAGAGAAAGTTTGGAGTTATTTGGTGCATGCTGCCGTTTGGCATCATAAAACCATTGAAAGCTTTGAGCGATAGCCCTTGGTAACCAACCACCGTTACAGGTAGTTGGGAGGCGTTAATTCTTAATCCCATCCACCCCGTAATCGAATTGCTAACTCTTAAGAAAGCGTAGTCCAGTTGACCTCCTGGACTACCAACATAGGAAGAGGAGGTTGATGAACAACTGGGCAGGAAATAGTAAAGTTTACCTGTGCTTGGGAAGCTTTGTTCAAAGCGCAGGTTTTTATACCATTCTCCCGTTGTTTTATCTCTAACGCAGTGAGCGGCAGTAAGTACGACGTTCTGGTTTACAAATTGACCGCTGCATTTGGAGCGTCCTGAAGGGCCATCAAAATACAGTATGCCAAGCTGTGTGAAAGGGTGTCTGTCGCGGTTTGGACTGTAAAGATTTTTTGCCTCTCCTTGTTCCCTGATATCTGGATTGTAAGGTAGTTGCAAATCAACAGCGGGAGAGCTCTTTTGTACTAAGTCTGCGTTTTTTTCACGTTGCTGTTCTACGGGTTGGGCTTGCGGTTCGTAAATAGGCAAAGGCATTGGTGTAGCGGTTTTCATTTCCTCCTCAGTCCATGTATGTGTGGTATCGGGCTTGGCATGATCAAATTTTGAATCGCTGGCGTCTGCAGCAGATGCAACGGACATGTACATTAAAATTAGCGAAAAACCTGAGTATAATTTTTTCATCTTCTAATTCCTTTTATAGATTTCTTTCTCAGAGAGGGCTTAAATTTCATCCTAGTGTCGTTTTATATTGGTAACAACTGTAAAAGTTGACAGGTATAACGAGTTTTAAATAAGAACTAGAATGAAAGTTTTTCGTACTGCAGGCCCTAAACGTCATTTTTATCGTGTTCGATGCCGTGACATAAAAAGCTGTGGGAGTGGGGTTGTCTTGCACCCATCCAGATTCCATCAGTACAAGCAACAGAGCAGCCATATGAAAATCTTGCTGGGTGGCGACATGTTGCGCGGTAACCGATCTGGTGGTGACGGAGATCTTCGAAGGCTGCAATGCGGCTGAAGGGATTCTGGATTACCTGGGCGTCTAAACAAACAACGCAATGCCCTGTCGTTTCGGGGTGCTGCAAAATCTGTATTCCAACGCAATAAATTGACCCGATAGACAAAAGGCTGACCTGCATCCGTGCCTTTTCCCTCGCGCTCTGAGAAAATGCCCGCACTTTTTTTCCGGATGCCGACATGACTGCCCTGAAGAACGACCGTTTCCTCCGCGCCCTGCTCAAGCAACCCGTAGACGTCACCCCCGTGTGGATGATGCGTCAGGCCGGCCGCTACCTGCCGGAATACCGCGCCAGCCGTGCCCACGCCGGTGACTTCATGAGCCTGTGCATGAATCCGGAGTTCGCTTGCGAAGTCACCATGCAACCGCTCGACCGCTATCCACAACTGGACGCGGCGATCCTGTTTTCCGACATCCTCACCATCCCCGATGCCATGGGCCAGGGCCTGTACTTCGAGACCGGTGAAGGTCCGCGCTTCAAGAAAGTCGTCAGCACCCTGGCTGACATCGAAGCCCTGCCGATCCCTGATCCGCACAAAGACCTCGGCTACGTGATGGATGCGGTCAGCACCATCCGTCGCGAACTGAATGGTCGTGTGCCGTTGATCGGCTTCTCTGGCAGCCCCTGGACCCTGGCGACGTACATGGTTGAAGGCGGCTCGTCGAAAGACTTCCGCAAGACCAAAGCCATGCTCTACGACAATCCGCAAGCCATGCACCTGCTGCTGGATAAACTGGCGCAGTCGGTGACCTCGTACCTCAATGGCCAGATCATGGCCGGCGCGCAAGCGGTACAGATCTTCGACACGTGGGGTGGCAATCTGTCGGCGGCGGCGTATCAGGAATTCTCGCTGGCCTACATGAAGAAAATCGTCAGCGGTTTGATCCGCGAAAACGACGGTCGCAAGGTGCCGGTGATCCTGTTCACCAAGAACGGCGGCCTGTGGCTGGAAAGCATCGCCGAGGCTGGTGCCGATGCACTGGGCCTGGACTGGACCTGCGATATCGGCAACGCCCGCGCCCGTGTCGGCGACAAGGTTGCGCTGCAAGGCAACATGGATCCGACCGTGCTTTATGCAAAACCGGAAGCCATCCGCACTGAAGTCGGACGCATTCTGGCCAGCTACGGCAAGGGCAGCGGCCACGTGTTCAACCTCGGCCACGGCATCACCCCGGAAGTCGACCCGGAACACGCCGGCGCCTTCCTGCGCGCGGTGCATGAGCTATCGGCGCAGTATCACGAGTGATCGATACGCAATAAAAAACGACCGGCAAATGCCGGGCGTTTTTTAAATCAAAAGATCGCAGCCTGCGGCAGCTCCTGCATTGAATTTCGTTTTCCTGTAGGAGCTGCCGAAGGCTGCGATCTTTTGCTTTTAAGCTTTCACACCACCCAATGGCGGCAACTTCGCCAGCTTCAACGCTATTAACAGCGCCACCAGCAACAGCGCGCCAATAAACAGCCCAATCCCGTTCCACCCACCCAAATGCCAGAACACCCCGCCCGCTGTGCCGGCAATGCTTGACCCGGCGTAATAGCTGAACAGGTACAGCGACGACGCTTGCCCCTTGGCCTTGATCGCCCGACGGCCGATCCAACTGCTCGCCACCGAATGTGCGGCGAAGAAGCCGAAGGTGAAAATCAACATGCCGACGATCACCAGCAGCAGCGAGGTGAACATCGTCAGCGCGAGGCCGACGAACATCAGCGCGATAGTTGCCCACAACACTTTGCGTCGCCCCAGTTTGTCCGCCAGCGAGCCGATCTTCGCCGAGCTGTAAATACCCGACAGGTACACCACCGAGAGCAAACCGACGAACACCTGATCAAGGTTGTACGGTGCAGCCAGCAAGCGATAACCGATGTAGTTGAACAGCGTGACAAACGCGCCCATCAGTACGAACGCTTCAAGAAACAACAGCGGCAGACCGGCATCGCGAAAGTGCATGGTGAAACCGTCGAGCAAGCTGCGCGGATGCAGCGAGCGTGAGCGGAAGTTGCGCGACTCCGGCAGGATCTTCCAGAACACCGCTGCTGCAATCATCGCCAGACCGCCAATCACCAGCATCGCCGTGTGCCAACTGACGAAGTCGATCAACACGCCGGTAATCAGGCGTCCGCTCATCCCGCCAATCGCGTTGCCGCCGATGTACAAACCCATGGCCAGACCGATGTGCTGCGGATGAATTTCTTCACTGAGATAGGTCATCGCCACCGCCGCCAGACCGCTCAACGACAAACCGATCAGCGCGCGCATGATCAGCACGCCCTGCCAGCTCGGCATCATCGCACTGGCCATGGTGCACAGCGCTGCCGCGAACAGCGCGGCAACCATGACCGGTTTACGCCCGATCCGGTCGGAAATCGGCCCGGTGATCAGCAAGCCAATGGCGAGCATGCCGGTGGCCACCGATAGAATCAGGCTGCTCTGGGCCGCGTTGATCCCGTATTCATGAGACAGCAACGGCATCATCGGCTGCACGCAATACAGCAGCGCAAACGTCGCGAACCCGCCGCTGAACAGCGCCAGCACCGTGCGCATGAACATCGGTGTGCCTTTTTCGATGTAGATCTCTTGCAGTTCGGCGACGACATCGTCCGACGCTGCGGGCGGGACTTCATGGGCAAGGGGCGCGACAGCAGTTTTCACTTCAGACCTCGGAGAGCACGGCCAGGCAGGCAATGAAAAAATCATATAGCTGGCTAATGTTTCTATCCAATATATTGTTCGACCTGTTTGATAGCTTTAACGACCTAATGGGGTTTTCATGGAATTGCGTCACCTGCGCTACTTCATCGCCGTCGCCGAAGAACTGCATTTCGGCCGCGCCGCACAGGTGCTGGGCATCTCCCAGCCACCACTGAGCCAGCAGATTCAGGCGCTGGAGCAAGAGGTCGGCGCACGTCTGTTTGAACGGACCAATCGTCGGGTCGAGCTGAGTGAGGCCGGTAGATTGTTTCTGGAAGAGGCGCGGCTGGTGCTGGCGCAAGTCGACAAAGCAGCGGATGTCGCCCGGCGTGCGCAACTTGGTGAGCTCGGGGAACTGAAGATTGGCTTCACCTCGTCGGCGCCGTTCAACTCGACCATTCCGCAGGCGATCTTTTCATTTCGTCAGCGTTTTCCGGCGGTGCATCTGCATTTGCGTGAGATGAGCAGCACCCAAGTGGCCGAAGCGCTGGTCGACGAATCAATTGAAGTCGGCATCATGCGCCCGCTGGGTTTGCCGGATTCGTTGAGCGTGGTCGAGTTGATGCGTGAACCGCTGGTGGCCGTGCTAAGTTCCAAGCATCCGTTGGCGCAGGGCAGCGAGGACGGGTTGTTTCTCTCGGCGCTGGCGCTGGAGCCTTTCGTGTTCTTCCCGCGCAGTTATGGCAGTGGTCTCTACGCACAACTGCTCAGCCTGGCGCGCGACGCCGGCTTCAGCCCGCACTTCGCCCAAGAGGCTGGCGAAGCCATGACCATCATCGGTCTGGTGGCGGCGGGGTTGGGCGTGTCGGTGTTGCCGGCGTCCTACCAGCGGATGCGCATCGACGGCGTGGTCTACCGGCCGCTGCTCGATCCCGCAGCGGTATCGGCAGTGTGGCTGGTGCAGCGCAAGGATCAGAAATCACCGATGGCCAAGGCGTTCGTCGAACTGCTCACCAGTAAGGTCGAGCCTCTGAAAACCTGAAGTCAAAAGATCGCAGCCTCCGGCAGCTCCTACAGGGAAAAGGCATTCCAAATGTAGGAGCTGCCGAAGGCTGCGATCTTTTGATCTTGCCCTTCAAGGCAACCGCACCAGATCCCCCTTCAACGCCACCCGTGTCACAAAAATCCCCGCTCGACACTCGTAAGTATTCAAATCCTTGCGCACACGCTGGTCGTAATAACTGACGATATTGGTCACCGCATTTGCCCCGACCCGCTTGGCCTCGGCCTGCAACTTGATCAGGTTCGACTGCAACACCCACTCGCATGAGAACTGATCACTCTTGTTGAACCCGTTGGTGCTCAGATCACTGACCACGCCCCGTCTTAGCAACTGTTGAGTCCCCAGCGGTCCATTGCCAACCAGATAAAACTTCACACTGCCATCCAGCCGCCCGGCGCGAAGTGCGTCCGACAACACCGTCTCGAATGGCATGTACATCAGATTGGTCGCGTGGCTGGCACTGGGCAGCAGGCAGAAGAGCGTGGCGGCGATCAGGGCTTTCACTTGCATGGTCATCTCCTTGACGGTGGAAGAGAGCAGCGAGTGTTTGATCGATTGGGGCTCGCCGTTCTGGCAGGCGCGATGTGTCAGCCTGCCGGGACGAGTGTAGATGCTGAAAATGCGAAGGGCGCCGAATGACCCTCGCCACGATGCTTGTCAGACTCGATGAGCGTTCAGGACTATACATCTCAGAGGCATTGCCTACAGACGTGAAATTGTTCCTCGCAAACGAAACAAACGCCTTGGACAAGCCAGAGCGTTTGTCGCGCTGTCCAATGGGTTTCACGCCCTGGGTTCTTCATCGACTTCCTGTCTTGCGCCTTCAGATCTCAGGCGCATCCACGCGCACGATAATTACCGAGTCCGGGCGATTCGGGGCGATATTGGTCACGCCTTTCAACCAGACCAGGTTGTTTGCTGAGCGGGCGGTTTCAATCGCGTGCAGGGCCTCTGGGCCAATTGATTGTTCGGTAAACGCTTTGATGTTGTGGTGGATTTGATGACGTGTGCCTAGGGATCGATGCAGGTTCATGCAGAACACAAACTCATGTCCTTTGCGTTGGAACACCAGTGCTGGATAAATGTTGGTTCCGGTTGGTTTGAAGACGGTGTATCCATTGCGCGTCAACAGCATGTACATGGCGTGCTTGAGATCAACGGCTGTCTGAGTTGATGAAAAAAAACGCCAATATTGCGGGAGATCTTCCGCATCAAACTCCAGTCTCTCTAACGGCGCCTGTTTGTCGAGAAAGTCCAACTTCAATACGCGTTTATACTTTGATCCGGGCTCCAGATGCGTTATCGGAAGCATGAGAAGTGGATCCATCATCTCCGGTCGTGGCGCCGGCCGTGAGGTTTTCCAGTCATTGAATGTTTGTCGCAGAGTTGTCAGCCCGGCGCCGGTCGCGATATCCCCGTCGTTGGCGAGGTCAAACTGTTTCCTGGCAACCTTACGCACGGAGGAAGTTGTCAGGTGCCGGAAGTAAGTGGCGACATAGTCCGTAAGCGGGCCGTTAAAAGGAAGTGTCGGATCGATCTCCCAGCGCTGCGTCGACGGAATCTGAATGGCGCCTCGAGGTTGTTGCTGGATGTGGTCCGACAGGATTTTATTCAGTGAGTCAAAGTCGTAACTCAAATGTGCAGGGTTTTTGACATAAACAATCGGCGCAGGCGGAAATTCACCATGGGGCAGGATTTCGTAGCGTAGACCGTCAACGGTTATATGGTTCAGGGAGAAACGTTCAGGACTGAGTTTCCAGCTTTTCCAAGGCATGGCAATGGATGTATCCGGAACCGGTGGCGCAGGATTCTCAGTTGTGCTTTCTTCATCGATCCCGCGCATGCGTTTGGCTGGGACGGCATCATCAGGCTCTTTATCGGGTAGTTCGCGGCGCGAAACAATCAGTTCTGAATTCCCGGCCTCAGCGTCGTCGGTCGGGAGCCGGCGCCATGCGAGAGAGTCTTCCACGCGTTCCAGTCGCGCCCCGAGGGTCAGCACCGACGGCAGACGCGCCCTTAAATTGCCTTGTGCATCCGTATCCACGCGTACCGTCCAGCCGTCGACGAGATCGACATATTGGCGCCCTCTGTCAGTTGTTCGAATCGCACTTACCGGATCCGGATCGGGTAAACGTTCTGCCAGACTTGGCGGCAGATAATAATCGCTGAGTGGACGCTCGACAGTGGTTTGGCTGATGGTTGTGTCAGCAGGGAGTTCGAAGACCTGAATGGTGGATAGTTGGGAGTCAAGCGAGGATGGAGGCTGCGCAGTCATCTGTCGCAGTTCGATATTACTGGTGTCGAGCAAACTGCGTAGAGTCAGCGTGCCATCGTCGGTAGGGCTGTAACGAGTGGGTTGGTCAGTTTCCGGCCTGTCGGAAGTTATCACTTTTTTCAGCGGCTTCTTGCCCATGTTATTGCTCCATTGATCAGCTCGAGTTATTGGGTATACCTGAGCGAATGGAACGCTCAGGGAGCTTTGAGTTTTCCTCATATCAATGGTTGCTGGGCGGTAACTATGTATCGCTGGTTATTGCCCCGACGGGAATGCGACGCAGCTTGTCTTATTGACCCTGAGAAGGGCACTGCTGCGCATTCCATCGGGGATAAATCCCCTCACCACAATGCAAAGACGTCTTACTGCACCTTCGCCAGATCACCCTTCAACGCAACGCCCGCCATGATCGCGCCGGCGTGGCATTCGTAGGTCTGCGGGTCCTTGCGCTCGTTGCTCTTGTAGAAGCTGACGATGTTGGTCACGGCGTTGGCGCCGGCGCTTTTCGCGGCCTGGTGCAGGCTGATGATGGCCGATTGTGCGACCCACTCGCAGGCGACTTCGTCGGACTTGTTGAAGGCGTTGGTTTTCTTGTTGGTCACGGCGCCAGGGCTGACGACGGTGACTTTGCCGGCCGGTGTGTTGCCTGCCAGGTAAAACTTCACGCTGCCATCGATTTTGCCTGAGCGGGTCGCTTCGGCGACGGCTTTGTCGAACGGCAGGTAAACCGCCGTGTCACGGGCCTGGCTGACGGCCGGCAGAGCGCAGAGCATAAAGGTGAACGCAGCGAGTTTCTTGAAGTGCATGGAGGTCTCCTTGACCTGGATTAATTCGGTTGCGGCCAGCGGCGGAAAATCAACGAGGTGTTGACGCCACCAAAAGCGAAATTGTTGTTCATCACGTATTCGTTGCTCATCTGGCGGAATTCGCCGCGCAGGTAGTCGAGCTTGCCGCAGTGCGGATCGACTTCATCGAGGTTGAACGTGTGCACGTACAGGTCGCGGTTGAGCATTTCGATGCTGAACCACGACTCCAGCGCGCCGCAGGCCCCGAGCGTATGGCCGAGGAAACTCTTCTGCGAGCTGATCGGCATGCGTTCACCGAACAGGCTGCTGGTCGCCAGTGTTTCGGCAATATCGCCTTGTTCTGTAGCGGTGCCGTGGCCATTGACGTAACCGATCGCATCCGGTGTGAGCCCAGCGTCTTCCAGCGCCAGTTCCATCGCACGGCGCATGGTGGTTTGTTCCGGCCGTGTGGTGTGCTGGCCGTCGGCGTTGCTGCCGAAACCAACGAGCTCGGCGTGGATATGTGCACCGCGGGCGAGGGCGTGTTCCAGCTCTTCGAGCACCAGCATGCCACCACCTTCACCGATCACCAGACCATCGCGGCCCTTGTCGTACGGGCGTGGGCTGGTCTGTGGCGCGTCGTTTTTCAGGCTGGTGGCGTAGAGCGCGTCGAACACCATCGCTTCGGTCGGGCAGAGTTCTTCGGCGCCGCCAGCGAGCATCAACGGCAGGCGTCCGAACTTGATTGCCTCGTAGGCATAACCGATGCCCTGACTGCCGCTGGTGCAGGCACTGGACGTCGGAATCAAACGCCCGGTGAGGCCGAAGAAGATGCTGATATTCGCCGCTGTGGTGTGCGGCATCATCCGCACGTAGGAATTGGCGTTCAGACCCTCGGCTACCGAGTTGAGCAGCATGTTGCCGAACGCCTTGATCTCGTCGGTGCTGCCGGTGGACGACCCGCAGGCCACGCCCATGCGCCCATCCTTGATCGACGGATCGCCGAGCAGGCCAGCGTCGGCCAGGGCTTTTTCCGCCGCGCCGACAGCCAGACGCGAAACCCGGCCCATACTGCGCAACTGTTTGCGGGTCCAGTGCGCCGGGACGACGAAATCATCGATTGGGCCGGCGAGACGCGTATTGAGTTCGCTGAAGCGATCCCACTCGTCCATTCGGCGGATGCCGCTGCGATTGGCTGCGAAGTTGCCGGCGATGGTTTGCCAGTCGCTACCCAGCGAGGTGATGCCGGCCATGCCGGTGACGACGACGCGCTTCATCAGCACAAGCCTCCGTTGACCGCCAGGACCTGGCGGGTGATGTACGAGGCTTCCGCCGACATCAGGAAATTCACCGCACTGGCCACCTCTTCTGGGGTGCCCATGCGTTGTGCGGGGATCATTTTCATCAATTCTTCCACCGGCACGTTTTCATCGAGCATCGCTGTGTCGATCAGGCCCGGCGCGACGCAGTTAACGGTGATTTTGCGCTTGCCCAGTTCAATCGCCAATGCTTTCGCAGCACCAATCACGCCAGCCTTGGAGGCGCTGTAGTTGACCTGGCCGCGGTTGCCGATCAGCCCGGAGACGGAGGTGATGCAAACAATGCGACCGGCGGCGCGGCGGCGGATCATCGGCATCATCACCGGGTGCAGGACGTTGTAGAAACCGTCGAGGTTGGTACGCAGCACCACGTCCCAATCGTCGTCGCTCAGGGCTGGGAAGGCGCCGTCGCGGGTCAGCCCGGCGTTGAGCACCACGCCGTAATAGGCGCCGTGGGTTTCGACGTCGGCTTCGAGAATGGTTTTGCAGGTTTCACGGTCGGCGACGTCGAACTGCAGGATGCGTGCGTTGCGGCCTAGCGCTTCAATCTCAGCTTGCACTGCCTGGGCTTCGGCGACGCCGCTGCGGCAATGCAGGACGATGTCGTGCCCGGCCTGCGCCAGACGCAAGGCAATGGCTCGGCCGATACCACGGCTGGAGCCGGTGACCAGTACGGATTCAGTCATCGTTCGACTCCTGTGTCTGTTGCAGATATTGGGACGGTTGCGGCGGGCGGAACACGTTCAGTCGAGCGCTGGCCTGGATGCCGGGCGCAGTGATGTGGCATTCGAACACGCCCATGCCGTTGTCATCTTCCAGCGAGCGGATGCCATGGACGGTCAACTCGCTGCCGGCCGGAAACGTTTCGACGTTGCACTCGAACTTGCGTGTGCCGAGCAGGAAACCCAGTTCCACCGGATTGCCTTTGCGCCGGGCATGACAACCGGCGAACGCGGCGACGCTTTGTGCCATCAGCTCGACGCCGACCCATGCCGGCAGGCTGCCGTCGGGCAGGTTGAACAGGCCGTCAGGCTTGACCGTGAGGCAGGTGTAAATCTGTTCATCGTCGAAGCGCGTGATCTTGTCGATCAGGATCATGTCGCCTGCGTGAGGCAGCAGTTCGGCGAGCGGCCAGTCAGTCATGGGGCGTCTCCGATAATCAGGCTGACGTTGTTGCCCCCGAAGGCAAACGAGTTGCTCATCAGGTAGCGGGGTGCAATGGACGTCAGGGCTTCACTTGCGGTCACCCATTTGAGCGCTGGCAAGTCCGGATCGGGGTCGCCATCCCAGACGTGCGGCGGTAGCGCGTGGCCTGGGTTGTCAGCGCTCAGGCTCAGCCAGCAGAACGCCGCTTCCAGCGCGCCGGCAGCACCGAGCGTGTGACCGGTCATCGGTTTGGTTGACGAGCATGCAACGCCGTCGGGGAACAGCGCGGCGACCGCCAGGCTTTCCATGGCGTCGTTGTGTTGGGTCGCGGTGCCGTGCAGGTTCAGATAGTTGATTTGCCCGGGCTGCAATTGCGCGCGACTCAAGGCTTTTTGCATCGCTTGCAGCGCGCCGCGCCCGCTCGGTTCCGGCGCCGAGATATGGTGCGCGTCGGAACTGGCGCCAGCGCCGAGCAGGGCGATGGCCGGGCCGTCGTTACGTTGCTTGCTCATCACGAACAGCACCGCGGCTTCGCCGATGTTGATGCCGTTGCGGTTGGCCGAGAACGGATTGCAGCGCTCATCGGACACCGCTTCCAGCGACGAAAAACCATTGAGGGTCAGCTTGCACAGGCTATCGACGCCGCCGCACAGCACCGCATCGCAGAGGCCCAGATCGAGCAGGCGCTGCGCGCTCATCAGCGCACGTGCGCTGGAGGTGCACGCGGTGGAAATCACGTAGGCCGGGCCGCTCAGTTGCAGCCAGTCGGCAAGAAAATTCGCCGGGGCGCCGAGTTCCTGTTGCCGATAGTCGTACTCGACCGGGAATTGTTGTTCTTGAAGGAAATGCGCCAGCCCCCGACTGGCTTCGTCGATGCCCGAGGTACTGGTGCCGAGCACCACGCCGATGCGCTCGCGGCCGTAAGTCTCAATGGCTCGATCGATGTCGTCGCGGATCTGCAACGCAGCTTCCAGCAAAAGCTGATTATTGCGGCTGCGCTGGTCGGCCAACTCCGGCGGAATCGCTGCCAGCTCACCGTGCACGGCGGCCACTGGCAACTCACGCTCCGGCACCCAGCCGGATTCGCGACGCATGCCGGAGCAGTCGCCAGCGAACAGGTTGTGCGCGACTTGTTGCTTGTCTCGACCCAGCGCGCAAATCACGCCCAGGGCATTCAAGTAGGCAGTCATGGCGTCGGTTCACCGAGTGGGGAAACGCGGTAGTGCGGGCCTTGAGGCAGTTTCAATTCGAAGCTCAACGGTTGTGAATAGCGGATGTCCCAACGCGCTGGCAGGGAGCGTTGCTCGCCCTGTTGCTGCGCGGCGGGGTAGTTGCGCAGCAATTCGCCGGACGGGGTCAGGGCGAACAGCAGGGCGGCGAACAACTCCCGGGCTTCCGGGTTTGGCGGCAGCAAGCCATCGGCCTGCCAGCGCCCGTCGATCAGTTGCTGACGGGCCTGAGGTATGCCCAGAGGGTCCATCATCGACCAGCGAATGCCGGGACCTTCACGCTGAATCACCAGCAGCCAGTCCTGGCGTTGTTCGGCTTGCTGGCGTTCGATGTGCAGTTGCAATGGCAGGGGCAGCGTCGGGTTGCCAGCCGGCAGCGGTGCCTGAGTGGCGCAACCACTGAGCAGCGCAAATATCCCCCATACCAGCCACACCACAAACCTTGTAGGAGTGAGCCTGCTCGCGATCGCGGTTGCACATTCAAAAAACATGTTGGCTGATCCACCGCTATCGCGAGCAGGCTCACTCCTACAAGTTGTGTGTCGCATCACAAGGCACCCGCAAGTGGTTTGCGCGCAACCACATTCACCAGCGTCTCTTCCCGCTGCCCGAACGGTTTGGGCTTGCGCAATCCAAAGCGCTCCAGCAAACCGAAATCCTTCGACCGGCTCCACCACAAATACGGGTACGAAACATTGCGCTCGGAAAACTCGAAACCCTGCTCGCGAATCATCCCCAGATACTGCGCGGCGCTTTTCTGCACGTGCATTGGATGGCGGAACAGCCAGCGAATCACCCAGGTATCGATGTAAGCCTCGGTCGATTCGGCAAACAGCAGATAACCGCCAGGCTTGAGCACCCGATAAAACTCGGCCAAGGCCTTTTCCTGCTCGACCAGATGATGAAAGGTCTGGTGGCAGAACAGCAGATCGACACTGGCGTCCGGCACGTTGAGCGTTGCGCAATCGCTGCCGATCAGCTCGACTTCCAGTCCCTGACGCGCCGCTTCTTCAGCGCTCAATTCAAGGCTGTGCGGATCGGCATCGATACCGATCAAACGCTGTGGTGCAAAGGTCTGGCGCAAATGGCCGAACGACTTGCCCTGACCGCAACCGGCATCGAGCAGCACCGGGTTTGCCGGCAGTGCATCGCTGAACAACCCGCGCAGATCGTTGATTGCCACACGCAACACGTGATGCTGCCAGGTGTGGCTGCGCAGAAACCAGAAACCGAAGCGGGTTTCCTCGACGTAGCTGTCGCTCAGGTAATTCATGGGGCGTCCTTTGCACAAAGTTCGGAAATCATCTTCAACCGGCGCCGAGCTTCGCTGACGAACGGGTTGCGTTCATCCCAGGCATAACCGGCGAGGATCGAGCAGATCATCCGGCGAATATCTGCCTGACTGTCTTCATAGAAAATCACGTCCTGGAAGGTCCCGGCGTACCAGCCCTCGACATAGCAGCGGAAGGTGTCGACGCCGCGTTTCAGTGGCTGGGCAAACTCGCTTTGCCAATCGACCGTTTCGCCCTGCAACTGACGATGCAGCACAGCCGCGGCCATGCTCGCCGAACGCATGGCGATGGTCACGCCGGAGGAGAACACCGGATCGAGAAATTCCGCCGCGTTGCCCAGTAACGCAAAGCCCGGACCGTGCAGGGTTTTGACGTTGGCTGCGTAGCCGCCGAGGGTGCGCGCCGGGGTATCCCACACGGCGTTGTTGAGTACGCCGGCGAGGCTTGGCGTTTCAGCGATGAAGCCGCGCAGACAAGCGTCAAGATCGGTATCGCGACCTTCGAAGTGTTCGGCAGCGGCGACCACGCCCACCGAGCAGCGACCGTTGCTGAACGGGATGGTCCAGAACCAGATATCGCGATGCTGCGGGTGCGTGGTGACGAGGATTTTTTCGCGGTCGAACGCCGGGTTGTCGATGTGATCTTCGACGTGAGTGAACACTGCCTGACGCACCGGGAAATTCGACGGCGCCTCCAGATCCAGTAAGCGTGAAAGCACGCGACCGTAACCGCTGGCATCGAGCACGAAATCCGCTTCGACGCGGTATTCGCTGCCGTCTTCGCGGCGCACATCCAGCTGCGGTTTTGCCCGGTCGAAATCGACGCTGACGATGGCATCGCCATAGCGAATCTCGGCGCCTTGCAGCGCGGCTTGATCGGCCAGCAGTTTGTCGAAGTCGGCACGCTGCACCTGGAACGTGGTCGGCTTGCCGTTGGTGAAAGTGTCGCCAAAATCAAACGCGCTGTAGCGCTCGCCCCAGGCAAACGCAGCGCCGGTCTTGCGCTGAAACCCGGCAGCGTTGACGGCGTCGAGCATGCCGGCTTCTTCGACGAAATCCAGGCAATGGCTGAGCAGGCTTTCGCCGATGGAAAACCTTGGGAAGTGCTGACGCTCGATCACCAGCACGTCGTGGCCCTTGCGCTTGAGCAGGGCGGCGGCGATGGCGCCTGAGGGACCTGCGCCGATGATCACGACCTGACGGGATTCCATTTCAACGATTGGCACGTGAGCTCCGGGGCAAAGGGTGGTTCAAATTCAGTGGGGCGCGATGCAGGCCGATCAGGGCTGGCAGCAACGTCGCGATCAGGCCCATCAGCATCAGCGCGAAGTACAGCGCCGGCGTGATGAGTTGTTGTTGCAATAACAGGTTGAGAAAGACGATTTCGCTCAGGCCGCGAATGTTCAGCAGCACGCTTTCACGCCAGCGACTGGCGCCCTCGAACGAGGCACCGGCCCAGCCGAGGCCAAGCCAGTTGCCGAGCAGTTTACTGGCAATCGGCACCAGCAGCAGCGCTGCCCATTGCAGCGCCCCAAGGCTGGCGAGGGCGCTGTGGACGTCGATCTGCACAATGCCGAACGTGAGGATCAACGGGATCGCGATCCACGTCTGCAAACGGCTCATCCAGCGCGCCGGCAACGGCAGCACCAGCGGTATTTTCAGCGTGGCCATGCACACCAGGTAACCGATGCCGAAAATCAGCGCATTGAGTTTGTAATGCTCGGCCAGGACCAATAACGCAAAGAATCCAAGGCTGTAAGTCAGCGGCCGCTGCACACCGAACAGGCGCAGCAGCAAGGGAACGCACGCCAACCCCAGCGGCAGCAACAGACTGCTCAGGTGCAAACTGCCCTGGGCGAGGCCGAACAGAGTCCAGCAGGTCAGGTCGATCAGGATCGCGGTTTGCACCAGCCGCCGCGTGGCGTCAGGCGGGTAATCGATGTGGCGCAGATACAGATACAGCACCGGAATGGCGGTGATGGCGAACACCAGACCGATGGCCAATGAGTTGAGCCACGGTTGCGCCGGCAGCAGCCAATAGGCGGTCGCGAGACCACAGGCGAAGGGTACGGCGAAACTCGGTACGGCAATTTTCACGCTCTGGCGGTCCAGACGCAGGTCGATCACATCGCTGAGGATGTGCCCGAGCAACAGTGCAAAACTCAGGCTGTAGAGGTCTTTCAGCCACGTCGGCGCAATCAGTTCGGCGCCGCTGAGCTGCCAGCCCGGTTCGATCCAGAAATACATCAGCAGCGGCAAGCCGAAACTCGCCAACAGCAGCTGGCTGACAATCGGGATCAGGCCGAAATGGCGACCGACGCGGGTCGCGACAAAGAACAAGGCCATGGCCAGCAGCCAGAATCCGACGATCATCATGCTGCCGGCTCCGCGACTGTTGCGGTGTGAGGATGACACCCGGCCCACGGTGCAAGCATGAAGCTGAAGGCCAGACCGAGGCTGACCGATAAACCGAAATTGCTCACTGCTGGCGTGCTCGACACTGCCAGCAAACCGAATGACAGCCACGTCGTCACGGCCGCCAGCAACGTGCCCAGCAGGCTGACTGCCGCACCGCCGACTTGCTCACGCATGAGAATCGCGTAATCGACGCTGATCGCTGTCACCAGCAGCAGGCCGAACAGGCTGAACAGTGTCAGCGGCTGTCCGAGCCAACCGAGGCTGGCCAGGCTGCACAGCGCTGCCAGCAACGGCAGCGTGACGATGCGCACGGCGCCGCCGAGACCAAACGGCAGGATCAACACCAGCACGATCAACACGCAGGAAGCGAGTTTCAGTTCCGCCGCGCTGATCTGCGTGGCGGCGAAAACACTGTTCAATTCACCGAGGCGATCCACCAGCACTACCCCCGGCAGATCCAGCGCCTGCACCCGCAGCAGCGAAGGATTGTTCAGGCCTTGCAGACTGGTTATCGCCGCCACGCCCTCTTCGGTCGGGCCGAGCCACAGTGTGCGGTAGGGCTCGCCGAGCGGACCGGCCAGCGCGGCGTCGATGTCCTCAAGAGGTAATGTTTGCAACTGCTGCAACTCGGTTTGCAGGGCCGTCACCGGCACGCCGAGATCGAGCAGTGGCTGCCAGAACTGTGGAAGTTTGTTCAGCGCTTCGCGCACTTGCTGTTGCTGACTCGGTGGGCTGACCAGTTGATCAAGCGCCAGATACCCTTGCAGCTTGTCGAGGTTGACCAGTTGCTGCAAACGTTCGCTCAGTGCCGCTTGGCGTTCCAGCAGTTCTTGCTGATTGGCTGCGCGCACCAGGAAGAACTGGCTGGTCGGCTGATACCCGGTAATGCGCGCGATGGTCTGCGCTTCGTCGGTCAGTTGCTGCGGCGCGCCGACCCATTGGCGGATGTCGTTTTTGCTTTGCAGTTGCACGAGACCGCCCACACAGAAGGCGATCAACAGCGCCAGCAACACCGGCGTGCGCACGTATTCGAGCAATTTTTCCCGCAGGTTCACCAGCCGTTGGGCCAGATGCAGTGGCCACTGCGCCGGGCGCAGTTCGACATTCTTCAACAGCGCTGGCAGCAGACACACTGCCGACAGATAGGCGCCGAGCAACCCGGCAGCGGAGAACACGGCGATTTGCGTCAGCGCCGGGAAGGGCGTCCACGCCAGCGCCAGATAACCGATGGCACTGGTGATCAGACTCAGTGTCAGCCCGGGCAGGGTCAGGCGCAAGGCGGGCCAACTGCGCCAAGGTTTCAGGCTCCAGCTCTTCGACAGATAGTGCAGCGGGTAATCCACCGCCACGCCGATCAGGCTGGAACCGAGCACCAAGGTCATCACGTGCATATGGCCGAACAGCGCCACACACGCCACGGCACCGAACAACATACCGACCAGCACCGGCACAAACGCCAGCAACACGCGCCAACGGCGGAACGCCAGCAGCAATAACAGCAGAATCCCGACTGTGGCGCCGCCGCCCACCCAGGTCATCTCGCGAGTGGCCTGTTGCTGACCGCTGGCGGCGTACAGCAGACCGCTGGCGGCCAGAAGCTGCACGTCGGATTTCGCTGCCTGATCACGACTGCGTTGGAGCAGATCGGCCACTTGCAGCGGCAGGTTCATGTCGAAGGCATTGCCGGTGGTGCGTGCGCGCAACAGCACCCAGCTCTTGCCGTCGGCATCGGCGACCAGCGCACCGCTGCCGATGTCCAGTTGCACCGCACCGTGTTGCGGCTGGCTGTTCTGAATGCGCGTGGTCAGGCCGAGCCAGTCGTCCTGGCTCGGCACCAGACTGAAACCGCTGAACGGGTCGAACAGTGCCTGTACCCGTTGCTGAATGAAGGCGTCGGGATGTTCGCTCAGCAATTGCCGGTCGTCCGCCGAGAGCATCGCCAGTCGCCCTTGCAGCAATTGCGTGCGCAGGGCCGGCAAGTCCGCTTGCAGGTTCCACTGCACTTTTTCGAACAGGCCGCTGGCTTGCCATTGTTCGCCCAGCGTCTGCGCCATGGCCACTGCTTGCTGGCGATCAGTGTGGTCGACCAGCACCAGCATTTCGCGGTTGAGCGGTTCCTGCATGCGTTGTTCGGCGCGCAGTTCGAGGGCGTCCGGATCGGTGCCCGGCACCAGTTCCATCAGGTTGGCGGACAACGGCGCACCGTCGCGCCATTGCCAGCTGGCCAGCGCGACAACCGCCAGCAGCAGAATCAGGAACAGCCAGGGCAGCTTGCGTTCACTCGGCAAAGTCATGTTGCTCCGCATCGCTCAACGGTTGGCCGGCGCTGCTGTCCTGCATGCGCAGCACGGTGCTGTCGCCCTGGGTTTCCAGCAGTTCGATGGTTTGCACCAGTTCGCCGCCGTCGATGTTGATCTGGTTGAACACTTGCTTGAGCAGCAGCGAACGTGGGGTCAGGGTGAGTTTCCACTGCTGCGCGTCGCCACTGAGCGCCAGCTCGAAATCCCGTTGCAAGCCACTGCTGTCGCCTTGCAATACGGCGAGGAACAAGCGGTTCTGCTCGGCCCCGGCGCTCTTGTTCGGTAGCAACTGCCAGCCGTTGCCGTCACGCCGGGCAATGCCTTTGGCGCTGATGCGGTAATCCTGCTGCAGCGGGGTTTTCAGTAGCCAGAGCAGGCCGTGATTCTTCGCGAGGACGAAGCTGCCCTTGCTGATCAGCGGCTGGGGCAGCGCGCGCAGGTGTTTTTCCTGGATGAACTGGCCGTGGATCACGTCCGGTTTCGCCAGTTGCTGGCTGAGTTGTTGCAGGTCGAAAGCGTTGGCCAGTGACGACACGGCCAGCAGCCCCAGCGCGCCAAGGCTTCTAAAAAACAGGTTCATCGCAGCATCCTTTCCACGGCATCAGTGAAGACTTTTGGTGACGCCAGTTGCATCTCGCGGCTGCTCACTTCGACTGCCACTTGCACGGAGCTTGCGCGAGTCAGGCGTTCGCCGCTTTGCAGGTCGGTGATCAGATAGTTGATCTTCAGACGGTTTTCCCACTCGACCAGGCTGGCGCGCACGTTCAACTTCTGGCCGAACACCGCTCCACGCACGTAGCGCAGTTGCAGATCGATGATCGGCCAGGCGTAACCGGACTCGACCATGTGCGTGTAGTTGTGGCCGATCTTGTCGAGCAACGCACAGCGCGCTATTTCAAGGTATTTGACGTAATGGCCGTGCCAGACCACGTGCATGGTGTCGACGTCGAAGAACGGGACGAGGATTTCCGTATCGGCATGCAGTACTCCGGCGCTACGCATGCAGCCTCCAGTGTTGCGCGGCGATGCGTTGCAGGCACAGGCGCAGTTCGCCTTCCAGTGCGCGGTCTTCGATGACCGGCGGGAAATCCTTGGCGAGTTCTTCGTGCATGGCGGCCAGCGCAGGCGGCAGCGCTCGGGCGTCTTCGACCTGAGCGCGCAGCCACACGCCCTGGTTGGCGGCGAGGAGCGTGGCGGCGGCGACCTGTTCGGTCAGCTCCAGCACGCGGATCGCATCACGGGCGGCGATGGTGCCCATGCTCACCTTGTCCTGGTTGTGGCACTCGGTGGAGCGCGAGAAAACGCTGGCCGGCATGGTGTTTTTCAAGGCTTCGGCGGTCCAGGCGCTGGTGCCGATCTGCACAGCCTTGAAGCCGTGGTTGAGCATCGCGCGATCCGCCGTGGCGCCGGACAGATTGCTCGGCAAACCGTGGTTGTAACGTTCATCGACCAGCAGCGCGAGTTGACGGTCGAGCAGGTCGGCGACGTTGGCCACGAGGTTTTTCAGGCTGTCCATGGCGAACGCGATGTGCCCGCCGTAGAAGTGCCCGCCGTGCAGCACACGCTCGGCTTCGGCGTCGATGATCGGGTTGTCGTTGGCGCTGTTGAGTTCGATCTCGATAAACGAACGCAGCCAGTTCAGGCTGTCGGCCAATACGCCGAGGACATGCGGGGCGCAGCGCAGCGAGTAGCGATCCTGCAAACGGTGCAGCGGAGCGGTCGGCGCGTCGATTGCCAGATCCTTGCGCAGCCATGCGGCCACTTGCATCTGCCCCGGATGCGGCTTGGCGGCGAACAGGCGTTCGTCGAAATGCTCCGGATTGCCTTGCAGCGCCACGACGTTCAGCGCGGTGATCCGCGTGGCCAGTTGCAACAGGTAATCGGCGCGGGCGTAGGCGAGGCAGGCGAGGCCGGTCATCACGGCGGTGCCGTTCATCAGTGCCAGCGCTTCTTTGGGGCGCAGCACCAACGGCGTCCAGCCCAGTTCACGATGGACGTCGGCCGCTTGACGGCGCTCGCCACGGAACATCACTTCACGCTCACCAGACAGGGTTGCGGCAACGTAGGACAGCGGCGTCAGATCGCCGCTGGCGCCAACCGAGCCTTCTTCGGGAATCAGCGGCAGGATGTCGTGTTCGAGAAAAGCGTGCAGCCGCTCGAGCAGTTCAATCCGCACCCCGGACACACCGTGGCACAGCGACTGTAAACGCGCCGCGAGCACTGCGCGAGTGGCCTGGGCGTCGAGCAGTTTGCCCAAACCGCAACCGTGGAAAGTGTAGAGATGACGCGGCAGCGCCTCGACGTGATGCAGTGGCACCGCGACCACGCAGGAATCGCCGTAACCGGTGGTCACGCCGTAGATCACGCCTTCCTTGTCCAGCAGCGAATCGAGAAACCGCGCGCCCTTGGCGATGCGTTCGCGGTAATCGGCGTCGCTCTGCAACTGCGCGGGCGCCTGACGGTTGGCCAAGGCCAGCACGTCTTCGATGCGCAGAGGGCGTTCGCCGAAGGTTACCGGCTCATGAGTTGGCGTCGTCATCGGTCTTCCAGAAAGGGTAAAAGTTGAACCATTGCTGCGGGGCTTCAAGGCAATAGTGACTCAGGCGCTGCGCGTAGCGGGTGGCCCACTGATGAATGACCTGCTCGCGCTCGCTGCGCTTCCACACTACGGCGTCGGCGAAGGGTTCGAGGGTCAGGCGATAATGGCCGTCGTGTTGCTTGAGGCACATCAGCAGATTGACCGGGCACTTGAGCAGACCGGCCAGCAACCAAGGGCCTTGCGGGAATGGCGCCGGATGGCCGAGGAAATCTACGGTCACGCTACGACCGCCGTGCAGCGGCACACGGTCGCCGGCAATCGCCAGCCACTCGCCGCGCTCCAGGCGTTCGTGCAGTTGCAGCATGATCACCGGGTCGAGTTCGCTGACCTGAATCAGGCGCAGATTGGTCGCCCCGGCTTCACCCAGCAAGCGGTTGAATTGCTCGGCGTGCTTGGTGTGCACCAGCACATTCATGGTGACCTTTTCGCCGATTTCCGCCAGCGCCCGGCACACTTCGAGATTGCCCAGGTGTGCGCCGACCAGCAGTTGCCCGCGACTGCCGCGCAGTTGAGTGCGCAGCAGCGCCGGGTCGATGATTTCGATTTGCTCGATGCGCAGCTTGCCGTTCCACACGTCGAGCTTGTCGAGTAGCGAATCGGCGAACGCCATGAACTGACCGAATACTCGCCAATGACTTGGGCGCAAGTCTTCGCGTTGGCTCCAGTCGGCCAGGCGTTGCTGATACTGCCAAGCGCTGTTGCGTGCCGTGCGGCCGAACAGGAAAAAGTACAGGACGATGCCGTACAACAACGGGCTCAGCAGGCGGCGACCAAGTACCTTGGCGGCGAGCGCGGTGAATTTCATCAGCAGGAAACTGCCGCGCTCCTCGCGGTCGGCCCAGTGCTTTTTATCGGTCTCGACGGTCATGTCCGCCACCGTCGCCAGAGGATTATCGGAAAGCGCAGCAACATGCCGAAGAACAGCCGCGTGTGCATGCTCGAAATCAGCGCGTTGTCATGGAACAGCCGGAAGTGCGAGACGCCATCCAGCGGGTAATGCACGCTGGTTTGCAGCCAGCGCATCGGTTGATTGCGCCACGCCAGACGCACCAGAATGTCCGAGTCGAAATCCATGCGTTTGCCGACCTTGGCCGAGTCGATCACCGCCAGCGTCGGTGCCAGTGGATAGACGCGGAAGCCGCACATCGAATCGCGAATCTGCAATGACAGTGTGTTGATCCAGACCATCACGTGAGTCAGGTAGCGCGCGTACAAACGGCCCTTGGGCACGCTGTCGTCGAACAGCGGATAACCGCAGATCAATGCTTGCGGATGTGCGCGGGATTCCTCAACGAAGCGGGCAACATCGTGCAGATCGTGCTGGCCGTCGGCATCTACCTGCAACGCATGGCTGAAGCCCAGGCGCGAGGCTTCGCGCAGGCCGGTCATCACCGCGCCGCCCTTGCCTTGATTGATGGTGAGCCGCACCAGATGCACGTTGTCGCGCTCGGCCAGCCCGTCCAGCACCCGCGCGCAGGACTGCGTGCTGGCGTCGTCCACCAGCAGGCACGGCAGACCTTGGGCGAGCAGGGCATCGACCACGGTGGTGATCGCGGTTTCGTGGTTGTAGACCGGGATCACGGCGCAGGGGTTATGCATACCGCTTCTCCACTGGAAAACTGCGATCCCTGCAGGAGTGAGCCTGCTCGCGATTGAGTGCGCAGCACTCACCAAGGTCAATCATGCTCTACACCCAAAAGAATCCGGCCACTGGAGCAGGTCGCCGTGTCATTGCGGTAGGCAAAATACAATTTGCCGCGCTCGGGATCGAAGCGCAGGTGCAGCTGGATTTCATCGCCGGGGCGCACCAGTTGCTGGAATTTCAGCACTTCCATGCCAGCGAATGCACCGCTCAGGTTGAGCAGTTGGCGACCGAGGTTCAGTGCCCATTCCACTTGCACCACGCCGGGTAACACGGGGGCTTTGGGGAAGTGGCCGCTGAAGTACGCCAGATCCGGCGGTACGCTCAGTTGCAGGCTCCATTCGCCGTCCGTTTCGGTTTGCTCCAGCACCTCGGGGGCTTTCGGCCGAGGGCCGAGCAGCAGCGCCTCGATATCCGCCTGCGGCAGTTTGCCCTGACTGTTGAGCGGCATTTGCCGCAGCAATCGCCAGCGACGTGGCAGGGCCAGGGCTTCGCAGTGCTCTTTCAAGTGCTGGCGCAGGGCTTCGGTCAGGCTACGTCGACCGTGTTCGCGCAGAGCAAACAGGCCGGACTCGCTGAGCACCAGCAAGGCGCCGAGGGACGCACGATTTTCCTGAACAACGCCCAATCGCGCTTCGGCAACCCAGTCGTGGGCGACCAAGGCTTGCTCAAGCATCGGCAAGGAAATGCGTTTTTCTTCGAGTTTGACGATTCGGTCCAGTCGACCCAGCAGTTCGAAACGGCCATCGGCGGCAATGCGTGCTGCATCGGCGGTGTGTTCAACGTGCCCGGCAGGCAGGTACGGTGAGGCGATCAGCAGCGCTCCGTCGTTGTCCTGACTCAATTCGACACCGGCGAATGGCTGCCACAGTTGCTCGCCCTGACGCCAGGCGATGCCGCCAGTTTCCGAGCTGCCGAGGATTTCCGTCGGCCACTGTTGCAGGCGTTGATGCAGGCTCTGCGCGGCTTCGGCCGGCAGCGCGCCGCCCGATGAAAACACTCTGCGCACGGCGCTCAGGGCCGGCCAGTCGAGGTTGTCGCCCATGCGCTTGAGCAGCGCCGGGCTGGCAACCCAGACGAAGGCTGGATGCTCGCGGCTGGCGCGTTGCAGGTCTTCGGGGAATGCCAGTTGCTTGCGCACGAAGGTTCGCCCGGCGCACAGCGGCCACAACACGCGAAACAGCAAGCCGTAGATGTGTTGGGTGGCGACGCTGCCGATGACGCACGCCTCAGCGAGATCCGCGCCCCACAGCTGCTCGAGTGCTTCGACTTCATTGGCTAGTTGGCGCAAAGTCTTGTCGATGCGCTTGGGCTCACCGCTGGAGCCGGAAGTGCACAGGCTCAAGCGGCACTGATCCAGATCCAGCTCGGCGCCGGGCAGTGGCGGCTGATGAAATTCGGCTAAACCACTGTCGCCAGTTTGATCGGTCAGCCACAGATCCACTTCGCCAGACCAGCGCTGGCGGGTTTGCGCTTGCAAGTCCGAGGGCAGCAATACGCTGACGCCAGCGCGCCAGGCACCGAGCAGGGCGATGGCCAGGTCGGCGGCATCTTCCAGATGTACGGCCAAACGCTGCACGCCTCGGGCTTGCAGGCCGGCAGCCACGCTCAATGCCTGTTCGCACAACTGCGCGTGATCCAATGCCGGGGCGTGGCTGATTGCCCGCGCCGGCAACGCCTTGAGCAACAGTTGCTCAAGTTTTATCCAATTCATGTACGGCCTCTTACCCGTTGTCGTATCAGCCATTCAATGGCAAACATCAGGCCGATCAATCCGTAGGAGATCAGGCCGGTGTACAACATCCACCAACTCAGCGGCGCCCACAGGGTCAGGAGCGCGGCGCACAAACCGTTGCAGAAGAAAAAAATGCTCCAGGCCACCGTGACCTTGCGCGTGTAGGCAATTGCGTTGGCCGGCAACTGCGGTTCACGCAGCCGCGCCAGGCGTTCGACCATCGGCGGGCCGTATTTCAGGCTCAGGCTGAACAGCACCAGCATGAAGCCGCTGATCAGCACCGGGTACCAGCGCAGCAACAGTGGGCTGTCGAACAGCGCCAGCAACAGGCAAAACATCATCGCCACGCAGGCCATCCACAGACTGCCGGGTTTGCGTTCGCCGGTCAGTGCTCGCGCCAGCCACAGGCTGCCCAGCAGCAGGCCGAACTGCCACGGAGCAAAGTGCTCCATGCCGAAATACACCGCAAAGGGATACAGCAGACCGGCCAGCAGCAGGCCGAGGCCGATCAATCGACTCATGCGGTCGGTTGAACCAGACGGTAGACCGCCTCGACCACGTCACCGACAGTGCGCACCGTTTTGAATTCTTCGGCGGCGAT
The DNA here is from genome assembly GCF_020149425.1 of Pseudomonas sp. P116. NCBI lineage: Bacteria > Pseudomonadati > Pseudomonadota > Gammaproteobacteria > Pseudomonadales > Pseudomonadaceae > Pseudomonas > Pseudomonas sp. P116. The sequence continues at coordinate 302,513 of NZ_JACVHB010000005.1, read as the reverse complement.
CTTTTTGCCGGTCTGGCGCTTGATGTGGTCGATCAGATCGACTGCGTCAATGCTGTCGATCTCCAGATCCTGATACAGGTTGGAGTCCAGGCTTACACGGGAGGGATCCAGTTCGAACAGCTCGACCAGGGCATCACGCAGGGTGTTGAAAATGTCGTCACGAGTTTGCATGGTCCGGTCTCAAGCTGCCTGTTTTGCCATGACGAAGGCCGCAAGGCTCGCCACGTTGGAGAAATGGTTACGGGTGTCTTTGGCGTCGGCGTCGATCTTGATGCCGTACTTTTTCTGGATCGCCAGACCCAGTTCCAGCGCGTCGACAGAATCCAGGCCCAGGCCTTCGCCGAACAGTGTTTGATCGTCGCCGATGTCGTCGACGCTGATGTCTTCGAGGCCGAGGGCGTCGATGATCAGCAATTTAATCTCACGGTGTAGATCGCTCATCTTCGGCGAGCTCCTTGATGAAGTATGAATGCAAATAGTCGTTGAGCTTGCGCGAGGCCTGCGGTGCCGGGCCTTGTGCGGCGAATGTCTGTGGATCTATATCGGCCCCGATGCGAAAACTGAAGTGCACGCGGCGGCTGGGTATCCGATACCAGGGCTCGGCTTTGGTCAAAGTGGTCGGGTTGACCTTGATGACCACCGGCGTAAGGATTTTCGCACCCCGCAGGGCAATCGCTGCGGCCCCCCGATGAAAGGCCGGTGCCTGGCCCGGTTGAGTACGCGTGCCTTCAGGAAAAATGATCAGGGTCTGGCCGTTTTGCAGGGACTCGGCGGCGGCATCAAGCATGTCCATGCTGCCGTCGTTACTGATGTATTCAGTGCTGCGCAGCGGGCCACGGGTGAAGGGGTTTTCCCACAGGCTTTTCTTCACCACGCAGTTGGCCTGGCGTACCAGACCGATCAGGAACACCACATCGATCAGCGAGGGATGATTGGCGATGATCATCTGTCCGGGACGACCGAGGCGTTCAGCGCCCTGAATGTCGTAGGTCAATACGCCGGTGCGAGCCATGAATCGGACAAAAAACCAGAACAACCGACTGACGGTCTGCCGTGCACGCTGACGGTGCTTCAGCGCATCACCGGGCAGACAGCCGAGCACCGGGAAAACCAGCACACGCAGGCACAGCCCGCCCAGCCCGAACAGCGCGAAACTTGCCGCGGTGGCCAGCAGGCGCCAGTAGTAGGCGTCGCGGTTCTTCTCGGTCACGGGTTGCGTTGCCAGGTCCATACACGATTTTTCCAGGCATGTTGGCAAAAGGTCTGCTGGCCGAGCAGGGTGCGCAGCAAATTGAGCGCGTGGGGCCAGTGCGCTTTGGACAGTGCTTCTGTGGTGCTGTTCAGGGTCAGCCGCCAGTCGGTACCGGGAGTGAGCAACAGACCCAGCGCGTAAGGAAACGGCACATCGTCGATCCACGCCGAATAGGCTGCGGGCGGCTGTTCTTCGGTAATCACCAGCAGCACTGCCGGAGCGCCCTCATTGAGCAGGGAGGCTGCTTCGAGCATGCCGTGTTCGAGACCGTCGCCAGCGGCGGCGAGGGCGGTCATTTCGCTGGTTTCGCCGCGCATGATCGACCACAGGCCGATGATTGCGTTGTGTACCGACAGGCTGAATTGCGTCGGCGACAGCGGTTCGTCTTTGGCAAGGTCACTGAGGATCTCGTAAGTGCGCGGGGTCTCGCCGTGTCGCGAGACGAACACCAGAGGCAGGTTCTCCCGTCCGTCGGCCAGTGGCCAGCCAACACTGAAAGCCATTCTGGCCAGTCGGCTGAGCCGGCGGCGTTGCATGGCCGGCAAGAACGACACATCGGGCGCGGCGTCACTGCTCTGAAGCACGACCGGTTGTCGGCTCCAGGCTTGCCATGCGTCCACGCTATCGAGCCCCGGGGCCCACGCGCGCCATTGGGCGATGTTGAAGTTGATCACGGGCATTCATCCCGCCCCTGCGGGCTTTTTGTTGAGGCGTGAGTCGCCAAAGCCGCAGCAGGCTTGACGTGGCGCTTGGCGCCGGGTGGCGCGCATTATCCCGGTGACACGGGTGTGTAGCAAATGCTGGTTACATTTTGTGCAGTGAAATGTACCGAATGGTTCGCGATAAAACTGTCACTTGGCCATTATCCAGATTGTCAGAGGCTTGTCTGTCGGCTATCTCGGCGATTGATGAGGGTTTTTACTCGTCCTGCACGCTGAAATTTGCACCTGACCTTGTAGTCCATGTCCGTGAAGGTAGCGAAGCGAGGCGGCGCGCATCTACACTCGGTCATTCTTTGATACACGGAGGTTTTGTCATGCGGCGCGTGGTGTTCAATCAGAAAGGTGGCGTAGGCAAATCCAGCATTGCCTGCAATCTGGCAGCGGTCAGTGCCAGTGAGGGTTATCGCACACTGTTGGTCGATCTCGATGCTCAGGCCAACTCCACTCAATATCTGACGGGGCTCACCGGCAACGACATCCCGATGGGCATTGCCGATTTCTTCAAGCAAACGCTGTCTTCAGGGCCGTTTTCGAAAAAGAATCAGGCGGATATCTACGAAACCCCGTTCGACAACCTGCACATCATTACCGCTACCGCCGAGCTGGCAGATCTTCAGCCGAAGCTTGAGGCGAAGCACAAGATCAACAAGCTGCGTAAATTGCTCGATGAGTTGTCCGAAGATTACGACCGGATTTATCTCGATACACCGCCGGCGCTGAATTTTTATGCGGTATCAGCGCTGATTGCGGCTGATCGCGTGCTGATTCCCTTCGATTGCGACAGCTTCTCGCGTCAGGCCTTGTACGGGTTGATGGCGGAAATCGCAGAATTGAAGGAAGACCACAACGAAGGCCTGGAAGTCGAAGGCATCGTGGTCAACCAGTTCCAGGCGCGCGCCAGCCTGCCGCAGCAGATTCTCGATGAACTGATTGCCGAAGGTTTGCCGGTATTGCCGGTGTATCTGACCAGTTCAGTGCGCATGCGCGAGTCGCATCAGGCGAGCATCCCGCTGATCCACCTCGATCCGCGGCACAAGCTGACCCAGCAGTTTGTCGAGTTGCACAACCTGCTCGAAGACGCGTGATCTCTCGAAGCTCCCACAAAACCTGTGGGAGCGGGCTTGCCCGCGATGAGGCCGGCACATTCAGCATCTGAAGTGCCTGATCCAGTGTCATCGCTGGCAAGCCAGCTCCCACAGGGTCTCTAGGTGTATCAGATACCCTGACTACGCAGCCACGCCATCAACTGTGGCAACGGAAACGCCCCACTCTGCCGTGCCACTTCCCGGCCGTTCTTGAACAGAATCAGGCTCGGAATCGAGCGAATCCCCAACTGCGCCGACAGCTGCTGATTCGCCTCGCTATCAAGCTTGGCCAACCGGCACTTGCCGACCAACTGCGCAGCCGCCTGCTCGAACACCGGTGCAAACGACTTGCACGGCCCGCACCAGTCCGCCCATACGTCCACCAACAACGGCAGATCACCCTTGATCTGGCTGGCGTAATCGCCTTGCTTGAGTTCGAAGGGTTTGTCCAGCAGCACCGTAGATTTGCAGCGACCGCACTTCGGCTGGTCAGCGAGGCGCTCGGCAGAAATGCGGTTGAGGCCGTTGCAGGCGGGGCAGGGGATGAGCAGTGGGTCGGTCATGATGGTCTCTTGATTAGACAGTCTGTGAGACTTATGGAGGCGGTACGCCAGTTTATCAATGTCTCACCTGCTCACATTTTTTCGAGCCCCAACTTCTCATCACTGGCTAGCCTGAAGGCCAATTCAGCTTTTTAACGCTTGTCGTGAGGAGATCGCTTTGTCTGTATTTGCGTGCTACTTTTGTTGCACTTATCTCGAGGTCGATGACCTGCATGTATCGAATCGGAGCGACATAATGTCCGTAACATCCAAAATTCGCCGTCAGGGTGGCGCTGCCGTCATCACGATTCCGCCGACGCTGCTGAAGCTTTTGCATCTGGAAGTAGGGGCGCAACTCGAACTGAATGTGGTCGACGGTGAGTTGATCGCTCGCCCAGCGGTACCTCCTGCGCGTAGGCGATATAGCTTGTCCGAGCTACTTGAAGGTGCCGAGGAGCTAAAGAAACTGAACGTCCAGACTGCTGAGGCTCGCGAAGGTGATCCCGTTGGCAGGGAGTTGGGCTGATGGTGCGTCGGCAACCCCCACAGCGGGGAGACGTTTACTGGATTGATCCGAATCCCGTAGCTGGGCGAGAAATGATGAACCGGCACCGTTTTGTAGTGATTACGCCTCGGGAGATCAATGCATTGGGCGTCAGCATGACCGTACCCGTCACCAGCGGCGGCAATTTCAGCAGAAATTCAGGATTGGCCGTGAACATCACGGGCCACGAAACCAATGGTGTAGCGGTGTGTAATCAGGTTCGTAGCTTTGATATTGAACAGCGCGTAAGAGAGGGGACAGCCAGATTTATCGAACGATTGGATGACGTGACAATGGCGGATATTGTCGCTCGAGTTGTCAGCGCTATCGATCCTCTGGCTTGAGACGCCTTACGACGAACAACTGATCTCCAAATGCTTGCCCCACTCGGGCGGGCGCTCGGCATAGCTGTCCATCCCCGGTTGTTCCTCGAACGGCTTGCTCAACACCGCGTACAACCGGCGAACCTCTGAGTAGTCCCCTTGTTCAGCCGCATCAATCGCTTTTTGCGCCAGATAATTACGCAGGATGTACAGCGGATTGACCGCGTGCATGCGCGTGCGGCGTTGCTCTTGATCGAGCGCGCCATCACGGGCAACCCGCGCCACATAGCGTTCGCCCCAGGCGTCGAAGCCTTTGATGTCGACGAAGTCGTCACGCAACTGAGCAACGGCCAGGTCTGCGGACTGCTCACCCAAGCGGCGGAAGAATAGCGTGTAGTCGACGCCGCTGTTCTGCATCAGTTGCAGCAGGTTTTCCAGCAGCAATTGATCGTCGTCTTCAGCCGTGGTGAAACCGAAACGACGGCGCATCAGATCGAGGTAGTGCGCCTGGAACAATGGCAAATACAAGCCGAGCGTTTCGCGCAGGGCTTCAACGCTGATGAACGGCGTCAACGCCTGAGCCAGAGCGCTGAGGTTCCACTGGCCGATGGGCACTTGATTGCTGAAGGAGTAGCGGCCCTGATCGTCCGAGTGGTTGCAGATGAAGTTGGCGTCGAAGTCATCAAGAAAGGCGAACGGGCCGAAGTCGAAGGTGATGCCCAGGATCGACATGTTGTCGGTGTTCATCACGCCGTGGCAGAACCCGTAGGCCTGCCATTTGGCGATCAGCTCGGCGTTGCGCTCGACGATCTCGCGGAACATCGCCAGATACGGTTCGGGTTGCTCCAGGCATTGCGGAAAATGCATCGCCAGCACATGCTCGCCGAGCAACTTCTGCTGCTCGGGACGCTTGGTGTAGTAGAAATATTCGAAGTGGCCAAAGCGGATATGGCTCGGCGCCAGACGCAGCACCATCGCGGCGCGTTCCTGCTTTTCGCGCCAGACCGGGGTGTCGGAGCCGATCACGCAGGCGGCGCGCGAGGAAGGAATGTTCAGCGCGTGCAGCGCTTCGGAAGCGAGGAATTCACGGATCGACGAACGCAGCACGGCGCGACCATCGCCCATGCGCGAAAACGGCGTCTGCCCGGCGCCCTTGAGGTGCAAGTCCCAGTGCTCGCCGGCCGCGTTGTAGACCTCGCCGAGCAATAAGCCGCGACCATCACCCAGTTGCGGTGTGTAGCCACCGAACTGATGCCCGGAGTAAACCATCGCTCGCGGCTCGGCATCGGCCCACAGTTTGTGGCCGCCGAACAGTTCGGCAAACTCTTGGGTTTCGGCGGTGGCCGGCTCCAGATCCAGCAGGGCGAGCGCTGCGGGACTTGCGACGACCAGACGCGGGTTGTCGATCGGCTCGGGCAGCACATGGGCTGAGAACGCATCGCCGAGGCGGGCGAAACGATTGTCGAAGGTCAGTTCGTCGAGGGCTTTCAAGGGCCGGCTCCAGCAGAATGTCCGAGCATTCTGCTGGGATTAACCGGGTTAGTCGAGTTTGGTCGGTGGCGGCTCTTGCAATGGCTCTTGTGGCGAATCTTGCAGCGGTTTTTGCTCGGCGCCAACCGGCACGATGGTTTTGGTTTCCGCTTCGATGGGCACCAACTTGTATTCCTGGCCATGCAGGTTCTTCAGGTAAACCTCCATCTGGCGGAACGAGATGTTGATGTGCTGCTTCTTGAACTCGCGGTTGATGAAGCGGTTGACCTCATCAAGCACCGGGTTGCGGTCACCCAGATCGCGTACGTGCATGCGCAGTTCGTGGTCGAGGGTGCTTTCGCCGAAGTTGAGGAAGTACACAAGCGGCTCCGGTTCCTTGAGCACGCGCGGGTTTTCCCGGGCGGCCTTGAGCAGCAGCTCCTTGACCAGATCCAGATCGGAACCGTAATCGACGCCCAGTTTGAGCGTGACTCGGGTGACGGTGTCGGTCAGCGACCAGTTGATCAGTTGCCCGGTGATGAACGTCTTGTTCGGGACAATGATGTCTTTGCGGTCGAAGTCGGTAATGGTCGTGGCGCGGATGCGGATCTTGCTCACCGTGCCCGACAGGTTGCCGATGGTGATGGTGTCACCGATCCGCACCGGGCGTTCGAACAGGATCATGATGCCGGAGATGAAGTTGGCGAAGATCTCCTGCATACCGAAACCGAGGCCGACCGACAGCGCCGCCACCAGCCATTGCAACTTGTCCCAACTCACGCCGAGGGTCGACAGGGTCGTGACGAAGCCGATGCCGGCGATCACGTAGGACAGCAGCGTCGTGGTCGCGTAAGCGCTGCCCTGCGCCAGATTGAGTTTCGACAGCACGAACACTTCGAGCAGGCCGGGCAAGTTGCGCGCCAGGGCAAAGGTGATGCCGATGATGATCAGCGCACCCAGCATGTCGCCGATGCTGATCGGCACCATGCTCATGTTGGCGCCGGTGCCGCTGGTGTATTCGTAAAGGGTGATGTTGTCGAGGTACGAGAACACCGAGATCAGGTCCGACCAGACCCAGTACAGCGCCGCGATGAAACCCCCGAGCAAGGCCAGACGAATCAGGCGCAGGGACTGTTCGTTGACCTTTTCGATGTCCAGCGTCGGCTCTTCAATGACCGCTTCGCCGTCGCCGGCCTCCTTCGCTGCCTGGCGTTTGGCCAAGGCGCGCTGGTAGGCCAGACGCCGCGCGGCAACGCTGAGGCCGCGAACGAAGGTGGCTTCGATCACCAGCCAGAACATCAGCAGATAGAGCGTGTTGATCAAGCGATCGCTGAGTTTCAGCGCGGTGTAGTAGTAACCAAAGCAAACGGCTACGAACAACGCGATTGGCAGCAGAGTAAACATCACGCCCAGCGCCTTGCGGAACAGCGAGGCGTTTTGGTGGGTAGGGCTGCTGATCAGCAGGCGGCTGAGCAGCCATGCCATCAACGCGTAGCAGGTCAGCACTACCGGCATGCCGAGAACGTCGTCGGCCAGCGCCGCCGGCTGCAATTCGGCGACCGCGACCACAGCCACCAGTGCCATGACCACCAGGCCGAGTCGACGCACCCAGCCTTGCAGGAATTCGACCTGGGGTTTTTCCCAGCGGAAGTGCAATTCGGCCACGCCGCCCGGCGCCAGAATCCGGTAGGCGGTGTAGAACACCAGCCATGCCTGACCCATTTGCAGCAGCGCCGCGCCCATGTTGGCGTTCTGCCCGCGGGCGTCGATCTGCAAGGCCAGACCGCACAGGCCCAGCCCCAGCGCCACCGGCATCGCCAGCAGAATATTGATCAGGATCGCCTGCGGCGTGTGCCACTGGCTGTCGCGTTTGAAGTGGCCGATGTCCTGGTGAACCTTGTTCAGGCGCCCATACAGACTCTTGCGCCGCCACAGCAACGCGCCGATCAGCAGCGCCAGCGGCAGGAACAGCAACGGGCGCTGGATCAGACCATCGGTCAACTCGCTCAGGCTGGAAGCCCACGGCAACGTATCGACCTGACGCTTGAGGCGATCCGGCACGCCGCGCATCCACTCCAGGTCCAGCGGCTTGTTGCTGGGAATCCAGAACATCTGCTCGTCGAGGGTCGCGCGCAGGCTTTGCGCTGTACTCAACAGTTGCTTCTGGTTGAGTTGCAGGGTGATCGATTCGTTGAGCATCGCGCTCAATTCGCGGTTCAGCCGCTCCAGCAGGTCGGCGCGCGTGTTGGCCAGCTCCAGCAGGCTTTTGCGCAGCTGCGGCGTGATCTGTTCCGGCGGCTGGGTCGTCAGCAGGTTCTCGACATAGGCCGCCGGATTGCTCAGCAGCTCACGCTGCTGGCTGACATCAAACTGATACAGGCGGATGTCGGCGATCTGATCCGCCAGATCACGGTCGACCTTCAGGCGTGGCAGAGCCTGTTTCTGTTTGTAGAGAATCTTCGACAGCAACAGGCTGCCCTTGAGCACTGCGATCTGCTCGTCGAGGGCGGAGTCGCTCTGGGTCAGGGTGTCGAGTTGCTGTTTGGTTTGCAGGTTCTGCTGAGTGACCTCGTTGAGACGGTCGGTACTCTTGAGCAGGTAGTCCGAGAGTTTGAGGTTGGCGGCGCTTTCAGTGGCGAGCAGGCTGCTGCTGCCGGCCTTCTGAGCCTCGATAGATTGCTGAGTGACGGTTTCCTGAGACTGCGCCAGACGTTTCTGGTTGATCAGGGTCTGCAGCTCCTGGATCTCGCGGTCGAGGCGGTCGGTTTTTTCCGAAAGCAGGTCATGTTGAGCGTTGCCCAGATCCTGCAACTGGTTATTGCCGGCCAGTTCCTGACGGCGCAACGGAATCAGCGCGTTCAGCGCCGCCAGCTCGGCATTCAACTGGTCGCGCTGCTCGGCGCTGACGGTCTTGCCCGCGTCCTTGCCGGACTTGAGGATGTTGTTGATCTGCTGAATGCGCGTCTGGCTGGCGGAGATTTCTGCCTGAGCCCGCTCGGGGCGAGTCTGCGCGGTGATGATCAGGCTGTTGGCCTCGGCCAGCGCTTTTTGCAGATCACTTTGCTGGGTCGAGCGATCCGTCAGGATTTGCTCCAGCTGCTGGATCGACTCCTTGGGGAAACGCTGCGTCACCGGCACCACCGCAGTGGCCTTGAGACGCGTCAGTTCGCGTGTGCTCTCGATGGTCTGCCGGGGCGCGGAGGCCAGTTGCTGCTTGAGGTCGATCAGCTTCTGTTCGTAATCACGCTGATTGTTCAGATGATTGAGCGTGCTCTGCAGGACAGTTTGCAGGGTCTTTTTATCGGCATCCGGCAGTTTACTGTCGGCGAGCTTGTCGAGGCTGGCCTGCACGGATTGGCTCGACGGTGGTTCGGCGGCGTACAGCGGGCCGACAGTAAGACTCAGGCCCAGAAGGGCCGCAACGAAAAAGGAGCGCAGGGTAGGCATAGAGACCGGTCAAGCAAGTGATAGTGGACGCAGTTTAGAGGAAGAGCCCGGGGCCCGGGCGACTTCCTTCGGGGAATCTGACGCCCACTTTGGCAATCTTGTTCCCGTCCATGACCGCCACCGTCCAATGGGTGTTGTTCCACTCCACCTGATCACCCACGATCGGCGCCCCCCCGACCTTGTGGGCAATGAAGGTGCCCAGGGTCATGTCCGGATCGATGCCTTCGGCCGGCAAGCCATAAAGCGCTGCAACCGCTTTAAGCTGGGCGTCTCCTTCGAGTACAAAGTCGCCGAAGAAACGCAGGTCGAGGCCACGTTGCGGTGCCTGGCTGAACAGTTTTCCGAGCGCTGGCAAGTTGTGTTCATGGCCGATAACACACAGCAAATCATCGACTTCCAGCACCGTACTACCCGACGGATGGAGCAGTTGCTGGCCACGAAACAGCGCGGCGATGCGCGTGCCTTCGGGCATTTTCAGCTCGCGCAGGGGCGAACCGATGCACCATTTCTCCGCGCCGAGCTTATAAACGAACAGCTCCCACTCGCTGGTGATGTGCACTTCCAGTGCGGATCGGGAAATCGGTGCCGGCTCCGGCGGTACGGTGACCTTCAGCAGTTTGGCTACCCACGGCAGGCTCGTGCCCTGCACCAACAGCGACACCAATACGATGAAGAAGGCGAGGTTGAAGTACAGCTGCGCATTCGGCAGCCCGGCCATCAGCGGGAACACCGCAAGAATGATTGGTACCGCGCCGCGTAGGCCAACCCAGGAAATAAAGACTTTCTCGCGGCCATGGAACGCCTTGAACGGCAGCAGGCCGACCATCACCGACAACGGCCGCGCAAACAGAATCATCCACAGCGCCAGGCCGAGGGCGGGCAGGGCGATGGGCAGCAAATCATGCGGTGTGACCAGCAGCCCCAGCACCAGGAACATGCCGATCTGCGCCAGCCACGCCATGCCATCAAGCATGTGCAGGATGCCGTGACGGCTGCGCACCGGGCGGTTGCCGATCACCAGTCCACACAGGTACACCGCGAGAAAGCCGCTGCCGTGCAGGGCGTTGGTCAGCGCGAACACCACCAGACCACCAGCGATCACCAGAATCGGATACAGGCCGGCGGCGAGGTTGATGCGGTTGACCATTTGCAACATCAACCAGCCGCCGCCCAGCCCGACCACGCCACCGATGCCGAACTCGCGGATCAGGTGGGTCAGCAGGCTCCAGTGCAAACCGGTCTGGCCGCTGGCGAGCATGTCGATCAGGGTCACGGTGAGGAACACCGCCATCGGGTCGTTGCTGCCGGATTCGATTTCCAGGCTGGCGCTCACCCGTTCGTTCAGGCCCTTGCCGCCGAGGAGCGAGAACACCGCCGCGGCGTCGGTGGAGCCGACAATCGCGCCGATCAGCAGGCCCTGGATCAGGTTCAGGTCGAACAGCCACGCCGCTGCCATGCCGGTCAGCCCGGTGGTGATCAACACGCCGACCGTCGCCAGCGACAGCGCCGGCCACAACGCCACGCGGAAACTTGATACCCGCGTACGCAAACCGCCGTCGAGCAGGATCACTGCCAGCGCGAGGTTGCCGACCAGATAGGCCGTGGGGTAATTGTCGAAAATGATCCCGCCGCCATCGACCCCGGCGGCCATGCCGACCGCGAGAATAATGACCAGAATGGGAATGCCGAGCCGGGAGGACAGTGAGCTGACAAGAATGCTTGCGCCTACCAGCAACGCGCCGATCAAGAACAGGCTGTTGATGGTCGTCGCATTCAAAGGCAGTACTCCAGAAGCGTAAAGACGGGCACAAACTGACCATGCAGTCTGCGTGCCAGCGATTCTAACCTGTTGAAATGTGGTGATGTCAAAAAGGTTTTTGGTAGATCAAAAGATCGCAGCCTGCGGCAGCTCCTACAGGGTGTACATCAATCCCATGTAGGAGCTGCCGCAGGCTGCGATCTTTGCTCTTGGCGATTAAAGGCTGAACCGCCCAACCATATTGTTCAGATCCAGCGCCAGTCGCGACAGCTCGTTACTCGCCGCGCTGGTCTGATTCGCCCCGGTCGCCGATTGCACCGACAGATCGCGGATGTTCACCAGATTGCGATCCACTTCCCGCGCCACCTGCGCCTGCTCTTCAGCAGCGCTGGCGATCACCAGATTGCGCTCGTTGATCTCGACGATGGCGGTGTTGATGGTGTCCAGCGACATCCCGGCACCACGGGCGATGTTCAGCGTCGATTCAGCACGCTCAGTGCTGTTGCGCATCGAATCCACCGCGTGTTCGGTGCCGCTCTGAATGCTGCCGATCATGCGCTCGATTTCGCTGGTCGACTGCTGCGTGCGATGGGCCAAGGCACGCACTTCGTCCGCCACCACCGCAAAACCACGACCGGCCTCACCGGCACGCGCGGCTTCAATTGCGGCGTTCAGCGCCAGCAGGTTGGTCTGATCAGCCAGACCACGAATCACGTCCAGCACCTTGCCGATGTCACGGGATTCATTGGCCAGATCGCCGATCAGGCTCGCCGTGCTCTGCACGTCGGCGCTCATGCGTTCGATGGCGCTGACCGTTTCCTGCACCAGATCACGACCGTCACCGGCAGATGTGGTGGCGTTCTTCGAGGCTTCCGAGGTGCTTACCGCGTTACGTGCGACTTCTTCCACCGCGCTGGTCATTTCGTTGACCGCCGTAGCCGCTTGTTCGATTTCGTTGTTCTGCTGCGTCAGGCCGCGGGCGCTTTCGTCGGTGACGCTGTTCAGTTCTTCAGCGGCCGAGGCCAGCTGCGTGGCCGAGCCGGAAATCCGCTGCAAGGTGTCGCGCAGTTTCGATTGCATCTTGGCCATTGCCGCCAGCAGGCGTCCGGCTTCGTCTTCACCGTCAACGTGGATCGGCTGAGTCAGGTTGCCTTCAGCGATGGTCTCTGCCGCTTCCAGTGCTTTGGAGATTGGCTTGGTGATGCTGTTGGTCAGCAACCAGGCGAACAGCAAAGTCAGGCCGCTGGCAATGATCAGCAGAGTGACCACCAGGTTGAATGACAGGGAGTACTGGTCAGACGCACCTTTATCCGTTTCGGCGATTTGCTGGGTGTTGATTTCCAGCAAGCGCGCCAACGCCGTATTAACGGCTTCCGAATTGCTCAGCAAATCGCTGTTGAGCATCTGCCGCAGTTCATCGACCTGATTGTTGCGCGACAGGGTTTTCATCCGGTCTTCCAACTGGCGGTACTGCGCGAGCAATTGCACGTACTGGTCGTACGCCGCACGTTCCTGCGGGCCATCGATCAGTGGTTCGTAAGCGCGCTGGGCGTCAGCGATCTGCTTGTTGCGCAGTTCGAACAGTTCAACGGTTTTTTGTTGAACGTCCGGCTCACGGTTGATCAGCAAGCGATACGACAGCACGCGCAGACGCAGGGTCAGTTGAGTGAATTCGTCGAGGGCCTTGATCGATGGCACGCTCGCGGTGGCGATGTCTTCGCCTGCCGCGCGGATTTTGCTCATCTGGTTCAGGGCGAACACGCCGAGAATCAGCATCAGGCCGCCGATCAGGGCAAAACCGGTGAACGCCCGGGGGGCGATATTCATATTGCGGAGGGACATGGGCGGGTACCGAGAAGGGCCGCATCCATGCGGGCTGAGACTGCTATTGCATGACTTATCGGTCAGGCAAATGAACTCTTTAGTTCGTGTGCGTATTTGTCGCACCCCGCTTTGAGCGACGAAGTGCAGGAACCAGATCGGCAGATCACAGTCTTTTAAACTCGCGAGAACGGTCGGCCGTCAGGAAAATCAAGGCTTTGCGCCGGTTTAAACCTAGCGTCCACGACGACTTTTCTTTATCGTACGCGCCCTTTGAAAAACGCTTGGAAGATCAAAATGTTGGAAGCATCCCTCAGCCAGTTGGAACAGCTCGTCAGCGACCTGGTGCAACAGAACCAGACCCTTTCGCAAACCAACCAGACCCTGTCCACGGAACTGGCCCAGGCCAAGGATGAAAACGAAAGCCTGCAACTGAACCTGATGGAACAGGAAGAAAAACACGGCGCCACCGCCGCACGCATTCAGGCTCTGGTTGATCGCGTCAACGCAGGTCCTGTCAGCGCATGAACCACAACTCAGCAGGGGTAAAAGTCGTCTCCATTATGGGGGAGGACTATTCGATCAAGGCACCGGCCGGGGAAGAACAGACCCTGCTGGACGCGGCGCTCATGCTCAAGGCCGCGCTGGACGACACCAAAAGGAAATACCCGACGTTGATCGGCGATCGCTTGCTGGTACTGGCGGCGATGAATCTGTGCTCGCAGCAGATCGAAATGAAGAAGCAGCACCAGCAAGAACTCGACCGTTACCAAGAGCAAGTCAGCGCCACGGTCGACACCATCGCCAAGACCATCAATCAGGGTTGATGGGGTTGCGCACAACCAAAGAATAGATTGTCGATTGAGTTGTATACAATCGGCACGGCTGTTGCATTGTTTCGGCCACTTATTCTTTGGGGGTGCTCCATGCATTTGTGGCGACGCAGTATTCAATGGCAGCTGATTCTCAGCATGGGCACCGCCCTGCTGGTCAGCATCCTGATCGTGGTTGGCATTTATACCCTGGTGGTCAACCGCCTCGCCCAGAGCTATCTGGTCGAACAAGCGCTGCCGTCGAGCATTGAAGCGACGCGCAACGATATCGAACGCATCCTCATTCAGCCGCTGACCGCCGCGAAAGACATCGCCAGCAATTCGATGGTGCGCGACTGGTTGGCCGCCGGTGAAGACAGCAGCAAAACGGCAGGCTTCGCGCAGTATCTGGAAGGCATCCGCGCCGAACACAAAGCATTTACTGCTTTGATCATCGGCACTGAATCCAATCACTACATCAGCGAAAAAGGCCTGGATCGCACCCTCAGCCGTGCCAAACCGGCCGACGCCTGGTTCTATTCCTTCCTCGACAGCGATCAGCCGCGCACCCTCAATATCGACAACGACGTGGCGACGGGAGAGCTGGCGCTGTTCATCGATTTGAAGGTCGAACAGGCCGGCAAAGTCGTTGGTGTGGCGGGCCTTGGGTTGAGCATGAAAGAACTGTCGGAGCTGATCCACAATTTCAGCTTTGGTGAGCGCGGCAAGGTCTATCTCGTGCGTTCCGACGGTTTGATCCAGGTCCATCCTGAAGCGCAGTTCAGCGGTAAACGCACCTTGAGCGAGCAAATCGGCGCCGAAGCGGCGCAAGCGGTCATGGGCCAGAAAGTTGCGACCAACCGCTCATTTCAGCGCGACGGCGAGGATTTCCTCGCTTTCAGCCTGCCGTTACGCGATCTCGGCTGGACCTTGGTGGCCGAAGTGCCGCAATCGCAGATCTACGCCGAAGCCCGCAAGGCGATGTGGATGAGCGGCGCAATCGGTCTGGCAGTGGCGCTGGTATGCCTGCTGCTGGTGGTGTGGCTGGCGCAAGGGCTGGTGCGGCCGATCCGTCAGGTAACAGCCGCGTTGGTGGCAATCGGTAGCGGTGGGGGAGATTTGACCCATCGGTTAGATTCTAGCCGTGCCGACGAGTTGGGTGACCTGGCGCGCGGCTTCAATCGCTTCCTCGACAGTCAGCGAGAAATGATTGGCGAAGTCCTGACCACCAGCGAGCGCCTGCGCACGGCAGTGGGGCAAGTGGCGAAAGTGGTGGAGAACACTGCCGAGCGTTCCGGTCGCCAGCAGGAAATGACCGACATGGTCGCCACGGCTGTCCACGAAATGGGTCTGACCGTGCAGGAAATCGCGCAGAACGCCGGCAACGCCGCACTCGCTTCGCAAAACGCGCGGGATGAAGCCATGCAAGCGCGGGAAGTGGTGGGCGGCTCGATTCGGCACATTGAAAGCATGTCCGATGAAATCGGCCTGGCGGCCGGTGCGGTGGGTGAACTGGCGCAGCAAGTGGCGTCAATTGACTCGGTGCTGGCGGTGATTCGCGGCGTCTCTGAACAGACCAATTTGCTCGCCCTTAACGCGGCTATCGAGGCTGCCCGGGCGGGTGACATGGGGCGTGGTTTTGCGGTGGTAGCAGACGAAGTTCGTACCTTGGCGCGTCGGACTCAGGCGTCCACTGACGAGATCCAGCAGATGATCGGCAGCCTCAAGCAGGGCGCGGAAAATGCCGTGTCATCGATGCGCACCGGGCAAGCGGCGACGGGCACTGGGGTCGAGTCGAGCCAGCGTACCGGGGCATCGCTGACGGCGATTACCGGGCAGGTCGAGCGCATCAGCGACATGAACCATCAGGTGGCGACCGCGACCGAAGAACAGTCAGCGGTGACTGAAGAGATCAACCGTAACGTACAGGGTATTTCCGATCTGGCCCGGGCGACGGCGGGGGAGGTTCGGGCGTGTCGCGAGGATTGTCAGATGTTGCAGCGCTTGGCGGATGATCTGGCGCGGCAGATGGGTGGGTTCAGGTTGAGCTGATGTCCTGTCAGTTCCGGCCCCTTCGCGGGCAAGCCCGCTCCCACAGGTATTGCGGCGTGTTCACATGGTGCGTGAACACCACAGAACCCTGTGGGAGCGTGCTTGCCCGCGAAGACGGTATCAGCCGCACGCATAATCCAGATCAGAACCAAGCATCCTGCATCCCCAGACACGTATCATCCCGCGCCTCCAGCAACGCCAGCTCATGGTGGCAACCCGGCACTTCCCACGTCAGGAAATACCGCGCCGCCTGCAACTTGCCCTTGTAGAAGTCGGCGTCTGCCGCGTTGCCCTTGGCCAACCCTTCTTCGGCGCGAATCGCCTGCTCCAGCCAGCGCCAGCCAATCACCGTGTGGCCAAATACTTTCAGATACAGCGCCGAATTCGCCAGGCTGCTGTTGACCTTGCCCTGAGCAAGATCGGTCAGCAAACCGATGGTCACCACTTGCAGGCGCGCGACCAGTTTTTCCAACGGCTCACGCAGTGCGGTTAACGATTCGTACGCAACAGCGCGTTCGGCGGTGTCGGCGATCAGCCGCACCAGTTGTTTCAAGCCTGCTCCACCGTTCTGCGCCAGTTTGCGCCCGAGCAAGTCGAGCGACTGAATGCCGTGGGTGCCTTCGTGGATCGGGTTCAAACGGTTGTCGCGGTAATACTGCTCAACCGGGTATTCGCGGGTGTAACCGTGGCCGCCGAGAATCTGGATCGCCAGTTCATTCGCCTTCAGGCAGAACTCAGATGGCCAGGATTTGACGATGGGTGTCAGCAAATCCAGCAGCTCATGGGCGTGCTTGCGCTCCGCTTCGGTCTCAAGCGTGGTGGTGTCATCGAACAAACGGGCGGCGTAGAGCCCGAGGTCAAAGGCACCTTCGACGTAGGACTTTTGTGTCAGCAGCATGCGTCTGACGTCGGCGTGCTGAATGATCGCCACGGGCGCGGTGCTCGGGTCCTTGCTGTCCGGCACCCGGCCTTGCGGACGTTCGCGAGCGTATTCCAGCGAATACAGGTAACCGGCGTAACCGAGCATCACCGCGCCCATGCCAACACCGATCCGCGCCTCGTTCATCATCTGGAACATGTAGCTCAAACCGCGATGCGCTTCACCGACCAGATAGCCGACACATTCACCGTTATCGCCGAAATTCAGCGCGGTCGACGTCGTGCCGCGCCAGCCCATCTTGTGGAATAGCCCGGCCAGCAGTACGTCATTGCGTTGGCCGAGGGTGCCGTCATCGTTGACCAGAAACTTCGGCACGATGAACAGCGAAATGCCTTTCACCCCAGGCGGCGCGTCCGGCAGCTTTGCCAGCACCATGTGCACGATGTTTTCCGAGAGCGGATGATCACCGCCGGAAATAAAGATCTTGTTGCCCTTGAGGCGATAGGTGCCGTCGGCCGCAGGCTCGGCGCGGGTGCGAATATCCGACAGCGAGGAGCCCGCGTGCGGCTCGGTCAAGGCCATGGTGCCGAAGAAACGGCCATCGATCATCGGTTGCAGGAAGCGCTGTTTCTGCTCGTCGGTGCCGAAGCTTTCGATCAGGTTGGCCGCGCCCATGGTCAGGAACGGGTACGAAGTCGAAGCAGCATTGGCCGATTGGAAATGCGCGAAGCAGGCTTGCGACAGCAGTGTAGGAAGTTGCATACCGCCGGCGTCGAAACTTCTCGCAGCGTTGAGGAATCCGGCTTCGAGGAAGGCATCCACCGCCGGTTTCACCTCGGGAATCAGAATCGCCTGACCGTTCTCGTAGCGCGGCTCGTTCTCGTCGCCCTTGCGGTTGTGCGGCGCGAAGTATTTCTCGGCAATGTTGCGGGCCGTGCCGATGGCGGCATCGAAGGTCTCGCGGTTGTGCTCGGCAAAGCGCTCACGCCGGGTCAGGCCCTCGGCATCAAGGACTTCATACAGCTCGAAAGCCAGATTGCGGGAACTGAGCAGCGTCTCGGACATGGCGGCCTACCTGAAATTGGGGGTGGACCGAGTCTAGGCTTGCTGATAAAGGCTGAACAGGATGATTGATGGGCGTGATACAGAAGCAAAAGATCGCAGCCTTCGGCAGCTCCTACATGGGGCGGTGTAGGAGCTGCCGAAGGCTGCGATCTTTTGATCTTCTGCAGGAGTGAGCCTGCTCGCGATAGCGGTTTCTACAGGGGATCTCATTCCAGGCGACCATTGCGGTCGCCTGGATTTGCAGCGGTTTAACCGATGGTCATCAAACTCGCATTACCACCCGCCGCAGCGGTGTTAACGCTCAACGCTCGCTCAATCACCAGACGCTCCAGCGCAATGTTGGTCTCGCCCTGAGACAAGCCCTGAACCCCAACGATCGCGCCGGCACGCTTGGCAATCTGCTGGCAAACGCCGCGCAACTGGTCCGAATGGCCGTGATGCAGAACGGCATCAAACACCACGTCGTCCTTGTTCCAGTCGGCTACCAGTTTGATCCGCGCCTGAATTTCCTTCGGCAGGCGTGCGAACAATGCCTTGCTGATGTCGGACTCTGGCCATACCGCCGAACCGCCTACTGCCAGTACCGCCGCCAGTTGGGTCAGCAGATCGCCTTCAACGTCCGCCAGGCACAACACGTGTTCACGCGGCAGGATCGCGTAGCTGTTCTTCTCACCGGTCGGGCCGGCCAGCACGCGGGTAATGCCGCTTTGCGATTGCGCCGCGTACTGCACACACAGGGTGCTCAGATCAGCGAACTTGTTGCTGTCAGCCCAGGCTTTCAGGGCGGTCAACGGCTTGCTCATGGCGTCACGCAGGCGAACGTCCGGGGCTACGGCAGCATCACCGCGAGCGAAGGACTGTTCGATAGCATCGGTAGGACGCGTCGACAGCAAGCGATACAGGTACAGCGGGCCACCGGCTTTCGGGCCAGTACCCGACAAGCCTTCACCGCCGAACGGCTGCACGCCGACCACGGCACCGACAATGTTGCGGTTGACGTAGACGTTACCGGCGTTGACGTTGTCGATCACCTTGGCGATGGTCTCGTCGATACGGGTGTGCACGCCGAGGGTCAGGCCATAACCGGAAGCGTTGATCTGGCCGATCAACTGGTCGATCTCTTTGCGCTTGTAGCGAACCACGTGCAGCACCGGCCCGAAGATCTCGCGTTGCAGCTCGTCGAAGCTTTCCAGCTCGATCAGGGTCGGCATGACGAAGGTGCCGCGTTTGACTTCTTCGGTGTCAGCGATAGCCACCTGGTACACGTTGCGACCTTTATCGCGCATGCCCTGGATGTGCTTGTCGATGCCGGCCTTGGCTTCGGCGTCGATCACCGGGCCAATGTCCACGGACAGACGCTCAGGGTTGCCGAGACGGGATTCCGCCATGGCACCTTTAAGCATTTCAATGACGCGGTCTGCCGAATCTTCCTGCAAGCACAGTACGCGCAGGGCCGAGCAACGCTGACCAGCGCTGTCGAACGCCGAGGACACTACGTCGATCACGACTTGTTCGGTCAGAGCAGACGAGTCGACGATCATCGCGTTCTGGCCACCGGTTTCGGCGATCAGCGGAATCGGACGACCCTGGTTGTCGAGGCGGCCAGCGATGTTGCGTTGCAGCAGACGCGCCACTTCGGTGGAGCCAGTGAACATCACGCCTTTGACGCGATCATCACCGACCAGACCGGCACCGACGGTTTCACCGCGACCCGGCAGCAGTTGCAGCACGCCTTCCGGAATCCCGGCTTCGAGCATCAGGCGCACAGCCTGAGCCGCAACCAGCGGGGTTTGTTCGGCCGGTTTGGCCAATACCGGGTTACCGGCAGCCAATGCGGCGGCGACTTGGCCGCTGAAGATCGCCAGCGGGAAGTTCCACGGGCTGATACACACCACTGGGCCCAGTGGGCGGTGGGCGTCATTGCTGAAGTCGTTGCGTGCTTGCACCGCGTAATAACGCAGGAAGTCGACGGCTTCGCGGACTTCGGCAATGGCGTTGGCGAACGTCTTGCCGGCTTCGCGAGCCAGCAGGCCCATCAGCGGCTGGATCTCGCCTTCCATCAAATCAGCGGCACGCTCCAGAATCGCGGCACGTTCAGCGGGCGGGGTGGCCTGCCAGATCGGCGCAGCGTTCAGGGCGCATTGAATAGCGTTGTCGACGTCTTCAACCGTAGCTTCCTGCACGTGGCCGACCACATCACGGTGATCCGCAGGGTTCAGCACTGGCGCAGGCGTTTCGGTGCTGGAAGTGCAACCAAGCATCGGCGCGGCTTTCCAGTCGTTGTGTGCGGTGGCGAGCAACGCGCAGGACAACGACGCCAAACGGTGTTCGTTGGCCATGTCGATGCCGCTGGAGTTGGCGCGCTCGGAGCCATAAAGGTCACGCGGCAGCGGGATACGCGGGTGCGGCAGGCCGAAGCCACCTTCCACGGTCGCCATCTGCTCGATCTGGGCAACCGGATCGGCCACCAGCTCCTGAATCGAAATCGATTGGTCGGCGATGCGGTTGACGAACGAGGTGTTCGCGCCGTTTTCCAACAGACGACGCACGAGGTACGCCAGCAGGGTTTCATGAGTGCCGACCGGTGCGTACACGCGGCACGGACGGTTCAGCTTGCCTTCGGAAACTTTGCCTACAACCTGCTCGTAGAGCGGTTCGCCCATGCCGTGCAGGCACTGGAATTCGTACTGGCCGGGGTAATAGTTCTGACCGGCAATGTGGTAAATGGCCGACAGGGTGTGGGCGTTGTGCGTGGCGAACTGCGGGTAGATGACTTCCGGCACCGACAGCAGTTTGCGTGCGCAAGCGATGTAGGAAACGTCGGTGTACACCTTGCGGGTGTATACCGGGTAGCCTTCCAGGCCTTCGACCTGGGCGCGCTTGATTTCGCTGTCCCAGTACGCGCCTTTCACCAGACGGATCATCAGGCGATGACGGCTACGGCGAGCCAGGTCAATCACGTAGTCGATCACATACGGGCAGCGCTTCTGGTAAGCCTGGATGACGAAACCGATGCCGTTCCAGCCAGTCAATTGCGGTTCGAAGCACAGGCGTTCGAGCAGATCCAGTGACAGCTCGAGACGGTCAGCTTCTTCAGCGTCGATGTTCAGGCCGATGTCGTACTGCTTGGCCAGCAAGGTCAGCGACAACAGGCGCGGGTACAGCTCTTCCATCACGCGCTCGTACTGCGCACGGCTGTAACGCGGGTGCAGTGCCGACAGCTTGATCGAGATGCCCGGGCCTTCATAAATCCCACGACCGTGAGAGGCTTTGCCGATCGAGTGGATCGCTTGTTCGTACGACGCCAGGTACTTTTGCGCGTCGTGTTCGGTCAGCGCTGCTTCACCGAGCATGTCGTAGGAATAGCGGAAGCCCTTGGCTTCGAACTTGCTCGCGTTGGCCAGTGCTTCAGCGATGGTCTCGCCGGTCACGAACTGCTCGCCCATCAGGCGCATGGCCATGTCGACGCCCTTGCGGATCATCGGCTCGCCGCTCTTGCCGATGATGCGGCTCAAGGACGAAGTCAGGCCGGCTTCGTTGTGCGTCGACACCAGTTTGCCGGTCAGCAGCAGACCCCAGGTGGCGGCGTTGACGAACAGCGACGGGCTGTTGCCCAAGTGCGGGTGCCAGTTGCCGGTGCTGATCTTGTCGCGGATCAGCGCATCGCGAGTGCCCTTGTCCGGGATACGCAGCAGCGCTTCGGCCAGGCACATCAGCGCCACGCCTTCCTGGGACGACAGGGAAAATTCCTGCAACAGACCTTGAACAATGCCTGCACGACCGCCGGCACTTTTCTGGTTGCGCAGTTTTTCTGCGATGGACGCAGCGAGTTTGTTGGTGGCTTCGGCCATGGTTACCGGCAGGCGAGCCTGCTCGATCAGCATCGGTACCACTTCCGGCTCAGGGCGACGGTAGGCGGCGGTGATGGAGGCGCGCAGCACCGATTGCGGCAGAATGCTTTCTGCGAATTCAAGGAAGCACTGGTGGGCGTGATCGTTGTGGACTTCACCCGAGTCGTCGGCGTCCTTGGCGGTCAAGCCGTTCAGCTCGGTCAGGGTTGCACCACCCTCGAGTTTTTCCAGGTAATTGAAAATTGCCTGCTTGATCAGCCAGTGCGGCGTACGATCAATCGAGGTTGCGGCGGCCTTCAGGCGCTCGCGGGTCGGGTCATCGAGTTTGACCCCAAGGGTGGTGGTAGCCATATTTTTATCCTCATGGTTGCCACAGTTGCGTGGCATCAGCTGGCCGCAAGATTAGCCGCGCACCGAAAGAGGTGCAACCGGGTGCAACCCTTTTTTTGTCGGAATTATAGGCAGCTCGTCAGGAAATAATTTCTGGTACGAAAGTGCTGCTCCTGTTTGGTGCTTTTGCTTCTAGCAAAAGGCCATAACTGTTACAAAAGGGAGCAAAAACGGGGTCGTCGTCGATAAATCCGACTAGGTGCAACTTATTCTGGCGAAACTGGTTGCACCTTATTTGATTTGTTGCATAGCATTCGCGCCCAAGGTGCAACCGGAATACCCGATGCACCCGGCTGATGGCTTTCCTGGGGAAACATCAGTCCTAAATGCGCGGGATCCCGGATCGTCTGCCAAACGTCGTCGTTTGCGAGCGGTTCACCACCGCCGCTACATAAAAACAAAGCCAGGGCGTAACTCAATGAGCGTAAGTAATCCAACCCTGATCACATTCGTGATCTACATCGCAGCAATGGTGCTGATCGGTCTCATGGCCTATCGCTCCACCAACAACCTTTCTGACTACATTCTGGGCGGCCGTAGCCTGGGCAGCGTCGTGACCGCACTGTCTGCCGGTGCCTCCGACATGAGTGGCTGGTTGTTGATGGGCCTGCCGGGCGCCATCTATATGTCCGGTCTTTCCGAAAGCTGGATCGCCATCGGTCTGATCATCGGTGCCTACCTGAACTGGCTGTTCGTTGCCGGCCGTCTGCGCGTGCAGACCGAGCACAACGGCGACGCACTGACCCTGCCGGACTACTTCTCCAGCCGTTTCGAAGACAAAAGCGGCCTGCTGCGGATTATCTCGGCTGTTGTGATTCTGGTGTTCTTCACCATTTACTGCGCATCCGGCATCGTCGCTGGCGCCCGTCTGTTCGAAAGCACTTTCGGCATGACCTACGAGACTGCGCTGTGGGCCGGTGCTGCGGCGACGATTGCCTACACCTTCGTCGGTGGTTTCCTCGCGGTGAGCTGGACTGACACCGTACAAGCCACGCTGATGATCTTCGCTCTGATCCTGACGCCGATCATCGTGCTGCTGGCCACCGGCGGCGTCGATACCACGTTCCTGGCGATCGAAGCACAAGATCCAAGCAACTTCGACATGCTCAAAGGCACGTCCTTCATCGGCATCATCTCGTTGCTGGGCTGGGGTCTGGGCTACTTTGGCCAGCCGCACATTCTCGCGCGTTTCATGGCCGCTGATTCGGTCAAATCGATTGCCAAGGCGCGTCGCATTTCCATGGCCTGGATGATCCTGTGCCTGGGCGGCACCGTGGCCGTGGGCTTCTTCGGTATCGCTTACTTCTCGGCGCACCCGGAAGTAGCGGGTCCTGTTACCGAGAACAACGAGCGCGTGTTCATCGAACTGGCCAAACTGCTGTTCAACCCATGGGTTGCCGGTGTGCTGCTGTCGGCCATTCTGGCTGCCGTCATGAGCACCCTGAGCTGCCAGTTGCTGGTGTGCTCGAGCGCCCTGACCGAAGACTTCTACAAAGCGTTCATTCGCAAGACCGCTTCGCAGAAAGAGCTGGTATGGGTCGGTCGCGCCATGGTGTTGCTGGTTGCACTGGTCGCCATCGCATTGGCAGCTAACCCGAAAAACCAGGTGCTGGGTCTGGTCAGCTACGCTTGGGCCGGTTTCGGTGCTGCATTCGGTCCGGTTGTGTTGATCTCGGTAATCTGGAAAGGCATGACCCGTGACGGCGCACTGGCCGGTATTCTGGTCGGCGCGATCACCGTGGTCGCCTGGAAGCAGCTTGACGTGATGGGTCTGTACGAAATCATCCCGGGCTTCATCCTCGCCAGCCTGGTCATCGTCATCGTCAGCAAGCTCGGTAAGCCGACGGCTGGCATGGTGCAGCGTTTCGAAGCGGCAGAAAAAGATTACAACCTGAACAAGTGATTGTTCCGAGCTGAGGCTCACTAAAAACGGCCCGTCTCCCATAAGGAGGCGGGCCGTTTTTTTGTGCCTGTGTTTTCTATAGAACACTGGAGAACCCTGTGGGAGCTGGCTTGCCAGCGATGGCGGTTTATCAGTCACTGCAACTGTTGAATGTGCTGGCCCCTTCGCTGGCAAGCCAGCTCCCACAGGGTTCGGTGCAGGGTTCGAGGGATCTGTCTGTAGTTGGATGCGGCAATTTAAGTAGGGCATTTAGACAGTTAAGGTAGGGCAAATCTGATTTTTCCGTCACCCACCCAGCCCCCCTTGCCTCTCATGCAGAATCGCCCGCCCTTCATTCTGCAGAGAGACATCGGATGTTCGCGCCTGCCAATCAACCGCGTTTCACGTTGACCCTCGAAGGCGCCCCGCACGACCTCAAAGTCCTTGAGTTCACGGGCACGGAAGCCATCAGCCAACCCTTTCGTTTCGAGCTGGAACTGGTCAGCGAGCGGCCGGACCTGGACCTCGAAAGCCTGCTGCACTGTCAGGCGTTTCTGAGTTTTGATGCGGACGGTTCCGGCGTTCACGGTCAGATCTATCAGGTCGGGCAGGGCGACTCCGGGAAACGTCTTACTCGTTATCACCTAAGCCTTGTCCCGCGTCTGACGTACCTCGGTCAGCGCATCAATCAGCGGATTTTCCAGCATCGGAGCGTGCCGCAAATCGTAGAGCAGGTCCTCAAGGACCACGCGATCCTGCGCGATGCCTTCGAGTTTCGTCTCGGCAGCGAATACCCGGTGCGCGAATATTGCGTGCAGTACGGGGAAAGTGATCTCGCGTTTATCCAGCGCCTGTGCGCCGAAGTCGGCATTCACTTCCATTTTCAGCACAGTCCCGAAGGCCATCTGTTGGTGTTCGGCGACGATCAAACGGTGTTCCCGCGCCTGGCCGAGCCGACCCTTTATTTGCCGGGCAGCGGCATGGCTGGCGGGGCGCCGGCGATTCAGCGCTTCAATGTTCGCGTGGAAACCCGTACCAGCGTAGTCGCCCGGCGCGACTACAACTTCGCCAAGCCGCGTTTGCAACTGGAAAGCCGCATCGACGGTGAACAACGTCCGGTGCTGGAGGATTACCACTTTCCCGGCCAATTCAACGACCGTGAAACCGGCAAGCACCTCGCCCAGCGCGCACTTGAGCGACATGTCGCCGATTACCGTCAGGCCGAAGGCATCAGCGATGAATCTGCGCTGGTTTGTGGACATTTCCTGCAACTGGCGGAGCACCCGCGCCAGGAATGGAATGATCTGTGGCTGCTCACCGCCATCGAACACCGTGGCCGGCAGCCGCAAGTGCTGGAGGAATCGGTGACCAGCGATGGGGAAGAATTCCGCGGTTACCGTAATACCTTTCTCGCGACACCGTGGGAGGTGTTCTTTCGTCCAGCCCTGGGGCCGGAAAAGCCAAGGATGCTCGGCTATCAACCGGCCGTTGTCACCGGGCCACAGGACAGCGAAATCCACTGCGACGAGTACGGTCGGGTCAAGGTGCAACTGGCCTGGGATCGCGACGGCGAACTCAACGATCACGCCAGTTGCTGGCTGCGAGTTGCCACTGGCTGGGCTCACGATCGCTATGGCAGCGTGTTGATCCCGCGCGTGGGCATGGAAGTGCTGGTCGGTTTCATCGATGCCGATGCTGACAAGCCGCTGGTGATGGGTTGCCTGCCAAACGCGGCGACCCCGGTGCCACTGGACTTGCCCGCGGACAAGACCCGCAGCGTCTTCCGCAGTCAGAGCAGCCCCGGTGGTGGCGGGTACAACGAGCTGCGCATAGAAGACAAAAAAGGCGCCGAGGAAATCTATCTGCGCGCCCAGCGCAACTGGACTCAGCATGTGTTGAATGATCAACAAGTGCAGGTCGACAACCAGCGCAGCATCGTCGTCACCGGCACCGCCAAACATGAATTGAAGGCTGACGAACAACGCATCACACACGGCCAACGCCAGACCGAAGTCAGGCAGGACGATCATCTGACGGTTGTTGGCGATCGGCATATCAGCGTGAGCAGTCAGGCGACCAGCGCCAGTGCGCAATTCCACGTCAGCGCCGGTCAGCAAGTGGTCATCGATGGTGGCGCGAGCGCGACGATTCAGGCGGGCGGGCAGTGGATCAACATCGGCCCCGGCGGAATTTTCAGCAGCGTGCCGATTGTGGTGGGTGGCGCGCCGATGGCGGCGATGAGCGCGGCGCCGAGTGTGCCGGGGTTGCCGGAGAATTTGGTGGCGGCCCCGGCAGCGATGCTGACGGCCGCGCAGATCATGAGTTTCAAAGGTGACGCGCCATTCTGCGAAGAGTGTGAGCGTTGCAAGGAAGGTGTTTGTGCAGCCTGAATGTCTTGAGCCGCGTGCATGGCTGGCGCGTGAGCCGCTGAAACCGTCGGAGCAGTTGTTCGCCATCTTCAGCAATGCCAGCGCTGCCAAGCCGCCAATGCAGTTGGCGCCTGGCCCAGTTTGGGCGGACACGATCTACGCCGAGTGGGATGCGGTGATGCCCTTCGTGGGAATTGTCTCGGCGGAAAGTGAGTTTCTGGATTGGGTGGCGACTACCGAGTCCCGCGACTGGGGATGGTTGGCGGTGTCTTCGGCGAGTCTTGAGGTGGTGGTCGAGCATTTTCGCAGCCTGACGCAAGTGTTGATGCCGGACGGGAAAGCCGTGTTTTTCCGCTTCTGGGATGGACGGTTCTTGTTGCCGATCCTGCGGTCTGCTGATGTGGATTCGGCGCAGCTGTTGCCGGTGATCTCGCGCGGACTCATCAATGGTCAGGCTGTTGATATCGGGGGCAGGGCGCAGGTTTCGGGGCAGGTGTTTCCTTGGTGGAAGGTGCCTGACTCGGTATTGGCTGCGAGCGGTGATGAGGTTCAGGTCAGCAATGCTGTGCAGTGGCTGAGCGAGGAACATCCGGCGTTGTACGAGGCATTTCCCGAGGCTGTTCTGCGCTGCAAGGTCAGGCAGTTTTTTCGGGTTGCAGCGTCGGAAGAATCGTCGCAATCGGCGTTTTTGGAGTTTTTGCTGGCAGAGTCGGTGTGAGATTTCCGGGCGCATGCGCGCCGTGATCCAGGTCCTGGAAAACATGTGCATGCGCGGCTCGGTCGAATGCGACTCCGTCATCCTCAGCGACTTCGCCCAGCTCTGCGTGATACCGCTGCGCGATGGGTGTGATGTGCTGGATGTGATCGGCAAACGATTGAGCGCGATGCCTTCCTGAATTTTCAGGAGCCAGATCAAAAGATCGCAGCCTTCGGCAGCTCCTACGGGGTTCAGTGTCGTTCACAAATGCGTGGACGATCGCGGAACCCCTGTAGGAGCTGCCGAAGGCTGCGATCTTTTGACGTTTAGGCCCGCTCGGCTACCAACCCCTGACTTGCTGCCCGGTAAAAGGTAAACTTCGCGGCCTTCGCAGGAGCAATCATGAATTATCGTCACGCCTTCCATGCCGGCAATCACGCCGATGTGTTCAAACACCTGACCTTGACCCGCCTCATCGCTCTGATGTCGCGCAAGGAGCAGCCGTTTGCCTATCTCGACAGCCACGCCGGCATCGGTCTGTATGACTTGCAGGGCGATCAGGCCAACCGTACCGGCGAGTACCTGGAAGGCATCGCGCGTTTGTGGGATCAGCCGGACCTGCCGGCGCTGACCGCCGACTACATGAAAGTCCTGCACGAGATGAACCCGGATGGCCAGTTGCGCTACTACCCGGGTTCGCCGGAGCTGGCGCGGCGTCTGACTCGGCCGCAGGATCGGGTGATGCTCAACGAGAAGCACCCTGAAGACGGCGTGCTGCTCAAAGACAACATGGCCGGCGATCGTCGGGTGAAAGTGCATCTGGGCGAGGGCTGGCATGTTGCGCGGGCGATGTTGCCGGTGCAGGAGAAGCGCGCGGTGATGTTGATTGATCCGCCGTTCGAGCAGCTCGATGAAATGCAGCGTTGTGCGGCGTCGATGAAAGAGGCCATTGGCCGGATGCGTCAAACCGTGACGGCGATCTGGTACCCGGTGAAGGATCAGCGTGCGTTGCGCCGTTTCTATCAGGACCTGGCCGGCACTGGTGCGCCGAAATTGTTACGCGTGGAGTTGTTGGTGCATCCATTGGATACGCCGAACAGCCTGAACGGCTCGGGAATGGCGATTGCCAATCCGCCGTGGGGGCTGGAGGAAGAGTTGCGTGAGCTGCTGCCGTGGTTGTCGAAGAAATTGGGCCAGACCCAGGGCGGGTGGCAGATGGATTGGTTGATTGCCGAGAGCTGATCAACGGCAAGATCAAAAGATCGCAGCCTGCGGTAGCTCCTACAGGGCTCGGTGAACGCTCACACATTTGTGGACGATCTCGATCCCTCCAGGAGCTGCCGAAGGCTGCGATCTTTTGCTTTAAGGCTTAATTACCGGCCAGACTCGGTGGCATGCACACGCCAGTGCCGCCAATCCCGCAGTAGCCTTCCGGGTTTTTCGCCAGGTATTGCTGGTGATAAGTTTCGGCAAAGTACACGGTCGGTGCCTGTTCGATCTCGGTGCTGATTTCACCCAGGCCCGCTTTCGACAGTTCAGCCTGATAGGTCGCCTTACTCTCCAGCGCAGCATCCAGTTGCTCTGGCGAGGTCGCGTAGATCACCGAGCGGTACTGGGTGCCGATGTCGTTGCCCTGACGCATGCCCTGAGTCGGGTTGTGCAGCTCCCAGAACATCGCCAGCAATTCTTCGTAGCTGACTTGCGCCTTGTCATACACCACCAGCACCACTTCGGCGTGGCCGGTCAGGCCTGAGCAGACTTCTTCGTAAGTCGGGTTTGGCGTGAAACCACCGGCATAACCAACCACCGTGCTGACCACGCCTTCGCGCTGCCAGAAGCGACGTTCGGCACCCCAGAAACAGCCCAGACCGAAGATTGCGAAATCGACGTCCTGGAAAAACGGGCCGAGCAGCGGGGTTTCGTCGAAGACGAAGTGCTTTTCAGGCAGGGTCATCGCGGTTTCGCGGCCGGGCAGAGCTTGTTCTTTAGTCGGGAGCACGTTTTTGTTCACCAGAATTTCCGAGCGCAGAACCATGATCGTTCCTCTCAGTCAGGATGGGATGTAAAAAAAGTAGACCGCCAGTGTGCCCAATGATGCCCGATTTCGCACTATTCAATGTAGGAGCTGCCGCAGGCTGCAATCTTTTGATCTTGTCTTTAAAAAACAGGATCAAAAGATCGCAGCCTGCGGCAGCTCCTACATGAGGGAGCGGCGAGATCAGAGGCAGAGCGGGCCGCGCGGGTAGCGTTTGAGGGCCTGGATCAGATCGGCGCCGGGGATCGGCCGGTCGAACAGGTAGCCTTGGCCGACATCGCAACGATGGCGACGCAGGAACGCCAGTTGCTCGGCGGTTTCGATGCCTTCGGCCACGACTTTGAGTTTCAGGTTGTGGGCCATGGCGATCACCGCTGAGGTGATTTCCATGTCGTCCTGATTGTCGGGGATTTCGTGGATGAAGCTGCGATCGATCTTGATGACGTCGATCGGGAATTTTTTCAGGTAGCTGAGCGACGAGTAGCCGGTGCCGAAGTCATCCATGGCCAGGGTCAGGCCCAAGCGCTTGAGTTGATCAAGTTGCAAGTGCGTGTCTTCGGTGGCTTCCAGCAGCAGGCCTTCGGTCAGCTCCAGCTCCAGCAGATTGGCCGGCAGCGCTTCTTCCTTGAGGATGTTGGCGATGGACGCGACCAGGTCCGGATCGGAGAACTGCTTGGGCGACAGATTGATCGCCACTTGCAGATTACCCAGACCGGCAGCGGTCAGCGCTTTGCTCATGCGGCAGGCCTGACGGGCGATCCATTTGCCGATCGGAATGATCAGGCCGGTTTCTTCGGCGACGCTGATGAACTGATCCGGACGAATCATGCCGCGCTCCGGATGATTCCAGCGCAACAGCGCTTCCATCCCCAGCAGGCGACCACTGCGCAGGCAGAGCTTGGGCTGGTAAAACACGTCCAGCTCGTTCTGGGTCAGGGCGCGCCGCAAATTGTTCTCGACGAACAGCTTGTAGCTGGCCTCGGCGTTTAGCGCTTCGGTGAAGACTTGTACCTGATGTTTACCGTTGGCCTTGGCCTTGTGCAGGGCCAAACCGGCGTTACGCATCAGGGTTTGTGGGTCGCGGCCGTGCAGGGGCGCGCAGGCAAGGCCCACGGAACCGGTGACGCTGATCAACTGGTTGTCGACGAACATCGGTTTGTCGAGGGTCATCAGCAACTGGCTGGCGATCTGCTGGCCGACCTCAAGGTCGGTGTCGTCGAGCAGCACCGCGAATTCGTTACTGGCGAACCGGGCGAGGCTGCCGCTCGAGCTCAGGCTGTTGCGCAAACGCCGCGCCAGACTGATCAGCAGTTTGTCGCCGGTCTGGTGGCCAAGGCTGTCGTTGATGCGCTTGAAGTTGTCGATGTCCACCAGCAGCAGGCTGATCGGAGTATCGGTATCGCGGGCGAAGCGTTCGTCGAGGTTGCGGATGAACGCCGGGCGGTTACCGAGGTTGGTCAGGTTGTCGGTGTACGCCAGACGTTCGATGCGCTGCTGCGCCAGTTTGGTCTGGGTGATGTCTTCGTAGATGCCGATGTAATGGGTCAGCTCTCGGTTGTCGCCGTAAACCTTGGAGATCGACAACTGCCCCCAGTACGGTTCGAGGTTTTTCCGGCGGCTCTTGAATTCGCCCTGCCAGCTGTTGCTCTTGGCCAGCGCCGAGGGCGCGTCGAACAGCAGCTCGCTGAGGTTTTCCAGGGCCGGCAGTTCCGACAGGCGCTGGCCGTGGACTTCCTCGGTGGTGTACTGGGTGATCGCGGTGAAGCTCGGGTTGACGTACTCGACCACGCCGTCGCAATTGACCAGCAAAAAGGCATTGGCGCTTTGCTCGACCGCACGCTGGAACAGGTGCAGGGCGCTGGTGGCGGTGCGCCGGTTGTGGTTGTTGATCACTTGGGCGAACTGGTCGGCCAGTTCGCCGGCAAAGGCGATTTCATCGGACTGCCAGGCGCGGGTGACGCCGGTCTGCTCCAGGCACAGCACACCGACCACGTGGCCGTCGACGCGGATGCTGGCGTCGAGCATGGCGTTGACGTCGCGCGGGCGAAGCGCTTCGGCCATCTCGCGGGTGCGCGGGTCACGCATGGCATTGTGTGCGTCGATGGCGCGGCTGCTGTGCAGGGCGTCCATGTAATCAGGGAAGCCGCTGATGTCGATCGCGTCCGGGAGAATGTAGTCCTGGGTCGCGCGGTGGTAAGCCGAGATCGGCAGCAGTTGCTGGCCTTCGAGGTTCCACAGGCTGGCACAGTCGATTTCATAGATATCGCAGGCGCAGCGGGTGATCAGTTCGGCGGCTTCTTGCAGCGAGTTGTGCGTGCTGTAGCGCTGGCGGGCGAGTAGCAGAATCAGATCCTGCTGGGCGCGCACTCGATCCAGATGCTGCAGTTGTTCCTGCTGGGCACGCTGATTGAGTTCGAGGGCGATCTGCAAGCGCGAGTTCTGGGTTTCGAGATCGACGCAAGGCAGCAGCGGCGCTTCGTCGAATACGGTATCGACCGCCAGCAGATAGCCGCGCAGCAAGTGACGATTGTGCTGCTTATAGGCTTCGCCGAGTTCCAGAATGGACAGCGCGCCGGCAGGGGTGTGCAGCGTGTAACGCACCAGATAATGCGGGCTGGCACTGAGTTGCAATTGGATCGTGTCGTGCAACTGATAGCGTGCTTCCGGCTCCATCAGGCTGGCGTATGGTGAGCCGACCAGAGCACACAACTCAACGGCCGGTTGACCGAATTGACGTTCGCAATTGGGATCAAGGAACAGCATTGCCCAGCTGGCTTCATTCAAGCGCTCGAAACGCAGCATGCCGAGCCGCGAGGGCACCGGCAATTGCGTCACTACCTCGGCCACCATACGGCTGGCGGCATCGGGTTGGCTCTTCATGGAGGGAAACTCGCTTGGAAATATGCTGAACGCTCTGGGCTCTCGCCCTCTTTACTGTTGCCTGCGGCAAGGTTGCATCATTGCGGCACTGACTGACAAGAGTGATGAAGGCCAAGTGCTATAAGAATGTGTCGGCCGCGCGGGGCATTTCTCCAGTGTCTGTCAGAAAAGAACGATTGATCGCAGCTTGCGACAGTTCCAACAGGGGCATTTGACCTTTGCAGGAGCTGCCGAAGGCTGCGATCTTTCAGGGCTTAACGCAGTTTTATGGCGATCGACTGTAGCTTCTTGCCATCCCGGTCATGGTAATTGACCAGAATCTGATCGGCTTCGACCACCACATGGGCAAAGTTGTCTTTACTGACCACCGTGCTGGTCAACTCATGCTGATAGTCGCCCGTCGCCGTACGCACCAGCGGTTGGTCGAGTATAAAAGTGGAAGCCTTGGCGTACGGCAGCAGCATGCTGTTGCACAGGGGCGAGGAAACGATGGTGTGGACTTCAAAGTCCGGATCGTCGCTGTGGGTCAGGCGCGCGGTCAGCGAACCGTGCACGTCGCCCGAGACGAACACCACGTTTTTGATCCCTTGGATGCGGATGGTTTCCAGAAGGCGCAGGCGCTGTTCCGGGAAGGCTTTCCACGCATCGTCGCCGAATTGTTTGCGATCCGGGTAGAACATCACGCTGGTCACTACGAACTTCACCCGCGCCGGACTGCTGATCAGCCACTCCAGCAACGCGTGCTCCTGAGCCTCATCGAGAATGCGTCGATCATCGACTGACAAGTTACGTCGAGTGCGGCTGTCGGTCACGAACCATTCAATGTCACCGTCACTGAACTGATACCAATAGTGCTGAAGTACCGAACGATCAATCTGGCCGTTAGTTGTCAGCGGATGTACCGGGCTGTGACTGGCTTGATACAACTCATAGGCGGCCATGGCATTGCGATATAACGCGCCGTCGGACTTGCTGGCATTGGCCGGCCAGTTATCTTCTATTTCATGGTCGTCGAGAATCATGTAAGTCGAAGTGCTGGACATCAATCGCTTTATATTGGGTTGCGAGAACGCCGCGCGGTATTTACTGAGTATGTCCTTGTATTCGCGATCCGGTGCGATCAGGTTCATGTCGTCGACATAAATTTGATCGCCGGTCATCAGCGTGGCACTGATAGGGGGTTGTGCGCCCTCGATCAATTGATTGATGGACGCAAAGATCCGGTCGCCCAACTGGGGCAGTGAAGCAATGCCGGCGGTCATGCGCAAGTACCGGCAAGAGCCGACAATGTAGGCCCTTGCGCGCATTGCTGTTGAGCGGGTGCGCAAACGGTAGATCTCCCGAGGCCATTGCAGCGGCAGTTCTGCCACCGAGTCCTGGGTATGAACCGGATTCATCGGGCTGAACCAGCCTGCTTGAAATTCGTATTCCGTATCGCTGCTCAAGTGGTTGAGTGCGAAAACTTCCGACATATCTCGCAGATCGCTCAGTTTGGCAAAAATACCGTTAGACCATTGTTGTGTGTCGGCGATGCGATAACGTATCCCGGCAAACACGGTGTTGTTGTCCTGTCGGTCGCCGCGGATAAATATGCGTGCATGATGAGTTGTTACATGGCCGATAATTGGGCCTATAGTTGGTTTTAGCATTTTCGAATCCATTCGAATGAATTACTTGATAAGTTTTGGCGTCAAGTTTGGTTAATAAACTTGCTGCGCCAAGGTTAGTTGCATGTCGAATGGATAAGTCGGTGCAAAGTTGACTGGAGTCGTGGCCGATGTCAGCGCAACTTGTAGGAAAAATACGAGACCTGGTTTATTTCAGGCAAAAAAAGCCCCGCCAATTGGCGGGGTTGAGGTACGAGCGTGTGGCGCTCGAAAACGTGGAGCACAAGCGGCCCTCCGTCGCCGGAGGGCCGTCTGGATTACAGCAGGATGGTGCGGATGTCCGCCAGCAGGCTGCCCAAACGCTGGGTGAAGCGTGCGGCAGCGGCGCCGTTGATCACACGGTGATCGTAGGACAGCGACAGCGGCAGCATCAGTTTCGGCTGGAAGGCTTTGCCGTCCCAGACTGGCTGGATGGTTGCCTTGGAAACACCGAGGATCGCCACTTCCGGCGCGTTGACGATCGGCGTGAAGCCGGTGCCGCCAATGTGGCCGAGGCTGGAAATGGTGAAGCAGGCGCCTTGCATGTCGTCAGCGGTAAGCTTCTTGTCGCGGGCTTTGGCGGCCAGCGCAGCGGCTTCGGCTGCCAGTTGCAACAGACTCTTCTGGTCGACGTTCTTGATGACCGGTACCAGCAGGCCATCCGGGGTGTCGACGGCAAAGCCGATGTTCACGTATTTCTTGCGGATGATCGCCTTGCCGCTTGGTGCCAGCGAACTGTTGAAGTCCGGCAGCTCCTTGAGCATGTGCGCGCACGACTTGAGCAGCAGCGGCAGGATGGTCAGCTTGACGCCGGCCTTCTCTGCAACGGCTTTCTGTGCGACGCGGAACGCTTCCAGCTCAGTGATATCAGCCGAATCGAACTGAGTCACGTGCGGGATGTTCAGCCAGCTGCGGTGCAGGCTCGACGCGCCGATCTGCATCAGGCGAGTCATCGGCACTTCTTCGATTTCGCCGAAACGGCTGAAGTCGACGACCGGAATCGGCGGGATGCCCGCACCACCGGTAGCGCCGGCAGCTGCGGCCGGTGCTTCCTTGGCCTTCTGCATCATCGCTTTGACGTAAACCTGCACGTCTTCTTTCAGAATGCGACCGTGCGGACCGCTGGCGCCGACTGCGTTCAGCTCAACGCCGAACTCGCGGGCCAGTTGACGCACGGCAGGGCCGGCGTGAACTTTCGCGCCCGGCTTGGCCGGGGCGGCGGCTGGTGCGGCTGCAGCAGGTGCAGGTGCAGCGGCAGCCGGGGCAGCAGCGGCAGGTGCCGGAGCACTTGCAGCGGCAGCTGGAGCCGGAGCAGCAGCAGGCGCCGCGCCTTTGACTTTCAGCTTCAGAATCAGGTCGCCAGTGCCGACTTCGTCATCCAGCTTGATGGAAACGCTTTCGACCACGCCAGCGGCAGGCGACGGGATTTCCATGCTCGCCTTATCGGATTCCAGAGTGATCAGCGATTGATCGGCTTCGACGGTGTCGCCAGCCTTGACCAACACTTCGATGATCTTGGCCTTGCCGGCCGAACCGATGTCCGGCACGTGGATGTCCTGAACGCTGTCGGCCACCGGTGCAGCTGGCGCGGCTGCCGGAGCAGGCGCAGCAGCAGCGGCTGGTGCAGCAGCCTGAGCCGGAGCGGCAGCAGCAGGGGCCGCAGCACCCGCCACTTCCAGATCCAGAATCAGGTCGCCGGTGCCAACTTCGTCGTTGAGCTTGACGCTGATGGCCTTGACCACGCCAGCGGCAGGCGACGGGATTTCCATGCTCGCCTTGTCGGATTCAAGGGTGATCAGCGATTGATCAGCTTCGACGGTGTCGCCGACCTTGACCTGGATCTCGATGATCTGCGCTTTGCCCGACGAGCCGATGTCCGGCACGTGCACTTGCTGAACCGAAGCGGCAGCAGGGGCAGCGGCTGGCGCGGCAGCAGCAGGAGCCGCAGCCGGTTTGGCTTCAGCTTTTGCAGCAGGAGCAGCGGCAGGCGCCGGGGCCGCTTCAGCGGCGCCCTCGACTTCCAGCTCCAGCAGTTCGTCGCCTTCTTTCAGGCGGTCGCCCAGCTTCACTTTCAGGCTTTTGATGACGCCGGCTTTCGGGGCCGGCACTTCCATGCTGGCCTTGTCCGATTCCAGGGTCAGGATGCTCTGGTCGGCTTCGATACGGTCGCCGACCTTCACAAACAGTTCAATTACTTCACCTTCACCGCTGCCGATGTCAGGTACGCGAATGAGTTCGCTCACAAAATGTCTCCTCAGCAGTCCAGTGGGTTGCGTTTTTCCGGGTCGATGCCGAACCTGGTGATGGCTTCAGCCACAACCTTAGGTTCGATATCACCACGGTCAGCCAGTGCTTCCAGGGCTGCCAACACCACGAAATGACGGTCGACTTCGAAGAAATGACGCAGTTTCTTGCGGCTGTCGCTGCGGCCGAAACCGTCGGTGCCCAGGACTTTGAATTCCTTGGACGGTACCCACTGACGGATCTGCTCGGCGAACAGCTTCATGTAGTCGGTAGAGGCAATGACCGGACCTTTACGGCCGCTCAGGCACTCTTCAACGTAGCTCTTCTGAGGCTTCTGGCCAGGCTTGAGACGGTTACTGCGCTCTACGGCCAGGCCGTCGCGACGCAGTTCGTTGAAGCTGGTGACGCTCCACACGTCGGCGCCGACGTTGAACTCTTCACGCAGAATCTTCGCCGCTTCACGCACTTCGCGCAGGATGGTGCCGGAGCCCATCAGCTGTACGTGGTGTGCTGCTTCGCGGGTGTCTTCTTCGAGCAGGTACATGCCCTTGATGATGCCTTCCTCTGCACCGGCCGGCATGGCGGGTTGCTGGTAGGACTCGTTCATCACGGTGATGTAGTAGAAAACGTCCTGCTGCTCTTCGGTCATCTTCTTCATGCCGTCCTGAATGATCACCGCCAGCTCGTAGCCGTAGGTTGGATCAAAGGTGCGGCAGTTCGGGATGGTCGCGGCCAGGATGTGGCTGTGGCCGTCTTCGTGTTGCAGGCCTTCTCCGTTCAGGGTAGTCCGGCCAGCGGTGCCGCCGATCAGGAAGCCACGGGTACGGCTGTCGCCTGCTGCCCAAGCCAGGTCGCCAATACGCTGGAAGCCGAACATCGAGTAGAAGATGTAGAACGGCAGCATTGGCTGGTTGTGGCTGGAGTACGAAGTACCGGCAGCGATGAAGGAGCTCATGGCGCCCGCTTCGTTGATGCCTTCTTCGAGGATCTGGCCCTTTTTGTCTTCCTTGTAGAACATCACCTGGTCTTTATCGACTGGCTCGTAGAGCTGGCCGACGGACGAGTAGATGCCCAACTGACGGAACATGCCTTCCATACCGAAGGTACGGGCTTCGTCCGGGATGATCGGCACGATACGCGAGCCGATTTCCTTGTCCTTGACCAGTTGCGCGAGGATCCGCACGAAAGCCATGGTGGTGGAGATTTCACGGTCGCCCGAGCCGTCGAGGATAGCCTTGAGGGTATCGAGTGGCGGTGTAGGAATGTCGAAAGACTTGGCGCGGCGCTGTGGCACGAAACCGCCCAGTGCAGTGCGGCGCTCGCTCAGGTAGCGGGCTTCGGCGCTGTTTGCCTCTGGCTTGAAGAACGGCAGGTTCTCCAGCTCTTCGTCCTTGACCGGGATGTCGAAGCGATCGCGGAACAACTTCAGGCTGTCGACATCGACTTTCTTGGTGTTGTGCGCAGTGTTTTTCGCTTCGCCGGCACCGGTGCCATAACCTTTGATGGTCTTGGCCAGGATGACGGTTGGTTGTTCTTTGTGGTTGACCGCTTCGTGGTACGCCGCGTAGACCTTGTACGGGTCGTGGCCGCCACGGTTGAGTTTCCAGATCTCGTCGTCGGACAGATCGGCAACCATCGCCTTGAGTTCAGGCGTGTTGAAGAAGTGTTCACGTACGAACGCGCCGTCTTTGGCTTTGTAGTTCTGGTACTCGCCGTCGATGACTTCGTCCATGCGACGTTGCAGGATACCGTCGACGTCCTTGGCCAGCAGTGGGTCCCAGAAACGGCCCCAGATGACTTTGGTCACGTTCCACTGAGCACCGCGGAACACGCCTTCGAGTTCCTGGATGATCTTGCCGTTACCGCGAACCGGGCCGTCGAGGCGCTGCAGGTTGCAGTTGATGACGAAGATCAGGTTGTCGAGCTTCTCGCGGCCAGCCAGCGAGATGGCGCCCAGGGATTCTGGTTCGTCGCACTCGCCGTCGCCCAGGAAACACCAGACTTTTTGCTTGCCTTCCGGGATGAAGCCACGAGCTTCCAGGTACTTCATGAAACGTGCCTGGTAGATCGCCTGGATCGGACCCAGACCCATCGATACGGTCGGGAACTGCCAGAAGTCAGGCATCAGCCAAGGGTGCGGGTAGGACGACAGGCCCTGACCGTCCACTTCCTGGCGGAAGTTGTTCATCTGGTCTTCGGTGATGCGGCCTTCCATGAATGCACGGGCGTAAACGCCTGGCGAGGTGTGGCCCTGGAAGTAGATCAGGTCGCCGCCGTGTTCGTCGGTCGGGGCCTGGAAGAAGTAGTTGAAGCCGATGTCATACAGGGTCGCACTGGAAGCGAAGCTGGAGATGTGACCACCCAGGTCAGAATCTTTCAGGTTCGTACGCATTACCATGGCCATCGCGTTCCAGCGTACCAACGAGCGAATGCGGCGTTCCATGAACAGGTCGCCAGGCATGCGTGCTTCGTGGGTGACGGGGATGGTGTTGCGGTAAGGCGTGGTGATGGCGTAAGGGAGCTGCGAGCCGCTGCGGGTCGCGAGTTCGCCCATACGGGTCATCAGATAGTGAGCACGGTCTTCGCCTTCTTTGTCGAGAACCGATTCCAGGGCGTCCAGCCATTCCTGGGTTTCGACGGGATCGAGGTCTTGCATGGCTTGCTCCAGGGCGGAAAGGCTTCCAGAATCGGTTGCCTGAGTTTGCGACTGGCCTTGTGGGCAGACGATTTAAAATTCTTGGATTGCCGACAGGTTGTTCCGGCGGCGTGTAGTTTTACTACAAATCTTCCGGCATTTCAGCCTTTCGAATGTATAGACGAGTAGTAAAACTACAGATGAAAGGCTTGTGGCCTCCGACTACGTTGTGAGAATAATCGTTAAGGTTGGTCGATTGCCATCCGAAAAAGGTGAAAGTTTGATGCTGGCTGCCAAAGAAAAAGAAATTTCAGCTATTTCTAACTTTTGTTCGACAGTCCTTCAGGTAGCGGGTTTTCACCGTTCACTACAAGCGGCCATTTACACGCCGATCAAGGATAGACCATGACCCTGCCCGTGCTTGCCGAACTGCCCGCCATTCTCCTGCCGTTGGTCACTCGATCCGAGCAGTCGTTCCGTACGGCCGTCGCCGCGCTTGAAGACGATCATGGCTTCTCGAACTGGACATCCGAACGCTGGGCGCAATTTGCCCGCGTCACCGGCGCCAGCGAGTTCGTCATTGAACAGAGCGTTCGTGACCCTTTGATGTTACTGACGCTGGTGCAGTCCGGTGAGCTCGACCGGCCGTTTGCGCACGGTGAGTTGTGCGCGCAAATAGCCGCTGCAGTGGATGCCGCCCAGACTGAAGATGAACTCGGCCGCGTCCTGCGCCGTCAGCGCGCACGCCATCAGGTGCGGATCATCTGGCGTGATCTGACCCGCCAGGCAGATCTGGTGCAGACCTGCCGTGATCTGTCGGACATGGCCGACGCCTCCATCGATCAAGCTTATCAATGGTTGTACAGCCGCCATTGTCAGCAGTTCGGCACGCCAACCGGGCGTCGCAGCGGTTTGCCGCAGCAGATGGTCATTCTTGGCATGGGCAAGCTCGGCGCGGTTGAGTTGAACCTGTCCTCGGACATCGACCTGATCTTCGCCTATCCCGAGGGCGGCGAAACCGTTGGCGTGAAGCGCGCACTGGATAATCAGGAATTCTTCATCCGCCTCGGCCAGCGCCTGATCAAGGCGCTGGACCCGATGACCGTCGATGGCTTCGTGTTCCGTGTCGACATGCGTCTGCGTCCGTACGGTTCATCGGGCGCGCTGGTGCTGAGCTTCAATGCGCTGGAGCAGTATTACCAGGATCAGGGTCGCGACTGGGAACGCTACGCGATGATCAAGGCGCGCGTGGTGGCCGGCGATCAAGTGGCCGGCGCACAGTTGCTCGACATGCTGCGGCCGTTCGTTTACCGGCGTTATCTGGACTTCTCGGCAATCGAAGCGCTGCGCACCATGAAGCAGCTGATTCAGCAGGAAGTCCGGCGCAAAGGTATGGCCGACAACATCAAGCTCGGATCGGGCGGGATCCGCGAGGTCGAGTTCATCGCACAGGCTTTTCAGCTGATCCACGGCGGGCGCGATCTGAGTCTGCAACAGCGTCCTCTATTAAAGGTGTTGAGCACGCTGGAAGGTCAGGGTTATCTGCCACCCGCGGTGATCAGCGAGTTGCGCGAGGGGTATGAGTTTCTGCGTTACACCGAGCACGCGATCCAGGCGATTGCCGACCGCCAGACCCAGATGCTGCCGGACGGCGCTCAGGATCAGACGCGTATCGCGTTCATGCTCGGGTTTGCCGACTGGGAGGCCTTCCATGAAAAACTGATGTTCTGGCGCGGCCGGGTGGCCTGGCACTTTGCACAGGTGATCGCTGATCCTGATGAGGAAGAGGGCACCGAAAGCGAAGTGGTGGTTGGCGGTGAATGGCTGCCGCTGTGGGAAGAGGCGCAGGACGAAGAGGCTGCCTGCCGTCAGTTGGAGGAGGGCGGCTTCAGCGATGCGCCGAAAGCGCTGAAGGCCTTGGCCGGGCTGCGCGGCAGTCCGCAACTGCGGGCGATGCAGCGTCTGGGACGCGAACGTCTGGATTTATTCATCCCGCGCCTGATCGCCCAAGCGGTTGAGCATGACAACCCCGATCTGGTGCTTGAGCGTGTGCTGCCACTGGTTGAAGCGGTGGCGCGGCGCTCGGCGTACCTGGTGTTGCTGACGGAAAACCCTGGTGCGCTGCGTCGTTTGTTGACGTTGTGTGCAGCGAGCCCGTGGATTGCCGAGCAGATCACCCGCTTCCCGCTGTTGCTCGATGAATTGCTCAACGAAGGGCGCTTGTTCAAACCGCCATTGGCGCCGGAACTCGCTGCTGAATTGCGCGAGCGCCTGACGCGGATTCCCGAAGACGACCTCGAACAACAGATGGAAGCCCTGCGCCATTTCAAACTGGCGCACCGCTTGCGCGTCGCCGCATCGGAAATCGCCGGCAGTTTGCCGCTGATGAAGGTCAGCGACTATCTGACCTGGCTGGCCGAGGCGATTCTTGCGCAAGTGCTGGCGCTGGCCTGGCGCCAGACCGTGGCCAAGTACGGCACGCCGTTGCGTACCGACGGTACGTTGTGCGATCCCGGGTTCATCATTGTCGGTTACGGCAAAGTCGGCGGCCTGGAACTGGGGCATGGTTCGGACCTCGATCTGGTGTTCATTCACGACGGCGATCCGCAGGCCGAAACCGATGGCCCGAAACCGATTGATGGCGCGCAATTCTTCACGCGGCTGGGGCAGCGGATCATCCACTTGCTGACGGCGCAGACCAACTCCGGTCAGCTTTATGAAGTGGATATGCGCTTGCGGCCGTCCGGTGCATCGGGGTTGCTGGTCAGTTCGCTCGGCGCTTTTGCCCGCTATCAGGAAAACGAAGCCTGGACGTGGGAGCATCAGGCGCTGGTGCGGGCGCGGGTGCTGGTTGGCAGTCAGGATGTCGGGCAGGCCTTCGAGAAGGTCCGCGCCCAGGTACTGGGTAAAACCCGGGACCTGGCCAAGCTGCAACAGGAAGTCAGCGAGATGCGCGCGAAGATGCGCGACAACCTCGGCAGCAAGAGCACCGCAGCCGGCACAGCGGCAAACGCCTTCGAGGCCACGGCGCCGTTCGACCTCAAGCAGGACGCCGGAGGTATCGTCGATATTGAATTTATGGTGCAATACGCGGCTCTGGCGTGGTCGCAAAGCCACCCGCCATTGCTGCGCTGGACCGATAACATCCGCATCTTGGAAGAGCTGGAACACGAAGGGCTGATGCCTGCCGAAGATGCCAGTCTGTTGCGTGAGGCCTATAAAGCCTACCGCTCCGCCGCCCACCGGCAGGCCTTGCAGAAGGACGCCGGGGTGATTGCCGGCGACCAGTTTGCCGAAGAGCGTCGGCAGGTATTGCGGATATGGAAAGAGATGGGGCTAAGCTGAGTCGCAAATGTGTGAATGAATGCAAAACCCTGTAGGAGCGAGCCTGCTCGCGATAGCGGAGTGTCAGACAACATCGATGTTGAATGTTATGGCCCCATCGCGAGCAGGCTCACTCCTACAATAGATCTGCGTTGAGTCGCAGATATGTGAACGGATGCAAAACCCTGTGGGAGCTGGCTTGCCAGCGATAGCGGAGTATCAGACGACAATAATGTTGAATGTGACGACCCCATCGCGAGCAGGCTTGCTCCCACAGTAGATCTGCGGTGAATCGCAGATATGTGAATGAATGCGAAACCCTGTGGGAGCTGGCTTGCCAGCGATAGCGGAGTATCAGACGACAATAATGTTGAATGTGACGACCCCGTCGCGAGCAGGCTCGCTCCCACAGTAGATCTACAGTGTTTGTAGAATTCTCGAGGCGGGGAGGCGTAATGCCTCCCCGGTTCGTTTTTGGAAACCACATGAATATTCTGATCGTTGGGCCCAGTTGGGTCGGTGACATGGTGATGGCGCAGACACTGTTTCAGTGTCTCAAGCAGCGCCACCCGCAATGCGAAATCGACGTGCTGGCCCCCGAGTGGAGCCGGCCGATCCTTGAGCGCATGCCCGAAGTGCGCAAGGCCTTGAGCTTTCCGCTCGGCCATGGCGCGCTTGAATTGGCGACCCGTCGGCGGATCGGCAAGTCCCTGCGCGGCCAGTACGATCAGGCGATCCTGCTGCCCAACTCATTGAAGTCGGCGCTGGTGCCGTTCTTTGCCGGCATCCCGAAACGCACCGGCTGGCGCGGCGAGTTCCGCTATGGCCTGCTCAATGACGTGCGCACCCTCGATAAAGAGCGTTATCCGCTGATGATCGAGCGTTTCATGGCCTTGGCCTATGAACCGAACGCCGAACTGCCGAAACCGTATCCACGGCCAAGTCTGCAAATTGACCCGGTCACCCGCGAAGCGGCGCTGGCCAAGTTTGGCTTGAGCCTCGACCGCCCGGTGTTGGCCCTGTGTCCAGGCGCCGAGTTCGGCGAATCAAAACGTTGGCCATCCGAGCATTACGCCAAAGTCGCCGAAGCGCGAATTCGCGAAGGCTGGCAGGTGTGGCTGTTCGGCTCGAAAAACGATCACGCGGTCGGCGAAGACATCCGCGCGCGGCTGATTCCTGGCCTGCGTGAAGATGCGGTGAATCTCAGCGGTGGCACCTCGTTGGCCGAAGCCATCGACCTGCTGTCCTGCGCCGACTCGGTAGTCTCCAACGACTCCGGCCTGATGCACGTCGCCGCCGCGCTGAACCGCCCGTTGGTGGCCGTTTATGGTTCGACCTCCCCGGGCTTTACGCCGCCGCTGGCCGAGCACGTCGAAATCGTCCGTTTGGGCCTCGATTGCAGCCCGTGCTTCGACCGAACCTGCCGTTTCGGCCATTACAACTGCCTGCGCCAGCTGATGCCGGACGCGGTCAACGATGCCTTGCAGAAGTTGCAGGGCTCAGTGGTCGAGGTTCATTAAGTTGCGGGTATTGCTGATCAAGACTTCTTCGCTGGGTGACGTGATTCACGCGTTGCCGGCGCTGACCGACGCGGCCCGGGCCATCCCCGGAATCAAGTTCGACTGGGTGGTGGAAGAAGGCTTCGCCGAGATTCCGACCTGGCACCCGGCCGTTGACAAAGTGATTCCGGTGGCGATCCGTCGCTGGCGCAAAAGTCTTTGGAAAACCATCACCAGCGGCGAGTGGAAACGCTTCAAGCAGAGCGTGCGCGCGAACAAATACGATTTGGTGATCGACGCACAGGGCTTGCTGAAAAGCGCCTGGCTGACCCGTTACGTCAAAGCTCCGGTGGCCGGTCTCGATAAAGGCTCGGCCCGGGAACCGATGGCTGCGCGATTCTATGATCGCAAACTGGCCGTGGCCCGTGGTCAACATGCCGTCGAGCGTGTGCGTCAGTTGTTCGCCATCGCCCTCGGATATGACCTGCCCAAAGGCTTGGGCGATTATGGTCTCAACGTCGAGCGTCTGGTCGAGCTGCCGCGCAAGAACGCCTTCGTGGTGTTCCTCCACGGTACGACGTGGGACACCAAACATTGGCCGGAAGCTTACTGGCGCGAGCTGACCGAGCGTGTCGGTTATCTCGGCGTCGGCGTGAAAC
Organism: Pseudomonas sp. P116; assembly: GCF_020149425.1. Classification (NCBI taxonomy): domain Bacteria; kingdom Pseudomonadati; phylum Pseudomonadota; class Gammaproteobacteria; order Pseudomonadales; family Pseudomonadaceae; genus Pseudomonas; species Pseudomonas sp. P116. Next base: position 258,628 of record NZ_JACVHB010000005.1, on the reverse strand, counting down.
TGCCATGGGGCAACCCACTGGAAAAGGCTCGTGCCGAACGCATCGCCGCCGGTTTCAAACACGCCGAAGTCCTGCCGAAGCTGAATCTGGCCGGTGTCGGCAAAGTCCTTGCCGGCGCACAAGCCTGTGTGGCGGTGGACACCGGTCTCGGCCACTTGGCGGCGGCGCTGGACGTGCCGACCATCTCGCTGTTCGGCCCGACCAACCCGGGCCTGACCGGCGCCTACGGCAAGTTGCAGATTCACATGGCCAGCGACTTTCCGTGCGCGCCGTGCCTGCAGAAAAAATGCACTTATCAACCGACCGAGCAGGATGCCCGTCAGTTTGACCTGAAGCGTGAACAGCCTCTGTGCTTCACGCGTCTGAACCCCGAGCGTGTCGCCAGCCGACTGAGCACGTTGTTAATGGCTGAGGAGCTGCGCTGATGCAATTGGCATTCGTCCTGTACAAATATTTCCCGTTCGGTGGCTTGCAGCGCGATTTCATGCGCATCGCCCTCGAATGCCAGAAACGCGGCCACCAGATCCGCGTCTACACGCTGATCTGGGAGGGCGACGTGCCGCCCGGTTTCGAAGTGCTGGTGGCGCCGGTCAAGGCGTTTTTCAATCACCGTCGCAACGAAAAACTCACGGCATGGATGGAAGCGGACTTGGCCAAGCGCCCGGTGGATCGCCTGATCGGCTTCAACAAAATGCCAGGCCTGGACGTGTATTACGCCGCCGACGGTTGCTTCGAAGACAAGGCGCAGAACCTGCGCAATTCGCTGTACCGTCGCTGGGGCCGCTATCGCCACTTCGCCGAGTACGAGCGCGCGGTGTTTGCCAAAGAGGCGAAAACTGAAGTGCTGATGATTTCCGAAGTGCAGCAGCCGCTGTTTATCAAACACTACGACACGCCACTCGAGCGCTTCCATTTGCTGCCGCCGGGCATTGCCCAGGATCGTCGCCGTCCCGCGGATGCCGATGCGATTCGCGCCGGTTTCCGTGCCGAATTCAAGCTCAAGGACGACGACCTGCTACTGGTGCAAATCGGCTCCGGGTTCAAGACCAAAGGCGTCGATCGCAGCCTCAAAGCCCTGGCCGCATTGCCCGCCGAACTGAAGAAACGCACCCGGCTGTTTGTAATCGGCCAGGATGACCCCAAATTGTTCCAGATGCAGAGCGCCACTTTGGGCCTGGGCGACAACGTGACGTTCCTCAAGGGCCGCAGCGATATCCCGCGGTTCCTGCTCGGCGCCGATCTGTTGATCCACCCGGCGTACAACGAAAATACCGGTACAGTGCTGCTCGAAGCGCTGGTCGCAGGCCTGCCTGTGCTGGTCAGCGCGGTGTGCGGTTACGCCCACTACATTGCCGAGGCGGATGCCGGGCGAGTGCTGGACGAACCGTTCGATCAGGCGCAACTGACGCGATACCTGACCGATATGTTGAACGACGACGCTGCACGCGCGGCCTGGAGCCGCAATGGTCTGGCGTTCGCCGAAACGGCCGACCTTTACAGCATGCCGCAACACGCGGCGGATGTGATTCTGGCGGAGCACGCTTAAATGAAGTTGATGCTGGCTGAACCGTTCAAAAGCCTCTGGGCTGGACGCGATCCGTTCGCCGAAGTCGAGGGCTTGCAGGGCGAGGTGTATCGCGAGCTCGAAGCGCGCCGGACGCTGCGTACCGAAGTCGACGGCCATGGATTTTTTGTGAAGATCCATCGCGGCATCGGCTGGGGTGAGATCTTCAAGAACCTGCTGACCGCCAAGCTGCCGGTACTCGGCGCGGGTCAGGAATGGAAAGCCATCCAGCGCTTGCAGGAAGTCGGCGTGCCGACCATGACTGCCGTGGCGTATGGCGAAAAGGGCAGCAACCCGGCCGACCAGCATTCGTTCATCGTTACCGAAGAACTGGCGCCGACCATCAGCCTCGAAGACTTCAGCATCGACTGGGTCAAGCAGCCGCCGCAGCCAAAGCTCAAACGCGCGCTGATCGCCGAAGTGGCGCGCATGACTGGCATGATGCACCGCGCGGGCGTCAATCACCGCGACTGCTACATCTGCCACTTCCTGCTGCACACCGACAAACCGGTGACGGCGGATGATTTCAAGCTGTCGGTGATCGACCTGCACCGCGCCCAGACCCGCCCGAGAATCACGCAACGCTGGCGCAACAAGGATCTGGCGGCGCTGTACTTTTCCGCGCTGGATATTGGCCTGACCCGTCGCGACAAGTTGCGATTCCTCAAGGGCTATTTCCAGCAGCCGCTGCGGCAGATTCTGGCTGAAGAAGCGCCGCTGCTGAACTGGCTGGAAGGCAAAGCCAACAAGCTCTACGCGCGTAAACAGCGTTACGGGGATGCGCTCTGATGGCGGGTTGGACTCTTGAACCGCCGTACAGCGATCTGGCCGAAGATTTCGGCAGTCTGGAAGCCGTGTTTGCCCTGCAAGGCGAGCGGCTGACGCGCGATCCGCTGTCCGAAGTGGTTCGCGTGCAGCGCAACGGCATCAACTATTACGTCAAGCGCTACGTCGGCGCGGGCAAAGGCCTGCGCCGTTACCTCGGCAAACCGCGCGTCAAGATGGAGTGGCAGAACCTCAAGCGGTTTGCCAAGTGGGGTATTCCCACCGCTGAAGTGGTGGCGTGGGGGCTGGAGCGACGCGGCGCGGCTTACGACCGTGGCGCGATGATCACCCGCGAGCTGCCCAATACCGAAGACCTCGCCGCACTCGCCGAGCGCAAGGATCCCAAGCTCAAGGATCGCGCCTGGGTCGACGCCGTCAGCCAACAGTTGGCCGGTTATACGCGCACGATGCATGATCACCGTTTTACCCATAACGATTTGAAATGGCGCAATCTGTTGATCGACGACCAGTCGCGCATATTTCTTATTGATTGCCCCAATGGCGAGTTCTGGCGCGGCTTCTGGCTCAAGTATCGGATCACCAAAGATCTGGCCTGTCTCGACAAGCTCGCCAAATATCACCTGTCCAATACCCAACGCCTGCGCTTTTATATGCAATACCGCCAGTGCGATCGGCTGAACGCTGCCGACAAGAAACGGATTCGGCACGTGGTGAGATTTTTCGAGGGACGTGAATGACTGATTTTCTCGCCGATGAAGACCGTGCTTTGCTTGAACGCCACGGCCTGGGCACATTTGACGCCCTGTGGGCCAAACAACTTGAAGCGGTGGACGAGCCCAATACCGCGCGTGGCGGCTGGAGCAGCGTGTTCCGTCTGGATCTCGAAGGTCAGGGTTTCTACCTCAAGCGCCAGAGCAACTACCTGACCCGCACCTTGCATGCGCCGTTCGGTGAGCCAAGCTTTGCTCGCGAATTTCGTAATATCAGCCGCTACCGTAAGCTCGGTATTCCGGCGCTGCAAGCGGCATTTTTCGGTGAGCGCAAGGTCGCTGGCGAAGTCCGCGCGATTCTGTTGACGCGAGCGCTGGATGGCTGGAGCGACCTGGAGTCGCTGCTTGCGCGCTGGTCGCAGCTCAGCACCGCGCAACAGTCGGCCATCCTCAAGGCCTGCGGGTTGCTGGCGCGGCAGCTGCACGGGGTGCGTCAGGTGCATGGCTGTTTCTACCCCAAACATATTTTTCTTCAGGCCAGCGGCGACGGGTATCAGGCGCAATTGATCGATCTGGAGAAAACCCGGCCGCTGTTGTTCGGCATGCGTGACCGAATCAAGGATCTGGAGCCGCTGCAGCGCCGCGCACCACAGTGGAGCGAGGCGCAACTGCGCGAGTTGCTGGCGGCTTATCTCGATCAGCCGATCGACAGTTCGCTGCTCGACAGCTGGCTCGCCCGGCTGACCGCGCGCCGTAGTCACAAGGAGACTCGCTGATGCAGTTGTCTGAGCTGGCCGCTGTCGGGCGTACCCCGCAACTGCCGCTGACCGTCACACTGGCCGATGCGGCCGGTGCCGCGGATTTGCAGTTGCTGAGCCTGCTGCGCGTGTTGCCGGGGCAGCGTTACGTCGGTGCCGGCGTTTGGCGTGGTCGTCCGGTATTGGCCAAATTGCTGGTCGGCAGCAAGGCTGCTCGACATTTTCAGCGTGAGCTGGAAGGCGTGCGCTTGCTGGCTGCACAAGGCCTGACGACCCCGCTGCTGCTGGCCGACGGCCTGAAAAACGGTGAGGGTGGCTGGCTGCTGTTCGACTTCCTCGAAGGCGCGCAAAGCCTTGGCGATGCCTGGGCGCAAGTCGAGGCGCTGCCGCCGCTGGCGGAGGAACAAACCGCGGTGCTGGCCGAGGCGCTTGCCGCCATTGGCCAGTTGCACGGCAAAGGGCTGTGGCAGGAAGACCTGCACCTGGACAATCTGCTGCGTCACGGCGGTAAGTTGTACCTGATCGACGGTGCCGGCATTTGCGTGGAAACCGCGGGTCAGCCGTTGTCGCGGCAAAAAGTCCTGGAAAATCTCGGCGTGTTTTTCGCCCAGTTGCCCAAGGCGTTGGAGCCGTTCACCGAAGAGCTGCTGGTGTATTACCTGTTGAGCAACAGCGAGCACGCTTTGCCGCTGGAAGCGTTACAGAAGCAGATCGACAAGGTGCGCCGCTGGCGCCTGAAGGATTACCTGATCAAGGTCGGGCGCGAATGCACGCTGTTCAGCGTCCGCCGTGGGGCGTTTGGTCTGCAAGCGATCCGGCGCGAGGAAGAAGCGGCCATGGTTCCGGTGCTTGAGCAGGCGGATGCCCTGCTTGATCGCGGCCATCTCTACAAGACCGGCGGCGCGGCAAGTGTCGGCAAGGTCGAAGTGGGGGCGCGCCAATTGGTGATCAAGCGCTACAACATCAAGGGCTTCGCGCATTGGCTCAAGCGGTTCTGGCGTCCGAGTCGTGCCTGGCACTCGTGGCGTGAAGGCAATCGCCTGATGTTTCTCGGGATTGCCACGCCCAAGCCGCTGGCGGTGCTGGAAAAGCGCTTCCTGTGGTTGCGCAGCCGCGCCTATCTGGTGACCGAGTTCCTGCCGGGACCGGACATCATCGAGCGCTTTGCGCCATACGTTGAAAGTGGCGAAGCACCGGAATCGGAGCTGCAGGCACTGGACCGGTTATTCGCTCGATTGATTGCCGAGCGCATCAGTCATGGCGATTTCAAGGGCCACAACCTGTTCTGGCACAACGATCGCTGGGCGCTGATCGATCTTGACTCGATGTGTCAGCACGGCTCGCCGGGAAGTTTTGCCCCGGCCTATGCGCGGGACCGGGCTCGATTCATGCGTAACTGGCCCGAGAGCAGTGCGCTGTATCAGATAATCGATCAGCGTTTGCCCAAACATATCTCGAGTGTTGTCTGAGTCGGGCGAGAGCGAAAGGGGCTTCTGAAATGTCTTACATTTTCTTCAGAAGCCATGAGCTGTGCCCTCACCGGCCTCGGTGCTGATTTTAAGAGATTGTCGTCATTAGACCGGGACGAAAAATCGTACAACGCAGCACGACCGCGTCGGATATTTCGACGCATGGGCGGTTATTGAGTCAGCGGACAAGGAATATGCAAACCATTCACCCCGGGGCAATTCGCACAGGGTAATTCCCGTCACGTTTACGCTATAATCCCGCCCTTTAGCTGCCACTCGCCATTTGCGAGGGCGCATCAATTTTCAAGGCGCATCGCGCCTGCACGCAGACTAAAGAGGCTAGACCCCTGTGGCATTGACGATTCTTGGCCTGTCCGGCGCCCTTAGCCACGATCCTTCAGCAGCCTTGTACATCGACGGCAAGCTGGTGGCGGCGGCTGAAGAAGAGCGCTTCGTACGCGATAAGCATGCAAAGAACCGCATGCCCTACGAGTCGGCGAAGTTCTGTCTTGAACAGGCCGGCATCAAGCCGTCCGACGTCGACGTAGTCGCAATCCCTTTCGCACCGATCAGCCTGTTCGGCAAGGCCCGCTGGCACTATGCCAAGCGCTACTGGTACGCCCCGGACCGCGCGCTTGATGCGATCCTGATGGGTAACCGTCGCTACAAGCGCTATCGCAACAAGATCGTCTGGTGCCTTGAGCAGCTCGGTTTTGATCCGAAAAAGATCAAGATCGAACCGGTCGAGCACCATTTGGCCCACGCCTCCAGCGCTTACCACTGCTCCGGTTTCAAAGAGAAAACCGCGATCCTCGGTATCGACGGCAAGGGTGAATACGCGACGACCTTCTTCGGTTACGGCGAAAACGGCAAGATCCACAAGATCAAGGAATTCTTTGACCCGGACTCCCTCGGCGGCCTGTACGGCGCAATCACCGAGTTCCTCGGTTTCGAGATGCTCGACGGTGAGTTCAAGGTCATGGGCATGGCGCCCTATGGTGACGCCAGCAAATACGATTTCTCGCGTCTGGCCTCGTTCGAAAATGGCGAGTTGGTGATCAACACCGACTACGCCAACGTCATCGGCCTGCGTCGCTACAAAGAGAAGGGCAAGGGCTTCTACTTCTCGCCGAAGCTGATTGAGTGGCTGGGCCCGAAACGCGAAGGCGACATCGCTGACGAACCGTACATCCACTACGCCGCGAGCATGCAAGCGCTGTTCGAAAAACTGGCGTTGCAGATGATCGACCACTACCTGGGCGACGTGCTCAAGGAAACCGGCAAACTGGCTTTCGCCGGCGGCTGTGCGTTGAACGTCAAGCTGAACCAGAAAATCATCGCCCGCGATGACATCAAGGAACTGTTCGTGCAACCGGCGTCCGGCGATGCTGGCACCGCGGTCGGCGCAGCAGCCTATGTGTCCCACGCTCGCGGCGTACCGGTCGAGAAGATGGAACACGTCTACCTTGGCCCGTCGTACAGCAACGAAGACGTGATCGCCGCGTGTGCCCGGCATGAGAGCAAGCCTGTCTGGCGCAAGCTCGACAACATGCCGGAGCAGATCGCCAAAATCATGGTCGAGGGCAATCCGGTGGCCTGGTTCCAGGGGCGCATGGAGTTCGGTCCGCGCGCACTGGGCGGTCGTTCGATCATTGGCTGCCCGAGCGTGGCCGGCGTGGCCGACCGGATCAACCACCAGATCAAGTTCCGCGAGCGCTGGAGGCCTTTCTGCCCGTCGATGCTCGACACCGTCGCCCCACAGATGATCAAGATCGATCACCCGGCGCCGTTCATGACGTTCACCTTCGAAGTTTCTGAAGAGTGGAAGACCCGTGTGCCGGAAGTTGTCCACGAAGATGGCACCTCTCGCGCCCAGGTGCTCAAGCGCGAATACAATCCGCGCTACTATGACATGATGAAAGCGCTGGAAAACCTGACTGGCAACGGCGTGTCGCTGAACACTTCGCTCAACCGTCGTGGCGAGCCGATGATCTGCTCGCCGACTGATGCGCTGAACATGTTTTTCGGCTCCGATCTGGAGTACCTGATCATGGAAGATATTCTGGTCGTCAAAGAGGGTGTAAAAGGATACGCAATTGACTGAAACACTGATCAGCGTCGTGATCCCCGTTTACAACTACGCGCGAACCCTGCCCCGCGCAGTGGAGTCGGTGTTGGCGCAGTTGGATGAAACGACGGCGGATTTGCTGGTCATCGACGATGGGTCGACGGACGAGACGCCTGAGGTAGTGGAATCGCTATTGCTCAAGCATGGCGGGCGTTTTCGCGCGCTGCGCAAAAGCAATGGCGGGTTGTCTACGGTGCGCAATCGGGGACTTGAAGAAACGACCGGGAAATATCTGGTCTTTCTCGATTCCGACGACGAAATGGCACCCGGTGCACTGGCCGCGCTTTCGCAGCATATTGCCAGCAACCCGCAAACCCGGATGGTCATTGGCGCGCATTGGTCGGTATTTGCCGACGGCAGGCGCAGCTTGCAGACCGCCAAGCCTTTGCCGTTGACACCGCGGCAGCGTTTGCAGGGTTACCTGCTGGACAAGACCGTATCGATATCCAACGGCGCCTGCGCAATGCATCGCGATGTATTCGTTCCGGGCAATTACCCGGAACATTTGCGCAACGTTGAGGATCTGCCAGTGTTTGCCCAAGTGCTGGCGCGCTTCCCCTGCACCGTCCTGGACAAGCCTCTGGCACTTATCTACAAGCACGCCGACAGCATGCGCCATGATTTGCGCCAAAGTCTTGCTGCCGGTACGGAGCAGGTCGTAAGTGAGGTGTTTTCAAGTCGACGCATGCCAAAGGAGATGCACGACCTGCGTCAGGCCTTTCTGGCACAGCGCTGCTTGTCGCTGTTTCGCGATTGTTACTCACATGGCGAGTACAGCCTAGCCAAGGGCTTCTATTTTCAGGCGCTGCGTGCAGACTGGCGCACGTTTTCGCGCTGGTCCTACACTCGCAAGGCTTTGCGTCTGCTGTTTCGATAAATGGTCCGCCGTGACTGCGCGTACCTTGTGATGAGTGTTGGTGAGGTGGCTGGGTGAAAGGCAGGAGCGGGAAAGTGGGTACTCAGGTCGCCAGGATCATCGACGAATACCCGGTATGGCTGACATTTTTTGGCAGTTTGCTGTTGTCGCTGATAGCGGTCATGGGTACTGCGACAGTAGGGCGTGATGCCGCGCTTTACATCGATATCGCACAACAAGTCACCGAGCAGGGCCCCGATGTCGCCTGGGCCACTTTCGACTGGCCGTGGTTTTCCCTTCTGCTTGCCGCTACCCATTCCATCCTGCGGTTGCCATTGGAGCTGAGCGCCTACCTCTGGTGTGGCCTCTTCTTTGCTGGCATCAGCGCGTTGATGGTGGACTGCGTCCGTCAGCGTTCACCCGACATCACCCGGTGGGCCTGTCTTGTCATGCTGGCAATGCCTGCGGTCAATGCCTTTCGAAATGACATCATCCGTGAGTGCGGCTTCTGGTTTTTTTGCACGCTGGCGCTGTGGCTCGCGTTGCGCTGGCAGGCTCGTGGAGGCTGGTTGCGTGCGGCATTTATTCATATGGCAATTGTCGCGGCCGCCTTGTTTCGGCTGGAGGCGTTGTTGTTGATACCGGCGTTGGCGCTGTGGCAATTGCCCAACCTGTGGTCGTCGAGCCGACGCCTGTCGTTCATTCAGTTTTCATTGTTGCCGGTTATCGGGTTGCTGGTCGTCTCGGTGACAGGCGTGCTCTTGTCGGCGCGCGTGGTTCTTTATCTGGACATGATTGAGCCTCGCAGTGTGTTCGCCTCGTTCCAGATGCTCTGCGATCAGTTCGCTAATTCACTCATCAACAAGTATTCCCAGGATGAGGCGGGTCGGATCATTTTCTTCGGCATCCTTGCGACCATGACGATTACTTTCGTCAAGTTGATGGGGCCGTTCGCCGTCCCGTTCATTCTGCGGCGCAACTGGGGCGTGCTGGGTATCTACTGGCGCGACTATCGTCCCTTCGCCTGGGTAGCGATGCTCTACCTGGTGGTACTGGTACTGTTTTTTATCAAGCAACAGTTCATGAATGCGCGCTACATGAGTTTTCTGAACCTGATGTTTGTGCCTGTGCTGGCGATGGGGCTGGCAGCGTTTGTTCGCCAATTTCCGCGATTGGGCAAGGGGTTGGTGGTACTGGCGCTGCTGGTGATGCTATCGAACGTCATCTCCACCGGGGCCGGAAAAACCCACTATGTCGAGGCCGGCCGCTGGATGTCCTCCCATGTTGAATCGGACGCGCCGACTTACTTCACCGATGGGCGGATCAGCTATTACGCGGGGCGCGGCTACGTGTTGCCAATCCTGACGCAGGAAGAGGCAATATCGCCAGCGCATGCTGGCGACTACCGTTATTTCGTGATCGAGGCGAAAGGTGACGAGCCATGGCTGAACGAGTGGCTGGCAGCACACAAGCTGCGCATCCTTGAGCATTTCGCCAATCGCAAAGGCGCGACCGTTGTGGTGATTGGTCGCTAGGGTTCAAGCAAGCAGTGGGCGCAGGCGCGAGATCAGCGGCGCTTGCCGGTTGCTCGGCAGGGCCTGTCGGTAACCTTCGATAAAGGTGTCGCCGGCGTCCTTGCCCAGCAACCATTGCCGATCTTCCTTGTAGCGCAGCAGGTGAGCGAAATTGCGCAGGCGTTTGCTGTCGCTGAGCGAGCGCTTCTGGCAGCGCAGGTCGGCGATGTCGATCAGGCCCAGATGGCCGTCGGGGGTCAGCACCACGTTGCCGAAGTGCAGCGATCGAAAATACACACCTTTCTCGTGCAATTGAGCAAAGTATGCGCCCAGCTGGAATCTCAGAGACTCAGTCTCTTCGCTGGTGCCTTGCAATTGGCGTACGGTATTGCCCGCCAGCGGACTGTAATACACACAGTCACGCTCGATGCTCGGGATGCGGTACACCGCGATGACTTTGGGGCAGAGGATGCCGCGTTGTTCAAGCGCCCGGGTGTTGTCGGCAAAACGTTGCGCGTAGGGGTAGAACAGCGCAGAACTGAGCAGCCGTTTGCGACGGAACAGTTTGAGCATGCGTCCATCGGCCAATCTGAGCACCTTGTCGCCGGAGCCGTCGGCTTCCAGTACGTGTGCACCTTCGCGCAGTGCCTCGTAAGTGCTGTGATCAATCGATTGCATATCTGGCTCCCATCATTAGCGGCGTATCTTAACCGACTTGCTCAAAGGCTGGCGTGAAGTCATGTTTATCGGGGGAAAAACGCGTGTGATATCATCCGCGCCTCACTGAATTGTGCGGATCACCATGAGCAGTCCTGAACCGAAAGCCCAGTCAACGCTGGCGATCTATTTCCGCCTTTTGGCTTACGTGCGGCCTTATGCCGGTCTCTTCCTTCTCAGCATCGTCGGGTTTCTGCTTTTCGCATCGACCCAGCCGATGCTCGCTTACATCCTCAAGTACTTTGTCGACGGCCTGGCCAATCCTGAAGCCAGTCTGTTTCCGGGCAACCCTTATCTGGGCAAGTTGCAGTTGCTCGAAACCGTGCCGCTGATGATTGTTTTCATCGCCGTGTTGCAGGGTGTGGGTTCGTATCTCGGCAACTTCTTTCTGGCGCGGGTTTCTCTGGGCCTGGTGCATGACTTGCGGGTCGTGCTGTTCAACAAGTTGCTGGATTTGCCCAACCGTTTCTTCGACAAGAACAACTCCGGTCATCTGATTTCCCGGATCACCTTCAACGTGACGATGGTCACGGGGGCGGCGACTGACGCGATCAAAGTGGTCATCCGTGAAGGCATGACGGTGATTTTCCTGTTCTGCACCCTGTTGTGGATGAACTGGAAACTCACCCTGGTGATGGTCGCTATCCTGCCGGTGATCGGCATTATGGTGAACAGCACCAGCAAGAAATTCCGCAAGCAAAGCAAAAAGATCCAGGTGTCCATGGGCAACGTCACGCACGTCGCCTCCGAGACCATTCATGGTTATCGCGTGGTGCGCAGTTTCGGCGGCGAAGTCTATGAAAAAGACCGCTTTCGCGACGCCAGCCAAAGCAACACCGACAAGCAGCTGACGATGACCAAGACCGGCGCGGTCTACACGCCGATGCTGCAACTGGTGACGTACAGCGCCATGGCCGTGGTCATGTTCCTCGTGCTTTATCTTCGCGGTGACGCGTCGCCGGGCGATCTGGTGGCTTACATCACCATGGCCGGTCTGTTGCCCAAGCCTATTCGTCAGCTCTCTGAAGTCAGCTCTACCATCCAGAAAGGCGTGGCCGGTGCCGAGAGTATTTTCGAGCAACTGGATGAGCCGGCGGAAGTGGATCAGGGCACGGTCGAGCGCGATCGTCTTGAAGGTCGTCTGGAAGTGCGCAATCTCAGCTTCCAGTACCCGGACACCGACAAAAAGGTGCTCAACGACATCAGCTTTGTCGTCGAGCCTGGGCAGATGGTGGCTTTGGTCGGGCGTTCGGGTAGCGGCAAGTCGACGCTGGCCGGGTTGATTCCGCGCTTCTACCAGCATGAGCAGGGTCAGATTCTGCTCGATGGTGTAGAGGTTCAGGATTTCACCTTGCGCAGCCTGCGTCGCCAGATCGCTCTGGTGACCCAGGCGGTCACGCTGTTCAACGATACGGTGACCAACAACATCGCTTATGGCGATCTGGCTGGCGCGCCTTTCGAAGAGGTCAAACGCGCGGCTACCGAGGCTTATGCCGACGAGTTCATCGTCAAGATGCCGCAGGGTTACGAGACCATGGTCGGCGAAAACGGCGTATTGCTGTCCGGCGGCCAGCGCCAGCGCATCGCCATCGCCCGGGCCCTGCTCAAGGATGCGCCGTTGCTGATTCTCGACGAGGCCACATCGGCTCTCGATACGGAGTCGGAACGGCACATTCAGGCAGCACTGGATCATGTGGTGCAGAACCGCACGACGCTGGTGATTGCTCACCGCTTGAGCACCATCGAGAAGGCCGACCTGATTCTGGTCATGGATGAAGGCCGCATCGTTGAGCGCGGCAGTCACGCGCAACTGCTGGAGCAGAACGGCTATTACTCACGTCTGCATGCCAAAGAGTTTGAAGAAGGTGACGAACCTCAGCCGGCCCACGTGACCAACGTATGCTGACAATGTTTCGCAGCTTTCGTGAGCGCGGCTGGAGTGAAATCGACCGGGATGCGTACGCGGGTGCCTGGCAGCGTTTCGGTGGTAGTTTTGCGACGCATCCCGAGGTGGTTGAGCGGCTGTCGACCTTCGTCGGTATCGAACTGCGTTATCTGGGCTGGATCGTTGGCGGTGAGGTGCTTGCCGCCATTCCCTGCTGGGGGCGCCACGTCGCCTTGTCCAAGGAAGTGCTCAAGCGCGAGGGCAAGCGCGGCTTGCTGGACATGGGCAATGCGGAAATCATCCTGCCGATCGCGCCCGATATCGTCGTGCCGGTCCGCCAGCGCATGGCCTATGTTTCCCAGCTGAATGCCGAGCAGATCAGCACCTTGAAAGCGCAGCCGGAGGGCCTTGCCCTGGCCCGGTTGCCGGAAGAGTATTCGAAGAAATTTCGCTACAACCAGCGTCGCGAGCAGCGCTTGCTGGAAGAGGCGGGTGGCTCGCTGGTACCGATGTCCGACTTTACCCCGCAAGAGCAGGCCGCCGCTTACGGCGATCTGTTTCAGCGTCGCTGGGGCTTTGAAGTACCGGGCAAGGCCGGGCTGGTCGAGGTCTTCACGCTGTTGCGCGAATTCATGACCGGCTCGGTGGCCATGCTCGAATCGGCCCCCGTGGCCATTCAGGTTTTGTATCGAGTCGAGGCGCCCGAGTGGGTGTCGCTTGAATACGTCAATGGTGGCGTCGACCCGCAGAGCCGCGAGTTCAGCCCCGGCAGCGTTCTGAGCTTCGTCAACACCCAGCAGGCCTGGGCAGACGCGCGGGCGCTGGGCAAGCCTCTGCGTTATTCATTCGGTCGTGCCGACCGTGAGTACAAGGATCGCTGGTGCCACACGGTGCCGGTCTACAAGGTCTGAATCCATGAGCGCTCGCAAGCAACAGCTTCTCAAGGCCCATCGACGTAACAAGCGCATGTTCCTCGTGGCCTTTCTGGTCGCGCTGCTTGTGATCGGGTTACTCATCGCGTGGTGGCTGGTGCCGCTGTTGCTGGTGCTGGCCTGGATCGCCCACGAGGGGTGGTTTGCCGATCATTTGTTCTACCGGCCCTCTGACGATTATCAATACGCGTTTCCTACCGACACGGCGCGGCAGGCGGTGAGCCTGAGCGGTGGTGTTGTGCGTCTGAGCGAACCGTTGGCTGCAGGCGAAACGCTTATTCTCGAACTTGAATTGAAGGCTGGCTGGCTAGGGCGCTGGCTCGATCCTTACGTTCAGGTCGGCGATGATCGCCAGGATTTCGAGCGCGGGGTCAGCGGGCGGCGTTTTCTGAATCTGTCCGGTCAAGCCGAGGCATTACAGCAGGGCTCACTGAACCTGCGCGGCCGGTATTGCGCGGCAGGCGCCGTCGGTACTTTGTGGGTCATGGCCAGCCCTGACTACAGCCGCCGGCGCGTGATGGTCATCGCGCCCCATGCCGACGATGCCGAGTTGGCAGCGTTTGGCCTGTATAGCCGCTGCGAGGACGTCAGCATCGTCACTCTGACCCAAGGCGAGATTGAGGCTGAAGATTTCCAGCGTCTGGGTCTGGATCAAGCTGCGGCTGCCCGGTTGAAGGGGCGTTTGCGCAGTTGGGACAGTCTGGCGATTCCGCAGTGGGGCGGGGTGCCCGCCGAGCGTTGCGTGCAACTGGGTTACTACTGCCTGCAATTGCCTGCGATGGCTGCAGAACCGGGCAAAGCGTTCGGCTCCCGAGAGTCGCAGGAAAGCGATGTGCGCAGTGTGCGCCGGCACAATCCGCTGACCCTGCCCGGTGATGTCGATGGTCAGCCGATCTGGCCTAATCTGGTCGGCGATCTGGCGAAACTGCTGGAGCACTACCGTCCCGAGGTGCTGGTCACGCCGCATCCTGAACTCGATCCCCATAGCGATCACGTCGCCAGCACTCAAGCCCTGCTTGAAGCCATTGCCCTGAGCAACTGGAAGCCGACGACCCTGCTGATGTACGCCAATCACCTGCATGACAACGACCGCTGGCCGATGGGGCCTGCCGGTGCCGGTATCGCCTTGCCGCCTGCGATCGAGCCGTTGCCGGCTGACCGCTTGTGGAGCCCGCTGCTGTCGGCGGATACGCAACTGGACAAGGCCATGGCACTGGCGATGGAGCATGACCTGCAGGGTGGGCAAGCGTTCAAGCGCCAATTGCGCCGCTGGATCCAGCAGGCTCTGGCCGGGCGCCGCTGGCCTGTCACGGGCAGTAACGAATTTTTCCGCAAAGCTGTCCGGCGCCACGAATTGTTCTGGGTGCGCGACCTTTCAGATTGAGGCGGACGGCGCTTTTCCCTGTGTTAATATCGCGCCCCTGTTCATTTTGTATGTGGGTTGCTCCATGAAGTTGTCCATGCCGCGTTTCGATCAAGCCCCGGTCTTGGTAGTCGGCGATGTCATGCTCGACCGTTACTGGCATGGCGGAACCTCACGGATTTCCCCTGAGGCCCCGGTGCCGGTCGTTAAAGTCGAGCAAATCGAAGATCGTCCGGGCGGTGCCGCGAACGTTGCCTTGAACATTGCCGCGCTGGGTGCGCCGGCGTCCCTGGTCGGTGTGACCGGGGACGACGAAGCTGCCGACAGCCTGAGCAACAGTCTCAAGGGCGCGGGCGTACGTGCCTTGTTCCAGCGCATTGCGCACCAGCCAACCATCGTCAAGCTGCGGGTCATGAGCCGGCACCAGCAATTGCTGCGTATCGACTTCGAAGAACCGTTTGCTACCGATGCCCTGGCCCTGGCCTCGCAGGTCGATGATCTGCTCGAAGGCATCAAGGTGCTGGTGTTGTCCGACTACGGTAAAGGCGCACTGAAAAACCATCAGGCGCTGATTCAGGCTGCCCGGGCCAGGAATATCCCGGTGCTGGCCGACCCGAAGGGCAAGGATTTCTCGATCTACCGTGGCGCCAGCCTGATCACCCCCAACCTCAGTGAATTCGAAGCCATCGTCGGCGGTTGCGCCGATGAGCATGAGCTGGTGAGCAAGGGCGCCGCGCTGATGCACGACCTTGAGCTCGGTGCGCTGCTGGTGACCCGTGGCGAGCACGGCATGACCCTCCTGCGTCCTGATCATCCGGCGCTGCACCTGCCGGCCCGTGCGCGAGAAGTGTTTGACGTTACCGGTGCCGGTGACACGGTGATCTCGACGCTGGCTGCTGCCATCGCCGCCGGTGAAGAGCTGCCCCACGCCGTGGCGCTGGCCAATCTGGCCGCCGGCATTGTGGTCGGCAAACTCGGTACGGCGGCCATCAGTGCTCCGGAACTGCGTCGCGCCATTCAGCGTGAAGAGGGCTCCGAGCGCGGTGTGCTGGGCCTGGAGCAGTTGATTCTAGCGGTGGCCGATGCTCGCGCGCATAACGAAAAGATTGTATTCACCAATGGCTGCTTCGACATTCTGCACGCCGGCCACGTGTCCTATCTGGAACAGGCGCGGGCGCAAGGCGATCGTCTGATTGTTGCGGTCAATGACGATGCTTCGGTCAGTCGCTTGAAGGGGCCGGGTCGTCCGATCAACAGTGTTGACCGGCGCATGGCGGTTCTGGCGGGGCTTGGCGCGGTGGACTGGGTCATCAGTTTCCCTGAAGGCACCCCGGAAAACCTGCTGCGTGAGGTCAAGCCGGATGTGTTGGTCAAGGGCGGCGATTACGGGATCGACCAAGTGGTTGGTGCGGACATCGTGACGTCTTATGGCGGCACCGTGAAAGTGCTGGGGCTTGTGGAAAACAGCTCGACGACCGCAATTGTCGAAAAAATCCGCAGTCGCTGATCAGATGAATTTTTACCGTTGTGTACTGCGTGTGAACGGATTTTGCCTTGGGGATCTAGCCGTTTCCGTTGATGTCGGCAGGTTTGAATCCGATGCGCTTGCCTGCCTACGTCGCGTGGTCAATTAATCTATGAAAGTCATGCTACTGGTGATGGACGAGCAGCGGGTCATTCTCGACCGGCTCTACGACATCGTGCAGCAGAACTGTGATGAATGTGTCATCTACCGTCTGAGCAAGCAGCAACAGCTAAACCTCGGACGGTTTCTGGCCTCGGTCGACTATCAGACGTTCGACCGCGTGGTGATCTTCTCCCGGGTCAAGCGCCTGGCCACGCAACTGCGGGTGCTCAAGTGCATTCCCGGGCTGGTTTTCCTCGAACACGACGCCTACCAGAACTACATGCCCGCCAGTAAATACCGTGGCGTGTATTCGCGTCTCTACAGTCGTCTGCCGAGCTGCCGCGCGCTGGTGTCTGGCGCCGTGGTTGCCCGCAAAATGCTCGCTGAAGGCATCGACACCGTCTTCGTTTCCAAGGGTTACGACGAGCAGATGCTGCGCAACACCGGCGCCGAGCGGGATATCCCCATCGGTTTTCTTGGTAGCCTGAAAAGTACCGAGTACGCCGAGCGCAAGGCAATGCTGGAGTCGCTCGCGCAACGTACCGGCATGCTGGTGACCCGCACGAAGTCGGGTTCGGAATACCTCGAAACACTCAACCGCATCAAGATCTTCGTCAGTGCCGACATCGGCATGAACGAGTTCATGATCAAGAATTTTGAAGCCATGGCCTGTGGCTGCGTGCTGCTGGCCTGGAGCCAAGGCGAAGAAGATCAGTTGCTCGGCTTCGAAGACATGCACAACACTGTGTTTTATCGCAGCGAAGACGAGGCCGTTGCAAAGATCAAACTGCTGCAGGACGACCCGGAGCTGGCGCAACGTATCGCCATGAAGGGGCAGGAATTTGCGCAAAGTCGCTATTCCTTCGCCCGTGTTGGTCAGGCCCTGGCCACGGAAATCCAGCGCGAGATGCGCCCATGGCAGCCGCCTTCGGCGTTCACGCAGTTCTGGGTCAAGTTACGCCACGGGATGAAGGTGCCGACCTGAATGAAGGACGAACACATGGCGCTGGATGCGCTGCCTGGCGGTGACCAGTCTGTTCTGGGGGCGCTGCCCGAGCCATTGCAGGCGTGCCTGAGCCGTGCGGCTCGGGTCGTATTGATTGCCAACAATCCGGCCATTACGGTGGCGGATTTTCAGGCGTTGAACATTGGCGTCGATGACGTCGTGGTCAGCTTCAATACCTGCATCAAGGCGCCACTGCTCGACTCGCGCAGCGTGAACGTCGTCGTGCATGGCTATAACGCGCAGGACGCGTATTTTTTTGGCCTGCCCTTTGGGCCGGACGTGCAGCGGCTGTGTGATCAGGCGGGTGAGCGCTTTTTCACCATGCTGGTCGGCTGTGCCGCACCGATGTGTCCGCTGCCTCGTGTGGCCATGTACTGGGATCGCATTCCGCTGCCACCGCTCTGGAACTATCCGGTCGACCGGCCGGGCGGCAAGCGCTACGTTGGCCCCTCCACCGGTTTCAACACGCTGGTGCTGTTCGACTGGTTGCGCGGTCATGCCGGGTACACCTATCAGCTCATGACCCTGGGTTTTTCCAACGAAGCTGGAAAACTATGGGGTGGGCATGCCTGGGATTACGAGCGCGACTGGCTGCAGAAATCGGACGTCATCGTCGTGCCGCTGCAACCCCGCCGCTGGTGGCAAAAGTTGTTTCGCCGCAAATAAGCGAGTCCGCGGTGTCGGCCGGCCCGTACAACTTTCGAAAAGGTGCTGTTGAGTGTTGAAAATTGCCGTGGCTTTTTTTGGTATCCCGAGAAACTCGCCGATTTGTTTTCCTTCCATCGAACAGAACGTACTGGCGCAGTTACCTGCGGGCAGCGACGTGAAGTGCTTTTATCACCTGTACAAAATCGATGAAGTGCAGAACGCGCGCTCAGGCGAGAAAGGCGAGCTGGCGGCGGACAACTACCAGCCATTCGAGTCGATGATCGGGACGCTGACCTCAACCGAAGGCGTGCTGGAGCGTTGGGATTTCGAGCAGGTCAAGACACAGGGCGATACCTGGGCGGATGATTTTGCATCGTTGCGCAACCTGATCTATCAGCTCAACTCGCTGCACACCGTCACCAGCATGATTGAATCCTTCAATCCCGATTTCGTGGTGTTCGTGCGTCCGGACAATTTCTTCCACAACCCGCTACCGGCCTATGTGTTCAATCATCCAGAGGCGCGGCAGCACAATGCCTACATTCCCGATTGGCAGTGGTGGGGAGGGTTGAACGACCGCTTTGCCATTTGCGGTCGCGATACTTACGTCGCGTATGGCAAACGAGTCGAGCGCATCTTCGAGTTCTGCAAGGCGACGGGGAGGAAGCTGCATTCCGAACGCTTGCTAAAATACGTATTGCAGCAGGCCGACGCCAAGGTTTGCACGCTGAAGACCCAGGCTTCGCGGGTGCGTATTACCGGCGCGTTTGCCGAGGAGTCGTTCTCGCCCAAGCGCGGCATGGGCAAACGCGAGAATCGTTACTTCCACTTCTTCGCCACGTTGCGTACGTGGCTGGATCGTCGGCGCTAACCGGCAGTCAGTTCGCGCGCTTCTTGCCCAGACCAACGAGGCGCAACGCCTTGAGACTTAGCTGCTTGAGGCCCGCACGAGGGGGCTTTGCCGGTTGCAGGCCCTGTTGCACGAGCCAGTCTTTCCAGCGAATCCGCTCTTCGCGCACCACCCAGCCTTCTTGATTCGCAAAGCTCTCGGCCAGATAAAGTCCGCGCGTGCTGGCCGGTAGCAGTTTGTCGCGCTTGAGGGTGTACAGCTCGGCCACTGGCGCGCCGTCCTTGAGTGGCATCAAGTACAGATCGGGTCGCTTGCGGTCGAGCCGCGCCACCAGTTGATCGCCTTCCAGACGCTCATCGACGTGGAACAGGCTCAGGGATTTGGCTTCCTTGGGCACGTCCAGGCGCAAGTCGTAGATCAATTGCAGCGACGCTGTCGGCAAATGCACATAAGCGCGCGGCCGCTCCAGCAATTGCAGATTGGCGCTACGAATGGGCCGCGCTGAACCGGACAGTGGCGTCAACCGAAACGGCAAAGCCTCGCGATAGTGCAGGGCGGACGAGTAGGGCGCCGGCAGCCAAGTGTCGTTGAAACGCCCGCCGAGCCAGCCTTCGGGGGTTTCAAGCAAACACTCTTCGGCGATCTCTTGAATGGCTGTGTGCAGCGGAATATTCAGTTCGTGAGCCGGTACGTAACCGGAAATCAACTTCAGCACCACATCGCCGCGATCCTGCCGACGCTGGCGCACCAGCACCCAGTAGTCGCGATTCTGCCAATGCAGGGTCAGGCGTACCGAGACGCCCAGATTCGCCAGTTCCAGCGAGAAGCGTTCGGTGTCCGTCACACTGACCGGTTTGCGTCGCTGCAAGGTCTGCGTGAAATTCAGCGGCATGCCGACGCTCTGATACGTCAGGCCTTCGGGCGTTGCTTCGACGAACAGCGGCAGAGTCTTGAAGTTGCTCGGGTTCTTTCTGATGAGCGTGCGCGGCATATCGGCTCCTGCTTAAGGCCGCGGGGCGGCGTCAGTGACCACGAAGGACTTGGGCAACGGTCGCAACGTTGTGGGCGAGGTGCAGCGGATTGATCGTCCCGACGATAGCACTGGCCACGCCAGGTTGCGCGAAAAGCAACTCGAAGCTGGCGCGTACCGGATCCACGCCCGGGCTCAGGCAAACGTGACCGCTGGCCAGGGCCTTCTTCACCAGAATGGCTTTGCCGTGCGCAGCAGCATAGTCAATGACAGCCTTCTCGTTTTGTTCGTTCAGATTGTAGGTGACCATCGCGCAGTCGCCTTGCTCCAATGCTTTGAGGCCACCTTCGACGGTCTTGCCGGAAAAGCCGAAGCCGCGAATCTTGCCCTCGGCCTTGAGCGCGGCGAGTGTGGCATAAACGTCTTCGTGCTCGAGAATGGCCAGGTCGTTGCCATCGGAGTGCACCAGTACCAGATCGATAAAGTCCGTTTCCAGACGTTGCAGGCTGCGTTCGACCGACAGGCGCGTGTGCGCCGCGCTGAAATCGTGTCGCGAGAGGCCGTCGGCAAACTCTTCGCCGACTTTGCTGACGATCACCCAGTCCTGACGCTGGCCGCGCAACAGTGGGCCGAGGCGCTCTTCGCTGCGACCGTAGGCCGGGGCCGTGTCGATCAGGTTGATACCTAGCTCGCGTGCTTGCCTGAGTAACATCCGTGCTTCGTCGTCATCGGGAATCTGAAAGCCGTTGGGGTATTTCACCCCTTGATCGCGGCCAAGTTTGACCGTGCCCAGGCCCAGCGGCGAGACCATCAGGCCGGTACTGCCCAGCGGGCGGTGAAAGTCATGCAGGGTGGCAATGCTCATGGCAACAGTTGCTCCCAGGCCGGAACGCCCATCGGTGGTTTTGGCAGCGACGGCAACGGTTCGCCGGCTTGCGGCTGGATACCGTCGCGCTGCAAGGAGGTAATCACTCGGTCAGCAAAGTCCGGCGCCAGCGCCAGTTTGGTCGGCCAGCCGACCAGCAAGCGACCCTCTTCGGCGAGGAATGCGTTGTCCGGGCGCGTCAGGCCGGTTTGCAGCGGCTCGGCACGGTCGACGCGCAACGTCGCCCATTGCGCCGTGCTGAGATCGATCCACGGCAACAACTGGGCGATTTCTTTTTGCGCGGTAGCGATCTGTTCGGCGGGTTCGCGGTTCACGCCTTCGCTTTCGGCAATGTCGCCACCCATGTACCAGACCCACTGACCATCAGCCGCCGGATGCGTGGTGACGGTAATGCGCGGTTTGGTGCCGCCGCCCAGGCAGTGGGCGTACAGCGGTTTCAGGCCGGGGCCTTTGGCGAGGATCATGTGCAATGGCCGGCGCTGCATGGCCGGATGAGTCAGGCCCAGATTCTCGAGCAGTTGGGCGGTACCGGCGCCGGCACTGAGGACGATGCGCTGGGCGCGGATCTCGCGATCGTCGACCTTGAGCCCCACCAGCACGCCTGCTTCCAGCATGGGCTCGATGGTCTGCCCGGCGAGCAGACCGTCACCGGCCAGATCGGCCAGACGCTGGATCAGGCTCGGCACATCGACCACCAGTTCGGCGAGGCGATAGACCTTGCCCTTGAAGCGCTTGTCTTGCAGGGCTGGCGGCAGTTGCTCGCCCTTGACCTGATCGACGCGGCCGCGCACGGCTTTACTGGCGAAGAAACTGGTGAGGTTGCCGGCGAGGGTGCCCGGCGACCACAGGTAATGGGCTTCGGAGAGCAGGCGCACGCCGCTCAGATCCAGCTCGCCGTTGCCGGCCAGCGCTTCACGCCAGCGTCGCGGCATGTCGGCGATGGCTTCCGACGCACCGGTCAACGCGCCGTGCAGCGCGTACTTGGCGCCGCCGTGAATGATGCCTTGGGATTTCACACTTTGCCCGCCGCCGAGGCTGGCACTTTCCACCAGCACGGTCGAAAAACCCTGACGGCGCAGGCGCGCATTCAGCCAGAGGCCGGCGACACCAGCGCCGACAATCAGAACGTCGGTGGAAATAACGGATGGCATGCAGCGACCTCAGTGTTCAAGACGAGGGGCGCAGTATACAGGCGAAAAAAGATCGCAGCCTTCGGCAGCTCCTACAGGGTCATGCGTACACCTGTAGGAGCTGCCGAAGGCTGCGATCTTTTTCTTTAGTGCCCCGCAGTTTTCGAGAACAGTTGAATCACCACAACGCCAAGAACAATCAACCCCATCCCCAACATCGCCGGCACATCCAGCTTCTGCCCGTAGATAAACAGCGCCGCGACACTGACCATCACAATGCCCATCCCGGCCCACACCGCGTAGGCAACGCCCACCGGCACCGTGCGCACCACCAGGATCAGCATCCAGAACGCGATTGCGTAACCGACGATCACCACCAGCAGTGGCAGCGGCGTGCTGAAGCCTTTGACCGCTTTCATCGAAACGGTGGCCATGACTTCGGCGCAGATGGCGATGGCAAGGTAGGCGTAGGCGTTCATGTGTAATCCTCGTGTGCAGCGTTACTTTCTGAGGTCGGCATTTTAGAGGTTGTTCAGATGCGGTAAAGTCATTACCTATCTGTTTTGGAGATGGGTTGTGTGATGAGCATGCAGTGGAATCTAGATCAGTTACGCGTGTTTATCGCGGTCGCCGAGCAGCGTTCGTTCTCCGCCGTGGCCCGGCAGCAGCGCAAGGCGCAGTCGGCGATCAGCAGTGCCATCGCCATGCTCGAGGACGATTTGGGCGTGAGCCTGTTTGAGCGTAGCAGCGGTCGTCAGCCCAGGCTCACCGAAGCGGGGGAGGCGCTGCTCGAGGAGGCGCGGGAAGTCTTGCGCCAGTGTGAGCGCCTCAATGGCCGGGCCATGGCGATGATGCGCGGCCAGGAAGCGCAACTGCGCGTGGCGCAGGATGAGGCGATGCCTTATCAGGCACTGGTGGAAAGTTTCGGCGCGCTGGCCGAACAATTTCCCAGCCTGGAAGTACAACTCACCAGCGCTGCTCAAGGCGAAGTCGCACGCAAACTCGTCGAGCGCCGCGCCGATCTCGGCTTGCTGTTCTATCACGATGAAATCCCCGAGGCGCTGGAACGACGAGTGCTGGGCAGCGTGGAAATGGTCACGGTCTGTGGGATCAATCATCCGTTGGCGACGCAGCCCTACGTCACCTGCCAGCAACTGGCGCAACACCGGCAACTGTTGATGTCGACGCAAACCAGCGTCTACCCCGGCAGCGAGCCGGCCAGTCCACAGGTGTGGCGGGCCGACAGTTTCTACGTCATGGCCGAATGGTTGGTGCGCGATCTTGGCTGGGCGTGGCTGCCCCGGCACGTGGTGCAGTACTCGGCGTATCAGGGTTTGATGGTCGAGCTCGCCAGCGAATGGACGCCGCCAGCGCTGGTGGTGGAGCTGGTCTGGCGGCGCGACGAGCCGCTCGGCCCTGCGGCGCGTTGGCTGGCCGAGCGTTTTGCCGTGCACTTGCGCGCGATCGACGGAAAAAGTCGATAAACTCCGCCGCCATGAATAGAACTCTGTACACCGCGCTGTTTTACCTGGGGCTGCCATTGGTGGCGATTCGGCTGTGGCTGCGGGCGCGCAAGGCGCCGGCGTATGCCAAGCGCATTGGCGAACGTTTCTCTTACGCAATGCCGGCGCTGCAACCCGGTGGCATCTGGGTGCACGCGGTGTCGGTGGGCGAAAGCATCGCCGCGGCGCCGATGATCCGCGCCTTGCTGCAACGTTATCCGCAGCTGCCGATTACCGTGACTTGCATGACGCCGACCGGTTCGGAGCGAATTCAGGCACTGTTCGCCAACGAGCCGCGCATCCAGCACTGCTATCTGCCCTATGACTTGCCGTGCGCAGCGGCGCGTTTTCTCGATCGCGTCCAGCCGAAACTGGCGGTGATCATGGAAACCGAACTGTGGCCCAACCATATTCATCAGTGCGCCAAACGCGGCATCCCGGTGGCGCTGGCCAACGGGCGCTTGTCCGAACGGTCGGCCAAGGGGTATGGCCGCTTCAGCAAACTGACCGCGCCGATGCTCGCCGAGATGAGTTTTTTTGCCGTGCAGACCGAGGCCGAGGCTCAGCGCTTCCGCGATCTGGGTGCGCGTCCGGAGACGGTCGAGGTCACTGGTTCGATCAAATTCGACCTGACCATCGACCCGCAACTGCTGCAACGCGCCGCCCAATTGCGTGGCCAGTGGCAGGCGCTGGAGCGACCGGTGTGGATCGCCGCCAGCACCCATGACGGCGAGGATGAAGTGGTGTTGAACGCCCACCGGCGTTTGTTGGCCAATCATCCGGATGCGTTGCTGATTCTGGTGCCGCGTCACCCGGAGCGCTTCAACTCGGTGTTTGAACTGTGTCAGCGCGAAGGTTTTGCCACGCTGCGTCGTTCGACCGGGGCCAATGTCGATGCGCAAACTTCGGTGCTGCTCGGCGACACCATGGGTGAGCTGCTGTTTCTCTACGCCTTGGCCGACAGCGCCTTTGTCGGTGGCAGCCTGGTGCCGAATGGCGGGCACAATTTACTGGAGCCCGCCGCACTGGCAAAACCGGTGATCAGCGGCCCGCACCTGTTCAACTTTCTCGACATCGCCGCGCAGTTGCGCGAGGCCGGCGCGTTGGTTGAAGTGGATGATGCCGAAGGGCTGGCGGTGCAAGTGCAGCGCCTGTTCGAGTTGCCGCGCGATGCGCAGCGCATGGCCGACGCCGGGCTGGCGGTGATGCGCCGCAATCAGGGCGCGTTGCAGCGATTGCTCGATGGCCTGGGCAGACTCATCAAGTAGCCTGGCGCCACAGTATTTTCAGGTGACATGAATTTGTGGCGAGGGGATTTATCCCCGATCGGCTGCGCAGCAGTCGTCAATACGGCTAGCCAAGTCTGACGGAATCACCGCGGTGAATGGTTTTGGGGCCGCTTCGCAGCCCATCGGGGATAAATCCCCTCGCCACAGGGAATTTATTCACGTTGTTTACGGCCGAGCCCTGAGCTGCGCCTCGGCAGCCTTGGCCAGATCCGGCGGCAGGAAGTCCTTGTCGGGGTTGTAATCGGCCTTCAGGTAACGGCGCAGATCCTCCAGATCACCCGGGTTCAACGTCCCCGCGGCCTGCTTCAAGCGCAGGTTGTCGAGGATGTAGTCGTACCGCGTGTTGTTGTAATTGCGCACCGAGCTATACAGCTGGCGCTGGGCATCAAGCACGTCGACGATGTTGCGCGTGCCCACCTGATAACCGATTTCCGTGGCTTCCACCGCGCTCTGGTTGGAGATGATCGACTGGCGGCGCGCCTGCACCTGCTCGACGTCGGTATTCACCGCGCGGTGCAGGTTGCGAGTGTTTTCGACGACTTGCCGGCGCAGGGCTTCGCGCTGCTGCTCGGTTTGGTCAAGCCGCGAGTAGGACTCACGCACCTGGGAGCTGGTCAGCCCGCCGCTGTAGATCGGGATGTTCAACTGCAAACCCAGCGTGCTTTGTTCAACATTGCCACCGTACGGCGCGCCGAATGAGTTCGGGTTGGCGAAACCGAGGGCGTCGTTGTCACCTTTTTCGTATTTGGCCACGGCGTCGAGGGTCGGCAAGTGGCCGGCCTTGCGCTGTTTCAGGGTCTGTTCGGCGGAGCTGACGGCGTAGTTGCTGGCGAGCAGATTGAGGTTCTGTCTGGCGGCGGTGTCGACCCACGACTTGGCGTCATTCGGCGCTGGCGGCAGGATCGGCAGCGTATGGACAATGCCTTGAATCGAGTTGTACTGACGGTTGGTCAGGGTGATCAGCGCTTCAAATGCATCATCGACCTGACGCTGCGCGACGATCCGGTTGGCCCGCGCGGTGTCGTAGCTGGCTTGCGATTGCAGCACGTCGGTCTTGTCCGACAGGCCGACGTCGAAGCGTTCGTTGGACTGATCGAGCTGGCGCTTGAACGCGGCTTCTTCAGCCTTGGTCGAGGCCAGGTTGTCCTGGCTGCGCAACACGTTGAAGTAGCTCTCGGCCGATTGCAGAATCAGGTTCTGCTCGGTGGCCGACAGTTGCAGCGCGGCTTGTTCGTTGACGTCTTTGGCAGCCTGGTACTGGAACCATCGATCGGCGCGGAACAGTGGCTGAGCCAGAGTCGCCTGATACGAGTGAGCGCTGCGGTTGGCGATGGCTGAAGGCTGATCGATAGACGTGCGTACATCCGCCACTTCGGCGCCACCGGACAGATTCGGCAGCAATCCGGCGCGAGCCTGCGGTACCACCTCTTTCTGTGCACCGTACTGGGCGCGGGCGGCGGCCAGGTCGGCGTTGTTGTCGACCGCTTCCTGATAGACGCTGACCAGATCGGTTTTGGTCGACAAGGGCGCTTCTGCTGCCCAGGCCATTGCGTTGGACGCACAAGACACGGCAAGAGCCAGTGAAAGTTTGCGCAGCATGAGGCGATCCCTAGCATGAATATTATGGAAGTAATCCGGGCGCCAAAGGTAAGGCGCGGCCCCTGTAGCGTCAAGGCTCGGCGGGGCAGAGCGAGTGTAGTTGCGCCTGCGCTCGGCAACAATCCGTTAATTGCGCCATTCATCATGGGGTTTGCCGCGGTGTTGGCGTTCTTTGCCGGTTGTGTCTAGACTGGCCGGGTTCTTGTCGGGGTGCCTTGCTATGAGGCTGAGATCGAATAATTTCGGATCCCGTTGAACCTGATCAGGTTAGCGCCTGCGTAGGGAACAAGATTTCTCGTCACCCGGCGAGTCCTCTTGTGCTTCGTCCGGGATGTTGTTCGACAATCGAACAGCCCTCGAGCACTGAGCACAGCACCAACAGCAAAGTCATCGCTGATTGGTCGCGTCCATTCGTTACAGGTTCGCTCCGACAAAAATCCACTGCCTGGATGCTGTCTGGAGAGCCCGTGATGACGATAAAACTAAAAAATACGACGAACCTGAGTGATTCGGCCCAAGTCGATCAACAGTCGGTTCAACCCTTTACCCGCTCGCAAAAAGTCTACGTTCAGGGTTCCCGCCCGGACATCCTCGTGCCGATGCGCGAAATCAGCCTCGACGTGACACCGACCGACTTCGGCGGCGAGATCAACGCGCCGGTCGTCGTGTACGACACCTCGGGCCCGTACACCGATCCCAACGTCATCATCGATGTGCGCAAAGGCCTGGGCGATGTGCGTTCGGCGTGGATCGAATCCCGTGGCGATACCGAGCGTCTGTCGGGTCTGAGTTCCAATTTTGGCCAGGAACGCCTAGCCGACGCCGAGCTGACCAAACTGCGCTTTGCCCACGTGAACAACCCGCGCCGCGCCAAGGCCGGGGCCAACGTCAGCCAGATGCACTATGCGCGCAAAGGCATCATTACCGCCGAGATGGAATACGTCGCCATCCGCGAAAACATGAAGCTTGAAGTGGCTCGCGCCGCCGGGCTGCTGGATCAGCAACACGCCGGGCACAGCTTCGGCGCCAGCGTGCCGAAAATCATCACTCCTGAATTTGTCCGTGAAGAAATTGCCCGTGGTCGCGCGATCATTCCGGCCAACATCAACCACACCGAACTGGAACCGATGATCATCGGCCGTAACTTCCTGGTGAAGATCAACGGCAACATCGGCAACAGCGCTTTGGGTTCTTCGATCGAAGAAGAAGTGGCGAAACTTACCTGGGGCATTCGCTGGGGTTCAGACACGGTCATGGACCTGTCCACCGGCAAGCACATTCACGAAACCCGCGAGTGGATCATCCGCAACTCGCCAGTGCCGATCGGCACCGTGCCGATCTACCAGGCGTTGGAAAAAGTCGGTGGCGCCGCTGAAGACCTGACCTGGGAGCTGTTCCGCGACACGCTGATTGAGCAAGCCGAGCAGGGCGTCGACTACTTCACCATCCACGCCGGCGTGTTGCTGCGCTATGTGCCGCTGACCGCCAAGCGCGTGACCGGCATCGTTTCCCGTGGCGGTTCGATCATGGCCAAGTGGTGCCTGGCGCACCACAAAGAGAACTTCCTCTACACCCATTTCGACGAAATCTGCGAAATCATGAAGGCCTACGACGTCAGCTTCTCGCTGGGCGACGGCCTGCGTCCGGGCTCGATTGCCGACGCCAACGACGAAGCGCAATTCGGCGAGCTGGAAACCCTCGGCGAGCTGACCAAGATCGCCTGGAAGCACGACGTGCAGTGCATGATCGAAGGCCCGGGCCACGTGCCGATGCAGTTGATCAAAGAGAACATGGACAAGCAGCTGGAATGCTGCGACGAGGCGCCGTTCTACACCCTCGGCCCGTTGACCACTGACATCGCGCCGGGCTACGACCACATCACCTCGGGTATCGGTGCGGCGATGATCGGCTGGTTCGGTTGCGCCATGCTTTGCTACGTGACGCCGAAGGAGCACTTGGGCCTGCCGAACAAGGATGACGTGAAGACCGGGATCATCACCTACAAGATCGCCGCGCACGCAGCGGACTTGGCCAAGGGGCACCCGGGCGCACAGATCCGCGACAACGCCTTGAGCAAGGCGCGATTCGAATTCCGTTGGGAAGACCAGTTCAACCTCGGTCTCGATCCGGACACCGCGCGTTCGTACCACGATGAAACCTTGCCGAAAGACTCGGCCAAGGTCGCGCATTTCTGTTCGATGTGCGGACCGAAATTCTGCTCGATGAAGATCACTCAGGAAGTCCGCGAATACGCGGCCAACCAGCGGATCGAAGCGGTCGACGCCGAAGTCGCCCAAGGCCTGGCGGAACAGGCTGAGCGGTTCAAGAAGGAAGGCAGTCAGCTGTACAAGAAAGTTTGATCTGACCTGAACAGGTGGGGTCTGCAAAGGCCCCATCGCCAGCAGGCTGGCTCCCACAGGGGACTATGAACGTACTCTCCTGTAGGAGCTGCCGAAGGCTGCGATCTTTTGACTTTGTTTTGCAAGATCAACAGATCGCAGCCTTCGGCAGCTCCTACAGAAAACTATTCACAAGTTCCCTGTGGGAGCCAGCCTGCTGGCGATAGCGGTCAACACAACAACAAATGTCCCTCTGAGATAACACCCTTGAGCATTCAACCCGGTACCTACTCCCCCGATCTCGCCGTGCCCGCCGACAAGCGTGTATTCGGCGGTCGCGATCTGTTTTCCCTGTGGTTCTCCCTCGGCATCGGCCTGATGGTGCTGCAGACCGGCGCATTGCTCGCGCCGGGTCTGGGCTTGTCCGGTTCGCTGCTGGCCATTTTCCTCGGCACGCTGGTCGGCGTTTTGCTGCTGGCGGCCGTCGGGGTGATCGGCAGCGACACCGGCCTGTCGTCGATGGCTGCACTCAAACTCAGCCTCGGCAGCAAAGGTGCGAGCCTGCCGGCGCTGCTCAATCTGTTGCA
Organism: Pseudomonas sp. P116; assembly: GCF_020149425.1. Taxonomy (NCBI): domain Bacteria; kingdom Pseudomonadati; phylum Pseudomonadota; class Gammaproteobacteria; order Pseudomonadales; family Pseudomonadaceae; genus Pseudomonas; species Pseudomonas sp. P116. Next base: position 229,513 of record NZ_JACVHB010000005.1, on the reverse strand, counting down.
ACTGATCGGTTGGGGCTCGTTCGAAATCATCGTCATGCGAGACGCCGCCAGCCTGCTCGGCACCCGCGCATTCAGCGAAGGTTCGCTGTGGTCCAATCCGGTGTTGTGGACGCTGTTCTTCGGCGCTCTGGCGACCCTGCTTGCCGTCAGCGGGCCGCTGACGTTTGTCCGGCAGATCCTGCGCAAATGGGGTATCTGGCTGCTGTTGGCCGCGTGCCTCTGGCTGACCTGGAACCTGTTCGCCAAGGCTGATCTGGCCGCACTTTGGGCGCGTGCCGGTGACGGTTCGATGCCATTCGCCGTGGGCTTCGACATCGCTATTGCCATGCCGCTGTCGTGGCTGCCGCTGATCGCCGACTACTCGCGTTTCGGCAAGCGTGCGAAGAACGTTTTCGGCGGCACCGCCGTCGGTTTCTTCATTGGTAATTTCTGGCTGATGAGCCTCGGCGTGGCATATACCCTGGCGTTCGCGCCGAGCGGTGAAGTCAATGCGTTGCTGCTGGCACTGGCCGGTGCCGGGTTGGGTATTCCGTTGCTGCTGATTCTGCTCGACGAGTCTGAAAACGCCTTCGCCGACATTCATTCGGCAGCGGTGTCCAGCGGGATTCTGTTGCGCCTGAAAGTCGAGCATCTGGCTTTGGCCATCGGCGTCATCTGCACGCTGATTGCACTGCTGGCGCCATTGGCGCAATACCAGAATTTCCTGCTGCTGATCGGCTCGGTGTTTGCGCCGTTGTTCGGCGTGGTGCTGGTGGATCACTTCATCCTGCGCAAGCGCCGGGGGCTGGTCGCTTCAGCCGCGTTGCGCTGGCCGGCGTTGTTGGCGTGGCTGGGTGGTGTCAGCACCTATCACTTACTGGCGAATCTGTATCCGGACATCGGCGCGACCCTGCCGGCGCTGGTGCTGGCAGGGCTGCTGCAATTGGTGCTCGGTCGAGCCTTCAGTTACGGCCGGGAAACAGCTCAGGCTTGAGAATGCCGTTCAGACGTGGATAAGGGATCTTCAGTTCGACGTGGCCCAGCGCGTAAGGCGCGATGGTGCTCGTTTCGTACTTGAGGATCACCCCGCCGTAGGTCAGCGCGACGTGCGGGGTTTTCACGAATGGCCAGCTCTTGACGAATTCGGCTTCCTGATCGAGCTTAGTGCTGATCAGCCAGCTGTTGTGCGCCACTTGCGCAGCCTTCCAGAACGCCTCTTCCTGCCCCGGCATCAGCATGTCGGACAGATTCAGCACTTTGTGCTGCTGGCGCGAATAGTTGATGAAACCGCGACCCGGTGTGCCATGGGCGCCACCGGTGTCGAGGTAGCTCGACAATTCGATGATCACCAAGCCGTCATGCTGCTCACGTACTTTCGCTTGCAGATAGCTGCTGTTGCGCGGGCCGGCGTTGGCCAGAAACTGCTCGCGGTAGGCCGCCAGCGTCGGCGCGACAGGTGCGCCCGGCTCGGTGCGGGTCATTTGCAGCAGGCGTTTTTCGATGATCGGGTCCAGCGCGGGCTCTGCTGGGAAGCGCAGGGTGTCGATGTTCACCAGTGGGCAATCCGGGTTGGAACAGCCCGGTTTCAGCTGTTCCGACGCATCACGGGTGGTTTCCAGCGGCGTGCGATAGTTGGGCTGGAACAGGCTCGCGCACGCGCCCAGGGTCAGGGCAATGGCGGCCACGGAGGCAATTTTGAAAAGCGACATGGGCGTCCTTTCGAAAGCAGGGGAAGGCAAAAAGTTACCGCTTCGACTCTCAACGAAGCAGTCAGTTCGCCACTAAGCTAATTAGAGTGGGTTTCGCCGCCACCGTCCATCCCGATGACGGTAAAGGGGCTGCATCAAACGGTACGGGCGCGTTAGGATGGCGCGAAGTCGAGGTTGCCGGTAACGATAAGGAACCTCGTAATGGATTCGCAGTAAACGAGGATGCTCATGACTGACTTTGCCAACGCCATTCCGACCGCCGTCGACATCGTGCGCCGCGAGAGCTGCTATCAGGGCTTCTACAAGCTCGATCGTGTGCACCTGCGCCATGAGCTGTTCGCCGGGGGCATGAGCCGCGAGATCAACCGTGAAGTGTTCGTGCGTCACGATGCCGTGTGCGTGCTGCCGTACGATCCGCAGCGCGACGAAGTGGTGCTGATCGAGCAGTTTCGCGTCGGCGCGATGGGCAAGGCTGACAATCCGTGGCTGGTCGAACTGGTCGCTGGTCTGATCGACAAGGATGAACAGCCGGAAGAAGTTGCTCACCGCGAGGCGCAGGAGGAAGCTGGGCTGGACATCAAGGCCCTGTGGCCGATGACCAAATATTTCCCGTCGCCGGGCGGCAGCAACGAGTTCGTGCATCTGTATCTGGGGCGTTGCAGCACCGATGGCGTTGGCGGCCTGCATGGGCTGGAGGAAGAGGCAGAAGATATCCGCGTCACGGTCTGGGCCTTTGAAGATGCCTTGCAGGCCGTCCGTGACGGACGCATTGCCAACGCGGCGAGCATCATCGCTTTGCAGTGGCTGGCGCTCAACCGCGCCGAAGTGAGGGGGCTATGGTTGTAAACAAGTTGCGCGATCGTTATCGAGTCGACCTCGCGGGGCTGCAAGCCGCCTGCGAGGCCAACTACGCGCGCCTGATGCGACTGGTGCCGGACATGCGCAACGAGCCCGAGGCGCGGCGCATCGCTGTGACTCAGGGCGAGCAGATGCTCGGCGTACTGGCCCTCGAAGTGCTGCAAACCTGCCCGTATACCACCACGTTGCAAGTGCGTCAGGAGCACAGCCTGCCATGGCTGCCGGTGCCGCAACTGGAAGTGCAGGTCTATCACGACGCGCGCATGGCCGAAGTGATCAGCGCCGAACATGCACGACGCTTTCGCGGCATCTATCCTTACCCGAACGCCGCGATGCATCAGCCCGATGAAAAAGCTCAGCTGAATCTGTTCCTGGGGGAATGGCTGAGTCATTGCCTGGCGTTAGGGCACGAGTACGAAGTCGTACGCTAGTTGTGAACTGCGTCCGGTTCCTCGGTTTCCTCTTTCAGTAATCCCCCAGCATAATTGCGGCACTTAACCGATTCCGTGCTTTTGCCTTGGGAGAACGCCTTGCCGAGCGTATCCACGTTGACCACCGCCGATCCGGCGTTGCTGGTGCAGTTGTCCGACAGCCATCTGTTCGCCGAAGCGGGTGGCACACTGCTGGGCATGAACACCCGCGACAGCCTGCAAAAAGTCATCGAGTTGGTCCTGGGGCAGCAGCCACGGATCGATCTGATGCTGGCCACCGGGGATATTTCCCAGGATGGCACGCTGGAGTCGTATCAGCTATTTCGTGAAATGACCGCGCAGATCGATGCGCCGGCGCGCTGGATTCCCGGCAACCACGACGAACCCATGATCATGGCTGAGGCAGCAGTGCAAAGCGCGTTGCTGGAATCGGTGGTCGATCTCGGCAACTGGCGTGTGACGATGCTGGATTCGGCGGTACCGGGTTCGGTGCCGGGGTATTTGCAGGACGATCAGTTGCAACTGCTGGCCCGCTCGTTGAGCGAAGCGCCGGAGCGTCATCATCTGGTGTGTTTTCACCATCATCCGGTGTCGATCGGTTGTGCGTGGATGGAGCCGATTGGTTTGCGCAATCCGGAAGCGTTTTTCGAAGTGCTGGATCGTTTTCCGCAGGCGCGGGCGGTGCTGTGGGGGCACGTGCATCAGGAAATTGATCGCGAGCGTAATGGCGTGCGTTTGATGGCGTCGCCTTCGACCTGTATTCAGTTCGAGCCGGGGAGTGAAGACTTCAAGGTCGGCGAGCAGGCGCCGGGATATCGCTGGTTGCGGTTGTTGCCGGATGGGGGGCTGGAAACTGGCGTGGAACGCGTGACTGGCTTCGACTTCACCGTCGACTACGGTTCCAACGGGTACTGAAATTCCTTTTCCCAACGGCTAATGCCAACCCCCGGCTAACGCTACCCTGTAGGAGCTGCCGAAGGCTGCGATCTTTTGATCCTGTTTTTTTACAATCAAAAGATCGCAGCCTGCGGCAGCTCCTACAAGAGGCAACATGGTCTGCATGGGCATCATTTGTATGGCCCATCCTGCTGTGACTCCCTGTAAACTCCGCTATCTTTCGCCGACACCCAGGGAGCTCAAATGTCCGGTTCGATCCTCTATATCCACGGTTTCAACAGCGCCCCGGCCTCGACAAAGGCCTGTCAGCTGGTCGCGGTGATGGAGCGCCTGGGTTTGAGTGAGCAATTGCGTGTTCCGGCCCTGCATCACCATCCGCGTGAAGCCATCGGTCAGTTGGAACAGGCGATTGCCGAGCTAGGCCAGCCGTTGCTGGTGGGAAGCTCCCTCGGCGGCTACTATGCGACTCACTTGGCCGAGCGCCATGGCCTGAAAGCCCTGCTGGTCAACCCGGCGGTCAGCCCGCACCGGATGTTCGACGGCTATCTGGGCACGCAGAAAAACCTGTACACCGATGAAACCTGGGAATTGACCCACGACCACGTTGCGGCCCTGGCCGAACTGGAAGTGCCGGCGCCCCAGGATGCGCAGCGTTTTCAGGTCTGGTTGCAGACCGGCGATGAAACATTGGATTATCGCCTCGCCCAGCAGTATTACCGCGCCTGTGCCTTGCGCATCCAGGCCGGCGGCGACCACAGTTTCCAGGGTTTCGCCGGGCAATTGCCGGCGTTGCTGAGTTTTGCCGGCATTGGCGCCGATTTGTATCAGGCAATCGATTTCACCGCACTGTGAAGTCTTGCCCCTATTTCATGAATGACTGACGACGAGACCCTATGGCCACTCCCAGCGCTAGCTCTTATAACGCCGACGCCATCGAAGTCCTCTCGGGCCTCGACCCGGTGCGTAAACGCCCCGGCATGTACACCGACACCAGTCGGCCGAACCACCTCGCCCAGGAAGTCATCGACAACAGCGTCGACGAAGCCTTGGCCGGCCACGCCAAATCGGTGCAGGTCATCCTGCACGCCGACCACTCGCTGGAAGTCAGCGACGATGGCCGCGGCATGCCGGTCGACATCCACCCTGAAGAAGGTGTGTCGGGCGTTGAGCTGATCCTCACCAAGCTCCACGCGGGCGGCAAGTTTTCCAACAAGAACTACCAGTTCTCCGGCGGTCTGCACGGGGTGGGTATTTCCGTGGTCAACGCCTTGTCGACCGAAGTCCGGGTGCGCGTGAAGCGTGATGGCAACGAGTACCAGATGACGTTCGCCGATGGCTACAAGGCCACCGAACTTGAAGTCGTCGGCACCGTTGGCAAGCGCAACACCGGCACCAGCGTGTATTTCGCGCCGGATCCGAAGTATTTCGACTCACCGAAATTCTCCATCAGCCGCCTCAAGCACGTGCTCAAGGCCAAGGCTGTGTTGTGCCCGGGCCTGCTGGTCAGCTTTGAAGACAAAGGCACCGGCGAGAAAATCGAGTGGCATTACGAAGACGGCCTGCGCTCTTATCTGGTCGACGCTGTCAGCGAGTTCGAACGCCTGCCGGACGAACCGTTCTGCGGAGCTTTCGCCGGTAATAAAGAAGCGGTCGATTGGGCATTGCTGTGGCTGCCGGAAGGTGGCGACGCGGTGCAGGAAAGCTACGTCAACCTGATCCCGACGGCGCAGGGCGGTACCCACGTCAACGGTCTGCGTCAGGGCCTGCTCGATGCGATGCGCGAATTCTGCGAATTCCGCAGTCTGCTGCCGCGCGGCGTGAAGCTGGCGCCGGAAGACGTCTGGGAGCGCATTGCCTTCGTTCTGTCGATGAAGATGCAAGAGCCGCAATTCTCCGGCCAGACCAAAGAGCGTCTGTCGTCCCGTGAAGCGGCGGCGTTTGTTTCCGGTGTGGTCAAGGACGCGTTCAGCCTGTGGCTCAACGCCAACCCGGAAACCGGTCTGGCGCTGGCCGAACTGGCGATCAACAACGCCGGCCGTCGTCTGAAAGCAAGCAAGAAAGTCGAGCGCAAACGCGTCACCCAGGGTCCGGCACTGCCGGGCAAACTGGCCGACTGCGCCGGGCAGGACCCGATGCGTTCCGAACTGTTTCTGGTCGAAGGTGATTCCGCCGGCGGTTCCGCCAAGCAAGCGCGGGACAAGGAATTCCAGGCGATCCTGCCGTTGCGCGGCAAGATCCTCAACACCTGGGAAGTCGACGGCAGCGAAGTGCTCGCCAGTCAGGAAGTGCACAACATCGCCGTGGCCATCGGTGTCGATCCAGGCTCGGCCGACATCGCCCAACTGCGCTACGGCAAAATCTGCATCCTCGCCGACGCCGACTCCGACGGTCTGCACATCGCAACCTTGCTCTGCGCGTTGTTCGTCCAGCATTTCCGCCCGCTGGTGGATGCCGGTCACGTCTACGTCGCGATGCCACCGCTGTACCGAATCGACCTGGGCAAAGAGATCTACTACGCCCTCGACGAGGCTGAGCGCGACGGCATTCTCGACCGTCTGGTCGCCGAGAAGAAGCGCGGCAAGCCACAGGTCACCCGATTCAAAGGTCTGGGTGAAATGAACCCGCCGCAACTGCGTGAAACCACCATGGACCCGAACACCCGGCGTCTGGTGCAGTTGACCCTGGAAGACTTCGACGCAACCTCGGAAATGATGGACATGTTGCTGGCGAAAAAACGCGCCGGCGATCGCAAGTCGTGGCTGGAATCCAAAGGCAACCTGGCCGAGGTTCTTGGTTGATGCGGGTTGGCTTTGCCCTGGCGTGTGCGTTACTCCTGAGCTCTGTTTCGGCGTTTGCCGAGCCGGTGCCGGAGTTGCGCGTGCTGTCCGAACATCCGGTAGACGGCATGCGCGGCGGCAACCTGTCGGGGCTGGCGCAGTGTGGCAACGAGTTGTGGACGGTGTCCGACCGCGACGATGATCAGATCTATCGCCTCGATACGCGGCAAACCACCTGGCAGGCCGAAACCGTGCACATCGACGTGCCACAATTGCCCGAGACCGGGTTGCCGTGGGGTTTGCGTTCGCGCAACTGGGCAGCGTCGTTCGTGCGCGGCGGCGATCTGGATTTCGAAGGCATCAGCTGCGACAGCGCCGGCAATCGCTACCTCGTCAGCGAGGGGCATGCAGCGGTGTTGCAGTTGCCTGTCAGCGGCCCGGCAAACTGGCTGAAGATCTCGCCGATGCTGGTTCGCGAAGCGCGAGCCAAGGGCATGTTGCAGAAATTCAACGCGATATTCGAAGGTCTGGCGATCAATCCGGCGGGCGATCAGATGTGGTTGGCTGCCGAGCGCCAAAGCCGTGGCTTGCTGTTGATCAAGCGCCAGCAGACGGTGTGGGACTGCGACGGACGCTGTGTGTTGGTGAGCGAAGGCGGCAAGGAAATGCAGCCGGCGCAGTTTCCCAAAGCCAAAGCGGTCGACCGGGATTTTTCCGACCTGTCATTGTTCAACGGCAAGCTGTTCACCCTCGAGCGCAATGCCTTCCAGATTTGCCGTCGCGATTCGCTGACGGCCAAGGTCGAGCGCTGCTGGTCGTATGCCGCCGAACTTTTGCAGAAAAACCGCCGCTATTCACAGAACTATGGGCTGGAAGAAGCGTTGATCGTTGATGCTGAAGGCGCGTGGATTGGCGTCGACAATAATTTCGGCCCGCGTGCCGATGGCGAGAACCGCCCGATCGTCTGGCGCTTCGCAGCGCCGGAAGGTGGCTGGAGCGCCAAGCCATGAGCCAGCAACTGCCGGGCAAGCGCGCCGGCCGGGTACTGATGATTCTGGCCTGGTGTGCGGCACTGTTTCTGGCGACGCGGTTTTTTGGTCAGTGGGAACAACGCCAGCAGAATCCGAACGTCGTCGTGAGTTCGGAGCAGGGCGCAGGATTTATCGAAGTGAAACTGGCGAGCAATGCCCAAGGGCACTTTGTCGCCAGCGGTCAGATCAACGGCGAACCGGTTGAGTTCATGCTCGACACCGGCGCGACCGATGTAGCGATCCCGGCGGATCTGGCCAAGCGTTTGAAGCTGGAAGAAGGTTTCGGTGTGACCCTGAGCACGGCCAATGGCCTGAGCCAGGGCTATCGTACAAAAATCGCTCGCCTGCAACTGGGCGACATCGTGCTGCGGGATGTCCGCGCGCTGGTGGCGCCGGGGTTGCATGGTGATCAGGTGCTGCTCGGCATGAGCGCCCTGAACAAACTTGAATTTACTCAGCGCGGTGGCACCATGCTGCTGCGCCAGACAACGAACCGATGAGGCCTGCATGAGCAATCCCCTTGATCTTAGCCTGGACGGTGTTGAACGCCGCTCGCTGGCTGACTTCACCGAAAGTGCCTACCTCAACTACTCCATGTACGTGATCATGGACCGTGCCCTGCCGCATATCGGCGACGGCCTGAAACCGGTACAGCGGCGGATCATCTACGCGATGAGCGAGTTGGGCCTGGACGCCGATTCCAAGCACAAGAAATCGGCGCGTACCGTCGGCGACGTGCTCGGCAAGTTCCACCCGCACGGCGACTCGGCGTGCTACGAAGCGATGGTGCTGATGGCCCAGCCGTTCAGCTATCGCTACACGCTGGTCGACGGCCAGGGCAACTGGGGTGCGCCGGATGATCCCAAATCCTTCGCGGCCATGCGTTACACCGAAGCGCGTTTGTCGCGCTATTCCGAAGTGCTGCTCAGCGAGCTGGGCCAGGGCACCGCGGACTGGGGCCCGAACTTCGACGGCACCCTGCAGGAGCCGCTGGTGTTGCCGGCGCGCCTGCCAAACATTTTGCTCAACGGCACCACCGGTATCGCCGTGGGCATGGCCACCGACGTACCGCCGCACAACCTGCGCGAAGTCGCGACCGCGTGCGTGCGCTTGCTCGATGAACCCAAAGCCACGGTCGAACAGCTCTGCGAACACATTCAGGGCCCGGATTATCCGACCGAAGCGGAAATCATCACACCGCGCGCCGACCTGCTGAAAATGTACGAAACCGGCAAGGGCTCGGTGCGCATGCGCGCCGTGTACCACGTCGAGGACGGCGACATCATCGTCACCGCGCTGCCGCATCAGGTCTCCGGGGCCAAAGTGCTGGAGCAGATCGCCGCGCTGATGCAGGCCAAACCGTCGAAAGCGCCGCAGATTGCTGACCTGCGTGACGAGTCCGACCACGAAAACCCGTGCCGCATCGTGATCATTCCGGTCAACAGCCGCGTCGATCACGAAGCATTGATGCAGCATCTGTTCGCCAGCACCGAGCTGGAGTCGACCTACCGGGTCAACGTCAACATCATCGGTCTGGATGGCAAGCCGCAGCTGAAAAACCTGCGCGCATTGCTGGTCGAATGGCTGGAATTCCGCGTGCAGACCGTGCGTCGCCGCCTGCAATTCCGCCTCGACAAGGTCGAGCGTCGCTTGCACCTGTTGGACGGTTTGTTGATTGCCTACCTCAACCTGGATGAAGTGATTCACATCATCCGTACCGAGGAACACCCGAAGCTCAAGCTGATCGAGCGTTTCGCCCTCAGCGAAATCCAGGCTGACTACATTCTCGACACCCGTCTGCGTCAATTGGCGCGACTGGAAGAGATGAAGCTGCGCGACGAGCAGGACGAACTGCTCAAGGAGCAAGCCAAGCTGCAAGCCCTGCTGGGCAGCGAAGCCAAGTTGAAGAAACTGGTGCGCACCGAGCTGATCAAGGATGCAGAGACCTATGGCGACGACCGCCGCTCGCCAATCGTCGAGCGCGCCGAAGCCAAAGCGCTGACCGAACACGATCTGCTGCCGAACGAGAAAGTCACTGTCGTGCTCTCGGAAAAAGGCTGGATCCGTTCTGCCAAGGGTCACGACATCGACGCCACCGGCCTGTCTTACAAGGCTGGCGACGGCTTCAAGACCTCGGCGGCGGGACGTTCCAACCAGTCTGCCGTGGTGATTGACTCCACCGGCCGTAGCTATTCGGTCGCTGCGCACACGTTGCCGTCGGCGCGTGGCCAGGGCGAACCGTTGACCGGACGTCTGACACCACCACCGGGTGCGACGTTTGAATGTGTGCTGATGCCCGAAGACGATGCGTTGTACGTGATCGCCTCCGACGCCGGTTATGGCTTCGTGGTTAAAGGTGAAGACCTGCAAGCCAAGAACAAGGCCGGCAAGGCGCTGTTGAGCCTGCCGAACAACGCTAAAGTCATCGCGCCACGGCCGGTGGCTGATCGTGAGCACAACTGGCTGGCCTCGGTCACGACCGAAGGTCGCCTGCTGATCTTCAAAATCAGCGATCTGCCACAATTAGGTAAGGGCAAAGGCAACAAGATCATCGGTATTCCCGGTGAGCGTGTCGCCAGTCGCGAAGAATATGTCACGGACATCGCGGTCATTCCGGAAGGCTCCACCCTGGTGTTGCAGGCCGGAAAACGCACGTTGTCGCTGAAGGCCGACGACCTCGAACACTACAAAGGTGAGCGCGGACGTCGTGGTAACAAGCTTCCGCGTGGCTTCCAGCGGGTCGATGCGCTGCTCGTCGAAAACCTCAATTAGGCGTCCTAGAGAGCTCGATCTACGATTTAACGCGTAGATCGACGCTTTGGCGCTGGAGTCGGAACGCATATTCACGGATGATATGGCCTTTCAAGCGCCGGCGTGGCCGAGCGTTCTTCATATTTATTGAGTATTTTCACTGTGGTCAGCTTTGTGGCGGCCACCTGGACGGGATGATGACTGCGCTGCGCCTTCCACTTATTTTGTTACTCGCTGGCGTTCTTGGCCTGGCGGGTTGCAGCGTTCGCCAGCCGGTGTCGCTGTATCAACTGGACAGCGGAAGTCCGGTTCAGCCCGCGCAAAGCGCGGGCATGGCGGTTTTACTGGGCCCGGTAGTCGTAGCCGATTACCTGCAACGTGAGACCCTGTTGCAACGTCAGCCGGATGGCAGCCTGCAAGCGGCGACCGATGGTCGTTGGGCTGGTAGCCTTTCGTCGGATATTGATCAGTTGCTGATGCGTCAGGTTTCCGGTCATCTGGACAGCCAGCGTGTCGTTCTGGCACCGGCCACTGGCGGGTTCACCCCGGATGTGCAGGTGTTGCTGACCATCACGCGTCTGGACTCCGGTGCGAAGCAACCGGCGATTCTCGATGCGCAATGGCGCTTGATCGACCGTCGCGGCAAGGTGCGCGATAACCGCATTGTTCATCTGCAAGAGTTGCATCTGGGAAGCACGGCGTCGCAAGTGAAGGCGCAAGGCATTCTGTTGCAGCGTCTGGCCGAGCAACTGTCGGTAGCGCTCAAGCCATTGGCCAATCAGCCTCCTGTGGCGGAAGCACCGCGTAAAGCGGCGCAGAAACCCGCAGCGCGGGCCGAGGAAGCCGAGAAGCAGCCGAAGATCCCGATGGCATCGCCGATTCGTACAGACATGGAAGTGTTTCGCTTCTAAGGCTGGATCGAGTCAAGACAGAGCCCGCCTTGTGCGGGCTTTGTTGTGTCTGGACGAACGAATAACACACGCGAACCCTGTAGGAGCTGCCGAAGGCTGCGATCTTTTGATCTGGTCTTCAGGATCAAGATCAAAAGATCGCAGCTCGCCGCAGCTCCTACACGATCCGATTCCGCGTTCGAAGATCCTTTCAGGTGACCACAAAAAAGCCCGCAGACAATCACTCGTCTGCGGGCTTCTGTGTATCAGGGCTAGGGCTTAAGCCCGACGCTCATGCATCCGCGCCAGTTGCCGCTCCAGCATTGATGGATAAGGCTCCATCAACCGCTCTACGCAGCAAGCGCCCTCAGGGCTGGCAATCGGTCGGATCCGCGCACGCTGACGGATCAGCGCGTCGTCACTGATCTTGCGCTCGACCAGCAGCAGGTTGCGGCTGTGTTGCGACAGGGCCAGGGCATCCTGCGCCGAATCAGTCAGCAGCAGATCGATCTGGCTCAAACCGAACAACTCATCGCCAAGGGTCAGGCCCAGCTGCAATTGCAGAGTGATGCCGCTGTCGGCGACTTCGATTTGCAACTGATGACCCAGTGCGCGCAGCAATTCGCCGCAGCAGATCGCGTTGGTCAGGTAGTCGTCGCCGCTGTCTTCGGTGTGGAACAGCATCAGCGTGCTGCCGTCGTTCAGGGTTTCGATTTCGCCCTGGTACAACGAAGCGGCTTGATCCAGACAGTCGCGGTAGCGCGCCTGCAATTCTTCCAGACGTGCCCGAGGCAAACGGCGCAGTTGCTCTTGCGAGCCCAATTGCACCGCCAGCACGGCGGTGTGTTGCGGTACGTTCGGCGTCGCTTTGCGCACGGCCGGTGGCGCGACAGCAGTCAAAGACTCGTCGCGCAGGTCGGCGAACGCGTCGTCGTCATCATCGTCTTCGACGGTGCTGACCACATGGCGCGGAGCAGGCTTGTGCGCGGCCAACGGACGGGTTTCGTCAAAGCTCGGGTCGCGCAGATTGCGCACTTCGAACTCCGGCTCGTCGTCCTCGTCCTCGTCCTCGTCCTCGAATTCAGGTTCTGGCTCAGGCTCGGGCGCAGGTTCCGGCGCGTAGTTGGCGTGCAGCTGACGGGCCAGATCGCCAATTTCATCCTGACGCTCTATGCCCGGCGTGTGCTCGTCGATCCGGCGCAGCCAGACGCGTAATTGCAGCAACGGTGTGGACAGATAGCGGCCCATGCGCAGGCTCAAGGCCAGCGACAGCGCCAACAGAATTGCACTGAGAATGCCCATGCTCTGCAAGCTGATGGTCATCGGCTGCTGGAATTGATCCATGTCCAGACTGATGCGCAGTTGCCCGGCAGTCACGTCCTGGAACGTGATCTTGCTCTCGTACATGCCCTCGGCTTCGCCTAACAGACTGTGCTTGGGGCGCTGACCGGATTCGGCGAGGATGCGGTTATCCACGCTATAGATAGCCGCGTGGGCCACCAGTTTGTTCTTGGTCAGGTTATTGAGCAGCACGTTGAGGCTGAGGATGTCGTTGGACACCAACAGCTCCGTGGCGGAGGTGGCGGTCTGCGTGGTCAGGCTTTCGCCCAGCGCATCGGCCTGCTCGTGCATGGCCTGCTTGAATTGCAAACCCATCACGCCGGCATAGATCACCAGGGCCAGAGCGACCAGGATCACGTTATGGCTGGCAATGCGCAATGCAATCGGTACACGGCGGTGGCGCAGTGCACGGAAGATCAGCAGGAAGAAGTTATCGGTTTTAACTGGCGTAGGCCGGTTCACTGAGCTCGGCTCTTTTGTCCGTGAAGTTGACGCGCAGTATAGCGACAGGCCCTAGACCGGCAAAGCGCTCGCTGTGCCCGATGGTCACTGAAAGTGGGTAGAATGCGGTTTTTTTCCAGTTGCGGGGGTGCGCGTTGCGCGAAATCGTCCTGATTAACATCACGGGAGTCGACCGTCCGGGTCTGACGGCGGCCATTACCGGTGTTCTGGCCCAAGGTGGCGTGAACATTCTCGACATCGGTCAGGCGGTGATCCACGACACCCTGTCGTTCGGCATCCTGGTTGAAATTCCCGACTCCGAGCAAGGCAAATCCGTGCTCAAGGACATCCTGTTCAAGGGCTACGAGCTCGACCAGCAGGTGCGCTTCACTCCGGTGTCGGAAGAGGATTACCAGCAATGGGTAGGTAATCAGGGCAAGAAACGCCACATCGTCACCCTGTTGACCCGCAAAGTGACGGCCGGCCAATTGCAGGCTGTCAGTTCGATCACTGCCAAATACGGCCTGAACATCGATCACATTGACCGTCTGTCGGGTCGCATGCCGCTGGACACCCCGGCCGACAAGGGCAAGGGCTGCATCGAGTTTTCCGTGCGTGGCGAAGCGGCCGATCCGCAGGCGTTGCGTGCTGAATTCCTCAGTGTCGCGCAGGAACTGAACGTCGACATCGCCTTCCAGGAAGATTCGCTGTTCCGCCGTAACCGTCGCCTGGCGGTGTTCGACATGGACTCGACGCTGATTGAAGCCGAAGTCATCGACGAACTGGCCAAGGCCGCCGGTGTTGGCGAGCAGGTTTCGCAGATCACCGAGCGCGCCATGGCCGGCGAACTGGATTTCCGTGAGAGTTTCAAAGAGCGTCTGGCGTTGCTAAAAGGCCTCGACGTCAGCGTGCTGGATTCGATCGGTGCTTCGCTGCGCCTGACCGAAGGCGCCGAAACCCTGTTCGCCGAACTCAAGCGTCTGGGCTACAAGACCGCCATCCTGTCTGGCGGCTTCACCTACTTCGCCAAGCAGTTGCAGGCCAAGCTCGGCATCGATTACGTGTTCGCCAACGAACTGGAAGTGGTCGACGGCAAGTGCACCGGCGTGGCAATCGAGCCGATTGTCGATGCGCAGCGCAAGGCTGATCTGCTGAAAGAGTTGGCGCACAAGGAAGGTTTGCGTCTGGAGCAAACCATCGCGGTCGGCGACGGCGCGAATGACCTGCCGATGCTGGCGATTGCCGGGTTGGGTGTGGCGTTCCGCGCCAAACCGCTGGTCAAACAGTCGGCGAAACAGGCGATCTCGACCTTGGGTCTGGATGGCGTGCTGTATCTGCTGGGTTTCCGCGATCGCGACGGGCAGCTGTGATTTAACGATCAAAAGATCGCAGCCTGCGGCAGCTCCTACAGGGGATGGGTATTGCCTCTGTATTTGCTGTGAACTAAAGATCAAAAGATCGCAGCCTGCGGCAGCTCCTGCACAGGAATTTGTATTTCCCTGTAGGAGCTGCCGAAGGCTGCGATCTTTTGTTTTTAAAGCGACTTCCAAAGAGAATCAAAATCCTCCTCGCTCCCGCCATTCTGCGCGGCCTCCAGCGAGCGATAAGCAAACTGATTGAAGCTGTGCGTACTCGCCACCCGTCGATCCAGACCGGCGCGGTGTTCTTCGCCCTGGGTGTTGATCAGCACTTTGCTGCCTTCCTGAAACGGCAAGCGTGGTGCCAGTAACGTTGCTGGCAGATCGATCGCGCTGATCTGCGGCAACAGCAATCCGCGTAAGTAATGGCTGTGATCGTCCCGCGAGCGCACCAGTTGCAGGCCGCACGGCTCGGCATGCGGTGCCACCAATTCGATGCCCATCTGCGTACCGCTGCCGCGCACCTGACGAATCCAGCGAATCACCGCAATGCTCCAGCCAAGACTCACACTGTCCTGAATCCCGAGCATTTCTCCGGCCTGCAGCTCGGTGGGCACCTCTTGCGGCCAGCCCAGGCAATATCCGCCGGGGCTGTGATTGATTACCGGCAACGCATAAGTCGGGTAGTGCGGCGTGCTGTCGGTGCTGTTTTCGTCCTCGACCAGACGGTCGTACTGGATTTCCTCGTAGGGTAAAAACTCGTCAGCCTTGCTCTGCGGCGCTGCGTCGAACGCCTGGCTCCAACTGTCCTTTTCACCCTTGGCCACCACGTTGTTGAAGTTTGCCGCACGGGCGCCGGGATGTTTCAGCAGATCGCTGAACGTACGCTCGCCGCCCAGGAAGAAGTGCAGGGCGCTCATGCCGACACACACGGTCAGGTTGCCCTGACCCACGGTGCGCTGGAAACTGCGCTCGGCCGCCTGACCCCAGGTCGCGTGCAAATGTTGCAGAGTGTCGAAACTGAGCCCCGCCGGGACGGCCAGCGGCGTCGAGGTGTGCTGGCGCAGTAGGTGCGCTTCGATGGCATTCACCAATAGCTGAGGATCAAAGCCGAGCAGTCCGGCCTTTTGCTCGTTGCGGAACATACTGCGATAGCGCGGGCCGGCGTCGATTTCAGCGCTGACCGCAAACAAGCCATCGTTCGGGCTGCCGGGATGGAGCTTGAGCAGTGCGCTCCACGGCTCCAGGACTTCCGCGAGTCGGGCGATCTGGTTCTGGCGCAGTTGATTGCAACGGGCACTGCCCAATAACAGTGTGGCGAGGTAAGTCTGTTCGACGCTCAGTTCGGTTGTCAGGCTGGCGAGATCATCGTGTACGCGACGTTGTTGCAGCTGCAATGCACACGCGGTGCGATACAGCTGATGCAGCTCGAACCACAGATGCTCTGGCGGCGAGCCGTACAACTGCGTCGCGCGCACCAGTTGGCCTTTGAGTGCATGGGTCGCCCGTTGCAGGGCCAGGCTGACCAATGCCGCACGATCCTTGCTGTATTTCGGCGCGATGCGCAGCACGATCTGCTTGTAGCCGATGGCCAGATGACTTTGCAGTGCCTGACACAAGTTGCTGATCTTGCGTGAACGCTCGTCGAGCATGATCGCCTGATGCAGAAAGTGCCGCTCCAGATGCTGGCAGACGAAATACACCTCGGGACGCAGCAGCTCCAGCAGTTGCAGGCGATTGTCGCTGGGGGTCAGCAATAGGTTGAGTTCGCCGAGGCCCTGGTACAACTGACGGGCAGTTTCGCCGATGTTGGCCTTGGGCAGGCCGGCGATCCAGCGCTTGAGATCGCGCGGGGTGGCTTCGCAAAACGACAGGCGCGTTTGCGTCGGGGTGGTGGCGCGTAGTTGCGGAGGAGAGATGGTTTGGCTCATGCCAAAAACCATAGCAGCAAATGAAGGTGCTGGCCTTTAACCTGTAGGAGCTGCCGAAGGCTGCGATCTTTTGATCTTGCTTGTAAAAAACAAAATCAAAAGATCGCAGCCTTCGGCAGCTCCTACAGGGGATCGGCGTGTTTCGTCGGATCAGGCTTTCGGCAGTGCCAGGCCCTGGCCCATTTGCACTGGCGAACCGGCAACCAGTTCTTCAGCCCACTTCACTTGATCAGGGCCGAACAGCACGATCGCGGTAGAACCCAGCTTGAAGCGCCCCAGTTCCGCGCCTTTTTCCAGATGAATCGGTGCACGGGCGGCTTCGTCGTAGCGGAAGGTTTTCAGCTCACGCTTGGGCGGCGTGACCAGACCGGCCCAGACGGTTTCGATCGAAGCAACGATCATTGCGCCGACCAGCACGACAGCCATCGGCCCGCGCTCGGTGTCGAAAATGCACGCCACACGCTCGTTGCGGGCGAACAATTCCGGGACGTTTTCGGCGGTGGTCTGGTTGACCGAGAAGATTCGGCCGGGGATATAAACCATTTCGCGCAGGGTGCCGGCCAGCGGCATGTGCACGCGGTGGTAGTCCTTCGGCGACAGGTAAACAGTCGCGAACTCGCCGCCCATGAACGGCGCCGCATTGGCCGCGTCACCGCCGAGCAGCTCCAGCACGCTGAAACTGTGGCCCTTGGCCTGGAACACGCGACCGTGTTCGATCGGGCCGAGTTGGCTGATCGCGCCGTCTGCCGGGCTGAGGATCGCGCCCGGGGTTTCGTCCAGCGGCCGCGCGCCGTCTTTCAGGGCACGGGTAAAGAAGGCGTTGAAGTGCTCGTAAGCGGTTACGTCTTCAACCAGCGCTTGCGACATGTCGACTTGATAGCGCTTGGCGAACCAGGTGGTGAAGGCATTCTTGAACCAGGGCACGCGGCACTCGGCGATGCAGCCGGCCAGGCGCGACAGCAGGTGATGAGGCAGCAGGTACTGGCTGAGGATAAACAGACGCTCTTTCATTAGTTGTCCTTAAAAACCTTAAATCTCGACTGGCGTGTCAGGGTGGTTGCCCCATTCGCCCCAGGAACCGGCGTAGCCTTTGACCCGCGGATAACCGAGGGACTTGGCCACCAGATAGGTGAAGCCCGACCGGTGATGGGTCTGGCAGTGGGTAATGATTTCTTTGTCCTTGGTGATCCCCAGGTCTTCGAGGATCTGCGGCATGTCAGTGCGAATGCGCAACTGACGCGCCTTGTCCATGCCGGCAGTCCACTCGAAATTGACCGCGCCGGGAATATGGCCTGCCTTGGCAGCCAAAACCTTCTCGCCGGAATACTCCAGCGGCCCGCGTGCATCCCAGATCGCCAGATCGGCAGCGCCGAGACGGCTTTGCAGGTATTCGCGAGTGGCGGTCGGCTCTTCATGCAGCGTCAGTGCGACCGGCCCACCGACGGCGGGTGGCACCTGGATCGACATCGGCGAACCTTCCGCCAGCCACGCCGGCAGACCGCCATCTATATAGTGATACTTGTCGTGACCGATCACGTCGAGCAGCCAGATGAAGCGCCCGGCCCAGCCACCGCCCTCGTCGTCGTAGACCACGTAGACCGCGTCCTTGCGGTGCCCCAGCTCACCGAACAACGCTTCCAGATCGGCTTTCGCCGGCATCAGGCCCGGTGCTGGCGGTTGGCCGAGCTGGGTGCGTTTCGGATCGACAAAGCGTGCGCCGGGCAGATGACCTTCGGCATAGCGGGCGGGACTGGTCAGGTCCACCAGGATGAGTTCGCTGGCATCGAGGCGAGAGAGCAGGTCGCTCGGTTCGATAACGAGCGGCAAGCCAGAGAAGTCAGACATGTGAGGTCTCCAGAGCACAAAGGGGGGGATTGTAGCGCAGCCTCATCGGCCACGGCTGCTAAAGCTGTGCAGGGCTTTTTCGATGCACTGCGCGGTTTTGCCAAAGGCTTGCACGGTGATATCGGCGAACGGCCCGCCGCCCTGATCGGCGACGACGATCATGATCACCCGACCGTTATTGACCAGTGAACGCAGGAACAGATGCTCGCCACGGAACAACGTGCGCAGACCCGCCGGCAACAACGCGGAGAATTGCGCGTTGTTCTCTGGATTGATCCGCACCTGTGCCTGCTGCGCGAGCAGTCGTTGCAGGACCTTGCTCTGGCTGACGACGAAATTCAGCGCCGCAGCTTCTTTCGGCAGGCCAACGGTTTGATGCACGCGCAAGTTCGACTGCGTGCGATCAGCCATCAGGATCATCACCCGCCGCATGCCGCTGGCCACCAGCGCGTCGCGGGCGGCGACGGTCAGGCTCATGGCATTGGTGAAGCGACTCGGCTCGGCCAGCAGTTCGGCGCATTGCCGGCGCCACTGGGTCAAATCTTCGGCATTGGGCGCCGCCGCAGGCAGCATGCCAGCGGGCAGGCGACGCGTACCCCACGGCCACAGCAACGACACGGCCGGGTGCCACAGGTCAGGCATCGCATGCTGACGCGCACTGTTGGCGGCTTGCTGGTGCAGCTGTTGTTGCACCTCGTCCATCGAAATCTGTAGATAAAGACTGGTCAGGTACTGCCAGCGCTCGCTGTGCGGGCTGTCCCACGCCTGCTGCGCCGACAGCGCCAGGCCGTTGGCCAGCAACACGGTATTGGCTGGCTGATTGAGCCATCGGCGCAGGGTCGGGTCCTCATCGAGTCGGTTTTGCTGGCGCAGCGGATGCTCGCTGTCGCGGGCGATGCGCAACACTTTGACCAGTTCTCGGTGCTCGCTGAGCAACAGTTTATAGCCCTGTTGCACCCAGATTGGCAGGTGCCAGACGGCCACCAGTGCTTGCGCGATTGCCAGCAGACGCACGCCAAACAATTGCTTCTCGACGGTGCGTGCCGATTCGCCCTTGTGGATCACCCGCAGCTCCCACTCTTCAAGCAATTGCGGGTAAGTCAGCGCCAGCGGCCACAGCGGCGAGAGGAACAACAGGCTACCCCAATGAATGTCCTGCCACAGCCGCGCCAGGCGACTGGCAAAAAAACCGTTGGCCTGTTGCGTGGCGTGCTGGCTGATCATTTGCAGTTGGCGCAGGGCCTTGGGGATCTGCATCTGCGGAACGGCGGGCAGGCGCGCGAGCAATTCTTCGGTGCGGGCGAGGCCGAGGCGATTGATCGCCACTTCGAGATTTTCTGCCGGCGTGGCCATGTTGCCGTGGGTGTGACGATTGGCCTCACGGATGATGCTCAAGGCCAGCGCCGGGCTGTCTTGCATCAGGTCGGCGATGTCGCGAAGCGAGCTGCGATTGTCGCGGATCGCGCGGCAGACCTTGTCGTGCGCCTCCTGCGGTACGGGCAGTAGAACGCTGTCGAGCAGTTTTACCCAGCCGTCGAGTGTGGTCGGTTGTGCGTGTGGGACGTTCGTTTCATTAGCCATGTCTGGACAAGATCTTCACTGACTGTAGACGCGCCCGGCATGGGCTAAATTGGCTTTTCGCCTGAACTGGCTATAGTCTGGCGCAGTTTTGCCGATAAGTAGAAGAAGAGATTTTTTAACTTCCGAATATGACCTTGAACCCGACTTAAATAAGTACTTTCTACCTATGGCTAAAATTATCGGCATCATCGTCGTATTCGCGAGCGTGCTCGGCGGATACGTGCTCTCCCACGGCAAAATTGCCGCCCTGATCCAGCCTTTCGAGGTGTTGATCATCGGCGGTGCTGCACTGGGCGCTTTTCTCCAGGCGAACCCCAGCTACATGACGATGCACGTGCTCAAGAAATCCCTGAGCATGTTCAGTTCGCGCTTCACCCACACTTTCTATCTGGAAGTGCTGGGGCTGATCTACGAGATCCTCAACAAGAGCCGCCGCGAAGGCATGATGGCCATCGAGGGCGACATCGAAGATGCCGCCGCGAGCCCGATCTTCGCCAAGTACCCGGCGGTGCTTAAAGATGAACGCATGACCGCGTTTATCTGCGACTACCTGCGCATCATGTCCTCCGGCAACATGGCTCCGCACGAGCTGGAAGGCCTGTTCGACATGGAGCTGTACAGCCTCAAGGAAGACCTCGAGCACCCATCCCACGCGGTGAACGGCATTGCCGACGCCATGCCGGGTTTCGGTATCGTTGCGGCGGTACTCGGTATCGTGGTGACCATGGCCTCCCTGGGTGAAGGCGATCAGAAATCCATCGGCCTGCACGTTGGTGCGGCACTGGTCGGTACCTTCTTCGGTATTCTCGCCGCCTACGGCTTCTTCGGTCCGTTGGCGCATTCCCTGGCCCACGATGCCAAGGAAGAGCTGAACGTGTATGAAGCCATTAAAGCTTCGCTGGTGGCTTCCGCTTCCGGCATGCCGCCATCGCTGGCGGTGGAGTTCGGTCGCAAGGTTCTGTACCCGGCCCACCGTCCAAGCTTTGCCGAGCTCGAACAAGCGGTTCGCGGTCGCTAAGTCATGGAAAATAATCAGCCGATTATCATCAAGCGCGTCAAGCGCATAGCCGGCGGGCACCACGGCGGGGCATGGAAAATCGCCTTCGCCGACTTCGCCACGGCGATGATGGCGTTCTTCCTGGTGCTGTGGCTGCTGTCCACTGCAACGCCGGAGCAGAAGATTGCTATCGCCGGTTACTTCAAAGACCCGGTCGGCTTCTCCGAAAGCGGCACGCCATACATCATCGATCTGGGCGGTACGCCGACGCTGGCGCCGGAGAACACCCTTAACCCCGAGGTGAAGTCCCAGCCGCAACCGGACAAGGTCACCGTCGACACCGAGCAAGTCGAAGGCATGGCCGAAATGGTCGAGAAAGAACGCCTGGAACTGTTGCTGCAAGAACTGCAGAACAAGGTCGACGAGAACCCGCAACTGCAGAAATTCAAGGACCAGATCCTCTTCGAGATCACGCCGAACGGCTTGCGCATCCAGATCATGGACGCCGAGAACCGGCCGATGTTCGACTCGGGTTCTGCGCGCCTGAAGCCGTACTTTGAAGACATCCTGCTAGCCATGGCCGACACCATCAAAGCGGTGCCGAACAAGATCAGCATCAGCGGCCACACCGATGCCAAGCCGTATATCGGTACCGGCGATTACGGCAACTGGGAGCTTTCAGCCAACCGCGCCAACGCTGCACGGCGTGCGCTGATCGCGGGCAGTTATCCCGACGCGCAAGTGGCGCGGGTGGTCGGTTACGCTTCGTCGGCACTGTTCGACAAGGAAAAACCGTTCAACCCGGTCAACCGTCGCATCGATATCGTGGTGCTGACCAAAAAGGCTCAGGCGGCCATCGAAGGTGCGCAAGGCCCCGACGCTGCGAAGCCGGCCGAACAAGGTCAGAACGGTGCCGCGCCGGCAACCCCGGTCGACCCGAACGCCTTGCCGGCGGATCAGCAACCGGTGCCTGCCCACGAGCTGCGCGAACGGCTGAACCTGTTCGACGACGCCGCGCCCAAACCGGCTGAGCCGGGGAGTGCGGCGCCAGTGCCGACAGCGCCAACAGCGCCACCGGCCACTGCACCGGCCCCCGCGCCGAAGCAGTGATTCACAAAAAAGCCGCGAGATGATCGCGGCTTTTTTGTGTCTGTCGGTTTGTGCTTCGCTGTGTTCGTTGGATCTTTCCCCCTCACCCCAGCCCTCTCCCCCCAGGGGGCGAGGGGGAAAGGGAGCCGATCTTCATGCGGTTCAAAACCTGAGTTCGACTCGGTCTTTCACGTCGGCGTAACTCGAACATCCGCCTCGGTCAGTCCCTCTCCCTCCGGGAGAGGGTTAGGGAGGGGCATCAAGGGTGACGATGTTTCAGAACCCGCGCCGAATCCGGTTCTTCAGTTGTTCGTGGAACATGTCGGCATTGCGTTTGTAGGTGCCCTTGACGGATTCACTCATCGATTCCAACGATATCGACCGCTTGTTCGACACCTCCTCACGATACGCATCAATAAAGAAATCCAGATCACTCTCCGTGCTCAGCTTCGGCCATTTGTCCAGATACAACGGCAACTCCGCTGGCCCGGTCCTGAAGGAACAGATCCGCCGATTGCTGATCGTCGCCTCGCCGATCTCAAACGGCACCCACCACGACAATGCGGTTTTTTCCGAAACCACCGCCAGCAGGTGCGTGCACTCGGTGATGTTGCGCGTGATGACCCCGGTGATGTCGTCGGTGGTCTGCGATTCCGGGTCCAGCACGTCAAGGTAGGTCTTGATGTTGGCCCTGATCAGGCGGCTGTTAATCGCCATCGCGTGGGCGCGATCCATGTGGCGGTAGCTGATAAAGACTGGCATCAGAAATGTCCTTTGAGGGCGAGTTCGCGGTAATAGGCGCCGAGGGCGGTGAGGCGGCAGCCGGTCGAGTGGATGGCCGCGTAATACATGTGCTCGGCGTCCATCGGTTCGATCAGGCTGTGGCGGTTGCACTTTTGCAGCTGGGCGAAGACTTCGCCGTGTTCCGGATTGAAAGTGGCTTCGGTGGGTTCGTAGCTGGGATCGAGCGGGAAAACTGATTCGGCTTCGGCAAACCATTCCGGCAGTTTGCGCAGGATCTCCTTGGGGATCAGCGGCGAGACTTCGCGCAGGGAAATGAACTGCGAGACGTTGGTCTTGAACACCGGACGCTGCTCCCAGGCATCGAGCGCATTGTCGACAAAGGAATAGAGGCTGCCGGGGGTAATCTTGCCGAGAATATTGGCTGCGCCGCCATGCAACGCCTGCAACAGCAGCCCGGTGAACACACCGTGTTGCGCGCCTTCCATGGCCGGCTCTTCCTTTTTGCACGCGGTCAGAATCGTCATGCCTTCGCCGACCACGCTGCTTTCACTGCGCAGCGCGCGCACCTCGCCGGCCGCGCCGCTTTGGCAGCAGTCGAGGATGATCACCTTGTTTTTGATCCTGGTCGCTTTGGCTGCCCAGTTGAGGATGTCGCTGATGCGGATGCCGTCCTTGGGGTTACGGAAATCCTGAGGCAGCAGCATGCCTTCATCATTGTCAGTGTCGAAGCCGCCATGCCCGGCGAAGTACAGCAGCGCGACGTTGCAGTCACCGGAAAACAGTTCGCGAATCTGGTCTTCGAGTTTCTCCCTGCTCAAGTGATCCTCGGCGGACGTCAGCACCACGTTCTTGAAGTTGGGGTCGCCATTGGCGTCGGTTTTCAGTACGGATGCCATGGCCATGGCGTCATTGCTGCACCCGCTCAAGCGCGAGATGTGTTTGTAGTCGTTGATCCCGATAAACAGTCCCTTGCGCATGGTTACACCGCCGTGTGCAGGCGAATCGCGCTGACAATGCTGTTGGTGTTCCACGCGCACTCGGCATGTGCGGCGTTGCGCACCAGATTGTCATGGCCGTGGGAGTGGTTCCACGAGTGGCTGATGAACAGATGGTAGGTTTGCATGGGGTTCCTCGGAGGTCGCGAACGTGCGAAGGAGGAACCGAATGTAGGCATCTGGGAAATGCCTACAAGATGTGCGCGGCAAAAGAGAAATGTCCTGCAAGCAGGCGTACGCAGGCCTTACAGAAAAATCTGATGTTTAAAAAAACAGGGAATTTGTAGGGAAAGATCCGACAACCGGCAGCACCTGAGACAGGCGCTGCCGGGTTGGCTGTTTAATAACCGTTTTCAGGCAGACTGGCGATGATCGAGCGGTAGCTGTTCATCCGTTGCTGCTGCACGCGGCCATCTTCCAGGGCCTTGAGCAGTGCGCAACCCGGTTCGCGATCGTGCTTGCAGTCGCGGAAGCGGCAGGTGCCGAGCAAGTCGTTGAACTCGATGAAGCCGGCTTCGACGTCGGCGCGGCTGACGTGGCCGAGGCCGAATTCGCGGATACCCGGGGAGTCGATCAACTCACCGCCGCCGGGGAAGTGGAACAGACGCGCGGTGGTCGTCGTGTGCGTGCCCTGCCCAGACAGCTCGGACAACGGCCCGACGCGGGTTTCAACCTCGGGCAGCAAGCTGTTGACCAGCGACGACTTGCCAACGCCGGACTGGCCGACGAACACGCTGATGCGCCCGTCGAGCTGCTGTTGCAGTTGTTCCATGCCGTTGCCGTGGTGCGCCGAAACTTCCAGCACCGGATAGCCGAGCGTGCGGTAAACCGCCAGCAGCGCGTTTAGCGCCGGGGCGTTCTGCTCGTCGATCAGGTCGAATTTGTTCAGCAGCAACAGCGGCCGGATACCGGCGTGTTCAGCCGCGACCAGGTAGCGGTCGATCAGGTTGGCATGCGGCTCGGGCAGCGGGGCGAAAACGATGACGATCATGTCAACGTTGGCGGCGACCGGTTTGAGCTGGCCACGGCTATCCGGGCGGCACAGCTCGGTGGTACGCGGCAGTTGCGCGACGATCACACCGATGCCCTGGTTACCGGCACGCCAGACGACGGTATCGCCGGTCACCAGCGCCGGCAGGTTGGCGCGCAAGTGGCAGCGGAATACCTGGCCGGCGAGTTCGCCGTCCTTGGCCTCGACTTCGACCTGCACACCGAAGTGTGCAATCACCAGGCCGGTCTGTTCCGGGCCCAGGTCGCCGCCCTCCAGGGCCTCGACAGCCGAGGACTCGCGTTTGGCGGCGCGTGCGGCGCGCTCGCCCTGAATTTTTTCGATGCGCCAGTTTTGACGTCGATTGAGTTGGCGTTTGGCCATGGGTGTTCCGTCTGAAGAATGCAGCGATTAGGTAAAACGGCCGCGAGTTTAGCACGCCCGGCCACCGGCCTAGGCTAAACTGCGCAGCATTGCCTAGGAGCCGAAATATGCAAAACCCGCAGAATTTGATCTGGATCGACCTGGAAATGACCGGTCTGGATCCGGATAACGACGTCATCATCGAAATGGCCACTATCGTCACTGACAGCGACCTCAACACTCTCGCCGAAGGGCCGGTGATCGCCATTCACCACAGCGATGAAGTCCTCGCGCGCATGGATGAGTGGAACACCCGCACCCACGGCAACTCCGGCCTGACCCAGCGCGTACGCGACAGCCGCGTCAGCATGGCCGAAGCCGAAGCCGAAACCATCGCCTTCCTCGAAAAGTGGGTGCCGAAGGGCAAATCGCCGATCTGTGGCAACAGCATCTGCCAGGATCGTCGCTTCCTTTATAACCACATGAAGGCGCTGGAAAGCTACTTCCACTACCGCAACCTCGACGTGTCGACCCTCAAGGAACTGGCCGCGCGCTGGGCGCCGGACGTACGTGACAGCTTCAAGAAGGGCAGCACGCACCTTGCGCTGGACGATATCCGCGAATCGATTGCCGAGCTGCAGCACTACCGCAAGCATTTCATCAAGTTCTGAGATTGGCGAACTTCGCTATCGCCCTCTTTTGGTGCCATGGCGAAGTCAGTAGACTGCGCGCCTTCCTGCAAGGATCGCCACCATGTTGCTGATGCTCTACCTCGTCGCCATCACCGCTGAAGCCATGACTGGCGCCCTGTCTGCCGGGCGTCGTGGCATGGACTGGTTCGGCGTGGTGCTGATCGCCTGCGTCACGGCATTGGGCGGCGGTTCGGTGCGCGACGTGCTGCTTGGGCATTACCCGCTGACGTGGGTCAAACACCCGGAGTATCTGGTACTGACATCAGTGGCGGCGATGTTCACCGTGTTCACCGCCCGCTGGATGCGTCACCTGCGCTCGCTGTTTCTGGTGCTCGATGCGGTCGGTCTGGTGGCATTCACCCTGATCGGCTGCATGACCGCCCTGGAAATGGGCCACGGTATGCTGGTGGCGTCTGTCAGCGGTGTAATTACCGGAGTGTTCGGTGGCATATTGCGCGATATCTTCTGCAATGATATTCCGCTGATCTTCCGTCGCGAACTTTACGCCAGCGTGTCATTTGCCGCAGCGTGGTGCTACATGCTGTGTCTGTATCTGAACTTGCCGAGTGAGCAGGCAATACTGATCACACTGTTCGGTGGTTTTCTATTGCGCTTGTTGGCGATCCGTTTTCATTGGGAGATGCCCAAGTTTGTATATAACGACGAACATTGAAATTTGCTGTGGTCGCTATTTGTAAACGGATGACTAACTAGTCGATAGTCGGCGATTATAAGTGTGTGCATATTTCTTACATTTTTAGGTTTGTCGCTCTTTTGAAGGTCGTGTTATTTTTTTGATCGGTTATCTCAGTATCGATTATCGAAACAAGCATGAATTCAAAGGAGTTGCATCATGGATGTAGAATTAGGCGTAGCACGGACCGCGGAAGCCATGTCGGTAGTTCTCGATGGTATTTCCAGCTTCAAGGTAAAGTTTGATGCGAGTGACGCTACCCGCAGCAAGACTCTATTCGGCAATGGGCGTATGCAGGTAAAAGTGCAGGTTCTGGTCACCGGAGTTGATAGTAATGGAACTCCAGTACATGTGCCTGCCGTAGTCATGGATAGCATTGAGCTTATCCATTACACCACCGGCAAAACCCTGCGCGCTGGCTGGGCCGCAAGCGCCGAGCAAGGGCGATTCACGCTGGAAGCACCAGCGGTCACGACCGTGGGTGGGGGCGATGACGATGCGGAGGATGACGTTCTACATCACCAGGTTCGCACGTTCTGGGTGTCGTCGTCGGGTGCCGGGACGACCCAGATCGCCGCGCGCCTTTCCCTCCAAGGCCAGACGATCACCACCAATGGAACTGCGCTCGGCGGTGTTCATGACAGCAGCGTGACGCTGGAGGCGCAACCACCACAAGCCTACGCGATGGAACAGTTCCGCTGGCATATGACCCGCCGGGGAAATGAGGAGCCGCGTAATCGTATCTTTAACTATTATCTTGGTTTATATCCAAACGGGCAGCAAATCAAACTGGTTGACTGGATTGCCGATGGAGCAGTGGCTGAAGAAAATTATAAGTTTGTTTCAGCTAATAAACTTTACGAATACGCGACGAATTATCTCAGCGGTATTTTGGCTCGGCCAACAGCTACGCATGTGCAACTGTCATTGCCCTACAACGGAGACGCGACTGCTTTTACATTTTTCCGTGATGCGATTACGCGGGATTCGAAACTTTACAGTGTGAGGGTAAATGACCGGGATGGAGAACTGACGTTTGTGCAGGCTCTCTCCGAATATTCGAGGATTGCACCTGAATTCAAAAGTGACAAAGTCTTTCGGTTTCGCGCCATTGATCAACATGGTACGGAGCATAAACTGGCGATTCGCACCGATTTCGCAGCGCGCAATTTCTATCTTGAACGAGGTTGAGTGCCGCCTCATTCAATTTGCGTACCGCACTAAAGCAGGCAGTCCGATAAACTGAATTTTCGCTCGTCAAGTATTGCGATATGCAGAATTTGTATGTCTGTCATGCGTTGACTCTGTAGGAATACGGAGTCTTCGCAACCACACGCCAACAGTTCTGAACTCTGTGCTAACGCACGTAATCAGCGTGGATTTTGCCGCCGCGTGCTGCTACATCCTGTGTCTGTATTTGAATGTGCCGGGTGAGCGAGCCATTCTGATTACCTGTGTGCGAATTTTTGTTGCGTCTGCTGGCCATTCGTTTTCATTGGAAAATGCCGAGTTTTTTGTAAAGACCAGTGTTGAAATGTTTTGCAGTTGCTGTTTGCGCGCGGGTAATTAACTTGTCGGTCTTGGTGATCATAAGTGTATGGATGTTTCTTGCGTTTTCCGCTTTACCGATCTTTTGACGGTTGTGTTATTTGTTTAGTCGGTTGTCTCAATATCGATTATCAAAATAAACATGTTTCAGAGGCGTCCATGACAGCAGCGTGACCGTGGAGGTGCAGCCGCCACAAGGCTACGCGTTGGAGCAGTTCCGCTGGGGGAGCATCCGACGGAGAAATGAGGAGTCGGGTAATCGTATCTATAACTTTTATCTTGGTTTGTATCCACAGGGGCGATTAACACGGATTCGGTAGAGTGCTATTTCCATCTTGAACGAGGTTGAACGCCGAAACATTCAATTTGCGGTGAATGTGGTAGACATGTATGCCGCTTTACAAAAGGCATGCCACTAAACTGAATTTCGCTCATCAAGTATTTGCGATACGCAGTATTTGCATGCCTGTCATGCGTTGACCCTGTCGGAATACAGGGTATTCGCAACCACATTTCAAGGATGAAATCCCATGGTTGGCAAAACGCCAAAAAACCCACCGGCACCCGTTCCCCCCGTTTCTCGCAAACGGATCCAGCCGCCTGACCCACCATTACGCGTCGAAACTTTTCTCCCTCCGATAGCTCACCCTTTAGTTACGAGCTCTGTGCTAACCCACACAGGCAGCCCGATACATGTTTCTCCAATCGTTGCCACTGCCGCCATCAAAGTCAGTCCTTATCCCCACAAACCTGACTCGCCAAGCGGCGCCGCGGTATCGATGGCCCGATCTCTGGAGGAGTTTTATACGCCGGTACCGTCGTGGATACCGAATACCGAGGCCGATGGAACATTGCTGTTCAAGCGGCGCCAATACGTGGCCGTAGACCATGAGCACTTTGTGCAAGTGGTTCGCGATCCCGCCAGTGGCCACCTGCGCGCAACACTGTCGATTGAACGAACGCCCTCGGGGCCGTGGCTTCAGCGTGATCCCGTCAGCGGATTCTGGCGTTGCGTGGAGCAACCAAGGATGGAGACTGTCACCGGCGCGTGGGGCCAGGCTGTCGAGCGCCCCGCGCAATGGCAGGTCGCGCAGCTATTCCGACGGTTAGGTCAGTCAGTCGCGATGTTCTCCGATGCCACCGTCGCCCGCATTCTCGCAGTGAGTGGTATCGATGATGATTTGCTGCATCGCCTCTACGCCCGATCCCGTCGCCCGCCTGCGCTGCTGGAAGACACGGTCAGGCGCTTCAAGCTTGATCAGCAGATCCGGCAGTTGGTCACCCATCTGGAGAGCGACGACCCCTCGGTATACGTCAAGGCCGATCCTCAGTTGCAGTTATTGCTGCTGAAAGCCAATGGCGTCGATGTTGCAAGCACCCCTCTGTTCAGGGGTGACTTACTCCCCTGTGTTGTCAGGACGCTGGATGCTGCATTGCTCGAAAAACTGCTGGCACCAACGGCAAGCGCGCAATCCGGTTTAACGCCGCTGGACTCACGGGTTGGCCGTTTACGCAAACTAATGGCCCGTTGGGCTCGGCACGCGCCAGAGCAGCTATTCAAAGCTCGAGAAGAAGCGTTCGAACTGGACTGTAACGAAACCACCCTGCAGATACGCCGGGTTTTTCCGAACCTGCCGAAGACTGCGGCTATGGAAATCTGGCGTAACGCGAGTGCCTCCGAGCGATTGCGGGTGCAAGGTAACCAGAGCATGTCCGACCCCATGATGAATGACGCCTTGCTGCTGTGGCGAGAGATCAGGATCGCGAGGGCATGTGAGGGCATTTACCTGCCGGCAGCCTCCAGTCTGGACAGCGACAGCGTGGCGCTACTGATGATTGCCGACTTGTCCCAATGGCCGCGAGACATGGCGATAGAGATTCGCCACTACGATAGGGGAGGCAAATTGTTGGCCGCTGTCGGAAAATCCGAAGTTGAGAAAACTCGCATTCTGGTGCGCACTGACGACGGTTATGTCATCGAAAATGGCGCCGCACTCAAATCGCAGCGGGCGCGCGATGTGTATTCGGCACTCCTGTTGACCTTGCAGCCTGCGCAGCGTCAAGCCTTCGGTTTGTCTGCCGATGAGGGCAAGTTGCTGCAGCGACGAATCCGGACGCAGCCTCTACCATCACGACAACGTATCAGCGAGGCGCTCGGGTTGCCACCGACCCCGATCGATACGCATGGTCAAGGCCTGGTGCCGCGCGATAGGGGATCGCTGCGCGGCGGTGGTGATATTGACCCCGCCCCCTCTACTTCAGATGTACAGCGCCTGCGTGAACTTTATCCATCGTTATCGGAGGACGAGGTGGCCAAATTCATGTCCCGCGGCGGCCAGCTTTCCAGTGTGTTGACGCGGCTGGAAAAGGAGTTCGCGACACTGCGCAGCGATTTGGCGGTCTGGAGTGCCGAGGTGCCCGCTGAATCGTCCTCGACGGGCCAAGGGAATGTGCTGAAACTCGCCGAACAACGCCAGGCTCGCCAACAGTTCAGCGCAATGCTGCAAGATATCTGGCAGCGCAAGTCGGTTTCGCAATGGGGGGAGGGAGAGTCTCATTTTTCTTACTATGTCGATTTTTCGGGTGAATTACCGAGATTGTCCGCCAGATTTGAGTATGTAACAGAGTTGATATTGACCGTAAAAAACCCGGACGTCCGTATAGGCACGTTTCTTGATTGCTTTCCCAATATTCAATTTTTAGGGGTCGTTGGCATAAAAATGGAAGAGTTCCCGTCAGGAATTTTTCAAATGCGCCAGTTAAGCGAACTTACACTGGACGGGTGCGCTCTAAAACTGTCTGAAGTCACGGCTGAGGGGGTGTCCAGAATCGAAACGCTCACATTGTTGAACCTGGCAAACAACCCTCTTACAGTCGCTCCGCATATAGGCTACATGGCAGGTTTGAGCGAGTTGATGCTGAGCAACGCAAATCTTTCCAGTGTTCCTTCAGGCATAGGTACGCTCAAGGGGCTAGAGCTCGTGGCATTACATAATAATAATATTTCCGACGTGGGATATGAGTTGTTTGATATTCCGGATACACAGGATCTATTCGTTGGTTTAGTGCATAACCCACTAAGTGATACGTCGAGACAGCGTATTGAACAGTATCTTGAAAATTCCAGTATGGACCGTAAGGTGGAAATCCAGACGGAGGGGGAAGTTTTAGAGTCTGACTCCGATAGTGAGTCTTCAGAAAGCGGGATCTCGACTGCGTCAGGAAGCGACTGAATATTGGTGAAAGTAACGGCTCCTTTGTTTTTCTGAGATAACCTGACAAGAATAAACTGCCCGGTGGCTCCCCTTTTGATTCTGTTGAGTTGAGGTCAGGAGGGGAGAAGGTCATTGAGTGCTGGAATCATGGGGGCAGGAAGAGTGTTGTTAAAGTCCGCTTCATGTGATCTACGATTTTTGAATGTATAAGCATTTGTGTGGGTTGTTGATGGTGATGTTAAAATATTACTCCCTCACAATTTGTCGAATGTCGCGGCTGTTTTTATTCAAGTCGATTCTCCATAGTTTGCTGAGTCCTTAGAGGGCGGAATCTATTAATCAGCAAGGTATTGTTAGATGTTTGATGAGCAAATTGGTATTTCCCGTATCGAGGTAAAACTCGACTCCACAAGGTCAGGCCAGCATAAAGTGCTTTATGCCAATGGGCGCATGCAGGTGCGGGTGTTGGTACTTCTACACGGGATCGATAACAATGGCGACGGCGCTTCACTGTATGGTCATCCCGCGTTGCAGACACTGCGCTTGATTGCCTATAACGGTGCTCGAGCTCTGGAAGGGGATTGGCAAGTATCCGTTCAGGAAAATCGGTATAACCACGAAATGTCGGGTGGAGTATCGCATCTCACAGAGGTTGCTAAGGTTACCGATAACCGAATAAGCAGCAATTTGGATCCGGTGCAGATTTTTGAGTTCTGGGTTTCCGCCACCAAGACCGGAATCATGGAGGTTGCCGCCGAAATCGTCATGAACGAAGAGGTATTGAGAAGCAACGGACTTGGTTTTGACAGCAGCGTTACGCTGGAGGCGATTCCACCGAAAGAGTATTCGCTGAGTGACTTCTCGGTGAGCAAATACGGAGACCAGGAGCGGCGTGATCGTTACGACTGGATCCAGACTTATCATATTGCCCTGCACGCGGAGGGCAGGCAGATTTCCCTCCTGGATTGGTACAGTAGCGAAGTAAGGCTTGCGTATTACGATTCCGATACTGCGGTGCAAGTGTATGTGTCCGGAAATATTCCCGATACTGAGGATAATCGGCGGTGTTTTTATGGCTATATGGCGCCGATGTATAAGCGCAGCGCAACGTTTCGCAGCCCTCGCCTTGGTTATATGACGGTGCCTGTGAACAAAGTAGCAGGGCGATTGACGCTCATTCAGTATATTTCCGCTGATTCTCAAGAGGGCGGCGAAAACAAAAACGGATTCGAGTTCTCGGTATTTGATGAGTTTGGTACGGAACATCGGCTGTGTCTCGAAGGCGACAAAGAGCAGCGTACTTTTATTCTGGTTAAGTCAAAGCGACCGATGCAACAGTTCTGGTCTCGTTAAGTCCGGCCAGGCCAGCACACAGTTCGCTGGCCTGCTGTTGTAGGCCGTATCTGAATAAATTGAATGCAAGGCGTTGTTTCATGACTAATAATTCAAATTCCCCTGTTCACTCAAATGCTTTCAACTTCGGTGAGTTCGTTACTGGAGGCGTTGATCCGCGTACGGGTATGTACACCTGCGCCTTTTCCTTGGGCACGTTACACTCGGCGGATCTCAATGGCCCTGACCTTGCAATTTCACTGGGCTTCAATCCGCTTAATCAGACGGATGCCGGTTTCGGAGTTGGCTGGTCGCTGATCACGACAAATTACGACTTGCGCAGCAAAGTCATGACACTGTCCAACGGTGAGCGTTACAAGGCTGTCGAAACGCCTGCTGGGTTGAAGTTCAAGGAAATGAAACTGCAAACGGCAAAAGTGTTAGTGACCGGAGCAGGGCGCTATGAAGTTCGATACAAGGATGGTCGGCGTGAACTGCTCAAGGTTCTGGCTGGCACTCAGGTCGCGGTAGCGGAAAAAATAATCGCGGCGAACGGTGTGAGCGTCACGCTCAAGCATAAGGCGTTCAATGAGTTTCCCATGCTGACCGAGATCAGCGACACCAAGGGATGCCTGCTGAACATTACACGCAAGGAGGGTCAGGTGACATTGACCCGGCATCCGGATACCTCGTCCAGTTTCAATTACAAATTGATCCTGAAAAATGGGCGGGTGACGTCAATCGAACTGCCGGTCGGCAAAGGTTGGGACCTCGATTATGACGTCATTGATGGAGCCAGTTATCTGCGCAAAGTCGTCAATCCATTGCATGGCATAGAAATCATTCGTTACAAGCGGCAAGGTCACCGCTTCATCAATGAGGTGGAACAGACACTACCGTTTGTTATCGCTCACGATATCTACCCTGGTCGTGGCCAACCCAGGCTGTGCAAGACGTACACCTACTCCGACCGTAACTTTCTCGGGCATGGTCTGGTGCCGGCCAGGGGCGATGACGGAGATCCTCTCTACCGGGCATCTGGCACCTACGTCTACACCTCTGAGGAGAAGTTGGTTGTGAGCGGTAAGGCACATACGCGCATCAACCGCACCTACAACAAATTTCATTTGCTGGTCGAAGAAGTTACGACGTGTGGCGATGCTCAGATCGAAACCACTACTGAATATCATTGTTCGGTCGCCAAGCCGTTCAACGAGCAGCCGGCTCAGTTCCGCATGCCGAAAGTTCAGACGGTGACCTATCTCGATCGACGCACCAAGCAAGCGCGCAAGGAAATCACCGTCACCGAGTTCGACGGCGAAGGCAACCTGCTTAAGTGCGTTGAGCCGAGTGGGGTGACGACTGTCACGGAGTTTTATCCGGCAAGCGGTGGGGACAACTGCCCAGAGGATCCGCTGGGTTTCGCCAGGTTCCAGAAAAAGAGGACGGTCACCGCTGCGGCAGCGGGTGAGGCCTCGACTGTCACGTACTACGACTATGCGCTGCATCCTGCGCTGGAAGGTGAGGGGCTGGCATCCGTCTTGCCGGTCGAGGAACGTGATTTCGAGTTCGTGAAGGGGGTAGAGGTCCTGCTATCGAAAACCGAACGCAGTTACCTCGATACGCCAAAGGATCCGTTCAAGCACGGGGCGACGAAAGCGCAAAGCGTCACCCGAAACTATAAAAAGATCTGTACGGAATTTTCCTATGAGCTTGAGGACAATCGTCTTCGGGTGAAGTCCAGCACACGCGGGTTTGATGGTTCGCAGCAGACCAGTGAAAAAGTGCTCTCGACGCAGACGGGCTTACTGTTGGCAGAGGTCGGTGTCGATGGCACGCGCATCGAACATGAATACGACGCGATCGGCCGAGCTGTATGCAAAACGGTTGCCCCCGGCACGCCCTACGCGGCCTCTACCCAGTGGGCCTACCTGGCCGCCAGTAAACAACAGCCGGCCACGATGGTGACCACGGATGCGGCGGGCGGCGAGCAAAGAGTGACTTATGACGGCCTGGAGCGGGTAATCACCGTTCAGGAAAAGGACTGCGATCATCCCGACAAGGACGGTCTTATCCAGTCCCGCACCCTATATTCAGCCATGCATGATTCGGCGGGTCATAAAGTCAAATCGACGCTGACCGATTGGCGCGATGGCAAGCCTTGTCCGGTCATTACCTGCTACGAATACGATAGCTGGGGCCAGGTCAGCAAGACGCTGCATGCCGATGGGCGCATCGAACACAGCGTGGCTGATCCGGTCCTTCGCCAGCAAACGAACTGGCTCGAGGGAATGGGCAAGACGGTGACTGAAGTCAACGACTTTGGTAAACCGCTGAGCGTCGAGCACTTCAACCTGAAGAGCAAGAGCCTCGGCAAAACCGTTTATACCTATGACGGCTTCGGGCGCACAACCAGCCAGACAGATCCCGTCGGCAATACGACTCGATATGAGTACGACGTTTTTGACCGGATGATCCGCACTGTCCTGCCCGATGCCAGCGCGGTCGTGACCGACTATGCCGAGCATAGCGATGAAGGTCTGCCGATCGGCATCAAGGTTGATGACAAAGTGTTGGGGCAGCAAACTTATGACGGTTTGAGTCGTTTAATACAAAGTACCGTGGGCGGACGAAAGTCCGAGGCTGGTTATGAAGCGGGCTTCACTCAGCCACAGTGGCACAAGAGTGCTGATGGCAAAAAAACCGAATTCACTTATTTGCGCGATCTGGGCGGTTTGCTGACGGAGCGCAAGGCAGGTGCTTTAGTCACGACCATGACTTACGACCCCGTCAGTGGCAATCCCTTGACCTGTACTGAAAACGGCAAGGAACGCAGCTTTACCTATTACCCTTCCGGACGCCTCAAATCCGAAACGACGACCTTCGGCGCTATCACGAAAGCCACGTCCAGTACCTATTCCCTGCAGGGGCGACCGATCACCCATGTCGATGTACTCGGAGCCGAAAGCAGATCCGAATACGATGAGCACGGCCGCCTGCTCTCCACTTCGCAGGGCTCGCTGAAAACCGAGTTCCACTACAACACCCGGACGGGGAAGCTGGACTGGACGAAAACCGAAGAAACGTCAATCAAGCGTCAAATGGTCACCCGGTTTGTCTACGACGATATCGGTCGTGAAACCCGCCGTACATTCGAGATTCAGGGTCAGCCTGACCAGACGCTGGAATCGACTTATACGCTTGCTGGCAAACTGGCGCAGAAGGTTTCCAGGCGTGGCACGCAAATTTTGCGTGATGAGCAATTCACATACGATGTGCGCGGGCGTCTGATCAAGTACGACTGTGCCGGCACCCAAAAGCCCCGCGATCCGTATGGCAAGGAAATTGTCCAGCAGACGTTCACTTTCGACGCGCTGGACAACATCCTAACCGTGCAGACGAAGTTCCCGCTGGGCGTGAATCTGACCACCTTCAGTTATGACAATCCTGATCCTGTACAGCTCAGCGCAGTCAAGCATTCCCATGTCGATTATCCGTCGGCAGTGACGCTGGAGTACGACGCCAACGGCAGGATGATCAAGGACGACCAGGCGCGAACGCTGGCCTATGACGCATTCGGACGTCTAGAGCAATTGTCCGGCGCTGGGGGATCAGTCATTCGTGGCTACCATTACGACGGTTTCGACGATCTGGTTGAACTGTCGCAACCCGAAAAGGCAACTGCGCAGCGTTACTACTACGCAGGCCGGGTCGCCAATGAGGTGAGTGGTGAAAATTCATACAGTGTTGTACGTCACGGTGGAGCGCTTGTGGGGCAACAGCAGCTAGGTTTGAACGCCGGCGCCCAGCTATTTGGCACCGATCAGCAGCAAAGCGTGCTGGCAACGCTGGGCAAGGAACAGCTCACCGATTGCGCCTACAGCCCTTATGGGCACCGTCCTGCCGAAGGCGGATTGTTCAGCCTCGCGGGGTTCAACGGCGAGCAGCTCGATCCGGTTACCGGGCTGTATCTGCTGGGGAATGGTTACAGGGCCTATAGTCCGACACTGATGCGTTTTCTCGCCCCCGACAGCATGAGTCCGTTCGGCGCGGGCGGATTGAATACCTATAGCTATTGCTTGGGCGATCCTGTCAATCGTGTCGACCCAACCGGGCATATCTCCTGGCAATCAGTCCTGGGAATCGGGCTCAGTATTCTCGGGGTTGTTGCCAGCGTATTGACGATGGGCGCGGCGACGCCATGGGCAGTGGCGTCAATGGGGTTGGCGGTTGCGTCTGGACTGGCGGGTATAGCCAGCGAGGTGCTCAATGAATTGGCACCGGGTTCTCAAGCAGGCGAGATATTGGGGTGGATCAGCTTTGGTCTAGGATTGGCTTCGCTCGGTACAGGCCTGGCGGCTGGTGCCAAAGCGGCCATTAATGCTGGCAGGAGACTTGCTGGGGCCTTTAAGCCGGGGTTGAGTGGCAGAGGAGGCCAAAAAGCAGGCCAAGAGATGGCCCGAGGTTTCGTCAAAGGAAAAGGGGCCAAGGCAGCGGCCAAAAAAGCCAAGGCGCCCGTGGTGGAAGAGTCGGATGAACCTTGGCAATTAATCAGGCCCACGCGACACACTTTCCAAAATCCATGTAATAGCAGAAAGGCTTATGATTTCTACAGGCTCATTGAAGGCAATAACTCCCCCCGCCAAGCGGCCAACCTAAATGGGATGCTGTACGGGGAAATGAGACCACTCGGCAATGGAAGAAGTGTATCGCATGTTTATATGGCGAAGACGGCCGGACGTGGGGAGCGTATTTACCTTCTAGAGGACAGTAATCAGAGAGTTTGCAAAGTCTTGCACGCGGGCGAGCATTTGTCCCCGGGGCAGACGAATGCACTGATAGAATCTGCTTACGATATGGATACAATGCGCATTCCTACGGCCTGAGTACTTTGCTGGCCCTTTATGGATTTGAAGGCCTGGAGTGCCGTTCCAGCGCCCATTCCACATGCTCTCTAACCAACTCCGACGGATAATCCCGTCGCGCCTTCAACGCTTCCAGCACCGGAATCGTTGAAGGCGCATTCCCCAGCCCCACTGCCAGATTCCTCAACCAGCGCTCATACCCGGCACGCCGCAATGGCGAGCCTTCGGTGCTGCTCAAGAACTTCTCTTCATCCCACAAAAACAGCTCGGCCAGTTCGGCATTGTCGAGGTTATGCCTCGGCTTGAAATCACCTTCTCCTGAGGGCTTGGCGAAACGGTTCCACGGGCAGACGATCTGGCAGTCATCGCAGCCGAACACGCGGTTGCCGATCAGCGGGCGCAAATCTTCAGGGATAGCGGTTTTCAGCTCGATGGTCAGATACGAAATGCAACGCCGGGCGTCCAGCACATACGGGCCGACGAAGGCGTTGGTCGGACAAATGTCGAGGCACGCGGTGCAACGGCCGCAATGTTCGCTGCTGTGCGGCTCATCCACTGGCAGCGGCAGATCAACAAACAGTTCGCTCAAGAAGAAATAGCTGCCCGCCTTGCGATTCAACACCAGCGTGTTTTTGCCGATCCAGCCCAGCCCAGCCTGTTCGGCGATGGCTTTTTCCAGTACCGGCGCGCTGTCGACGAAGGCACGAAAACCGAACGGGCCGATCTCGCCTTGAATCTTGTCGGCCAATTGTTGAACACGTTTACGGATCAATTTGTGGTAATCGCGGCCCAAGGCATAACGCGACACGTAAGCTTTTTCCGGTTCGGCCAGTCGTTTAGCCATTTCGGTGTCGCCCGGCAAGTAGTCCATGCGCAGGGAAACCACGCGTAAAGTGCCGGGCACCAGCTCCTCCGGATGCGAACGTTTGCTGCCGTGGGCGCCCATGTAATCCATTTCGCCGTGGTAGCCGGCTTCGAGCCAGCGCTCAAGGTGCTGCTCATGCTCGGCCAGATCGAGGCCGCTGATGCCGACTTGCTGAAAGCCCAGCTCGCGGCCCCAATCCTTGATCGATTGGGCGAGGGCGGGCAGGTCTGTGGTGATGGCGGACATGAGGCGAGAGAAACCGGAGCTGAGGTGCGTATAATTCTGCCAGACATCGGAGCCCGAAGACGCATGCCGCACACGAAAGATGAATTACCCGACGCGCTGTATGGCGCTGCGCAGGTGCGTGAGATCGACGCACGGCTGATTGCCGCCGGCACGCCGGGCTTTGAATTGATGCAACGCGCCGCCCATGCGACCTGGCGGGCACTGGTGCGGCAGTGGCCATCAGCCGATGAAATGACTGTGCTTGCTGGGCACGGCAACAATGCGGGCGATGGTTATTTGATCGCTGTGCTGGCGCAGCGGGCCGGGTGGTTGGTGCGGGTGTTGGCGGTCGGTGATCCGCAGCGTTTGCAGGGTGATGCTGCGCTGGCTCATGCCCAGGCGTTGGCAGAAGGCGTCAGCGTGCAGGGCTGGACTGCGCAAAGCGAACTGCGCGGCGTCATCGTCGATGCCTTGCTCGGTACTGGCCTCACCGGCGAAGTGCGCGAGCCTTATCTCGATGCAATCAAGACAATCAACGCCAGCGGCTTGCCAGTCACGGCGGTGGATATTCCTTCCGGATTGTCCGCCGATACCGGGCATGTGCTCGGCGTGGCGGTTCGTGCCGATCTCACGGTCACCTTCATTGGTTTGAAAATCGGCCTGTTCACCGGCGACGCGGCGGACTACACCGGTCATCTGGTGTTTAACGATTTGCAAGCCGCAGCCGAAACCTGTCGTGACATTTGCGTTCGTGCCCGACGCCTCAACGCGGCTAATCTGCCGCGGCTGGCGCCCCGTGCACCGACGGCGCACAAGGGCCGTTTCGGACACGTGCTGTTGATCGGCGGCGATCAAGGTTTTGGCGGGGCGATCTTGCTCAGCAGCGAAAGCGCCTTGCGCAGCGGTGCGGGCATGGTTTCGCTGGCGGCGCGCCCGGAGCATGTGCCGGCAGCGCTGACGCGGATTCCGGAAGTCATGGCGCTCGGCGTTTCTTCGGCCAATCAACTGATGGGCTTGCTGGAAAAGGTTTCCGTGCTGGTGGTCGGACCGGGTCTCGGGCAAGCAGGTTGGGGGCGGGCGTTGTTGTCCGCCGCCGCCAACGCAGCGCTGCCGCAAGTTTGGGACGCCGATGCATTGAACCTGCTGGCCAGCGGTTGTGTCAGCTTGCCCAGGGATTGCGTGATCACGCCGCATCCGGGTGAAGCGGCGCGTCTGCTGGGGATCAGCACCGCCCAGGTGCAGGCCGATCGTCCTGCCGCTGCGTTGGCGTTGAGCAAAAAATATACAGCGGTGGTAGTGCTCAAAGGCGCCGGTAGCCTGATCGCCCATCCCGACGGGCGTCTGGCGTTGTGTCATCAGGGCCATCCGGCCATGGCCACCGCCGGGCTCGGCGATGTGCTGGCCGGTTTGACCGGCGCACTGCTGGCGCAAGGCATGGACGGTTTCGATGCCGCGTGCCTGGCGGTCTGGCTGCATGCCAATGCCGGAATGCAACAAGGGAAATTCGGCCGTGGGCTGGCGGCCAGTGATTTGATTCCAGCCATTCGTCAGTTGTTGGAGGAGCATGCACCGTGTCTGAAGTAACCCTGTACTTGGCCGATGAACAGGCCATGAGCGACTTTGGCGCACGCATCGCCCGCGTTACCCAGGGCCATGGCCTGATTTTTCTCGAAGGCAATCTCGGCATGGGCAAAACCACCCTGTCGCGGGGCATCATTCGGGGTCTGGGGCATGTCGGCTCGGTAAAAAGTCCGACCTTCACGTTGGTCGAGCCCTACGAGATCGGTGACATCCGCGCGTTCCACTTCGACCTGTATCGCCTGGTCGATCCGGAAGAACTGGAGTTTCTCGGCATCCGCGACTACTTCGAAGACGATGCCCTGTGCCTGATCGAGTGGCCCGATAAAGGTGCAGGCTTTTTGCCAAAGCCTGACCTGACCATTACCATTAGCCCGCAAGACAGCGGTCGTTCGCTGAAAATTTTATCCCAGAGCTCGCGTGGCGAGGCCTGGTGTGCCGCTTTGGCATTGGAAACCAATTAAATGATGGGGTTAGGTATGCGCTTTCGCGCGTTGGTGGCTGCCGTTGGACTGTTGTTGATGGCAGTAACCGTCAACGCTGTGGCCGATTCAAAGGTCAACAGCGTGCGCCTGTGGCGGGCGCCGGACAACACGCGACTGGTCTTCGACCTGAGCGGCCCGGTGCAGCACAGCGTTTTCACCCTGACTTCCCCGGATCGACTGGTGATCGACATCAATGGCGCCACCCTCGGTGCGCCATTGAATGTGCAGACCGCGAATACGCCGATCACCGCGATGCGCTCGGCTCAGCGCACCCCGACCGACCTGCGGGTGGTCATCGACCTGAAAAAAGCCGTCACGCCGAAAAGCTTCTCGCTGGCGCCGAACGCGCAATACGGCAACCGTCTGGTGGTCGATCTGTTCGACAACCCGGCCGATGCCGCTCCGCCGCCTGCACCCACGCCGCGCGTGGCGACTGTACCGGCCGTGCCGGTCACCCCGACCGAACCGACAATCAAGCTGCCGCCAGCCCCGGCCGGCAAGCGCGACATTATTGTGGTGATTGACGCCGGCCACGGTGGCGAAGACCCGGGTGCGTCCGGCTCGCGCGGGCAGCGTGAGAAAGACGTGGTGCTGCAGATCGCCCGTGAATTGCAGCGTCAGGTCAATGGCATGAAAGGCTTCCGCGCCGAACTGACCCGTACTGGCGACTACTTCATCCCGTTGCGCGGCCGTACCGAAATTGCCCGCAAGAAGGGCGCCGACCTGTTCGTCTCGATCCACGCCGATGCTGCACCGTCAGCGGCGGCCTTCGGTGCTTCGGTATTTGCCCTGTCTGATCGCGGCGCGACCTCCGAGACCGCTCGTTGGCTGGCCGACAGTGAAAACCGTTCCGACCTGATCGGCGGTGCTGGCAACGTCAGCCTCGACGACAAGGATCGTATGCTCGCAGGCGTATTGCTCGATCTGTCGATGACTGCCTCGTTGACCTCAAGCCTCAACGTCGGCCAGAAAGTCCTGACCAACATCGGCCGGGTTACGCCGCTGCACAAACAGCGTGTTGAGCAAGCCGGGTTCATGGTGCTGAAGTCGCCGGACATTCCGTCGATCCTGGTTGAAACCGGGTTTATCTCCAACGCCAACGAAGCAAACAAACTCTCGGCGTCGAGCCACCAGCAAGCGCTGGCGCGTTCGATCAGCAGCGGCGTACGGCAGTTCTTCCAGCAGAATCCGCCACCGGGGACTTACATCGCCTGGCTGCGCGATTCCGGCAAGATTGCTCAAGGCCCGCGTGATCACCGGGTGAACCCCGGGGAAACCCTGGCGATGATCGCCGTGCGTTATCAGGTCTCGCCTGCGACGTTGCGCAGCGCCAACAATCTGAAAAGCGATGACCTGAAGGCCGGTCAGCACCTGACCATTCCTGGCACCGAACTGGCGTCCAAGGAATGAATCAGGTCTTGAATATGGCCCGCATCGAACTGCTCAGCCCACGGCTGGCGAACCAGATCGCCGCCGGTGAAGTGGTCGAGCGCCCGGCGTCAGTGATCAAGGAATTGCTGGAAAACAGCCTCGACTCCGGAGCGAAACGCATCGACGTCGATGTCGAGCAGGGCGGCGTAAAGCTGTTGCGGGTTCGCGACGACGGCAGCGGCATCTCCGCCGACGACCTGCCGCTGGCGCTGGCCCGCCACGCCACCAGCAAGATTCGTAATCTGGAAGATCTTGAGCAGGTGATGAGCCTGGGCTTTCGCGGTGAAGCCTTGGCATCGATCAGTTCCGTGGCGCGCCTGACCCTGACTTCGCGTACCCGCGATGCCGATCAGGCCTGGCAGGTTGAAACCGAAGGTCGCGACATGGCGCCGCGTGTTCAGCCGGCCGCGCATCCGGTGGGCACTTCGGTGGAAGTGCGTGACTTGTTCTTCAATACGCCGGCACGACGCAAATTCCTCAAGACTGAAAAAACCGAATTCGATCACCTGCAAGAAGTGATCAAACGTCTGGCACTGGCGCGTTTCGACGTGGCTTTCCATCTGCGCCACAACGGCAAGACCATCCTCAGCCTGCACGAAGCCCACGATGATGCGGCCCGCGCCCGGCGTGTGGCGGCGATCTGCGGCTCGGGTTTTCTTGAGCAGGCGCTGCCGATCGAGATCGAACGCAATGGCTTGCACCTGTGGGGTTGGGTCGGGTTGCCTACTTTCAACCGCAGTCAGGCGGACTTGCAGTACTTCTTTGTGAATGGCCGTGCGGTGCGCGACAAACTGGTGGCCCATGCGGTGCGCCAGGCGTATCGCGACGTGCTGTTCAACGGTCGTCACCCAACGTTTGCGCTGTTTTTCGAGGTTGATCCGGCGGCGGTGGACGTTAACGTTCACCCGACCAAACACGAAGTGCGCTTCCGTGACGGGCGCATGGTGCATGACTTCCTTTACGGCACGCTGCACCGTGCGTTGGGCGATGTGCGCCCGGAAGATCAGCTTGCCGGTTCGGTCACCACTGCCGTCGTCCGTCCGACAGGGCTTGATGCCGGCGAATTCGGGCCGCAGGGCGAAATGCGTCTGGCGGCCAATGCGCTGCTGGAGCAACCGCAGGCACAACCGGCGTTCAACACGTCGTCGGGCGCCAGCGCTGGCGGCGCTTACCAGTATCAATACACGCCGCGTCCGCAATCCGCCGTGCCGCCGGCCGCTGAGGCTCAGGCTGCCTACCGCGAGTTTTTCGCGCCGTTGCCAGAAGCCAATGCCAATGCATTGCCGGCTGGTCAGGAAGACATTCCGCCGCTCGGCTACGCATTGGCGCAGTTGAAAGGCATCTACATCTTGTCCGAGAACGCCCAAGGCCTGGTGCTGGTGGACATGCATGCTGCCCACGAGCGGATCATGTACGAGCGCCTGAAGATCGCTATGGCCAGCGAAGGCCTCAGCGGCCAACCGTTGCTGGTGCCGGAATCGCTGGCGGTCAGTCAGCGTGAGGCCGATT
Organism: Pseudomonas sp. P116; assembly: GCF_020149425.1. NCBI lineage: Bacteria > Pseudomonadati > Pseudomonadota > Gammaproteobacteria > Pseudomonadales > Pseudomonadaceae > Pseudomonas > Pseudomonas sp. P116. The sequence continues at coordinate 186,078 of NZ_JACVHB010000005.1, read as the reverse complement.
GCGCCGAAGAGCATGCCGCGTGGTTCCAGCGACTGGGCTTTGAATTGCAGCGTCTGGGCCCGGAAACATTGGCGATCCGCCAGATTCCAGCACTGCTCAAGCAAGCCGAAGCCAACCGTTTGGTCGGCGACGTGCTGTCGGATTTGATGGAATATGGCACCAGCGACCGGATTCAGGCACACCTGAACGAACTGCTCGGCACCATGGCCTGCCACGGCGCAATCCGCGCCAACCGGCGCCTGGCCCTGCCGGAAATGAACGGCCTGCTGCGTGACATGGAAAACACCGAGCGCAGCGGTCAATGCAACCATGGCCGACCGACCTGGACCCAATTGGGCCTGGACGATCTGGACAAACTGTTTTTGCGCGGTCGTTGATGAGCCAGCTTCCTCCAGCGATTTTCCTGATGGGCCCGACCGCTGCGGGCAAGACAGATCTGGCCATCGAGTTGACCAAAGTGCTGCCGTGCGAGCTGATCAGTGTCGATTCGGCGCTGGTCTTTCGCGGCATGGACATCGGCACCGCCAAGCCCTCAAAAGAGCTTCTGGCTGAATATCCTCACCGTCTGATCGACATTCTCGATCCGGTTGACGCCTATTCGGCTGCGGATTTTCGTCGCGATGCCTTGCAAGCCATGGCTGAAATCACCGCGCGCGGAAAAATTCCGCTGCTGGTCGGCGGCACAATGCTCTATTACAAGGCTTTGGTCGAAGGTCTGGCGGATATGCCAGCGGCCGATCCCGAGGTGCGCGCGCAGATCGAAGAAGAGGCTGCACGCCTTGGCTGGCAAGCCCTGCACGATCAATTGGCGGTGATCGACCCGGTGTCCGCCGCGCGGATTCATCCGAACGATCCACAGCGCTTGAGTCGCGCGCTGGAAGTCTATCGGGTCAGTGGTCAGAGCATGACTGCGCTACGTGAGCAACAATCTGCGCAAAGTACTGAAGCAGCCGCTTCGGGACTGCAACAATTGCCCTATACTGTCGCGAACTTGGCCATTGCCCCGGCGAATCGTCAGGTACTGCACGAGCGCATTAAACAAAGATTCACAAATATGTTGGAACAGGGATTCATCGACGAGGTCGTAGCCCTGCGTAAAAGAAGTGACCTGCATTCGGGGTTGCCGTCTATACGTGCGGTAGGCTACCGCCAAGTCTGGGACTACCTGGATGGCAAGCTGACATTGGCTGAAATGCAGGAGCGCGGCATCATCGCCACGCGCCAGTTGGCCAAGCGCCAGTTCACCTGGCTGCGCAGTTGGGAAGATCTGCACTGGCTCGACAGCCTTGATTGCGACAATCTGCCGCGCGCCTTGAAATACCTTGGGACCATCTCCATATTGAGCTGAGTCCTTGCAATTGCCGTCTATCCTTGGGGGTGTGACGGCCAAAGCCATCTGAATTACCTATTTTTATTATTGAATCCTTAAAGGAGTGCGGCACATGTCAAAAGGGCATTCGCTACAAGACCCTTACCTGAATACTTTACGTAAAGAGAAAGTTGGGGTTTCCATCTACCTGGTCAACGGTATCAAACTGCAAGGCACGATCGAGTCGTTCGACCAGTTCGTGATCCTGCTGAAAAACACCGTGAGCCAAATGGTTTACAAACACGCTATCTCGACAGTCGTGCCGGTTCGTCCAATTCGTCTGCCTAGCGCAACCGAATCCGAAGCAGGTGACGCTGAGCCAGGTAACGCCTGATAGGAGTCTCCTTTGTTCTTTGAGCGCCACGGTGGTGGTGAGCGAGTAATCCTCGTTCACTTGGATGGACAGGACCCTGAGGCGCGCGAAGATCCGCAGGAGTTTCAGGAACTGGCTAATTCGGCAGGCGCCGAGACCGTTGCGTTTTTTAACGTGCCGCGTCATCGGCCAACTGCCAAATTCCTGATTGGCAGCGGCAAGGTCGAGGAACTGCGCGATCTGGTCCATGCCGAAAAGGCCGATCTGGTGATTTTCAATCACATCCTCACGCCCAGTCAGGAACGTAACCTCGAACGTGTTTTCGAGTGTCGCGTGATCGACCGTACCGGTCTGATTCTCGATATTTTCGCCCAGCGCGCCCGAACCCATGAAGGCAAGCTCCAGGTTGAACTGGCCCAGCTTGACCACATGAGCACGCGGCTGGTTCGTGGCTGGACTCACCTTGAGCGTCAGGGTGGCGGTATCGGCATGCGCGGTCCGGGTGAAACCCAGCTTGAAACCGACCGTCGTCTGTTGCGGGTTCGCCTGCGTCAGATCAAGGGCCGGCTGGAAAAAGTGCGCAGCCAGCGTGAGCAGTCGCGGCGCGGCCGTTCGCGTGCGGATATTCCTACCGTGTCTCTGGTGGGCTATACCAACGCCGGTAAATCCACGCTCTTCAATAACGTGACCAAATCCGACGTGTACGCGGCTGATCAATTGTTCGCCACGCTGGACCCGACCTTGCGCCGTCTGGAACTGGACGACCTGGGGCCGATTGTTCTGGCCGACACGGTTGGTTTCATTCGTCACTTGCCACACAAGCTGGTCGAGGCTTTTCGGTCTACGCTCGAAGAGTCGAGCAACTCCGACCTGCTGTTGCACGTTATCGACGCAGCCGAACCGGATCGCATGTTGCAGATCGAGCAGGTGATGGTGGTGCTGGGCGAGATTGGCGCCCAGGACTTGCCGATCCTCGAGGTCTATAACAAACTCGATTTGCTTGAAGGTGTTGAGCCACAAATCCAGCGCGATGCCGATGGCAAGCCGCAACGGGTATGGTTGTCGGCGCGTGATGGCAGTGGTCTGGAATTACTTGAACAAGCCATTTCCGAGTTGCTGGGCGGTGATTTGTTTGTGGGTACATTGCGCTTGCCGCAACAATTCGCTCGACTGCGTGCGCAGTTTTTCGAACTCGGTGCGGTGCAAAAAGAAGAGCACGACGAAGAAGGCATCAGCCTGCTGGCCGTTCGTTTGCCCCGGGTCGAGTTGAATCGACTGGTAAGCCGCGAAGGATTGCAGCCGATGGAATTCATCGAGCAACACACTTTGCAATAAAAGCCTGACAAAGCGGTTGTGCCGCAACGTCAGGCATTCTGTAGCATTGGTCGGCGCGCCGTGGGTGCGTCTTTGCTTTATCAGATGGAGAGCGCTATGGCTTGGAATGAGCCGGGTGGCAACTCGAATAATCAGGATCCTTGGGGTGGCAAGCGCCGCAATAACGGCGACCGCAAGGGGCCACCAGATCTCGACGAGGCCTTCCGAAAGCTGCAGGAAAGCCTGAACGGTTTGTTCGGTGGTGGCAAGAAACGCGGTGGTGATGACGGCGGTGGTTCGGGCAAGAGCGGTGGCGGCTTCGGCGGTCTGATCGGTATCGCCCTCGTTGTGCTGGCGGCTGTCTGGCTGTACAGCGCGGTTTATGTAGTGGACGAGCAGGAGCAAGCCGTAGTGCTGCGCTTCGGCAAATACTACGAAACCGTCGGCCCGGGTCTGAACATCTACTTCCCGCCGATCGATAAAAAGTACATGGAGAACGTCACGCGTGAGCGTGCCTACACCAAGCAGGGCCAGATGCTGACCGAAGACGAGAACATCGTCGAAGTGCCGCTGACCGTGCAGTACAAGATCAGCAACCTGCAGGACTTCGTGCTGAACGTCGACCAGCCGGAAATCAGCCTGCAGCACGCGACCGAAAGTGCGCTGCGTCACGTGGTGGGTTCCACCGCGATGGATCAGGTGCTGACCGAAGGTCGTGAGTTGATGGCCAGCGAAATCAAGGAGCGTCTCCAGCGTTTCCTCGATACCTATCGCACCGGTATCACCGTTACTCAGGTCAACGTACAGAGCGCCGCTGCACCGCGTGAAGTACAGGAAGCCTTTGATGACGTGATCCGTGCCCGTGAAGACGAGCAGCGTTCGCGCAACCAGGCAGAAACCTACGCCAACGGCGTGGTGCCGGAAGCTCGTGGTCAGGCCCAGCGTATCCTCGAGGATGCCAACGGTTACCGCGACGAAACGGTCTCGCGCGCCAAGGGTGAGGCGGATCGCTTCACCAAACTGGTCGCCGAGTATCGCAAGGCGCCTGAAGTCACCCGCCAGCGTCTGTACCTGGACACCATGCAGGAAGTCTTCAGCAACACCAGCAAGGTACTCGTGACCGGCAACAAGGACGGCCAGAGCAATCTGCTTTACCTGCCGTTGGACAAAATGATCCAGAACAGTTCGGGCAGCGCACCGGTAACCGGTTCGGCCGCCGCCAGCAGCAACACGGACGTCACGCCGCATGTCACTGACGTGCCGCAGTCGCGCACAAGGGAGACCCGCTGATGAGCAATAAATCGCTGATCGCCCTGATCGTTGGCGTCGTTGTCGTACTGGTTGGCTGGAACTGCTTCTACATCGTGGCTCAGACCGAGCGTGCGGTGTTGCTGCAATTCGGTCGTGTGGTTCAGGCCGATGTCCAGCCGGGTCTGCATGTGAAAGTGCCTTACGTCAACCAGGTGCGCAAGTTCGACGCTCGCCTGCTGACGCTGGATGCACCGACGCAGCGCTTCCTGACCCTGGAAAAGAAAGCCGTGATGGTCGATGCCTACGCCAAGTGGCGCGTGAAAGATGCCGAGCGCTTCTACACCGCAACTTCCGGCCTCAAGCAGATCGCCGACGAGCGTCTTTCCCGTCGACTGGAATCCGGTCTGCGTGACCAGTTCGGTAAGCGCACCCTGCACGAAGTCGTGTCGGGCGAGCGTGATGCGCTGATGGCTGACATCACCGCGTCGCTGAACAAGATGGCGGAAAAAGAGCTGGGTATCGAAGTCGTCGATGTCCGGGTCAAGGCCATCGACCTGCCCAAAGAAGTGAACCGCAGTGTGTTCGAACGTATGAGCACCGAGCGTGAGCGTGAAGCTCGCGAGCACCGCGCCAAGGGTAACGAACTGGCTGAAGGCATCCGTGCCGACGCCGATCGTCAACGCCGCGTGCTGCTGGCTGAAGCCTATCGTGAATCTGAAGAGGTTCGCGGTGATGGTGATGCCCAGGCCGCTGCGATCTACTCCAAGGCCTACGGTCAGGATCAGGAGTTCTACGGTTTCTACCGTAGCCTGCGCGCCTACCGTGAAAGCTTCGCGAACAAATCCGACGTCTTGGTCCTCGACCCAAGCAGCGACTTCTTCCGTTACCTGGAAAAGTCCAAGCCTTGATACGGCGTTGACCTGAATCATTCCGCCCGGCGGCTAAAACCTCGGGCGGGGTGATCCTTTGGGAAAACGTGTGTATGATGCGGCAGCCGGGAAATTCCCGGCTTTTTTGCGTCTGCACGTTTGATTGCTGTTGTTACTGCAGAACATCGGGTTGAATGGCTCGACAGTTTTTCGAGGAAAGTGATGGGCGAAGCCGGTTAAAGGCCTTTCGCTGCGTCGTTCATGCGCGTGCGTTTTGAACGGACCGGTCATTTTCTGCTTCACTCAAGGCTCGCCCTAGTGCTGGCCGCCCGGATCAAAGGGGAATGGCGTAATGGCAACGGTAGACCGCTGGCTGCTGCCAGATGGCATCGAAGAAGTACTGCCACCAGAAGCTGCGCGCATTGAAGTCGCGCGTCGTCAGGTGTTGGATCTGTTCCAGAGCTGGGGTTACGAGTTTGTCGTGACTCCCCATATCGAGTACCTGGAATCCCTGCTGACCGGCGCAGGCTCGGACCTCGATCTGCGTACCTTCAAGGTCATCGACCCGCAGTCGGGGCGGCAGATGGGTTTCCGTGCCGACATCACGCCGCAAGTGGCGCGCATCGATGCGCACACCCTGCGTCGCGAGGGCCCGAGCCGTCTGTGCTACGCCGGCAGCGTATTGCACGCCCAACCGCGTGCATTGTCGTCGTCGCGCAGTCCGATCCAGTTAGGCGCCGAGTTGTACGGCGATGCCAGCCCGAGCAGCGACGTTGAAGTGATCAGCCTGATGCTGGCCATGCTGCAACTGGCCGATGTGCCGGACGTGCACATGGATCTCGGTCACGTGGGGATCTACCGTGGTCTGGCGCGCGCCGCCGGCCTGTCCGGTGAAGTCGAACAGCAGTTGTTCGATGCGTTGCAACGCAAGGCCATCGACGAGGTCATTACCTTGACCGAAGGCTTGCCGGCCGATCTGTCCGGCATGCTCCGTGCGCTGGTTGACTTGTGCGGCGGCCGTGAAGTGTTGAGCGCTGCCCGCGAGCGTCTGGCCAATGCGCCGGCGCCGGTGCTGGATGCACTGGAAGATTTGCTGGCGATAGCCGAGCGCCTGTCGGCACGCTTCCCGGAGCTGCCGCTGTACTTTGATCTGGGCGAGTTGCGCGGTTATCACTACCACACCGGTGTGGTGTTCGCGGTGTTCGTACCGGGCGTTGGCCAGTCCATCGCTCAGGGCGGCCGTTACGACGACATCGGTGCCGACTTCGGTCGCGCCCGTCCGGCGACTGGCTTTTCCACCGATTTGAAAACCCTGGTGACCCTGGGGCGTGCTGAGATCGAGCTACCGTCTGGCGGTATCTGGATGCCTGACAGTACGGATGCAGCACTCTGGCAGCAGGTTTGTCAGTTGCGCAGTGAGGGTCAGCGTGTCGTTCAGGCATTGCCTGGACAACCTTTGGCCGCCGCCCGTGATGCGGACTGCGACCGGCAATTGATTCAGCAGAACGGGCTTTGGCAAGTATCGCCACTGGCTTCTTGAGTTTTCCTGCCGGCCATCGCCGGCACCAAGTTTGCGCGAATGAGGACAAGTGTTATGGGTAAGAATGTCGTAGTCCTGGGCACCCAATGGGGTGATGAGGGCAAAGGCAAGATCGTTGATCTGCTGACCGAACATGCTGCCGCCGTAGTGCGCTACCAGGGTGGCCACAACGCTGGTCACACCTTGGTGATCGACGGCGAAAAAACTGTCTTGCACCTGATTCCGTCGGGCGTGCTGCGCGAAGGCGTGCAGTGCCTGATCGGCAACGGCGTAGTGGTTGCACCTGACGCCTTGCTGCGCGAGATCACCAAGCTGGAAGAGAAAGGCGTACCGGTGCGCGAGCGCCTGCGTATCAGCCCGTCCTGCCCGCTGATCCTGTCCTTCCACGTAGCGCTGGACCAGGCTCGTGAAAAGGCCCGTGGCGAGCTGAAGATCGGTACTACCGGTCGCGGCATTGGCCCGGCTTATGAAGACAAGGTTGCCCGTCGTGGCCTGCGTGTTGGCGACCTGCTCAACATGCCGCGCTTTGAAGACAAGCTGCGTGAACTGGTGGATTACCACAACTTCATGCTGGTTGGTTACTACAAAGAGCCGGCCATCGAGTTCGAAAAAACCCTCGCCGAGTGCAAGGAATACGCAGAACTGCTCAAGCCGCTGATGCTGGACGTGACGGCCGAGCTGCACGACCTGCGTCGCGCCGGCAAAGACATCATGTTCGAAGGTGCTCAGGGTTCGTTGCTCGATATCGACCACGGTACCTATCCGTACGTGACCAGCTCCAACACCACCGCGGGTGGCGTGGCGACCGGTTCGGGCGTTGGCCCGATGTTCCTGGACTACATCCTGGGCATCACCAAGGCTTACACCACTCGCGTAGGTTCGGGCCCGTTCCCGACTGAGCTGTTTGACGACGTGGGTGCGCACCTGGCCAAACAAGGTCACGAGTTTGGCGCTACCACCGGCCGTGCCCGTCGTTGCGGCTGGTTCGACGCCGTTATCCTGCGTCGCGCTATCGATGTGAACAGCATTTCGGGCATCTGCCTGACCAAGCTGGACGTACTCGACGGCCTGCAAACGATCAATATCTGCATCGGCTACAAAGATGCCGAAGGCAAAGACGTTGCCCCGACAGACGCTGACAGCTACGTGGGCCTTCAGCCTGTGTACGAAGAAGTGCCGGGCTGGACCGAATCGACCGTGGGTGCCAAAACCCTGGAAGAGCTGCCAGCTAACGCTCGTGCCTACATCAAGCGTGTTGAAGAGTTGATCGGCGCGCCGATCGACATTATTTCGACGGGCCCGGATCGCAACGAAACCATCGTTCTGCGTCATCCGTTTGCTTGATAAGTCGTTGATGTAAAAAACAAAGGCCCCTTAATCGGGGCCTTTGTCGTTTATGCCTGTAGGACGGCATGACCTTTGCTGTGAATCTTCCTACAAGAGTGCCATCAATTTAATGGCGTCAGAAGTAGAGGGATTCATAGTGTCAGCCGTTCTCTCACTGTTACAAAGCCGTCTGTTGCGGCCCGTGTTCGTTACCCTTGGTATCGCCCTTTTGGTGCAGGTGTTGGTGGCCGTTGCCCTGACGCGGAGCACGGTCACGGCACTGGAAGCTGATCTGGCGGTGCGCCTCGGTGCCGACAGCCAGAAACTCTCCGGGGAGCTGGAGCAGGCCGGGCGTGAAGTTACGTCGAGTCTCGACGCCTTGTCCGCCAGTACCCGTCAGCGTCTTACCGCTGGTTTGTCTTCGCGCCTGAAGGACGAACAGGCGCAATTGCGTGCGACGCTGGAAAAGGATTTGAAGGATTCGGCCAATGACATGGCCCAATTGCTGGCTTCGGTCGCACCCCGCGCCATGTGGGACAGCGACGTGCCGACACTGTCCGAGTTTGCCCGGCGCGCCCAGCGCAATCCCAATGTGCTGTTCGTGGTCTACGACGACGCTACTGGCCAACATTTGACCCGTTACCTCAATCGCGAAAATCCGATCAACAAGGCCTTGCTGGAGAAGGGCCAGGGCGAACGTGCGCTGGATAAAGTGCTGGATGCGGCAAAGAACGATCCGTCGGTTTATTACCTCGAAGCGTCGATCAGCCCTAACGGCGTGGAAATCGGCAAGGTGCTGATGGGCGTCTCCACGGCCTCGGTAGAGACCGATCTGGCCGCGCTCGACAAACGCTTCTCGGCATTGATCGCGAGCAGCGATCAACTGGTCGGCGACAGCCTCAAAGGCGCCGCAGCCGATAGCGCTACAGCGATGCGCGCGCGCCTGCAATCGGCACAGTCCACCGCCGCCGAGATGAAATCCAACACGGCGAGCACTGTGCAGGACGCTGCCGCGACCTTGCGTTGGCGCATCGGTATGGGCCTCGCGCTAGTCGGCTGCGGCGTGCTGTTGCTGCTGGCCGTGGTGCTCGGCCATCGCGTGGTCAATCGCTTGAAAATGCTCAATGCAGCGATGGACGACTTGGCGGCGGGCGAGGGCGACCTGACCAAGCGCGTGCAGATCAACAGCAAGGACGAGATCGGCGATATGGCAGCAGCGGTGAACCGCTTTGTCGACAAGTTGCAGCCGATCGTACGAGAGGCGGGCGATGTGGCCCAGCGCACAGGTGTGGAAATTGGCGCGATGACGCTGCGCAATGCCGGTGCCGATGCGGCGGCCGGGATGCAGCGTGACGAAGTCGCGGAAAGTCTGCGGGCGCTTTCGCAAATGGCGGACGAGGCCCAATCGGAAAGCCACGCGATGCAGGCAGCGTTGAAGCAGGTGGTTGATATTCGTCAGGCCACCGATGAGAACACTCGTACGTCGGCCAAGGTCGGCAGTCTGATCGAGGCGCTGGCGGGGCAGGTCGACACCGGGGCGAAAGTCATCGAGCGGCTCGCGCAGCAGAGTGAACAGATTGAAGTAGTACTGACGGTCATCCACGGGATCGCCGAGCAGACCAACCTGCTGGCATTGAACGCTGCGATCGAAGCAGCGCGGGCTGGCGAAACCGGGCGGGGGTTCGCTGTTGTGGCAGACGAAGTCCGGGCGCTGGCGAGCAAGACACAAAGCTCTACCGGCGACATCCAGGCGCACATCGTCGCATTGCAGCAGGGCGCGCGGGAGGCGGTCGAGGCGATTGGCCAGGCCGGGCGCCAGGCCAGTGAAGGTTTGCTGGTGCTGCGCGACAGTGCGCGGCTGCAGCAGTCGGTGCAAGCTTCGGTCGAGCAGGTGCACGCGGCGATTGGTCTGGCAACGCAGGCGGCGGCGCATCAGGCTGCGGGTGCGCAAGCGGTGCGTGGGCGCGTAGAGACGATTCATGTGCAGGCTGAAAAAGCGGCTCAGGCTGTGGTGGAAACCACGGCCAGTGGCAAGGTCCTGGATGGCTTGGCTGCGCAGCTTAAGGCGAGCCTGGGGCAGTTCCGGGCCTGAAGACCAAAAGATCGCAGCCTTCGGCAACTCCTGCAGGGAAACGCAAAATCCCCTGTAGGAGCTGCCGAAGGCTGCGATCTTTTTGCTTTGTCAGCGGCTCAAATACATCCGCGTAGTCAGCAGATAGACGGGCAACCCCGAAACCAATATCAACAGCGCCGCATAAGGTGCCGCCGCTGCAAACTCGACATTCGCGGTATGCGCCCAGACTTCGGTCGCCAAGGTGTTGAGTCCGGTCGGACTCAACAGCAAGGTCGCCGTCAATTCCTTCATCGCATCCAGAAAAACCAACGCAAACGCCGCGCCCAATGCCGGGAAAATGATCGGCAGCGTCACCCGACAAAACGCCGTGAACGACGATGCGCCCAAAGTGCGCGCGGCTTCTTCGAGTTGCGGCGCAGCCTTGTTCAGGGCGGTGCGAATCGGTGCCTGAGCCAACGGCAGAAACAGCAGCGCATAAGCGATCAGCAGCAAACCAGATGTCTGGTACAGCGCCGGAACGTAATGCAGGGCGAAATACACCAGCGTCAGAGCGATCACCAGACCTGGCAGTGCATGCAACAGATACGGCAGGCGCTCGGCCCAGATCGCCAGTTGACCTTTGTAACGCACCACCAGCAGGCCAACCGGCACCGCCAGCAGCAGGCACAGCGCTGCGCCACCCAGTGACAACGCCAGCGACGACAGCAGCGCCTCGGTAATTGCCGCGACCGGGAATGCCGCCGATGACCCGACGGCCAGCCAATACGCCAACATGCCCAGTGGAATCCCGCTGCCGATAATCGCCAGCGTCAGGCAATACAGCTGACCGACAGCGGCCCAGGATCCGAGCCTGACTTGCTCGGCCTGACGTGCCGCGCCCTGGCCGGTGCGTACGTGTCGGCCCTTGCCGCGCACGCGCAGTTCCAGCCACAACAGCACCAGGCACAGCGCTAGCAATACCGCAGAAAGCATCGCCGCATTAGCGTTGCTGAACTCCAGTTCGAACTGCTGATAGATCGCCGTGGTGAAGGTTTGCAGACCAATGATCGACAGCGCGCCGAACTCCACCAGCATGTGCAAGGCGATCAGCAACGAGCCGGCCAGCAGCGATGGCCAGAGCAGGGGGAGGGTGACGCGAAAAAACACCCCCCAACGGTTCTGGCCCAGGGTGCGGGCGGATTCTTCAAGGGATGGATCGAGATTGCGCAGGGTCGCTGCGACAGGCAAGAAGATCAGCGGGTATTTCGACAGGCTCATCACCAGAATCGCACCGCCCAGGCCCTCGAACTGTGCGCTCAACGACACCCAGGTGAAGCTGCTGACAAATGCCGGCACCGCGAACGGCAGGCATAAAATCACGCCCCATAGACGTCGCCCCGGCAAATTGCTGCGTTCCAGCAGCCAGGCCAGCGACAGACCGATCACGCCGCAGGTGACGGTCACGCCGACCATCAATGCCAAGGTGTTGCGCAGCAGGCCGAAAACGTAAGGGCGCCACAACAAGTGCAGCGCTTCGGCCCAGCCGGCCTGCCACGTTTTCAGCCCGACATACGCCAGCGGCAGCAGGCTCATCACCACCAGCAACAACACTGGCAGCACCAGCCAGATCGACGGCCGCTTGCGTCGTGGCACGTAACCCCCGCGCGCGGCGGGGGTGGCTAACGATGCGGTCATCAGTTCAAGCCAACTTCACGTTCCAGTTCCAGTGCCTCTTCAGCATTACCCAGGTCGGCCGGGGTGACATTCGGCGCTTCCAGCTCGCTGAACGGCTTGAGGCCGCGATCCGATGCCATACCTTTGTGCAGCGGATATTCGGCGGTGGTCTGAGTGATCACCCGCTGACCTTCTTCGCTGGCCATATAGGCGAGGAATTGCTGGGCTTCTTTTGGATGTTTGCTGGATTTCAGCACGGCGGCACTGGAGACGGTAATCAAGCCGCCGACGTCGCCGCCGGTGAAGTAGTGCAGTTTCGAATCCAGTTTGCCTTTCTCACGCTGAAGGGCGAACCAGTAGTAGTTGTTCACCAGCACGGTGGCGACTTCGCCGTTTTCCACCGCTTTGAGCGCGACCATGTTGTTGCTGTAAGTCTTGCCGAATGCGCGCAGACCGGTCAGCCATTCTTCGGCGGCGTCACGACCGTGCATCTTGATAATGGCCACGGCCTGTTCCTGGAACGCGCCGCTGGTTGGCACGAAGCCGACTTTGCCTTGCCATTGCGGATCGGAGAACTCCATCACCGATTTCGGCAGGTCTTTCTCATCGATCAGTTTCGGGTTGTAGGCAACCACGCGGACCCGGGCGGTCACGCCGATCCAGGTGCCGTTACTCGCGACGTATTTTTCCGGCAGCACAGCCAGGGTGGCGTCATCGGCCTTGGCCAGCAGGCCTTGCTCGCCAAGTTTGTTCAGTGGCGGGGATTCTTCGGTGTAGATCACGTCGGCGGGCGAGCGGTCGCCTTCTTCGACGATCTGGCTGGCAAGCTGATTGCTGCTGCCCTTGCGGACATTAACGTGTATGCCGGTCTTGGCTTCGAAGGCTTTGGCGATCGCATCGCCGACTTCCTTGTGCTGGCCGTTGTAGAGAGTCAGGGAAACCGCATCGGCAGCCTGGGTGAGGGGAGTGGCGAGTGCCAGGCCGAGAAGGGTGAAGGTCAAGCCTCGGCGCAGGGTATTTCGAAACGTCATTCTCAGGGTTCCTCACTGTCGCATTGCAAAATCTTGCAACAATGATAAACGATATTGTTTCTCAAGTGCGCCTTGCGGGGCTGGACGGGGTCTGGTACTGCAGTTGCTGCTCGTCCTTGTAGGAGCTGCCGAAGGCTGCGATCTTTTGACTTTTGCTTTCAAAAAACAAGATCAAAAGATCGCAGCCTTCGGCAGCTCCTACAGGGGGGGGCAATCGAATTTCGAGTGGGTCGCTTGGAGTTTCAGGAGAGCAGAAACGCAAAAACCCGCTTTCGCGGGTTTTTGAGAAATTCAGGGTCGTAACCTTGAATTTGAATTGGTGCCCAGAAGAAGACTCGAACTTCCACGACCTTGCGGTCACCAGCACCTGAAGCTGGCGTGTCTACCAATTTCACCATCTGGGCAATCATCGCAAGCGTTGCCGCTGTTGATGTGGCGCACTATACGGAGCGCTTTTTGATCTGTAAACCCCTGATTTAATTTTAATAAATCGGTTTTAACAAATCCTTTCCTTAGAATGCAAAAAACCCGCTTTCGCGGGTTTTTGTGTGAGTCTTGAAACTGATCTAGTCTCAAACTCGAAATTGGTGCCCAGAAGAAGACTCGAACTTCCACGACCTTGCGGTCACCAGCACCTGAAGCTGGCGTGTCTACCAATTTCACCATCTGGGCAGTATCGGCAGCGCTTGTGCGTCGTCGATGGCGCGCACTATACGGAGCGCCTTTTTAACTGTAAACCCCTGCTGCCGATTTTTTTGATTTTTTTTACCAGCGGTGTTCAAAACCAGTTTAAAACGGCGATACAGTGCTCTAGATGGGCCTTTATAGTCTGAAATTTCCCGTTTGATGGCGCCTATGCCAAACTAACCCGCATATAGACAAGGTGAAAACTCTCTAATGGCCGATTGGCAGTCCCTCGATCCCGAGGCCGCTCGTGAAGCGGAAAAATATGATAACCCTATTCCAAGCCGCGAACTGATCCTTCAGCACCTCGCTGATCGAGGTTCGCCAGCTGCCCGCGAGCAACTGGTCGAAGAGTTTGGTCTGACCACAGAAGACCAGATCGAAGCCCTGCGCCGCCGTCTGCGCGCAATGGAGCGCGACGCTCAACTGATTTACACCCGTCGTGGCACTTATGCGCCGGTGGATAAACTCGACCTGATCCTGGGCCGCATCAGCGGGCACCGGGACGGTTTCGGCTTTTTGGTGCCGGACGACGGCAGCGACGACCTGTTCATGAGCCCGGCGCAAATGCGCCTGGTGTTCGACGGTGACCGTGCGCTGGCCCGTGTTTCCGGCCTCGACCGTCGCGGTCGCCGCGAAGGCATGATCGTCGAAGTGGTCTCGCGTGCTCACGAAACCATCGTCGGCCGCTACTTCGAAGAGGGCGGTATTGGTTTCGTCGTCGCGGACAATCCGAAGATCCAGCAGGAAGTGCTGGTCACGCCGGGCCGTAACGCCAACGCTCAAATCGGTCAGTTTGTCGAAGTGAAGATCACTCACTGGCCGACGCCACGCTTCCAGCCGCAAGGCGATGTGGTTGAAGTCGTGGGCAACTACATGGCACCGGGCATGGAAATCGATGTCGCCTTGCGCGCTTACGATATCCCGCATGTCTGGCCTGAAGCGGTCTTGAAAGAAGCCGCCAAGCTCAAGCCTGAAGTCGAAGAGAAAGACAAAGAGAAGCGCATCGACCTGCGCCATCTGCCGTTCGTGACCATTGACGGTGAAGATGCTCGCGACTTTGATGACGCGGTCTACTGCGAAGCCAAGCCTGGCAAGTTGCGTCTGTTCTCCGGCGGCTGGAAGTTGTACGTGGCCATTGCCGACGTCTCCAGCTACGTGAAGATCGGTTCGGCGCTTGACAATGAATCTCAGGTTCGTGGCAACTCGGTGTACTTCCCCGAGCGTGTAGTGCCGATGCTGCCTGAGCAACTGTCCAATGGCCTGTGCTCGCTGAACCCGCATGTCGATCGTCTGGCCATGGTTTGCGAGATGACCATCTCCAAGTCCGGTGAAATGACTGACTACTGCTTCTATGAAGCGGTAATCCATTCCCACGCTCGTCTGACCTACAACAAGGTCAGCGCGATGCTGGAAACGCCGAAACTTACCGAGGCGCGTCAGCTTCGCGGTGAGTACAACGACGTTCTGCCGCACCTCAAGCAGCTTTATGCGTTGTACAAGGTTTTGCTGGCCGCTCGTCACGTACGCGGCGCGATCGATTTCGAAACGCAGGAAACCCGCATCATCTTCGGGACCGAGCGCAAGATTGCCGAGATCCGTCCAACCGTTCGTAACGACGCGCACAAGCTGATCGAGGAATGCATGCTGGCGGCCAACGTGGCCACCGCTGAATTCCTGAAGAAGCACGAAATACCCGCGTTGTATCGCGTTCACAACGGTCCGCCGCCGGAGCGTCTGGAGAAACTGCGCGCATTCCTCGGTGAGCTTGGTCTGTCCCTGCACAAAGGCAAGGACGGCCCGTCGCCGAAGGATTACCAGGCACTGCTGGCCAGCATCAAGGACCGTCCGGATTTCCATCTGATCCAGACTGTGATGCTGCGCTCGCTGAGTCAGGCGGTGTACAGCGCTGACAATCAGGGCCACTTCGGTCTGAATTACGAAGCCTATACCCACTTCACTTCGCCGATCCGTCGTTACCCGGACTTGCTCACGCACCGCGCGATCCGCAGTGTGATCCATTCGAAACAGGACACCCCGCACGTTCGTCGTGCCGGTGCGATGACCATTCCGAAGGCGCGCATTTATCCGTACGACGAAGCAGCGCTGGAGCAACTCGGCGAGCAATGCTCGATGAGCGAGCGCCGTGCCGACGAAGCCACTCGTGACGTAGTGAACTGGCTCAAGTGCGAGTTCATGAAGGATCGCGTGGGCGAATCGTTCCCGGGCGTGATCACTGCCGTCACCGGTTTTGGTTTGTTCGTCGAGCTGACCGATATCTATGTCGAAGGTCTGGTCCACGTCACCGCGCTGCCGGGCGACTACTACCACTTCGACCCTGTGCATCACCGCCTGGCGGGCGAGCGTACCGGTCGCAGCTTCCGTCTTGGTGACACCGTTGAGGTGCGCGTCATGCGTGTCGATCTCGACGAGCGCAAGATCGACTTCGAGATGGCCGAAAAAACCATCAGCGCACCGATTGGTCGCAAGAAACGTGGCGCCGAAACTGCTGCGCCCGCTGCCAAGACTGCGGCAGAACCGGCTCCAGCGAAAACCGCTGGCCGCCGTCCTGCCAAGGAAAAGGCCAGTGAAGCCTATCGCCCAAGCGATGCTGTGGCGAAAAACGCCGAGCTGCGCAAAAGCCGTGAAATGAAGCAGGCTTTGCTCGCCGATGCGAAAAACGGTGGTAAAGCGGCGTCCGGGGGAAAGACCGGACGGTCGGCGCCTGAGAATGCGACCGGCGGCAAGCCAGCCAAACCGAGCAAACACCGTAAAGGCCCGCCGAAAGCGGGTTCGGCTCCAGCCAAAAGTGGCGGGGCACGTAAACCGAAGGCGAAGTCATGAGTCAGTTGGAAAAAATCTACGGCGTTCACGCGGTAGAAGCGTTGCTGCGTCACCACCCCAAGCGCGTCAAGCAGATCTGGCTGGCTGAAAGCCGCAACGATCCGCGCGTGCAGACCTTGATCGAACTGGCCAACGAGAATCGTGTCCAGGTGGGTCAGGCCGAGCGTCGTGAGATGGACGCCTGGGTTGAAGGCGTGCACCAGGGTGTGGTGGCGGACGTCAGTCCGAGCCAGGTCTGGGGCGAGGCAATGCTCGACGAATTGCTCGATCGCACCGACGGTGCGCCACTGTTGCTGGTGCTCGACGGCGTGACCGATCCGCACAACCTCGGCGCCTGCCTGCGTTCGGCAGATGCTGCCGGTGCGTTGGCAGTCATCGTGCCAAAAGACAAGTCAGCCACCCTGACACCTGTCGTGCGTAAAGTGGCCTGCGGCGCGGCGGAAGTGATTCCGCTAGTTGCAGTGACCAACCTGGCGCGCACTCTGGAAAAGCTCCAGCAGCGCGGTCTGTGGGTTGTCGGCACGGCGGGCGAGGCCGAGGTCAGTATCTATGACCAGGACCTGACCGGCCCGACCATCCTGATCATGGGTGCCGAAGGCAAGGGCATGCGTCGCCTGACCCGTGAGCATTGCGACTATCTGGTGAACCTGCCGATGGCCGGTAGCGTCAGCAGTCTCAACGTTTCGGTGGCCACCGGCGTGTGCCTGTTCGAGGCGCAGCGTCAGCGCGGTGCAAAAGCCAAGGCTGCTGCCAAGAAATAAGCCTGCTCAGGACCTGTAGGAGCTGTTGAGTGAAACGAGGCTGCGATCTTTTGATCTTGTTTTGAAAAAAACAAAGTCAAAAGATCGCAGCCTTCGGCAGCTCCTACAGATGTCTGTCGGTGATTGTTCAAATAATCACCAATTGCCTTGCACCTCTTCAGTCCCTTCTCTACAATTGCGCCCCTTGCTGTGACGGCAGGCACGCATGTGCCCCGCGCCAGCAAGTCCATAAGTGTCATTCACTCCTTGTCTGACCGTTTTTGAGCGGCAGGCTACAACCCGTAAGGAGCATTCATGCGTCATTACGAAATCATCTTTTTGGTCCACCCGGATCAAAGCGAGCAAGTCGGCGGCATGGTAGAGCGTTACACCAAGCTGATCGAAGAAGACGGCGGCAAAATCCACCGTCTGGAAGATTGGGGCCGTCGTCAACTGGCCTACGCAATCAACAATGTTCACAAGGCTCACTACGTGATGCTGAACGTTGAGTGCACTGGCAAGGCCCTGGCCGAGCTGGAAGACAACTTCCGCTACAACGATGCAGTGATCCGTAACCTGGTCATCCGTCGCGAAGAAGCCGTTACCGGCCAATCCGAGATGCTCAAGGCTGAAGAAAACCGCAGTGAGCGCCGTGAGCGTCGCGACCGTCCTGAGCACGAAGGCGCTGATAGCGCTGATAGTGATGACAGCGACAACAGCGATAACGCTGACGAGTAATCCACGGACCTTTTAAGGAGCCTATCAAATGGCACGTTTCTTCCGTCGTCGTAAATTCTGCCGCTTCACAGCTGAAGAAGTGAAAGAGATCGATTACAAAGATCTCAACACTCTGAAAGCCTACGTATCCGAGACCGGCAAAATCGTTCCAAGCCGCATCACCGGTACCAAAGCTCGTTATCAGCGTCAGCTGGCCACCGCTATCAAGCGCGCCCGCTTCCTGGCCCTGCTGGCCTACACCGACAGCCACGGCCGCTGAGACCGGGCAGTCGACAAGTAGCAAAGGATTGAATGCATGCGTGCCTTAGCTGAGTTCATTATGCGAGGCCGTATGCAGGCCACTCTCGTAGTGGCCGGATGTGCAACATTGCCGTTGTTGTATTGGTTGGGTGCTGCCGCCGGGAGCCTTGTGCTTCTGCGGCGCGGATTGAAAGACGCTCTTGGCGTTCTTTCACTGGGGCTGCTGCCAGCGTTGATCTGGTGGTTGTATGCCGATGACCCACGGGCACTTCTGGTGCTTTTGGGATCTTCGGGGCTTGCGTTGGTTTTGCGCGCAAGTGAGTCCTGGGTTCGCACGCTGCTGGTCAGCGTAGCCGTTGGAGTGGTGTTTTCAGTGGTGCTCGGGGCGGCGTTTGCGGCCCAGATCGAGATGCTCGCGCAGGCCCTCATAAAGGTCATGCCAGCGCTTCTCGGTGAGACCTACAAGCAATTGTCGGTTGATGAGCAAGCGCGTTTCGCGTCCCTGATTGCGCCAGTCCTGACCGGACTGATTGCGGCCTTGTTGCAGATCGTCAGCGTGCTGAGCCTGATTGTCGGGCGTCATTGGCAGGCGTTGTTGTACAACCCGGGTGGTTTTGGTCGCGAGTTTCGCGCCATCCGGATCCCGCTGGGGCCGGCGATGTTACTGCTGGCGTTGATGCTTCTGGGCCCGAATCTCGGTGCACAGATGGCCATGTTGACGCCGTTGTGCAGTGTACCGTTGGTGTTCGCCGGACTTGCCTTGATTCATGGGCTGGTCGGGCAGAAGCGACTGGCCGGTTTCTGGCTGGTGGGGTTGTACGTCACGCTGTTGCTGTTCATGCAGCTGATCTATCCGTTGCTGGTGGTCTTGGCCATTGTCGACAGCCTGATTGATTTTCGCGGTCGTCACGTGTCGAAAGACACCGACAGCGCGAACGGTGAAGGTTAAAAGTTAGAGGATTTTCACATGCAACTGATCCTTCTGGAAAAAGTCACCAACCTGGGCAACCTGGGTGACAAAGTAAACGTTAAGGCCGGTTACGGTCGTAACTACCTGCTGCCTTACGGCAAGGCTACCGCCGCGACCCCAGCAAACATTGCTGCGTTCGAAGAGCGTCGTGCCGAGCTGGAAAAAGCTGCCGCAGACCGTAAAGCATCGGCTGAAAGCCGTGCTGCCCAACTGGCCGAGCTGGAAGTGACTATCACTGCCACCGCTGGCGACGAAGGCAAGCTGTTCGGTTCGATCGGTACTCACGACATCGCTGACGCACTGACCGCTTCCGGCGTTGAAGTGCAGAAGAGCGAAGTTCGTCTGCCGAACGGCACCATCCGCAACGTAGGCGAATTCGACGTAGCCGTGCACCTGCACGCCGAAGTTGAAGCCACCGTACGCGTTGTAGTGGTAGCAGCTTAAGCAACACCTGATCGGCTGGCGGCTTGTCCGTCAGACGGTTAACATCGGGCACGATCCTGTTTACAGGTCGTGCCCTTTGTCTTTCTGCAATCCCTGTTTTCACTAAACAACTCAAGTGGCCATGAACGATATCTCCGCTCCCGAGCAATACGATCTGCAAACCGCTGCCCTGAAGGTGCCGCCGCATTCCATCGAAGCCGAACAGGCTGTTCTCGGTGGTCTGATGCTGGACAACAACGCCTGGGAACGCGTGCTCGATCAAGTCTCCGACGGCGATTTCTATCGACATGACCACCGCCTGATATTCCGTGCGATCGCCAAACTGGCCGATCAGAACTCCCCGATTGACGTCGTGACCCTTGCCGAACAACTGGACAAGGAAGGTCAGACGTCAC
Source organism: Pseudomonas sp. P116 (assembly GCF_020149425.1). Lineage (NCBI taxonomy): Bacteria > Pseudomonadati > Pseudomonadota > Gammaproteobacteria > Pseudomonadales > Pseudomonadaceae > Pseudomonas > Pseudomonas sp. P116. The sequence continues at coordinate 166,283 of NZ_JACVHB010000005.1, read as the reverse complement.
AGGTTGGCGGCCTCGGTTACCTCGGCGAACTGGCAAAAAACACGCCATCCGTCGCCAACATCAAGGCCTATGCGCAGATCGTTCGTCAGCGCGCGACACTACGCCAACTGATCGGTATCAGCACCGAGATCGCCGACAGTGCCTTCAACCCCGAAGGCCGCACCGCCGAGGAAATCCTCGACGAAGCCGAGCGCCAGATCTTCGCCATTGCCGAGGCCCGGCCTAAAACCGGTGGCCCGGTGGGTGTGAACGAGTTGCTGACCAAGGCCATCGATCGTATCGACACGCTGTTCAACACCGACAACGCCATTACCGGCCTGTCGACCGGTTACACCGACCTCGATGAGAAGACCAGCGGCCTGCAGCCGGCTGACTTGATCATCGTTGCTGGCCGTCCGTCGATGGGTAAAACCACCTTCGCGATGAACCTGGTAGAAAACGCCGTGCTGCGCAGCGACAAGGCCGTTCTGGTGTACTCCCTCGAGATGCCAGGCGAATCGCTGATCATGCGTATGCTCTCGTCCCTCGGCCGGATCGATCAGACCAAAGTGCGTTCCGGTCAGTTGGAAGATGATGACTGGCCGCGCCTGACCTCGGCGGTCAACCTGCTCAACGATCGCAAGCTGTTCATCGATGACACGGCCGGCATCAGCCCGTCAGAAATGCGAGCGCGCACGCGGCGCTTGGCGCGTGAACACGGTGACATCGGCCTGATCATGATCGACTACCTGCAACTGATGCAGATTCCAGGTTCCGGTGGCGACAACCGGACCAACGAGATTTCCGAAATCTCGCGTTCCTTGAAAGCCCTGGCCAAGGAATTCAATTGCCCGGTGGTGGCGTTGTCCCAGCTCAACCGCTCCCTGGAGCAACGGCCGAACAAACGCCCGATCAACTCCGACCTCCGGGAATCCGGAGCGATCGAGCAGGATGCTGACGTCATCATGTTCGTGTACCGGGACGAGGTGTATCACCCGGAAACCGAGCACAAAGGCATCGCCGAAATCATCATCGGCAAGCAGCGGAACGGCCCGATCGGTTTTATCCGCCTGGCGTTCATCGGCAAGTACACCCGTTTCGAGAACCTCGCGCCGGGCAGCTACAACTTCGACGACGACGAATAAAGGCTGGCCGAAAACCCTTCGGCCAGCTCTGCTATTTCATCCTGTTATCCAGCGGCGCCAGCGGCTCCCGCGCCGTTATTCCCGACTGGAACCATGCCCAGTTCCTGTCGGGACAACGTTTCGATGAGCGACGCTTCCTCGATCCGATTCGTTGCTTCCAGCGATTCGGATTGCGCCTTGAACTCATCAAGCGTCAGTCTATTGGCTGCGTGTTCAGCGGCGAGTTCTGTCTGCCGCAGCTGAAATGGCTGGCGTTGGTCTTCGAATTGCCCCCGGTATTTGTTGGTCACGTAGTCTTGCCAGAACTCTTCGGACAACAGCGCCTGGAATTCTTCGGGCGAGTCGTCCAGTGCCACCACTTTTCGATAAGCCGCCTCCAGCGCTCCCTCCGACACCTTGGCCATGTGGGTGTAGAAGACCTGATCGGGTTGCGCCGGCAATTGCAGGCGATCCTTGAGACCATAGCGATAGGCAAGCCTGATCTCCACTTCCTCTCTCAGACGTTCGCTATGCACGAGTTTTTCGATCTCAGACGTCGCCGGATCGCCGAGTATTGCCTCACTGCGCGCGATGTCGGCGGACGCGATCTTGTCGACTTCGTGCAAGCGAAACAGTCCCCGAGAGAGCATGGAAAGGTTGCGGCCCTGAGTTTGATCCGTAGCCTGAGCGATCGCCTTGAAGGCCAGCGACTTGGTTTCCAGGTTGGTAAAGGTGAACGCCGCCCGGTCACAACAGGTTGCGTCACCCGCCCGGTCCAGGAGTTCGCGACGCAGGCGTTTCGACTCCACAGAGTGCTCGGTCATCGAATCGATGAGCGCCCACAATCTCCGTTGTTGATCCGCGTGACCGGCTTTATTGACTCTAAGAAGCTCCAGCATGTTGAAAAAGCCGTTCGAGCCTTCCTCCTCGCGCACCGTTTGCCACTGGATTTTCCTGGTATTTATCTGGTCGGGGGACATCCCGGTGGTCCACCGCGCCATTGAATTATTGGTGAGTGCGCGCATTGCCACAGGTGCTTGGACGCGTGCAGTGTCGACCAGGTTGAATGCTTCGCGCAGAGGTACTTGCGCTTCGATCAAACGGGCCTCGTAAAGGTCGATCCGCGCCAATGTGGCCTCGGACAGCGGATTCGAGCCAATGTTGGTAAAGTCGTTGACGCGCGCGGTGTTCAGGAGTCGTTCGTTCGTGGGGGCGATGACCGCGTCAGGAATGTCCACGATTCTGTTGGAGCTCAAGTCGAAGTGGTCCAGCAGTGGCTGATCGGCAATGCCGCTCGGGAAGGTGTCGATGCCGGTATGGGCCATATTGAGCGAGCGCATGTCGGTTATCTGACTGAAGTCCGGAGCGACGCCCAGTTCCGGATTATTGTGAAGGCCCAAACCTCGTAGCGTTCTACGTTCTGAAATGACCCGGGCGGTGTCAGCCGTCAGCATTAACTGATTGTTCTGCAGAAAGAGTCGGGTCAGCCCGTTCATTTCTCCGATGGCGGGCGGCAGTGTGTGCAGTTGGTTGTGCGACAGATCGAGCCAGCGTACATGGCGGAAGCGGGTCAGAAAGCCCTCCGGCGAAATACTCAGGTTCATGTGGCTCAGTTTGAGTGAACCGACATGGCTGAAGTCAATGTCGAGATCCGGCAGGCTTCCTAGCCTCAGGCCGCTGAGATCCAGCTCAAGCCCGATGGGCGTGCGATCAAAGGCCAGTTTCTGCGGTGTTTCCCGTCTCCAGCAACTGAGAATCCTGGCGGCAGCGATCTCACGGTCAGGGCGGGCCTGCGCGTTGAGGGCCACCTGGTTCGCCCGAGCGTAAGCCGAACGAGCTCCCCGTCCAGAGAACACCCAGTCGTCGAGCTGTTGCTTCAGTTTTCCGAACTCCTGTTCGAGGTTGCGCAGTGTCGTGACCGCCGTATCACCCTCAAGGCTCCAAAGATATTTTCTGCACTGATTGATGTCCTTGCCTGGATACAGTCGTTGATAGCGCTGGGCGGGGGAGTCGCCACTATCAAAGATTACGCCCTCGGCAGCGGGCGTCAGTTCGGAGTGAGCTTCGTTCAGGCGCTGCCAGAATTCGTCGAATTTGCGCCAGTACTCGGTGGGGAAGTCGTTACCGTCGAGTTGGATGACGCTGTTGATCTTGCCAATGGCGAGCAACTGATCAGACGCCGGTTCAAGGAGTGCATGCGGTACTTCATTCAAGCGGTTATCGCGCAAATCAACGACTTTCAGTGCAGTCTTGTTTTGCAATCCACTCGGCCAGTGTTCGATTTCCGTGTTACGCAGCCGCAGGTACTCAAGCCCCGACATGTCGGTGAAGTCAGGGATGCCATCCAGTGGATTGCCCGACAGATTGAGGTCTGACAGCTGGTGCAGGCCAGTGATGACGTTAGTGGTGTGCTCATCGAGAGCGATCCTGTTATTACTCAGATCCAGGTGCGTGAGCTGCTGCATCTGCTCCACGCTGGCCGGCAGCCTGCCGAGGTCGCTTTGAGTGATGGAGAGTTTTTTCAGGTGGGTGAAACTCGACAGGAACCGGTCGCCAGCGTCCGACCAGGCAATGTTGTTCATTTCCAGAGAACGGACATGGCTGAAATCCGCCTCCAGTGCCGGGAGCGGCCCGCGTCCTTTCGGCAACTTCAGCGTGGTCAAGGAATCGTTTAACCAGCACTCCTTGAGGCTCCTCGCAACCTGCTGTACCCATTGGCGGGTCTGTACGTTGGCCGTGGACGAGCTTTGAACGTACCGCTCCAATTGTGCCGCCATCAGGTCGAATTTCTGCATGCGGTCGGGCAGCGCCTTTTGCGTGGCATCGTCCATTGCGTTCCAGTAGGCCTTGGCAGTCTGCACATCCTTGTCGGGGTACATCCGGCGCACCATGGCGATCTCTGGAATGTGGCCGTCCAGACGGAACGCGCCCGGCAGTGCCTGGGCGGCCAGCTCCGGATGATCCGCGGCTACCCGCACCCAGAACGCGCGAGCGACCGCCACAGGTCCGCTTCAAAGCGGTTGTCTTCAAGTTGCGTGACGCCATTGATCCTGGCGCGAGCGGACAACTGCTCCGCTGGCGGGTTGAGGACCGCATTTGGCACTTCACGCAGATCGTTGCCGCGCAGATCAACGAGTTTGAGCCTCGACTGATGCTGCAAGCCCTCAGGCCATCGTTTAAGACCGGTTTTGCTCAGGTTCAGGGTCTGCAAATCGCTCATCGCGCTGAAGTCCGGGGTTCGCCCCAGAGGGTTCTCGGACAGATCAATGGACTTGAGTTTCGTGAGTTTCCCCAGGCTGACCGCAGCCTGCTCATCAAGCCGGAGCTGATTGTTGCGCAGATTCAACTCGGTCAGGTTGTGCAGGGTCGCCAAGGAGTCCGGCAGCTTTTTCAGCGTGGAACGTGTCACTGTCAAACGGGTCAGGCCGGTGAAATTGCTGAGGAATGTCTCGGTTGCGACTGACCAGTTGACCTGGTCCAGCTCGAGCGTGCGGACATGGCTGAAGTCGGCCTTGAGCAGCGGCAGGGTAAAATTTTCAGCTCTAAGCTCAAGTTTCTTTGTTGTGGGGGACTGCCAGCATTGTTTGATCTTGATCGAGTTCAAGCGAATTATCAGATCCTGGCTACTTGCAAGCGACCAGGCCTTCAATGCCTTTTCCATATTTTTATACTCGGCTTCCCGACGAGCCAATCCTCCTGAAACATCGTCGCCAAGTGATGTGAGCAGGGCTGTGACTTGCCTCTCGGTGAGAGCCGGATACAACTTGCGCGCGCGAGACTCCGGGCTTTTCAAGCGATTGAGGGCGGCGCTGAGACGCTCTTTCAATGTGCGTGGCGGGGGATCCCCCGCCCGCCGCATGCCGCCGGCGCCCGGGATACTGACGCCAACCCAGCCCTCTACGGCGTCGAACACAATCGGCTGCGATCTGCCTGGGCGTGTCGCGACATAGCGGTTATCGACGTCGCCAGCCACCGCATCCGCGGCGCGCACGATACGCATCACCGGGGTGAGCGGCGTCGACGCGTCAAGGTCGTGCAGGGTCTGGTAGGTGTGGCTGTCTATCACCACGTAAAGCTTGCCGTCGAAGCGGTGCAGTCCGTTGACATCGGGTTCGACATCAGCGAAGTCCAGCGGTGTCCGGAACCCTTGCAAGCTGCTTTCGCTCAGGGCAAAAGTGATGGGCGATTCGTCGACTTGATGCCAGAGCCTGCTGATTGAGTCGCGTACCAGCAGCGGTCCGGAAGGCTCCAGCTCACTGGGCAATCTGGCACGGTGCTGACCGGTGGCGTCCGTCGCGACAGCGATAATGCCGACCTCGGCCACTTCAACGTAGCGGCGTCCCTTGAACATGATGAAACCCTCGGCGTCGGCATTCGGCAGATGCACCGCTACGCTGATCCGGTAGTCCTCCAGTGTTCGGATCACCGGTGTGGAAGTTGTTCCTGAGGCAGCGGAAACAGGCGTGGGCGTCACCACTACCGGGCTGATGGCATCGAGGTCGGGCCGCCCCGAAGTGCTTGCCGAATCCCTGGGGTTGTGGGGTCTTGCGATGTTCGACATACCCGGATCCAGAGAGTGCGGGAGCTCGGGCTGTCGCACCTGCAGATTGTCCGGCTGCACAGGACGCGTGTGGATGTCGACTGTGACAGTGTTGCGCGGAGGTGTTTTGATGGGCATTGAGTTTTTCTTCCTTGAGACTTGCTGCACCAGGGTCGGTAAACAACTGGCAGGGCAGCGTTCGGCGTCATTGCCGGGGTCGGTGTTTTACGATCAGGTCAAGCGTTCTGTTGCGGATTGAAAGAGCGCCATGATTGACCGGGTTGCTCATCCTTGAGCACTGACCTTTTCCCTGCACAATGATGACGGGGAAAAGGTCTGACTGGCGGGGTCTGCGCCTCGCTCAGTGAAAAGGCGCCTTGCTATCGAATCATCATTCCTGCCAGGGCGATCTCTTCATTATTCGTTAATCGTGAGCAGCAGGTTACGCCGGGATAAGCGTATTCCGGCTGCTTCAAGGCGCATTTGATAAATCAGCGCCTGCTGCCGGGCACTTTCGTCGAATTGGTTATGGGACACGTTGATCACGTTGGTGAGCCGCGCCGAAGCTGCCAGATGTTGCTGCGCAGGATTGATCAAATAGTCGGGAATACTGGTGAGGTTATTGCGGCTGAGATTGATCCGCTGCATCGAAGTCAATGCTTCGAGCCCGGGTGGCCAGTCCCGCAGGCCTGTGCGCGACAGGGCCAACGCGCGCAATTGGGTCATCTGGCTGAGGTCCGGCAACCACTGCAGTGGATTATTATTCATCTCCAACACCTGAAGGGTTGTGCGTTGCGACAGGATTCGCGCTGTCGCATCAGTCAACGCGATGCTGTTGCCGTTGAGAATCAGACGTGTCAGATGGTTCATGTTGCGCAATGCTTGAGGTAGTTCGGTGAGGTACGAGTTCGTCAGATCAAGTGTGCGCAGGTTGGTAAATCGGCTCAAGAAGCCTTCGGGAGGACTGTACAGTCCCTCGTTTTTCATCAGCAGTGAACCGACATGGCTGAAGTCGGCATCAAGATTTGGCAGCACCTCTACGTTGAGACCGCTCAAGTCCAGGGTCAGGTCAAGGAATGCTCCATCCGGCGTGGCCGATGTCGATTGCGTAATACCTTCACGCCGCCAGCAGCTCAAGATGCGCTCCGATGCTGGTTTTTTATTGTTCCCGCCCCAGTCCTGCAGCTGGGATTTCAGCGTATTGAGCTCGTGTTCCAGCGCAGCCAACCTTCCTGGAACGTCGGGCTCCAGCGACTGGATCAGGTGATTGATCGACTGTTCATTGTAGGAAGGGAAAATTTCCTGGACGCGTCGAGCAGGCGTCAGGACGCTGGGCTGTGCGGGGCGGGTGGGGAGGAAGCTGACAGGCAACTCCTGATTCTCAGGGTTGACGGCGGTCAGCAGGTTTCGCGGCCGTTGCAGTGTTATGCCAGCGGCTTGAAGCCTGCTCGCGAGTTGCCTTAAGTTGGATTGAGTGTCGGACGACAACGGGTTGCCGGTGATGTCGAGGCTGTCATAGAGACGGACAAACCCGGCGAGATCCTGATCACCAGGCGCAAGCAGGAAAAGGGGAAGGTCTTTAAACCCGTTATGTGACAGGTTGACCTCCTCCAGTGCCGGCATTCTCTCCAGTCCGGGCGGCCAGGAATCAATTTGCGTACGGGAAATATTCAGTTTTCGCAACGCTGGCAACAAGCTCAAATCAAGCGTGTGCACGAACCTGTTCCTGCTCAGGTTCAGCTCCCGCAGGGACGTCCTAGGCCCCAGGTCCTGGATCAGTTGCGCTGCGTCAGGCCCCAGATAGTTGTCGCTCATGTTCAAGCGTGTCAGATGCTGCATCTTCGCCAATGCCGAAGGCACGCTGCGCAGCTGGTTCTGCGAGATATCGAGCTCGTGCAAATTCGGGAATCGCCCCAGGAAACCGTCAGGATTGTGATGCAAGCGGGCACGTTTCAAGTTGAGCGAGGCGACGAAACTGAAATCAGCATCCAGGCTCGGCATGTTCTCCAGATTCAAACTGGTCAGATTCAATTTCAGGCCTAAATGCTCTCCCCCTGCCCCAAGCAGCATTCGCCCCTCCCGCCGCCAGCATTTCAAGATTTTTTGTGAGGCAATATTGAATTGTCCTTTGGACCATGCGTTGAGCTGGGTTTTAAGCACCTCGAACTCATATTCCAGCCGTGTCAGAACGTTGGAAGCATCCGCGCCCATGGACTGAAGAAACGCATCGGCATTATTTCCCATGGTGGGATACAGCTCGCGTACCCGAACCAGCAGAGCAGATGCCGCGCCGCTGCCATAGTCGCTGTGTACCGGAAGTCGAACCGGCAGTGGCTCCAGCCATCTCATGGTGCTTAACAGGTTCTCCGGATTGGACAGCGACAATCCGCTGGCCAGAAGGCGCAGACGATAAAGGCTGGCGCGCTCGAGCGTGATCAGAGAAAACGGGTTGCCATCCACATTGACGATGTTGCTCAGTCGCGTATTCGCCAGATGCTCGAATGCTGGTGCAATCAGGGCGTCGGGCAATTCGCTGAGGGCGTTGTACCTCAGATCCACCCGTTCAAGCAGTGGCAGTTGATCAAGGCTGGCTGGCCATCGCGCAAGATTCGTGTAGGTCATTTCCAGCCTGCGAAGATTTGGCAGGCCGCTGAAGTCTGGAGCGTCAGCCATCGCGCAGTTGTTCAGACTCAGCACTTGCAGTGTGTTGGAAACCAGCCGCTCACCTGGATTTATGGGTGACGGGTTGTAGTCGAGATTAAGGTGAGTCAAATGCTGCATTGCGCTCAACTGGTGAATCGAACCTTCGATTTTGTTACCCAACAGGTCCAGGTCGAGCACATTTTTGAAGGCGGACAGATTGATGTTTCGATCCAGATTATTACTGCGCAACTTCAGTGAAGTGACATGGCTGAATTCAATCCCGTCCAGCGACGGCAGATTGGTAATTCCCAGACCACTGAGATTGAGCTCCATGCCCAAGGGGGTTCCGTTTGCATCCAGATGCAGCGGCCCTGTCCTGCGCCAGATGCTCAGCAGGCGCTGACTGGCAGTTTCGATGGCATTGTTCGAGGCAGGCATGCCCGGCGTGGCGTTGGCGATTTCCTGCCATCGGGACAATCGCGTTTGCAGCCTGCTCAGACCCACCTCGAACTGAGTCAGTTTGCGCGGCAGGTCAACACCCAGCGACTCGATCGTCAGGCGCACCAGGTCATCCTCGATGGTGGGAAACAGTTCGCGCAGGCGACGCTCCGGGGAAGGAAGGGAAAGAACCTCGTTGTCGCCGCGTCGGATCCCGGCGTCAATCCAGCCGAGTCGCGCATCGAAAATCACCGGCTCCCCCTGAGCGATCAGTTCGGGCTGAAAAAAAGCATGGTTGTCCACGTCATTTGCGGTTCTCTGATGCACGATGTGCATCATTTGGGCCCCATGCTGATCCCACATCACCCGATAAACTTTCTTGCGAATAATGATGTAAGTGTTGCCGTCGAGCGGGTACACGCCGTTGATGTAAGGTTGCACACCCTCCAGATTTATTTGCGTGCGATAGCTTTCGAGACGGGCGTCTGTCAGGACATCTGAGGGTGACCACCAGTACTCGCCGCCAGGATCGGGCACCAGCACCGGCCCAGGCTCACGCTGGGTCGGCCATCTGGCACGGTAGAGGCCGGTGTCCGGATCACTGGCGATTTCCACCGTCTTGCCATCCGGCAAGTTGACGAACTTGCGCCCTTTGATCGTTCGTACGCCCTGACTGTCAATGGTGGCCTGAAGGTTATCCGGGAGCGTGACATGGAAATCTGCCACTGAGAGTCGTGATGCGCTTGTGACCATCGCGGCTAGCGTTGAGGGGGGCAGCGGGGTGACGGTGAGCGGCGTAGTTGAGGGGCCTGCCTGAACGTTGACGTTGGTAGCCGTTGTGCTTGCGGCGATGTTGGATTCGCGCAGATGGGGAAGTGGCGATACATCGATGCGCGAGGGCGTCTCAGTCCAGTCAGAGTGTATGGCGGGTTGTCGCGGTGGAGTAATAGCCGATGTGCCTGTGGGAGTTTTGCCTTTCATGTGTACTCATCCTTGAGTGATTGTTGTATCAATAGCGCGGCTGCAACGACTGATGTTGAACGGTTGTATGTTGTTCGTTTGCCGCGACAGTCGAGCGATCACCGCGCGATATCAAAAATTCTCTGCGCCGTCCTGCTGTCGAGTGCTTCACGCCAGATCGGCACGTGCACGCGTCCGGCCTGCTGATCCTTTTGTTGGGATGCCAGCCCCAAGCCGCTTTGCTCGAGGGTTTTCAGGTGGCCTCCCTGTACAGTGAAATCGAGCGCTGCGCTGTCCTTCCTGTCGTAGTGAAAATGCGCGTGCCACAGCGGCTCGCCACTGAGCCTGTCATTGAGCGAGTAGATATCGAGATAGTGTTTGTTGCTGCCCTTGCCCCGTTCCAGCCGGGTATGGGTTTTCACTGCGAGGATTTGATTCTGGTCGAGCAGGTACGCCACTCGGTTCGCGCTCAGGAACGACTTGTCCTTGTATAGCCGGACGCGGATATTCTCGCCCTCAGTACGCAGCCGCTGACTGTCATGACGTAACTGGCGAACGAGCGGAACGATATTCTCGTCAAGCGCATTCGGCAGGCGCTCCAGTTGCGAGGCGACGTCGTCCAGTTGTTCGGCTTTTGCGCCAAGCGATTCGACGATATTGGTGGCGTTTCGCTTGGCTTTTTCATCCTGTCTGGCGCTATTGAGGTGTGTATCGCATTGGCCCAGTCGCTCGTTGGCCAATGCCACCAGTGTAGGCAAGGCATCGTTTCGCGGCGGGGTCTGTCGGCGCCATTCGCCATCACGGCGCTCATACGTTTGCCAGACCTGATTACTGATGGGGTCTGTGACATCAATGACTTCTTCCCCCGAAGCGGTGCGGCGTGGATGACCGACGCTGATCCTGGAGACGTTATGGTGTCTGGCGCGAAACAAACGCCTGCGTGTTGGCGCCGGGCCGGAGACTTCCTGCGCAGGCACGAAGTCGAAATCAATCACCTGATCCTGCGCCGGCAGCGCCGCCGTAGTCAGCGACTCGCGGTGATAGCGACTCGCCCGCTCTTCCAGTACGTTTTCAAAAGATTGCACGACCTCGACGATTTGCCGACGGACGCCGGCCTCGGAAGACTCCGGCGCAAGCACCAGGGTTTCGTAGGAGGCCCTGATGGCTGCGGTCTCATCCAGCAAGTCGGTGATGACCGCAAGGCGCGCTTGCTGAGGAATACTGTCGATGTCATAGAAAGCCGAAGTCGTTTCAACGTGCCAGCTCCCCAGTTGCGCCAGCGCGGACTGGCTGTCGGCGGGTCTGCCGCTCAGCAGTCGGCTTTTGAAGCTGACCCACCAGGCAGATGCCACGTGCAAATCCAATGCTAATGTATTGCGTGAAGCGATTTCGAACGCGGACGAGCGCGATTGTCTGACGAAGTCATTGATCAGTTGCTGACGCGTTTCGAGAAGCTCGCGCTTCTTCCACAGGTATTCTGCATCGGCGTTGTAGAACTGGTGCAGGTTGTGCAAGCCCGCGCGCTCAATGGTCATGCGACTTTCCCTTGCATAAATCTGGTACTCACAAAGTTCGATGCTGCGCGCCCGCATTTCGTGCAGTTCGGATAGGTACCTTTCTTTTTCATACAGGATGATCGCGTCACGTTCGTTCACATAAAGGCTGATGAGGGGCGTGAGCAGCTCCTGTTCTTGGCGAGCGTACCCTTCCAGTAACGCCAGTGCGCCTCTTTCACCTTGGCTTCCCGGCTCCTGTTCAAGCCTTTTTTTTTCGGCTTTTTCGCTACGTTCCTTGGCCGCATCCCACCTGGCTCGTCCGTTATTCAGCAGGGCGGGCGAAACGAGCATGCGATCAGGCAGAAGAGGGGCAGGGTTTACGCGCCGCATCCCGCCGGCCCCTTTTACGCTGGTGCCGACCCAGCCGTGCTGCGGATCGAGAACAACGGCCTCCGAACGTCCCGGCCGGGTACCCACATAGATATTGTTGGCGTCATGGGCCACGGCGTCTTCCGCGCGGACGATACGCAGTACCGCGGTTGTCGGCGTAGAAGCATCCAGGTCATGCAGGACCTGATAAGCATGGTCGCGGATCACCGCGTAGAGCTTGCCGTCAAAACGGTGCAGACCGTCGCTGCCGGGTTCGATGCCGGTGAAATCGATGTCGCTGCGAAAGGCCTCCAGCCGGGTGTCACTCAGGGTATGCGGCAGCGCTTCGACATTGCCTGCTTCGCGCCAGAACCTGCCGTCGGGATCGGGTTGCAGTATCGGCCCGGAAGGATCGCGCTCGCTTGGGCGTCTGGCCCGGTAAAACCCGGTTTCAATGTCCATCGCGATCTGCACGATCTGGTTATCGGGCAAGGTGACGTACATGCGTCCTTTAATGATTCGCGGGCTCTGGGTAGAGGAACTGTCCCATTCCGGCGGGGGCGTGATGCAGTAATCCTGCAGTGCACGGTGTACGGGCAATGCTGGCGAGTCGATAGCCGTTGGTATCGCTCTGACGGTGGGGGCGGGCGTGATTGCGTCAAGGTCGACGCCGGCCGGGTGCGTCGTCACTAACCGGTTTGTCGGGCCCGCAGAGTGAATGCCGGGGACATCAACCCGCGTGAGGGCATCTGTTCCCGATGTGCCATTCATCGCAGGCCTTGTCGTGGTGGCGCCGTTGGCGCCCTTGCTGGTCTTGCCGATCATGAATACTCATCCTTTAGTATTTTCATGTCCGCCCCGCATGATGCAAGGCTTGAAAAATCTGACGGCGTTGCCGGTTCGCGCGCGTGGGACGTTCGCGGGGCATGTCGCGAACGATCCTGGGCAACGATAAAGAGAAACCGACCATTGCCGTCGGAATTGGTTATTTTTTGTGCTATATTCCGCGCCCGCGATTTTTCATCTCAACACCGGTCGTCGACATGCAAACAGCCAAGCCGTTATTTGACTATCCAAAATATTGGGCCGAATGTTTCGGGCCAGCGCCATTCCTGCCGATGAGCAGGGAGGAGATGGATCAGCTTGGCTGGGATTCCTGCGACATCATCATTGTTACGGGAGATGCCTACGTCGATCACCCGTCGTTCGGCATGGCAATCATCGGCCGGCTGCTGGAGTCGCAAGGCTTCCGCGTCGGGATCATTGCCCAACCGAACTGGCAGTCCAAAGACGACTTCATGAAGCTCGGCGAGCCGAACCTGTTCTTCGGCGTCGCGGCCGGCAACATGGACTCGATGATCAACCGCTACACCGCCGACAAGAAAATCCGTTCCGATGACGCCTACACCCCGGGCGGCATGGCCGGCAAGCGTCCGGATCGCGCCAGTCTGGTCTACAGCCAGCGCTGCAAGGAAGCCTACAAAAACGTGCCGATCGTGCTCGGCGGTATCGAAGCTTCGCTGCGCCGCATCGCGCATTACGACTACTGGCAGGATCGCGTGCGTAACTCGATCCTGATCGACGCCTGCGCCGACATCCTGCTGTACGGCAATGCCGAGCGGGCGATTGTCGAAGTCGCCCAGCGTCTGTCCTACGGTCACAAGATTGAAGACATCACTGATGTGCGCGGCACCGCGTTCATCCGTCGTGACACGCCTGCGGGCTGGTACGAAGTCGATTCCACGCGCATCGATCGTCCGGGCAAGGTCGACAAGATCATCAACCCGTACGTGAATACCCAGGACACCCAGGCCTGCGCCATCGAGCAGGAAAAGGGGCCGGTCGATGATCCGGAAGAAGCCAAGGTCGTGCAGATCCTGGCCAGCCCACGGATGACCCGCGACAAGACCGTGATTCGTCTGCCGTCGGTGGAAAAGGTCCGTGGCGATGCGGTTCTTTATGCGCATGCCAACCGCGTACTCCACCTGGAAACCAACCCGGGCAACGCCCGTGCGCTGGTGCAGAAGCATGGCGAAGTCGACGTCTGGTTCAACCCGCCGCCGATTCCGATGACCACTGAAGAAATGGACTACGTGTTCGGCATGCCTTACGCACGTGTTCCGCATCCTGCGTACGGCAAGGAGAAGATCCCGGCCTACGACATGATCCGTTTCTCGGTGAACATCATGCGCGGCTGCTTTGGCGGCTGCACCTTCTGCTCGATCACCGAGCACGAAGGCCGGATCATCCAGAACCGTTCCGAAGAGTCGATCATTCGCGAAATCGAAGAGATCCGCGACAAGGTGCCAGGCTTCACCGGCGTCATTTCCGACCTCGGCGGCCCGACCGCGAACATGTACCGCATCGCCTGCAAGACGCCGGAAATCGAATCCGCGTGCCGCAAGCCGTCCTGCGTGTTCCCGGGGATCTGTCCGAACCTGAACACCGATCACTCGTCGCTGATTCAGCTGTACCGCAGCGCTCGCGCGTTGCCGGGTGTGAAGAAGATCCTGATCGCCTCCGGCCTGCGTTATGACCTCGCGGTCGAGTCGCCTGAGTACGTCAAAGAGCTGGTGACCCACCACGTCGGCGGTTACCTGAAGATCGCCCCGGAACACACCGAGGAAGGTCCGCTCAACCAGATGATGAAACCGGGCATTGGCAGCTATGACAAGTTCAAGCGCATGTTCGAGAAGTACACCAAGGAAGCCGGGAAAGAGCAGTACCTGATTCCATACTTCATCGCCGCGCACCCAGGCACCACCGACGAAGACATGATGAACCTGGCGCTGTGGCTCAAGGGCAACGGCTTCCGCGCTGATCAGGTGCAGGCGTTCTACCCGTCGCCGATGGCTACCGCCACCGCGATGTATCACTCGGGCAAGAATCCGCTGCGCAAGGTCACCTACAAGAGTGACGGTGTGACCATCGTCAAGAGCGAAGAGCAACGTCGTCTGCACAAGGCGTTCCTGCGTTATCACGACCCGAAAGGCTGGCCGATGCTGCGCGAAGCACTGCAACGCATGGGGCGCGCCGATTTGATCGGGCCGGGCAAGGATCAGTTGATTCCGCTGCATCAGCCGGCCACCGACAGCTACCAGAGCGCCCGTCGCAAGAACTCGACGCCGGCTGGCAGCCATAAAGTGGCGAAGGAAGGCAAAGAGAAGACCACCAAGATCCTCACTCAGCACACCGGCCTGCCGCCGCGTGCCAGTGATGGCGGTAATCCGTGGGACAAGCGTGAACAGGCCAAGGCTGCGGCGTTCGCCCGCAACCAGCAGGCCGCCAAGGAGCGCAAGGACGCGGCCAAGGGCAAAGGGCCGAAGCCGACACGCAAACCGGTCGTGCCACGCTAAACAGAACGCCAACCTTCGGGTTGGCGTTTTTTTTTGAGTCAAAAGATCGCAGCCTGCGGCAGCTCCTACAGTGGGATTCGCGTTTCCCTGTAGGAGCTGCCGCAGGCTGCGATCTTTTGATCTTCGCCACATTTAGGCGCAACTTCGCCAAACCATTTCCTCGCATCGCCCGATTTTGGTGCTGTACTGCCCTGAGCATTCCGCAAAAGCGCCCGAGCCTGTGCATGGCATAAGTCTTGCGCGCTTTCGAATACGCTTAGGGCTCGCAGGAGGCACGCCGTGTCGATTCATGTCGCATTGCATCACGTCACGCATTACCGCTACGACCGCGCTGTCGAACTCGGCCCGCAGATCGTTCGCCTGCGCCCGGCTGCCCACAGCCGCACGCGGATTCTCTCGTATGCGCTGAAAGTCTCGCCCGACCAGCACTTCATCAACTGGCAGCAGGACCCACAGGGCAACTACCTAGCCCGGTTGGTGTTCCCGGAGAAAACCGACGAACTGCGCATTGAAGTCGACCTGCTAGCGGAAATGGCGGTGTTCAACCCGTTCGACTTCTTCCTCGAACCCTACGCCGAGAAGATCCCCTTCGCCTATGCCGCCGATGAGCGCAAGGAGCTGGCGCCGTACCTCGAAACCTTGCCGCTGACGCCGGCATTCAAAGCCTATCTCGACGGCATCGACCGTACGCCGCTGCCCGCTGTGGACTTTCTGGTCGCGATCAATCAGCGTCTGAGCGAAGACATCAATTACCTGATTCGCATGGAGCCGGGCGTGCAAACCCCGGAGCACACCCTCGAACACGCCTCTGGATCGTGCCGCGACTCGGCATGGCTGCTGGTGCAATTGCTGCGCAACCTCGGTCTGGCGGCGCGGTTTGTCTCCGGTTACCTGATTCAACTGACCGCCGACGTGAAAAGTCTCGACGGGCCATCCGGCACTGAGGTGGATTTCACCGATCTGCATGCCTGGTGCGAAGTGTATTTGCCGGGCGCCGGCTGGATCGGCCTCGATGCCACGTCAGGGCTGTTCGCCGGTGAAGGGCATATCCCGTTGGCCTGTAGTCCCGATCCGTCCTCGGCGGCACCGATCAGCGGCATGGTCGAACCCTGCGAGACGCAGTTCAGCCACGAAATGTCGGTTGAGCGAATCTGGGAAGCGCCAAGGGTCACCAAGCCCTACACCGACGAGCAATGGCTGGCGATTCAGGCGCTGGGCCGGCAGATCGATGCCGACCTGCTGGAGGGCGACGTGCGCCTGACCATGGGCGGCGAACCGACCTTCGTTTCCATCGATGACCCGGACGGCGCCGAATGGAACACCGCCGCTCTCGGCGAGGACAAGCGTCGGCTCTCCGCCGAGTTGTTCCAGCGCATGCGCAAGCATTACGCGCCGAAAGGTCTGGTGCATTTCGGCCAGGGCAAGTGGTACCCCGGCGAGCAACTGCCGCGCTGGTCGCTCAATTGCTATTGGCGTCGCGATGGTGTGGCGATCTGGCAAAACGACGCGCTAATCGCCGACGAGCAGCAGGATTACCGCGCCGATGGTGAACTCGCCGGGCGCTTTCTGGCGAGTGTCGCCGAACGCCTGAAAATTCCCACGCGGTTTGTGTTTCCGGCCTACGAGGACAATTTCTATTACCTCTGGCGTGAAGGGACTTTGCCGAGCAACGTCAGCGCCGAAGACTCGCGTCTGGAAGAACCGCTGGAGCGTGCGCGGCTGCGCAAAGTCTTCAATCAGGGACTCGATAAAGTCATTGGCCAGGTACTGCCGCTGGCGCGTACCACCAAGGGCGATCAATGGCAGAGCGGGCGCTGGTATCTGCGCGACGAGCATTGCCGTCTGGTGCCGGGCGACTCGCCGCTGGGCTATCGTTTGCCGTTGGGCGCGCAGCCTTGGGTGAAAGCGGCCGAGTATCCGTTTATCCATCCGCAGGATCCGAACCAGGACTTCCCGGAGCTACCGCAGATTGCGCAACTCAACAGTCACGGCGAACCGGCCACGGCTGACGAGCGCCAACCGAAAATCGACGAATCCGCCGACTGGCTGACCCGCACCGCGTTCTGCGCTGAAGCACGAGAAGGGCGCTTGTACCTGTTCATGCCGCCGCTGGAGCGGGTCGAGGACTATCTGGAGTTGGTCGCTGCCATCGAAGCCACCGCCGAAGAGCTGCACTGCCCTGTGCTGCTGGAGGGCTACGAACCGCCGAGCGATCCGCGCCTGAGCAATTTCCGGATTACTCCGGATCCGGGCGTGATCGAGGTCAACGTGCAGCCGTCGGCGACCTGGGACGAGTTGGTCGAGCGCACCGAGTTTCTCTATGAAGAAGCACGTCAAACCCGACTGACCACCGAAAAATTCATGATCGACGGGCGCCATACCGGCACCGGCGGCGGCAACCACTTCGTCCTCGGTGGCGCGACGCCGGCCGATTCGCCGTTTCTGCGGCGTCCCGATCTGCTGCGCAGCCTGATCAGCTACTGGCACAACCATCCGTCGCTGTCCTATCTGTTTTCCGGCTTGTTCATCGGTCCGACGTCCCAGGCGCCGCGAGTCGATGAGGCGCGTAACGACGCCTTGTATGAACTGGAAATTGCCTTCGCGCAGATGCCGGAGCCGGGCGAGGAGTGCGCGCCGTCGCTGGTCGATCGACTGCTGCGCAACTTGCTGATAGACGTCACCGGTAACACCCACCGCGCAGAATTCTGCATCGACAAACTCTATTCACCGGACGGCGCCACCGGGCGCCTCGGCTTGCTGGAGCTGCGCGCCTTTGAAATGCCGCCGCACGCGCGCATGAGCCTGGCCCAGCAACTGTTACTGCGGGCGCTGGTCGCACGTTTCTGGCGCGAGCCGTATGCGCCGCCGAAACTGGCGCGCTGGGGCACTGAGCTGCACGATCGGTTCATGCTGCCGCACTTTATCGAACAGGATTTCGCCGACGTTATCGTTGAACTCAACAGTGCCGGTTATCCGCTGCGGGCCGAGTGGTTCGCGGCGCATCTGGAGTTTCGTTTTCCCAAGGTTGGCGATTACTCCGTAAACGGTATCGAACTGGAGCTGCGCCAGGCCCTTGAGCCGTGGCATGTGCTGGGCGAAGAGGGCACGGCGGGCGGCACGGTACGTTACGTCGATTCATCGTTGGAGCGCTTGCAGGTCAAGCTCAAAGGCCTGCCACCGCAACGCTACCTGCTGACCTGCAACGGCATCGCGGTGCCATTGCATCCGACCGGGCGAGTCGGCGAGTTTGTCGCCGGTGTGCGTTATCGCGCCTGGCAACCGGCCAACTGCCTGCAACCGAATATCCCGGTGCACGCGCCGCTGGTGTTCGACTTGCTCGATACGTGGATGGCGCGCTCGCTGGGCGGCTGCCAGTACCACGTGGCGCATCCGGGTGGGCGCAATTACGAGACGCTGCCGGTCAATGCCAACGAAGCGGAGAGCCGGCGCATGGCGCGTTTCTTCCGCATCGGACATACGCCGGGGAAACTTCCTATACCGAATGTGGAAATAAACGACGAGCTACCGATGACAATCGATTTGCGCCGTTTCTGAATCGTACGCAGCGCCCGGATTTTTCGTCTATCCGGGCGTCATCTGCCTGCGTTAGTCTGACCTTTCCTTGCTGTCTGCCGAGCTTTCCATGCCTGACCTGCTAGACCGCTACCCGCTGACGGCGGGCACTTATCACGAACTGCTGGATGCCAGCGGTGCGGTGCGCCCGCATTGGCAACGGCTGTTCGACCAATTGCAGCGCAGCACACCGGCGCAACTGGTGCAGCGGCAGGCATTGCTGGCCCGGCAGATTCAGGAAAACGGCGTCACCTACAACGTCTATGCCGATCCCAAAGGCGCGGATCGTCCGTGGGAGCTGGACTTGCTGCCGCATGTGATTGCGGCGGATGAGTGGCAGCAATTGTCGGCCGGGATCGCCCAGCGAGCACGACTGCTCAATGCCGTGCTGGCCGATTTGTATGGGCCGCAGCGCTTGATCAGCGAAGGTTTGCTGCCGGCGGAGCTGGTATTCGGCCACAACAATTTTCTCTGGCCGTGTCAGGGCATTGTGCCGCCGGACAGTGCTTTTCTTCATCTATACGCGGTGGATCTGGCGCGCACGCCGGACGGGCGCTGGTGGGTGACGGCAGATCGCACGCAGGCACCTTCGGGTGCCGGTTACGCCTTGGAAAACCGCACCATCGTGTCCCGCGCCTTCCCCGAGTTGTACCGTGATCTGAAGGTGCAGCATCTGGCCGGTTTCTTCCGTACGTTGCAGGAAACACTGGCCCGCCAGGCGCCCACTGATGACGAGGCGCCGCTGGTGGTGTTGCTGACGCCGGGGCGGTTCAACGAAAGCTATTTCGAACACCTGTATCTGGCGCGTCAGCTCGGTTATCCATTGGTGGAGGGCGGCGACCTCACAGTGCGCGATGCCACCGTCTACCTGAAAACCCTCAGCGGCCTGCGCCGGGTGCACGCGATCATGCGGCGGCTCGACGACGACTTCTGCGATCCGCTGGAGCTGCGCACGGACTCGGCACTCGGCGTTCCCGGTCTGCTTGAGGCGGTGCGGCAGGGGCGGGTGCTGGTCGCCAATGCGCTGGGCAGCGGCGTGCTGGAATCGCCGGGTTTGCTGGGTTTTCTGCCGAGGATCAACCAATTCCTGTTTGGCGAAGAACTGATCCTGCCGTCCATCGCAACGTGGTGGTGCGGTGAAGCGCCGGTGTTGGCCCAGGCGCTGGAAAAACTCCCTGAACTGTTGATAAAACCGGCCTTTCCTTCACAAAGCTTCGCGCCGGTATTCGGCCGCGATCTGAGTGAAAAGCAGCGCCAATCCCTCGCGGAGCGCATGCAGGCGCGCCCTTACGCCTATGTTGCGCAAGAATTGGCGCAGCTCTCCCAGGCGCCGATCTGGCAAGCCGAAGACGGCCAGTTGCAACCCCGGGCGATCGGTATGCGTGTGTACGCGGCGGCCAGCCGTGACGGCTATCGAGTGCTGCCGGGCGGGCTGACCCGGGTGGCGGCCGAGGCTGATGCCGAAGTGGTGTCGATGCAGCGCGGCGGGGCGAGCAAGGACACCTGGGTGCTGGGCGATCGTCCGCCGAGCGGCGAACAGTGGAAGACCCAGCGCAACGTCGGCGTGCACGATCTGGTCAGGCGTGATCCTTATTTGCCGTCGCGTGTGGTGGAAAACCTGTTCTGGTTCGGCCGTTACTGCGAGCGTTGCGACGACAGTGCGCGGCTGCTGCGAATCATGCTCGCGCGGTATGTCGACGGCGACGACCCGCAAGCCTTGCAAGCCGCGGTCGACCTCGGCGAACGGCTGTCGCTGTTGCCGGACGAAGGTGAACTGCCGGAGCGTTTGCTGGCCGCACTGCTCGGCGAAGACTGGTCGTTCAGCCTGCGCTCAAACCTGCAACGCTTGCAGTGGGCGGCTTCGCAGGTGCGCGGCAAGCTCTCCCGGGAAAACTGGCAGGCGCTGGTCGAGTTGCAGCGTGAAGCGCTGGAGCTGGAGACCGACGAGCCGGATTTTGGCGAGTTGCTGGATTTTCTCAACCGCCTGGTGATGTCGCTGGCGGCGCTGTCCGGTTTCGCGTTGGACGACATGACCCGAGACGAAGGCTGGCGCTTCCTGATGATCGGCCGGCGTATCGAACGGCTGCAATTCCTCAGCAGCAGTCTGGCGGGGTTTCTGCGTGGCGCCGGTGCGTTCGATCAGGCCGGGCTTGAGTGGTTGCTGGAATTAGGCAACAGCAGCATCACTTACCGCTCACGTTATCTGGCGGTGGCGCAGTTGATCCCGGTGCTAGACCTGCTGTTGCTCGATGAGCAGAACCCACACGCGGTGTTGTTCCAGTTGAAACTGGTGACTCGCACGTTGAAACGCCTGAACGATGATTTCGGTGTGCCACGCGAGGCTGGGCTGCCACAACTGGTCGAACGATTGGCGCGATTTGATCTGGGCTGCCTGGAGAACCCGCTGTTCGGTGAATCCAGCGTACGCGCAGCGCTCGATGGTCTGGCGGATCTGCTGCAAGAGATCGCCGAGGCCAGCGGGCAAGCCTCGGATCGACTGGCCCTGCGCCATTTCGCCCATGTCGATGATGTCAGCCAGCGCACGGTGTCCGTCTGATGAGCGCGCATTACCAGATCTTCCACGACACCTGTTATCACTACGACAGCCCGGTCTCGCTGGCGCAGCAGTTGGCACACCTGTGGCCGCGTGAGTGCAGTTGGCAGCGCTGCACTGAACAACAATTGCTGATCAGCCCACAACCATCGGCACGACGCGATGAGCTGGATGTGTTCGGCAATCCGCTGACGCGGCTGGCGTTTGAGCGACCGCACGATGAGTTGCAGGTCAACGCCCGGCTTATCGTTGAAGTGCTGGCGCGACCGTCGCTCGATTTCAATCAGTCTCCGGCGTGGGAGCTGACGCGCAATGCACTGACCTACAGCAGCCAGCCACTACCTGCCGAATTGCTTGAGGCTTGCCGTTATCGTTTCCAGTCACCGTACGTGCATTTGAAACGCAGTTTCGTCGAGTTCTCGCACAGCTGTTTTCCACCGGGTCAGCCGTTGCTGTTAGGCGTGCAGGCCTTGATGCAGAAGATTTTCAGCGAATTCACCTTTGATGCCGAAGCCACCCAAGTGGCGACGCCGCTCGTGGAAGTGCTTGAGCGCCGTCGTGGGGTCTGTCAGGACTTCGCGCACCTGATGCTGGCCTGTGTGCGCTCAAGAGGCCTGGCGGCACGTTATATCAGCGGCTACCTGCTGACCCAGCCGCCACCGGGGCAGCCACGGTTGATCGGCGCCGATGCGTCGCATGCCTGGGTTTCGGTGTTTTGTCCGGTGCTGGGCTGGGTGGATTTTGATCCGACCAACAATGTGCAGCCGGCGCTGGAGCACATCACTTTGGCATGGGGACGGGATTTTTCTGATGTGTCGCCGTTGAGGGGGGTGATTCTGGGCGGGGGGAGCCATGATCCGGAGGTGCGGGTCACGGTGATGCCACTGGAGTAACGCGTATTGGGGAGCTTTTGTGGCGAGGGGATTTATCCCCGTTCGGCTGCGAAGCAGTCGCCCAGTCCAGACAACTCAATCGGATTGGCGGGACGCAGGGGGGCCGCTTCGCGACCCAACGGGGATAAATCCCCTCGCCACAGATCGCTCCCTGAGGGAGCGGATCAAGCAATCAATCAGGCGTCAGGCGCCTGCTCTTTCGGTGCATCTGCTTGTGTTTCTGCATCTACAGCGTCGTCTGTCGCCACTTCACCGTCAGGGTTCAGTGCCGCTTCTTCAGCTACTTGTTTCTTGCGCTGAAGCTTTTCCTCTTTCTTCTTTTCCTTTTCCAGGTCTCGTTGACGTTTGGCGAAGGAGTAATTGGGTTTGGCCATGGGCGATCCTCTTGGGTCGAAGGTGAGGTTGAGCGGCGCATATTCTGCCCTGTATCGGTGCCAGGCGGTTAGCCGGGTTTTTGGTCGACCCACTTTGGCGTGACGGTCGGCTTCCAGTTATCCAGGGCGTCGAGCAGCGTTTGCGGCGATTCGCTCACTTGCAGCATGTCACGGTGTGGCCCGCGAACGAAGCCTTCGCCGACGATATGGTCAAGAAAAGCAGTGAGTTTGCTGTAGAAACCGTTCACTTCCAGCAGGCCCAACGGCTTGCCGTGGTAGCCGAGCTGGCCCCAGGTCCAGACTTCGAACAGTTCTTCCAGGGTGCCGAGGCCACCGGGCAGCGCGATAAACGCATCGCTGAGTTCGGCCATCCGCGCCTTGCGGGCGTGCATGCCGTCGACCACTTCCAGACGCGTCAGGCCTTTGTGACCGATTTCCTTGTCCATCAGGCTCTGCGGGATGATGCCGATCACCTCGCCACCGGCGGCCAGTGCGGCATCGGCAACGATGCCCATCAAACCGACGGCGCCGCCGCCATAGACCAGCGTCAACTTGCGCTCGGCCAATGCGCGACCAAGGGCCACGGCGGCTTCGGTATAGGCTGGGTCAGTGCCGGCGTTGGCACCGCAAAATACACAAACGGATGTGAGAGACATGCCTTTCTCCGGTATCGAATCAGTCGCACAGGGTAATGGCTGGCACGCCTCGATCCAAGGTTTAGAGTGCACGCTCCGGCGATTCAAAGGTACCGCTGGCGCCGCAGGCATAGGCGGCGAGCAAGCTGCACAACAGGCCGTTAAAGATCATGACAGACGCTCCGTTTCAGTGAGATGCGCCGATCATAGATTCAGCCGGGTGATCTGGCCGTTAGATTGTGTCGATGAGTGTCATAGCCTGAAAGTTGTATACAATTTTTGACTCAAGTCATAGGAACTTGCGAAGATTTCAGGCAGTCTTTCAACCATTAGTGTTTTTGTTAACCCTGCCTTGGAGATTCACCATGTTTTCCAAAGTTGTTGCGGTATCCCTGCTGGCGCTGGCCAGCAGCCAATTGATGGCTGCCGAGTGCAAAACCACCGTTGACTCCACCGACCAGATGTCCTTCAACACCAAGGCCATCGAAATCGACAAGAGCTGCAAGACCTTCACCATCGAATTGACCCACTCCGGCAGCCTGCCGAAGAACGTCATGGGCCATAACCTGGTGATCAGCAAAGAAGCTGACATGCAGCCGATCGCTACCGATGGCCTGGCCGCCGGCATCGACAAGAACTACCTGAAGGACGGTGATGCACGCGTCATCGCTCACACCAAAATCATCGGCGCCAAGGAAACCGACTCGGTGACCTTCGATGTGTCGAAGCTCAATGCCAGCGAGAAATACGGCTTCTTCTGCTCGTTCCCTGGCCACATCTCGATGATGAAAGGCACTGTGACCCTGAAGTAATCATTCAGGCACAAAAAAAGCGTCCCGCGAGGGACGCTTTTTTGCTCTTGTGTAGGAGCTGCCGAAGGCTGCGATCTTTTGATCTTGTTTGTTGGAAGCAAAATCAAAAGATCGCAGCCTCGTTTCACTCGACAGCTCCTACAGCGATCACAGCGATCACAGCGATCACAGCGGATCGCTGGGATCTCAGAAGTTCCAGGGCGCTGCTTATTACGGCGCGAACGGCATCACGCGTTTGTGATGGGTCTTGTTGTACGTATCAACAATGATCTTGAACGCCTCTTCACGCAGCGGCTCGCCGTGCAGGAACGCGTCGATCTCGGTGTAGGTCACGCCATGGGACGCTTCGTCCGGTTTTCCCGGCGACAGGTCTTCGAGGTCCGCCGTCGGGACTTTCTCGACCAGCGACTCCGGCGCGCCGAAGCTGCGGGCAATCGCCCGTACCTGGTTTTTCACCAGACCGCTGAGTGGGGCGAGGTCACAGGCGCCGTCGCCGAACTTGGTGAAAAACCCCATCACCGCTTCCGCTGCATGGTCGGTACCGATCACCAGACCACCCGCCGCGCCAGCAATCGTGTACTGCGCAACCATGCGCATCCGCGCCTTGGTGTTACCGAGCACGAAATCCACTGACGCCGCTTGCTTGCCTTCGAACGCCGCGACTTCACTGGCCAGCGCTTTCACCGCCGGGCCGATGTTGACGGTGTGGCGTTCGTCCGGATTGATGAAATCCACCGAAGCCTGAGCGTCGTGCTCGTCGAACTGTGTTTCATACGGCAGGCGTACGGCGATGAATTTGTACGCATTGTCGCCGCTACGTTCGCGCAATTCACGCATCGCGCGCTGGGCCAGCAGCCCGGCTGTCAGCGAGTCGACGCCGCCGCTGATGCCCAACACCAGCGTCTTGAGCCCGGAATTGACCAGGCAATCCTGAATAAAGGTAATGCGCCGGGCGACTTCGGCTTGCAGGGCCTGGTGGTCAGCGAACGGCGGTTGCACCTTGAGCTGTTCAGCAATCTCACGCTGTACGGCTTGCATGAATTCACTCCTTGCTAGATAGACTGGAATCGGCAGGAACCTGGAAAACGTGTCGCAAATAGGCGACAAAATTCGGATCTTTGCAGTGGGTCTTGCCTGGCTCGTCGGAGATCTTCGCCACCGGTTGGCCGTTGCAGGCGGTCATTTTAAGCACGATGCTCATCGGTTCGACACCCGGAATGTCACAGGTCAGGTTAGTGCCGATGCCGAAGCTCACGTTGATCCGCTCGTGCAGCGCGCGGAATATCTCCAGCGACTTGGGTAATGTCAGGCTGTCGGAGAACACCAGCGTCTTGCTCATCGGGTCGATGCCGAGCTTGTGATAGTGGGCGATGCATTTTTCGCCCCATGCCACAGGATCCCCGGAATCGTGGCGCAAGCCGTCGAAAAGCTTGGCAAAGAACAGGTCGAAATCGCCGAGGAAAGCATCGGTGGTGATGCAATCGGTGAGGGCGATCCCGAGCAATCCCCGGTACTCGCGGACCCAGCAATCGAGGGCGGCGATCTGGCTGTCGATCAACCTTGGGCCGAGTTGCTGGTGCGCCATGATCCATTCATGGGCCATGGTGCCCAGCGGTTTCATGTCCAGTTCGCGAGACAGGTGGACATTGCTGGTGCCGACGAATCGGCCGGGGAAATCGTGCTTGAGCACGTTCACCACTTCTTCCTGTACTCGGTAGGAAAACCGCCGACGGGTGCCGAAATCGGCGACCTGCAATTGCGATAGTTCATCGGCCGAAGCATTGGCGGTCAGCCAGTCGAACTTGCGATAGAGCTGTTCTCGCGCCTGTTCGATCACGGTTTCGCGGTAGCGATAGCGGTTGCGCACTTCGCTGACGATGGCCAGCAGCGGCACTTCGTAGAGGATCACATGCAGCCACGGCCCGCGCAGACGGATAAACAGTTCGCCGTTTTCGATGCCGGTGTGCAAGTAGCGCAGATTGAAGCGGAACAAGCCGAGGAAGCGCAGGAAATCCGGTTTCAGGAAACTGATGCGCTCCAGAAAGCTCAGTTGATCGGCGCTCAGGCTCAGTTCGGCCAGACGCTCGATCTGAAAGCGGATCTCGGCCAGATACGGACGCAAGTCCTCACTGTTACGGCAGCGAAACTCCCATTCGACTTCGACGTTGGGGTAGTTGTGCAGCACCGCCTGCATCATCGTCAGCTTGTAGAAGTCGGTGTCGAGCAGGTTCTGCACGATGCGATCGGCAAACACACTCTCGCTCATAACGGGGTCTCCAGGTGCGCCGCGCCGTGGCGCGGTCTCGAACAATGGCGCTAGTGGCGCATATCAGCGGTGGGGATTGCCAGCGATTTCTATTCTGAGTGAGGTCAATTGTGGCGAGGGGATTTATCCCCGACCGGCTGCGAAGCAGTCGTCGCTCTTGAAATTTTGGGGCCGCTGCGCGACCCATCGGGGATAAATCCCCTCGCCACAAGGGGCTGATTTCAGCCTGGATTGTCGATCTGCTCCAGCATCCATTTCACAAAATCCCTCACCTTGGGCACTTCCGCAGAATGTTCCGGGTAGGCCAGGTAGTAGGCGTCGGTGCTGGGCATTGCATGCTGCCAGGGAATGACCAGTTTGCCGTCGGCCAATTCCTCTTCCACCAGAAACCGTGGCAGCAGCGCTACACCGCAGCCGACCTGTGCGGCGCGGATGCACATATAAAAGGTTTCAAAACGCGGGCCGTGGTAGCTATGTTCGGTCTGGTAACCCTGACTGTCGAACCAGTCGTGCCAGGCCTGTGGCCGTGAAGCGTTCTGCAGCAGCACCAGGTCGGTGAGTTGCGTCGGATCAGTGAAAGGCTTGTCGGGCAAGCTGCCGGGCGCGCACACCGGCACAAGCTCTTCGCCGAACAGCTTCAGGCATTCAGTGCCGGGGCGTGAACCCTGGCCGAAATAGAACGCCAGATCGCTGCGCCCTTGCAGCAAATCGTCGGCCTCCTGCTCGTTGCACATGTCGAGATGGATCGACGGATGGCGCAAGCGCCAGCCTTTCAGGCGTGGCACCAGCCAGCGGGCGCCGAAGGTCGAAGGCGTGGAGACGCGCAGGACTTCGGTCTCGCCGCCGTAGGAACGCAGGTAGTGGGTCGACATCTCTACCTGCGTGAGGATTTTTCTGACTTCCACCAGATACAAATCCCCGGCCGGGGTCATCTGCAAACGCCGGCGTATCCGGCGGAACAACAAGTGCTGCAACAATTCCTCTAGTTGCGCGACCTGTTTGCTGACGGCGCTTTGGGTGAGGTTCAGTTCCTCGGCGGCCCGGGTGAAACTCAGGTGCCGGGTCACGGCCTCGAAGCACTGCAATGCGGTGATCGAAGGCAAGTGGCGTTTGTTCAGCATGGCCGATCCTTTTCTTGTCTTTCTATGCGCAGCATGAATAAACGGAATGATATCTCGCGTAAAGGTCGTTTGTTGCCTCGCCGTACTGACGCTACAACTAAAGGCCTGCCCGGTCGTGAAAAACCGACCGCACACATTCAGTTTTTTGCTTGAGGAGTGACCCATGGTTGCCGCATTGCTTGATCGTCTTGGTGTGAACCCGGCCCTTTATCAGAACGGCAAAGTGCCGGTGCATTCGCCGATCGACGGCAGCCGCATTGCCGCCGTGAACTGGGAAGGCCCGGCCGAAGTCGAGCAGCACATCAGTCGCGCAGATCATGCGTTCGAAGCGTGGCGCAAGGTGCCGGCCCCGCGCCGCGGCGAACTGGTGCGCCAATTCGGTGAAGTGTTGCGCGAGTACAAAGCCGATCTCGGCGAACTGGTGTCGTGGGAGGCGGGCAAGATCACCCAGGAAGGCTTGGGTGAAGTGCAGGAGATGATCGACATCTGCGACTTCGCCGTCGGCCTGTCCCGCCAACTGTACGGCTTGACCATCGCCTCCGAGCGCCCGGGCCACCACATGCGTGAAACCTGGCATCCACTGGGCGTGGTCGGCGTCATCAGCGCCTTTAACTTTCCGGTTGCGGTGTGGGCATGGAACACCACGCTGGCGCTGGTCTGCGGCAACCCTGTGGTATGGAAACCCTCGGAGAAAACCCCGCTGACGGCGCTGGCCTGTCAGGCGCTGTTTGATCGCGTGGTGAAGAATTTCAGCGATGCTCCGGCAAGTCTCTGCCAAGTGATCATCGGTGGCCGTGACGCTGGTGAGGCGCTGGTCGATGACCCGCGTGTTGCGCTGATCAGTGCGACCGGCAGCACCCGCATGGGCCGCGAAGTGGCGCCGAAAGTCGCCGCGCGTTTCGCCCGCAGCATTCTCGAACTGGGCGGCAACAACGCAATGATCCTCGGCCCAAGTGCCGATCTCGACATGGCCGTGCGCGCAATCCTGTTCAGCGCGGTCGGCACTGCTGGCCAGCGTTGCACCACCCTGCGTCGCTTGATTGCCCACGAGTCGGTGAAGGAAGAAATCGTCACTCGCCTCAAGGCTGCGTACGCGAAAGTGCGTATCGGCCATCCGCTGGAAGGCAATCTGATCGGCCCGCTGATCGATAAACACAGCTTCGAAAACATGCAGGATGCGCTGGAGCAGGCGTTGAGTGAGGGCGGCCGGGTGTTCGGCGGCAAGCGTCAATTGCAGGATCAATTCCCCAACGCTTACTACGTCTCGCCAGCGATTGTTGAAATGCCGGAGCAGAGCGACGTGGTCTGCAGCGAAACCTTCGCGCCGATCCTGTACGTGGTTGGCTATAGCGATTTCGAGGAAGCGCTGCGCCTGAACAACGCTGTGCCGCAAGGCCTGTCATCGTGCATTTTCACCACGGATGTGCGCGAGGCCGAACGGTTCATGTCGGCGGTCGGCAGCGACTGTGGCATCGCCAACGTCAATATCGGCCCGAGCGGCGCGGAAATCGGCGGCGCGTTTGGTGGCGAGAAGGAGACCGGAGGCGGTCGTGAGTCGGGCTCCGATGCCTGGCGCGGGTACATGCGCCGCCAGACCAACACCGTCAACTACTCGCTGGAGTTGCCGCTGGCGCAGGGCATTACGTTCGACTGAGGATCGAGGAAAAGCTCAAAAGATCGCAGCCTTCGGCAGCTCCTACAGGGCTGCGGTTGGCTGCGGTTTTGTAGGAGCTGCCGAAGGCTGCGATCTTTTGGCAGGCCCACATACGCATTTGGTTAGGTTTCTGTTGGAGTCTGGCAATGCCGTTACGCGAAGAATGTCTGTGGGAAAAGCTCACGCCACTAAGGCCCGATAACACGGCGCTCAAGGGTGAGGTCAAGGTTGATGTCTGCGTGATCGGCGCCGGGTTCACCGGGTTGTCGGCGGCACTGCATCTGTTGGAAAAAGGCAAAACCGTCTGCGTGCTGGAGGCTCATCGTGCCGGTCACGGCGGTTCCGGGCGCAATGTCGGGCTGGTCAACGCCGGCATGTGGATCCCGCCGGACGAGATCGAAGCCGGTTTCGGCGAGGCGGTCGGCAGCCAGCTCAACCGCATGCTCGGGGCAGCGCCTTCATTGGTGTTCAGCCTTGTGGATAAGTACAACATCGATTGCCAGCTACGCCGCGAAGGTACGTTGCACATGGCGCACAACGCCAAGGGCGAGGCCGATCTGCGCAGTCGTGAACAACAATGGAAGCGCCGCGGCGCACCGGTCGAATTGCTGACCGGCAAGGCCTGTGAACAAGCCACCGGTACGCAGAAAATCGCTGCCGCCCTGCTTGATCGTCGCGCCGGCACGCTCAATCCGATGGCCTATGTCACCGGTCTGGCGAATGCCGTGATGAGCCTCGGTGGGCAGATGTTTGATCATTCTCCGGTCGCTCGACTTGAGCGCGTGGGGCAACGATGGTCAGTGCAGACCGAGCACGGTTCGGTGCTGGCCGAGCAAGTGGTGATCGCCTCCAACGCCTATACCGAAGGCGACTGGACCGAACTCAAACGCAACTTCTTCCCCGGTTACTACTATCAGGTCGCCTCGGTGCCACTGACCGAAGACGCCGCGCAGGACATTCTGCCGGGCGGGCAGGGGTCGTGGGATACGCGGCAAGTGTTGAGCAGCATCCGTCGCGACAAAGAAGGGCGGTTATTGCTCGGCAGTCTCGGCAACGGCAATCAGAAACCGGCCTGGTTTCTCAAGGCCTGGGCCGATCGGGTGCAACAGCATTACTTCCCCAATCTGAAACCTGTCGAATGGGAATGCACCTGGACCGGGCGTATTGCGTTCACGCCCGATCACTTGATGCGCCTGTTCGAACCGGCGCCCGGTCTGGTCGCTGTCACCGGTTATAACGGCCGTGGCGTGACGACGGGCACCGTGGTCGGCAAGGCCTTCGCCGATTACCTGTGCAATGGCAACCCTCAGGCCCTGCCGATTCCCTTTGCACCGATGCAGCCGCTGGCAGGCGTGGGCTTGCGCAGTTGTCTTTACGAAGCCGGGTTCTCGCTGTATCACGCGGGCCAGTGCCTGCGCATCGTCATTTGAGTGTTGAAATATGTTGCGTGAAGCGGCGCTTTTTCGCTTAGCGACTAGCCTGTAATGGTGCGGGTTGTAGCAGTCCCGCACCAGCAGTGTGCAGTTCGGTGACGCGGGCTGTTACAGGCTGGTTGCACATCGATTGGTGCCGCGGTTGCAATGATGGCGCAAGCGGGTTGCGCCTGAAAAAATAAATGGTTTCACCTTCCGCGGTTTAGACGGTTGCACGCCCAATGAAAATGGGAACGAAACAGTCGAAATAACAAGAAAGCAGCGACTTTTTGAAGAATAAAAAACCGATGGCACGGCCCTTGCTCTGAGCATCAAGAGAAGTGAAGTCGCAGTGCCAACTAAAAAAAACCTTGGAGCACCACCTCATGTCCCAGACGTTTTACAAGAAAGGCTTTCTGGCCCTCGCAGTGGCTACTGCGTTGGGTGTTTCTGCGTTTGCTCAAGCTGATGTGAAAATCGGTGTAGCGGGTCCAATGACTGGCGCCAACGCGGCATTTGGCGAGCAGTACATGAAGGGTGCACAGGCGGCGGCTGACGCGGTCAACGCCGCAGGCGGCGTCAACGGGGAAAAAATCGTACTGGTCAAGGGCGATGACGCCTGCGAACCGAAGCAGGCCGTGACGGTCGCCAAGGACCTCACCAACCAGAAAGTCGCCGGCGTGGTCGGTCACTTCTGCTCCTCTTCGACCATTCCAGCGTCGGAAATCTATGACGAAGCGGGCATCATCGCGATCACCCCGGGTTCCACCAACCCGCAAGTGACCGAGCGCGGCCTGAGCGCCATGTTCCGTATGTGCGGGCGTGACGACCAGCAGGGCATCGTTGCCGGCGACTACATCGTCGACGTGCTCAAGGGCAAGAAAGTCGTCGTGCTGCACGACAAAGACACCTACGGCCAAGGCCTGGCGGATGCCACCAAGGCCCAACTGGTCAAGCGCGGCGTGACCCCGGTGTTGTACGAAGGCCTGACCCGTGGTGAAAAAGACTTCAGCACCATCGTCACCAAAATCCGCGGCGCTGGCGCCGACGTTGTCTACTTCGGTGGTCTGCACCCGGAAGCCGGCCCACTGGTTCGCCAACTGCGTGAGCAAGGCCTGAAAGACGTCAAGTTCATGTCCGATGACGGCATCGTTACCGACGAACTGGTGACCACCGCTGGCGGCCCGCAATTCGTCGATGGCGTGCTGATGACCTTCGGCGCCGACCCACGCATGCTGCCCGACAGCAAGGCTGTGGTAGATGCCTTCCGCAAGGCTGGCACCGAGCCTGAAGGCTACACCCTGTACGCCTACGCTTCGGTTCAGACCCTGGCCGCCGCTTTCAACGGCGCCAAGTCCAACAAGGGCGAAGAAGCTGCTGCCTGGCTGAAGAAAAACCCGGTGAAAACCGTCATGGGCGAGAAGGCCTGGGACTCCAAGGGCGACCTGAAAGTCTCCGACTACGTGGTTTACCAATGGGACAAGGACGGCAAATACCACCAGCTGGAAAAACAGAAGTAAGGGCTGACGCGATCAGTTAATCACCACCGATCCCTTGTAGGAGTGAGCCTGCTCGCGATAGCGGTTCAACATTCAACAAATCTGTTGGCTGTGAGTCCGTCATCGCGAGCAGGCTCACTCCTACAGGGGCGGGGGTAATCAGGCTGATCGTGGCTGACATTGCTCCGACGTAAATCTGTATTTTTCCTAGAAGAACCGCACACCCAGGGTGTGCAGGTTCTCACTGCGTGAGATTGCGTTATGGATGGTATTTTCCTGCAGCAACTGGTCAACGGCCTGACCCTCGGGTCGGTCTATGGCCTGATCGCCATCGGCTACACAATGGTCTACGGCATCATCGGCATGATCAACTTCGCCCACGGCGAGGTTTACATGATTTCCGCTTACCTGGCGGCAATCAGTCTGGCTCTGCTGGCGTACTTCGGTATCGAATCTTTCCCTCTGCTGATGCTCGGCACCCTGATCTTCACCATCGTCGTCACGGCGGTGTATGGCTGGGTCATCGAGCGTGTTGCCTACAAACCTCTGCGTAACTCCACACGGCTGGCGCCGCTGATCAGCGCCATCGGTATTTCCCTGATCCTGCAAAACTATGCACAGATCGCCCAAGGCGCCAAACAACAGGGCGTTCCGACGCTGCTCACCGGTGCATGGCGGGTTGAAGTCGGTACCGGCTTCGTACAACTGACCTACACCAAAGTCTTCATTCTGGTGGCCGCATTCGTCGGCATGGGGCTGCTGACCTACATCATCAAGTACACCAAGCTCGGCCGCATGTGCCGCGCTACCCAGCAAGACCGCAAGATGGCTTCGATTCTGGGGATCAACACCGACCGGGTGATTTCCTACGTGTTCATCATCGGTGCAGCCATGGCGGCACTCGCGGGTGTGCTGATCACCATGAACTACGGCACCTTCGACTTCTACGCCGGCTTCATCATCGGCATCAAGGCGTTCACCGCTGCGGTACTCGGCGGGATCGGCTCGCTGCCCGGCGCCATGTTGGGCGGGATCATCCTCGGCATCTCCGAGTCGCTGTTCTCCGGCCTGGTCAACTCCGACTACAAAGACGTATTCAGCTTCTCGCTGCTCGTACTTGTTCTGGTCTTCCGGCCGCAGGGCCTGTTGGGCCGTCCTCTTGTGTCGAAGGTGTAAGCGATGTCTTCAACCACTAAAAAATCCATTGATGTCAAAAAAAGCCTGGTTGAGGCGATTCTGGCCGGCCTGATTGCCTTGATTGTTTTCGGGCCGATCGTCGGTGTCGTGCTCGACGGTTACAGCTTCAACCTTGAAGTGACCCGCGTGGCGTGGATCATTGCCATCGTCATGGCTGGCCGCTTTGCCCTCAGCCTGTTCCTGCAAACGCCCAAGGGTCTGAAGATTCTCGACGGATTCGAGAGCTCCGGATCGGGCGTGCATGTATTGCCCGCCGATCACAAATCCAGCCTGCGCTGGATTATTCCGCTGGTGGTTTTGCTGGCAGTAGCTGTGCCGTTCTTCTCCAACTCGTACCTGCTGGGCGTGGTCATCCTCGGGTTGATCTACGTGCTGTTGGGGTTGGGGCTGAATATCGTGGTCGGCCTGGCCGGTCTGCTCGACCTTGGTTACGTGGCGTTCTACGCCATCGGCGCCTATGGTCTGGCGCTCGGTTATCAATATCTCGGGCTGGGTTTCTGGACGGTGCTGCCGCTGGCGGCGATCACCGCGGGGCTTGCCGGCTGCATCCTCGGTTTCCCGGTGCTGCGCCTGCATGGCGACTATCTGGCGATCGTGACCCTGGGCTTCGGTGAGATCATTCGTCTGGTCCTCAACAACTGGCTGTCCCTCACGGGTGGCCCGAACGGCATGGCGGCGCCGCTGCCGACGTTCTTCGGCCTGGAGCTCGGCAAGCGGGCGAAGGATGGCGGGGTGCCGTTTCATGAGTTTTTCGGCATCGCTTACAACCCGGACGTGAAGTATTACTTCATTTACGCGGTGCTGTTTCTCGTGGTGCTGGCCGTGCTGTACATCAAGCATCGACTGGTGAAAATGCCGGTCGGTCGCGCTTGGGAAGCCTTGCGTGAAGATGAAATCGCCTGCCGCTCGATGGGCCTCAACCACGTACTGGTAAAGCTCTCGGCATTCACCATCGGCGCGTCGACGGCGGGTCTGGCGGGTGTGTTCTTCGCGACTTATCAGGGCTTCGTCAACCCGACCTCGTTTACGTTCTTCGAATCGGCGCTGATCCTTGCCATCGTCGTCCTCGGCGGCATGGGCTCGACCATCGGTGTGGTGATTGCAGCGTTTGTGCTGACCGTCGCCCCTGAACTGCTGCGCGGGTTTGCTGAATATCGCGTGCTGCTGTTCGGCATTCTGATGGTGTTGATGATGATCTGGCGACCACGCGGGTTGATTCGCATCAGCCGTACCGGGGTCAAACCACGCAAAGGTGTCATTCACTACGAGAGGACTGCGCCATGAGTGAAGTCGTACTCTCTGTTGAAAAACTGATGATGCATTTCGGTGGCATCAAGGCGTTGAGCGATGTCAGCCTGAAGGTCAAACGCAACTCGATCTTCGCCCTGATCGGCCCCAACGGCGCCGGCAAGACCACGGTGTTCAACTGCCTGACCGGTTTCTACAAAGCCTCCGGCGGCAAGATCGAGCTCAACGTGCGCGGCCAGCAGACCAACGTGATTCAACTGCTGGGCGAGTCGTTCAAACCGACCGACTTCGTTTCGCCGAAAAGCTTTCTCAGCCGGATGTACTACAAAATGTTCGGCGGTACCCATCTGGTGAACCGCGCAGGCCTGGCTCGAACCTTCCAGAACATTCGTCTGTTCAAGGAAATGTCGGTGCTGGAAAACCTGCTGGTGGCCCAGCACATGTGGGTCAACCGCAACATGCTCGCCGGCATCCTCAACACCAAGGGCTATCGCAAGGCTGAAAGTGACGCGCTGGATTGCGCGTTCTACTGGCTGGAAGTGGTCGATCTGGTGGACTGCGCCAACCGTCTGGCCGGTGAGCTCTCGTACGGTCAGCAACGCCGTCTGGAGATCGCTCGGGCCATGTGCACGCGGCCGCAGATCATCTGCCTCGACGAACCGGCCGCCGGCCTCAATCCTCAGGAAACCGAAGCGCTGAGCGCAATGATCCGGTTGCTGCGTGACGAGCATGATCTGACCGTGGTGCTGATCGAACACGACATGGGCATGGTAATGAGCATTTCCGACCACATCGTGGTACTGGACCACGGCATCGTTATCGCTGAAGGGGGACCTGAAGCCATCCGCAACGACCCGAAAGTGATTGCCGCCTACCTGGGCGCCGACGAAGAGGAGCTGGTATGAGCCAACCGATCCTCGAACTGAAAAACCTGGACGTGTTTTACGGCCCGATCCAGGCACTCAAAGGCGTTTCGCTGCAGATCAATGAAGGGGAAACCGTCAGCCTGATCGGCTCCAATGGCGCGGGGAAATCAACATTGCTGATGTCGATCTTCGGCCAGCCGCGGGCGGCGAACGGGCAGATCATCTATCAAGGCGTCGACATTACCCACAAGTCATCGCACTACATCGCGTCCAACGGCATTGCGCAGTCGCCGGAAGGACGGCGGGTGTTCCCTGACATGACCGTCGAGGAAAACCTGCTGATGGGCACCATCCCGATTGGCGACAAGTACGCCAAAGAGGATATGCAGCGCATGTTCGAGCTGTTCCCACGGCTTGAAGAGCGGCGCACGCAACGGGCGATGACCATGTCCGGCGGCGAACAGCAGATGCTCGCCATTGCTCGCGCATTGATGAGCCGACCCAAGCTGTTGCTGCTCGATGAGCCGAGCCTGGGGCTGGCGCCGATCGTGGTGAAGCAGATCTTCGCGACCCTGCGGGAACTGGCGAAAACCGGCATGACGATTTTCCTCGTCGAGCAGAACGCCAACCATGCGTTGAAGCTGTCGGATCGCGCGTATGTGATGGTCAACGGCGAGATTCGCCTGACGGGTACCGGTAAGGAGTTGCTGGTGAACGAGGAGGTGCGTAACGCCTATCTGGGCGGGCACTGATACTCATCGTTATGCAAAAGCCCCGACGCGAAAGCCTCGGGGCTTTTTTACATCCGTAATTCACCTCAGACCCCCTGTAGGAGCTGCCGAAGGCTGCGATCTTTTGATCCTTAAAAACAACATCAAAAGATCGCAGCCTGCGGCAGCTCCTACATGGAATCCAGCCGTGACATCAAGCGGATTTTGAAATTGTGGAAAACAAATTCCGCAACCTGCCAAAGCGCGACATATAGACGCTGCAAATGGCTGTTTTTCCACAGTTTTGACTTGTCCCCGTTTGCTGTGGAACTGGCTGTGAATAACGTGGGAGTAGCTGGCTGAAGCCCTTTAAAACCGTGGCGTGCAGGCGTGTGGTTGTTTTTTGATCAGGCGTTTTTGCGGGAGCGACAGACGTCTTTGTCAACCTTTTTGTGGGCGCAGCATGGCAGCAGGTTTGATGCGTACAAGCCTGTGGATAAGTCTGTGATTAAACTCTGGAAAGACCCCGCTAAGGGCCGTAGTTACTGGCCTCGCGCAATCACTTCGCCAACCGGGCTGTCGTGCAAAATGCCATGTCCCGCACAGGTATCGCTCCAGGGTCAAGCAAAAAACTTTCTATTTCGCCCGCAAAGCCTTGTGTGGCGTGGCTTTGCGCGCTTCCACTTGCCCCCGGAAACTGTGGAAGGGACTGTGGATAACATGCGTGCACATGGCTACAGGCCACGGTGCATATGGCGTAGCGACGACTGATCAAATTTCATACAGTGTTTACGCTTTTGTAGGAGCTGCCGCAGGCTGCGATCTGTTGATTCTTGTTTTTAAGATCAACAGATCGCAGCCTGCGGCAGCTCCTGGACGGGCAACGGTTGCTGGTTAATCTCGGGCCGGGCATGCTGCCTGCTGATTTTCTATTCCAATGGCTGCCCTCGCGGTCGAAGCAAGGAGAACACGATGTCCAACACCCTGTTTATCACCGGCGCGACGTCCGGTTTTGGTGAAGCATGCGCCCGTCGTTTTGCCGAGGCTGGCTGGAAACTGGTGCTGACCGGTCGTCGTGAAGAACGCCTCAACGCTCTGTGCGCCGATTTGTCGAAACAGACCGAAGTGCATGGCCTGGTGCTTGATGTCCGGGACCGCAAGGCAATGGAGGAGGCGATTGCCAACCTGCCGCCATCGTTCGCCAAACTGCGTGGCCTGATCAACAACGCGGGCCTGGCGCTGGGCGTTGATCCTGCGCCGAAATGCGATCTGGATGACTGGGACACCATGGTCGACACCAACGTCAAAGGCCTGATGTATGCCACTCGCTTGCTGCTGCCGCGCCTGATCGCCCACGGTCGTGGCGCCGGCATCGTCAACCTCGGCTCCATCGCCGGCAACTACCCTTACCCCGGCAGTCATGTGTACGGCGCGACCAAAGCGTTTGTTAAACAGTTTTCGCTGAACCTGCGCTGCGACTTGCAGGGCACCGGCGTGCGTGTCAGCAACATTGAGCCGGGGCTGTGCGAGAGCGAATTCTCGCTGGTGCGTTTCGCCGGTGATCAGGAGCGCTACAACGCCACCTACGCCGGAGCCGAGCCGATCCAGCCGCAGGACATCGCCGAGACGATTTTCTGGGTGATGAATGCGCCGGCGCATATCAACATCAATAGCCTGGAATTGATGCCGGTGAGCCAGACCTGGGCCGGGTTTGCCATCGAGCGTAACAAGGCTTAAGACCGCATAACGGCCATCGCTGGCAAGCCAGCTCCCACAGGGGCTTCGGCCTAGACATAATCTTGTGACCGACTCGATACCTGTGGGAGCTGCGGTGCGACGATTCGACTTGCCAGCGATGGGGTCATAACAGCCAATAAATCCCGATAAGGTAGACTCCTCTCCCAACAACCCCACCGCACCCCGCGGTTTTCAAGGTTTTCAGAGGAGGCTACGTGAGTAACCGAGGTGAGCAGTCGCTGCTCAAACAATCGACCATCCTGATGTTCGCCGTGTCGATTGCCGGGATCGTCACCGGTTTTGTTTCAGGTTCCCAATCCATCCTGTTCGATGGTTTTTTCTCGCTGATCGCAACATTCATCAAAGTACTGATGCTGATCACTGCCAAGCTGATCGCCAAGGAAAGCAATCACCGTTTCCAGTTCGGCTTCTGGCATCTGGAACCCATGGTGCTGCTGATTGAAGGCAGTTTTCTGCTGTTGATTGCCATCTACGCGTTTCTCAACGGCGTGTTCGGCATCATCGACGGTGGCCGAGACATTGAGTTGGGTCTGGTGATCATCTATGCCGCCGTGTTTACCGTGGTCGAGTTCGCCTACTTCTTCTATGTACGCCGGCGCAATCGCAAGCTCAAATCCAGCCTGATCCAGTTCGACAACATCAGTTGGCTGGTGGATGCGATGCTTTCTGTGGGCCTGCTGATCAGTTTTCTCACGGCGCTGCTGCTCAAGTCCCAGGGCTATGGCGAGTGGGCGGTTTACGTCGATCCGCTGATCCTGATCGTACTGGCCCTGACCATGCTGCCGCCGGCCTTCAAGATCCTCGGCCCGGCGCTACGCGATGTGCTTGGCATCGCGCCGGACACGCTGAATGACCACGTGCGCCAGGTAATGGACGAGGTGAAGGTCGAGCATGGTTTCGACGATTATGTGTCCTACGTGCAGAAGCACGGGCGGGCGCGGTTTATCGAGATTCATGTGGTGTTGCCGGCGGATTACCGACTGGAGCACGTCGGGCAACTCGATGCGCTGCGTGAAGAGATTTCCGCGAAGCTGGGCAAACCGGATGCGGCGCGATGGTTGACCATCAGCTTCACGGGCGACAAGAAGTGGATTGCCTGAAGAACGGCTGATGGGAATTGTGTAAGGGAATGTTGTGCTGAAGGGGTTTACTGTGGCGAGGGGATTTATCCCCGATGGGTTGCGAAGCGACCCCAAAAGCCGGGGCTGCTGCGCAACCCATCGGGGATAAATCCCCTCGCCACAAAGGCCCCTGTTCCACAAAGATTCCCTTTGCAACAGCAGATCCCTTTGCGCGAAACGTCAGCGAAGATAGTCAGCCAATCCGCGATAGCACGTCGCCAAGTGATACGGCGTGGTCGAGGGCATGTCCTTGCGGCTGACCTCGCCCTGCTCATCGCGGCACTCATGCCAGCCACCGGCATGCAGAAAGCGCTGTTGCAACGCCTGCAATTGATGCAGCACCACGGCTTCGCTGTCGGGGCGCAAGGTCAGCGCACGCAGGTATTCGGCCTGGGCCCAGATGCGCTGGGTTGAATCTTTCGCACGTTCGTCCATTTCCAGATCAAGCATTGCGCGCACCGCACCGGACGGCTGCTCCACGCCGAATTGCTCGGTGAAGGCAAAGGCCTTATCAAGCGCCGCATGCAATTTCGAACCGCGCAGCAGCGCTGACGATTGCAGCAGGAAATACCATTCGAACTGGTGCCCGGGCTCGTACCAGTTATCCACAACGCCCAACGGTTTCTCCATCAACACGCCATGTTGCGGGTCGATGAAACGCTTGTGCATGGCTGTGCATAACTCAAGCAGCGCCTGTTGCGTCGCGCTGTCCTGGCGAACTTGCAGAGTGGCGAGGAAGGCTTCGGCGAGGTGCATCAGCGGGTTTTGCAGCGGGCCGGTTTGCAACGTCATCCAGTCGCGGTCGAGGCACGCTTCGTAAAGGCCATCGCCGGTAGCGAAACGCTGACCGATGACTTCCAGCGCGGCGTTCAACGTCGATTCCACCAGCGGCTCGCGGGATTTTTCCCAGTAATGCGCGCAGGCAAACAGGATGAACGCGTGGGTGTAGAGATCTTTGCGCTGATCCAGCGGTTTGCCCTGCGCATCGATGCTGTAGAACCAGCCGCCGTGCTCGGCATCGTGGAAGTGTCGTTGCAGAGAACGGAACAGCGCGGCCGCGCGTTCTGCTGCGTTATCCACAACGCCGATCAGGCTGGAAAACAGATACAGCTGTCGTGCACAGGCCATCGCCCGATAACGTTGCGCTGGCAACGGATGGTGCGCGGCGTCGAGTGCTTCGTAGGGCAGTGCCATGTCGGCATTCCAGCCCGGGCCTTGCCAGAGCGGCACGATCACGTTGACGAAGTGCTGTTGCACCTCGGTGAACAGGGCGGTCAATTCAGGCAGGGATTTGGAGCGGGAAGCATGGGGCATTGGCGGACGTCGTCACGGCTGGGGCGATTGCGCGACATGGTAGCAGAGCGGCGGGCTTTAGAGACCCGGTGTCTGTCAGACCGCTACCGCCAGCAGGCTGGCTCCCACAGTGACTTAAGTGCGCAATGCGACCCTGTAGGAGCTGCCGAAGGCTGCGATCTTTAATGTCAAAATCAAAAGATCGCAGCCTTCGGCAGCTCCTACAGGGGGATGAGGCGTTTAGCCGGCCAGCAACCAGGCACCAGTCATTGCCGAAGCCGCACCCGCCAACCGCACCAACGGCGCTGCCGCTTGCGGCAACACGCGCACCACGCCATAACCGGCGGCATGCAGCGCAGCAGTGGCAGCTACAAAACCTGCCGCATACGCCCACGGATTGCTCATCTCCGGCAATTCCAGCCCATGCGCAACACCATGGAACAACGCAAACAGCGCCGTCGCCGCCACCGCCATAACCAGCGGCGGACGCACCGCCAGCGCCACGGCCAGGCCCAGCGCCAGCACCGATGCGGCGATCCCGCTTTCCAGCGCCGGCAGTTCCAGCCCTTCAAAACCGAGCATGCCGCCGATCAGCATGGTGCCGACAAAGGTGCACGGCAGCGCCCAGCGTGCCGCGCCTTGTTGCTGCGCAGCCCACAAGCCGACGGCGACCATCGCCAACAGGTGATCGAGGCCGCCAATCGGGTGGCTGATGCCCGCGATCAAGCCGCTGTCGCCGTGGCCCGGATGTGCGAAGGCCAGTGCCGGGGTCAGCAGCAGCGCAACGGCGCCGAGAATACGTTTGAGTGTCATGGATAAGCTTCCTTGTTGATAAGTGAATCAGGCTGCGGTCAGCAAGCCCTGGCGTTCGATGAAGGCGATGATTGCGTCCAGACCCTGACCGGTCTTCTGGTTGCTGAACACGAACGGCTTGCCGTTGCGCATGCGTTTGGTGTCGCTATCCATCATTTCCAGCGAGGCACCGACCAGCGGCGCCAGGTCGATCTTGTTGATCACCAGCAGGTCGGACTTGCAGATCCCCGGCCCGCCCTTGCGCGGCAACTTGTCGCCGGCCGAGACGTCGATCACGTAGATGGTCAGGTCGGACAGTTCCGGGCTGAACGTCGCCGACAGGTTGTCGCCGCCGGACTCCACCAGAATCAGGTCCAGCCCCGGAAAACGCCGGTTCAACTGATCGACCGCTTCGAGGTTGATCGAGGCGTCTTCGCGGATCGCCGTGTGCGGGCAGCCGCCGGTTTCCACACCGATGATCCGCTCGGGCGCCAGCGCTTCGTTGCGCACCAGAAAATCGGCGTCTTCGCGGGTATAGATGTCGTTGGTGACCACGGCGAGGTTGTAGCGCTCGCGCAAGGCAAGGCACAGGGCGAGGGTCAACGCGGTTTTACCGGAACCGACCGGGCCGCCGATACCGATGCGCAGAGGTTGTGTGTTCATACAGCTTCTCCAAAATAAAAGGCTCAAAATGACGGGCCCTAGGAACGGAACAGACGGCTGTACTGGCGCTCATGGGCCATGCACGTCAGGGACAGGCCGAACGCGGCGCTGCCAATGTGTTCGGGTTTGATGTGGGTCGCGTCTTGCTGCGCCTGTTGCAGCAACGGCAGCAATTCGCTGGTCAGGCGTTGGGCGGCTTGCTGGCCCAGCGGCAAGGTTTTCATCAGCACGGCGAGCTGGTTTTCCAGCCAGCTCCACAGCCACGCGGCGAGGGCGTCTTGGGGTCTGATCCCCCAGGCGCGAGCAGCCAGCGCCCAGCCGAGCGCCAGATGCGGTTCGCTGCATTGTTCGAGAAAGGTTCGGGCCGGCGCGTCGAGCTCTGGCAAACCGTTGAGCAACTGCTGCAGCGAATAACCCATCTGCCGACTTTCCAGATGCAACTCGCGAGTCTCGCGGCTGGCACGGTGGGTTTCGCAGATGTGCAGTAATTCGCCCCAGTTTTCCTCGGCGGCTGCCTGGCAATGGACAAGCAGCAGCGGAGCTTCGAACCGGGCGAGGTTGAGCAGCAACTGATCGCTGATCCAGCGGCGGGCGCTGTCCGGGTTGTTGACGCGGCCGTTATCCACAGCCATTTCCAGGCCTTGCGAATAGCTGTAGCCGCCAATCGGCAATTGCGGACTGGCCAGGCGCAGCAGCGCCCAGGCTGGGTTCATAAACGAACGCCGAACTGGTGCAGTTTTGGCGCGTAGTTGAAGTCTTCGTCGCCGTGCCGCGAATGATGATGGCCACCGCCGTAGGCGCCGTGTTCCGGCTGGAACGGCGCTTCAAGCGCTTCAACCTGCGCGCCGAGTTGTTCCAGCATGGCTTTGAGCACGTAGTCGTCGAGCAAGCGCAGCCAGCCATCGCCGACTTGCAGGGCGACGTGGCGATTGCCCAGGTGATACGCGGCGCGGGTCAGTTCGAAGGCATTGGCGCAGGTGACGTGCAGCAGTTGTTCGGGGCGGGCGCAGACACGGACGATGCGGCCATCTTCGGCCTGTAGGCATTCGCCGTCATACAGCGGCGGCTGACCGCGCTCCAAAAACAACCCGACGTCTTCGTTTTCGGCACTGAAACAGCGCAAACGGCTCTTGCTTCGGGCTTCGAAGGTCAGGTGCAACTCGGCGGCCCAGACGAGTTGAGGGTCGATTCTGCGATGAATCACCAGCATCGGAAAGCTTCCAGCAGTGGACAATACTCAGGCTAGAGCAAGGGGCTTGCCAATCGGGCGAACTGTAGGAAATCCCTGTCGGATCGTAGATGGTGTTGCAGGATGTTGCGGGGATTTGAAGCGTTTTGGTGCATGAAGATTTTTACATGCACCAATTTGCGGCGCAAAAAAGATCGCAGCCTTCGGCAGCACCTACACCGATCTCTGTAGGAGCTACCGAAGGCTGCGATCTTTTGATTTTTATTCGGTACTGCCCAGCCCTTGCCAGTGCTTGAGCCCGATAAAGATGAAGCGCAACTGCTGGGTGATCTTCGCCTGCGCCGTCAAATGCTCGGGCAAGGCCTCGGCCGGTGGATCGATGATATCCGGCAGGGTGGCGAACACCGATTTGACGATCAGGTCGGCCACCACGCTCAGGCCTTCGGCGTCCAGGTGCTGGAGCTTGGGCATCATCGTCAGATCGGCCGCGAGGTCGGAACTGATGTTCTCGCGCAGACGGCCAATCGCCTGGCGCACCGGCAACGAACCACCGTACTGCTCGCGCGCCAGAAACAGGAACTGCGAACGGTTGGCGCTGACCACATCGAGGAAGATCCGCACCGACGCATCGATGATGCCGCCCATGACGAATTCGTTATGGCGTACCAAACGGATGGTTTCGCGGAAGGTCTGGCCCACTTCGCTGACCAGCACCAGACCGAGTTCGTCCATGTCGGCAAAATGCCGATAGAAACCGGTGGGCACGATGCCGGCGGTCTTCGTCACTTCGCGCAGGCTCAGGCTGCCGAATCCTCGGCCGCTTTCCATCAAATGGCGGGCAGCGTCCATCAGGGCGTTGCGGGTCTGTTGTTTCTGTTCGGCGCGGGGCAGCATCGCAAGGTGTGTTCTTTGGCAAGACAAGCGCCGCACTCTAGCAAATCGGCTTTATCGGCGTCGAACGGCAGCGGGGCAGGTAGCGGGGAAATAGCGACTTATTAATGGCTGCGGCCAAAAAGGCAAAAGCCCAATCCGGGGACTGGGCTTTTTTTCAGGGCCGCCATGGGCTTAGCTCACAGCGCTGTTGCGTTCGATCACACGGTCACCACCACCTTCGGCAAGCGCTTGGCCTTGTGGGGTTTTGTCGTAGCCGTCTTCGACCAGACCTTTTTCTTCCAAGCGATTGCGACCGTTTTCGGCGAGAGCCTGGCCTTGTGGGGTTTTGTCGTAGCCGTCTTCAACCAGACCTTTTTCTTCCAGACGATTGCGACCGTTCTCGGCAAGTTGACCTTGTGGAGTTTTGTCGTAGCCGTCTTCGGCCAGGGTTTGGCTGAACACCGAGTGGCTGTCTTTGACTTGCGGAGTGGCTTGTTCGGCAGCGGGCAGAGCGAAGGCAGTGCTGGCTAGCATCGAAAGGGTAAGACTAAGCAGTAATTGGCGTTTCATGATGGGTTGCTCCTTGGGAGGGCGATAAAGTGGGTACGAGGGCAATGCTACTCTCGATAAGTCGATATAAAAGTTCATAAACGCAATGGTAATAATCAACAGAATTGATTGTTCTGGCGGAAGGCTCTAGAACGGGCCTTCCAGAGGGGCGCTTTTGCACCGCAGTGGGTATTTTCGACCCACTCGCGCCTCGCAAAAGTGCG
This sequence comes from Pseudomonas sp. P116, assembly GCF_020149425.1. NCBI lineage: Bacteria > Pseudomonadati > Pseudomonadota > Gammaproteobacteria > Pseudomonadales > Pseudomonadaceae > Pseudomonas > Pseudomonas sp. P116. The sequence goes on along the minus strand of NZ_JACVHB010000005.1, from coordinate 122,102 downwards.
GGTGGCGGTAACGCTGCCTGACCGATCGGTCGGATTTGGCGCGGCTTTTTGCGCCTTAATCGGTCTTTCGATTAAACCTGCGGGCCTTTTGCCAGTCACAGATTTCATAAGGGGCGCTTTGGCCCGCCGTTTCAGCCGTACGCCGCAGGTTTTGCGTGCGGTCGTAATCAGGAGTTTTGTGCATGACGCGCACCGGAAAAATTTTCAGCTGGACCTTCGCTACCCTCGTACTGCTTCTGGCCGTACTGGTACTGATCATCGTGTTCTTCGACTGGAACCGGATCAAACCGCCGCTCAACGCCAAAGTCTCGGAAGAACTGCACCGACCGTTTGCCATCAACGGCAACCTCGCGGTGGTCTGGCAGCGCGAGCCGGATGAAGGCGGCTGGCGCGCCTGGGTGCCTTGGCCGCATGTGGTCGCCGAGGATTTGAGCCTGGGCAACCCGGACTGGTCGAAGCAGCCGCAGATGGTCACGCTCAAGCGCGTCGAGTTGCGTATTTCGCCGCTGGCCTTGCTGGGGCAGCGCGTGGTGATCCCGCGCATCGACCTGACCGAACCCAATGCCGAGTTGCAACGTCTGGCCGACGGCCGCGCCAACTGGACGTTCAAGTTCGATCCCAAGGATCCGAATGCCGAGCCGTCGAACTGGGTTGTCGATATCGGCGCCATCAAGTTCGACAAGGGCCACGTCACCCTTGATGACCAGACCTTGAAGACCAACCTTGATGTGCTGATCGATCCTCTGGGCAAGCCGATTCCGTACAGCGATATCGTCGGCGACAAAGCGGCGAAAACCACGCAGGACAAGGTTGGCGCACCGCAGGACTATGCGTTTGCCTTAAAGGTAAAAGGTCAGTATCACGGCCAGAAACTCAGCGGCCAGGGCAAGGTCGGCGGGCTGCTGGCCTTGCAGGACTCGAGCAAACCGTTCCCGCTGCAAGCCCAGGCGAAAATCGGCGATACCAGCATTGAGCTGGCCGGCACCCTGACCGACCCGCTCAACCTGGGCGCCCTCGACCTGCGTCTGAAACTGGCCGGTGACAGCCTCGGCAACCTCTACCCGCTGACCGGTGTGACCCTGCCGGACACGCCACCGTACGCCACCGACGGTCACCTGATCGCCAGGTTGCATGACGAGGCCGGCGCAAAATTCACTTATGAGAAATTCAACGGCAAGATCGGCAGCAGTGACATTCACGGTGACCTGACCTACGTCGCCAGCCAGCCACGGCCAAAACTCAGCGGCGCGCTGGTGTCCAACCAACTGCTGTTCGCTGACCTCGGGCCGTTGATCGGCGCCGACTCGAACGACAAGCAAAAGACTGGCAGCGGCGAGAGCAAGCAACCGGCAGACAAAGTGTTGCCGGTAGACGAGTTCAAAACTGACCGCTGGCGCGCGATGGACGCCGATGTCGAGTTCACCGGCAAGCGTATCGTCCACAGCGAAAAACTGCCGTTCACCGACCTTTATACCCACTTGATACTCAACGACGGCGAACTCAGTCTGGAGCCGCTGCGCTTCGGCGTGGCTGGCGGCAAACTCGATGCGCAAATTCGCCTGAATGGTCGCACCGAGCCGCTTGAAGGCCGGGCCAAATTGACGGCGCGCGGGTTCAAACTCAAGGAGCTGTTCCCGACCTTCGAGCCGATGAAAACCAGTTTCGGCGAGCTCAACGGTGACGCCAATATCAGCGGACGCGGTAACTCGGTAGCGAAGTTGCTGGGCGGCGCCAACGGAAATCTGAAGATGCTGATCAATGACGGCGCGATCAGTCGTGAACTGATGGAACTGGCAGGCCTCAACGTCGGCAACTACGTGGTCGGCAAAATCTTTGGCGACAAGGAAGTGAAGATCAACTGCGCAGCGGCGGACTTCGATATCAAGACTGGTCTGGCGACTACGCAGCTGTTTGTCTTCGATACCGAGAACGCGATTATCTATATCGACGGCACGGCGAACATGGCGACCGAGCAACTGGACCTGACGGTGACGCCGGAATCCAAGGGCTGGCGTTTGATTTCGTTGCGCTCGCCGCTGTATGTACGCGGCAAGTTCATCAAACCCAGCGCTGGCGTCAAACCGGTCCCGCTGTTGTTGCGCGGCGCGGGGATGGTGGCGTTGGGCGTGATTGCCGCACCGGCGGCGGGGCTGCTGGCGTTGGTGGCGCCGAGCGGTGGCGAGCCGAATCAGTGCGCGCCGTTGCTGGAGCAGATGAAGGCCGGCAAGGCACCGGTTACCGTCAAACCAACCAAGTAGGCCAAGATCAAAAGATCGCAGCCTTCGGCAGCTCCTACAGAGGAACGCATTTCCCTGTAGGAGCTGCCAAAGGCTGCGATCTTTTGATTCTAATTTTGACCCATCGCGAGCAGGCTCACTCCTACATCTGGAATGCGTTCCAAATGTGGGAGCGGGCTTGCCCGTGATGGCGATTTTGAAGGTTTACAGATCTTTCAGAATGTCAGCCATGTCATCCGCATGCTCTTCTTCCTGCGCGAGGATGTCTTCGAAGATGCGGCGGGTGGTCGGGTCTTTTTCGCCGATGTACTGAATGATCTCGCGATAACTATCAATCGCGATCCGCTCGGCGACCAGGTCCTCGTAGACCATCTCCTTCAAGCTGTTGCCGGCTACATATTGTGCATGGGACAGTTTCGACAGCATGTCCGGATTGAACTCCGGTTCGCCGCCCAATTGCACAATGCGCTCGGCCAGTCGGTCGGCGTGCTGGGCTTCCTGAACGGCATGCTCAAGGAACTCATCGGCGGCCGTGCTGGCCTTCAGACCGCTGGCCATGAAGTAGTGACGTTTGTAGCGCAAGACGCAGACCAGTTCAGTGGCCAGCGATTCGTTGAGCAAGCGCAGCACCTCTTCACGGTTGGCGCTGTAGCTTTCGGTCACTGCGCCGTTTTCCACGTGTAGTCGTGCGCGTTCGCGCAGTGTTTTGACATCTGACAGATGCAGGTCGTCGCTCATTTCAGTCTCCTGGAGGCTAATCCGATTGGCGCCACGCTCTACAGGCGCGATCGCCTACCCAGGTTGTGAGTGATGCGCGAGCGGAAAAGTTTTATCGGATCTACACCGAAGCTGCCGAAGGCTGCGATCTTGGCGCCAGGCCAGACAAAAGTGCTTCTTCCTGCAACCACGCAAAAAACGCCCGCACCGGCGGGTGCCGCTCGCGCCCCGGCACACAAAGCGCGCTGTAGCCGGCACCGTCGACTTGCACATCGCCTTGAAATGGCACCAGCAAACCACTGGCGATGCTTTCCGAAACCAGAATATTGCTCGCCAGCACCAAGCCTTGCCCGGCGATCGCCGCTTGCAACGCGTAATGCTCTTCATCGTATTCGCGAATCGCCGGATGCTGATTCAGCCAGTTCGCACCGGACTTTGCGCACCACGCGTCCCAGCCATGGGCATACAGGTTCGAGTTGTGCCAGCGCACGCTGATCAGCGCCGGCGTGCGCCGCGCCGCCAGCGCCACTTGTTCTGGCGAGCCGTAAACCCCGAACGATTCATCGAACAGGCACAAACCGTAGAGATTCGGGTAATCGTCGAGGCTGTAGCGCAGCACGAGATCGACACTGGCGTCCTGATGCAGATCGATCACTTCGCAATGCGTGTCCAGGCGCACATTGATGTTCGGGTGCCTGGCATAAAACCGCCCGAGGCGCGGCACCAGCCACAGCGCGGCAAACGCGGCAGTGGTCGACAGCGTCAGGCTGCTGCCACTGCGTTGCGGGCGCAAGGTGTCGACGCTTTGCGCCACGTCCAGCAGCGCGCCATGCAGGCTGCGGAACAGCCGCTCGCCGCCCTCTGTCAGGCGCACCTTGCGCGGCAGACGTTCGAACAGGGCCGCGCCGAGCCAATCCTCCAGCACACGGATCTGATGGGAGATCGCCGTTGGCGTTACCGACAATTCTTCGGCTGCGGCCTTGAAGCTCAGCAAGCGTGCAGCGGACTCAAAGGCGCGCAGGGCGGTCAACGGCAAGGAAGCGAACATTGAAACTCCATGGATGAAATGGATTCATCCCGAATGATTTTTGCTCATTTGAAGTCGGGCGGCTACGAGCTTCAAGCTGCAAGCCACAAGCAGTTGGATTCTAGTCCGGAGGAAGTACAGATGAGCAAAATTCTTGTGATCCATGCCAGCCCGCGCGGCGACCGTTCGCACTCGCGGCGTCTGGCGGAAGGTTTTCTCAGCGCCTGGCAAGTGCGTTATCCACAGCCGCAAGTGACGCGTCGTGAAGTCGGCCGGGCGCTGATTCCAGCGGTCAACGAGGCCTTTGTCGCGGCGGCATTCCATCCCGAGTCCGAAGCTCGGTCGCTGTCGATGCAGGCTGATCTGGCACTCAGCGATCAACTGGTTGGCGAGTTGTTCGATCACGATCTGTTGCTGATTTCCACGCCGATGTACAACTTCAGCGTGCCCAGCGGCCTCAAGGCCTGGGTCGATCAGATTGTGCGATTGGGCCTGACCTTCGATCACACGCTCGACAACGGTGTGGCCCAGTACACACCGCTGTTGCAGGGCAAGAGAGCGTTGATCGTCACCAGTCGCGGCGGTTTCGGCTTCGGTCCGGGCGGTGAGCTGGAGGCACTGAATCACGCCGACCCATGGCTGCGCACGGCGCTGGGTTTTATCGGCATCAACGACGTCACGGTGGTCGCGGCCGAAGGCGAGGAGTCTGCCGAACGCACTTTCGCGGTATCGGTGGCCGAGGCTGAGCAGCGCTTGCTTGAACTCGCGAGGGAGTTCCAGGTGGCCTGATTGTGGCGGGGGTTGCAGGGCTGAAGTAGGCTGAACGCTGCGTTGTCATCATTACAGCGGATGCTTGGCGGGTGTTTTGCACGCCTTGCATCCACTTACCGACCACAAGGATGTTTGCCCATGTCGACGCGTTATCCATTGGTGCTGGTGCCGGGAATGCTCGGGTTTATCCGGCTGGTGCTTTATCCGTATTGGTACGGGATTATCAAGGCGTTGCGCCGTGGTGGTGCAACCGTGATTGCGGTGCAGGTGTCGCCGCTCAATTCGACCGAGGTGCGTGGCGAGCAGTTACTCGCGCGCATCGACGAGATTTTGCGCGAAACCGGGGCGCAGAAGGTCAATCTGTTTGGCCACAGTCAGGGCTCGTTGACGGCGCGTTACGCTGCAGCGAAACGCCCGGATCTGGTGGCTTCGGTCACTTCGGTGGCCGGGCCCAATCATGGTTCGGAACTGGCCGACTATCTGCACAAACACTATCCCGCAGACAGCGCCAAGGGTCGTATCCTCGAAGTGCTGCTGCGTGTTGTCGGCTGGCTGATGGCGTTGCTGGATACCGGTTATCACGGGCCGAAACTGCCCGTGGATATCCACGCCTCGCATCATTCGCTGACCACTGAAGGCGTGGCGCTGTTCAATCAGCGTTATCCACAGGGCCTGCCTGAAACGTGGGGTGGCCACGGGCCGGAAGAGGTCAACGGCGTGCGGTATTACTCGTGGTCGGGTACGTTGCAGCCGGGCAAGACGGATCGTGGCGGCAATCTGTTCGACGGGACCAATCGCAGCTGTCGATTGTTTGCGAAAACCTTTGTCCGTGAGCCGGGGCAGTGCGACGGGATGGTCGGGCGTTACAGCTCGCATCTGGGCACGGTGATTGGCGACGACTATCCGCTGGATCACTTCGACATCGTCAACCAGTCGCTGGGGCTGGTGGGCAAGGGCGCGGATCCGGTGCGGTTGTTTGTCGAGCATGCGGCGCGCCTGAAAGCTGCTGGGCTGTAAGATCAAAATAAAAGATCAAAAGATCGCAGCCTGCGGCAGCTCCTACACGGGATCAGAGGTTATCCGCAAAACCGGCGGCGAACGCGGTGCCCTGTAGGAGCTGCCGCAGGCTGCGATCTTTTAAATCAGGCAACGCTGATTTTGCGGCCCAACACCGTCGTCCAGCGCTCGGAAAGAATCACCCCGCCCAACGTCAGCAAACCACCCACCAGGTGATACATCGCCAGTTGTTCCTTCAACACCAGCGCCGCAATCAGTGCGGTAATCAACGGCAGCAAGTTGAAGAACAGTGTGGTCCGGCTCGGCCCGAGGCGCATCACCGCCTGCATCCACGCCAGCGGCGCGACCATCGATGCCAGCAGGCACGCATACAACACCAGCGGAATATTCTGCAGCGTCAGCCCGGTTTTCGGTGAGGCGGCATACAGCGGAAACAACACCACAATCGCTACCAGCACCTGCAAATACAGCAACACCAGCGGCGGCAGGCGTAGCTGCCATTTCTTCAGCAAGGTGCTGTAAATCGCATAGGCGAGCGTGGCGATCAGCATCATCGCATCGCCCAAATTCACGCCGTGTTGCAGCAACGCGCCGAGGCTGCCCGACGACACCACCACCAGCACACCGGCAAACGACAGCACCGCCCCCACCAACGCACCGGCAGTCAGGCGCTGGCCGAGGCTGATGATTGCCATGGCCAGCGACATCAACGGCATCAGCGACAGGATGATGCCCATGTTGGTTGCCGTGGTCAGGGTCGCGGCGAAGTAGGCGAGGCTTTGATACACCGCCATGCCGAGCACGCCGAGGACGAAAATCTTGCCGAGGTTGGGGCGGATCTGCGGCCAGTGCGCGATCACTTGTTTGAGCATGAACGGGGTGAACAGCAAACCGGCTAGCAGCCAGCGGTAGAAACCGATTTCGGCCGGAAAGATCGCGCCGACCGCGAGTTTGTTGATCACGGTGTTGCCGGCCCAGATAAAGATCGCCAGCAGGGGAAAAGCGTATTGCATGCGTTGAAACCAGTACGTTGATGAAACGTGATTATCCCCTGTCTGGATGCAGCCCTATACTTCGAACCAGACAACCTGCCACTGAAAGCGGACAGCATGAACAGTAAACACATTGATCTGCTCGATTTCAGCGAACTGCCGTCAGCGGTGTACTTCCGTTACGCCGATTTCAACGCCCATGAGTTTGCCGCGCCGCACCGCCATCCGTGGGGCACTCTGGAATACGCCGCTCACGGGGTGTTGCACATGGACGTCGATGGCAGTCGTTTCATGTCCCCGCCGCAATACGCAGTGTGGGTGCCACCGCAGGTCGAACACAGTTTCTATAGTCATCAACCGGTCAATTATCGGGCGGTATGTCTCGATCCCAAGGTTTGCGCCGAGCTGCCGGCGCGGGCCTGCACATTGGCGATCAGCGATATCCTCAAGGCGATTCTCAAAGACTTCGCCGCCCGTGACGTGAAGATTCCCGAGCTGGATGCTGATCAGCGTCTGGCTCAGGTGCTGGTCGATCAACTGCAACAGGCGCCAGTGCATGAGTGTTATCTGCCGTATGCAAGCAGCCCCGGATTGCTGGCGATTCTTGAAACGCTGCAAGCGCAGCCAGGCAACAACCAGCCGCTGGCGCACTGGGCGTCGCAGGTGCATGTCAGCGAGCGCACGTTGGCGCGGCAGTTTGTTCGAGAGCTGGGGATGAGTTTCGGCGAGTGGCGCCAGCGTCTGCGCTATCTCGCCGCAATTGAAGCGCTGGAAACGTCGCACAGCGTGCAGGAAATCGCTTTTGATCTCGGCTACAGCAGCGGCTCGGCGTTTATCGCCATGTTCGCGCGGCAGGCCGGTTGCACGCCGGAGCAGTACCGCCGTAGCCACCTGGAAGGCAGGAAGATGTAACAGGATTTGGCTACACTCCAGCAGAGGCCGCCTCCATCGAAGCGGCGACAAGGAGAAAACTCCATGAAGATGTTGCGTGTCCCGTTGTTGATGATTGGTTTGCTCCTGTGTTCCCAGGGTTTCGCCGCCACGGCGCAACAGAACAAAATGACCACCTGCAATGCCGATGCGACCGCCAAGAGTCTGAAAGGCGATGAGCGCAAAACCTTCATGAGCACTTGCCTGAAGGCAGCGCCGGCGGCCAATGACGCCAAGGCCCTGACCCCGCAACAGCAGAAGATGACCACCTGCAACGCCGATGCGAAAACCAAAGCCCTGAGCGGCGATGCGCGCAAGGCGTTCATGAGTGAGTGCCTGAAGAAAAAGTGATCCTCTGACCTTGTGGTGAGCGTGCCGGCCTCATCGCGGGCAAGCCCGCTCCCACAGGGTTTTGGTCGGCTCAGATAATTTGTGTACGACGCAATCACTGTGGGAGCTGGCTTGCCAGCGATGAGGCCAGATAGCCCCCTGAGCTTTTGACTCATGGCCCCGATCAGGCTTGCCCCAGCATATCCCTAGTGCTCCCCCCGGAACGCTGGCAGACTGCCAATCCTTTTACGCCGTTCGTTTTGAGGCTGTATGCCAACGTTTTCTGAGCGTCATGTTGTGTTCTGGGTCAGTTGCATCATCATTTTCGGCGGGTTGCTGCTCGTCCTGCCGCTGCGGTTGTTGCCCAGCCTGCTGGCCGGGTTGCTGGTGTTCGAGCTGGTCAACATGCTCACCCCACAACTGCAACGGCTGATCGAAGGTCGCCGCGCTCGTTGGCTGGCGGTGGCACTGCTCGGTACGCTGGTGGTCAGTGTGCTGGCGTTGCTCTTCGCCGGGGCTATCAGTTTCCTCCTGCACGAAGCGGAAAATCCCGGCGCCTCTCTGGACAAATTCATGGGCGTGGTCGATCGGGCGCGCGGTCAGTTGCCGCCGTTCATCGATGCCTATTTGCCGGCCAGCGCCGCTGAATTTCGTGTGGCCATCGGCGAATGGATGAGCAAACACCTGTCCGATCTGCAACTGGTGGGCAAAGACGCGGCGCACATGTTCGTGACGTTGCTGATCGGCATGGTGCTCGGCGCGATCATCGCCTTGCAGCGCATACCGGACGTGACCAAACGCAAACCGCTGGCGGCCGCGCTGTTCGACCGTCTGCACCTGCTGGTTCAGGCCTTTCGCAACATTGTTTTCGCGCAGATCAAGATCTCCCTGCTGAACACCTTCTTCACCGGGATATTCCTCGCGGTGATCCTGCCGATGTTCGGCGTCCATCTGCCGTTGACCAAGACGCTGATCGTCCTGACCTTCCTGCTCGGCCTGTTGCCGGTGATCGGCAACCTGATATCGAACACGCTGATCACCATCGTCGGTCTGTCGCTGTCGATCTGGGTGGCGATGGCCGCACTGGGTTATCTGATTTTCATCCACAAGCTCGAATACTTCCTCAACGCGCGCATTGTCGGCGGGCAGATCAGTGCCAAGTCGTGGGAATTGCTGCTGGCGATGCTGGTGTTCGAGGCCGCATTCGGCCTGCCGGGCGTAGTGGCGGGGCCGATTTATTATGCGTATCTGAAGAGTGAGTTGAAGCTGGGCGGGATGGTTTAAAACAGCAGCTTCGAGTTTTCAGCTGCAAGCTGCAAGTAAGGGCAAAAGCAGATGCGCTTTTGATCCTGCTTGCAGCTTGAAGCTCGCAACTTGCAGCTGGCGTTAAACGCCGTAACGTTTACGGGCCTCAATCGCCAAACCGCTGCCAATGCTGCCGAAGATATTCCCCTCGACGTGCCGCGCATTCGGCAACATCGCCGAAACGCTGTTGCGCAGCGCCGGGATGCCGCTGGAACCACCGGTGAAGAACACCGTATCCACTTGATCCACGCGCACATTGGCGTCGTTCAGCAAATTCGTGACGCTGCCGCGCACCCGCTCCAGCAGGGCATCGATCGCTGATTCAAACAACGCCCGCGTCAGTTCCACGCTCAGCCCGGCTTCGATGCGGTCCAGCGGCACGTGGCGGCTGTCGGCGTGGGTCAGCTCGATCTTGGTTTCCTCGACTTCCATCGCCAGCCAGTGCCCGGCGCGTTGTTCGATCAACTTGAACAGGCGATCAATGCCGCCCGTGTCTTCGATGTCGTAGCGCATGCTGCCCAGCGCCAGACTCGATTTTTGCGAGTACACCGAGTTGATCGTGTGCCAGGTTGCCAGGTTCATATGATGGCTGGTCGGCATGTAGGCGCCGCTCTTCATGCGGCTGCCGTAGCCGAACAGCGGCATCAGGCCTTGCAGGCTCAGCTGTTTGTCGAAGTCGGTCCCGCCGATGTGCACGCCGCCGGTGGCGAGAATGTCGTCGTGGCGGTTATCCACACCGCGACGCTCGGGCGACAGGCGGACCAGCGAGAAGTCGGATGTACCACCGCCGATGTCGACGATCAGGACCAGCTCTTCCTTTTCGATGGTCGACTCGTAGTCGAAGGCCGCAGCGATCGGTTCGTACTGAAACGACACGTCTTTGAAACCGATCTTTTTCGCCACGTCGACCAACGTGTCTTCGGCTTCCTGGTCGGCCAGCGGATCGTCATCGACGAAAAACACCGGGCGGCCGAGCACCACTTGCTCGAACTCCCGACCGGCGGCGGTTTCGGCGCGGCTCTTCAGTTGGCCGATGAACAGGCCGAGCAGGTCCTTGAACGGCATCGCCGTGCCAAGGACGCTGGTGTCGTGCTTGATCAGCTTGGAGCCGAGCAGGCTTTTCAGCGAGCGCATCAGGCGGCCTTCGTAGCCTTCCAGGTACTCGTGCAGCGCCAGGCGACCGTACACCGGGCGGCGCTCCTCGAAGTTGAAGAAGACCACCGACGGCAGGGTGATCTTGTCGTCTTCCAGCGCGATCATCGTTTCCATGCCGGGGCGCAGCCAGCCGACGGTGGAGTTGGACGTGCCGAAGTCGATGCCGCAGGCACGGGCTGGAGAGGCGTCTTTCATGTCTTTCGGTTCCGGTCAAAAAAACGGCCGCGCAGTGTATGTCAGTGCGCGGCAGATTCGTAGGCCGGTCATCTGCTATTTGATGACTAATCTCGCTTGAAACTCGCCGCTTTGCCCCAAACTTGCTGGCATGGGCCGGCAGATACACCGGCGGTCGCAAGAACCGCCGTCCACTGCCGATAAACTTCTGCAGCGCCACCCGGTCACAAACTTGAGATCGGTCAACCCGGCACGCGCGAATCGGCGCATGCTGGCATGGGCGCGAAATCGATAACGGATGGTGATTCCTTCAATGGACTTCAAAGACTATTACAAGATACTCGGCGTGGAGCCGACAGCAGACGACAAGGCCATCAAGGCTGCCTATCGCAAGCTGGCGCGCAAGTACCACCCCGATGTCAGCAAGGAAAAAGACGCCGAGTCCAAATTCAAGGACGCGTCGGAAGCCTATGAAGCGCTGAAAAGCGCCGACAAACGCGCCGAATACGACGAGCTGCGCCGCTACGGCCAGCACGGTCAGCCGTTCCAGGGACCGCCGGGCTGGCAGAGCCGTGGCGGTTTTGGTGGCGGCGGTCAGGACACCGGCGACTTCTCGGACTTTTTCAGTTCGATCTTCGGCAATCGCGGCCCCGGTTTCGGTGGTGGTGACGGTCGGCAACAACGCAGTGCAGGGCGCCGAGGGCAAGACGTGGAAATGGAACTGCCGATCTTCCTCGAAGAAACCCTTTCGAACGAATCGAAAAAGGTCACCTTCCAGGTGCCGCAATACAACGCGGCGGGCCAGCACGTCAGCAACACCAGCAAAAGCCTGAACGTGAAGATCCCTGCGGGTGTGACCGACGGCGAGCGCATCCGCCTCAAGGGCCAGGGTGCACCGGGTGTGGGTGGTGGCGCGAGTGGCGATCTGTACCTGACCATCCGTCTGGCGCCGCACCCAAAATTTGATGTCGAAGGCGAGAACCTGATCATCACGCTGCCTTTGGCACCGTGGGAGTTGGCGCTGGGTGCCGAAGTGGCCGTGCCGACCCTGACCGGCAAGATCAACCTCAAGGTGCCGGCCGGCAGCCAGAACGGCCAGCGCATGCGCGCCAAGGGCCATGGTCTGAAAAACAAGGCCGGTGAGCGTGGTTATCTGTTCGTGCAGCTCAAAGCCGTCATGCCAAAGACCGCCGACGACGAGGTCAAGGCGCTGTGGCAGGAACTGGCGAAGAAAGCCGCTTTCAATCCGCGAGAGAACTTCTGAACCCAGCGACGGAGTAGCCCATCATGAGCAGCCCCCTGATCGTTCAACTGGACATGGCAGAATTCTGCGAGGCGGCCGATTTGTCGGACGTCTACGTGATCGAAATCGTCGAACACGGCATCCTCGAACCTCAGGGCGCGCAGCCCCGGGAATGGCGCTTCACCGATTACGAACTGGCCCTGGCCAAGCGCGCCGCGAAGCTGCGGCGCGATCTCGATCTGGAATGGGAAGGCGTCGCACTGGCGCTGGACCTGCTTGAAGAGGTTCGCGAACTGCGCGCCGAGAACAGTATGTTGCGCCAGCGGTTGGGACGCTTGGTGGTCGAATAACCGAATCGCGGTCCCTGTAGGAACTGCCGAAGGCTGCGATCTTTTGACCTTGTTTTTTAAAAGCAGGATCAAAAGATCGCAGTCTTCGACAGCTCCTACAGGGATTGGTGTACGCAGGCCCTTGTAGGAGTGAGCCTGCTCGCGATGAACGATTACGCGGTACGACAGACAGAATGAAAAAGGCCCGGATGGGCCTTTTTTGTCAGAACAGGAAATAGCGCTGCGCCATCGGCAGCGTTTCCGCAGGCTCACACCAGAGCAACACACCGTCAGCCTTGACCTGATACGTCTGCGGATCAACGTCGATGTTTGGCAGGTAATCGTTGTGGATCAAGTCGGTTTTCTGCACCTCGCGACACCCTTTGACCACCGCGATTTTCTTTTTCAGACCCAAGGCTTCCGGCAACCCGGCTGCCTGCGCCGCCTGACTGATAAACGTCAGGCTGGTGGCATGCAGTGAACCGCCATAGCTGGCGAACATCGGCCGGTAGTGCACCGGTTGCGGCGTAGGAATCGAGGCGTTGGCGTCGCCCATCAGGCTCGCCGCAATGGCGCCGCCCTTGAGAATCAACGTCGGTTTCACGCCGAAAAACGCCGGACGCCAGAGCACCAGATCCGCCCATTTGCCCACTTCGATCGAGCCGACTTCATGGCTGATGCCGTGAGTGATCGCCGGGTTGATCGTGTATTTGGCGATGTAGCGTTTGGCGCGAAAGTTGTCGTTGCCTGCGCCGTCCTGTGGTAGCGGGCCGCGCTGCTTTTTCATCTTGTCGGCAGTCTGCCAGGTGCGCGTGATGACTTCGCCGACGCGGCCCATGGCCTGGCTGTCGGAGCTGATCATCGAGAATGCGCCGAGGTCGTGGAGGATGTCTTCGGCGGCAATCGTCTCGCGGCGAATGCGGCTCTCGGCGAACGCCACGTCTTCGGCAATGCTCGGGTCGAGGTGGTGGCAGACCATCAGCATGTCGAGGTGTTCGTCGATGGTATTGCGGGTGAACGGCCGGGTAGGGTTGGTCGAGCTCGGCAGCACGTTGGCGAAACCGCAGGCCTTGATGATGTCCGGCGCATGTCCGCCACCGGCACCTTCGGTGTGATAGGTGTGGATGGTGCGGCCCTTGAACGCGCCGAGGGTGGTTTCGACGAAACCGGATTCGTTGAGCGTGTCGGTGTGGATCGCCACCTGCACGTCGTATTGGTCAGCGACGTTCAGGCAGTTATCGATGCTCGCCGGGGTGGTGCCCCAGTCTTCGTGCAGCTTGAGACCGATGGCGCCGGCCTTGACCTGCTCGATCAACGGCTCCGGCAGGCTGGCGTTGCCCTTGCCGGTGAGGCCGATGTTCATCGGGAACGCGTCGGCGGCCTGAAGCATGCGCGCCAGGTGCCACGGCCCTGAGGTGCAGGTCGTGGCGTTGGTGCCGGTGGCCGGGCCAGTGCCGCCGCCGATCATGGTGGTGACACCACTCATCAGCGCTTCTTCGATCTGCTGCGGGCAGATGAAGTGGATATGCGTGTCGATGCCGCCCGCGGTGAGGATCATGCCTTCGCCGGCAATGACTTCGGTGCTGGCGCCGATGGCGATGGTCACGTTGGGCTGCACGTCCGGGTTGCCGGCCTTGCCGATTGCGGCGATGCGCCCATCCTTGAGGCCGACGTCAGCCTTGACGATGCCCCAGTGGTCGATGATCAGCGCGTTGGTGATCAGCGTGTCGACGACTTCGGCAGCCAGCAGTTGGCTTTGGCCCTGACCGTCGCGGATGACTTTGCCGCCACCGAATTTCACTTCCTCACCGTAGGTGGTGAAGTCCTGTTCGACTTCGATCCACAGTTCGGTGTCGGCCAGGCGCACCTTGTCGCCGACGGTGGGGCCGAACATGTCGGCGTAGGCCTGTTTAGAAATCTTCATGTGCTCGCCTTGGGATTCAATTGGTTTTGAAATCGCTCGCATTACTCGCTTTCGCGAGCAGGCTCGCTCCTACATTTGATAGCGGTCTCATGTAGGAGTGAGCCTGCTCGCGATGGCTTTCTTGCAGTCACCTGATGACTTAGAGATCACCCATGACCCGCCCGGCAAAACCGAACACCCGCCGATGCCCGGCGTAATCCACCAACTCGACTTCCCGGCTCTGCCCCGGCTCGAAGCGCACCGCTGTGCCGGCCGCGATGTTCAGGCGCATGCCACGGCTGGCCGCGCGATCAAACGTCAGGGCGTCGTTGGTTTCGAAAAAGTGATAGTGCGAGCCGACCTGGATCGGCCGATCGCCGCTGTTGGCGACTTTCAGGCTGACGGTGCGGCGGCCGACGTTGAGTTCAATCTCGCCGGGCTGGATCTGGTATTCGCCAGGAATCATCACTGGGCTCCTTGCAGAATTTTGTAGTAGAGGGCAGTCGGTCGATACGTGCCGTGGGGATCGCAGGCGTAGTCGGGGATGGCCCCGGCGCGGATGTAACCCAAGGCCTTGTAGAAGTCTTCAGCAGGCGAGCCTGCCTCGGTGTCGAGGTAGAGCATGCCGCGCTTGTGCTTGGGCGCTTCGAGCTCCAGCGCTGTCATCAGTTGCTGGCCGAGACCACGACGACGCGCTTGCTCGCGTACCAGCAGTTTTTGCACTTCGGCGCGATTCAGACCGTTGGCCTTTTGGCACAGGCCCAACTGCACACTGGCCAGCACTTGCTCGTCGTTGACCACCACCCAAAGCAACACGCTGCCCTTGTTGACGTTGTCTTGCACCTCATCGAAATAGGCGCGGGCCTGCGCGGCATCGAGGTCGGCCATGAAGCCGACACTGGCGCCATACCCCACGGCATCAAGCAGCAGATCGATCAGGCCCTGACGATAATGCGCAAAACTTTCAGCGTTGACGCGGCGCAGTTGGGCGGCGTTCATCGGTGTCACTCCTTGTCGGTGTCGGGCGGCTCCGCGCCAGGGTTGAGGGTCAGTTGCATGAAGGTCAGGTCCAGCCAGCGGCCGAACTTGGTACCGACTTGCGGCATCTGCCCGGTGATGAGGAAACCGGCGCGCTCGTGCAGGCGAATCGAGGCGGCGTTGCCGCTTTCGATGGCGGCGACCATGACGTGTTTGCCGCAGGTTTTTGCGCGCTCGATCAGTGCAGTCATCAGTTGCGGACCGAGGCCGTTGCCGCGTTGGTCGTTGCGTACGTAAACCGAATGCTCGACGGTGTGGCGGAAGCCGTCGAAGGGCCGCCAGTCACCGAACGAAGCGTAGCCGAGCACCGTGTTGTCGCTGTCGACGATCACCAGAATCGGGTACGCCTGCGCCTGGCGTGCGGCGAACCACGCTTGCCGGTTGCCGAGGTCGACGGCCGATTCGTTCCAGATCGCCGTGGTGTTGAGCACGGCGTCGTTGTAGATATCGCGGATCGCCGGCAGGTCGGCGTGGAGGGCATCGCGAATGGCGTAGGTCATGGCGCGGCCTCAGACAATCGGTTGGTGGACGGTGACCAGTTTGGTGCCGTCGGGGAACGTTGCCTCAACCTGAATCTCCGGGATCATTTCCGGGATGCCTTCCATCACCTGGTCGCGGCTGAGCAGGGTGGTGCCGAAGTGCATCAGCTCGGCGACGGTGCGGCCGTCACGGGCGCCTTCGAGCAGGGCTGCGGAGATGTAGGCCATGGCTTCCGGGTAGTTGAGCTTCACACCGCGAGCCAAACGCCGCTCGGCGACGAGGCCGGCGGTGAAGATCAGCAGCTTGTCTTTTTCGCGTGGGGTCAGGTCCATTTGGAATCAATCTCGGCAGTTAAAGATATTAAGTCGTGCGCACTGTAGGAGCTGCCGAAGGCTGCGATCTTTTGACTTTGTTTTTAAGTGCAAGATCAAAGGATCGCAGCCTCGTTTCACTCGACAGCTCCTACAGGGGGATTGCATTTCAGGGTTCAAATGCGCAATGCATTTCAGGTGTTCCAGATTCGTGGGGGCTGGGCGTCGCGACCCAGCAGGGCGGGTCTGAGCAAACGCCATAAATCGATGAGCCAGGCCCGGGCGAGCAATGCTTCACTGGCCAGACACCGAGCGACCAATAGCCCCGGCAACTGCGTCAGATCCCCACGTACTTCGTGGCCCAACGAGCGGCAACGCTCAAGCAATTCAGCATCAATTTCCCCGGTCACCAGCAACGTCGCAAACACCGGTTGCCCGTCCAGACCTATGGGCGAATCAAGCAAACCGTCCCCGCCGACAATGCGCTGTCGCTCATGCCAGAGCAATCGACCATCGCGACGAATATCCAGATGACTCTGAAAATGGCCCAGATCAAAGCGCTCGCCACTGGCCGGACGACCCAGCGCGACCACGTCCCAGTAGAACAACCGCGCATCGCCTTCAAGATCGATCGAGGTCGTCAGTTCTGCCTGCGCGGCGCTGTAGACGATGGTCTCTTGCGGCAACCATTCCAGCGTCGCCCCGGCAGCTACTTTCAAGTCCAGCTGCTGATACGCAGGGCCTGCCGCGCGGTACCACTTGGCCGCGCCGGGGCTGGTGATCTGCGCCCAGGCGTGCGCCTCGACGCGGGCGCTGATATCCAGCCGATCACCGCCGGCAATCCCGCCAGGCGGGTGGACGATGATGTGTTGGCACACTTCAGGACCTTCGGCGTACAGATGCTTTTGCACCCGCAGCGGGCCAAGGTGACGGCGCATGACCGGCCGCGTGCAATCGCCGAAGCGCGCGTAGGCCAGCTCCAGCTCAGCGTGCCAGCTCGGGGTAAACAGGGCAGTGGAAATGGGTAAATTCATGGTTTGTAATTATCGTTAGGAAGCTACAGGTTAGATCGTATCGTTAAATCGTGACTAGCCCGCGCACACCCTCGGCCTCCATATTTTCGCCGCGACCCTGTTGCACGATCTCGCCTCGGGACATCACCAGGTACTGATCGGCCAACTCCGCGGCGAAATCGTAGAACTGCTCCACCAGCAAAATCGCCATGTCGCCACGGGCCGCCAGCTTCTTGATCACCGCACCAATCTCTTTGATCACCGACGGCTGAATGCCTTCGGTGGGCTCGTCGAGGATCAGCAGGCGCGGACGGCTGGCCAGTGCTCTGCCGATGGCGAGCTGCTGTTGCTGACCACCGGACAGATCACCACCGCGACGCTGTTTCATTTGCAGCAGCACCGGGAACAATTCGTAGATGAACGCAGGGACTTCCTTCGCTTCGCTGCCGGGAAACCGCGACAGACCCATCAGCAGATTTTCTTCCACGGTCAGCCGCCCGAAGATTTCCCGGCCCTGCGGCACATAGGCAATTCCGGCGTGGACCCGTTGGTGCGGTTTGAACGTGGTGATCGGTTTGCCTTCCCAATTCACCGCGCCTTCTTTCGCCGGCAGCAGGCCCATCAGGCACTTGAGCAGCGTGGTCTTGCCGACGCCGTTGCGCCCGAGCAGGCAGGTGACTTCGCCAACCTTCACGTCAAAGCTCAAGCCCCGCAGGATGTGACTACCGCCGTAGTACTGGTGCAGCTTTTCGACTTGCAGCATGTCCAAAATCTCCCTAAATCCCTGTAGGAACTGCCGCAGGCTGCGATCTTTTGATCTTGTTTTTGAAGAGCAAAGTCAAAAGATCGCAGCCTGCGGCAGCTCCTACAGGGTGACCTTAGCGGCCTAAATACACTTCGATCACCCGCTCGTTTTCCTGCACCTGCTCAAGCGACCCTTCCGCCAGCACGCTGCCCTGATGCAACACCGTCACGTGGTCGGCAATCGAGCCGACAAACCCCATGTCGTGCTCCACCACCATCAGCGAATGCTTGCCGGCCAGGCTCTTGAACAGTTCTGCCGTGAACTCGGTTTCGGCATCGGTCATGCCCGCCACCGGTTCGTCGAGCAGCAGCAATTGCGGGTCTTGCATGAGCAACATGCCGATTTCCAGAAATTGTTTTTGGCCGTGGGACAGCAGCCCCGCCGGGCGATTGACCGAGGTGGTCAGGCGAATGGTGTCCAGCACTTCGCTGATGCGATCGCGCTGCTCGCCGCTCAAGCGCGCACGCAAACTGGCCCACACCGATTTGTCGGTTTTCTGCGCCAGCTCAAGATTTTCAAACACGCTCAGCGCTTCGAACACCGTGGGTTTCTGAAACTTGCGACCGATGCCGGCCTGGGCGATCTGCACTTCGCTCATCTGCGTCAAATCCAGCGTTTCACCGAACCAGGCCTTGCCGTGGCTGGGGCGGGTCTTGCCGGTGATCACGTCCATCAGCGTGGTTTTGCCCGCGCCGTTGGGGCCGATGATGCAGCGCAATTCGCCGACGCCGATGTACAGGTTGAGATTGTTCAGCGCGCGGAAGCCATCGAAGCTGACGCTGATGTCTTCCAGGGTCAGGATCGTGCCATGACGGGTATCGAGGCCCGGGCCGACGCGTTGGCCGAGGCCGATGGAATCGCGGCTGGTGCCGGCGTCCTTGTTCGGCTCGACAGGAAAGAAGGCGGGTTCAAGCATGAATTCTGCGCTGGCCGTGACTCTCATGATTCACCTCGTTTTTTCAGCAGACCGATCACGCCTTTGGGCAAGTACAGGGTCACGATGATGAACAGCGCACCGAGGAAGAACAGCCAGTATTCAGGGAACGCCACGGTGAACCAGCTCTTCATGCCATTGACCACGCCAGCGCCCAGCAATGGGCCGATCAAGGTGCCGCGTCCGCCGAGAGCGACCCACACTGCCGCTTCAATCGAGTTGGTCGGCGACATTTCGCTCGGGTTGATGATCCCGACTTGCGGCACGTACAACGCACCGGCCAAGCCACACAACACCGCGCTCAACACCCAGACAAACAGCTTGAAACCGCGCGGATCGTAGCCGCAGAACATCAGACGGTTTTCCGCATCGCGCAGCGCGGTCAGCACCCGACCGAACTTGCTCTGCGCCAGACGCCAGCCGATAAACAGACTCGCCACCAGCAACAAAACCGTCGCCAGAAACAGCACCGCGCGAGTGCCGGGTTCAGTGATGCCGAAACCCAGAATCGTGCGGAAATTGGTAAAGCCGTTGTTGCCGCCGAACCCGGTCTCGTTGCGGAAAAACAGGAGCATGCCGGCGAAGGTCAGGGCCTGGGTCATGATCGAGAAGTACACGCCTTTGATCCGCGAGCGGAAGGCGAAAAAGCCGAACACCAGCGCCAGCAATCCTGGCGCCAGCACCACCAGACACATGGCCCAGAGGAAGCTGCTGGTGCCGGTCCAGTACCACGGCAACTCGGTCCACGACAGAAACGTCATGAACGCCGGCAGGCCATCGCCGGCAGCCTGACGCATCAGGTACATGCCCATCGCATAACCGCCGAGGGCGAAGAACAGACCGTGGCCCAGCGACAGCAAACCGGCGTAACCCCAGACCAGATCCAGCGCGAGTGCGACGATGGCGTAGCAGAGGATTTTGCCGACCAAAGTCAGGGTGTAAGCGGAGACGTGCAGCGCGCTGTCCGGTGACAACAGCGACAGCAACGGTAATGCGATCAGCAACGCGAGGATGACGACGCCAACCGCCATCGTGATTTTCGGGCCGGCCTTTTGCGTGGCCGTAACGAGCAGGGGCTGGTTCATCAGTCGATCACCCGTCCTTTCAATGCGAAGAGGCCTTGCGGACGTTTCTGGATAAACAGAATGATCAGCGCGAGGATCAGGATCTTGCCGAGCACCGCACCGATCTGCGGTTCAAGAATCTTGTTGGCGATGCCCAGGCCGAATGCCGCGAGTACGCTGCCGGCCAGTTGGCCAACACCACCGAGCACCACGACCAAAAACGAATCGATGATGTAGCTCTGGCCCAGATCCGGGCCGACGTTGCCGATCTGGCTCAGCGCTACACCGCCGAGTCCGGCGATGCCGGAACCGAGACCGAAGGCGAGCATGTCGACGCGCCCGGTCGGCACGCCGCAGCAAGCCGCCATGTTGCGGTTCTGGGTGACGGCTCGGACGTTGAGGCCAAGGCGTGTCTTGTTCAGCAGCAGCCAGGTGAGGACAACCACAAACAACGCGAAAGCGATGATGACGATGCGGTTGTACGGCAGCACCAGATTGGGCAGCACCTGAATTCCGCCGGACAGCCACTCGGGGTTGGCCACTTCGACGTTCTGCGCACCGAACAGCAAGCGCACCAACTGAATCAGCATCAGGCTGATGCCCCAGGTGGCGAGCAGGGTTTCCAGCGGTCGGCCGTAGAGGTGACGAATCACCGTGCGCTCCAGCGCCATGCCAATAGCGGCGGTGACGAAAAATGCCACCGGCAGTGCGATCAGCGGATAGAACTCGATGGCCTGCGGGGCGTAACGCTGGAACATCAACTGCACCACATACGTCGAGTAGGCACCGAGCATCAGCATCTCGCCGTGGGCCATATTGATCACGCCGAGCAGGCCGAACGTGATCGCCAGACCGAGTGCCGCGAGCAGCAGAATCGAGCCCAGCGACATGCCGCTGAACGCCTGCCCGAGAACTTCGCCAATCAGCAGTTTGCGTTTGACCTGGGCGAGGCTGGTTTCGGCGGCGGTGCGCACGCTGGCATCGGTTTCGACGCCGGGTTCGAGCAAACCTTCGAGGCGGGTGCGGGCCAGCGGGTCGCCGGTTTCACCGAGCAGACGCACTGCGGCGAGTCGCACTGCCGGGTCAGTGTCGACCAGTTGCAGATTTGCCAGCGCCAGGCTCAGGGCCGCGTGGACACTTTCATCTTTTTCGCCAGCCAGTTGCTGGTCGAGGAATTTCAGCTGCGCCGGTTTGGCGCTTTTCTGCAATTGCTGCGCGGCGCTCAGACGGATTTTGCCGTCGGCGGCGAGCAATTGGTGGCTGGCCAGAGCGGTGTCGATCAGACCCCGCAGGCGATTGTTCAGGCGCAGGGTTTTCGGTTGGCCGTCGATGGTCAACTGGCCTTGTTGCAGCGCGTTGATCAGTTCGATACGGGCCGGGTCGGGCTGCGCGGCCCAGGTTTCCAGCAGTTTGGCTTGTTGCATGGGATTGGCGGCGACGAAGTCTTCGGCGTCGCCGGCGTGGGTGGTCATCGGCAGCAAGATGGCGATGGCGAGGATGAAGCGATAAAGGGCAGTGGGCATATTCAGTCGCCTTGACGCAGACATTGTGGGAGCAGGCTTTTGTGGCGAGGGGATTTATCCCCGTTGGGTCGCGAAGCGGCCCCAAATCCAGCGGTCGTGGTGTATCAGGTAGATCGCGTCGACCGATTTCGCGACTGCTTCGCAGCCGAACGGGGATAAATCCCCTCGCCACAACTGCCCACTCCCACAGGGATATGTGTCGGGCCAAAAAGTCAGGCCCGACACCCAATGGCTCAGTTGCTCTTCACCGCATAATCCGGCTTCTTGTCGTTGCCATCGATAAACGGACTCCACGGCTGCGCCCGAATCGGCCCCTCGGTCTGCCACACCACGTTGAACTGACCGTCGGCCTGAATCTCGCCGATCATCACCGGTTTGTGCAGGTGGTGATTGGTCTTGTCCATGGTCAGGGTGTAGCCGGACGGCGCGGCAAAGGTCTGGCCGGCGAGGGCTTCGCGGACTTTGTCGACGTCGGTGGATTTGGCTTTCTCTGCGGCCTGCGCCCACATGTGGATGCCGACATAAGTGGCTTCCATCGGGTCGTTGGTCACCGCTTTGTCAGCGCCCGGCAGGTTGTGTTTCTTCGCGTAGGCTTTCCAGTCGGCGACGAATTTCTTGTTCGCCGGGTTCTCCACCGACTCGAAGTAGTTCCACGCCGCGAGGTTGCCCACCAACGGTTTGGTGTCGATGCCACGTAATTCTTCTTCACCCACCGAGAACGCCACCACCGGAACGTCGGTGGCTTTCAAACCCTGATTGGCCAGTTCTTTATAGAAGGGCACGTTCGAGTCGCCGTTGACGGTCGAGATCACCGCAGTCTTGCCGCCAGCCGAGAACTTCTTGATGTTGGCGACGATGGTTTGATAGTCGCTGTGACCGAACGGGGTGTAGACCTCTTCGATGTCCTTGTCGGCCACGCCTTTGGAGTGCAGGAACGAGCGCAGGATTTTGTTGGTGGTGCGCGGGTAGACGTAGTCGGTGCCGAGCAGGAAGTAGCGCTTGGCGCTGCCACCTTCTTCGCTCATCAGATATTCAACGGCCGGGATCGCTTGCTGGTTCGGCGCGGCGCCGGTGTAGAAGACGTTCGGCGACATCTCTTCACCTTCGTACTGCACCGGGTAGAACAGCAGACCGTTGAGCTCTTCGAACACCGGCAACACCGATTTACGCGACACCGACGTCCAGCAACCGAACACCACGGCAACCTTGTCCTGGGTCAGCAACTGCCGGCCTTTCTCGGCGAACAGCGGCCAGTTCGAGGCCGGATCGACTACCACCGGCTCAAGCATTTTGCCGTTCACGCCGCCCTTGGCGTTGATCTCGTCGATGGTCATCAGCGCCATGTCTTTGAGCGACGTTTCGGAGATCGCCATGGTCCCGGACAACGAATGCAGAATCCCGACCTTGATGGTCTCGGCTGCCTGGACAGTCCAGGTCATGCCCATCGCGGCAATGGATGCCGTGAGTGTGAAAGCCTTGATCAAACTGCGACGCTTCATTGTGCGATCTCCATGAACGTTAAAGTTTTTTATGGTTGGCAGATGCGGACGACTGAAGGGTGTTTTGCAAGGGCTGTGCCCGGTCGGGTTTGGGCAGGAAAATGTCGTGTTAGAGCGCTTGCGCTGCTGAGCTCTGCACCATGAAGGGACGCACATGAGGCGTTGGTGCAGGCGGTCGCGCCAGAATGGGGCGCGAACAATCCGTGTAGGAGCTGCCGCAGGCTGCGATCTTTTGATGTTGTTTTTCAAGATCAAGATCAAAAGATCGCAGCCTGCGGCAGCTCCTACATGGGGTGGATCAGGATGAAGTCGAGGCGGACTCGGTTTGCCTGCTCAGGCGCGACAGCAGCAGTCGATCCAGCAACCACACCACCACCAGCGAAGCCCCCACCAGCGGAAAAATCACCGCCAGTGCGAGCATGATCACCACGCCGGTTTTCCATTTCGGCAGGTCATGACGCAGCGGTGGCACGCCGAACTTGCCCTGTGGGCGGCGCTTCCACCAGATCACCACGCCACTGACGGCGCTGAGCAGAATCATCAGGCAGATCAGCAGCACGACGATCTGGTTGAAGGTGCCGAACATCTTGCCTTCGTGCAGCATCACGCCGATTTCCGTGGCCCGTGCCACCGTACCGTATTGCTCGAAACGCACGTCGGCGAGAACCTTGCCGGTGTACTGGTCGACATGCAGCGTGGCGTCATTGCGTGGGTCGTCGGCAAACACTGCGATGGTGAACACACCGGTCGCGGTGGTGGGCAGGGTGATGCTGTAACCCGGTTCGACTTTGCGTTCAGTGGCAATGTTCTGCACATCTTGCAGGCTGATGCTCGGTGCGGCCGGGCCGGCCGGGGCGGCGCCGTGGGCCATGTGTTCGGCGTGGTCGCCGGACATTGGCATCGGCGTGTTTTCCATCGCCCATGGCACGGTCTGGCGGGTGGCGCTGTTGAGGCTGCGGGCCTCGACGTCGGAGGTCGGCACGTTTTCCCACATCGCCGCCGGGAACACGTTCCACACCTGCGCGTATTGCTTGCCCCAGAAACCGGTCCAGGTCATGCCGCTGAGCAGCATTACCAACAGCAATGTCGCGCCCCAGAACCCGGTGACCGCGTGCAGATCACGCCACAACACGCGGCCGCGACTGTTCAGGCGCGGCCACAAAATTCCTGCCGCCTGACCGCGCGGCCACCACAGGAAAACTCCCGACACCACCAGCACCACGCCCCAACCGGCGGCCATTTCGATCAGCCGGTCGCCGACAGTGCCGATCATCAATTCGCCGTGGAGGGCGCGGGCGATGGCTTGCAGATTCTGCTTGGCATCCTGTTCGCCGAGGATATCGCCGTGGTACGGATCGACGAATACATTCAGCTCCTGCCCGGCATTGGTCACGACAAATTGCGCACTGCGCTCGGCGTTTACCGGTGGCAGGTACTGGGTGATCTGACCCTGGGGATAAGCACTTTTGACCCGTTGCAGCAGGTCGTCGGCGGGCACGGTGTGATGACCGGCCGGGACGTTGAGCAGGCTGCTGTACATCAGCGAATCGAGCTGGGGTTTGAACAGGTAAATGATGCCGGTCAGGGCCAGCATCACCATGAACGGCGCGACGAACAGTCCGGCATAAAAATGCCAACGCCAGGCCAGGTTGTAGAAATTCGGTTTGGGCTTTTGCATCACGTTTGCTCCGCTTGGCGAATTTTTTTAGATCAAAAGATCGCAGCCTTCGGCAGCTCCTACAGGTTGCACGCATACCCCATGTAGGAGCTGGCGCAGCCTGCGATCTTTTGACTTTTTTTGTCAGAAACTCATGTCCACCTTGGTCCAGAGCGTGCGCCCCGGTTCATTGATGGCTTGCGGGTCGTTGGCCGGGTAGCCGAAACCGGCGTTGCCCGCCAGGTTCAGGTGTTCGGCGTAAGCCTTGCCGAACAGGTTGTCGACGCCGCTGCTGACCTTCCAGTTTTTGTTGATCCGGTAGGCACCGTTGAGCGAGAACACGCCGAAGCCCGAACTCTTGTCGTAATCCTTGCCGACCACGTTGCCCTTGTTCTGGTCGATACGGTTTTGCGCGGCAACCACCCTCCACAGTGCGCCGGCGCTCCAGTTGTTTTCGGTATAGGTCAGGCCCATACGTGCGTCCAGCGGCGGCATTTGGGGCAGGGCCGAACCGTCGCTGCTGTTCTTGCCCCAGGCGTAGGCCAGGGTCGCATCGGCTTTCCAGTTGTCGGTGAGTTTGTACGCAGCGCCGAGTTCACCGCCCATGATCCGCGCGTCGATGTTCTCGGCGCGCGAAGTGCTCATGCCCATCATTCCCGGGGTGTAGTCGAAGAGGATGTAATCGCGCACCACGCCGATGTACCCGGAGGCCCATGCCTCAAGATCGGCACTCTTGTAGTTCACGCCGAAATCCAGCTGGGTGGTCTTTTCCGGTTTGATCGAGTCGAACGCATTGACCGAGCCCGCAGGTCCCGACTTCGGCGAAAACAGCTCCCAGTAATCCGGGAAGCGCTGTGCGTGGCCAATACCGGCGTAGAGCGTGGTCGGGCTGTCGGCCAGATCGTGCTCGTAGCGCACGAAGCCGCTCGGCAAGGTGTCGGCGCGGGTGTCATCGGCGGTTGGATTGGGCCGGGTCATCATTCCCGAACCGCTGGTCTGCCGGTAATCCTTGGCCGAGGCGCGGTCAACGCGGGCGCCGGTGATCAGGCGATCACGGTCGGCGGCGTACCAGGTCATTTCGCTGAACAGGCCGTAGTTATGGAAATCGGCGTCCTTGTTGTAGGGCTGATCCTTGTAGGTATCGATGCCCATGCCGCTGCGCTGGCGGTGTTCGTTGGTCTGCGCGTCAAGGCCGGTGATCAGCTGAATGTCAGCCCAGCGCCACGTCGCTTTGATCCGTGCGCCAAGGGTGCGGCGGTCGACGTTGGATGCCATTGGCCCCGCCATCATGCCGGTGCCGGACGGGGTACGCAGGGTGTAGTTGTCCATCACGTGGTCGGCGTAGTTGTAATAGACCTGTGCTTCCAGCTTCTCCAGCACGTCGCTGATGTTGGATCTTTCGACGCGCAGGCCGAGGCTTTCACGCAGGAACTGCGAACCGTCCATGCCGCGTCCGGCGTAGCGGGCTTCACCATCACCCTTGCCGGCGGTGAGCTCGATCAGGGTGTCGGCGTCCGGCGTCCAGCCCACGGCGACATCGCCGTTCCACTTGTCGTAGCGCGAGGCGACGATGTCGTTGTTGCCGTCGCGGTAGTCGTCGGAGTGCGCGGTGTTGCCGATCACCCGCACGTAGCCCAACGGACCGCCGGCAGCGGCGTCGACGACTTTGTCGAAGCGCCCGTGGGAGCCGGCCAGAATGCTGGCGTTCACCCTCGTGCCGAGTTCGCCGAAGCTCTCCGGTTCACGGTCGAACAGCACGGTGCCGGCCGAGGCACCCGGGCCATAGAGCACGGTTTGCGGGCCTTTGATTACGGTGAGTTTGTCGTAGGTTTCCGGCGAGATGTACGAGGTTGGCGCGTCCATCCGGCCTGGGCAGGCGCCGAGCATCATGCTGCCGTTGGTAAGAATATTCAGGCGCGAACCGAACATGCCACGCAGTACCGGATCGCCGTTGGTGCCGCCGTTGCGCACCAGCGCAAAGCCCGGAATGGTCTTCAGGTAGTCGCCACCATCGCTGGCCGGCACTGGCTGGCGCGGGTCTTTGGGGTTGGTGACGATGGTCAGTGGCGAGCTCGGGGCGATGGCGGTAATCACCGTCGGGCTCAGTTCTTCGCGGTGATCGGCGTGATCATCGGCCAGCACCAGCGGGGACAGCAGGATGCCGCAAAGGACGGCGATAGCGTGCCTGAAACGAATGCGTGATTCGTTCAAAGCGAAGGACGCCTGGGCAGAGCCCGAGCGGGGAACAGCAGAAAACCTGGACATGACAATTTCCATCAAGCAGTCGTAAACGACACGGCCGGCAGCCTGAGGCTGTCTTCTCAACCGTGTGCAATCAAAGGTGCGTGTTTACGCTGTGACGGGCGGGGCGCGGGGGCGGGCGCCGGGGAAGAAGGTTTGCCCGGCATGACCCAGGCGTGGCGAGGGTGAAGTGAAGGTGTTCAGCGGCAGGATATTGAAGGCAACGAAATCGCCGCCGCCCGTCAGTGCCGGGCAATTGAACAGCAGGCTGCAATAGCCGCATTTTTCCCACAGCACATGCTGCGAGGATTGTGGCGGGCAATGTTCGGCTGCGGGTTTTGCGCCATGCCCGGAGTGATCCATGCCGGGCATGTCCATCGACATGTCCATGCTCATTGGCGCGGATGTCGAGGCGTGTTGATTCATCGGCATCGACTGAGAAATCAGTGGGCCGATGAAGATCATCAACATGGCGAACAGGGCGATCCAACTGCCTTGCTGACGGCGGTTGTCGATGGACCTGGCGCGAGGCGGGCGCATGGGTGCGATCAGCCGGGCTGATTACTGAGCGTGCGCGTGGGCCTTGCTATTTTCCGGCGGTTTCTTCTGCACGGCGACTTCGACGGTGACGTCCCCGGCCTTCTCGAAATGCATCGTCAGCGGGAAGCGTTTGCCGTCGCTGAGCAGGCTGCGGTCAGTCGGGTTGAGCAGCATCACGTGATAGGCCATCGGCGCGAAGGTCACGTTGCCGCCCGCAGGAATATCCACGCTCGGCACCTGCTGCATCTTCATCAGGTCGCCCTGCATCACATGCTCATGCAATTGTGCTTCGGGGGCGATGGGCGAGTCGACACTGAGCAAGCGGTCGGCGGTCTTGCCGGTGTTGTGAATCACGAAATACGCGGCAACCGTGGGGGCATTGGGCGGTAGTTCCTGCGACCACGGGTGGGCAATTTCAAGCTCGCCAGCCTTGTATTCGTGGGCATGGGCGAAGCACGCAGGCAGCAAGAGCGCAGCGATGACGATGAATTTGTTCAACATGGCAGTTCTCCAGAACGATTTGAAACGCAGATTAATTGCGCGAACAAATCAAACCAGAGGGGAGGCGCGGGGGTTCAGACTCGGCCATTGCTGGCGCGGCGTAGGGGCTTGCAATGAGGCGGGCGCCACACTGCGATTGCTTTCGAAACGCGCAAAATACAGCTGCGGTGGATGTCCCGGCAGCGCCACCAGCGACGCTGAGCCCGAGCAACACCAGCAATGCTGCATGTTGGAATGGTTGTCGGTGGGCGGGGCTTTTTCATCCGTGGTGCCGATGTTGATCGCCACCATTTTCGTCCCGCTGCCAGTGCAGAAACTGCTCCACAACAATTGCTCGGTCGGAGAATTGGCCGCCTGTGCCATCGCTCCCGTCATCGGCATGGCGAGCATGTTGAACAGCACTGCAAAGCAGGCAATCCAGGCAAGCGCGAGCCGTTGTCGGTTCATGGGACAGGTCCATAGGGTGGGCGATCAGGCGTGGCTATTTAGCCTGATCAGGGCCGATAAGTAAAAAAGCGTCGTGCGGTTTGGTGTCGCAGAGCTTCCTGCAAGAGTTTGAGAAGTCTGCGGCCCAGCTCGATTTCGCCGTTATAAATGAGTGTAGCGGCTTCGATTCGCATTGCCTGGGCGAAATCCGAGTCGCTTTCTATTCGTGCGCGAATGGTCTGCTTGACGTCTCGAAGTGCTACCCGGTTGAGCTGCCCATCGCCGGAGTCTTCGATCTCACAGCCCTTGATGTATTGGCCGAGGTCGGCAGATGTTGTGAGGTGATCCTTAACGTCGAAACGCAGGAATTTTTCTGACATTGGATGTCTATGCCTTTGGAATGAAAGACAGTGAGCGTAGATGTGGACGCTCGACGCTGACAGTCAGTAATTCGTTAAGTTGTTGTGGGCAGTATCTGGCGCGGTTGTAGGATTAAATTCGGACGCAGTCAGATATTCGGTCAAGCCTGGACATTGTAGGAGTGAGCCTGCTCGCGAACTCGCTGTGTCAGGCAATGAGGTGCCGGCTGTGCTGACGTCATCGCGAGCAGGCTCACTCCTACAGTGGTCTGTGTCATCCGCATAATCTGTGTACACCGGAGCGACGGTGCGACCTTTTTAAAGCCGGTTGAAGGTCGCGAGGGCGGTGATGACTTCGTTGACCGACCCAAACTCCCGATCAACCCCCGGCAACCCCGGCCGCTTCAACACAATCACCGGCACCCCACGCTCCCGAGCCACTTCCAGCTTCGGTTCGGTCGCCGTGCTGCCGCTGTTTTTGCTGATCAGCACATCAATCTGCCGCCGTTCGAATAGCGCCCGCTCGTCCTCCAGCAGGAACGGCCCACGTGCGCCGATGACTTCGCAGCGTTCGTTACCGGGATAAACGTCGAGGGCGCGCAGGGTCCAGAATTGTTCGGCGGGGATTTCGTCGAGGTGTTGCAACGGTTCGCGGCCCAAGGTGAACAGGGGGCGGCGAAACGGTTTGAGGGCGTCGATCAGTTCGGCCCAGTCGCAGACTTCACGCCAGTCATCACCTGGCTGCGGCTTCCAAGCGGGGCGGCGCAGGGCCCAGCAGGGGATGCCGGTCAGTTGCGCGGCGGTGGCGGCGTTCTGGCTGATTTGTGCGGCGTAGGGGTGAGTGGCATCGAGCAGCAGATCAACGCCTTCATCGCGAATGAACTGCGCCAGACCTTCAGCGCCACCGTAGCCACCGACGCGCACCTGACAGCTCAGATCGCTGGGCACACGACCCACCCCGGCCAGGCTGTAAATATGTTGCGGGTCAAGGGTGCGGGCAATCGCCAGCGCCTCAGTCACGCCGCCCAACAACAGAATCCGCTTCATGCAAAACCTCCGGCATGGCCGATAATGCCGCCCTGACGATCAATCGCAAATACCTCGACCTGCACCTGCGCTGGCACCACGCTACGGGCGAAATCCAACGCGTGACGACAGACTTCATCGCCCAGTGCGATCCCCACTGCACTGGCCAGCGCCAACGCCTGCTGGCTGGTGTTCGCCTCACGAATATTCTGCTGCAAAGTCTCGTCAGCGCCGATCGCCGCCGCCCAGTCGGCCAGTTGCGGCAGGTCAATGCTGGAATGGCGCGAGTGCAGATCCATGTGCCCGGCCGCCAGTTTGCTGATCTTGCCGAAACCGCCGCACAGGCTGAGTTTATCCACAGGTACTTTGCGTAAATGCTTGAGCACCGCGCCGACGAAGTCGCCCATTTCGATCAGGGCGATTTCCGGCAAATCGTAGACTCGGCGCATGGTGTCTTCGCTGGCGTTGCCGGTGCAGGCGGCGATGTGCAGGTAGCCGTTGGTCTTGGCGACATCGATGCCTTGATGAATCGAGGCAATGTACGCCGCGCAGGAAAAGGGCCGGACGATGCCGCTGGTGCCGAGGATCGACAATCCGCCGAGAATGCCCAGGCGCGGGTTCATGGTTTTCAGCGCGAGGGCTTCGCCGCCCTCGACGTTGACGGTGACCTCGAAGCCGCCGGCATAACCGGTTTCGGCCGCGAGCAGGCTCAGGTGGTCGCTGATCATCTTGCGCGGCACCGGATTGATCGCCGGTTCGCCCACTGCCAGCACAAGTCCCGGGCGAGTCACAGTGCCAACGCCCGCACCGGCATTGAAGCGAATCCCCGGTTCGGCCAGCAGTCGCACCCGCGAATAGAGCAAGGCGCCGTGGGTCACGTCCGGGTCGTCGCCGGCGTCCTTGATCGTCCCGGCTTCGGCGCCGTCGTCGGTCAACCGGCAGAACTCCAGACGCATCTGCACCTGCTTGCCCTTGGGCAAGATGATTTGCACGGCATCGGCCGAGACTCCGCCGAGCAGCAGCCGGGCGGCGGCGAGGCTGGTGGCGGTGGCACAGCTGCCGGTGGTCAGGCCGCTGCGCAGGGGCGCGGGTTGTTCGGCGGTTTCGTCACGCATCGAAAGGTTTGACCAGATCGAGCAGGGTGATCGGCAACGCCTGACGCCAGGTGTCGAACTCGCCGAGCGGTTGCGCCTGAGCGACGTGAATGCGCGTCAGCTCGCCGCCGTAGCGTTCGCGCCAGTGCATCAGGGTGACTTCGCTTTGCAGGGTCACCGCGTTGGCGACCAGTCGGCCGCCGGGCTTGAGTTGTTCCCAGCAGGTTTCAAACACGCCTTCGCGGGTCACGCCACCGCCGATGAAAATGGCGTCCGGGCGCTCCAGTCCCGCCAGTGCTTGCGGTGCCTTGCCGCGAATCAATTGCAGTCCCGGCACACCCAGCGCGTCGCGATTGTGTTCGATCAATTGCTGACGGCCGTCATCGGCTTCGATGGCCAGCGCGCGGCAGCTTGGGTGAGCGCGCATCCACTCGATGCCAATCGAACCACTGCCCGCGCCGACGTCCCACAGCAGTTCGCCGGGAGTCGGCGCGAGGCGGGCGAGGGTGATCGCGCGCACGTCGCGTTTGGTCAGTTGGCCGTCATGCTGGAATGCCGAGTCGGGCAGGCCGGCGAGACGGGACAGTCGCGGGGTTTCAGCGTTGGCGCGGCATTCGACGGCGATCACATTCAGATCGGCAATCGGCGGGTCGCACCAGTCATTGGCGCTGCTGTCGATACGCCGTTCGGCGTCGCCGCCCAGATGTTCCAGCACGCTTATGCGACTCGAACCAAAGCCGCGGTCACGCAACAATTGCGCGACTGCCGCGGGACTGGCTCCGTCATTGCTCAGCAGCAACAGGCGCACGCCGCTGAACAGCTGCGCATTGAGCGCCGCCAGTGGTCGAGCGACCAGCGACAACGTCACGACGTCTTGTAACGGCCAGCCGAGGCGGGCGGCGGCCAGCGAGCAGGAGGATGGCGCGGGCAGGATCAGCATCTCGTCGCTCGGCAGTTGCCGCGCGAGGCTGGCGCCGACGCCGTAGAACATCGGGTCACCGCTGGCTAGTACGCACACCGCTGCACCGCGCTGTTCAAGCACCGGCGCCAGCGAAAAGGGGCTCGGCCACAACTGCCGCTCGCCGCGAATGCACACGGGCAACAGGTCCAGTTGGCGCTGACCGCCGACGATCCGCGAGGCGCCCATCAGGGCACGCCGGGCGTTTTTGCCCAGGCCCTTGAAGCCGTCTTCACCGATTCCCACAACCGTCAGCCAGGGTGACATCTATATTCCTCTAAACATGCCGTTCCGACGGGCAGACTTTTCATGCCGCCGGACAAAGCAGGCATAATACCGCGCCTTCGCCCGCGAAGCGCCTTTCCCACGCAGCCGGTCAGCCCCTTGAACGAACGCCCGATGTCCACCGCCATACGCCCCTCGGCCTGCCCGGGGTTGCTGCGTATCGTCCAGGCATTGGACGGCGGCATCTGCCGGATCAAGCTCAATGGCGGCTCGATCAGCGCCGATCAGGCTGACGCGGTGGCCAATGCCGCCGAACAGTTCGCTGGCGGGGCGATTGAGGCGACCAATCGCGCCAACCTGCAAATCCGTGGCATCGGCCAGCAATCGGCTGCCCTGATCGACAGTTTGCTGGCTGCCGGACTGGGGCCACGCACCGCCGCAGGCGATGATGTGCGCAATCTGATGCTCAGCCCAACCGCCGGGATCGACCGCCAGATGCGTTTCGACACCCGCGCACTCGCCGAGCAGATTCTCGACACGCTGCAGAGCCATCCACGTTTCCACGAGTTGAGCGCCAAGTTCGCCGTGCAACTCGATGGCGGTGAAGCGCTGGCGATGCTCGAACATCCCCACGACCTGTGGTTGTCGGCGTTCGAGCGCGATGGCGAAACGTTGCTGGCGTTTGGTCTGGCCGGGTGCCCGAGCGATCGCGCGGTCGGCGCGGTGAAGCTGGAAAATGGCCATGCGCTGGTGGTCGCGGTGCTGGAATTGTTCCTCGAACTGGCGCGGCCCGAGCAAACGCGGATGCGCCATTTACTTGAAGAACTGCCGATGCTGGCGTTTCTTGAACAGCTCAGAACACGCTTGCCGATCAAAGCGATCAGCAACTGGCAACGTCTGCCAGGCGCGGACGATCTGCACATAGGCGTTCATCCACAAGGCACAGACACTCTCGTCTACGTTGGCGCGGTGCCGCCACTCGGTCGCCTCGACCCGGCCATGCTGCGCGGTGCCGCTCAACTGGCTCGTCAGTTCGGTGACGGCAGCCTGCGTTTCACCCCGTGGCAAAGCCTGCTGCTGCCGAACGTGACGCAGACCGACGCAAACCAGGTGATCGAAGGCCTCAAACAGCTGCACCTGCTGACCGAGGCCGCTGAGCCACTGGCAAGAATGATCGCCTGCACCGGCACCAACGGCTGTGGGAAAGGCCTGGCCGACACCAAAAGCGATGCCCGTCTGTTGGCGACGCTGCTGGCGCAAGCGCAAAGCGTGCACCTGTCCGGTTGCACGCGTTCGTGCGCCGCCGCGCACTGTGCCCCGGCGACCTTGCTGGCCGTCAGTGCCGGTCAATACGACCTCTATTTTCGCGATGCAGCACAGCCGGGTTTCGGCACGCTGCACGCACGCAACCTTACTATTGAAGCGGCCGCGGCACTCCTTATCGATGCTGCCCGAAGCCCGCTCCCGGAGCCCCCTTGATGCTTGATTACATCCGCGACGGTCAGGAGATCTATCGCAACTCCTTCGCGATCATTCGCAGCGAGGCCAATCTGGCGCGCATCCCCGCCGATCTGGAAAAACTCGCGGTGCGGGTGATTCACGCCTGCGGCATGGTCGAAGCCATCGACGGTCTGCAATTCTCTGAAGGCGCAGGCACGGCCGGGCGCGCTGCGCTGGCCGCGGGTGCGCCGATCCTCTGCGATGCGCGAATGGTCTCCGAGGGCGTGACCCGCGCGCGCCTGCCGGCCAACAACCAAGTGATCTGCACCCTGCGCGACGACAGCGTGCCGGAGCTGGCGCGCGAGCTGGGCAACACCCGTTCCGCCGCCGCGCTGGAGCTGTGGCGCCCGCACCTGGAAGGCAGCGTCGTGGTGATCGGCAATGCGCCGACCGCGCTGTTTTATCTGCTGGAAATGCTTGATGCCGGCGCACCGAAACCGGCGCTGATTCTCGGCTTCCCGGTGGGTTTCGTCGGTGCCGCAGAATCGAAAGCGGCGCTGGCCGCCGACAGCCGTGGCGTGCCGTTTGTGATCATGCAAGGTCGGCTCGGCGGCAGCGCCATGGCGGCCGCGGCGGTCAATGCCCTCGCCACGGAGATCGAATGATGCAGGCCAAAGGACGTTTGATTGGCCTGGGCGTCGGCCCCGGTGATCCGGAACTGATCACCGTCAAGGCCTTGCGCCTGCTGCGCGAATCGCCGGTGGTGGCGTACTTCGTCGCCAAGGGCAAAAAGGGCAACGCGTTCGGCATCATCGAAGCGCACCTGCAGGACGCGCAGAATCTGCTGCCGCTGGTGTACCCGGTGACCACCGAAGCGCTGCCGGCGCCGCTCTCGTATGAACAGGTGATCAGTGATTTCTACGATGAAGCCGCCGAGACGATTGCCGCGCATCTGGACGCCGGTCGTGACGTGGCGGTGATCTGTGAAGGCGATCCGTTCTTCTACGGCTCCTACATGTATTTGCATGATCGACTGGCCACCCGCTATGAAGCGCAAGTGGTGCCGGGCGTGTGCTCGATGCTTGGTGGCGCGTCGGTGCTGGGTGCGCCGTTGGTGTACCGCAATCAGAGTCTGTCGGTGCTTTCCGGCGTATTGCCCCATGAAGAACTGAAGCGACGTCTGGCGGATGCCGACGCGGCAGTGATCATGAAACTGGGGCGCAATTTCCACAAAGTGCGTCAGGTGCTGGAAGAACTCGGCCTGGCCGAGCGGGCGCTCTACGTCGAGCGTGCGACCATGGCCAATCAGAAGATCGTGCCGATCGACCAGGTCGAGCCGATGTCGTCGCCGTACTTCTCGCTGATCATCGTGCCTGGCGAACGGTGGCAAGGCTGATGACTGCATCCACTCCCGCGATTGTCATTCTCGGTCAGGGCAGCCTGGCCACCGCCCGGCGCATTCAGCAGGTGTATCCGGCGGCGCAGATTCACGGCCTCGCCGGGCGTGTCGAAGGTGCCGACTGCACGTATCAGGAATTCGGCGCGACCCTGCGCCAGTTGTACCAGCAGGCCACGCCGATCATTGCCCTGTGCGCGGCCGGCATTGTCATCCGCACACTGGCGCCGCTGTTGCTGGAAAAGGGCGCCGAGCCTGCGGTTCTTGCCGTCGCCGAAGACGGCAGCGCCGTGGTGCCGCTGCTCGGTGGCCTCGGCGGGGTGAATGTCATGGCGCGGGAAATCGCTGCCGGTCTGCAAGTCGCGGCGGCGATCACCACCAGCGGCGAACTGCGCTTTGGCACCTGCCTGCTCAACCCTCCGAGCGGCTATGCGCTGGCGGATCTGGAGTCGGGTAAACGCTTTGTCTCCGATCTGCTGGCCGGGCACAGCGTGCGCATAGAAGGCGCGGCGCCGTGGCTGGAGCAGGCGCAACTGCTGGAAGATCCGCAGGCGCAGCGTTCGATTCATGTCGGCAGTGCCGAGCGTGCGGCAAGTGCCAATGAGTTGCTGATCTATCCGCGCAGTGTTGCGGTTGCCGTAAGCGCTGAAGCGGCGGATTTGCCGAATGTGATTCGCGCAGCATTGCAGCAGGCGAACGTCGCGGTTCAGGCACTGGCTTGTCTGCTGGCAGCGGATACCGCGATGGCCTCGGCTGACCTGCGCGAAGCAGCACTTGAATTGAATGTGCCGCTGCGATTTGTCTCGGCGCAAAGCGAGATTGGCGCAATGGCGCGAACTGCGCTGCCTGATGCCCGGATCGTTGAGACAAGCGGCCTGGCCATCGCTATCGCCGAACAGCCGCTGGACGTCGCGCACATCGGTCGCCCGCGCGGTCGTCTCGCGGTGATCGGCCTCGGTCCCGGCGCTGCCGAACTGATGGTGCCGGCGGTGAAAGCCGAACTGGCTCGCGCCACCGATGTGCTCGGCTATGAAACCTATGTGCGCATGGCCGGCCCGTTTCGCGACGATCAAGTGCAGCATTGCACCGACAACCGCGAAGAAATGCAGCGCGCCCGCCACGCCTTCAGGCTGGCGGCCGAGGGCCGTTCGGTGATTGTGGTTTCGTCCGGCGATCCGGGCGTATTCGCCATGGCGGCGGCGGTGCTCGAAGCGTTGCACGAGTCGGATGATCCGGCGTGGCACCGTGTCGATCTGGAAATTCTCCCGGGCGTTTCTGCGTCCCTCGCCACCGCTGCCCAGGCCGGTGCGCCGCTGGGCCATGACTTCTGTGTGATGTCGCTGTCGGACAACCTCAAACCGTGGTCGATCATCGAGAAGCGTCTCGACCTGGCCGCGCAAGCGGATCTGGCGCTGGCGTTCTACAACCCGATCTCCCGCGCCCGTCCATGGCAACTGGGTCGGGCCCTGGAAATCGTCGCGCAACATCGCACACCGCAAACCCCGGTGGTGCTGGGGCGTGACATCGGCCGGCCGGGGCAGACCCTGCGCACTACGACTCTCGGCGCTTTGACGCCGGATCAGGTGGACATGCGCACCATGGTGTTGATCGGTTCCTCCACTACTTGCACTTTTGCACGCGCCGGCGGAGGGGAATGGGTTTACACGCCTCGTTGGTATGGTGAAAAGCCGATTGGCTGACAATCCGCCCATTGATCGGTCAAGGAAGTTGTAAGTAACTTCAAGTTGGCGTGACATGGAGTTAATACTGTCGTCTATAAAGTCCGATAACAAAAACAAGGCCGCGACCCATTCGGGTTCGCGGCCTTGCGCGTTTGCAGGCGAAAAAATCAAAGCTGAACTTGTTGCTGGATCATGCTGTTGTGCACGTTGAATGTTGTTCGATGTTTCGCGTGACACTGGTTGAGTTTCTTTCTGGTTTGAGTGTGCCCTGTTTAAGCAATAGTTTTATTTGACGTATTAACTATTGATTCAAGGATGGGTGTTGATGGGCGCTATGGAAAGTTATGCAAACAATAATGGATTTGTTTCGGCGGAAGATTTTTCGATACTGCAGCTGGCATTGATCAATTTTGCCGATTCAGCGGACTACACGATGCTGAGTACGCATCATGAGGTTGCCAGTAGCTCAGTTGATCCTGCAGAAAAACTGCTGGCGGTGAAGTTGTTTCAGGAAAAACTGGGGTCACTACTAAGCCGCAGTAAACCGTCCGCACCTGTGGCGATCAATCGGATTCAAGGCGGGTTGAACGAATATATTGCGAGACTTTCGGCGACGGTGGAGATCCTTTCCGGAGCGGCAACACCCGTACCGAACATCATGCACTTCGTTTGGGTGGGCGGCAGTGAAGTTGGTGCGATTCAGCGTGATTACATGAATATCTGGCGCGAAGTGCTCAAGCCTGAGCAGTACCGGTTCAATCTCTGGTACGACAGCGACGCTTTGCTTGCTTTTGAAATGAATCGGGTGATTCTCGACAGCGCACGTATTGATGCGATGGAGTCGGGAGGCGCTCTGGCCGGGAAGCCCGGCGAACTGGCGCGAATGATCGAGGATCGCGCGCGCGTGTTGAAACACCAGATGTTCGCGTACATCGAACAACCGCAATGGCGCGGCAGGGCGGATGAGGCCCGTATTGACCTGATGGTGCGGGCGTATGGCAAGGATCGCGCGACGCTTGAGGCCTTTCGCCAAAAGTGTCTGGCTTCGCATCAGGCCATGGCGGGATCGGATCTGGATTTGCGCGACGTACGTCAGGCGTTCGCCGGACACTTTTTACAGGATGTCTATCAGCGCGAAGTGGCCATGCGCGGCAACTTTGCGGCGGCCAGTGATGTGGTGCGTTTGCAGGCCGTGCACCTCGAGGGTGGCCGTTACAGTGACATGGATTACTTGCCACCGTTGGCCGACAAGTTGGGTGGCGTGGATATCAGTGGTTTCAATGGAGAGCAGCGATTTGCGGTTCTTAAACTTTTACTGGATCACAACGAGGCGTTGATGCCGGGTCGCGATGCGCTTCGTTACGAAGGCATCGGCGGACAAATTCCTGCCCGGCATGTAGAGGCGTTGACCACATTTGCGCTCAGCAAACCGCGCGCTCTGGATATTTTTGTTGCGCCACGGGACAAGGGGGTTCCACGGCAAGCGATTCGCTTGGGGACTGCGCACAGCGATCCTTCAAGGGGGGAAATGAATGCGCATATGTTGGCCCATCCTGGTAGTGGTATGACCCGCTCCATCATGGAAGTCATACGGGTCAACTACGACTGTCTCACCGAAGTCGAACGGCGGATGGATGCAGCAGGCGCGGGATGGGGAGAGAAAGCACGGCTGAATAAAGTCATCGCAGATGTAATGGAAGAAAAAGCCGCACGAGTCATCGCACTGTCGCATGCGGATGAGTTGTATCTGCCCCGGCTGGAACTGGCGATTCTTCAGTATTACTCAGACGGGATTCGTCCCGAATCGCGCGGCACGATTGTATTGAGCGGTCCGAGTGCTGCCAGTGCAGGGCTCGGTAAGTACGCGGCCACACATCTGCAACTTGATCAATGGCTGGCCGTGCGCGACAAACTGAAGTTGACGCAGGGCTACAACACATATACCGAAGAGGAACTCGTCAGCGGCTGGACGGTAAACGGTACCGAGGAGGACTGGTTAATAAAAGAAGTGGAAAAATGGCAAACCGGCAAACTCAAGTCGCGTTACGCCGGCCAGTTGGCCGACCTGCTGAAAGAACACACGCTGACGTTCAAGCAAGGCTGGCCGGTGATTGAAGGCAAACCGGTGTTGTTGACTTCAGTATTGCAGCAGTTGATGAATGATTTGGGCGAGCCATTCATTCGCGTCATGAAGGAGAAGTTGAGCGGTGATTTCACCTTCGACACAGCCTTCGCCCTTGATTTTGATACCCGTCAACAGATCATCGCGCAACCCGACAGCCAGATCCCGACGTCCCTTGGCGTCGAGTCCACCAGCAACCTGAACGAATTGTTCACCCACGTCGCCCACGGCTCACTCAAACCTGACCACTTGAGCCCGATGCTGCGCGTGATACTTGGCGGTATTTTCGGCGCTACAAGCCTGGACGCCGCCGGGTTCGCCAGTGTTTGGCAGCAAGTATCGGATATCGCCCACGCAACCACGCAAGACGGTCTGTTCGCTCGCTACAACGCCATCGAGAATGCCGTGCGCCAGCGCCAGCCAGCGGTCAACGAAACCGCCCCGGCGCCGGGTGGCCAGCCTGACAGCCACACTTCGCGCGAGCTCAAGGTGTTTGCCCTGACCGAACCGCTGACGCTTAACAGCTGGCGTGAGCGCGTTGAGCAGATCAACCGCACCGCGCGACGTGAATATCACGCGCAAATCCTCAAGCGCGGCGGGCAGGTGCGTGATCTGTTTTTCAAGGCAGGTGCCATTTCCAGCCGGCAGATGCCGCAGGATTTACTGATGAACACTGCAGGCGATCCGGGTCGGCGCTGCTATCCGCTGGCGCTGCTGACTGCGTCGGCACTGGCACAGGGCGAGTCGGCCGAGCGTGCACTGATCGGGCGTGTGGCCAACGCCGGCAAGACACC
Source organism: Pseudomonas sp. P116 (assembly GCF_020149425.1). Lineage (NCBI taxonomy): Bacteria > Pseudomonadati > Pseudomonadota > Gammaproteobacteria > Pseudomonadales > Pseudomonadaceae > Pseudomonas > Pseudomonas sp. P116. The sequence goes on along the minus strand of NZ_JACVHB010000005.1, from coordinate 82,844 downwards.
GGATGACGCTGATTCACGGGCCTTGCTGCTGGCACTGGATGAGCTGCATCAAACGCCCATCACCGAGCATGGAAGCGCGCGCGGCCTGCTCGGGCTGGAGGGTATCGTGCAGATGCTGCAAGCGAAAACGGCACCTGCCGTGATGCTGCTCGATACCGGCAATCATGCGCTGTTGGTGGCCAAAGTCATGCAGGGCGATGCGCCGGTCTTGCGCTTTTATGACCCCAACTTTGCGATTTTCAGTTTCGCCGCAGCACCAGAACTGACCTTGGGTATGGCGCTCTACTTGAGCGCCGGAAAGAGCGCGATGGCCAGGCTTTACGGTCTGGACGACATCGCCAAAGCACAATTCAACGTAATCGAATTGGATACCACGAAGATAGCCAGCACCGTGCTTTCTTCCAATCTGCGGCTCGACAGCTTTCTGCAAAGTGAGGCGATTGCCGATGCTCAAGGTGTTTCAATCTGGGAAAAATATTCAGCAGAGCGCACCCGCTCCGTGAATGAAAACGCTCGGATGGGCGCTGGTCTGGCGCAGCTGGACGCTCGCTACTGGACGCAGGAGTTTGCCCAGGCCACCGACCTTTTGCGCGCCGAGCATAAACTGGGACCTGAATACCTGCCGTTGCTGGACACCGTCGAAAAAACGCCGGATGCGGGTTACTCGCTGACCATGGCCGACGCACGCCACCCGCAGAACAGCCTCAAGGTCTCGACCACCGACGCGCGGTTCAGCAAGATCAAACAACACCTTCAGCGTCTGGTGAAAACCCTGGCCGGTGAGGCCACCCATGCGGGGGAAGCCGACGGCGGGAGTCGCTTGAGTTTCGCCTTCGCGATTCAGACGCTGATCACTGAAATGCGCCAACGTGATTACCAGGACGGCGAAGGACAGATGCCGGCATTGGCGATTGCCCTTCAGGTTCAGGTGTATGTGAACTATGCACAACTGGGGTTCGGTGTGGTCAGCGACGCGGTGCAGATTGCCCGGCTGGTGCAACAGGTGTCTGCCGCTGAACAGGCACTGCGACAGGCCCCGGTATCGGGACGGTTGGTCGGTCGTGCTGCCACTGGCGTCGGTTTTGTATTCTCCCTCGCCAATATCGGCTTCGATATTTACAACCTGTCGATTGCCGAAAATCATGAGCAGCGTTCGCGGTTTTCCACATCGCTGGCGTTCAACGTCGCAGCGCTGGGGCTGGATATCGTCGCGCTGGCGGCGGGCGGCGTCGTTGGCGGAGCAGCGGCTATTCTCTCTGTCCCCTTGCTCGGTATCGGCATCGGCGTGACGGCCATCGCCAGCAATCTGGGGCAGATCCGGGACAAGGCCACGGCGGTCGGCAATCATCTGCGCGATATCCAGAATGCCTACACCCCCGGCGCCTATACGCTCGAAAACGGGGTTTTGCAGTTCCCGGCCGAGGCGGTCATCACGGGCCTTGATCTGCAAGATAATCAAGTCCGGTTCAACAGCCAGAGTTTTTACCCATGGGTGGGCGGCCCTCTGGAGTTGCCGCATTACACCGCTGCCGCAAAGCATATGCACCGCGCCATCAACATTCGCGAGGCATTGGAACTGCCCGAAATCATGACGCTCGACGAGGGCCGAGCCGGCGATCGCCATACGGTCGTGCTGCCGTGTACGCCTGTCTGCTTTTACGGATACGAGTATCAACTGGGGGGCACGGGGCACAAGTACGTGCCCAAGCCAGGAGAGGTGGTTGCGCCGCGTGCCGCGAGTGAGGCCCCCGGGCCGCAGTGGTATTCATACCTTTCGCCTCTTGCTGTGGCCATTGAAGCGATTGCCGACAGCTACAACGATGGCATCTATACCCGCTATCCTCAATTACGCAACAGTGCGGCTTACAAGTTGGAGTATGACAAACAAGGTAACCAACGGTTTTACCTGTACAGCACTCCATCGCTAAAACACATCCTCTACAAACTGATCCCGATCCATAAGCCGACGAACATAGAAGTGCAACTGGATGAGCATGTCCGTCAGTTGGTAGTCCCGCAGTTGCCGAAGGAATGGAAACAGTGCATTTCTTACGAGATCGTCAGCCGTTCTCCCGGCATCCGTCAGCTCTGGCTGACGCCGGGGCTCGTTGCGGTTTCCCTGCGCAATTACGCAGCGACGCAGTGGATACTTCATGCAGCGTGGGCTGCCGAAAAAAGCATTCGCTTTAACGGCGTGACGCTTAACGTCGACGGAATTCCCATTGAAGGTCATGTGGACTTCATCGAACTGGCCAGCGGTGAATTGTTCCGCCTCGACTGGAAAACCGCGCGGCTGGTGCTGGTATCAATCACGCTGCAGCATCCGGTTATGCTGGCCACCTTGTCGACATGGAACATTACGGCTGGCAGAGAAACTTCGCAGGCAGAGGTGAAGGAGCGGATTCGAAGGTTGGTAGCAGAGCAACGCGTCGCCACCGCTTATGTGCCGTTGTACAAGTTCAAGGTGCCGCTGAACGAGGCTAATCAACCGGTGTTCGTCACCGCTTACTATGACGTGGCGAACGCCCGGACGTTCTATGCGCGCAACCTGCCCGAAGCAGTCAATGACGGCGTGATGCTGGCGGCAGTCGACACAAGGCACGCCTGGTTCTATCACCCCGAGCATGCAACGGTCTGGCGCGTCGACGCGATCACCGGCACCGTCAACCGTCGTTATCGGCTGATGAATCCCGCCAGTGGCTCAAGGATTGTCGGTTGTGAACAGACTGCCGGTGGCATTCGGGTGCGGCAAACGATGCTTGAGGTTGTCAGCGGCGTGGAGACCGGTTTTGAATACATTCTGACTGAGTCCGCGACAGTGCTTGAGTGCATCGACACTTCGGCTGCCTGGGGCGATTACACGCCGCGCCGGTCGGTGAATTACTGGCGTTCATTGGTTGATCGCTTCAAAACGCCGCGTGACTACTCCGATAGCCTCTCCGGCATGGCGCCGAGTGTGGCCATTTGGGGACCTGCCCAATTTGTGCAGATACGCAGTCATGTCCAGCAAGCGGTTCGAGATCTGGGCTGGATTCGTCTGGCCGATAATCTGTATTTCCATTTAAGCCGCGCCAGTGGCCTCGATCTGGATACGGTGATGCTGGTCTGGGATGAAGGTCTGGGCGATCTCCCGCTGTTCTACAGTAAAAGCGCCGGGCTACTGCAACGTGGTGCAGAGACGGATGCCGCGCAAGTCATCGCCAGTGACGTCATCGATGTCAGCAAATTCGGCCAGCGTTACATCGCCACTCGAGAAGACGGCCTGTTGTTCGAGGTCGACAAGCAAGGTGTGATGAATTTTGTCGGTGTCGGGAAGCACTGGTTGCGCAAGCATACGGATTGGCTCGCCGCTTTACCGGCACTTGCTGAAACGTGGAAAGCTGCGCCGTTTTCGATCATTGGGCCTGGCGATGTCAGCAGCGAACATTCACTGGCGATGTGGTGTATCGACGGCAAGGTCTTGCTGGCCAATATCACGGGTGCCAGGGAGTTGGATCTGGTTGGACTGACGCCTGACAAACAGGCCGCGTGGCTGCTGGATGGCTGGGGGCGACTCTATCGCCAGCCCCTGATGCAGATGGAAGGTTTGCGCCGGGTGTTTGCCGATGGCAGTCGTCTGTTGCATCCAGAGCATTTGCCACGCGCGGAAAAAGTCTGGTCGCAATGGTCATTTGCCCAAGTGCTGGTGCACGGCGAAGGCCTGCTCGGACAAACCCACGAAGGCGTCAACCTGGAACTGTTCGATCATCAGCCTGCACGTATTGTCAGTTTCGAAAACACATGGTCGGACACAGCCGGGCAACATCCCGAGCAGTTGCAGGAGCGCTTGCGAGCACTTTTGAGCAGGGAGAGCCATGCGCCCTTCCTGCCAATCAAAGCGCATGAGGAGCGCTACACCTATTACGTGCCGAAACTGGATCGGCTGTTCGAAGTTGGCGGCCGCGCGGATGGGCAGTGGGCTGAGTTGCTGGGTACTCTCGGTGAGTCGGTGGCGCTGCTGTTCGATCCTGTGGACGGCTTGATCTTCAGTCGTGGAGCGGCGACGAACATCTGGCTGCCGGACAGTTACTCCCACCGCGACGGCGAGGTGCTGTCGCTTGAAGCGAGTGGTGAGGTCAACGATCTCGTGGCGATGCTGCCGGACGGGGTCACCACGTTGGTTCTGGCTTTCGGTGCGTTTACGTCGAGCTACCGAATCTCGGATGAAGCGTGGCAGCGGCTGGACTGCATCGTTGTCGATAGCCGCCGACCGTCCGCTACGCAAGTCGCCGGCGAAGGCACGCTGGTTCTGGACCTGGCCAACAATGAACGCTTGGTGATGTCGCAGGTTGATGGGCAACTGGTGTTCAGCGATCCGGACAATGCGCACAGTCTGATCGTGCGCGCGGCTGAACCGCAGGAGGGGGAAACAGGGATGACAGTGCAAATCAACATTATTGTTGCCGACCACCTGTACACGCTCGCGACTCAGCAGTGGCTGAGCGCTTTGGCCAAAGCGCGGGGTGATAAAGGGTTTGCCACACTCGACGCGGTTGTTGAAAACGTTTGATTTGAATTCGGCAGGGCCGGTGAGCGCCGGTTAACCCTGAGCGACAGCAAAACGCCGCGAACGATACCGTTCGCGGCGTTTTACCGGGTGGTTATTACCGGCGAGCCTGTACTCAAGGCACCAGATAACCCTTGATCCCGGTAAAGATGATCTGCGCCGCCAGTGCGCACACGAACAAGCCCATCAAACGACTGACAATCTGCAGACCCTGATCGCCGAGAATCCGCTCGATGCGGTTCGACAGGTACAGCACCACGCCGACGGTGAAGCTGGCCAGCGCGATACTTGTGATCGCGGTGAGTTTGTCGTCCCAGTGTGGCTGGCTGACGCCCATCACCAACAAGGCGCCGATGGTGCCGGGGCCGACAGTCAGTGGAATGGTCAACGGCACGATGGTCACATCCTGCTGCACATTGTCGGTTTGCACCACCGACTTGCCCTGCGCCATGCCCAGCGCCGATATGAACAACACGCTGCCGGCGCCGATCCGGAAGGCATCCACAGTGATGCCAAACACGTCGAAAATCACTCGCCCGAACAAATACAGCAGAACGCTGGAAACCAGGGTGGCAATCGCCACTTTCCACGCCAGTCGGCGTTGCTCCTTGCGCGAATAACCACGGGTCAGGCTGATAAAGCAGGACAACACGAAGAACGGGCTGTAGAGCACCAGCATCTTCAGGTAAACGCTGAATAACACGTGGAGCATGATCTTGGCTCACGGCAGGAGAATGTGGGGATGGAGTCTATCAGTCGTTCAAGTTTTTGTCGGTAACGTCTTTTTAATATGTTTGGAGTTGCTGTTCGTTTGGTTGTTGGTTGTTGTTTTGTTTGTTGATTATGTTACATCTTTAGGTTGGTATGTTTTTGTTTGGCTGGTTATGGTTGTTCTCACAAGTTCATGAGAGCTTGTTTGAGTAACGATAAGGAATTCGTGATGAGTAACCAAGTGATGCAGCCAACGTTTGTTGATAGGTGTTTGAAAGAAATACAACAATATGATGTCAGTGAGATGCCCGCTATTCGGAGTCGAAGTTTTGCCTCGGGTATTACCGCGGGAGATGCTGTTGTAGTACCGGATAAAGGCTCTGTCGTTGGTGAGGGTATTCTGTCTTTTACGGGTAACCTCAGTGATGTAAATCGAACCGACGCACAAAATGCCTTTCTTTTCGCAAGCCTGGCGGCGAACAAACGGTATCCGCGGGAAGACCAAGGTCAAGAATGGTATCTTCTCTTCCGTAACGTTATGGAAGCCGCGGGCTGGACGTCTATCAGAAAATATTACAATGATCTTGAAGTAGGCGGCACCAGTGTTCGAATGGACAAACTGGTACTGGAGATTCTGGGTTCAGTTCTCTCGGGTGTAGCATTGCCCGGTCCGACTAGTGCATTGATGTTGAAAGTGGCAACCGATGCAATTGCAGCCCTGAGCAAGCGTGAGACCGCCTTGACGCTGTATGAACGAAACCTTCTGAATAACGGCGTGGGTGGTATTTCGACCGGAGCCTGTACCGAAGTAAATGGTGTGCCCTTAATGGCTGTCGGTGCAGTTCGTTTCCTGCGCAGGAATACGTCGGACAAAGTGCTGTTCGTCGATGTGGATGTTCGCAACGTGAAAATGTATCGTGGCGAAACCGTGTTTGAAAAAAACACTGATACAGCCAATGCAACTCGCGACTATATACGAACTAAGTTGGGTCTGAATGCACTTTCTAAAATCGAAGAGTTCGAGATTTAATCAGTGTTTGAAGGGCGGTCGGAGTCGGCTGCCCTTTTTTATATTCAGGAGGGGTGGACATGGTCGATGAATATTTGACGATGGTGGTGGGAAATTCCATTGTACTTGTGCCTGAAGTTGATGGTGCGGCGGCTTACGATGATCTGATCAATTCGATATTGCTTGCACAATTGGTGGCTAATAAAAAGATTGAAAAAACTCCTGAGGTAATCTGGTATGACGCCTGTATGGAAGTTCTCGATGCCTACTGGTTACGACAAAAAAAGTCGAATCAGACATGGGAGTTCAGTTACAACGCAGAAGGACTCGTGCCCGATGTGTTTACCGCCATGTTGACTTACGGCGCGTTGGGTGACGCCCATACAACCGCCGCGGTTCTGGCGCGAGTTGCAAAGTTGCCAGACAAAGAGCCGGCACTCCAACTGCTGCGCAGTCACATGCAACCATTGGTTGAGCCCAAGCCGACCGCAGTTCCAGAGCCGTTGATGGATGTACGTTTACTGGTGATAGTCGCGAAATCCCCCAACTCGATTACCAGCGCGTATGTCGAGTTCAAAACTCGACAGGCACTGAGCCCCAATCCATTCCAACAGTCGTATCAAGCTGATGATCTGCACGGTTTGGTTCACGTGCATCACGCGTGTGCAAACCTTATTGAACAGCTTTACGGCCCTGTGCGTGCCGCGACTGCCTTGAAAGTCAGGGACAGACTTGCGCGCAATGTTGCAACGTTGCCTCTGCCAACGGAGGTGGAATCATGTCGGCTCCGATGACACCGCAGGCAGCGGTGGTGGGCGGTAGCGTCGTGGCATTTGCCGGTAGCCTGCCGGCGTCACATCGAGAAGACATCTTCATGAGCACCGCCTATGCACAAAAGACTACGCGTGCGGCAATTGAGGATGGTCTTTCGGCTGACTGGTTCGAGTACTACTGCAAGGTACTCAAGTTTATCGGTTGGGATGTGCCGAAACCGCAAACCTTGACGCCATTGCGCAACAGCTTGATGGCCGGCCAGGCGACGCAACGGATTTCAACCATCATGGGCGAGGAGTTTTCCGAGCCAATGCGTCGTGCGCTGGTGGCAATGGAGCGCAATACATTGGCGCTCAAGCTGTTCGAGTCTACGAGCATTCGTGGCAATGCCGGTTTCTTTCAGATAATTCCCTGCGTCATGAGCGGCCTGAACAAGGTTCAGATGGGCATCTATAATCGTCAGTTCAGGATCAAGCGACAGATCTCAGGATTTCTGTTCGGCGAGGACGAGACGCTGATCCATGACAGCGTCGAACAGATCGCCGCCATCACGTTCAACACCCTTTATTACGCCCAGTTTCGGGAAAAGGTAAAAGAGTCGGTAATAAGCGGCTCGCTCAATTATCTGAGCAGTCTGGAGATCTGAGCGATTCAGAAGGTCGACGCCGTACGATTGTGCTGATCACGTTGGGCCACCCAATGCTCGATCAACTCGCGCAATTGCGACAGCTCGACCGGTTTGGACATGTGCCCGTCCATTCCGGCCTGGCGTGCGCGCTCCTTGTGCTCGGCTAAAATGTGCGCGGTCAGCGCGACGATCGGCGTGCGGATGCGTTGGTTGCTGACTTCCCACGCGCGCAATTGCTGAGTTGCGGAGAAGCCGTCGAGGATGGGCATCTCGCAGTCCATCAACACCAGATCGTACCGTTGGGCTTTCATCGCTTGCAGCGCTTCTTCGCCGTTGCTGGCGGTGTCGGGTTGCAGGTTGAGCTTGCCGAGCATGCCGCGAATCACTTTGGTTGAAATCGTATTGTCTTCGGCAACGAGGATGCGGAAGTCGCTCGGCACTTTGGCCACCGTGGCCGCGCTCACCACTTGCGGCTGGAACACCACCTGGCCTTTGTTGCGCTGGTTGAGTTCGTCCGCCAGGGTGGTCTTGAGCGTATAGCCGGCCACGGGTTTGGCCAGAATCCGTTTGATCCCCGAGTTGCGCGCGATGATCTTGCTCGGCGCGTTGCTGATGCCGGTGAGCATGATCAACAGGATGTCGTGGTTCAGGCTTGGGTCTTCCTTGATCTTGGCTGCCAGTTGCATGCCGGTCATGCCGGGCATGTTCTGATCGAGCAGGACCACATCGAAGTAATCACGCAGGTGCGCCTTGGTGCGCAGCAGCGCCAGCGCTTCCTTGCCCGACGGCACGGCGCTGACGTTCAGGCCCCAGGCGCTGCATTGCTGCACCAGCACCTTGCGACAAGTGTCGTTGTCATCGACCACCAGCACCCGCGCGCCTTGCAGCGGGCTGTCGAGGTCGGAGGTCGGGTGTTCAAGGCGATCCGGGTCCAGCGGCAGCGTCAGCCACAAGGTGCTGCCCTGATTGGTGCCGCTCTTGATGCCGAATTCACCCTGCATCAACCGGATCAGTTGCCGTGCGATCACCAGGCCCAGATTGCCACCCAGACGATTGGCCGAAAGGAAGTGCTTGCTGTGCAGCTCGGCGTGCATCAGCGCGTCACGCTCTTCCTGCTCCATCGGCTGGCCGCTGTCCTGCACGGCGATGCGCAGGCGCGGTTTGCTGCTGCGCTCATCGAGGGCGACGACGATCAGCACTTCACCTTCGTCGGTTTTCTTCAGGGCGTTTTCCAGCAGGCTCAGCAGGGTCTGGCGTAGACGGGTCGGGTCACCGCTGATCACCCGTGGTACTTGCGGCTGAATGAAGCTGATCAGTTCGACGTTCTGCTGTTCGGCCTTGGCGCGGTAGATGCTCAGACAATCGTCGATCAACGCGTTGAGATCGAACTGCACGTCGTCCAGTTCGATCTGCCCGGATTCGAGTTTGGAGATGTCGAGGATCTCGTTGATCAATGTCAGCAGTTCGTTGCCGGCGCTGTGGATGGTCTGCACGTAATCGCGCTGTTTGACCGACAACGGCGTGCCGAGCAGCAACTCGGTCATGCCCAGCACGCCGTTCATCGGCGTGCGGATCTCGTGGCTGATCTTGGCGAGGAACTCGGCCTTGGCGTTGATCTCGGCGTTGCTTGCGGCGAGGTCGCGACTGATGCTGAAGCGGCTTTCGGTGATGCTGCGTTGACGCTCGCCCAGGGCAATGCTCATCAACAGCCCGCTGATGCAGATAAACACCATCAGCGTCATGATCAGGCCTTGCGGCGCGACCAAGGTCAGGCCCAGCAATGCCGGAAGAATAATCAGCGTACCGATGTTGAACACCACCATGGCGGCCACGAACAACCGCGCCGGGCGGTAGCCCTTCTGCCAGTGATAACACGCTACAAACAACATGCTCAGGCCGGCGAGTGCTACCAGCGCGTAAGTGATGATGTTCAGTGGCAAGGTGTTGACGAACAACAGCAACAAGCTACAAGTCACGATGAACAGAATGTCGCCCAGCAACAGTTTGTTCAGCGGATGCGGGCCCAGCGGGGCGAAGAAGCGCAGGGCAAACATCAGACCGGCCGGAGCGGTCAGCAGCAACGCGAGATAAGCCCCTGGCGTCTGGATCGCATGCCAGTTCGGCAGCCAGGGGCCGGCGAGGTTGAGCAACAGCAACAGGCTGAGCCCCAACAGACCCTCGCAGACCGCGAGCCACAGGCTGCTGCGTGAACGGGAGTAGGCGTAACGCACGAGATTGTGCAGCAACAGCATGGCGAGGCAGCCGAACAACAGGCCGAAGATCAGTGTCTGGTTCTGGTCGGCTGCGCTCATGACCGCCGATTGCAGGGTGATGTGCGGGCGCAACTGATGGTCGGAAACCAGCCGCACGTAGACGTCGAGAGGCTTGCCACTTTGCGGCAGCGGCAACATGAAGTCGCTGCTCGGTAGCGGCCGTTCAGCCTGGGGCTGGTCGGTGCCGGTGTTGCGTTGTTCGATCAGCTGGTCGCCGTCGAGCACGTACAGATTGAGGTGTGACAGGTCCGGGGCGAAGATCCGCAGCACTTGTTCGTGCTTGCCGGGCGCGAGCCTGAAACGCAGCCACAATGCTCCCTCGGGCTGGGCCGCGGTGAGGCGGTCAAGGTCGATGGGGCTGAATTGATTGGTGTAACGGGCTGAGCGAATGTCGCTCAGTTGCAGATTGCCCTGATCGTCGAGCAATACCGACCAGCCACTGCCTTGCGAGGCCTGGGCCGGGAGCATGCAGAGCAAGGTCAGCAACGTGACGGTGAAGCTTATGGCAATCCTGAGCCAGCGCACGGCGAAATCCCTTCTTAGGTTGATGCCAGAGTATAACGACGCGCGGCGGCGGAACAGCCCGGTGAGGAGCGGTACTCCTCACCGGACTTCATGGACAGCTTATTCCTGGGTTTCGCCACGTTCACGGGCAATGGCGCGGTAGCCAATGTCCTTGCGGTAGAAGCTGCCTTCCCAGTCGATCGCGGCCGCCAGCTTGTAGGCTTGCTGTTGGGCTTCACTGACGCTGGCGCCCATTGCGGTGGCGCAGAGTACGCGACCACCGGCGGTCACGACCTGGCCATCTTTCAGTGCGGTGCCGGCGTGGAAGACTTTGCCTTCCAGGCTTGCCGCAGCGTCCAGACCGTTGATCGCCGCGCCTTTGGCGTAGTCGCCCGGGTAGCCGCCAGCGGCCAGCACGATGCCAACGCTCGGACGTGGATCCCACTGCGCTTCGATCTTGTCCAGCGCTTGCGCCAGAGCGGCTTCAACCAGCAGCACCAGGCTCGACTGCAAACGCAGCATCACCGGTTGGGTTTCCGGATCACCGAAACGGCAGTTGAACTCGATGACTTTCGGGTTGCCGGCCTTGTCGATCATCAGACCGGCGTACAGGAAGCCAGTGTAGACGTTGCCTTCATCGGCCATGCCGCGCACGGTCGGCCAGATCACCAGGTCCATCACGCGCTTGTGCACGTCGGCGGTGACTACCGGGGCAGGGGAGTAAGCACCCATGCCGCCGGTGTTCGGGCCGCTGTCGCCGTCGCCGACGCGTTTGTGGTCCTGACTGGTGGCCATCGGCAGGACGTTCTTGCCGTCGACCATGACGATGAACGAAGCTTCTTCGCCGTCGAGGAATTCTTCGATGACCACACGCGAACCGGCATCGCCGAAAGCATTGCCGGCAAGCATGTCGCGCACGGCGTCTTCGGCTTCAGCCAGGGTCATGGCAACGATCACGCCTTTACCGGCGGCCAGGCCATCGGCCTTGATCACGATCGGTGCGCCTTTTTCACGCAGATAAGCCAGGGCTGGCTCGATCTCGGTGAAGTTCTGGTAGTCGGCAGTCGGGATCTTGTGGCGCGCCAGGAAGTCCTTGGTGAACGCTTTCGAGCCTTCCAGCTGCGCAGCGCCAGCGGTCGGACCGAAGCAGTCCAGGCCACGGGAGCGGAACAGGTCGACAACGCCAGCGACCAGCGGCACTTCCGGGCCGACGATGGTCAGGGAAACGTTTTTCTCGGCGAAATCGGCGAGTTGCTCAAGGGCCAGCACGTCAATGGCGACGTTCTCGCACTTGGCTTCAATCGCCGTGCCGGCGTTGCCCGGGGCAACGAAAACCTTCTGCACGCGCGGATCCTGAGCCACTTTCCAGGCCAGAGCGTGTTCACGGCCACCGCTGCCAATGATCAAAACATTCATTTCAAAAACCTCAAATTCTGTAAAGCGCTGCAAAACCTCTGTGTGCAAACCCTGTAGGAGCTGCCGGAGGCTGCGATCTTTTGATCTTGATCTCAAAAACAAGATCAAAAGATCGCAGCCTCCGGCAGCTCCTACAAAGCTTCTGCACAGAGGGAGCGTGTATCAGTGACGGAAGTGGCGCATGCCGGTGAACACCATCGCAATGCCGGCTTCATCAGCAGCGGCAATCACTTCAGCATCACGCATTGAGCCACCTGGCTGGATCACCGCAGTGATGCCGACCTTGGCCGCATTGTCCAGACCGTCGCGGAACGGGAAGAACGCGTCCGATGCCATCACCGAACCGGCTACTTGCAGACCCGCGTGTTCAGCCTTGATCGCAGCGATACGTGCGGAGTTTACGCGGCTCATCTGGCCAGCGCCGACACCGATGGTCTGACGGTTCTTGGCGTAGACGATCGCGTTGGATTTGACGTACTTGGCCACTTTCCAGGCGAAGATCAGGTCGTTGATTTCCTGTTCGGTCGGTGCACGCTTGGTCACGACTTTCAGGTCTTCGCTGCCGATCATGCCGATGTCGCGGCTTTGTACCAGCAGGCCGCCGTTGACGCGCTTGTAGTCCCACGCGGCAGCGCGGTCAGCCGACCACTCGCCGCAGGCCAGCAGACGCACGTTGGCTTTGGCGGCAACGATGGCGCGGGCTTCTTCGCTCACGGAAGGGGCGATGATCACTTCAACGAACTGACGCTCGACGATCGCCTTGGCGGTCTCGGCATCCAGTTCACGGTTGAAGGCAATGATGCCGCCGAACGCCGATTCGGTGTCGGTGGCGTAAGCCAGTTCGTAGGCCTGACGGATGCCGCCTTCGGCGTCCGGGCTCACCGCCACGCCGCACGGGTTGGCGTGCTTGACGATCACGCAGGCTGGCTTGACGAAGCTCTTCACACATTCCAGCGCAGCGTCGGTGTCGGCCACGTTGTTGTACGACAGCTCTTTGCCTTGCAGTTGGGTCGCGGTAGCGATGCCGACTTCGGCAGGTTTGGCTTCCACATAGAACGCCGCGCTCTGGTGCGGGTTCTCGCCGTAGCGCATTTCCTGAGCCTTGATGAACTGGCTGTTGAAGGTGCGCGGGAATTCGCTGCGGCCTTCGGTGCTCAGGGTTTCAGCGGCCTGGTTCACGGTGCCCATGTAGTTGGCGATCATGCCGTCGTAGGCAGCAGTGTGTTCAAACGCCTTGAGCATCAGGTCGAAACGCTGAGCGTAGGTCAGGCCACCGGACTTGAGGTTTTCGAGGACGTTGGCGTAATCGCTGGCATTCACCACGATCGCGACGTCTTTATGGTTTTTCGCTGCCGAACGAACCATGGTCGGACCGCCGATGTCGATGTTCTCGATGGCGGTCGGCAGGTCGCAACCTGGCTTGTTGATGGTCGCTTCGAACGGATACAGGTTGACCGCTACCAGATCGATCGGCTTGATGCCGTGTTCGTTCATGATAGCGTCGTCGATACCGCGACGACCGAGGATGCCACCGTGGATTTTCGGGTGCAGGGTCTTCACCCGACCGTCCATCATCTCTGCGAAACCGGTGTAATCCGCGACTTCCACTGCGGCAACGCCGTTGTCGCGCAGCAGCTCGAACGTTCCGCCGGTGGAGAGGATCTCGACGCCCAGGGCTTCAAGCTCCTTGGCGAATTCGAGGATCCCGGTCTTGTCGGAAACGCTGATCAAGGCGCGGCGGATCGGCAGGCGGGTAGTCTGGTCGGTCATCTCAATTTCCATCAAAAGCAAAGGAAGTCAGCAAAAAAGGCGACCGGTTTTACGCGGGCGCCTTTCTGGTTTGATTGAATGCTTACAGCAGATCGTACTGCTTGAGTTTCTTGCGCAGCGTGCCTCGGTTGAGTCCGAGCAGCTCGCTGGCCTTGGTCTGGTTGCCCTTGACGTAGTTCATCACGCTTTCGAGCAGGGGAGCCTCGACTTCGGAGAGCACCAGGTTGTACACATCCGTGACGGACGCGCCCTCAAGGTGGGCGAAATAATTGTGCAGCGCCTTCTCGACACTCCCGCGAAGGGTCTGACCTTCTTCGCTTGGTGTATTGAGGTGCTGTTTCAAATTCACGTTGTCGCTCACGGGTGCTGTTCCACTCACTAAAGTCTCGGTCATCATCGTCATGCGGCCACCCCTTCTTCGTCCCCTGTCAGGCTCTTGTAATGCTCGGCGAAGAACTCCCGAACATTGGCGCATTGTGTTTCCGTACCATCCAAACGATTGAAGTGGGCGCGAAACTCCTTGGCGCCCGGCAAGGTTGCGAGATACCAGCCCACATGCTTTCGAGCAATACGCACGCCCATCACATCCCCATAGAAAGCGTGAAGTGCGGCCAGATGCTCTAGCAGAATGTGTTCCACCTCGATCAGCTCCGGTGCCGGCAATTTCTCGCCAGTGCGCAGGAAATGATCGATCTCGCGAAAAATCCATGGCCGCCCTTGGGCGGCTCGGCCTACCAACAGGCCATCGGCACCGGTCGCATCGAGCACGTAACGGGCCTTTTCCGGCGAATCGATATCGCCATTGGCAAACACCGGGATCGACACGGCCTGCTTGATCGCGGCAATCGTGTCGTACTCGGCTTCACCTTTATAAAGATCGGCGCGAGTGCGGCCATGCACTGCCAGCGCGGTGATCCCGGCCTGCTCGGCGATCTTCGCCACGGTCAGACCGTTCTTGTTGTCGCGATCCCAGCCAGTGCGGATCTTCAGGGTGACCGGCACATCAACTGCCGCCACGACGGCCTGCAGGATCTCGGTCACCAATGCTTCATCTTTCAACAACGCGGAGCCGGCGGCCTTGTTGCAGACCTTCTTTGCCGGGCAACCCATGTTGATATCAATAATCTGTGCGCCCAGTTCGACGTTGGCGCGGGCCGCATTTGCCAGCATCTGTGCATCACCACCGGCAATCTGTACCGAGCGTGGCTCGGGATCGCCTTCGTGGATCATGCGCATGCGCGACTTGCGGGTGTTCCACAGGCTCATGTCACTGGTGACCATTTCCGAGACCACAAGCCCTGCGCCCAAACGCTTGCAAAGCTGACGAAAGGGCTGGTCGGTGACCCCCGCCATCGGGGCGAGAATCAAGCCGTTCTGTAATGTATATGGGCCGATGCGTACCGCCGACATAGGACTTCCCTGAAGTGGGGCCGGATCATGAGAGTTCGAAAAAGGGTTGGCATGATACCCGCTCTCGATGACTGGATAAAGGCTGAATTGAACAAAATCTGAACAGTTATTTTCTTATCGCCAGCGGTTCGGTAGCCCGGCGCGCAGTCAGAAAATTGCCGTCAATTCAGAAACGATGAAGCGATTCACTCGGGCGAGTGAAAACTCAGGCTGTAATTCACCGCTTTAGGGCCTGGATCGAGAATATCCAGCGCGATGTGGATCGGCGTTTGTGGCGGCATTTCTGCCAAACCTTCGAGATCGCCGCTCAAGTATTCGCCGGGTTTGAAGCGCCGACTGGCGATCAGGTGGCCGTTTAGGTCGGCAAACCGCAGCTCCAGCAGCGGAAACGGCTGGGAGAACGTTGCGCGGTTATAAATGATCGCGTCGACCACCAGCGCGCCGTTGAACTCCGGATGGCTGCGCACTACCAGGTTGCTGCTTTTGATTCTGGCAATGTCGACCTTGGACGGCACCGTGCAGCCGATTTGCGGGCAGACTTGCTGGAACCATGGGCGGTATTGATCCTGCCGCGCCAGTTCGTCGAAATGGTAGGCGATGTACTGGGCGGCGAGGCCACCAGCGGCGAGCAACACCAACAGCAGCCAAAGCAGGCGACGGGCCCAGGGTGAGCGGCGCTTTTGCCAGTCCAGTTGCAGCGGGTCGTCAGTCAGGTCCTGCAAGACTTCGGCGCGTACACCGGGGTCTGCGCGCTCACGTTTTTTGCGCTGCGGTTCGAGCAATGGCAGATCGTCATCGCTGTCGTCACTCGCGGAGAGGCGCTCACGGCGGGCATTCGGATCGATCGGATCGTGCAGGCGCAATTGCGGGATCGCCGGTTCATCATCCAGATCCACCGGCTCCAGCGACAGCGAGGGCTCGGTGCGGGCGGCTTTGATCGGTTCCTCGACAACTTCCGGTTCGGCTTCAGGCTCCGCTCTCTCGTCGGCAGGCTTGCTGAACAGGCTGTCGGGCCAGACCGCTTCATCCGGTTCCGGACTGTCGCGACGGGCACTCAGGGAATCTTCGCGCGGACGACCGAATTCGGTGGTCGGCTGGATTTCCCGTTGTTCGAGGCGGGCGAGTTCTTCGTCCAGGTCGAGACTGTCGAGGTCCAGCTCCGAGGCGCTCCATTGCTTTTGGCTGATGGCGCGGGTGACAGGTGGCTCAACGACCGCGGGCGATTCAACCACCGGCGGTGGCGCAACCGGCAGTTGTTCGGCATTGGCAGGTGCAACCGGCGTCACCGCGTCCTTGCCCGCGTGCTGTTCAAGCAGCTGTTTGGCGGCGTTGAACACTTGCAGGCAGGAGCCGCAGCGAACCACTCCGCGGGCCACGCTCAATTGAGCGTGGCTGACACGGAAGCTGGTTTGGCAATGCGGGCACTGAGTGACGAAACTGTCGGTCATGCGGCGATCCGGATTATGCAGGCGGCCATTCTAGCGCCGACGCCCGGTGATGCGCACCCAGCCATCGCGATTGGCGATCGGGTCGAGATCGAAGTCCTGAGCGTAGGCAGCAGCGACTTCTTCACCTTGTTCGGCAAGAATGCCCGACAGCGCCAGACGCCCGCCGGTCTTGACCAGGCTGGCCAATTGCGGTGCCAGCGAAACCAGCGGGCCGGCGAGGATATTGGCGACCAGCACGTCTGCTTTGACCTGCGGCAGATCTTGCGGCAGGTACAGCGGGAACAGCTCATCGGCGATATTGTTGCGCCCGGCATTGTCGCGCGAGGCTTCCAGCGCCTGCACGTCGATGTCGGTGCCGACGGCTTCTTTAGCGCCGAGCAGCAGGGCGGCGATGGCCAGAATCCCCGAGCCGCAGCCGAAATCCAGCACGTTGCAGTCTTTGAGGTCCTGGCCGTCGAGCCATTCCAGGCAGAGCGCGGTGGTCGGGTGGGTGCCGGTACCGAACGCCAGGCCCGGATCCAGCAGCAGGTTGACTGCGTCAGGCTCGGGCGCGGCGTGCCAGCTCGGAACGATCCACAGGCGTTGGCCGAAACGCATTGGCTGGAAACCATCCATCCAGCTGCGCTCCCAATCCTGGTCTTCGATGACTTCGCTGTGATGCTCGGGCAACGGGCTGCCGGTCAGCAATTCGAGGTGGGCCAGCACGGGTGCAGGCTCGGTGCCGCCTTCGAACAGGGCCAGCAGGTGAGTGTGCGCCCACAGCGGAGTGGTGTTGAGTTCCGGCTCGAAGATCGGTTGATCTTCGGCGTCCATGAAGGTCACCGAAACAGCGCCCACTTCAAGGAAAGCGTCTTCGTAGGTTTCGGCTTGTTCCGGGCTGATGGCGAGACGTACTTGCAGCCAAGGCATGGCGGGCACCTTTGAAAAATATTGATTGCAGACTAGCGGCCTGCGAGAAGCGCGCAAGTTTACGCGAGCGCGCGGCAGAACACGACCATGGCCGAAGATCAAAAGATCGCAGCCTGCGGCAGCTCCTACAGGGGAATACATTCTAAATGCAGGAGTTGCCGCAGGCTGCGATCTTTTGACTTTGCTGCACAAACAACAAAGCCGCCCGAAGGCGGCTTTGTCTGGTGCGGGCTGAAGCTTAGTGCTTCTCGCCAGCCAGCTTGTGCTCGAGGTAGTGAATGTTCACGCCCCCTTTGCAGAAGCCTTCGTCACGAACCAGATCACGGTGCAGCGGGATGTTGGTCTTGATCCCGTCAACCACGATTTCGTCCAGGGCATTGCGCATGCGGGCCATGGCTTCGTCGCGGGTAGCGCCGTAAGTGATCAGCTTGCCGATCAGCGAGTCGTAGTTCGGCGGAACGGCATAACCGCTGTACAGGTGCGAATCGACGCGAACGCCGTTGCCGCCTGGCGCGTGGAAATGCTTGACCGTGCCCGGGCTCGGCATGAAGGTCTTCGGGTCTTCAGCGTTGATCCGGCATTCCAGCGAGTGACCGCGGATAACCACGTCATCTTGCGTGAACGACAGCTTGTTGCCAGCGGCGATGCTGAGCATCTCCTTGACGATGTCGATACCGGTGACCATTTCCGAAACCGGGTGCTCCACCTGAACACGAGTGTTCATTTCGATGAAGTAGAAACGACCGTTCTCGTACAGGAACTCGAAAGTGCCGGCGCCGCGGTAGCCGATGTCGATGCACGCCTTGACGCAGCGAGCCAGAACTTCCTGGCGAGCCTGCTCGTCGATGCCCGGTGCCGGCGCTTCTTCGAGAACCTTCTGGTGACGACGTTGCAGCGAGCAATCGCGGTCGCCCAGATGGATGGCGTGACCCTGGCCGTCGGACAGAACCTGCACTTCGACGTGACGCGGGTTGGTCAGGAATTTTTCCAGATAGACCATCGGGTTGCCAAACGCCGCGCCTGCTTCGGTGCGGGTCAGTTTGGCGAACGAGATCAGGTCTTCTTCCTTGTGCACCACGCGCATGCCGCGACCACCACCGCCGCCAGCGGCCTTGATGATCACCGGGTAGCCGACTTCACGACCGATGCGCAGCGCCGTTTCTTCGTCTTCCGGCAGTGGGCCGTCAGAACCTGGAACGGTTGGCACGCCTGCTTCGATCATCGCGTGCTTGGCCGATACCTTGTCGCCCATCAGGCGAATGGTGTCGGCTTTCGGGCCGATGAAGGCGAAGCCGGAGTTCTCGACCTGCTCGGCAAAATCGGCGTTTTCCGCGAGGAAACCGTAGCCTGGGTGAATGGCGGTAGCGCCAGTCACTTCGGCGGCAGCGATGATGGCCGGGATGTGCAGGTAAGACTGAGAGGCCGAGGCCGGGCCGATGCAGACGGATTCGTCTGCCAGACCCAGGTGCATCAGCTCTTTGTCGGCCTTGGAGTAAACGGCGACGGTCTTGATGCCCATCTCTTTGCAGGCACGCAGAATCCGCAGGGCGATCTCACCGCGGTTCGCGATCAGAACTTTTTCCAACTTCGCAGTCATCAAAGGCTCTCCGCAGTTCAAACGATGGTGAACAGCGGTTGGTCGTACTCAACCGGCTGGCCGTCTTCGACGAGGATGGACTCGATCACACCGCTGGTTTCAGCTTCGATGTGGTTCATCATCTTCATGGCTTCAACGATGCACAGAGTGTCGCCTTTCTTCACGGTCTGGCCGACTTCAACGAAGGACGGCGAGGCTGGCGAAGACTTGCGGTAGAACGTGCCGACCATCGGCGAACGGGCAACAGTGCCGTTCAGCGCCGGGGCAGCAGCGGCAACCGGAGCAGCTGCAGCTACAGGAGCGGCGGCTGGTGCAGCGACCGGCGCTTGCATCGGTGCAGGCGCGTAGTACTGCTGAGCCGGGGTCTTGCTGTGACGGCTGATGCGTACGGACTCTTCGCCTTCCTTGATCTCGAGCTCGTCGATGCCGGACTCTTCCAGCAATTCGATCAGTTTCTTAACTTTACGGATATCCATGAATCATCAACTCCCAAGGGTCGGTCAGGGGCGCTTAACGCTTGTCGTTCAAGTCGTTGCCTGTGTTTCAAGCTGTTCTAGTGCAGCCTCCAGGGCCAGTCGGTAACCGCTGGCGCCAAGGCCGCAGATCACTCCCACCGCTACGTCGGAGAAGTAAGAGTGATGGCGGAAAGGTTCGCGCTTGTGCACGTTGGACAAATGCACTTCGATGAATGGGATGCTCACTCCAAGCAACGCGTCACGTAATGCAACACTTGTATGTGTAAATGCGGCCGGATTGATCAGGATAAAGTCCACACCTTCGCCGCGTGCGGCGTGGATGCGGTCGATCAATTCGTACTCGGCATTGCTTTGCAGATGCAGCAGATGATGGCCGGCTTCACGGGCGCGGCGCTCCAGATCCTGATTGATCTGCGCCAGGGTCGTCGACCCATAGGTACCCGGTTCGCGGGTGCCGAGCAGGTTCAGGTTGGGGCCGTGCAGCACCAGTAGGGTTGCCATCTGCGTTGTCCTTGTCATGAATGAGCAGTCGTCAGAACCCGGCGACTATGCCGCAAAGACTTTATGACTGTCCAGTTCTATGCAATAGCCAGCACGATGGCCGATGTTTGCGCAAAATATGTGACCGCGTGATCTGATCCGGTCATTTGTGGCAATTCCTGTAGGAGCTGCCGCAGGCTGCGATCTTTTGATTTTCAGAAGCAAGATCAAAGGATCGCAGCCTGCGGCAGCTCCTACAGGGAATTTCTTTAGACGCGGAAGGCTTGTACGGCCGTATGCAACTGCCCGCCCAGTACCAACAGGTTTTCGCCTTGCTCGCGGCCCCGGCCGATACGCAGCAAGTTATCCCCACCCAACTGATGAATCCGCTCACTGTGATCGCGAATCTCGCTGACCGCGCCACTTTGCTGCGCGGTGATATCGGCGATGCGGATTGCTGTGTCGGAAATGGTCTGGATCGCACCGACAATCTTGTCCAGCGCACCGTCCGCCGCTTGTGCCTGATTCGCCGTCGCTTCGGCGTGCTCGACTTGCGCACGCATGCCTTCGACCGATTGCCGGGCAGCGGTTTGCAGGCCGGCAATCAGGGTTTGAATTTCCGCCGTCGCCCCGGCCGTACGCTGCGCCAGGGAGCGCACTTCCTCGGCCACCACGGCAAAACCGCGGCCCATTTCCCCGGCGCGCGCCGCTTCAATCGCTGCGTTCAGTGCCAGTAGATTGGTCTGGTCGGCAATCGAGCGGATCACCGTCAGCACGCCGCCAATGGTCGCCGACTCTTCAGCCAGATGTTCGATCATCTGCGCATTGCCCTGCACTTCGCCGACCAAGGCGTGCAGGCCTGTGAGGCTCTGGCCGATGACGGTCTGACCGTGCTCGACAGCCAAACCGGCATGACGGCTGGCATCGGCGGCCTGACGCGCGTCCCCGGCAACTTGCTGGATAGTCGCCTCCAGTTCGCCGAGCGAATCGCGAATCAGCGCCGTGTCTCCGGCCTGATGTTCGGCGCCGCTGTGCAGTTCGTTGCTCAACTCGGCGAGGGTGCGACTGCTGCCCGCGACTTGTTCAGCATTGCCGCGAATGGTCCCAACCAGATCCACCAGATACGCGCGCAAGCGGTTGAGCGAGGCTTCGATGTCGTGCAGCTCGCGGTTGGTCTTGCCCAGTTGAATGTCGCGACTGAAATCGCCGTCGGCCCATACGGACAATGCCGGCGCGAGGTTGGTCAGGGTTCGCGCCAGACGCCGCTGCAAGGTGTCGATCAGCAGCGCAATCAGCAGGATCAGGCCGATCATCACGCCTTGCATCAGCCGCACTTCGCCCTGAATTTGCCCGTGCTGGGCACGCACCACCGGTTCCAGTCCGGCGATGGCGTGTTGCACGGCAGCGATTTTCGCGTGGGTGGCGGTGCTGAGTTCGCTGCGTTTCTGGATTTGCTCGCGGGTGCGCGCAAGCTCTGCCGGGTAACGACCGAGCAGGCTGTTGAGTTCACGTTTGAGGCCTACGCCCGCATCCTCGGCAACGGCTTTTTCGCTGCTTTCGATGCCCATCATCGCCGCGAAGTCGTCGCTGCTCGATTCGTTGCTGGCCACTACACCCAGCAGGGGCAGAGCATCGATCAACTGTGCTTGAGCGCGGATATTGCTGACTTCGCGTTCAACGTCGACCGCCAGTTCACTGCGACCGCTGCTGACCAGTTTGTCTCGCGCCAGTGAGAGTTTGCCCAAGTGCTGAGAGGCAGCAAGCAGCGGCGTCAGGTAGGCCGCGTTGCCGCTGGCATAAGCGCTGAGCTGGTCGAGGCTGGCGCTCAATTCGCGCTCGGCCTGTAACAGCAATGCCTGCGGATCACCGGCCAGTTTGCCGGCGGCGAGCAAATCGGTTTTGCTGAATTCATCAAGGCCCGACAGGCTCGGGCGCAGGGTATCGGCCAGCGCCGGTGGCAGTTCGCCGAGTTGTTTTTGTACGCTGTCGATGGCCTGGCTGGCACTGCTTAAACGCAGGGCATCGCCGCTGACGAGGTAGTCCTCGACGTTGCGCGCCACCTCGTTCTGAAATTGTTGCGACAGCCCCAGATAACGCTCCATCAACAGATACGGGCGTTCCAGCGCTTTTTGCGACCACCACAGCGTGGCGCCGAGTGCGAGGCACACGGCGACCAGCAGCAGCGTATTAAGATTTGTGAGCAACTTCAGGCGCATGACAGCTACCAACGACAGAAATGGTAAGTGCCTGAATTTATTGCGGTTCTATTACAGGGTTATGACCGAATCGGTGGATTCCGATGAAATAGTGGCACTTTGCTTTGATTCCCGCGCCGTCTGCACCCGGTTACGCCCGGCACCCTTGGCACGGTACAGCGCCTCGTCGGCCTGGCTGGCCATCATCAGGCTGTCGGAATCATCGCGCATTTCCACCACGCCGGCGCTGAAGGTGCACCACAAGTCATGAGGTTGCGCCGGGTAGTGGATTTCGGCGAAGCGCTGGCGGATCTCGTCGAGCACTTTATGCGCGGCTTCCATATCAGTGTCGGGCATGACGATGGCGAACTCTTCGCCGCCGTAACGGCCGATGAAATCGGTTTTGCGCAAACGTTGCTTGAGGAACAGTGCAAGGCTCTTGATGACACGGTCGCCCATCGGGTGGCCGTGGCTGTCGTTGACCCGTTTGAAGTGGTCGATGTCGAGCATGGCAAAGCTCAGCGGCTTGTTCTCGCGACGGGCGCGGAACGAGCAGTCTTCGAGCAATTGCAGGATGTGCGTGTGGTTGTACAAACCGGTGAGGCTGTCGCGCACCATCCGTGCTTTCAAGTTGCGCGCACGGGCAGCTCGGTTGCGTACGGTGGTGATCAGGTGACGCGGCTTGATCGGTTTGGTCAGGAAGTCGTCGCCGCCCTCGCTCATGGCGTCAAGCTGCTTGTCCAGATCGTCCTCGGCCGACAGGTAAATGATCGGCACGCTCACATAACGGTCGTTGTGGCGGATCACCTTGGCCAGTTCGGTGCCGGTGCAGGCTGGCATGTACATGTCGAGGATGATCAGGTCAGGCTGGAAATCCGCCAGTTCAGCCATTGCCTGAATCGGTTCGATCAAGGTGCGGGTGACGATACCGGCGCTGTTGAGCAGGCGTTCGGTGTGCATGGCCTGGGCGCGGGAGTCATCGATGATCAGCACTTTATAAGGTTCGTACTGGGCGACGCAGGTCAGGACTTCGATCTTCTCCAGCAGGCTCGACGCTTCGAGGGTGCCGGTGAGGAATTCCTGGCCACCGGCGCGTACGGCCGCGAGGCGAGTCGGGGTGTCGGTTTCGTGCAGGCTGAAAAACAGCAACGGCAACGGCTCCTCCAGCCCGACCTGGGCTTCGGCAGCGAGTTTCAAGCCAACGCCGGCACCACTGAAATCCACGTCCATGACGATCGCGGCCGGCAAGCGCTCGACCATCGATGAGCGAAACGCCGCGACGCTGTCCAGCGACTGGGCGCTGAGGCCAAAGAATTCCAGTTGCTTGGCCAGCCGCTCGGCACGGTCGTGATCCTGCAGCATCACGTAGATGGGCTTGCGCAGCGGCGGCAGGAAGGTCTGGTCGAGCTGATCGCCTTGGCGCAGGCCGGTACGCGACAAGCGCTGCATCAAACGATTGAGGTCGGTGATCAAGCCACTGCTCAGGCGTCCACGATTGGCGTCCACTGCTTCCAGCGACTGACTGATGTGGCGCGCGAGCTGGGTGTGTTCAGGCTGTTCGAAGCGCTCGGCAAAGCGCAGCAGGCGCAGGTTGGCCTCACTCAGTTCGGCGAGGTCGACGGTGGACCATTCACTGCGTTGCAGGCGCTGCCATATCTCAAGAATCTGACGTGCCTGATGAATTACCCGCTGGGCAAAGTGGTGCTTGAGACGCTCACGGCTGGGGTCTTCTGGCTCGGTCATATCCTGACTACTAGTTAGGGTGCATGCTGAGATCGACTGGTGGCTCTATGCTAGCACCTCTTTTCCCTTAGACGAGTGTCGTACGTCAATAATCTGTAATGCGTCACTATTCAGTTTCTGACCGAGTGGTTTTGTTTTCGCTCTGGACGTCGGCAAAGTCCCTGTAGGCAGGGCGCCTTAATATATAGCGGCTAACATTTCAGGTAACTCTGTGCGTCTCACACCAATGGGGCAAACGAGGTTTTAATGGCTCTGCGTCGAAATAGCAGGTGAATGGCATCAGGGATTCCCTTAGGCCTGACGGATGCGTCGAGCGCCTGCACCATTTGCGGCATATCTTCACGCGCAGGTGCCCGGCCTTGGCACGTTGTTGTATGGTTGTGGTCGAACCGTTGACCCCAAGTGATTGAAAGGATATCGCCATGCTGGACTGGAAAAACCGCGCGGGCAGCGCGCCTGAACGTGCCGCCGAGCCCAAGTCGGCCGCCCGCAGCTATGTCGGCGGGCTGTTGTTCAGCCGTGCGTTGGCCACTCTGCTCGGTATTTATTTGTTAGTGACCATTGGCCTGGGCTGGTACTGGAGCCAGGAACCGGCGTTATTTCCTGTGGCGCAAAACGCGCAACTGGCCGCCGAGAAAGAAGGCAAGCAGATGGTGATCGGCTACACCACAGTCGAGACTCTGAAGACCGTTGCCGGCACCTTGCTCGATAAACCGGGCGGTTACATTTCCAACGACCGTTTCCCCCCTGGCCTGTGGATGGACAACACGCCAAGCTGGGAATACGGCGTCCTGGTACAGGTCCGTGACCTGACCCGTGCCCTGCGCAAAGACTTCGCCCGTTCGCAATCGCAGTCGGCCGAAGACTCCGACCTGGCCAAGGCCGAACCGCGTTTCAACTTCGACAACAAGAGCTGGATCCTGCCATCCAGTGAGTCCGAGTATCAGGAAGGCATCAACTCCCTGAGCCGCTATCAGGCGCGCCTGTCTGACCCTTCGCAGAAAAACGCGCTGTTTTACGCACGCGCTGACAACCTCAACAACTGGCTCGGCGATGTCGGCACGCGTCTGGGATCGCTGTCGCAACGGCTGTCGGCCAGTGTTGGTCGGGTCAAACTCAACACCGCGCTGAAAACCGAAGTCCCGGCCGTCGGCGAAGTGCCGCAGCTTGACGAAGAAGTTGTCGAGACCCCGTGGATGCAGATCGACAATGTCTTCTACGAAGCGCGCGGTCAGGCCTGGGCACTGTCGCACTTGCTGCGAGCCATCGAAGTCGACTTCGCCGATGTACTGGCGAAGAAGAACGCCACGGTCAGCGTGCGTCAGATCATCCGTGAGCTGGAAGCCTCGCAAGAGCCGGTTTGGAGCCCGATGATTCTCAACGGCAGCGGCTTCGGCGTATTGGCCAACCACTCGCTGGTCATGGCCAACTATATTTCCCGGGCCAACGCGGCAGTCATCGACTTGCGTCAACTGCTCAATCAGGGCTGATACATGAGTCAAAACGCCAAAGAGGCGGCCCATCGCGCCGCCTCGGATGCCGAACAAATCGCCTGGGTCGACGAGCAGGACAACCTGCTCGGCGCCTTGGTGCGTGCCGATCTGCGTGAACGCGGGCTGATCGGTCGCGGCACTTACATCATGTTGTTCAATTCCGCCGGTGAGCTTTGTGTGCACCGGCGAACCTTGAGCAAGGCGATCTACCCCGGTTACTGGGACGTGGCGGCAGGCGGTATGGTGCAGGCCAACGAAACCTATGCCGAGTCGGCTGCCCGTGAGCTGGCGGAAGAGTTGGGGGTCAGCGGTGTGGAACTCACCGCCCACGATCATTTTTACTTCGAGGACACCGGCAATCGTCTCTGGTGTTCGGCGTTTTCCGCCGTGTGGGACGGTCCGCTGAAATTGCAGCCGGAAGAAGTCCTGGAAGCGCGCTTCATTCCGGTCGAACAGGTCATGCAGGAAATCCGGCAAAAGCCTTATTGCCCGGACTCTCTGGCCGCTTTGAAGCGCTATCTGAAGGCGCAGCAAAGCGACGTCGCAAAGAACACATAAATTGGCGCCGATTGGCACTTAGCAATTGGGTTTTTTGCCGTTACACTGCGCGACCTTTTCAAGCTGCACCGAATCGCTTGATGTTGGCCTGCTGACTTATTGTAGGAGCTGCCGAAGGCTGCGATCTTTTGATCTTGCTTTGTAAAGATCAGGATCAAAAGATCGCAGCCTGCGGCAGCTCCTACAGTTCAGTCCACATTCCGGTGCAGTAGCGCTGCCCCTGCCTGAGTGGGGCTTCGCGGTCGATGACCTTGCCCAAGGTTGCGATCAGTCTTTGTCCTCCCAAGAGGATTGCCGGTGGCCAAAAAAGCCGCATCCTTCGCCGCCCTTGGCGGTCTGGTATTTTCCACCGACGCAGGTCGTCATTGCCCGGAATGCAGTCAGCCGGTGGACGCCTGTATCTGCAAACAAACCGTGATCCCTGCCGGTGACGGCATTGCCCGCGTGCGTCGCGAGAGCAAGGGCCGCGGCGGCAAGACGGTGACCACCATCACCGGCGTGCCGCTGGCCGAAGACGCGCTCAAGGAGCTGGCGACAACGTTGAAGAAACGTTGCGGCACCGGCGGGGCGTTGAAGGACGGGATCATCGAAATCCAGGGCGATCATGTCGAGCTACTCTTGGCGGAACTGATCAAGCACGGTTTCAAAGCGAAGAAATCCGGCGGCTAGCAGCCTCTGTGAAAGCCACCAGCGGCTTGATCCGGTTCTGACAGGTTCAGCTCCGGCATCGTCTCCATGGTTTTCACAGAGCCTGTTCATGACCGGTTTCTAAACTCCACGCGGTCCGCGCGGTCTACCGCCGCGCTGACGAATCGTCATTTTCATACTTTAGACTGCGCCGGCCTGAGATCAGGCGACGCACTATGACTTCTTTATAGGGGACTTCGATGTCCGTACGACGCACACGCAAAGACGATGGCAGCCAATGGACAGTTGCGGACAGCCGCAGTGTTTACGGGATCCGCCATTGGGGGGCCGGGTATTTCGCGATCAATGACGCCGGTCGCGTCGAAGTTCGTCCGAACGGCCCGAGCAGCTCGCCTATCGACCTGTTCGAGCAAGTCGACCAACTGCGCAAAAGCGGTTTGTCCTTGCCGTTGCTGGTTCGTTTTCCCGACATTCTGCAAGACCGTGTACGCCAGCTGACCGGCGCCTTCGATGCGAACATCGAGCGCCTGGAATACCAGAGCAAGTACACCGCGTTGTACCCGATCAAGGTTAACCAGCAAGAAGCGGTGATCGAGAACATCATCGCCACCAAGGACGTCTCCATTGGTCTGGAAGCCGGCTCCAAGCCGGAGCTGCTGGCCGTGCTGGCGCTGGCGCCGAAGGGCGGCACCATCGTCTGCAACGGCTACAAGGACCGCGAGTTCATCCGCCTGGCGCTGATGGGCCAGAAGCTCGGCCACAACGTGTTCATCGTGATCGAGAAAGAGTCCGAAGTTGCGCTGGTGATCGAAGAAGCGGCGTCGCTCAAGGTCAAGCCACAGGTCGGCTTGCGCGTGCGTCTGTCGTCGCTGGCTTCGTCGAAGTGGGCGGACACGGGCGGCGAGAAATCCAAATTCGGTCTGTCGGCTGCGCAATTGCTGTCGGTGGTCGAACGCTTCCGCGCGGCCGGTCTGGATCAGGGCATCCGCCTGCTGCACTTCCACATGGGCTCGCAGATCGCCAACCTGGCCGACTATCAGCACGGCTTCAAGGAAGCGATCCGTTACTACGGCGAGCTGCGCAATCTCGGTCTGCCGGTCGATCACATCGACGTCGGTGGCGGTCTGGGTGTCGACTACGACGGCACACACTCGCGCAACGCCAGTTCGATCAACTACGACATGGACGATTACGCCGGTGTCGTGGTCGGCATGCTCAAGGAATTCTGCGACGCGCAGAGCCTGCCGCATCCGCACATCTTCTCCGAAAGCGGCCGCTCGCTGACCGCGCACCACGCCATGCTGGTGGTGCAGGTGACCGACGTCGAGAAGCACAACGACGAGATCCCGCAGATCGAAAACAAGGAATCGCTGCCGGAAACCGTGCAGTGGCTGGTTGACCTGCTCGGCCCGACCGATATCGAAATGGTCACCGAAACCTACTGGCGCGCCACCCACTACATGAGCGACGTTGCCGCTCAGTACGCCGATGGCAAGCTGACCCTGGCTGAAAAAGCCTTGGCCGAGCAGTGCTACTTCGCCGTGTGCCGTCGCCTGCACAACTCGCTCAAAGCCCGTCAGCGTTCGCACCGTCAGGTGCTCGACGAGCTCAACGACAAACTGGCCGACAAGTACATCTGCAACTTCTCGGTATTCCAGAGCCTGCCGGACACCTGGGCGATCGATCAGGTCCTGCCGATCATCCCGTTGCACCGTCTCGACGAAGAGCCGCTGCGCCGCGCGGTGCTGCAGGATCTGACCTGCGACTCCGACGGCAAGATCAACCAGTACGTCGACGAGCAGAGCATCGAGACCAGCCTGCCAGTACACGGCTTGAATGAAGGCGAAGACTACCTGTTGGGCGTGTTCCTGGTCGGCGCCTATCAGGAAATCCTCGGCGACATGCACAACCTGTTCGGTGACACCGACTCGGTGAACATCTACCAGAACGCCGATGGCAGCGTGTACCACGCGGGTATCGAAACTCACGACACCATCGAAGACATGCTGCGTTATGTGCACTTGTCGCCGGAAGAACTGATGACCCACTACCGCGACAAGTGCGCCAGTGCCCGCATCAGTGCCAGCGAGCGCACGCAATTTCTCGATGCCTTGCGTCTGGGCCTGACCCGCTCCTCCTACCTGTCTTCCTGAGACCAGGTTGCTGTCTCGCCGGGTTGTCTGAAATTTTCCCTATTGCTGTGGAAAATTCGGATGACCCGGTGGGATATATCCCAAAATCTTCGCGATATGTTTGGCTATCCCGGTCAGCAAAGTGATCCGGTCTGCTTTTCGCGTAGGTCATTTCCTAAGTTGTACTTCAGCTCTCTACTCGGCCATGGCTCTCGGCGAGAATCCCCGACCGCCCCTCCTGTAGAGATCCGCCTATGTTCGATCCAGTCAACGAGTCGTCATTTCGTCTCGATGTAGCGGGCCTGTCCGACCCTTTCGAAGTCCTGGCCTTTACCGGTAGCGAAGCCCTCAACGAACCTTTTGCGTTCGAAATCGATGTGTTGATCGACGATCCGCAACTGGATCTCGCCGGCCTGCTTTATCGTTCGGCGTTCCTCTGTTTCGGGCCGTCGGGGGAGGGTGTGCACGGGCAGTTGCAGAGCCTTGTCCAGCATGAGCACGGACACGGTTCGCGGTTGAGCCGGATCCATCTGGGACCGAAACTCGCTTGCCTTGACCTGCGCATCAGCCAGCGGATCTTCAGTGGCCGTTCGGTGCCACAGATCATCGAGCAGGTGCTCAGGGAACACGGGATCGTCGGTGCCCAGCGACGCTTCGAATTGCGTGACGACTACCCGGCCCGCACGTTTTGCACGCAATACCGCGAATCGGATCTGCAACTGCTGCAGCGCTTGTGCACACAGGCGCGTATTCACTATTTCTTCGAGCATACCCACGACCGGCATTGCCTGGTGTTCAGCGATGATCCGGCGCATTTTCCGCTGGCTAGCGCCGCGCTGTATCAAGGTGAACAAGACGAAAAAAGTACCTGTCCTGCCGTTCACCATTGGCAGTTGCATGAAGCCATGCAGGCCGGCTCGCAAGGTTTGCGGCAGGCAACGAATGCCGAAGGACGCAGTGATCTTGCGGCGTTGCGCAGCGGGCATTGGCTGCGTTTGGTCGGGCACCCTTTCCCCGAATGCAATCGGCAATGGTTGTTGACCCGAATCGAACACAGCGCTGACCTGTCCCTTGATCTGCCGTACGCCAACCGTTTGTTTGCCGCCGCGCAGTTACCCTCATCGGCGCCGTCGCGCTTGCGCATGCACAGCCTGCAACGGGCCTGGGTGGTGACCGTAGACGAACCGCAACCCGACCGTTTCAGGCCGGTGGCGGTGCAGTTCGACTGGCTCTATCAGGGCGAAGGCGCGGCGCCGAGTCATTGTTGGCTGCCGCTCGCGCCGGCCTTGGCCGAAGCACCAATGGCGGCGTTGGGCGATGGTGTCGAAGTGGTGGTGAGCTTTTTTGAGGGTGACCCGGATCAGCCAATGATCAGCGGCGTCTTACAGTCGTCAGTCGCTGTTGCGCAAACCAGCGATGCGCCAACGCCACCGCTGCCGGACAGCCTGGCGAGTGAAGGCTTGCAGCAAATGCTGACGTCAGGCGAGCCATTGCTGTTGTTGTGCCTGATCCCAGGAGGCGGCAGTTTCAACCATTGCACAGAGGCGGTTTGCAGTTGTCGGCTGGTCACCACGCTTGAACAGAGCAGCGCAAGATGAGCGGGGTGGCGCTTGAGCCGGTAGCGCAATGGCTGTTGCTCGACGGCGCGGATGCAGCGCGGGCCTTGACGACGCTGAGCAAGGGTTTCGCCGGCTTGCCGAGTTTCAAACTGTTCGACGGCACCGAGTTTGAGCCGGTCAGCGACCACGGTCCGGTGCTGGTCGATATGCGAGACAGTCCGGCGCTGGCGTCGTTGTGTCACAGCGATCCGGATACGTGGCGCGGGCTGTTGCTGGGCAGCGAAGCGTCGGCGCAGGAACTGCTGAGCCACTTGCAGCGCATGCTCACGGTTTCGTTCGGGTTGAGCCATCGGGCCTTGCTCAGTTATTACAACCGCCAGACCGCGAGCTATTTTTTCGACGCCTGCGACGCCGCAGAACTGAGTCGCTGGCTCGGGCCTATCCGCCTGTTGCACTGGTTCGGTGGCACTTGGGCCGACCGCGCCATCGGCAGTCAGGGCTGGCAGCAGTTGCGCAATCCGGGGCTGAGCGTGGAGCCGTTGAGCATCGAAGAAAGCCTTACCCGGCGACAGTGCGAACGCTTGCAAACCTGCCTGCTGGAGCAACACATCTGGCGCTGGTGCCAATCGTTGGGAACTGATTACGCGGCGATCGCCTCCCATGTTCAGCAGGGCCTGGCGCTGGGTTTCAGCGACCGCACCGTGCTCGAAGGCTGGTTGTGGCTACGCTTGCAGCATCCGCGTGCAGTGCTGGTGCCGCCACCGCAGGATTTGACCCAGCAAGAGCGGCTTGAGCATGTGCGGCGCCAGTGGCGCAGCGATCAAATTTGACCTGAGGTTCGGCGCGTATGGCAGGTTTTTTTCGTCAAGGATTCGCTGCAATGTTCGGCGTTTTGTTGCTGTTGGCATTGAGTGCCTGTTCGCCGGTCAAGCTGCTCAATGCGCTGACGCCGGACAGCACGTTCGTCAAAACCGCCGGTATTGCTTATGGCGACGATCCACGGCAAAAACTTGATGTGTACGTGCCGCGCCACGCTTTGCCAGATGCGCCGGTCGTGGTGTTTTTCTACGGCGGCAGTTGGAACAGCGGTGCGCGCGAGGACTACAACTTTGTTGGCGAGGCGTTGGCGTCGCGGGGCATTGTCGCGGTTGTGGCGGATTATCGGCTGTATCCGCAGGTGCGTTATCCACTGTTTCTGCAGGACGGTGCGCGGGCGGTGGCATGGACCAAGGCGCACATCCGCGAGTTTTCCGGCAATCCACAGCGTTTGTACCTGATGGGGCACAGCTCGGGTGGCTACAACGCGGCGATGCTGGCACTGGACGGCGATCTGCTCGCTGCGGCGGGCATGTCCCCCAAGGACCTGCGCGGCTGGATCGGTCTGGCCGGGCCGTACGACTTTCTGCCGATCGAGAATCCCGCCGTGCGGCCGGTGTTTTTCTGGCCGGACTCACCGCCGCAATCGCAGCCGATCAATCATGTCAGTGGCGGTGCGCCGCCCGCGCTGCTGATCGCGGCGAGCGAGGATGATCTGGTCAACCCGACGCGCAACACCGGCGGCCTGGCGCACAAACTGCGCGCGGCCGGGGTGCCGGTGCAGGATTTCTACTATTCGCGGCCCAATCACATAACGCTGGTGGCGACGCTGTCGCGACCGTTACGTGGACTGGCGCCGGTGCTCGATCAGGTGGTCGGCTTCATCAAGCACACGCCGGCTCAGTGAGCGGCGCCGGTGAACCAGCCGTCGTTGCGCTTCAGCCACCAGGCTTGCGCACCGAGGGTCAGGCTGCGCAGCACCATGAACAGCAGAAACGTTATCCACAGGCCATGATTGCCCAGACCTTGCAGCGCCCAGGCGAACGGCAGGAGCAACACCACCGTCATGAGCATGCCGTTGCGCATTTCCCGGGCCCGGGTGGCGCCGATAAACAGACCGTCGAGCAGGTAGCTCCACACCGCAACCAATGGCAGCACAGCGAGGTAGGGCAGGTAGACGAATGCAGTGTCGCGTACGTTCTGGATGTCGGTTTGCATCTCGATGAACAAATGCCCGGCCAGGAGAAACAGCAGGGCAAAGCCGAGACTGGCGATCAGTGACCAGCCACCGGCAACCACCAGTGAACGGCGCAAAGCGAGGCGATCACGCGCACCGATGGCGTGTCCGCAAAGGGCTTCGACCGCGTGGGCCAAACCATCCAGAGCATGCGCAGTCAGTAACAAACCATTGAGCAGCAGCGCGTTGGCGGCGACCGTCGCATCACCGAGCCGCGCACCTTGCACCGTGATCAGGAAAAACACCGATTGCAGCGCCAGGCTGCGGATGAAGATATCGCGATTGACCGCCAGCAGCGGTCGCCAGCTCTGCCATACCTTCAGCGCGGCCCAGGCGATGTGCCCGGGATAGGCGCGCAATGCTTTGCGGGTCAGCAGCAAGCCGAGCAGGGCGCCGCTCCATTCGGCGATGACCGAGGCGCGAGCGGAGCCGACCACGCCCCAGTCCAGGCCGATGACGAACCAAAGATTGAGGACGATGTTGATCAGATTGGTCGTCAGCAGAATCGCCAGCGGCGCCCGCGCGTTCTGGGTGCCGAGGAACCAGCCCACCAGCGCATAACTGGCCAGCGCGGCGGGGAGGCCGAACAACCGGGTATGGAAAAACTCGCGAGTGAGCTGATCAAGCTCCGCCGACGGCTGCATGAAATGCAACGCCACGCCGCTCAGCGGAACACCCAGGGTGCCGAGTACCAGTGCCAGACCCATCGCCAGCAGCAAGCCTTGCAACAGAATCTGCCGCAGCGCCGCGCCATCACTGCGCCCGGCCGCTTGTGCGGCGAACCCGGTGGTGCCCATGCGCAGGAAACCCATGGCCCAGGCGAGAAAGGTATACAGGCTGGCGCCGACCGCTACTGCGCCCAGTTGATGGGCGTGGGGCAAGTGGCCGATGACGGTGCTGTCGACCAGCGCTACCAGCTGCACGGAAATATTGGAAAGGATCATGGGCGCCGCGAGCACCCAGACCTTGCGGTGAGTCGGGCGGTCGCGCCAGTCGGCAATCAGGTTGGACATGCGGGCTCCTTGGGGGAGCGGGCATTGTAGCGACTCATCTGGCTGGCAATGCGATCCAATGTAGGAGTGAGCCTGCTCGCGATAGCGGTGGGTCAGTCAAAATTGATTTGAATGACCCACCGCTATCGCGAGCAGGCTCACTCCTACAAGGGTTTCGTGGGGTCTAGTGAATAATCCAGCTCAACAACCACAACCCCAGCAACAACCAGATAATCCCGGCAATGATCGACGCATTCATGAACGCACGGATCGCCGACCACAACAGCATCAGCCCGACAATCAGGGCGATGATGCTGATGATCGAAGTGTCCATCCCCAGCGTCTTGGCCAGGCCGTCGACAAAGTTGCCTCCGGCGTTGCTCAGTATGTTGAACAAACCACTGAGACCATCAACGATAAAGCGGATGACCGCGCCGAGTGCCTGGCCGAGCCATTCGAAAAAGCTTTCTACCTGCATGTGTGCATCCTGAGAAATTGGCATTGAACCTTGGGCCGCAGCACCTATGGCCGAGTTCCGTGGCGGGAGTATGGCGTAAACCTGTAGGAGCTGCCGCAGGCTGCGATCTTTTGATCCTGCTTTTGAATTCAAAAACCAGAAATCGAAAGATCGCAGCCTGCGGCAGCGCCTACATGGACCTTGCCTTCAAGCAACATCCCCCCGAAGCTATACGCCTCCAGGAGAACCCGATGAACCTTGTTGAACTGACCGAACGCCTGCACGCCATTCGCGATCGCAATGACTGGCGGCAATTTCACAGCCCGAAAAACCTTGCGATGGCCGCCAGCGTCGAGATGTCCGAACTGGTGGAGATCTTCCAGTGGCTGACGGAAGACCAGTCGCGCCAGTTGCCAGCGGACAAACTCGCCCACGCCGGGCAGGAAGTGGGCGACATCGTCTTGTATCTGTTGCTGCTGTGCAGCGAGTTGGGGTTGGACATGAATGAAGTGGTGCGCAGCAAACTCGCCGACAGCGAACGGCGGTTCAGCTGATGAGCGACCGGCATTTCGATCAGTTGGCGACGCGTTTCGCCGAAAAAATCTATGGCGGTGCCAAAGGTGCCATTCGTCTCGCGGTGTTGCAGGCTGACCTTGCCGAAGCGCTGCCGGATCGCCCGTTGCGGGTGCTCGACATTGGTGGCGGTCTGGGCCATATGTCGCTGTGGCTGGCAGAGCGTGGGCACGATGTGACCTTTACCGAGCCGGCCGAGCCGATGCTCGAAGGCGCTCGCCAGCGCTTTGCCGATGCGGGGCAAACGGCGACATTCATTCAGGCGCCGTGGCAGGAACTGCCCGGCCAGCTCACTGAACCCTACGACCTGGTGATCTGCCACGCCGTGCTGGAATGGCTCGCCGAACCCCACGCGATTTTGCCGGTGCTGCACCAATTGACCAAACCCGGCGGCTGGTTGTCGCTGGCGTTCTACAACCGCGATGCGCTGATTTATCGCAATCTGCTCAAGGGCCATTTCAAGAAGATGCGCAAGAACGTCATGGCCGGCGAAAAGCAGAGCCTGACCCCGCAGCAGCCCCTCGACCCGCGAGAACTTGCAACGCAACTCGATGGCGTGTGGCAGGTCGAAAGCCAGAGCGGAGTGCGGGTTTTTCACGATTACATGCCGGTGGAATTCCAGGCCCGCGTCGAACTCGCGGATTTACTCGAGATGGAGCTCGCCCACCGTCGTCACCCAAGCTTCGCCGGGCTTGGGCGCTACTTGCACTGGATCTGCCGGCCGATCTGATCGGAGCGCGACATGAAAGCTCAATCCGGGTTATTGCTGATCTGTCTGGGGTTGGCTGCCTGCCAGGGTAGCAACCCGTATGTGGCGCAGTCGCGGCCCTTGCCCCCGGCGCCGCCGCAAGCCGCCAACACGTTTGACCGCAGTGCCTACCCGGCACCACCGCGTGATTATGGACGCTATCGCAGTTGGGCCTGGCTCAACGGGCAATTGCCGCCGGGCACTGCGTGGGCGGATTCGGCGCAAGTGGCCGAAGCGGTGAGCAATGCGCTGGATCAGCGTGGTTTACGGCCGTTGCACGACAATCGCCCGGCGGATATCTTCGTTACCGCCGACCTGCGTCTGGAAACCCGCTTGCGTCAAGAGCGGGACGATTACGGCTACTACGGCGGATACGGCAGCTATGATCGTTACGGACGCGGTTACGGCATGTACAACACCGTACCGATCGTCCGTACTTATCAGGAACAGGTCGTGGTGGTGCAAGTCGATCTGTTCGACGCCGTCACCGGTCAACCGGTGTGGAGCGCCAGCGCCGAAACCGCCAACAGGGGCAGCCAGAGCGACCGCACCGATGCAATTCGCGAGGCTGTGGAAAAGGCCATGTCGGCGTATCCTCCGAGTTAGCTTCCTGCCTACGAGTGGAGAAAACCCATGTTCCGCCGTCTCGCTTTACTGGCCATGGCCGCGCTGCTCAGCGCCTGCGCCTCGAACCAGGTCAACCACGACTTTGATGCCAGCCGCGACTTTGCTGCCTATCGCAGCTGGAGCTGGAAAGATCCCGCCCTGCAATATCGCCCGGACGATCCACGGATCAAAAGCGACCTGACCGAACAAAGGATTCGTCAGGCGGTGACCGATCAGCTCGATCAACGGGGTTTGCGTCCCGCAGCGGCAGGCGCCAAGGGTGACGTGAGTGTGCAGACCTACTTGATTGTCGAGGATCGCCAGCAGCAAGTGACGACCAATTACGGCGGCGGTTGGGGTGGCCCATGGAATGGTTACTGGGGCGCGCCGATGTACAACGAAACCCGCAACATCACCTACAAGGTCGCAACCATCCAGGTCGACTTGCTCGATGGCAAGGACGGCAAACTGGTGTGGCGCGGCAGCGATGAGCAGATGCTCGCCAGCAGGCCGAATCCAGAGGACCGCAGCAACGCCATACGCGAGACAGTCGCGCGCATCCTCGCCAACTATCCACCGCGCTAACTCTGTATAAAAAGGGAACCCTTGGGGTTCCCATTTTTTTGCCCAACACAAACTCCCTGTAGGAGCTGCCGAAGGCTGCGATCTTTTGATGTTGATCTTTTAAAAACAAGATCAAAAGATCGCAGCCTTCGGCAGCTCCTACAGGGGATTTGTGACGGTGCCGTTAGCTTATGGCTTGGTGCCAGCAACTTCGCCGCGCCCCGTCTACACTCAAATCCACCCATGGAGGTTGCGCTCGGCGGTGCGCCGGCAAAGGAGTGCGCGATGTCACCCCGTTCACAATTCAACAGCCCGGCCCGACAGCGCGGGGCGATCGGCCTGACGGCGGCACTGACCCTCGGCCTTGCGGTGTTGATGATGTTGCTGGTAGTCGATACCGGCCGCTTGTACATGGAGCAACGCAAACTGCAGCGCGTGGTGGATAACGCCGCTCTGGAAGCGGTCAGTCGCGGTGGCAATTGCCTGTCCGGCCTGACGGCAGCCACTTATGCCGGGCAAAGCGCCGTGCGCAATGGATATACCGTCGATACCACCAATACCCTTGCGACCAGTTGCGGCACTTTGCTGACCGGCGCCAACGGGATGCGCACGTTCACCGCTGATGCGACTCAGGCGGCAGCGGTCCAGGTCGCGGCCAGTCGCACGGTGACCACCAGTTTCGCCCGTGGCATACGCGCGTTGTTCTCGGGAGCATCGGTCAGCCAGAACACCACGTTGCAGGCTTCCGCCGTCGCCGCAAAACCGCAGCCGACGCTCGCGCAACTGAACATTCGCAGCAATCTGGCGAGCATCGATACCGCCCAGTCGAACATCCTCAACCCGCTGTTTTCAGGGCTGCTCGGTGGCAACGTCAACCTCACCGCGCTGGGCTGGGATGGCCTGCTGAAAACTGATATCAACCTGCTCAAATACCTCGATCAACTGGCGATCAATCTGAATGTCGCGGCCGGTAACTACAGTCAATTGCTCAACACTCAAGCCTCGGTCACACAACTGATTCAAGCCGCTGCGACAGTGGCGCAACTCAACGGCGCGACCGCCGAACCGACACCAGCATTTCTCTGGCCGACGGTGAGAGCTTTGTGATCAGCGGGCTGATCAGCACGCGCAACGCCTCTGAAGTGAACAAGTTTCCCGGCCTTGGCGACATCCCGGTCCTCGGCGCATTTTTCCGCAACTCGTCGATCAATCGCGAAGAGCGCGAGTTGCTGATGATCGTCACCCCGCACCTGGTGCAGCCACTGGCCGCCAATGCGCCGCTGCCTTCGCTGCCGGGGGAGAAACTGCGCAACTACGACCCGAACTGGTATCGCCTGTACTTCCTCGAAAACGGCAACTTCGATAAACGCAGCGGATTATCGCAATGAGCCAGAACCTGAGTCAGACCTTCCTCGCCATCACCCGCAACGACACCGACCTTGAGTGGCTGCAAGGTGCGCTGGCGCCACTCGGTCAGGTGGTCAGCGCCGGTGGCGGCAGCCTTGACGAGTTGCTGGCGCTGGTCGATGTAACCTTCGCCAGCCTGGTGTTCGTGGGGCTTGATCGTGATCATCTGGTGGCGCAAAGCGCCCTGATCGAAGGGGTGCTCGAAGCCAAGCCGATGCTCGCCATCGTCGCCCTCGGTGACGGCATGGACAATCAGTTGGTGCTCAACGCAATGCGCGCCGGCGCGCGGGATTTCGTCGCCTACGGTTCGCGCTCCAGTGAAGTCGCAGGTCTGGTACGACGCCTGAGCAAACGCCTGCCGGCGGTGACGCCGAGCACTCAGCTCGGTGGTTTGACCGTGCTCTATGGCGTACAAAGCAACGCCGACGGCGCACTGCTCGCCAACCACATGGCGCTGGTGGTGCAGAAGAGCGGCCAGCAAACCCTGCTGCTCGATCTGGGCCTGCCGCGCGGTGACAGCCTGGCCTTGCTCGGGCTTGAGAGTTCGTTCAATTTCGGCGACGCGTTGAGGCATCTGCGGCGGCTCGACACGACCCTGATCGACAGCGCCTTCACCAGCGCCGAAGCCGGCCTGCGCATTCTCGCTTACGCCGGTTCCGATGAGCCGCTGGAGCGCACCAGTGCCGCCGAGTTGTACATGTTGCTCAGCGCCCTGCGCCAACACTTCCAGCACATCGTGGTCAACCTGACCGGCCAGCCCGACAGCGAAGCACTGCGCACCTTCGTCAGTCATTGCGACAAGTTGTTGTGGTACACCGATCAGAATGTCCTCGACTGTCGGCGCAATCTTGCGGTGCTCAATCTGTGGCGCGAAAAAGGCATGAAACTCGACCACTGCCGGCTGCTGGTGGATCGCTACTTGCGCAACGTCGCACCGGATTCCGACACCCTCGGCAAGACCTTCGGCCTGGAGGTGATCGCGGTGCTCGCCTACAGTCCGGAGATTCGTCTAAACGCAAAAAACCAGGGTGTCAGCCTGTTCGAACTGGCACCGCGTGAAGCCATCAGCCAAAGCCTGCGTACCCTCGGCGAACGTCTGGCGAAACGCTCCGAAGGCCTGGCCAAACCCAAGTCCAGCTGGTTCGACCGGTTGCGAGGCACCTCATGAGCGGCGAACAACTGTTCGGCGGGACGCAGCGCACCGCCCCCGGCAACACCGATCACGACGGCCTGAAACTGGTGCTGCACCGCTACATCATCGACGCCATCGAAGAGTCGGGGAAAAACCTGCTGGAGGGCTCGCGGCAGGTGCTCTCGCAGTTCGTCATCGACAAGGTTGCCGAATACATCGCACGCCTGCACCTGGCGATTTCCCGTTATGAGATGGAGCGCTTGGCCGAAGAAATCGTCGATGAGCTGACCGGTTTCGGTCCGCTGGAGGTATTGCTGCGCGACAGCGCGGTGACCGAGATTCTGGTCAACGGCCCGCACCGGGTGTTCATCGAACGCGACGGCGTGCTGCACCTGAGCGATCTGCGCTTTATTGATGCACACCACGTTGAACGGGTGATGCAGCGCATTCTCGCGCCACTCGGTCGGCGTCTCGATGAGTCGTCGCCGATGGTCGATGCACGCCTGCCCGATGGCAGCCGGGTCAACGCCATCATTCCGCCGATTGCCCTCGACGGCCCGTGCCTGTCGATCCGAAAATTTCGCAAGGACATGCTCAAGAGCACCGACCTGATGGCAATGCAAACCATCGATCAGGCGATCTTCGACTTCATCCAGGAGGCGGTGGGCAAGCGCTGCAACATCCTCATCAGCGGCGGCACCGGCACTGGCAAAACCACCTTGCTGAACATCCTCAGCCAGTTGATCAATCCCAACGAACGTCTGGTGACCATCGAAGACGTTGCCGAATTGCAGCTCGGCCATCCCCACGTCGTGCGC
This sequence comes from Pseudomonas sp. P116, assembly GCF_020149425.1. NCBI lineage: Bacteria > Pseudomonadati > Pseudomonadota > Gammaproteobacteria > Pseudomonadales > Pseudomonadaceae > Pseudomonas > Pseudomonas sp. P116. The sequence continues at coordinate 43,215 of NZ_JACVHB010000005.1, read as the reverse complement.
CTCGAAACCCGGCCGCCGAACGCCGAAGGCCATGGTGAGGTGAAAGCCAGCGATCTGATTCGCAATGCCCTGCGCATGCGGCCCGACCGGATCATCCTCGGCGAGATTCGCGGCGTTGAAGTGGTCGACGTGCTGACGGCGATGAACACCGGTCACGACGGCTCCATGAGCACCGTGCACGCCAACAATGCCCAGGACGCCTTGCTGCGTCTGGAAACCCTGGTCGGCCTGACCGGGCGCACCATCGCCGAACGCACGCTGCGCCAGATGATATGCGCCGCGCTGGATGTGGTGATTCAACTGACGCGCATGCCGGACGGCCGTCGCTGCGTCAGCGAGGTGGTGGAAGTGGTCGGCGTGCGCGATGACGTCTACGTCACCAACACGCTGTTCCGTCTCGACCGCCGCACAGGCTTCGGCTTCATGCGCGAGGCGGTCAACCCGGCTGGCGACAAGTTGCGCCGCGAACCGATGCTCGCGCACTGAGGGCCCACCGCATGCTCAAACCGCTGTTGCTGATCGTGATTTGCCTGACCTTGCTGGGGTTGTCGCTGCGCCTGTTCTACAGCGGCTGGCGTCAGGGCGGGACCGAGCGGGTACTTGATCGGCTTAATCAGGGGCAACCGCAATTGACGGTGGAGGCGCCGCGCTGGGTGGGGCTTGAACGTGCGTTTCTGCGTGCGGGACTGGGCCGGCCGACGGAGCGTATCGGCCTCTGGTTACTGTTGTGGGCCTTTGCGATGCTCATCGGTTTCGCCCTGGCGGGGATGATTGGCTTGCTGGTGTTGTTCGTCTTGCCGCCGCTTGCCCTGCGCGGGTATGTCAGTTGGCGCTATCAACGTCGGCTGCGGCGAATGATTGAACAATTGCCGCAACTGCTCGACCACACTGTGCGAAGCCTGAAGTCCGGACGTACCCTGGCCGATGCGGTGCTCGGAGCCATTGAGGCCAGTGAATATCCGCTCAAGGATGCCATGGGCCGGGTCCAGCGCAGCGTGCAGTTGGGCGTGAGCCTGCCGGACGCGGTGTCGGATCTGGCAGAGCTTTACGAGCGCGATGAATTTCGGCTGTTCGCCCTCGGCCTCAAGGTCAATCATCGCTACGGCGGCAACGCCAGCGAGTTGCTGGAAAACCTGATCAAGATGATCCGCGAGCGCGATCAGGCCGCGCGCCAATTGCGCGCGATGACTGGCGAAACCCGCCTCACCGCGTGGGTACTGGGCTTGCTGCCGATTACCATGGCCGGGTACTTCCTGATGGCCAATCCGGTTTATCTGGTCGCCATGTGGCACGACCCCTCCGGACAGCGGATGCTGGCCACGGCGTTCGGCATGCAGGTGATCGGCAGTCTGTTGCTCTGGCGGATGTTGCGCAGCCTATGACGACGCCACTGATGATCAGCGCCTTGCTCTTGCTTGGCGCCGCGCTGTTGCTGCTTTTCAGCCTGCTGGACCAGCGCCGCCGTAGCCAGCAGATCAGCCGCCGGCTGGAGGGCAACCTGCTGCGGCAGAATCGCTTCGGCAACCTGCTGCAAGTGCTCGGTGACAGCAAGGTCGGCCAGCGCAGCGTCAAAATCGATAACGAAACCCAGGCCCTGCTCAACCGTCTCGGCTGGCGCAGCGCCCGTCAGCGCTCGCTGTTCGCCGCCTGCCAGATTGGCTCGCCGTTGTTGCTGCTGGCGCTGACCGTGCTGCTGCAATCGGTATTTTTCCCCGCCGTGGAAAAACAATGGATCGCGCCGCTGTTCGCCCTCGGCGTTGGCTACCTGTTGCCCAAGCGACTGTTGGTGATTGCCGTCGCCCGTCGGCAAAAACAACTGGCCAGTGAGATCGGCACGTTCATTCCGCTGCTGCGCATCCTCTTCGAATCCGGCATGGCCGTGGAGCAGGCACTGCGCGTGTTGAGCCATGAAGGCCAGGCGTTGTTGCCGGTGCTGACCCAGGAACTGCGGCTGGTGTTGAGCCGCGTCGACTCAGGCCTTGAGTTGGGCGCAGAACTGAACAAAGCCACGCAACTGCTGGCGGTCGACGAGTTCACCGACACCTGCGTGATCCTCCAGCAACTGCTGCATCAGGGCGGCGGCGCGATGAAATCGCTGCTGTCGCTCAAGCAACTGCTTGATGACCGGCGCCTGACGCGCCTGCAGGAATACATCTCGAAAATGTCCGCAAAAATGTCCGTCGTGATGATGCTGTTTCTCTTCCCGGCGTTATTGATTGTCCTCGCCGGCCCGGGCTTTACCGCCCTGGCGAAGGCGTTGGGGGCTTGAAGGAGTGGTGATGAAAGCAATGATTGCAGGTGTCTGTTTGCTGCTGCTCGGTGGTTGTGCCAACACCGGGCAAAACCCTTGGCAAGCGCTGACCAATAACACCAGTTGCGCCAAGTTGAGTTCCGATCAACAGCTGTCGTTGAACCTCGCCGATGACATGGCCAACGATGGCAAATTGCACGCCAGCCTCGCCAACCTGCAAAGCCTGCCGGACAACATCGCTGATGTGCGTCTGCGCAAGGCCAAGGTGTACCGCTTGCTCGGTCGCAGTGAGGCCGAGCCTTTGTATCGCAGCCTGCTCGGTTCGTGTCTGGCCGCCGAGGCCGAACACGGCTTGGGCCAATTGGCAGCGGCGAGGTCCGACTACGGTCAGGCGCAGGCTCATTTGCAACGCGCCGCACGCCTGGCGCCGACCGACGAAAAAATCCGTAACGATCTGGGGGTGGTTTACCTCAACCAGTTGCGCATTGAAGACGCACGCTTCGAATTTCTCACCGCCATGGAGCTCAAGCAGAGCGACCAGTTGGCGGCGCTAAACCTGGTGACGCTGTTGCTCTATCAGAACGACTGGAACCGCGCCGCCGAACTGGTCAGCCGTCTCGGCCTGAGCCCGGCGCAATTCAGCGAAGCCCAGGGCCGCGCGGAAAAACTCAAAGTGCCGAGCCCGGCCACCGCCGCCGTCACGGCAATGCTCAAGTAAGGAGACCGCGATGAGAGCTGCCATTTTTTTTGTTGGCCTGCTGGCACTGCCGCTGACCAGCCACGCCATCGACGCCGGCCCGGCCTCGGCCCAGCAACAGGAAACCGAAGGCTGGCTGCTGCTGCAAAGCCGCAACAAAGTCGCCTCGCCGGTCGTGCAAACCCAGACGCCGACTGAACGGGAACTGGCCATGCAGCGCTGGCTGAAAAGCTACCTGCATGAGATTCCGCAGTATTTCGATCAGGCTGAGGGCGGGGAGGTCGACAGCGGATCGGGGGGCTAGCCCGGTTCACCGCGTTATCGTTCTTCGCGAGCAGCCCAGTCAATACAACTCATGCAGACTGCATATACCCGTGTAGGAGCTGCCGAAGGCTCGGGCCGCGATCGGACGATCTTTTGATCTTGTTCTTAAAGATCACAATCAAAAGATCGCAGCCTTCGGCAGCTCCTACACGGGGGGTATTTCAATTCGGGATGTTTAAGTGTGTGTGGGATTTTCGGAACCCTCCCACAAGGTTTTCAGGTTGTCCGTCGGACGTGCGCTCACTAGTCTTGGGTTGTCGCTGACGTCTCAGCGATCGGGTGTGGAAACCCGCTTAAGTAGATGCATTACATCAGCACCGTAATCGTTGCCGACGTCTTCATTCGTCTGCAAACTGCGTCGCGGCGGCTGTGCGTGGGCAGACTTCGGTCTGGCCGGTTGCCTACTTATCGGTTTTCCACCCCGCGTACAGCTGCCACCTTTTTGCCGTGTGGAAACGACAACAGGTGGCTACGAAGCCAAGTAGGAGTTGTTAATGGACAAGCTGATTCCCGATCCCCCCCTCGAAACCCCCACCCCACTTGCCGACGCCATCCGCGTCGATGAGCAGACAAAAAACCGCGAAGCCATAAAGCGTGCGCTGGATTTCTACCTCTGCCCTGATCCCGTCAAACCTCGCCAGCCGAGCACGATGTTCATGGTCAACCCCAACGTCGATACCGAAAGCCTGCTCGCCCACGCCTGCGAATCACTGGCCAGCGCCAGCGCGGCGGCCAGCAACTTCGCCAACGAACTGAGCGGCTTGCAGCGCAGTACGGTGTTGGGCATCCAGCAGATCATCATGCTCGCCGAACTGGCGGTGAACCGGGCGCTGGATCGAGTCGATCCGCAAAGCTGATCCACAACGAAAACCGCGTCATCGTTCATCGCTGGCAAGCCAGCTCCCACAGGATCTGCATAGTTTTCGAAAATGTCGCAATACCCTGTGGGAGCGGGCTTGCCCGCGATGAGGCCCGCCCAGTCCACCCACCTCATACTGACTACAACCACACGCGTAGGAGCTGCCGAAGGGTGCGATCTTTTGATCTTGTTCTTAAAGATCACAATCAAAAGATCGCAGCCTTCGGCAGCTCCTACACGGGGGGGATTTCAATTCGGGATGTTTAAGTGTGCGTGGGATTTTCGGAACCCTCCCACAAGGTTTTCAAACCGCGCCAGCCGAGCACGATGTTCCTCGTCAATCCGAGCGTCGATACCGAAAGCCTGCTCGCTCACGCCTGCGAATCACTGGCCAGCGCCAGCACGGCGGCCAGCAACTTTGCCAATGAGCTGAGCGGCTTGCAGCGCAGCACGGTGTTGGGCATTCAGCAGATCATCATGCTCGCCGAACTGGCGGTGAACCGGACGCTGGATCGAGTCGATCCGCAAAGCTGATCCACAACGAAAACCGCGTCATCGTTCATCGCTGGCAAGCCAGCTGCCACAAGTTCCGCATCTATCTTGAAAGTGGCATATGACCCTGTGGGAGCGGGCTTGCCCGCGATGAGGTCCGCCCACCTCACGCTGACTACACGCACCTGTGTAGGAGCTGCCGAAGGCTGCGATCTTTTGATCTTGATCTTGATCTTTAAAAACAGGATCAAAAGATCGCAGCCTTCGGCAGCTCCTACAGGGGATTTACTTACAGCTGATAACTGAAGCTGATGCTGTACCGCGGTTTGCGATTGAAGGTGTCCAGTGCTTCATCGGACATCGCCTTCGCTGCCTCCAACGCAATGTTGTAGTACTTGGCATCACCAAACCTTAACCCGATCGCTGTCGATGACAGGTTGTTGGCCTGCACCGGCAAGTCATTGAACCAGCTGCGCGAGCGGTCGAGCACTACGTACGGTTGCAGGATTCGCACCCAGTTGCCCTCACGGTTGAAGCTGTAGTTGACCTCGTAAGCCACCCCCCAACCCTTGTCGCCGGACGCCTGGTCATCGGGATAACCGCGACCGAAATTCTGCCCGCCGAACACGGCGCGCTCGCTGTCGGGCAAGGTGTCGTCGCTCCAGTACAACGCTGCCGACAGCACGCCTTGCCAGTTGTCGAAGAACTTGTCGCTCTGCACGCCGGAGAGTCGCGCGCGGAAGAAGTCCAGGTCGATGTCATCGAAGTTGGTATGCGCGCCCAGGCTGTCGAAACCCTGATAGACGCCGGCGCTGAGGATGCGCAACTGGCGGGCATCGGCCTTGCGCCAGTCGCCTTCGAAGGCGAGGGCGCGAATGTCGGTGCGAAACTCCGTGCTGAACGGAAAGTTGATGCCGTCGTAGCGGGTCTTGTCGTCGACCGCGTACAGGCGCGAGCCGGCAGTCAGCAGTTCGTTGGAGGAGGCAATCAGCGGCATGCTGAAACCGATCGAGTATCGGTCGTTTTCGCGGTGGGTATCGAGGCGGCCGCCATTGTTGACCAGCACCTCGGTGCCGGGGTCGGCGCGATAACGCGAGGCCGACAGATTCAGTTGCGTGCCTTCAGCATCGAGGAACTGGCTGTAGTCGAGGCGATAGTAACGTTCGTGGTCATCTCCCGGCGGGAACAGGCCGCTGAGGGTCAGTTGCTCGCCCATGGAGGTTTGCGAATTGCTGCTGACACCGAGCAACGCTTGCGTGCCGTTACGGTTGTTTTCGGTGGCGCTCAGCGTGCTGGTGAACGGTTTGCGGCTGGCCTCGGCGATCAGCGTCGTGGCGCCGTCAGTGGTGCCGGGCGGCGGCACCTGGGCCTGAATCGTGACGCCGGGGATGCGCGTCATCAGCGTGGTGTAGCGCTCGAAGGTCTTGCGGGTCAGCGGCCGTTCGGCCTGTATTTTCGCCACCAGTTTATCGAGCAGGCCTTTGACCCGGCCGACATCACCCTGCATCTGCACATCGCGAACGTAGCCTTCGACCAGCACCACTCGCGCCACGCCGTCGTCGAAATTCTGTTGCGGCAGGAAGGCGTAGGACAACAGATAGCCGTCCTGTTGATAGCGTCGGGTGATGTTGCGCGTCGCCTCGATCAGGTCGGCGAGGCTGGTCTGGTGGCCGATCAGCGGCTTGTAGACTTCGGCCAGTTCGTTGAGCGGATAAATCGTCCCGCCTTCGATCTGCACGGTCCTGAGAGTGACCTTGGTTTCCATCAGCAACGGTTGCGCGGTGGCGGCGCCGGGGTCAGGCACTTCCAGCGGCGTGGCGCTCGGGCGATAAGCGTCGGCCGGCAGATTGGGCACGGGCAGGTTGCGGATGGTTTCGTTGCTGTTGAGAAAGCTGGGCAGGGTGTCGGCGAGGGCGGTGGAACTGAGACTGAGGCACAGCAGGGATGCCATAACGCGCATAGGACACTCCATGGTCAGAACACAGCGAAGGGCTGATTTTCCAAAGAAAAAAGCGGAAGACTCGTGGGAATCTTCCGCCCTCAACCAAGCGTAGGCGCTGTAGGTAAGGCCGTCGAATCGGCCAGGTGCAATTTAGCGATTGTTGCCTCCCAGAGCGCCGGTCAAACCACCGAGCACACCGCCCAGACCGCCAGTTGTGGTGCCGCCGGTGGTGCCTGTACTGGCACCGCCATTGACCAGCCCACCGACGGCGCCGACGGTAGCACCTACGTTGTTGACCAGACCGCCGACGGCTGTAGTGACCGGGTTGTTGGTGGCAGCGATCGTGTTGCCGATGTTGCTGACTGCGCCGCCGACCTGGGTGGTGAGACCGGCCACAGGTGCGGAGATACCGGTGGTGGCGCCGACATTTTGGGTCAGGCTGGTGACAGCGCTGGTAACCGGGTTCAGACCAGCCCCCACAGTGGCGCCGACGGTGGCCAGTGGTGAGGTCGGAGCGGTGATCGGTGTGCCCGATCCGCCAAGTGCAGTGTTGAGCGAAGCGATGGTATTACCCAAGCCACCCGCGGTGACACCACCTGCACTGACCACGCCATTGGTGCTGCCGGCATTCAAGCCTGCGCCGACGTTGACCACTGCGCCGCCAACGGTTTGCAGCAGGCCCGTGCCAGCCAGAGCGCCGCCGACACCACCGACACCTCCGCCACCGACACTGCCGCTACTGATCGCGCCACCGACAGCCACGACAGCGCCGCCGACACCACTGACAGCACCGCCTACGGCACCACCGGCACCACCTAAACCACCGACAGCACCACCGATACCTGCGACAGCGCCGCCGACACCACTGACAGCCCCGCCCACAGCGCCGCCGATACCACCGACACCGCCGATACCACCGGTACCCGAGCCGGTGCCGTTGGACACCAGGCCACCGGCCTTGCCAACGGCTGTGCCGGTATTGCTCAGCGCACCGCCGACGGTGTTGGTCAGAGCATTGCCGTGACCGGCGTCGGTGACCTTGCCACCCAAGCCGTTCACCGCGCCGCCGACTTGCGAAATCACACCTTTGAGCGGAGTGCCCAGGCCGGTGGCGCTACCGATTTTGTCAGTAGTACTTTCAACCATGGCGATCACCGGCACCAGTTTGCCGCCAACGGTGTTGGTCAGTTGGCTGGTTGGGCCGGTACTGAGTGATGTGTTCAGCGTGTCGCCGAGCATGGTGACTTTCTCGCCGACGCCATCGAGCAACGGAGCCACTTTGGTGACCACGCCGCCGACCACCGGGACGCGATTGGTTGCGGTCGACAGTTTGCCGCTGAGATCGGACACGCCGTCGCCGACATCCTGTACCACGCCGCCGACCGAAGAGACGGTGGTGGTGAGGCCTTTTGGATCAGTCGCCAGTTTACCGATGCCGTTGGTTACGCCGTCGCCCAGTGTGGAGACAACGTTGCCAGCGGTGTTGGCCGCGCTCTGTACCACGCCACCGACTACAGGCACGCCGCTCAGGGAGTCGCCCACTTGGCCAACACCATCGCCGACGCCGCTGACTGTTTTACCGACATCCTGCACGAGGGTGGTGGTCACCAGCGCTGGGGGGGGATTAGTCGGGTTGGTTGGATCTGTCGGGTTCGTTGGATTGGTTGGATTGGTTGGATCTGTCGGGTTTGTAGGGTTTGTCGGATTGGTAGGATTAGTACCGCCGGTGCCACCCGTTCCTCCAGTTCCACCCGTGCCGGCGGTATCACCTGTTCCGCCAGTGCCGGCGGTATCACCTGTTCCGCCAGTGCCGCCAGTGCCTCCGGTATTGCCAGTGCCGCCAGTGCCACCCGTACCGGCGGTGTCACCGGTTCCGCCAGTGCCACCCGTTCCGGCGGTATCACCGGTTCCGCCTGTTCCACCAGTTCCGCCCGTCCCATCGGTACCGGCGGTGCTGTCCTGCGAAGAGGCGCCGGGATTGCTCTTGTGACCGCCACCGCCGCTGCTGCAACCGGTGAGGCCGAGGGAAAGCATCAATGCCAGAGCAATTGCCGATTTGCACCACACGTTTTGAGTTTTCATGATCGAGTTACCTGCACCTGTCACAACGTTCGTCGTCTTCGATGGCCCGCCGATCTGTTGTCGGTGATGCCTCGTCCGTTGTGCCAATCTCAGTCCGGGGGCAGGGTTCGCACCATTCTCAAGTTGGTATTAACGCCTTTATATATAAGGTGCTGCGCAGCGCCTAAGGACTAATACCCACGATATAGACGCAAAAAAAAAAGCCTTGAATATCAAGGCTGGGTGTTTGCCGGAGAAGGGGGCAGAGCGCGCAAAAACTTAAGTGATATATACACAATTAACAGGCTTGCCCCCGACGCTATCGAAAGGGTTTTCAGGCAATCTGCTGCCAGCCACCCACCATGTGCTCAAGTTCCCCCGCGCCCACCAGGCGCAATTCGCCGCTGGACCCTGCCGCGCTCGCGAGCAACGTCACCTCACTCGGCAATCGCACCGGTTTGCGAAAGTGCACGGTGACTTCGAAATTGGCCTTGGGCAAATGATCCGCCAATGCCGCGATTGTGCGTGCCTTGTTCCACAAACCATGGGCAATGGCCGTGGGGAAACCGAACAGCTTGGCGCTGGCCGCACTCAAGTGAATCGGGTTGTAGTCACCGGAGACCTTGGCGTATCGGCGGCCGATGTCTGCCGGTGCTTTCCAGTGCGTCACTTCAGTCAGCGCTTGCGACGTTTCCCACTGCTGCTCGACGGCCTCACCGTCGAGTTTCACACCGCGACAGAGCATCTGGCTTTCGGCTTCCCACAGCAGCCCGAGCTGATCGTTCAGTGTGGTCACCAGATCGAACGTCGCCCCCTTGGGATGCGGTTGCAGGTTGTGCACGCGCACGCTGACTTGCGCCCGACTGATCCCGCCCATCGGCCGCAGCACGCGAATGCGGTTGCGCAAATGAATCAACCCCAGCAGCGGAAACGGAAAGTCCTTGGCCGTGAGCAATTGCATCTGCAAGGCAAACGCGAGGATGTGGGGATAAGTCGGCGGCAGCAGACCATCGTCGACAAAACCGCAGACCTTGCGATAGTCCGCCAACCGTTTGCCGTCGACATCGACCCAACAGCGCAAACCACTGTCGGGCAATTGCGTGCCGGTGATTTTGCGTCGTGTTGCGGCCCTTGCGTACAGCCCGGGCAGACTTGGTTCGCGGTCCAGCGTGTGCCATTCGATGCTCATGCCTATGCCCCCAGAACGCTTTGCCCACAGACGCGCAGCGCCTGCCCGGTGAACGCGCCGGTGCCCGGTTGTGCCAGCCACGCCACGGCTTCGGCGACGTCCTGCGGCAGGCCGCCCTGGCCCAGCGAACTCATACGGCGGCCGGCTTCGCGCAAACCGAAGGGGATGTGCGCGGTCATCTGGGTTTCGATAAACCCCGGGGCCACGGCGTTGATGCTGATGCCGCGCTCCTGCAACGTCGGTGCCCAGGCCTGCGCGAGGCCGATCAGACCGGCCTTGCTCGCGGCATAGTTGGTTTGCCCGCGATTACCGGCGATGCCGCTGATCGAGGCCAGCAGGACCACCCGCGCATCGTCATGCAAGGTGCCGCTGTCGAGCAGGGCCTTGGTCAGTATTTGCGGGGCGTTGAGGTTGACCGCCAGCACCGCGTCCCAGAATTCCGGGGTCATGTTGGCCAGGGTCTTGTCGCGGGTGATTCCGGCGTTGTGCACCAGAATGTCGAGGCCGTCCGGCAACTGTTCGATCAATTGCGCGGCGGCGTCTTCGGCGCAGATATCGAGAGTAATACTGCGACCGCCCAGGCGTGCGGCGAGGGCTTCCAGATCGGACTTGGCCGGTGGCACGTCGAGCAGGATGACGTCAGCGCCATCGCGCGCGAGGGTCTCGGCAATCGATGCGCCGATACCGCGTGCCGCGCCAGTGACCAATGCCTTGCGTCCGGCGAGTGGCCGCGTCCAGTCGGTCACCGGGGTCGCACACGCGGTCAGGCGAATTACTTGTCCGGAGACAAAAGCGCTTTTGGGCGAAAGGAAAAATCGCAGTGGCCCTTCCAGTTGATCCTCGGCGCCTTCGCCGACATAGATCAGTTGCAGCGTGCCGCCGCTACGCAATTCCTTGGCCAGCGAACGGGAAAAACCTTCCAGCGCACGTTGGGCGCTGGCCGCGAACGGATCGCGCAGGCTTTCCGGCGCACGGCCAAGAATCACCAGATGGGCGCTGTGCTCAAGGTTTTTCATCAGAGGCTGGAAGAACTCGCGCAGCTGTTTGAGCTGGTCGGTGTGCTGCAAGTCACTCGCATCGAACACCACGGCTTTGAGTTTTGGGCCAAGGCCCGGAATCCACTCAGTGGCCGTCGCCGGTTGCTCGCCGTAACGGTAAATCCCTTCGGTCAAACGGTTGGCGAAAGCACTGATGCGCTCGGTCAGCGGGCCACCACCGATCAGCAGCGCACCTTCCACCGGCCGCAGGCGCCCGGCCTGCCAGCGCTCCAGTCGCACCGGCGACGGCAGGCCCAAAGCCCCGACCAGGCGATGGCCGATGGACGAGTTGGCGAAGTCGATATAGCGGTCAGACATGGAACGCTCTCCAAAAGTTGGGGTTCAAAGTGTGGACTACCCACGGCAATCAATCGTTCGATCCACGCAATAAGGCCTACGCTAGAACAGCAGAGTAGACCAATGCCCTTGTGGGAGCTGGCTTGCCAGCGATGGCGGACTGTCTGCCAATGAATTTGTTGGATGTGCCCGCCCCATCGCTGGCAAGCCAGCTCCCACAGGGGGCTATGTGAATCTGGAATCCAAACAGGAGCTTTTCATGAGTCAGCTGCGCCGCGTCGCGATCATCGGCGGTAACCGTATTCCCTTCGCCCGTTCCAATGGCCCTTATGCCGCGGCCAGCAATCAGGCGATGCTCACCGCAGCCCTCGAAGGCCTGATCGAACGCTACAACCTGCACGGCCAGCGCATTGGCGAAGTGGTGGCGGGCGCGGTGCTTAAATTGTCACGGGATATGAACCTGGCCCGCGAATGCGTGCTCGGCTCACGCCTGTCACCGACCACCCCGGCCTATGACATCCAGCAAGCCTGCGGCACCGGGCTGGAAGCGGCGTTGCTGGTGGCCAATAAAATCGCCCTCGGCCAGATCGATTGCGGCATTGCCGGCGGCGTCGACACCACCTCAGACGCGCCGATCGGCGTCAGTGAAGGCCTGCGCAAAATCCTCCTGCAGGCCAATCGCGCCAAGACCACCGGTGAAAAGCTCAAGACTTTTCTGCAACTGCGCCCGCAACACCTGATCCCGGATTTTCCGCGCAACGGCGAAGTACGCACTGGCCTGTCGATGGGCCAACACTGCGAGTTGATGGCGCAGACCTGGAATATTGCGCGCGAAGATCAGGATCAATTAGCCCTCGAAAGTCATCACAAACTGGCCGCGTCTTATGGCGAAGGCTGGCACAACGATCTGATGACGCCGTTCCTCGGCCTGACCCGTGACAACAATCTGCGCCCGGACCTGACCCTGGAAAAACTCGCCGCGCTGAAACCGGCGTTCGAAAAAAGCGCCAAAGGCACGCTGACGGCGGGTAATTCCACACCACTGACGGACGGTGCGTCGGTGGTGCTGCTTGGCAGTGAGGAATGGGCGAAGGAGCGTGGCTTGCCGATTCTGGCCTACCTGCGCGATGGCGAAACGGCGGCGGTGGACTTCGTCAACGGCGTCGAAGGCCTGCTGATGGCGCCGGTGTACGCGGTCCCCCGGTTGCTGGCGCGCAACGGCCTGACCTTGCAGGATTTCGACTATTACGAAATTCATGAGGCGTTCGCCGCGCAGGTTTTGTGTACGCTCAAGGCCTGGGAGGATCCCGAATACTGCAAAACCCGTCTGGGGCTTGAGGCGCCGCTGGGTTCCATCGACCGCAGTCGCCTCAATGTAAAAGGCAGTTCACTGGCGGCGGGGCATCCGTTTGCCGCGACCGGCGGGAGGATTGTCGCCAATCTGGCGAAGTTGCTGGATGCGGCGGGGCAGGGAAGAGGGTTGATTTCGATCTGCGCGGCGGGGGGGCAAGGGGTTACCGCGATTATTGAGCGCTAGAAGAGTCCCTCTCCCTCGGGAGAGGGCTGGGGTGAGGGGCAAGGGCCAGAACACCCGATGTCAGATTCTGTCGCAAATGCCCTCATCACTGTTTACCAACATTTACCACCGGCTCAGCTATGATTCGCTGCGGTCGATTTTTTCGGCACAGTGTGTGCATTCATAAGGTTCACAGGTCGGCAACCCCTCCCCGAAGCGCGAGGATTGCCGTATAACGAGTGACATTCGCGTGTTTGGTAATAAAGGACCCACAATAAAAGCTGATGAAGACTCCAAAACGCATTGAACCCCTGATCGAGGACGGTCTGGTCGACGAAGTGCTGCGCCCACTGATGAGTGGTAAAGAAGCAGCTGTTTATGTGGTGCGCTGCGGCAATCAGTTACGTTGCGCAAAGGTCTACAAGGAGGCGAACAAACGCAGTTTCCGCCAGGCGTCCGAATATCAGGAAGGTCGCAAGGTACGCAACAGCCGACAGGCACGGGCAATGGCCAAGGGCTCGAAGTTCGGCAAGAAAGAAACCGAAGACGCCTGGCAGAACGCTGAGGTCGCCGCGCTGTTCCGGCTGGCCGGCGCGGGCGTTCGGGTTCCGCAACCGTACGATTTCCTTGAAGGCGTGCTGTTGATGGAACTGGTGGCCGACGAGTACGGCGATGCCGCGCCGCGTCTGAACGACGTGGTGCTGGAGCCGGATCAGGCGCGCGAATATCACGCGTTCCTGATTTCGCAGATCGTGCTGATGTTGTGTACCGGTCTGGTGCACGGTGACCTCTCGGAGTTCAACGTGTTGCTGACACCAACCGGCCCGGTGATCATCGATCTGCCGCAGGCAGTCGATGCGGCGGGCAACAACCACGCGTTCAGCATGCTCGAGCGTGACGTTGGCAACATGGCTTCGTACTTCGGTCGCTTTGCTCCGGAGTTGAAGAAGACCAAGTACGCCAAGGAAATGTGGGCGCTATACGAAGCCGGCACCTTGCACCCGGCCAGCGTGCTGACCGGTGAGTTCGACGATCCGGAAGAGCAGGCGGATGTTGGCGGCATTCTGCGCGAGATCGAAGCGGCGCGACTCGATGAAGAGCGCAAGCAAGCGATTCGTGCGGCGGACGACGAGCCGAAGGGCAAGTCGGACGAACCCCCGCCTCCCCCGTGGATGCAGTGATTGCTTGAACAGAAACCCGGCTTCGGCCGGGTTTTTTGTGCCCGATACATTCCCATAAGCAACCACAAACATATTTGATGCTGCTGACCTTGTAGGAGCTGCCGAAGGCTGCGATCTTTTGATCTTGTTTTTCAAAGGCAAGATCAAAAGATCGTCCGATCGCGGCCCGAGCCTTCGGCAGCTCCTACAAGGATCGTATGTGAACGCCAACACCCGCTTCATCATCACGGCCCGGCTGATCTCCGATTTCGGCGCCTTCCTCAACATGGTCGCGTTGGCCACCTACGTCTATCTGCTCAGCAACAGCGCCATGAGTGTGGGGATTTTCCTTGCCAGCCGCGTGGGGGGCGGGATTTTTGCCAGTCTGATCGGCACGCGTTTTTATAGACGCTGGAGCGGCCGTCTGCCGCTGATCGCGTTTGATCTGTTGCGCGCCGGCGTGCTCGGATTGTTGCTGATCGTGCCGGTCAGTCAGCAAGCGCTGTTGTTGCCGGTGATCGCTTTCGCGCTGGGCTTGGGCAATTCGATGTTTGCCATCGGTCTCAACAGTCAGTTACCACGGCTGATCGAGCCGTCGCAGTTGCTCAAGACCAACGCCTGGATCACCTCGGCTTCTTCCGCAGCCATGGTCGGTGGCAGCCTGGTTTCAGGGTTGCTGGTAGCGGGGTTTGGGTTCGAAACGGTATTTGCCTTGAACGCGCTGACCTATTTGCTCGCGGCGTTGTTGATTGTGCCGCTGCGTTTCGAGCCTGTGACTATCAACCAAGCGCCCGAGCGTGGCGAGTGGTCGGCCCTCAAGCAAGGTTTGCGCAGTGCGCCGGTAGTTGCTGCGATGCTCGCGGTGACGATGGCCGACACCTTGGGCAGCGCCGCGCACAACGTCGGATTCCCGATCATTTCCAAACTGCTGTCACCGGATTCAGCGAGCACAACCCTGGGCCTGATGCTGGCGGTGTGGGCCAGTGGCAAACTGCTCGGCGCGCGGATCGCCAGCCGATTGAAAGGCTCGGACAACATTCATCTCGAGCGGCGGTTTTTCTTCGGGGTGGCGTTGATGTCCTGCGGTTTTATCCTGATGTTCCAGCAGCACAGCCTGTATGGACTGCTGTTGTTTTCGTTGCCGGCGGGGCTGGGTGACGGCTTCTCCGAAGTCGGTCTGATGTCGCGCCTGCAACGCGAGCCCGAGCATTTGCGCCTGCCGATTTTCAGCTTTTTGACGTTACTGCAGATGACCGGCTTCGGCGTCGGCATGCTGATCGCCGCACCGTTTTACTCATGGTGGACGCCGGGTGCCGTGGTCATGTTGTTCCACGGCATTCCACTCGGCACTTTGCTGACGGTGAAGGGGCTGGCGCTCAGGCGCGGGCGGGTTGCGCGCAGCAGCCCGACGCCAGTTCCTTGAGGATCGGGCAGTCGGGGCGATGATCGCCCTGACAATGCTCGACCAGGTCCTGCAACGTGTCGCGCAACTGGCCGAGTTCGCGGATCTTCTGGTTCAGTTCATCGATGTGCTGCCGCGCTAGCGCCTTCACATCGGCGCTGGCCCGTTGGCGATCCTGCCAGAGGGTCAGCAGCTTGCCGACCTCTTCCAGTGAAAAACCGAGGTCGCGCGAACGCTTGATGAAGGCCAGTGTGTGCAAGTCATCAGCGCCGTAGACCCGGTAGCCGCTGTCGGTGCGATGGGCCGCTTTGAGCAGGCCGATCGATTCGTAGTAGCGGATCATTTTTGCGCTCAGGCCACTTTGCCGGGCCGCTTGGCCGATGTTCATCGATGCTCCTCCAGATCCTTGGGTTTCCAGGTTTTCAACAGTAGCGCATTGCTCACTACGCTGACGCTCGACAGTGCCATCGCCGCGCCGGCCAGCACCGGGTTGAGAAAGCCGAACGCCGCCAACGGAATGCCGATCAGGTTGTAGACGAAGGCCCAGAACAGGTTCTGGCGAATCTTCGCGTAAGTCTTGCGGCTGATTTCCAGCGCCGCCGGCACCAGTCGTGGATCACCGCGCATCAGCGTTATGCCCGCCGCGTGCATGGCGACGTCGGTGCCGCCGCCCATGGCAATGCCGATGTCGGCTGCCGCGAGCGCCGGGGCGTCGTTGATGCCATCGCCGACCATGGCCACGACGCCGGTTTTTTTCAGTTCGGTGACGGTGGCGGCTTTGTCGGCTGGCAGGACTTCGGCGTGGACGTTGTTGATGCCCAGAGCCTCAGCCACCACGCGCGCGCTGCCACGGTTATCCCCGGTCAGCAAATGGCTTTGGATATTTCGAGCGGCAAGCTGTTGCACCGCCTCCAGTGCACCGGGTTTGAGGGTGTCACCGAAGGCGAACAAACCGAGAACGCGGGGCTCGGGGCTTTGTTCGATCAGCCACGAAAGCGTACGGCCCTCGGCTTCCCAAGCCTTCGCCGATTCAGCCAGGTCACCTGCGCTCAGGCCACTTTCTTCGAGCATTCGCCGATTGCCCAATGCCAGGCGCCGACCGTCGAGATTGCCAGCGATGCCGCGACCGGTCAGCGACTGGCTGTCGCTGACGTCCGGTACATCCAGCTCACGTTCGGCGGCCGCATCCAGCACCGCTTTGGCCAGCGGGTGTTCGCTGCCGCGTTGCAGGGCGCCGGCGAGTTGCAGCAGATTATTTTCATGACCGTCGATTGCACTGAAATGCGCGATGCGCGGCGTGCCGGAGGTCAGCGTGCCGGTCTTGTCGAACACCACGCTGCTGACTTCATGGGCGCGCTCCAGGGCTTCGGCGTCCTTGATCAGGATGCCGTGGCGCGCGGCCACGCCGGTGCCGGCCATGATCGCGGTGGGTGTGGCGAGGCCGAGGGCGCAGGGGCAGGCGATGACCAGTACCGCGACGGCGTTGATCAACGCGGTTTCCAGCGGCGCGCCGTACAGCCACCAGCCGATCAGTGTCGCCAGCGCCAACACCAGCACGGTCGGAACGAACACCTGGCTGACTTTATCCACCAGTTTCTGGATCGGTGCTTTCGCCGCTTGGGCGTCTTCGACCAGGCGAATGATGCGCGCCAGCACGCTTTCCGCGCCGAGGGCCGTGGTGCGCACCAGCAGCCGGCCTTCACCGTTGATGGCGCCGCCGGTAACTTTGTCGCCGGGCTGTTTCGGCACCGGCAAGCTCTCGCCGCTGATCAACGCTTCGTCAGCGTGGCTTTGGCCTTCCAGCACTTCGCCGTCGACCGGGAAGCGCTCGCCGGGTTTGACCAACACCCGATCATTGAGGCGCAGAGCGCTGATGGCGACATCCTGCTCGCGGCCGTCAATCACTTGAATCGCCCGCTCCGGACGCAAAGCTTCGAGGGCGCGGATGGCGCTGGCGGTCTGGCGTTTGGCGCGGCTTTCCAGGTATTTGCCGAGCAGCACCAGCGCGATGACCACCGCCGACGCTTCGAAATACAGGTGCGGCATGCGCCCGGCGGCGGTGGCCCATTCGTAGAGACTCAAGCCATAACCGGCGCTGGTGCCGAGGGCGACCAGCAAATCCATGTTGCCGGCTCCGGCGCGCACGGCTTTCCAAGCCGCCACGTAAAACCGCGCGCCGAAGATGAATTGCACTGGGGTGGCGAGGGCAAACTGCGCCCAGGCCGGGAGCATCCAGTGGATGCCGAACGGTTGCAGCAACATCGGCAACACCAGCGGCAAGGCCAGGGTGATGGCACAGATCAGTGCCCAGCGCTCACGTTGCAGACGCTGTTGCTGATTATCGTTTTGAGGGTGTTCGGCTTGCCAGACGCTGGAGGCGTAACCGGCCTTGCTCACCGCGTCGAGCAGGATCTGTGGATCGATTTGACCGAGCAATTCGAGGTGGGCGCGTTCGTTGGCCAGATTGACGCTGACGCTTTTCACCCCGGGGACTTTGTTCAGGGCGCGCTCGACTCGACCGACGCAGGACGCGCAGGTCATGCCGTCGATGCTCAATTCGAGGGTCTGTTGCGGCACGCTGTAACCGGCGCGTTCAACCGCGTCCATCAACGCCGGCAGACTGTCCCCGGGCGCCTTGACGCGGGCCTGTTCGGTAGCGAGGTTGACGCTGACGGCACTGGCACCGCTGACTTTACTCAAGGCCCGCTCGACACGCCCGGCGCAACTGGCGCAGGTCATGCCGGCAATCGGCAGATCGAAAGTGATGGATTCGGACATCGTTCACGCTCCCTGTAGAAGTTGCCTACAGGATCAACCTTGCCATGCGGGCAAGGTCAAGCGCCAATCTTGAGAATGCCGCAAGACGATAAATGTGGGAGCGAGCTTGCTCGCGAAGACGTCGTGTCAGTCAATATCGTGTTGCAGTCGTTGCTCCTGTGTATTTTCGGAAGGCGGGGGCCGCTGCGCGACCCATCGGGGATAATCCCCTCACCACAAAGGTTGTTCATACATTTTTGGATTTGACTAATAGCCGAGGTCGGCGCGCTTGAGGTACATGCCTTCCCGCGTCATCGCGATCCGGTACTTCTGGATATCACCGGCCTGCAATTTGATTTCCTGCGAGCCCGGTGCGAGCAAACCAGGATTGCAACCTGGCGCTTGCCCCGGCAGCAACTTCAGACGCAACGATACGGTGCCTGGCGGCAGGTTGAACGAGGTGCTTTGTTCCTGGAACAGCCGCGCCGACAGTTGATCCTGGATATACACGCCAATCTCGCACGAGGTCGCTACTTCAAGTCGCTCGCGGGAAATGATCAGCACCCCATAGTCCTCACCTGCGGCGTGCACCGAAGGGATGGCGGCAAAGAGGCCGAGAAAGCCAAACAGGCTGAAAGCTGACCAGCGCATGGCTGAATCTCCTGAATTCATGTCATTGATGGATGCAGCTTGGCCGAGCGCGGCGCCGATTGCCAGCCCGGCAGTTTATTCAAGAACTTGACCTTGCCATCGTGGCAAGCTCGACACTGCCGGCAAACTCACTCAAAGGAGTCATTCCATGCAAGTGTTCAATGTTCAAGGCATGTCCTGCGGTCACTGCGTCAAAGCCGTCACACAAGCCGTGCAGGCCAAGGATCCGGCGGCCAATGTGCGCGTTGATCTGGCAGCAAAAGAGGTCGGCGTCGAAAGTACATTGAGTGCCGAACAGGTCATCGAGATCATCAGCGAAGAAGGGTACGCGGTGAAACTTGCCTGATTGTTCTTGACTGAAAAAAGCAAAAAGATCGCAGCCTTCGGCAACTCCTACAGGGGATTTGCGTTGCTCTTGTAGGAGCTGCCGAAGGCTGCGATCTTTTGATCTTGATATCCCGTTTTCTGATTGTTAGCCAGCTATCGGAATGTTCAAGGCGTCCATGCCCGGCTAGACTGTCGGGCTGCCGAATTGCCAACCTGGATGCCTGATGAACTTTCGTACCATTCTGATTCTCGGAGCCTTGACCGCTTTCGGTCCGTTGGCGATCGACTTCTATTTACCTGCATTTCCGTCGATGGCGCTCGCGTTCGGCACCGACGAGAAGCACGTGCAGATGACGTTGGCAGCGTATTTTCTCGGTCTGTCCATCGGCCAACTGGCGTACGGCCCGGTAGCCGATCGCTTCGGTCGACGGGTTCCGTTGCTCATTGGTCTGGCGCTGTTCACTCTGGCATCACTGGCATGTGCTTATGCCCCGAACCTGGAATGGCTGATCGGCGCACGTTTCGTCCAGGCGTTGGGCGGTTGTGCAGGGATGGTGATCGCCCGGGCGGTGGTCAGCGATAAATGCGATGCCGTGGGCTCGGCGAAAGTCTTCTCGCAGTTGATGCTGGTGATGGGCCTGGCGCCGATTCTGGCGCCGATGCTCGGCGGGCTGTTGGTCAACACAACCGGCTGGCAGTCGATCTTTTTGGTGCTGACCGGGTTCAGCGCGTTGGCAGGTCTGGCCGTGGCGCTCGGTCTGCCGGAAAGTATGCCCGCAGACATGCCGCGCCAGCCGCTGTCCGGTGCACTGCGTCAGTATGGACGGCTGCTGAAGGATCGGATTTACCTCGGCCACGCCCTGACCGGCGGAATCGCGATCGCCGGAATGTTCGCTTACATTGCCGGCTCACCGTTCATCTTCATCAAACTGTATGGCGTTCCGGCCGAGCATTTCGGCTGGCTGTTCGGTACGAACGCGGCAGGGTTCATTCTGGTAGCGCAGGTCAATGCGCGGTTGTTGGCCAAGCGTGGCCCGGCGTTTCTGCTGTCGCGTGCGGTCTGGGTTTACCTGGCTGCCGGGCTGACATTGCTGGCCGTCAGCGCCTTGCACACTGAAGCACTTTGGCCGTTGTTGATTCCATTGTTCATCTGCGTGTCCAGCCTCGGCTGCATCAGCCCTAACGCTGCCGCCTGCGCGATGAACGGGCAGGGCGCGCGCGCCGGCAGCGCGTCGGCGTTGCTCGGTTGCATGCAATTCAGTGTCGCGGCCGGGGCCTCGGCGCTGGTGGGGGTATTGCACGATGGCACAGCCGTGCCGATGGCCATCGTCATCAGCGTGTGCGGTTTTCTGGTGGTGATCGTCGCGATTCTTACCCGACGTCTGCAAAATGCCCGAGCCCTGGCTCAGGCCCAGGCCGAGGCTTGAACCTCAGCCTGCCGCGCGTTGCTGGCCGTGATCGGGAATCTTGTGTGGCGCGCAGAGTCGCGCTTCGAGGGTGCGAGTGAAGGCCAGCGCTTCGGCTTCACTGCGGAATGTCACGGCGTGCTGGTCGAGTCGAACCTGCCATTGAGACTTTGCCACTTCTTTTATCAGGATCTTCATTGCTGACCTCCCTTGCGTAAAAGATGTATCGCAGAGGTTTCGATTGTAGACCTGAATACGATCGCAATTGTGACAACGGTCAAGCATCTGACTGACGGCAAAAGAAGATCGCAGCCCTTGCAGGAGCTACCTCAGACTGCGATCTTCTGATCCTTAGAAACCTTCTAAAACAATTTTCCCCTTGGCTTTGCCGCTTTCCAGCAACTCATGCGCGCGACGCAGATTCGCCGCATTGATCGTGCCGAAGTGCTCGCCGACGGTCGTCTTCAACGTGCCTGCATCAATCAACTCGGCCACGCGGTTGAGCAGCTTGTGCTGTTCGATCATGTCTGGCGTCTCGAACAGCGAACGGGTGTACATGAACTCCCAGTGCAGCGACAGGCTCTTGCGCTTGAGCTTGGTCACGTCCAGCGACTTCGGGTCGTCGATCAGCGCCAGTTTGCCTTGCGGCGCCAGGGCCTCGACCAGTTGATCCAGGTGCTGATCGGTCTGAGTCAGGCTGGCGACGTGGGTCACGTTATTGATGCCGGCGCGTTTGAGTTCTTCGCTCAGCGGCTGGCTGTGGTCGATGACCAGATCCGCCCCCAGTTCGCTGACCCAGTCGCGGGTCTGTGGACGGGAGGCGGTGCCGATCACTTTGAGGCCGGTCAGTTGCTTGGCCAATTGGGTGAGGATCGAACCGACGCCACCCGCCGCACCGACGATCAGCAGGCTCTGGCCATTATCGATATGGCCTTCGCTGACTTGCAGGCGTTCAAAGAGCAACTCCCATGCGGTTATCGCGGTCAGCGGCAGGGCCGCGGCTTCGGCGAAACCGAGGGACTTGGGCATATGGCCGACGATACGCTCATCGACCACATGCAGTTCGCTGTTGCCGCCCGCGCGGGCGATGGAGCCAGCGTAGAAAACCTTGTCGCCAGCCTTGAACAGCGTCACCTCGCTGCCAACTGCCTTGACCACGCCGGCCACGTCCCAGCCCAGCACTTTCGCGGCCCCGTCTTCAGGCGCCACATTCTGCCGCACCTTGGTGTCGACCGGGTTGACCGAAATGGCTTTGACCTCCACCAGCAAGTCGCGCGGGCCGGCTACTGGCTCAGGCAGATCGATGTCTTGCAGTGATTTGGCGTCGCTGATGGGCAGTGAGGCGTAGTAGGCAATGGCTTTCATGGAGGGCTCCGCACAGGTAGTAGAAGATAGGGCTGATGATTAGCTATTTCTCTGCGAGATAAAACCGGCTAAAAGAGCAGTCTCTTTCAATATTTTTTTGATAATCGAGGCTGGAATGCTGCGTTTCGATGACTTGCAATTGTTTGTCCGGGCAGCGGATCTGGGTAGCCTGTCGGCGGCGGCGCGGGTGATGGATATGTCCGCCGCGGTGGCCAGCGCGGCGCTGAAACGTATCGAACAGCAACTCGGTGCGCGTCTGCTCGCCCGTTCGACGCGCAGCTTGCGCCTGACGGCCGAGGGTGAAGGCTTTCTCGAATACGCTCGGGCGGCGTTGAGCAATCTCGAGGAGGGGCGGCGTTTGCTGGCCAGCGGGCAGGATCAGGTCAGCGGAGTCTTGCAGCTGTCGGCGCCTTCCGACTTTGGCCGCAACCTGCTGCTGCCGTGGCTCGACGAGTTCCAGCGCGAGCACCCGAAACTGACCGTGCGCTTGCTGCTCGGCGACCGCATTGCCGACCTGTTTCGCCAACCGGTGGACATCGCCCTGCGTTATGGCGAGCCGGAAGATTCCAGCCTGATCGCCTTGCCCATCGCGCCGCACAATCGTCGCGTGCTTTGCGCATCCCCGGCGTACCTGGCGCGGCACGGCGAACCGCGGCAACTCGAACAACTGGCCCAGCACAATTGCCTGTTGTTCATGCTCGGCAGTCGGGTCCATGACCACTGGAGCTTCACTGACGGCAAGCGCGAAGTCAGCCTTACTGTCACGGGTGACCGCTTCAGCGACGACGCCGACGTGGTACGTCTGTGGGCCGTGGCGGGTGCCGGCATTGCCTACAAATCCTGGCTGGACGTGGGCGCCGATGTTCTCGCCGGGCGCCTCAAAGTGCTATTGCCGGAGCTGCTGTGTGAGCGCGCTCCGCTGAACTTGTTGTGCGCCCATCGCGCACAATTGAGTAAGCCTGTGAACCTTTTAAGGGAGATGCTCGCCAGCCGTTGCGCTGATTTGAGTAGTCAATTTCCCGCTTTCTCGAAAGTTGATCATTAGTCGCAGGTAAATAGAGAAATTTCTGTCAGGAACAATCACCACCCATGCAGTCCACAGCGCGGGACGGCGCGTGCATCCCGCTTATACTAGCGCCCGCCTCATGCCAGTACCGAAACCGGCCCCGAACGCCATCAATGCTGAGCTGCCCTTGTTTAATTCCGGGGACTGCTGCGGTTGCGGGTTCGGCGCCGGAACATGTTGTGTCAATGGCCTGCCTTGCCCCGGCTCAGGGCGTTTTTCGCGTCTTGGCCGCCGACTCATTACTGGTCAAGATGTCTCCGAGCAGTAGACGATACGATTCCACAGGGAGTGAATACATGGAACATGCACCTTGCATCAGCCAGATCGCCACGTTGCTGGCCGACCCCAAGCGCAGCGCGATGATGTGGGCGTTGATGGATGGCTCGGCCCGGCAGACCGAGGAGCTTGCGCTACTGGCAGGGCTGTCGCCGTCGTCGGCCAGCGCGCATCTGGCACGGCTGGCCGCTGGCGGACTGCTGAAGGTTGAAGTCCGTGGGCGTAAACGGTTTTTCCGCCTCTCGGCACCGGAGGTAGGGGCTGCGATCGAAGCGTTGGCCAGCGCCACCATCGCCAGTGCCCCGCGAGAAGTCGCCGAGGTGTTCAAACGTAAGACACCGATGGCCAAGGTTGCGGCGGCGCCGTCTTCACTGTTGCGCGCTCGTTTCTGTGATGACCACCTGGGCGGCACACTGGCCGCCGATCTGTATCAGCGCCTGCTCGACGCCGGCTGGATCGAACAGCTTGAGCAACGCGTGGTGGTGACCCATAAAGGCGCGAACAAGTTGGCCGGCCGTGGCGTGTTCATCCAGGCGCTGGCCCATCGCAACGTGCAGGTGGCCTGTGCCTGCCCGGACTGGAGCGAGCGTCGTCCGCACATGGGCGGTTCACTCGGCGCGGCGTTGCTGCAGTTGTTCATGCAGTCCGGTTGGCTGACCTTGCCCCATGACTCGAGGGCGTTGCAACTGACCGCTATTGGCCAGCGAGAACTGCATCGATTTGCCAAGGAAACAGAGCTGGAACTGGCGTAGCAGAGCGTGTGAAATCTTTGCCTGAGCCCGAATCCATGAGCTAACACTGTACCTGTGGGAGCGGGCTTGCCCGCGATAGCGGTCCGTCAGTCAACAATGATGTTGGAATTGATGGCCTCATCGCGGGCAAGCCCGCTCCCACAGGTTTTTGTATTGCTCTTAAGGTTTTACCAGACGTGCATCGAGGCTGTTCTGCGCCAGGCGTTTGGCCTGATCCTGGGTCATGCCCAAATGTTCGTACAGCGCATGGAAGTTCTCGGTGACGTAACCACCGAAATACGCCGGGTCATCGGAGTTCACAGTCACCTTCACGCCACGCTCAAGCATGTCGAGGATGTTGTGCTGCGACATGTGATCGAACACGCAAAGCTTGGTGTTCGACAGCGGGCACACGGTCAGCGGGATCTGCTCGTCGATGATCCGCTGCATCAGGCGCTCGTCTTCGATGGCGCGTACGCCGTGGTCGATGCGCTGGATTTTCAGCAGGTCGATGGCTTCCCAGATGTATTCCGGCGGGCCTTCTTCACCGGCGTGGGCGACGGTCAGGAAACCTTCGTGACGGGCACGATCGAACACGCGCTGGAACTTGCTTGGCGGATGGCCCATTTCGGAGCTGTCCAGGCCTACGGCAACAAACGCGTCACGGAACGGCAGCGCCTGATCGAGGGTTTTCTCGGCTTCTTCTTCGCTCAAGTGGCGCAGGAAGCTGAGGATCAAACCGCTGGTGATGCCCAGTTGCTGCTCGCCATCCTTCAACGCGGCGGCGATGCCGTTGAGCACCACTTCGAACGGGATGCCACGGTCGGTGTGGGTCTGCGGGTCGAAGAACGGTTCGGTGTGAATCACGTTCTGCGCCTTGCAGCGCAGCAGGTAGGCCCAGGTCAGGTCGTAGAAATCCTGCGAGGTGCGCAGCACATCGGCGCCTTGGTAATACAGGTCGAGGAATTCCTGCAGATTGTTGAAGGCGTAAGCCTTGCGCAGGGTTTCGACGTCGTTCCACGGCAGGGCGATCTTGTTGCGTTCGGCCAAAGCGAACAGCAACTCAGGCTCCAGCGAGCCTTCCAGATGCAGGTGCAGTTCGGCCTTGGGCAGGGCGTTGAGCCAGTCGTACATATTCTTTTCTCATCAGGTGCAATGACGGCATTCTACAGATGCTTGCTGAAATAATTGGCAAAACCTGACCAAGCGATCCGTCACACCGCTTCCTGTTCCCGTCGATAAGCGTAGGTATCGGCGAAGCGCGACAGCAGGAATTCAGCACAAGTGGTCGTCGGATATTTCGCCGGGTGTTCTGCGCTCTGGCAACCGGGCAGGCACTCGATACGGGTGTCCGGGTGAGGCTCGGCAAAGAACGGCATCGAGTAGCGATCCACCCCGAGCGGGCTGATCACCCGGTGCGGTGTCGAGCGATATCGGTCATTGCTCCAGCGCGCCATCATGTCGCCGAGATTGACCACAAACGTCCCGTCAATCGGTGGAGCGTCGATCCACTCGCCTTTGACGTTCTTCACTTGCAAGCCGCCGGCGCTGTCCTGATAGAGCAGGGTGATGCAGCCGTAATCGGTGTGCGCACCGGCGCCTTGCTGCTCGGCGGAACTGGCGGTGTGACGCGGCGGGTAGTGGATCATGCGCAGCACACTCACGGGCTCAAGAAAGCGCTTGTCGAAGAAGTCGCGTTCGATGTCCAGGGCAAGGGTCATGGCGCGAAGCAGCGTTTGCGCGAGGGCCTGCATGTCCAGGTAGTGTTGTTCCATCAGCGCCTCCCAACCGGGAATTACCGGATGGCGGTTGGGCCCGCGCAAGGGTTTTTCCGCCAGCACTTCGGGATGGTCCGCCGACAGGTGCAGGCCCATGTCAAAGGTTTCTTTGAGGTCGCTGGGTTTGTTCGGGTCGAGCTGTTCGGTGGCGATGGCGCCGTAGCCGCGATGGTGGCGGGTCTGGGTGATGTCGATCTTGAGCTTCTCTGCCGCCGGCAGATCGAAAAAACGCTGCGCATGATCGAGCAGCGCGTCGATGCGCTGGGCTGTGATCGGATGACCTTTGATGTAGAAGAAACCCCACTCGCGGCAAGCGTGGTCGATTTGCTCAGCAACGGCGGGCCAGGCGTTTTGGTTGTCGGTGTAGAGCGGGGCGATGTCGATGATCGGAAGACTGTTCATGCACAATCCTTGAATACGCTGAAGATCAATTGTAGGAGTGAGCCTGCTCGCGATGGCGGTGCGTCATTCGACACATTTGTATCTGACACACCGCTATCGCGAGCAGGCTCACTCCTACAGGGGGGGGCGCTGAGAATTACTTCGGCATCTCAGCCTTCATGCCTTCCACGTAATAGTTCATCGACGCCAGTTCCGCCGTGGTCGCACTCACACCCGCGGGGATTTTCTCGACCCCGGCCTGATCCTTGATCGGCCCGGTAAACGGCTGCAACGCACCGCTCTTGATATCGGCAATGATCTGCTCGGCCTCGGCTTTGACCGGTGCTGGCACCAGGTCGCTGATCGGCAGTTCAACCGTGCCTTCCTTCAGCCCGCCCCAGTAATCCTGAGACTTCCAGCTGTGATCGATCACGCTTTGAGTCGCCTGAATGTAATGCGGCGCCCAGTCGTTGACGATCGAGGTCAGCACCGCTTTCGGCCCGAAGTGGGCCATGTCGGAGGCGTAACCCACCGCGTAGACACCGCGGCGTTCGGCAGCCTGAATCGGAGCCGGGCTGTCGGTGTGCTGGAATACCACGTCGACACCCTGATCGATCAGCGCGTTGGCGGCATCGGCTTCCTTGCCCGGATCGAACCACGAGTTGACCCACACCACTTTGATCTCGGTGCCGGGGTTGTACTTGTTCAGGGCCAGTTGAATGGCGTTGATGTCGCGGATCACTTCCGGGATCGGGAAGGAGGCGACGTAGCCGATCTTTTTGGTCTTGGTCATCTTCGCCGCGAGGAAGCCGCCGACGTAACGGCCCTCGTAGGTGCGCGCCAGATAGGTGCCGAGGTTCTTGTCCTGCTTGTAGCCGGTGGCGTGCTCGAAGGTCACCTTGGGAAATTGTTTGGCGACTTTCAGCGTCGGGTTCATGTAGCCGAAGGACGTGGTGAAGATCAGGTCGTACTTGTCCTTCGCCATGTTGCGGATCACCCGCTCGGCATCGGCACCTTCGGCGACGTTCTCCACGTAGTTGGTGGTGATCTGCGCGCCGAACTTCTCCGCCAGCGCCTTGCGCCCCTGTTCATGCTGATACGTCCAGCCGTGGTCACCGATCGGGCCGATGTAGACGAAACCGACCTTCAGCGGATCGGCAGCGCTGGCGCTCAGACTTATCCCCAGACCAATGGCGGCGCACAGCAGTTTGTGCAGCGGACGTATTTGCATGAATTGGAGCTCCATTTTGTTGTGTGTGGTCAGGGGCAATGCAAATTGCTGACCAACAGGACAACAAACCCGTCCGGAATCGCATGAAGGCTATCGCGAGCAGGCTCACTCCTACAGGTAATAGCGTTCCCCTGTAGGAGTGAGCCTGCTCGCGATGGGGCCGGTGAGGCCAATAAAAGTGCATCGGTTGAAACGGCTGCTTTCGGCTGGTGCGCTAATGTGTAACGAAACGTTAGCGCCGCGCCGTAGTCAGTAGCTCATTCGAATCTTTGGCAAAAAAGGCCCGCCATGCTCTCAATCCTCAAGCAAGAAAGCTTTCTGCTGCTGGCCCTGCTCGCCGCAGTCGTCGCTTATCCGTTGGAACACTGGATGCTGCACAGCGGCCAGATCGTCGCGCTGACTGCCGGTCTGGTGCTGATCGCGTTCATCGTCGCCGCTTCGATGCGCGTCGCCCATCACGCCGAATTGCTCGCCGAAAAGGTCGGCGACCCATACGGCACGATGATCCTCACGCTGGCCGCCGTGCTGGTGGAAGTGGTGATTCTGGCGATCATGATGAGCAACGAAGCGTCGCCCACGCTGGTGCGCGACACGATTTATTCGGCAGTAATGCTCGACATCAACGGCATCCTCGGCCTGGCAGCGCTGATGGGCGGGATCAAGCATGGCGAGCAGTCCTACAACGACGATTCGGCGCGCAGCTACAGCGTGATGATCCTCACCGCGATGGGCGTGTCGATGGTGGTGCCGGAGTTCATTCCCGAGGCCAACTGGAAGATATATTCGGCGTTCACCATCGGTGCAATGGTGGTGCTTTACGCGCTGTTTTTGCGCATGCAGGTCGGCCCGCACAGTTACTTTTTCAGCTACAGCTACCCGGACAAACGTCGCAAGAAAGAACCGCAGGACGCGCAGGCGAAAGCACCGGGCATCGGCCTGTCGATCGGCATTCTGGTGTTCGGCATTGTGGTGATCGGCGCATTGGCCGAGGTGATGTCCAAGACCCTCGATCTGGGCCTGGAAGGGACGGGCGCTCCTCCAGTGATCACGGCGATTCTGGTGGCGGCGATTTCGGCGGCGCCGGAGATTTTGACCGCGTTGCGTGCGGCGCTGGCCAATCGCATGCAGTCGGTGGTCAATATTGCGATGGGTGCGTCACTGTCGACGGTGATCCTCACCGTGCCGGTGATGGAAGCGATGGCGCTGTATACCGGTCAGCCATTTCAGATGGCAATGACCCCGGTGCAGACGGTGATGATCTTTCTCACATTGATCGTCAGCGCGATCAATCTCAATGACGGCGAGACCAATGCTATTGAAGGCATGACGCACTTTGTGTTGTTTGCGACCTTCATCATGCTGTCCCTGCTGGGCCTTTAAGCCCGCCACACCCCCCCCTGTAGGAGCTGCCGCAGGCTGCGATCTTTTGATCTCGTTTTTCAAAACACAATCAAAAGATCGCAGCCTGCGGCAGCTCCTACAGGGGATCGCGGTGAATCAGGTGCCGGCGATCAACTGGCGAGCAGCCTGGCTGTGATCGGCGATCAGGCCTTTCAGATCCAGCCCTTCGACCTGGCCATCAACCACGCGCCACTTGCCGCCAATCATCACCCGATCCGCCCGGTCTGCGCCGCACAGCAGCAGCGCCGAAATCGGATCGTGGCTGCCAGAGAAGCGCAGTTCATCGAGCTTGAACAACGCCAGATCCGCCTGTTTGCCCACCGCCAGTTCACCAATGTCGGTACGACCCAACAGACTCGCCGAGCCCTTGGTCGCCCAGCCCAGCACGCGCTCCGGGGTGATCTTCTCGGCGCCGTAACGCAGGCGCTGGATGTACAGCGCCTGACGCGCTTCGAGGATCATGTTCGATGCATCGTTGGACGCCGAGCCATCCACGCCCAGACCGAACAGCGCACCGGCGTCGGTCAAATCAATGCTTGGGCAAATGCCCGAGGCCAGACGCATGTTCGAGCTTGGGCAATGACAGATGCCAGTGCCGGCCTGACCGAGGCGGGCGATTTCGTCCGGGTTGAAGTGGATGCCGTGGGCCAGCCAGGTGCGCGGGCCGAGCCAGCCGACGCTGTCCAGATAATCCACGGTGCGCAGGCCGAAACGCTGCAGGCAGAAATCCTCTTCGTCGAGGGTTTCGGCCAGGTGCGTGTGCAGGCGCACGTCGAGTTTGTTCGCCAGTTCGGCGCTGGCCGACATGATTTCCGGCGTCACCGAAAAAGGCGAGCACGGTGCCAGAGCGATCTGGATTTGCGCACCGTCGCCACGCTCGTGGTACTCGTGGATCAGGCGCTGACTGTCGTCGAGAATCACCTGGCCTTCCTGCACGGTCTGCTGCGGCGGCAGGCCGCCGTCCTTCTCGCCGAGGCTCATCGAGCCACGGGTGAGCATGGCGCGCATGCCCAGTTCTCGCACGGTTTCGACTTGCACGTCGATGGCGTTTTCCAGACCGTCCGGAAACAGATAATGATGGTCGGCAGCGGTGGTGCAACCCGACAGCAGCAACTCGGCCAACGCGACTTTGGTGGCGAGGGCGAGTTTTTCCGGCGTCAGCCGTGCCCACACCGGGTACAGGGTTTTCAGCCACGGGAACAACGGCTGATTGACCACCGGCGCCCAGGCGCGTGTCAGGGTTTGATAGAAGTGATGGTGGGTGTTGATCAGGCCCGGCAGGATCACATGCTCGCGAGCATCGAACACTTCATTGCACGGCGCTGACGGCTGTTGACCGGCAGCAAGCACTTCGACGATCACGCCGTCTTGCAGCACCAGACCGCCACGGGCATCGAGCTCGTTGGAGGTGAAAATGGCGAGGGGGTTTTTTAACCAGGTACGGGTCGCAGGCATTGTCGCCGGCTCCTCTGAAAGTGGGTTCAGGGTTGCCAG
Organism: Pseudomonas sp. P116; assembly: GCF_020149425.1. NCBI lineage: Bacteria > Pseudomonadati > Pseudomonadota > Gammaproteobacteria > Pseudomonadales > Pseudomonadaceae > Pseudomonas > Pseudomonas sp. P116. The sequence continues at coordinate 13,124 of NZ_JACVHB010000005.1, read as the reverse complement.
CTCAGTGTTGTCCTGTCTGCTGATCCAGGTTCGCCGCGACGGACGAGGTGCGCAGTTTCAAACAAATCGTTGCGCCGGGCAAGCCCCACCCGACAGGACAACATCACCAAAATACACAACCCCTGTAGGAGCTGCCGAAGGCTCGGGCCGCGATCGGACGATCTTTTGATCTTAAAAAAATCAAAAGATCGCAGCCTTCGGCAGCTCCTACAGGGGATCATCAATTACCAGGGAATTGTTTCACCCTTGTAGTTGATAAAGTGATGTCCGCCCTTGCCGGTAAACGCATTCACCTGATCAATCAGACCGCGTGTGCTGGTGTCCACATCAAGGTCAGCCCCTTCACCGCCCATGTCGGTCTTCACCCAACCCGGATGCAGCGACAGTACGGTCAGTTTTTGCTCGCCCAATTGCGTGACAAAACTGTTGGTCATCGAGTTCAGCGCAGCCTTGCTCGCCTTGTACAGCGCCAGTTCCGGCGCATCCGGCATGGTCACGCTGCCGAGTACCGAACTCATGAACGCCAGCACGCCGCTGCCATCGCGGATCTGTCCGGCAAAGCGTTGCGCCAGATTGATCGGCGCCACCGCGTTGGTGAAAAACAGCTGACCGACTTCCGCCAGGGTCGCGCCGCCCGGGGTCTGTACGGCCGGGCCTTTGACCCCGGCATTGACGAACAGCAGGTCGAAAGTTTCGCCCTTCAACTGTTGGTTCAAGGCGATCACCGCCTGCTGGTCATCCATGTCGAGCTTCTCGATCCGCACGTTGCCCAGCGCTTGCAGCGCCTCGGCGTTCGAGGGATTGCGCACGGTGGCGGTCACTTGCCAGCCGTCGCCCAGCAGGGTCTTCACCAACCCGAGGCCCAAGCCTCGGGAGGCGCCGATGATCAGTGCGTTTTTTGCCTGGGACATGATGGGTTCCTTGAAAGTCAAAGTTCAGGATTCAATGGACACGCCTGACCGAGCCGTAGTTGCAACTCATGCCGTAGCGCGTCGAGTTCGCTCATGCGGGTTTCAATCAGTAGCAGCTTGTCGCGCAGCAATTGCGCCACAGCGTTTTTCGGATCGGGCGCGTTCCACAGTGCGGCAACGCTGTCGCCGATCTCGCCGAGGGTAAAACCCAGGCGCTGCGCCGTCTTGATGTAGAGCACCAGTTGCAGCATTTCCGGCGGGTAGTCGCGATAACCATTGGCACTGCGTTGCGCCGCGATCAATCCGCGTTGCTCATAGAAACGCAGCGTGTCGCGACTGACTGCGCTGGCCTGTGCCAATTCACCGATGCGCATTTGTGATGCTCTGAAGAGGGCTTGACCCTGGAGCATACTCCAGGCTTTAACGTGGTTGCTCCTCAAATTTCTGGAGCATGGACGATGTGGACTTCAACACAATATCGAAACGTGGTGCGCGGCAGCGCCTGGTACGACCTGATCGTCACGGCGGCGTTTGTGACGCCGTGGAGTTTTGCTTTTTTGCATGGGGTTTTGGCGGCGCTGAGTCAGACGATGGATTTGCCGGGTGAGTTGCCGGCGTTCGCGCCGATGCACATGTTGATGGCGAATATGTTGGGTTCGGTGGTTTGTGTGTGGGCGGTGCTGCGGATTCGTGATCCGCAGGCGCTTTATGGACGTTATGACGCGGTGGCGCGGTTTCTGTTTGCGGCTTGGCAGGGGTATGCCCTGGTCCATGGCGCCAGTTCGATTTTGCTGATTTTCCTCGTCTTCGAACTGGCGTGGGGCATCGCTCAGGTGTTGCCTGTTCGGGCCCCATCGCTGGCAAGCCAGCTCCCACAGGTTCCGGTGGTGTAATCCAGAACGCATTCACACCCGAGATCCCTGTGGGAGCTGGCTTGCCAGCGATGAGGCCCGTGAAATCACCACATTAATGCCCCGCCTGCCAAGGCTGCCCCAACGACACCGGCGCATACAACCGTGTGCGCAGCGCATCGCGCGACAACAACACCAGCACCACAATCGTCGCCACGTACGGCAGCATCGCCAGAAGACTAGACGGAATCGCCAGCCCCAACCCCTGCGCCACCAGGTGCAGGATGCTGGCGAGGCCGAACAGATAGGCGCCCAGCAACAACCGCCACACCCGCCAACTGGCAAACACCACCAGCGCCAAGGCAATCCAGCCACGCCCGGCCGTCATGTTTTCCGCCCACATCGGCGTATACGCCAGCGACAGATACGCCCCGGCCAGCCCGGCCATCGCGCCGCCGAAAAGCACCGCCAGGGTGCGCACGGTCAACACCGGCAAGCCCATCGCACTGGCCGCATCCGGGTTTTCGCCGACCGCTTGAATGATCAGCCCGACACGGCTTTTGATGATCACCCACGCCACCAGCGCAAACAGCGCAAACGACAGATACACCAGCAGATCCTGCGCGAACAGCATCCGCCCGATCAGTGGAATTTCACTCAGATACGGAATCGCCAACGGCTCGAATCCAGCCAATGGTTTGCCGACCCACGCCGCGCCCACGAAAGTCGACAGCCCCACGCCAAAAATCGTCAGGGCCAAGCCGGTCGCCACCTGATTGGCGTTGAACACCAGCGCCACCAAAGCAAACAGCGACGACAGCAACATCCCGGCGAGCATCGCCAGCAATACGCCGAGCCACAGGTTGCCGCTATTGAGCGCGACGATAAAACCGATCACCGCACCAAACAGCATCATCCCTTCCTGCCCAAGGTTGAGCACGCCGCTCTTCTCGCAGATCAGTTCACCCAGCGCCACCAACAGCAGCGGCGTGCCGCAACGCACCATCGCGAAGAAAATATTGCTCAGCAGATCGATATCCATCACAGCGCTCCGGCGGTTACGGTGGGGGTCTGTGTGCGCCGTGCCCAGCGCAGATTCAGGCGTGGTCGATAGAGAATCAGCACATCACTGGCGAGCAGGAAAAACAGCATCATTCCCTGAAACAGTTGCGTGATCGCTTGCGGCAGATTGAGGCTCATCTGCGCGTTCTCGCCACCGATGTACAGCAGCGCCATCAGCAAACTTGCGAACAGAATTCCGATGGGGTTGAGCCGCCCGAGAAACGCCACGGTGATCGCCGCGTAGCCATAACCCGGTGACACTTGCGGCACCAATTGGCCGATCGGGCCGGTGACTTCGCAGACCCCGGCAAGCCCCGCCAACCCGCCGCTGATCAACAGGGCAAGCCAGATCAAACGCTTCTCGCGAAAGCCAACGAACCCTGCCGCACGCTTGTCGAGCCCGAGCACTTTGATCTGGAAACCGATAAAACTCTTCTGCAACAACACCCACACCGCGACCAGCGCGAGCAGGGCGAAATACACCCCGGCATGCACGCGGCCATCCTCCAGCAACAGCGGCAAACGGCTGGCGTCGCCGAACATTGCCGACTCGGGAAAATTGAAACCGGCGGGATCCTTCAGCGGCCCATGTACGCAGAACAGCAGCAAGTTCAGCGCGATGTAATTGAGCATGATGCTGGTGAGGATTTCGTTGGCGTTGAAACGTGTGCGCAGCCATGCGGTGAGCCCCGCCCATGCGGCACCGGCGAGGGTGCCGGTCAGCAGAATCAGCACCAGCGCCCAACGGCTTTGCATGTCGATGATGTTGACCGCCAAGGCACTGCCGGCGAGTGCGCCCAGCAGCAATTGACCTTCGGCGCCGATGTTCCAGATTCGCGCTTGGTAGGCCACCGCCAGTCCCTGCGCGCAGAGCAGAATCGGCAGGGCTTTGACCAGTAATTCCGAAACGCCGTACAAGTCGCTGACCGGCGCGATCAGCAGCGTGTGCAAGGTTTGCAGCGGATCATGACCGAGGGCGATGAACAGCAGCGAACCGCAGCCGAGCGTCAGCGCCGCCGCCAACAGCGGTGAGCACCAGAGCATCAGGCGTGATTGCTGGCCACGGGGTTCGAGGGAAAGCAGCATGTTTGAAACTCCGTTAAACCGTGGCGTGTTGTTGAGGGGCATCGAACTGACCGGCCATCCATCCGCCGACGTCGCTCAGTTGCGTGTCCGTGGTGTTTTGCAGCGCCGACAGCTTGCCGCCACACAAGGCGCCGAGGCGGTCGCTGATCTGGAACAGTTCATCGAGGTCTTCGGAAATCACCAGAATCGCCGCGCCGGCGTCGCGCAAGGCGATCAACGCGCGGTGGATGGTCGCGGCGGCGCCGACGTCGACGCCCCAGGTCGGGTGCGCGGCGATCAGCAGTTTTGGTTGCTGGAGGATTTCCCGGCCGAGGATGAATTTCTGCAGATTGCCGCCGGACAGGCTGCGGGCGGCGGTTTGCGTATTCGGCGTTTTTACCCCGAAGCGCTGAATGATTTGCTGGGCGAGGGCATCGACTTTGCCTCGTTCTATCAAACCGTTGCTCACCAACCCTTGTTGAAAGGCTGTCAGCAGCGCGTTGTCGGCCAGACTCAGCTCCGGCACCGCACCATGGCCGAGACGCTCGGCCGGGACGAAAGCCAGACCGAGTTTGCGTCGTGCATCGGGGCGTAAATCAGCAACGGCCTGATGACCGAAACGAATCTTTTCGACTTCGGCCCGTGGCAGCGTTTGCTCGCCACTGAGCAGGGCAAGCAGTTCATCCTGGCCATTGCCCGCGACTCCGGCGATGCCAACGATTTCACCGCTGCGCACCTGCAAGTCGATACCTGTCAGTGAGCAGCCAAACGGGTCCGGGTTATGCCAGCTCAAACCGCTGACCTGCAAAAACACCGCGCCACCGCTGGCCTTTGGATAGTCGCCAATCAACGCCGCCGCTTCGCCCACCATCATCTGCGCCAACTGTTGATCCGAGCATTCGGCCGGTACGCAATGCCCGGCTACCCGCCCGCCGCGCAAGACCGTGGCGCTGTGGCACAAGGCGCGAACCTCACCGAGCTTGTGGCTGATAAACAAAATGCTGCAACCCTCGGCGGCGAGACGGCGCAGGGTGATGAACAAATCGTCGGCCTCCTGCGGCGTCAGCACTGAAGTCGGTTCGTCGAGGATCAGCAGCCGGATGTCCTGCATCAGGCAGCGAATGATTTCCACCCGTTGCCGCTCGCCGATCGACAGGCTGTGGACAAGTCGCTCAGGCTCCAGCGCCATGCCGTAGCGCCGCGAGACTTCGCGAATCTTTGGCTCAAGCTGTTTCGGTGTGCCCGCTGCCGCACCCATTGCCAAGGCAATGTTCTGCGCCACGGTCAGAGTTTCGAACAGCGAGAAATGTTGGAAGACCATGCCGATCCCCAGCTGTCGCGCCTGGGCCGGATTGCGCATGTTCACGCGCTGTCCTTGCCAGAGCATCTCGCCCGCGTCGGCCTGAGTGACGCCGTAGATGATCTTCATCAGCGTGCTTTTGCCTGCGCCGTTTTCACCGAGCAGCGCATGGATTTCACCGGGCGCAATGCTCAGATCAATGGCGTCATTGGCCAGACATCCGGGGTAGCGTTTGCTGATATGGCGCAGTTGCAGGCGCGGGACAGGAGGGGCGATGGGCATGACAGGCTCGACTTGCTTGAAGTTATGCCTGTGGATAAAGCAATTTCCTGGCCATTGAGTCAGGAAGTCCGCCACGCATCGCCTCCCAGCATTTGGTGCAGAGCTGGCGAGGTCAAATCCCGATGATGCCAAGCACCAATTGAGAGCAAAGCTGATGATCAGGCTCCAGTTTTGCTCGTCGGTAATTGATCAAAAAACGAGCAAACCCATTGGAGCTATACAGCATCGGCGACTGCGACAGCCATGAACGGGTTATCCACAGGTTGTTCCACAGTTATTGTGCGCAAGCTGAAATCCCGGGCATAAGCACCGCGGTGCTTTCTTCTAATGGTGATAAACCAAGATAACTGATTGTTTTTGCGTGGGATTTGCATTTGGTCGGGGGAATTGAACGAAAAGTGAACAAATCGCGCAAAGCCGCATGACAGAAGGGTTACAGCGGGATGTGCTCAGGTTATCCACAGCCGGGTGCACAGCCGATGTGGGCAAGTCCGGGTAATAACGGAAAAGGGTGATGCCCTAAAAGATCGCAGCCTTCGGCAGCTCCTACAGGGGAATGCGTTTCAAGTGTAGGAGCTGCGGAACGCTCGGGCCGCGATCGGACGATCTTTTGATCTTTTATCGTTGAAGCAAAATCCGCCCACGACTCAAATCGGCTAGCTGCGTTTGCAAGACCTCGATCTGCGCTTCCCCCACAGCTAACTTCAACTCAACGCCGTTTGCCGTGAAGTTTTCTTCGACAATCAACCCACCCAGATCCGCTACCCGCAACTTCACCAGCGCCAACTCGGCAAAACCACAGGCACAACTCAACGGCACGCGGCTGATCAACTCGACTTTCGCCGCCGTTTGCAGGCACTTGTTCGCTCCGCCGCCATAGGCCCGGGCCAATCCCCCCGTGCCGAGTTGAATGCCGCCGTACCAGCGGATCACCAGCACCGCGACCTGATCGCAATCCTGCGCTTCAATCGCCGCCAGTATCGGTCGCCCGGCCGTGCCGCCCGGTTCGCCGTCGTCATTGCTGCGATATTGATCGCCGAGTTTCCACGCCCAGCAATTGTGCGAGGCGTTCAAGTCGCTGTGCTGTTCGAAGAACGCCTGCGCGTCAGCGGGGCTGCTGATCGGTGCAGCGAAAGTGATAAAGCGGCTTTTGCGAATCTCTTCGCGGTACTCGCAAAAACCGCTGAGGGTGAAAGGCATAAACGTCTTATAGAGAAGGAGTGAGGCCGCAGCCTTTGAGAATGATGCGGATCAGGTTGTTGCCGGCGTCTTCCATGTCCTGCTTGGTCAACTTGCTGCGCCCGCTGACGCGGCAGATCTGCGTGGCGAAGTCGGCGTAATGCTGGGTGCTGCCCCACAACAGGAAGATCAGGTGCACCGGATCCACCGGGTCCATTTTGCCGGCATCGATCCACGCCTGAAACACCGCCGCGCGGCCCTGGAACCAAGCGCGGTAATCCTGGTTGAAATATTCGCTCAGACATTCGCCGCCACTGATCACTTCCATCGCAAAGATTCGCGAGGCTTGTGGCTGGCGACGGGAGAATTCCATTTTGGCGCGGATGTAACGGGTCAGCGCTTCAGCCGGATCGTCTTCGGCGGTGAGAGTGTTGAAGGTGCTGTCCCACAACTCGATGATGTTGCTCAGCACCGCTACGTACAGCCCCAACTTGTTGGTGAAGTAGTAATGCAGGTTCGCCTTGGGCAACCCGGCATTCTGCGCGATGGTGTTCATGCTGGTGCCTTTGTACCCGTGACGGGCGAACTCGTCTTCGGCGGCTTTGAGAATGGTCTCTTCGTTCTTCTGACGAATGCGGCTGGCGGGCTTGCCGCCGTGAGCGGGGACTTCAAAGGTCATAGGCACTTCCGGGTTTGTCTGTGGGTGCAACCAGTTGCGTTGATAGCGCACCCACACGTATCCGACAAGTCCTGAAACGATAAAACCGTTACGCCTGTTCGATCTTGTTCAGCGGCGCATGTACTTCAGTGGGGGCTGGTTTTGCTTCCGGCAGCAGCAGACAAAGGATGATTGCCGTCAGCCCGCCGCTGGTAATCGCCGAGTCGAACAGGTTTTGCACCAGTTTCGGTAGCAGGTGCAGCAGGTTCGGTTGCGCGGCGATGCCCAGGCCGACGCCGAACGACGTGGCGATGATCAGCACGCTGCGCCGATCCAGCGGCGATTGCGCGAGGATGCGCACGCCGGCAGCGGCGACGGCACCGAACATCACCAGAGTGGCGCCGCCGAGTACTGGTTTAGGGATCTGTTGCAGCACGGCACCGATCATTGGAAACAGGCCGAGACAAAACAGAATCGCGCCGATGTATAGGCCAACGTAACGGCTGGCAACGCCGGTCAACTGGATCACGCCGTTGTTCTGCGCAAACGTGGTGTTGGGGAAGGCGCTGAACGTTGCGGCGATCATGCAGCTCACGCCATCACCCAGCACCCCACCGCGCAAGCGGCTTATATAAGAAGGGCCGCTGATGGGTTGGCGGGCGAGCATGCAATTGGCGGTGAGGTCACCGACGGTTTCGATGGTGCTGATCAGATAGATCAGCGCGACCGGCAGGAACGCGGTCCAGTCAAAACTGAATCCGAACTTGAACGGTGTAGGAAAACTCACCAGCGGCAAGTCAGGCAAAGGCTGCGGGACCAGTTTCCCACTGAACCACGCCGCCAGGCTGCCGAGCACCAAGCCGATGATGATTGCCGACAACCGCACCCAAGGCGTGTTCGAGCGGTTGAGCAAAATGATCGTCAGCAACACGAATACGCCCAGCGCCAGATTGCCCGGCGCGCCAAAGTCCGGGGCATTGAAGCCTCCGCCGAGATCGGTGATGCCGACCTTGATCAGGCTGATGCCGATCAGCGTGATGACAATCCCGGTTACCAACGGCGTGACCACCCTGCGCAATTGACCAATGAAACGGCTGAGCACGATCTGCACAATCGCGCCGAAAAAACACACGCCAAAGATCATCGCCAGAATGTCTTCCGGACTGCCGCCGCGCTGCTTGACCAGAAACCCGGCCGACAGCACCGCGCCGAGAAAGGCGAAACTGGTGCCTTGCAGGCAGATCATCCCTGCGCCAATCCCGAACGGGCGGCGTGCCTGAATAAACGTGCCGACCCCGGACACCATCAGCGCCATGCTGATCAGGTAAGGCAAATGCGCGGTCAGCCCGAGCGCCGAGCCGATCACCAGCGGCGGGGTGATGATGCCGACGAAACTGGCGAGCACGTGTTGCAGGGCGGCAAGGGTCGCGGCCAGCGGTTTGGGGCGGTCGTTGAGGCCGTAGATCAAGTCGCTGGACGGTTCAGAATCTGGCTGCATGGCGTTGGGCTTCTTGTTGAAGGATCGGGATTGATCCTGCTTTGCAAAAAGCTGTCCACTTGCTCAGGTTATTGGTTAATTTTGTCTCTAGGGCCTAACGTGGCTGGGTGTTTGTTGGTTTTCAACGTGTTGCCGCCAGACTATCCAGAAAGCTTTCCAGCACCAAATGAGGGCGCCGGCCCTTGCGCGTGACCGATGCCAGACTCAAATCATAAAAACGTGTATTAGCCTTGAGTGCGCGTAAACGCCCTTGCTGTACCCAAAGGCTGGCGTAATGATCCGGCAGATAACCAATGTAGCGCCCGGTCAGAATCAGAAACGCCATGCCCTCACGGTCGGAAGCGCTGGCAGTGCAGTTGAGCGCTTGATAGTGCGCCTGGATTTCCGCCGGCAAACGAAACGTCGGGGCAATGGCGTCCTGACTATTTAGGCGCTCGTCATCGAGTTGTTTGTCATCGACATAAAACAGTGGATGACCGACCGCGCAATAAAGCAGTGAGCGCTCGCTGTACAACGGTTGATATTCCAACCCGGAAAGCGCGCTGGCCTGCGGCACCACGCCGACATGCAGGCGACCGTCCAGCACGCCTTGTTCGACTTCATTCGGCGCAATCATGCGGATCTGGATTTGCACATCCGGCCCGCGCTCCTTCAATTGGGCGAGGGCGTGAGTGATGCGCATGTGGGGCAGGGTGACCAGATTATCGGTCAGGCCGATGATCAGTTCGCCACGCAAGTGTTGGTGCAGGCCATTGACCTCGGTGCGAAAACTTTCCAGCGCACTCAATAGCTGCAGGGCTGATTGATAGACCTCGCGACCTTCTTCGGTCAGCGAGAATCCAGCGCGGCCACGCTGACATAAACGTAAACCGAGGCGTTGCTCCAGATCGCTCATCTGCTGGCTGATTGCCGAGCGCCCGATGCCGAGCACGGTTTCCGCTGCCGAGAAGCCGCCGGATTCCACCACGCTGCGAAAGATCCGCAGCAGGCGAATATCAAAGTCACTGACCTGGGCCAGCGGATCGGGACGGCGGCTGCTCATGTTTAATCGCTCAAAGTTTAGTGATGCTCTAACTGAAGGTTAGAAGAGTTGGATTTCACCGACTTTATCCGCGTGGCAATTTAGCTGCAACAACGACTTTTATCTCCCTGAAGCTTAAGCCCTGCGAGGTTTTGCCCGATGAACATGCCCGAAAACGCTCCGTCGCCACTGGCCAGCCAATTGAAGCTGGACGCGCACTGGATGCCGTACACCGCCAACCGTAACTTCCAGCGCGATCCGCGACTGATCGTTGGTGCCGAAGGCAGTTGGCTCATCGATGACAAAGGCCGCAAGGTGTACGACTCGCTGTCGGGGCTGTGGACCTGCGGCGCTGGGCACACCCGCAAGGAAATTCAGGAAGCAGTCTCCAAACAGTTGGGCACCCTCGATTACTCGCCGGGTTTCCAGTACGGCCATCCGTTGTCCTTTCAACTGGCCGAAAAAATCACTGACCTGACCCCAGGCAACCTGAACCATGTGTTCTTCACCGACTCCGGCTCCGAGTGCGCCGACACCGCGGTGAAAATGGTCCGTGCCTACTGGCGTCTGAAAGGTCAGGCGACCAAAACCAAAATGATCGGCCGTGCCCGTGGTTATCACGGTGTGAACATCGCCGGTACCAGCCTCGGCGGCGTCAACGGCAACCGCAAGCTGTTCGGTCAGTCGATGATGGACGTCGATCACCTGCCGCACACGCTGCTGGCGAGCAATGCGTTCTCTCGTGGGATGCCGGAACAGGGCGGTATCGCCCTGGCCGACGAGTTGCTGAAGCTGATCGAACTGCACGACGCGTCGAACATCGCCGCGGTGTTCGTTGAGCCGATGGCCGGTTCCGCAGGTGTGTTGGTGCCGCCGCAGGGTTACCTGAAGCGTCTGCGCGAGATTTGTGATCAGCACAACATCCTGCTGGTATTCGACGAAGTGATCACCGGTTTCGGCCGCACCGGTTCGATGTTTGGTGCCGACAGCTTTGGCGTCACCCCGGACCTGATGTGCATCGCCAAGCAGATCACCAACGGCGCGATCCCGATGGGCGCGGTGATTGCAAGTTCCGAGATCTATCAGACCTTCATGAACCAGGCGACCCCGGAATACGCCGTGGAATTCCCGCACGGCTACACCTACTCGGCGCACCCGGTGGCGTGCGCTGCTGGCCTGGCATCGCTGGATCTGCTGCAAAAGGAAAACCTGGTGCAAAGCGTTGCCGAAGTCGCCCCGCATTTCGAAAATGCGTTGCACGGTCTGAAAGGTTCGAAGAACGTCATCGACATCCGCAACTACGGCCTGGCCGGTGCGATTCAGATTGCCGGTCGTGATGGCGATGCCATCGTGCGTCCATTCGAAGCGGGCATGGCCCTGTGGAAAGCCGGGTTCTACGTGCGCTTCGGCGGCGACACCCTGCAGTTCGGCCCGACCTTCAACAGCAAGCCGCAAGACCTCGATCGTCTGTTCGACGCGGTCGGCGAAGTGCTGAACAAGCTCGACTGATTTTTCCTTCTATATATACCTACAAACGGCGGGTGCCCCTCGTGGGCATCCGCGGACAAGAATTCAGGAGTTTTCGATGAGCGTTATCCCGCATTTGATCAATGGTGAACTGGTGACCGAGAACGGTCGCGCGGTTGATGTATTCAACCCGGCTACCGGCCAGGCGATCCACAAGCTGCCACTGGCCACCCGCGAGACCATCCAGAAAGCCATTGATGCCGCCAAGGCTGCGTTCCCGGCTTGGCGCAATACGCCGCCGGCCAAACGTGCCCAGGTGATGTTCCGCTTCAAGCAACTGCTGGAGCAGAATGAAGCGCGCATCTCGCAATTGATCAGCGAAGAACACGGCAAGACCCTGGAAGACGCTGCCGGTGAACTGAAGCGCGGTATCGAGAACGTCGAGTTCGCCTGCGCCGCCCCGGAAATCCTTAAGGGCGAGTACAGCCGCAACGTCGGCCCGAACATCGACGCATGGTCGGACTTCCAACCGCTGGGCATTGTTGCCGGTATCACGCCGTTCAACTTCCCGGCCATGGTGCCGCTGTGGATGTACCCACTGGCGATCGTCTGCGGCAACTGCTTCATCCTCAAACCGTCCGAGCGTGATCCGAGCTCCACGCTGCTGATCGCTCAGCTGCTGCTGGAAGCGGGTCTGCCGAAAGGCGTAATGAGCGTGGTGCACGGTGACAAGACCGCGGTAGACGCGCTGATCGAAGCGCCGGAAGTCAAAGCGCTGAGCTTCGTCGGTTCGACGCCGATTGCGGAATACATCTACGCCGAAGGCACCAAGCGCGGCAAACGCGTTCAGGCACTGGGCGGCGCGAAGAATCATGCGGTGCTGATGCCGGATGCAGATCTGGACAACGCGGTCAGCGCACTGATGGGCGCGGCTTACGGTTCCTGCGGTGAGCGTTGCATGGCGATTTCGGTAGCCGTGTGTGTGGGCGATCAAGTGGCGGATGCGCTGGTGGCCAAACTGGTTCCACAGATCAAGGCGCTGAAAATCGGTGCCGGCACTTCCTGCGGTCTGGACATGGGGCCGCTGGTTACCGGTCAGGCTCGCGACAAAGTCAGCGGTTATGTGGATGACGGCGTGGCGGCGGGCGCGACTCTGGTGGTCGACGGTCGTGGTCTGAGCGTGGCGGGCCATGAAGAAGGCTTCTTCTTGGGTGGCTGCCTGTTCGACAACGTCACCCCTGAGATGCGCATCTATAAAGAAGAGATCTTCGGTCCGGTGCTGTGCGTTGTTCGCGTCAACAGCCTGGAAGAGGCTATGCAACTGATCAACGATCACGAATACGGTAATGGCACCTGCATCTTCACCCGTGATGGTGAAGCGGCGCGTCTGTTCTGTGATGAGATTGAAGTCGGCATGGTTGGCGTCAACGTTCCTCTGCCTGTGCCGGTTGCTTATCACAGCTTCGGTGGCTGGAAGCGTTCGCTGTTCGGCGACCTGCATGCTTACGGCCCGGATGGCGTGCGCTTCTATACCCGTCGCAAGGCGATCACTCAGCGCTGGCCGCAGCGTGCGAGCCATGAGGCTTCGCAGTTCGCATTCCCTAGCTTATAAATAGAAGGGCGTGCAGAAGGCCGACCTTTTAAGGTCGGCCTTTGCGTTTTCGGGCTTTTTTGACTGATATGACAGAATTATGAAAATAGCGGTTGACGGCAGATTCCAGACGTCTATAATTCGCCCCACTTCCGGCGCAGTCGAAACGGAAAACTCCTTGAGATTCAATGAGTTAAGTAGGTTTCGAGAGCGGGTCGCTTCAGTTCATCGAAGCCTGG
>NZ_JACVHB010000004.1:0-675791 GCF_020149425.1 Pseudomonas sp. P116 | reverse complement strand
CTTGCGCTTCCGATCTCTCGTTAGCGGGAGGCGAATTCTACAGCGTTACTCGCTGTTGTCAACACCTCTTTTTCTCCGCTTTCGACCGAGAAGATCGAACCGTTAAAAGAGCCAAACATCACCGCTCTTTCAACTCCTTCCAGGCTTCGATGAACTGAAGCGACCCGCTCTCGAAACCTACTTAACTCATTGAATCTCAAGGAGTTTTCCGTTTCGACTGCGCCGGAAGTGGGGCGAATTATAGACGTCTGGAATCTGCCGTCAACCGCTATTTTCGATTTTCTCGAAACTTCCGAAAATCCAGCTTATATATAGACGTCAGAGACATGAATGCGCAGTATATTGCCCAACACCTACAACAACCCCCGCTATTACCTTGGACGATGCCGCGCAATGAATGACCAACCTCGCTCTCTTGCCTCAATGCTGTTCCCGGTTGGCCTGCTATTGATAGCCATGGCATCGATCCAGTCCGGAGCATCGCTGGCCAAAAGCATGTTTCCAGTGGTGGGCGCTCAGGGGACGACAACCCTGCGCCTGATTTTCGCGAGTGTGATCATGCTGTTATTGCTGCGCCCATGGCGAGCAAAGCTGACAGCCAAGTCGCTGCGCACGGTGATCGTCTACGGCATGGCGTTGGGAGGCATGAACTTCCTCTTCTATATGTCATTGCGCACAGTGCCGCTGGGCATCGCCGTTGCTCTCGAATTTACCGGCCCATTGGCCGTAGCTATATATGCATCCCGGCGCGCCATCGACTTTCTGTGGATCGGCCTGGCCATAGCCGGCCTGCTGCTATTGATACCGACGGGGGCAACAACCGCGGGAATCGACCTGGTTGGGGCCGGGTATGCATTGGGTGCCGGGGTCTGCTGGGCGCTATACATTCTGTTTGGTCAGAGGGCCGGTGCTGATAACGGCGTTACGACCGCAGCGTTAGGCGTGATGATCGCAGCGCTGTTCGTGGCTCCCATCGGCATCGTGCATGCCGGCGCAGCGCTACTGACGCCCTCGCTGATCCCGATTGCCATCGGCGTCGCCATCCTGTCCACCGCCCTGCCCTACACCCTGGAAATGGTTGCTCTCACTCGAATGCCCGCGCGGACCTTCGGTACATTGATGAGTATCGAACCGGCATTCGGCGCGCTGTCGGGCCTGCTGTTTTTGCAGGAATACCTCACGTTGTCACAATGGATGGCGATCCTGTGCATTATTCTGGCTTCCGTTGGTGCGACCATGACCATGGGCAACGCCGCCAAGCCTGCCATAGCGGCGGATTGAAACAGGATTTGACGAAGGTCTGGCAATTGGCGTTCATTTAGGCCATGTTTAGGCTCGCAACCCAATGCCAGATATGGATTTTTTCCGACTGGGATTTCGATACGCCTAGAGCGCAAGCGAATACAGGCAGACCGGAGCATCAGACTCGCGGCCGCTATAAGGACGGTAATGAAACGAATTTTGATATTGATCGCCGTACTCGCGGTTGCGGGCTGCGCGGCGACCTCGAAAACCCAGGTGAAGCACGGTAAGAAAGGGCTGCACATCAACTGTTCGGGACTCTCGTCCTCTTGGGACAAGTGCTATACCAGCGCAGCCAACTCCTGCGCCCCGAAAGGCTATAAGGTCATCGCCAAGTCAGGGGATTCCGTGGAGGAGCCCGGTGACTATCCATTCGGTCTCAATCCCGCTGGCTACACCAGCCGCAGCATGATCGTCATCTGCAAATAGATCACGGCTGCCGGGAGATCTGACGCCCAATTTCGTCACTGCTGGACTTCAGCACCTTGCGCTGAACGTCCGGCGTGGCCAGCATTCGCGCCACCACTAACGCGCCAACGCATTGCGACAGAATCGACCACGCCAGGCTGTCGCTCTCAAGTATCTGCGCCCAACTGTCCTGAACCCTGCAGATCCACAACTCGGCCTGCTCACGCACCTGAATATCCGAACGGGCGATTTCCGCGCCTAACGCCGGCAACGCACAGCCGGACTCAGGCTGCTCAACGTGAGCCATGCTCAAGTAGTGTTTGAGGCAACGCTCCAGCCGCTCACGATCCTGCGCCCCCTGCCCGCCCAGCCGCTCAAGGCTTTGCCCCAACTCCCTCTCGACGATGGCAGTGAACAACGCATCCTTCGAGGAGAAGTGACTGTAGAACGCCGCTCCGCTCAGCCCGATAGCCTTCATCAAACCATCGACGCCGACCGTGGAAAACCCGGATCGCTTGGCCGACAGCGCACTGCTCTGCAATAGTTTTTCCCGGGTTTCCAGCTTGTGACTAGCGGAGTAACGCATGTTGTTTGCCCTCGAATTGACCACCTTGACGCTGGCCGAATCCTAGCATAACGTTCGTTCACTTAACGATCGTTTACTAAAGGGGTTCACCCATGAATAACAAGAAGGTCGTATTGGTTGTCGGTGCTGGTGATGCCACAGGCGGTGCGATTGCCAAGCGTTTTGCCAAGGAAGGATTCGTTGCCTGCGTCACGCGGCGCAGTGCCGAAAAATTGCAGCCGCTGGTGGACGCGATTCAGGCCGAAGGCGGCGAAGCTCACGGCTTTGCTTGCGATGCACGCAAGGAAGAAGACGTCATCGCGCTGATCGAAGACATTGAAGCCCGCCTCGGCCCGATTGAAGCTTTTGTCTTCAATATCGGCGCCAACGTGCCGTGCAGCATCCTTGAAGAAACCGCTCGCAAATACTTCAAGATCTGGGAGATGGCTTGTTTCTCAGGTTTTCTCAATGCTCGTGAAGTGGCAAAACGCATGGTCACGCGTAAACGCGGAACCATTCTGTTCACTGGTGCGACTGCCGGACTGCGCGGCGCATCGGGATTCGCCGCATTCGCCGGCGCCAAGCATGGCATCCGCGCGCTCGCACAAAGCATGGCTCGCGAATTGGGCCCGATGAACATTCATGTTGCCCATATCGTCGTCGATGGTGCCATTGATACGGATTTCATCCGCAACAGTTTCCCTGAGAAATACGCCACCAAGGATCAGGACGGCATTCTCAATCCCGAGCACATCGCCGAAAATTACTGGTATCTGCACAGCCAGCCACGCGATGCATGGACGTTCGAGCTGGATCTGCGCCCCTGGAATGAACGCTGGTAAACCCACCGCCCATAACAATAAATAGAGAGCAGCGAAAATGACCAAAACCGTGGAGTTCTATTTCGACCTCGGCAGCCCTGCCACTTATCTGGCCTACACCCAGCTACCGAAGATCTGCGCAGCAACCAATAGTCAGTTGATTTACATTCCGATGTTGCTGGGCGGCGTTTTCAAAGCGACCGGCAACGCCTCACCGGCAATGATCCCAGCGAAGGGTCGCTACATGTTTCAGGATCTGGACCGGTACGCCAAACGCTATGGCGTAGCGCTCAAGTTCAATCCGCATTTCCCGATCAATACACTGCTGTTGATGCGCGCCGTCACTGGCATACAACTGCGCCAGCCGGAACGCTTTCAGGCGTTTATCGACTGCTTGTTCACGGCGTTGTGGGTGGAGGGCAGAAACCTGAGCGACCCGGCAACTGTGGCTGCCGTGTTGAGCGAAAACGGGTTCGAGCCCGATGACGTCCTGGCGCTGACCAATGACGAAACCGTCAAGGCTACGCTGAAGGACAACACTGAAACGGCCGTCAAACGAGGCGTTTTCGGTGCTCCGACCCTGTTTATCGGCAATCAGATGTTCTTCGGCCAGGATCGTCTCGACTTCGTCGAGGAAGCATTACGTCAGATTTAGATCGAAACGATGACAGGTGGGCGCTGATTTCAGCCCCCACCTGTCATGCGATCAGATTGCAGCAGTACGTGTATTCAGCCATTGGAGCGCGGCACCGTCGAGCAACGGGCTCAAGCGCTCACGCACCTCAGCGTGATAGGCGTTGAACCACTGTTTTTCCTCCTGACTCAGCAAGTCTGGCAGCAGACAACGCGTATCGATCGGGCACAGGGTCAAGGTTTCAAACTTGAGGAACTCGCCGAACTCGCTACTCCCCGCCTCACGGTTCATCGCCAGGTTCTCGATGCGCACGCCCCAACGGCCCGGACGATATGTGCCCGGTTCGATCGAAGTAATCATCCCCGGCTGCATCGCAGTCTGCGGTGCCGGCGCTGCCTGATAGGCAATGACTTGCGGGCCTTCGTGCACATTGAGGAAGTAACCCACGCCATGCCCGGTGCCATGACCGTAATCCACGCTTTCAGCCCAGATCGGCGCGCGCGCGATGGCGTCGAGCAGTGGCGACAGAATGCCTTTCGGAAACTGTGCCCGCGACAGCGCAATCACGCCTTTCAACACGCGTGTGCAATCGCGCTTCTGTTCTTCAGTCGGCGTACCGACCGGCACCATGCGCGTGATGTCAGTCGTGCCGCCGAGATACTGACCACCGGAGTCGATCAGCAACAAACCATCGCCCTCGATCACCGCGTGCTCTTCTTCGGTGGCGTGGTAATGCGGCATCGCGCCATTGGCGTTAAACGCAGCGATGGTATTGAAACTCAGCGACGCATAATCCGGACGACGCTCGCGGGCAGCGGTGAGTTTTTCGTCGATGGTCAACTCAGTAATGCGCTCACGACCCCAGGCCGATTCCAGCCAGGCGAAGAACTCGCAGAGTGCCGCGCCGTCCTGCTCCATCGCTTTACGAATGTGCTCGGCGTCCGCTTCACTTTTTTGCGACTTGGCCAGTGTGGTCGGGTTCAAGCCCTCGACCAGTTTTACGCCATTGTCGAGGTTATCCAACAGACCGCTGGTGACTCGCGCGGGATCCACCAGCAGGCTTGCGCCGCTCGGTACGGCGCGCAAGGCATCGGACACTTCGCTGTAGTCGCGCAGCGTCACGCCGTCCTGTTCCAGCACGGCACGCAACTGCGCATCAACTTTGCTCAACGCAACGAACAGCGTGGCTTGCTGCTGATTGATCAGGGCGAAAGAGACGAACACCGGGTTGAACGACACATCGCCGCCGCGCAGGTTGAACAGCCATGCGATATCGTCGAGGGTCGCGATGAAGTGCCAGTCGGCGCCGCGCTCTTGCAAACTTTCGCGCAGTTTGGCGAGTTTCTCGCCACGACTGACGGTCGCTTGCGGTGGCAGATGCTGATAGATCGGCGCGTTTGGCAGAGTCGGGCGGTCGCTCCAGACTTCCTTGAGCAGATCGATATCGGTACGCAGACGCGCGCCGCGTGCTTCGAGTTTGCTGCTCAGAGTGCGCGCCGAAGCCACGGCCATTACTGCGCCGTCTACTGCAACCACGCCACCTTCCGGGGTCTGTTCAGCCAGCCAGTCCAGCGGGCTCGGCTGCCCTGGTTGCAGCTTGACCAGTTCGATGCCGCTGCCGTTGAGTTCCTTGGTCGCCTGTTCCCAGTAACGACTGTCGGCCCAGACGCCGGCGAAATCGAGGGTGACTATCAGTGTCCCGACCGAACCATGAAAGCCCGACAGCCACTGCCGGCCCTGCCAGTAACCCGGTAAATACTCCGACAGATGCGGGTCGGCGGAGGGCACCAACAACGCATGAATGCCTTCGCGGCGCATCAGTTCACGGGTGCGCGCCAGGCGCTGGGGCACCGATCCTTCGGTCAAGGTCTGGGTACTCATCATGTCTCCTGCTAATCACTTGTTCGTTATTGTTCGTAGCCGTTGAATCGGCTGGTTATAGCCCTGTCGCCCAGAATGCCGGGGCACTGGCGCAGGCGTTCTTGATCAATTCGCAAGCCTTGTCGACATCTTCCGCGGTGGTGAAACGGCCGAGGCTCAAGCGAATGGTACGCCCCGCCAGCCGCGCATCATGTCCCAGCGCCACCAACACGTGGGATGGCGCGTTGCTTGCGGAGTTACAGGCTGAGGTCGCGGAAAACGCGATCGAATGGCTCAGCGCCGCGCTGTTGAATTCGCCCTCACTGAACGTCAGGCTCAAGGTGTGCGCAATGCGCTGACTGGCACTGCCATTAAGACGTACGCCGGGCAGGCTCAACAATTGTTCGAGCAAGCGTTCGCGCAACGCGACGATGGATTTTTTCTCTTCATCGAAAGCGCCAGCGGCCAACGCGAATGCGGCGCCCATTCCGGCAATCTGATGGGTTGCCAGCGTCCCGGAGCGCATGCCGCTTTCGTGTCCGCCACCATGAATCTGTGCCTGCACCCGTTGCTGCGCCCGCGGGCCGACGTACAACGCGCCAATGCCTTTGGGGCCATAGAGTTTATGCGCCGAAAACGACATCAGATCCACCGGCCACTGCGCCAGGTCGATCGCCACTTTGCCGGCACCCTGTGCCGCATCGACATGGAACAGCGCCTCGCGCCCGCGGACGATTTCACCGATGGCCGGGACGTCGTTGACAGTGCCGAGCTCGTTGTTGACCAGCATCAGCGAGACCAGAAAGGTGTCATCGCGCATCGCTTCGCTGACCGCCTGCGGTGTGATCAATCCATCGGCGTCCGGGACCAGATAGGTCACGGCAACGCCGGCGTCCTGCAACTGGCGGGCGGTATCGAGAATGGCTTTGTGTTCGATCTGGCTGGTAATGATGTGGCCGCCGCAGACACCGCGCGCCTGCGCCACGCCTTTGAGCGCGAGGTTATTGGACTCGGTGGCACCGGAGGTCCAGACGATCTGTTCAGCTTGTGCCCCGACCAGTTCAGCGACTTGCCGGCGGGCCTGCTCGACCGTTTGCCGGGCCTGCTGGCCGAACGCGTGGGAGCTGGAGGCCGGGTTGCCGAAATTACCGTGAAACCCCAGGCATTCAATCATCACCTGGATGACCCGCTCGTCCACCGGGGTGGTGGCGGCGTAATCGAAATACAACGGACGTGTGTTCATAAAAAGACTCGCAGAGCGTGTTCCGGGATCAGGAGGCTCGTGTCTGCAAACGGCACCGCGCAGCCTCGTGAGCTGCGCGTCGGTTCGAGAGCGTCATCAATACCTGATCGGATGCCGTTAAAGAAGGACAACTTCATTAAAAGTGCGTAGGAACGCTCCTGAAGCCGAGCTTAACAGGCATCGGGCTGGCGGTTGAAGCAACGCGTCAGCTAAAGCTTTCAAGAAGTAACGGATACAACGAA
Source organism: Pseudomonas sp. P116 (assembly GCF_020149425.1). NCBI lineage: Bacteria > Pseudomonadati > Pseudomonadota > Gammaproteobacteria > Pseudomonadales > Pseudomonadaceae > Pseudomonas > Pseudomonas sp. P116. The sequence continues at coordinate 668,716 of NZ_JACVHB010000004.1, read as the reverse complement.
ATCACCAACAATGCCGCCATGCCCCAGTTGAATACGCGCAACCAGCGCGGTTCCTTCAGCACATTGCGCAATAGCGTGCCACACGCTGCCCAGACGCCGACGCTCGGCAAGTTGATGATGGCGAACACCGCGGCGATCACCACGACGTTGGTGAAGTATCCCTGCATCGGCGTGTACGTGCTGATGGCACCAATGGCCATGATCCACGCCTTGGGATTGACCCACTGGAACGCGGCGGCGCCCAGATAGCTGATCGGTTTGGCTTCGCCCTGGACGTTGTCACCGACCGGCCCGGAATGGGCGATCTTCCATGCCAGATACAACAGATACGCCGCGCCGACGTAGCGCAGGACCGTATAGAGGATCGGATAGGACTGAAACACCGCGCCCAGGCCAAACCCTACGGCGACCACAAGGACGAAGAATCCACAGGTGATGCCGAGCATATGCGGGATGGTGCGGTTAAATCCGAAATTGACGCCCGATGCCAGCAACATGGTGTTGTTCGGCCCCGGCGTAATCGAGGTGACAAGGGCAAACAGGGCAAAGCCCAGCAGTAAATCAAGCGAGAGGTTCATGGTGCAGTCCGTCAGGGTCATTCAGGTGTAGACCCTACCCCACGCGGCCCGGCAAACCCACGGACAGTTGGCTAAAACTTCAACCAGTACAGTTTGTTTTCAGCTAGGCCGACCATGCAGCTGTACGGCACGTTCAGCGCTCATCTCGCCCTGCTTGTCAAAACTGAAGGCCTTCTGTGGCTGGCCAAGTAATCGCGCTTTTTTGGCATGGTATTCGTCAAACGACAAACCGCTGCGGTTCAGCGCCTCCATGGCCAGTTCCCGAGATTCTTCTGCCGAGTAGGGCCGCAGCTCCGGAGAAACATGGCTGGCACATCCGGCGAGTACGGAGACGGCGAGCAACAGCGAAACAGTCAGTAAATGATTCATTGGAGCGTCCTGGCGGGCAATGTGGGGTCGATGGAGAAAGGCTACGCCCCGACACGCCTGCGCAGAAATCAACGCTTTCAATAGTGGCTATCAGCAAATCGTCACTAACCCACATATCTCTCCAAGATGAGCGCCTGACAAAGCTGCCGATCTAACCGACCAGGTTGCAGTGCAACGCATCGTCGTGACTGCGGGCGATGCTGCTCAGTACCTGAAACGAATTGAAGGTCACTGTTTTCGCCTGATGGGCGCGGATCAACTCCCAGAAATCCTGTTCACCGCTTTCGAAACTGCGGAACGCCGCCTCCCCCGCCTCGCGAGTCTGCCATTGCAGCAAGCTCAATACCCGCCGACCATCGTCGCTGGCTTGCACGCTCGCGCTGACAAAACCCTGGTAGCGCTGGGCCAGGCGTTCAGTCTGCATCGACAGCGCCGAGACCAGTCCCGGTTGCTGCCGAGGCTCGATCTCGAATTCGATCAATTGGGTGAAGCTGCGGTTTTTCGCTGATGCTTGCATGAAATTCCCCACTTGGCTGTAAGGCGAATCTTGCGACTCGAAGAAGCGCAGGGTAAAACCTCTAGTTAAGTCAAGGTCAAGAGCAATTTCACCATGGTCACCAAGGAAAACCTGCACAAGCCCCTCACCGTCGGCGAAGTCGCGTCGCGTAGCGGTGTCGCGGTCACGGCCCTGCATTTTTATGAGTCCAAGGGTTTGATCAAGAGCCAGCGCAATGCTGGCAATCAGCGACGCTATGCGCGCGCCGTGCTGCGTCGAGTGGCATTGATCAAAGTTGCGCAGCGTCTGGGGATTCCGCTGGCGGAGATTGGCGAAGCACTGAAAGTCCTCCCCGACGATCGCGCACCGACGGCGGCGGACTGGAAGTTTCTATCGCAGCAGTGGCGACGGGAACTGGATGAACGGATCAATCAACTGACGCTGCTGCGCGACCGGCTCAATGGCTGCATCGGTTGTGGCTGCCTGTCGATGGAGGCGTGTCCGTTACGCAATCAGGGGGATGTGCTGGGTGAACAGGGGCCGGGGGCGCACTTTTTGGATAGGTAATGTGAGCTGCTGCTCGTCGGGCGAAATTCCTGGCCGGGAAGACAGTTCTATATTGATCCTTCCGGGAATCCGGTGAAGCAACATTTCGCAAAAACAAAAACAGGGAGAACGTCATGAGCGTCAAACCCATCCCCGAGGGGTATCACAGCATTACCCCGTATCTCGGCATTCATAAGGCCGCCGAGGCCATCGACTTCTACAAGAAAGCCTTCGGTGCCACCGAAGTCATGCGCCTGGCCATGCCCGACGGCGGCATCGGTCACGCGGAGCTACGTATTGGTGACAGCGCAATCATGCTCGGCTCGCCGTGCGATCAGGGGCCATTGAGCAGTCCGGACCAAACCGTCTCCGTCGGTTTGCACCTGTATGTGACGGATGTCGACAAGTCATTCCAAAGGGCGCTGGATGCCGGAGCAACCGTGGTGTCCGAGGTCAAGGATCAGTTTTACGGTGATCGCAGTGGAACGCTGAAGGATCCGTATGGGCATTTGTGGTTTCTCGCGACCCACAAGGAAGATCTGACTGAAGAACAGATCAAGCAGCGGGCGATGGAGATGTTTAGCCATAACTGATTGCTCCGTACCGGACCGGCTCGCTCCGACCTGAAAATACCTTTCAAGTGTTGGAGTGAGCCCGTGGTTCAGGACAGGATTTGTACTGCACAGGCGAATTGCGAAACATTTACTTTCACATTCCTTATCGGGATTTATCTCGCTCATCCGTCCTATAGAGATGCAGGCCGTTCGCGTAGGCAAAAGCCACGAGCGCCTTTCGGGGATCCCCGTGCTGTGAAGCCCGCAGCCACGCGCCCTTTCACCACTCTCTAGACGCGTAATCATGTCGAAAAAATCCCGCTCAAAACTGTGGTTCCTCGTACATAGCTGGCTCGCATTACCCATCTGGTTTTTTGTTCTGATCGTCTGCGTGACCGGTACGCTGGCAGTGGTCAGCCAGGAAATCGTCTGGCTGGCCAACCCGCAGATGCGTGCCAGTCAGCCATCGGACGATGCGCCGCTGCTCAGTTACGACCAGGTTCTGGCCGCGATCAAAAAAGCCGAACCGCAAACCGTGGTCGAAAGCATCACCCGCCCTGACGAATCGCACTTCGCCCTGGACGTTGAGGTCAGCTACCCGGACGGGCGCTCGCTGACGGTGTACGTCAACCCATACACCGGGGTGATCCAGGGCACCGCGCCAGCCTTTGACTTCAAGGCTTTCACCCGCGCCTTGCATGGTTGGTGGCTAGTGCCGTTCACCAACGGCTTCAGTTGGGGATGGTATCTGGTGTCATTCCTTGGCGTGCCGATGCTGGTGTCGTTGATTACCGGCCTAGTGGTCTATAAGCGATTCTGGAAGGGCTTCTTGCGCCCGACTCTACGTATTCGCCATGGCGCGCGTATTTTCTGGGGCGATTTCCACCGTCTCAGCGGTATCTGGTCGATCTGGTTCATTGCGGTGATTTCCATCACCGGTGTCTGGTTTTTGATTCGGGCCTTCCTGTTCGATAACCAGATCTCCATCTCCAGCGAGCCGATCATCCCGGCCATGTCCCGTGAAAGCGTGCCGATTTCGGCGGCCGGCACTCCGCCGCCACGTATCAGCCTGGACCGCGCCGTAGAAATCGCTCAGCAAAAGATTCCGGGGCTGGAGGCCAGTTTCGTCAGCCTACCGGGTAACGCTTACAGTCACATGAGCGTTGGCGGTCGCGGCTGGTATCCATTGATGTTCCAGACGGCGACGCTCAATCCGTACAACGGTGAGATGGCGGCTACACGGCTGCTGTCCGATCGTTCCTCGCTGGAGTTCGTCACAGAATCCATGCGCCCACTGCACACCGGTGACTTCGGCGGGATCTGGATAAAGTTGATCTGGTTCTTCTTTGGCCTGCTGCTGAGCATGATGGTGCTCAGCGGCTTGCTGATCTGGACCAAACGCACCGCTCTGGCCACCGCCAATGCGCTCAAGCGCGAGGACAAAAAAAACCGGATCAAGGCACAACCGGCCCTCAGCCGTGAGCCTTCGGAGGTCAGCCTGTGAGCAAGTCCACAACGATCACGCCGCCATCGCGACTGGGGAGACTTTGGCACAAATGGCGATTCCACATAAATGTCCTGTTGTTGCTGATCCCGCTTGGTTTCATGCCCAAGTATTTTGCCGACGCTTCACTGTTTCGCGGCGACAGCGGCCTGGGACAACATGAAATCGGCAATATCCAGGTCGGCCCCTGGAGCCTGCGACTGGCCGAACTGCGCAACGAAGCCCCCACCCTCACGGGCCCGGCCGGCTATATGAAAGATTTCAGCGCGGCCCTGTGCGATGCCTGTGTCGACAAGGTCAAGGCCACTTACCTGCGCATCGGCAAACCGCGCAGCTTACGCGCTGCCGGGGCAATTTTTTTTGGTACGCCATACCGTATGGGCACACAACTGCCGATCCCGGAAAAAACCAAAGCTGACGCCGAACTGTGGATAACCATGGAAGGCTGGGACGGCAGCATGCATCAGGCCTCGATTCCCCTGAGCCAGGCCTCCCCCGCCACCATCGCCTGGCTGAACAAACAAGGAGCCAAACCATGACCTGCTCGCAACGCCCTTTCCGTCTGCGGCTCAGCGCCGCGCTGTTGGTGCTGTGCGCCGGCTTCAGTGCAAGCGCCCTGGCGCACAACCCGATGTGCGAATGCAAAGCCGTCGATGACGAACAGATCAAATGTACCGGTGGCTTTTCCGACGGCAGCGGCGCACCCGGTGTGACTCTGGATGTGATCGGTTACGACGAAACGATTCTGGTGCCGGGCAAGCTCGGTGCCGACTCGACCTTGACCTTCAAGAAACCCGGCGCCGAGTTCTACGTGCTGTTCGACGCGGGCCCTGGCCATGTGGTGGAAATCGACCAAGCGGATATCGAAGCGCCATGAGTACGCCCACCACACAAATCGTGCGTCCGGCCGGTGCCGGTCATGAAACCCTCAACGTGTTGCTGCTGTGCTTGCTGATCCTAGCGCTGGCCGGTTCCGTGGTGGCCTGGCGCGGGGTGTCCCATGAACCGGAACCGGTCGCCAGCAATCAACTGGACGCGCGCCGCGACCTCAGCGCCGCCGAGCAAGGCATCTATGCCGACCTGCGGGTGACACTGGACGAAATCCGCTTGCTGCGCGAAGAGCAGAAAACCTTGCCGACGCCACAAAATCTCGCGGACGAAGGTTTTGCCCCGTTCGCCCAGGACGCGAGTTCCGTCGCCCGAGGCGGTCACGCATGGCAAATGCCGACCGACGCCGCCTACTTCGGTCATAGCCAGACACCCTCCATCGCCGGTTCGTTTCTGATGCGCGTCGGCGCCGATGACCAGGCTGCGCCGGATATCTGGCTCAACCGTGACGCCGCACTCACGGCGCCTCGCGAGCTGACTGACGCCGCCCTGGCCGCTGCCGGCTGGAAACAGATCGTCGCGCAATACGATGCCGGGGTTACCCGCGAACATCGCCATTGATTCCTCGCCCTCACCCGAGAGAAGACCGTTTGCCCATGTCTATTTCATCTCCACGCCGTCCGTTGTTGCGTCTGTTTCTGTTGGGTCTTTGCGCCTGCCTGCTGAGCCCCCTGGCCAGCGCCGATCCGGCGAAACGCCTGCGCATCGGCATCACCCTGCACCCTTATTACAGCTATGTGGCGAACATCGTCGGCGACAAGGCCGAGGTGGTCCCGCTGATACCGGCCGGCTTCAATCCGCACGCCTACGAACCACGGGCCGAGGACATCAAGCGCATCAGCGGCCTCGACGTGATCGTGCTCAATGGCGTCGGCCATGATGATTTCGCCGACCGCATGATCGCCGCCAGCGAAACCCCGAACATCAAAACCATCGAGGCCAACGAAAACGTGCCGCTGCTGGCCGCGACCGGGGTCGCTGCGCGCGGCGCCGGCAAAGTGGTGAACCCGCATACCTTCCTGTCGATCAGCGCCTCCATCGCGCAGGTCAACAACATCGCTCGGGAGTTGGGCAAGCTCGATCCGGACAATGCCAAGACCTACACGCAGAACGCACGCGCCTACGGCAAACGCCTGCGGCAGATGCGCGCTGACGCGTTGGCCAAGCTGACCCAGGCGCCGAACGCCGAGTTGCGTGTGGCCACCGTTCACGCGGCTTACGACTATCTGCTGCGCGAGTTCGGGCTGGAAGTGACGGCGGTGGTCGAACCGGCCCACGGTATCGAGCCGAGCCCGAGCCAGTTGAAGAAGACCATCGACCAACTGCGCGAACTGGATGTGAAGGTGATCTTCTCGGAAATGGACTTTCCGTCTACTTACGTCGAAACCATTCAGCGTGAATCGGGCGTGAAACTGTACCCGCTGTCGCACATTTCCTACGGCGAATACACCGCTGAAAAGTACGAAAAGGAAATGACCGGCAACCTCAACACCGTGGTTCGGGCGATTCAGGAGTCTGGCGCATGACATCCAGAGAAACCCTGATCGCAGAAAACGCCGAGTCCCCTGTAGGAGCGAGCCTGCTCGCGAAGGCGCCCGGCCAAGCACCATCATTGTTGAATGACACACCGCAATCCCGAGCAGGCTCAGTCCTACAAGTGTGTGGTCCGACCCTGGAATTTGCGCAGGTCTGCCTGACACTGGGCCGCACGACAATTCTCGACAACGTCTCCTTCCAGGTGCAACCCGGCACCGTGCATGCACTGGTCGGCCCCAACGGCGGCGGCAAGAGTTCGCTGATCAAGACGTTGCTGGGGCAGATGCCGCATCAGGGGCAGTTGAGTCTGCAATGGCCCGGCGAGCCCGGCACCATCGGTTATGTGCCGCAGGCGCTTGAGTTCGATCGCGGCTTGCCGATGACGGTCGATGATTTCATGGCTGCCATGTGCCAGCGCCGCCCGGCGTTTCTTGGCTTGAGCAAGCACTACGCCGGCGCCATCGGCGAAGCGCTGGAACGGGTCGGCATGCAGGACAAACGCAAACGTCGCATGGGCGCGCTGTCCGGAGGTGAACGTCAGCGGGTGTTGCTTGCCCAGGGCTTGATCCCTGCACCGCAACTGCTGGTGCTGGATGAGCCGATGTCCGCTCTCGATGAGGCCGGGATCCAGGTCTTCGAACGCCTGCTTGGCGACTGGCGCGCGGCGGGCATCACCGTCCTGTGGATCGAACACGACCTGGAAGCAGTTGGCCGTCTGGCTGATCGGGTCACTGGTCTGAACCGTCGCGTGCTGTTCGACGCCACGCCACAACAGGCGCTGACTCCAGAGCGTCTGCTGACCCTGTTCTCGACCCATCCACGGAGCGCTGCCTGATGAGTTACGAAGCCTTTCGATTGATGGTCCAGGGTTGGGCCTCTTCCGGTTATCTGCCGGAGGCGCTGGCTTACGGTTTTGTGGTCAACGCGCTGCTCGCCGGTCTGTTGATCGGTCCGGTGCTGGGTGGCCTCGGCACACTGGTGGTGGTCAAACGCTTCGCGTTTTTCTCCGAAGCGGTCGGCCACGCGGCGCTGACCGGTGTGGCCATCGGCATCCTGCTGGGCGAACCCTACACCGGGCCTTATGGCAGCCTGTTCGGCTACTGCCTGCTGTTCGGCATTTTGCTCAATTACCTGCGCAACCGCACCGGCCTGGCACCGGATACGTTGATCGGCGTGTTCCTCTCGGTGTCCCTGGCATTGGGCGCGAGTCTGCTGCTGATTCTCGCGGGCAAGATCAACGTGCACATTTTGGAAAACGTACTGTTCGGCTCGGTGCTGACGGTCAACGGCAATGATCTGGCGGTATTGGCCATCGTCGGTTCGCTGGTCATGGCCCTGGCGCTGCCGCTTTACAACCGCATCATGCTCGCCAGTTTCAACCCGCAACTGGCAGCAGTTCGAGGCGTGGCAGTGAAGACCCTGGATTACCTGTTCGTGATTCTGGTGACGCTGATCACCGTGGCTGCCGTGAAAGTCATCGGCGCGATTCTGGTCGGTGCCCTGCTGGTGATTCCGGCGGCGGCGGCGCGCTTGCTCAGCCAGTCGCTCAAGGGCTTTTTCTGGTGTTCGGTGCTGATTGCCACGGTCAGCACGTTGTGCGGGATTCTCGCGCCGATTGTTTTCGATCTGCCGATTCCGTCCGGCGCGGCGATCATTCTGGTCGCCGGTATTGCCTTCGCCCTCGCCGCCATCGCGCGCGGGGTTGTCCCGAGTCTGAAAGGGAATCTTGGATAAATGCTTTTTTCATTGCGCAACCTGACGTTGGCCATGGCCCTGTGCGGCGTGGTTTCCACACCTTTAATGGCCGCCGAAAGCGCCAAGCCCTTGCGAGTGCTGGCCTCTCTTCCGATCACCTACGGCCTGGGCGAGGTGCTGCTCAAAGGCACCGACGTCAGCCTCGAACGCGCGGCCCCGGCGAACTTGCCGGGCAGCCGCCAAACCGCGTACTTCACCGGGCGCGGCGCTCCGGCACTCAATAAACTGGCCACCGGCGCCGATGCGGTGATCGGCGTGCGCTCGCTGTGGGCCGATGACCCACTGTACCCCTTCGCCCGTCGCAGCAACATTCGCATCGTTGAAGTCGATGCCGCACGCCCGGTCGACGGCGCGTTGCCCGGCATTGCCGTGCAACCGGATTTGAAAGTCGACGGTTTGAACAGCCAGCCGTGGCTGGCGAGCAACAACATGGGGCGCATGGCAGACGTGATGGCGGCAGATCTGGTGCGTCTGGCACCCAGCGCCAAGCCGAAGATCGAAGCGAATCTGGCGCTGTTGAAACAACGCCTGCTCAAACTCAGTGCCGCCAGTGAGGCGCGTCTGGCCAGTGCCGATAATCTGAGTGTGATGAGCTTGAGCGATCACTTCGGCTATCTGATCGGCAGCCTGAACCTTGAACTGATCGGGCAGGATCCCCGTCCTGACGCAGACTGGACGCCCGAGGATCTGAAAAAACTCACGGCGACACTCAAGGAAAACGATGTCGCGGTGGTGTTGCATCACCGTCAGCCATCGGAAGCGGTGAAAGCGGCGATTGCCGAGTCGGGTAGCCGATTGCTGGTGCTGAGTATTGATGCCGAAGATCCGGTGACGGAGCTTGAGGGCAATGTGGATTTGCTGCTCAAGGGGTTGAGCGGGGCGTAACTTCAGTTGTACCGAGTTATCGTTCATCGCTGGCAAGCCAGCTCCCACAGTGATCTGTGGTGTGTACAGCATTTGTGGAGCACAACAAAACCCTGTGGGAGCTAGCTTGCCAGCGATGAGGTCCTGACAGAAACCCCATATCCCGGACATGAAAAAACCCGCTGACTGTCTCCAGTCCAGCGGGTTTCTTTTTGCCTGTCAGCTTATTGAGCTGCAGCCTGCCCTTCCATCTTCTGGCGCAGGCTGAGTGGGCGCATGTCGGTCCAGACTTCTTCGATGTAGGCCAGGCATTCCTTTTTCAGGCCGCTCTTGCCCACGGTGCGCCAGCCCTCTGGCACGGCCTTGTAATCCGGCCAGATCGAGTACTGCTCTTCGTGGTTGACCACGACCTGAAAGAGGATGTCCTCACGGTCGAATACTGACGTCATGCTGGTTCTCCATCGTTGTAAGGGTGGGCTGCACGTCGGGTGCAGCCGGGTATGTAGAAAGAACGTTCGGCGCGCTGAAAAATTTATACAGCGGCAGTAGCGGCAGCCAATGCACGACCGAAGATCTCGGCAACGCGGTCGATTTCGGCGGCGGTGATCACCAGTGGGGGCAGGAAACGCACCACGGCGCCATGCCGACCGCCCAACTCAAGAATCAAGCCGCGCTTGAGGCATTCGCGCTGCACCAATGGCGCCAGACGCGCAAACGCCGGCGGATGGCCGAGCGCATCCGGGGTGCCCGTCGGGTCCACCAGCTCGACGCCCAACATCAGGCCAAGACCACGAATATCACCCAATTGCGGAAAATCACGCTGCAGAATGCGCAGGTGCTCGCTCAGGCGCTCGCCCATGGCGGCAGCGTGTTCACACATCTTGTGTTCAAGCAGATAACGCATCACCGCAGAACCGGCAGCCATCGCCATCTGGTTGCCACGGAACGTGCCAGCGTGTGCGCCCGGTTGCCAGGTGTCGAGCCAGTCGCGATAGACCACCACCGCCAGCGGCAGGCTGCCGCCGATAGCTTTGGACAGCACGACCACGTCCGGGATGATGCCGGCATGTTCGAAGGCGAACATCTTGCCGGTGCGGGCAAATCCGCTCTGAATCTCGTCGACAATCAGCGCCACGCCGGCCTTCTCGGTGATCCGACGCAAGCCGCGCAGCCATTCGATGTCAGCCGGAATCACCCCGCCCTCACCCTGCACCGCTTCGACGATCACGGCCGCAGGCAATTGCACGCCGGCCTCGGGATCGTTGAGCAAATTGTCCAGATAGCTCAGATTTGCCTTCACTCCGTCAGCGCCGCCGATGCCAAACGGGCAGCGGTAGTCATACGGAAACGGCATGAACTGCACGCCGTTGCTGAGTAACGCACCCAGCGGCTTTTTCGGCCCCAGGCTACCCATCAGGCTCAAAGCGCCCTGGCTCATGCCGTGATAACCACCGGAGAACGACAACACGGTGCTGCGTCCGGTGGCCGTGCGCACCAGTTTCAGTGCCGCTTCCACGGCATCAGTACCGGTCGGGCCGCAGAACTGAATTTTCGCTTGCGACGCCAGTTCTGCCGGCAACAAGCCGAACAGATCCTGGACAAACTGATCCTTGACCGGGGTGGTCAGGTCCAGCGTGTGCAGCGGCAGTTCATCGGCCAGCACCTGCTGGATCGCTGCGATCACCACCGGATGGTTATGCCCCAGTGCCAGGGTGCCAGCCCCGGCCAGACAGTCGATGAACGTCCGCCCTTCGACATCTTCGACATAAAGACCCTTGGCGCGTTTGAGTGCCAAGGGAATGCGTCGCGGATAGCTGCGGGCATTGGACTCCTGCTGTGCCTGACGAGCCAGCAATGGCGATTCATTGAACTCATACAACGTTTCCGCTGGCGCCGAGGCGACCCGGGCCGACGACTCTCTGATAAGGCTGGTGGCGACTGACATCTCTCGACCCCTCGATTCGCTATGGATAGTGACCAAAACAGCACACCGGACAGGTGCGCGTTCCAGTCACGGGGCGCACTTGCAGGTTTTCCTGTTCTGGAAACGCTTAAGCGAGGCAAGGATTTAGCCCCTTGAGCGACTGTTCATCCGGACATTGCCAGCGGCTTGCACATAGGCAGGATCTGCAAGCCGTTATGCGCGAGGGAGGGCGCAGATTCGCGGTAACCCAAATGGCGGTAGAACGCTTCGCCGGTGCGTGTGCTGTTGAGGTGGGCGGTGCGCACACCGCGAACCCGCAGCCAGCCTTCCAGATCGTTCATCAGCGCCCTCCCGGCGCCACGGCGAAATGATTCCGGTTGAACGTGGCAGAGCACAACGTCGCCATTTGAACGGGCCATGCCGATACCGACCGGTTTGTCCGCCAGCATGGCAATACTCAGATAGAAGTGCGGATCGGCGAGCCAGGCGCTGATGAAATCGGCAGACTGCTGCCGGGTCCAGTCGCTGACGATCAGCGGGTCGTTGCGGTGATCGAGCGCACAACCAAAACGGATCGAGCGTTCGATGATACGGCTGATGATTCCGACGTCGGCCAGAATGGCCGGACGAATGCAGACAGGTGCTTGCATGGCGCTGTTCCCTCAATCCATTGAGTCAAGGCTGGCGCCGACCTTAACGTCAGCGCCGCCGATTAACCATTGGAGAGAAGTTACATTTGATGTGCCACACACCGATCCCCTGTAGGAGCTGCCGAAGGCTGCGATCGTTTGATCCTGATCTATAAACAAAAAAACAAAAGATCGCAGCCTTCGGCAGCTCCTACACGGGGAGTAGTGAAGTCAGATGGATTGCAATGGCATCGTCAGCTCAACGCGCAGCCCATCCGGGCGGCTGTCGAAATGCAGGGCACAGTCGCAACGCTGGACGATCGCCTGGACAATCGCCAGGCCGAGGCCGCAACCGGTGCTCTGGCCGTTGCGCCAGAAGCGCTGGGTAAGGTGTTGCAAATCATCCGGCGCAATACCCGGACCATGGTCACGCACGACGAAACGTACGCGGTTGCCGATGGTTTCCAGACGCAGCTCGACCGCACAATCCTCGGGGGTATGACGCAGGGCGTTGTCGAGCAGATTGCGCAACGCGGCAATCGACAGTACCGCAGGCATTTGCAAGGGTGCAGACGAAAATTCGTCCGGCAGATGCAATTTGATACGCAAACGCTCACCACCAGTAGCGTCGGCAATCGCCAACCTTGCCACTTGCTCGGCGCTGTATTGCGAGCCGTCGTCGAAGGACAGACTGCCCTCGACCCGCGCCAGCAAAAGCAGTTGCTCAAGCGTGCGATGCAAACGGTCGGCCCCCTCCTCGGCCCGCGCCAACGATTGATCGCGGGCGCTGCCGTCGGTCATGCGCGCCACTTGCAGGTGCGTCTTGATCGCCGTCAGCGGGCTGCGCAGTTCATGCGCGGCGTCACCGGTCAAACGACGCTCACGCTCGATGGTCTTGCCGATGCGCTGGAACAGCTGATTCTGGGTATCGAGCAGCGGCTTCAATTCGCTGGGAAACGATTGCAATTGCAGCGGCTCGAGCGAGTCGGCATTACGCCGCATCAAGGCTTCGCGCAGACGATTGAGCGGTGCCAGGCCTTGCCCGATTCCCAGCCACAACAGGCACAGACAGCCGAGCAACGCCACGCCCACCGGCACCGACGCCGCCAGCAGGATCGACATGTTCAAGGCTTCGCGTTCGATCTGCCGATCTGCCGTGGTGATGCGCACATCGCCCCGGGCGAGGGTGAAACTGCGCCACGGCGCGCCGTCGATCATCTGATCGTGGAAGCCCATTTTCTCCGCTTCCAGCGCTTGCTCGGGATTGTTATGGCTGCGCGCGAGAATTTCCCCGCGCAACGAGCTGACCTGACAGGCCATGCCGCCGGGAATGTTCAGTTGCTCGGCACTGAAATGCGTGCCCTCGCCTTTGCTCGGCAACGTCGGCAATTGCTCCAGCAACCCGGCCACCATGCGCGCCGAAGCCACCAGACGCTGGTCGAGGGAAAACATCATCTGGTTGCGCAGATCGCTGAGCATCCAGGCCGCTGCCAGCGCCCAGATCAGCGCGAACGCAGCGCCAAGGGTCAGGCTCAGGCGCAGTCGCAGGCTCATCACTTGCCTTGATCTCCACCATCGGCCGGGCCCAGGCGATAGCCCAGACCGCGCACGGTTTCGACGATGCCCTTACCGAGTTTGCTGCGCAGGTGATGGATATGCACGTTCAGCGCGTTGCTTTCCAGCTCGTCGTTGAAGCCATAGACGCTGTCCTTCAACTGCTCGGTGGACAGAACCCGACCGCGATTGTGCAGCAGTGCCTGTAACAGCGATTGCTCGCGCCGCGACAGATCCACCGATTGCCCGGCCAGCCGGGTTTCGCGACTGCTCGGGTCGTAGGTCAGCGCACCGTGCTCGATCAGGTTGACGCTGCGCCCCGCCACCCGCCGCAGCAAGGTCTGCAGTCGCGCAAACAGTTCTCGCAGATCGAACGGTTTGAGCAGGTAATCGTCGGCGCCGGCCTGCAAGCCATCGACTCGATCGGTGACCGAATCGCGCGCCGTCAGGATCAGCACCGGAATTTCCAGGCCGTGCTGGCGCAACTGCTGCAACAGTTTCAGGCCATCTTCGTCGGGCAGGCCTAGATCAAGCACCATCACATCAAACTCGGCGACCTTGAGCATCGCCCGCGCCCTGGCTGCGGTATTGACGTGCTCGACGGTCAAGCCCTGGGCTGTGAGTCCGGCAACGATACCGCTGGCGATCAGTTCATCGTCTTCACAAACCAGTACGTGCATGGCAGCTCCCTGAGCAAAAACGCGAGTGAAACAGGTGAGGATTAAGCGGCAATTATGGCTGCCCCTGATGGAGACGGGAAGCCGGGGGAATTCTCGAGTGTGCCGGCGCTCGGCGATACAGTACGACATCGGCTACCGGTGCACTCCGCCCGCGCACAGAAAGTTCAGGAGCAACAACTTTCAACATATAGCGCCTGTCAATAAAAACAACTCTTGGATAACCTCGGCGAGCAACACAACCAAACTCAAATTAAAAGGAATTAAGTCAACATGCCTGCACTCGATAACTTCGTCGCCATTGATTGGCGCTCCGGCCCTGACCGCATCTATTTTTTCTTTCAGGATAACGACACTTACTCTAGATTCGATATTGGCGACAACAAAGTACCTGAAGGCTATCCCGGTGCAACCAAGGGTAGCTGGGACGCATTCGACCCATACACCAAAAAATTGCAATTCGGTTTTACCACTACATCATCTAGTTTTGAGAATGGCCTCGATGAAGACATCTCCTGGCTTTTCTTCTACGACGGAGACACGCCCACAGTCTGCAAATACAACCAGGACAAAGATAAAGTAGACGGCTTTTATAAAGTAGCCGACACGATCTGGGCGCCGATAACTGATTACTTTTTCGAAATCATGGCTGCCACATGGGACAAGTCAAGGAATGAAATCACGTTCCTTCTCCACGGCGCACGCTATATGTCTTTCGACTGCAGTGAACACACACTGACCGGAGGCAGGTTAGGCGAAGATCGCCTAGGAGCCTTGTTCCCGTATAGTAATCGGATCATCACGGCCGCCCAAAATGATCGAACTTTTGCGGACAGCTATTGGTATATATTTCTCACCGACAACCAATATCTTGTTTACAACATAGATGACGACAATCTCGTATCCGGTCCAAAAGACGTCAACGACGGCAATTGGCCTGGGCTGTTGCGTGATTGATCGGTTCATCCGAAGCTTCACGGGGCGCGGTTAGCCATCGGTTAACCGCGTGCCCCCGTCGCGCTCCTTAGCTACACAGAGGCAAGTTCCACCCCTGTTTTAGTCTGAGCGAGTTCCGGATCTCGGGCTTAAACATAGCGACAAGTAATTCCGCCTAAACAGAAGCGATAGACATACCACAACTTGCATAAAGGGATATTGATAACCATGCCTGCTTTAAATAACTTCGTCACCATTGACTGGCTCTCCGGCGCTGATAAGATTTATTTCTTCTTTAAAGATACCGATACTTACTCTCGATTCGATATTGGCGACAACAAAGTACCCGCTGGATATCCCGCCCCTACCCGAGGTAACTGGGATGCATTCGAGCCACATACCAAAGACTTGCTCTTCGGTTTCACCACCACCTCATCGAACCTTAAGAATGGCCTCTTCGACGAAGACATCGCCTGGCTGTTCTTCTACGACGGAGATACGCCCACAGTCTGCAAATACAATCAGGACGAAGATAAGGTTTCCGGCTTTTATAAAGTAGCCGATACCCACTGGAGTCCGATACTTCCCTACTTTGACGAAATCATAGCTGCCACATGGGAAGGCCCAAGGAGTGGCAACAGTGTAATCAGGTTCCTTCTCCAAGGCGCACGATATCTATCCTTCCACGGCACAAAACACACACTGACCTTACATAAATTCGGCAATGATCGTCTGGGCGCCTTGCTCCCGTATCACGAAAGGATCATCACGGCCGCCAAGAATGATCGAATTATCGCGGACGACTATTGGTATATATTTCTCACCAACAACCAATATCTTGTTTACAACATGGATGAGGACAAACTCGAATCCGGCCCACACTACGTCAACGATGGTAATTGGCCAGGGCTGTTACGCGGCTGACCAGTTCAGCCATTGCGCGGTTAGCCATCGGTAAACCGCGCCCTCCCAACGCCCTCCTTAGTTACACAGAGCCAAAGTCCACAAATCGTGTTTCTTAGTCTAAATGAGTTTCTGATCTCGGGACCTACCCAAGCGACAAGCACGTTTGCCTAAACAGAAGCGATAGACATACCACAACCTTCATAAAGGGATACTGATAACCATGCCTGCACTAAAAAATTTCGTCGCCATCGACTGGCGATCCGGCCCTGATCGAATCTATTTCTTTTTTAAAGATAACGACACTTACTCTCGATTCAATATTGGCGACAATAAAGTACCTGAAGGTTACCCCGGTGCAACCAAGGGTAGCTGGGATACCTTCGACCCCTACACTAAAAACCTGCGTTTTGGTTTCACCACTGACGGAATGTTTTCCAGTGGCGCCGGAGACGATATTGCCTGGCTTTTCTTCTACTCGGGCAACACCCCGATGGTCTGCAGATATGATCAGGATAAAGACAAGGCTGCTGGCTATTGGAAGGTAGCTGAAAGTATCTGGCTCCCGATACTTCCTTACTTTGATAAAATTGTCGCCGGCACATGGACAGAAATCGCAGGCTATAGTCACCTGTTCACGTTTCTTCTCAATGACGGGCACTACCTGAGATTCAACTACCGGAAAAATGCTATCACCCGCAATGCCTTTGGCTCCAATATCTTTGGTGCGCTGATCCCCTATAAAGACCGGATCATTACCGCCGCACAAAATGACCGGACTTTCGCTGATAGCTATTGGTATATTTTCCTCACCAACAATCAGTACCTTGTTTACAACCTCCAGGACGGCAGGCTCGTTTCGGGCCCGCATGAGATCAACGAAACCAGTTGGCCGGGATTGTTACGCACCTGATTGGCCAATCGAGGAAGGCCTTGTAGGCTACGGTTAATTATCGGTTAATCGCCACCGCCCATTCTGCCCTCAATTGCACAGGGACAAGGCTCCTCCATGCGTCGTATTTTTCTACTGTTTGCTCTATTGATCTCGGGCCTGGCCCAGGCCGGAAACAATCCTTTCGAGACAAAACCGGACTTTCTGCCGGTCGACCAGGCGTTCGTTCTCACGTCCGAACGCCTGGAATCCGGTGAAACCCAGCTGTTCTGGCAGATCACCGACGGCTACTACCTGTATCAGAAACGCCTGAAGTTCGACGGCTTGAGCGCTGCACAACAGCCGACGCTGCCCGAAGGCGAATCCCACAGCGACGAGTTCTTCGGTGAACAACCGGTCTATCGCCAAGGGCTGGAGGTAAAAATCCCGGCGGCGGCGACCGGTCAGATCAAGGTCAGCTATCAGGGTTGCGCCGATGCAGGTCTGTGTTACCCGCCGCAAACCCGGGTCATTGATCTGGGCGGCAAAGCGGTCACGCCGGCCAGTGCGCAAGCACCGGATGAAGCGTTGGCCAGCAGCCTGCAGCAACGAGCACTGGGCTGGAGCCTGCTGGTATTTTTCGGCCTCGGCCTGCTGCTCGCCTTCACCCCTTGCACGTTGCCGATGTTGCCGATTCTGGCGGGGATGATCGTCGGCAGCGGCGCGACGCCACGCCGGGGTTTTGCGCTGGCCGGCAGTTATGTGATCTGCATGGCACTGGTGTATGCGGCAATGGGCGTAATTGCCGCGCTGCTCGGCGCGAACCTGCAGGCCTGGCTGCAAAATCCGTGGCTGCTGGGGACTTTCGCGGCAGTCTTCGTGGTGCTGGCGTTGCCGATGTTCGGCTTCTTTGAACTGCAATTGCCGGTGGCCTTGCGTGACCGACTGGAACACGCCTCGCGCAGTCGCAGCGGCGGCAGCCTGATTGGCGCCGGCGTGCTCGGCGCACTGTCCGGCCTGCTGGTCGGACCGTGCATGACCGCGCCACTCGCCGGTGCGTTGCTGTACATCGCGCAAAGTGGCAATGCCCTGCACGGTGGTTTGATTCTGTTCTCGCTGGGGATCGGCATCGGTGTGCCGCTGTTGCTGCTGGTGACCGTAGGTAATCGCTTCCTGCCAAAACCCGGCGATTGGATGAACCTGCTCAAGGGCGTGTTCGGTTTCCTGTTCCTCGCCACGGCTCTGCTGATGTTGCGCCCGGTGCTGGACCCGTCGTTATGGCTCGGTCTGTGCGGCGCCTTGTTGTTGATCGCCGCTTACTGCGCGTGGAAGCAGTCCGAAGGCTTCGGCCGTGTCGCCCAGTTGTTCGGCGCCACTGCATTGCTGCTCGGGTTATGGGGCAGTTTGCTGGTGATCGGTGCAGCCGGCGGCAGTGATGATCCGTATCAGCCGTTGCAGGTTTACAGTGGCGACCGTGTCGCCAGTGCTGCGCCGATTGGTCATGACGCGTTCACCACCATCAAGGAACCGGCAGCATTGCAACGCGAACTGGATGCCGCCAAGGCCCAGGGCCAGTGGGTGCTGCTCGATTATTACGCCGACTGGTGCGTGTCCTGCAAAGTCATGGAAAAACAGGTCTTCGGCAAGGACAAGGTGATGCAGGCGTTGAGTGACGTACGCCTGCTGCGGCTGGATGTGACTGCTGACAATGCCGCCAGCCGCG
Organism: Pseudomonas sp. P116; assembly: GCF_020149425.1. Taxonomy (NCBI): domain Bacteria; kingdom Pseudomonadati; phylum Pseudomonadota; class Gammaproteobacteria; order Pseudomonadales; family Pseudomonadaceae; genus Pseudomonas; species Pseudomonas sp. P116. The sequence goes on along the minus strand of NZ_JACVHB010000004.1, from coordinate 650,409 downwards.
AATTGCTTGGCCGCTATAAAGTGCCGGGGCCACCGACTTTTGTCTGGATCGGCACCGACGGCGAAGAGCGCCGCAGCCAGCGCATCACCGGTGAAGTCGATGCCGATACGTTCCTGCAACGCTGGACCACCACCCGAGACGCCAACTAATGCTGACTTTCACCCTCGGCACTTTTGCCATCGCGCTTAACCATTTGCTGCTGATCAGTGCATTGGCACTGGCGACCTTCGTCGGTTGGCGAGTGGCCAAACGCGGTGGCGATAATCCCGAGTCGGCGCTGTTCAGTCTGTTTTTGCTTGGCATGCTCGCGGCACGCATCGCGTTTGTCGCGTTGTACTGGAGCCACTACCGCAACGATCTGTGGCAGATCGTTGATTTGCGCGATGGCGGTTTCCTCGCCTGGCCGGGCGTGATTGTGTTGCTGCTCGCGGCACTGTATCGCGGCTGGCGTCGCCCGGGGCTGCGTCGGCCGCTGGGTTTTGGCGTGGCCAGCGGTGTGCTGTTCTGGGTGATGGCGACACTGTCGTTGAACATCTACGAACAAGGCACACGGCTGCCAGACATTTCCTTGCGTAACGCGGCTGGGGAAACCATCCAGCTCAGCGACTACAAAGGTGGGCCGCTGGTGATCAACCTGTGGGCCACCTGGTGTCCACCGTGCCGACGCGAAATGCCTGTGTTGGAAAATGCCCAGCAGCAACGCCCTGACCTGACGTTCCTGTTCGTCAATCAGGCCGAAAGCATGCAAAGCGTTGCGACGTTTCTCGAAACCCAGGGCCTGAGCCTGACCAACGTGTTGTTCGACCGCAGTGGTCGTTTGGGTCAGGCCGTGGGTTCCATGGCATTGCCGACTACCCTGTTCTATAGCCCTGATGGTCGCCTGTTGGCCAGTCACCTGGGCGAGTTGTCGAACGCCAGTCTGGCTCGCGCAATGGAAAACTTCGACACCCCGAATTCAAATCCGAACCCGGCCTCCGCACCGGCCACTTCGTCAAGGAAACTGCCATGCCCCGCCTCCGCCACCTGCTGACGCTGACTCTGGGCACTGCCCTGTTGCAACTGCCGTCGGTTCAGGCCGCTGAAGAATTGCCTGCCGCGATCAAGCAGATCGAAGCCAAAGGCGCGAAAATCGTCGGCCAGTTCGACGCCCCCGACGGTTTGCGCGGTTACGCGGCGCAATACCAGAACCGTGGCATGGCGTTGTACCTGACCCCGGACGGTAAGCACGTTCTGCTCGGCAACCTGTACGACGCCGACGGCAAAGACCTGAGCAGCGAACCGTTGCAGAAACTGGTGTACGCGCCAATGGCCAAGGAGGTCTGGGCCAAGTTCGAGGCAAGCAACTGGATTCAGGACGGCAACAAGGATGCGCCGCGCACGGTGTACCTGTTCAGCGATCCGAACTGCCCTTACTGCAACGTGTTCTGGGAACAGGCCCGCCCGTGGGTCAAGTCCGGCAAAGTGCAGTTGCGCCACATCATGGTCGGGATCATCCGCGAAGACAGCCCGGGCAAATCCGCCGCGTTGCTCGCCGCCAAAGACCCGGCCAAAGCGCTGGAGGATCACGAAAAGGCCGGCAAGGGCAGTTCGCTCAAGGCCTTGAAAGACATCCCGGTAACCGTGCAGACAAAATTGGCGGCGAACATGCAGTTGATGGATGACCTGGAATTGCAGGCCACTCCGGCGATTTTCTACATGGATGCCAAGGGTGAACTGCAACAGCAACAAGGCGCGCCGACGCCGGACAAGTTGGCGAAGATTCTCGGACCTAAATAAGCAATATCAAAAGATCGCAGCGTGCCGCAGCTCCTACAGAAAACGCATATCCCTGTAGGACCTGCGGCACGCTGCGATCTTTTTCTCATCAGCGCCGCGAATGATGCTCAGCCAAAAACTTCAGCAACGCGTCATTCACAAACTGCGGATTCTCCAGATTGGAGATATGCCCCGCCTCCGGCACCAACACGCACGGGCAACCGATCAGTTCAGCCATTTCCTGCGCTTCGGCCGGTGGCCGGGGTTTGTCCTGATCACCGCACAGCACCAGAGTAGTTGCAGCGTTCAGCTCGCCCAGACGTGGCAACAGATCATCTCGACCGAAGGTGATGCGGCCCATCGGTACGATGCTTTCGCGCAGGCGCTCGGATGAATACCCCGCCAGTTTCGCGCGAAAGTCCTGATACAGCGCCGATTGGGGATCGATGCCCGGGCGGAAGAAAATCGGTACGACGATGTCGAGCAACGCGTCTGATATTTCGCCGCTGTCTTCAATCTGTTTGAACAGCGAGAAGTAGTACTGACGGGTTGGCTCGGGTTCTACGCCGACATAGGTGTCCATCAGCACCAAACCGTTTATCCGATGCGGTGCCGACAGCGCCAGACGCACGCCCCACATGCCGCCAACCGACAGGCCGATCAGGGTGATCTGGTCGATATCCAGATGATCGAGCAACGCCTGCGCCTGACGCGCGATGTCATCCAGCGATGTGGTGTTTTCCGGCAATCGACCGGATTCGCCGTGGCCCCAGAGATCCAGCGCAATCACCCGATAGTGCGGCGCCAGCGCGGCGATCTGCGGCGCCCACATGGCCTGATCCCACAGGTAGCTGCCCGCCAGTAACACGGCCGGGCCTGTGCCTTGATCGATGTAGTGAAGTGCTTGTCCGTCAACCGTGAAAAAAGGCATCGACTAACCCCTCGTTTGCAAAAAGAGAACCGGCAGACTGAGCTGCTACTACTCGGCAGTCAATTGTCTGAAAAGCGAAAAGATCGCAGCCTGCGGCAGCTCCTACAGGGAAACGCATATTTCTCTGTAGGAGCTGCCGCAGGCTGCGATCTTTTGCTTTTAAAAACCCTCCAGCTCCGCCATCAGATCATTCAACCGATCCACCTTCTCCTCAGTGATTTCACCGGCCGCCAGCCCATCGATGTACTCGGCCAGTTCCGCAACCGTACTGCACTCGAACATAGCTCGCAGCGGCACATCGCGTTGCAGGGTTTTCTGTACGCGCGAGGCGATCTGCGTGGCCAGCAACGAGTGCCCGCCGAGTTCGAAGAAGTTGTCGCGCACGCCAACCTGCTCGACCTTCAGCACCTCGGCCCAGATATCTGCCAGGGTTTGCTCCAGCTCGTTGCGCGGCGCCAGGTAATCCTGGCTCTGCAACTGACCGATCTCCAGTGCCGGTAACGCCTTGCGATCAAGCTTGCCGTTGGCATTGAGCGGCAGTTGCGCGAGCCATAGCCAGTGCAGCGGCACCATGTATTCCGGCAGTTCACTGCGCAGGCGTTGCTTGATGCGCTCCAGGCGATCGCTCGGGTTCAGCGCAGAATCCGCTGCCACCAGATAGCCGACCAGATGCTTGCCGTTGATGCCTTCCTGCACACCGACCGCGGCATCGCGGACTTCCGGCTGTTCGTGCAGACGCGCTTCGATTTCACCCAACTCGATGCGGTAGCCGCGAATCTTCACCTGATGGTCGACCCGGCCGACGTACTCCAACACGCCATCGCTGCGGCGGCGCGCCAGGTCACCGGTGCGATACAAGCGTTCGCCCGGTGCGCCGAACGGGTTCGGCACAAACACCGGCGCGGTTCGCAGCGGATCGCTGACATAGCCGCGCCCCACCCCGGTGCCCGCCACGCACAACTCACCCACAGCGCCCAACGGCACCAGTTCCAGCGCGCCATCCAGCACGTACAGCAAATTGTTGTCGGTCGGCGTACCGATCGGCAAATAACTGCCGCGAGTCGACGCCATGTCCACGCGGTAGAACGCCACGTCGTCCGAGCATTCCGCCGGACCATAAGCGTTGACCAGACCAATGTCCGGGTAACGCAGCAGCCATTGGTGCGCCAGTTCCGGCGGCATTGCTTCACCGGTCGGCAGCATCCAGCGCAGACCGTCGAGGCTCAGACGATCCGAGGCGAGCATGCCCTGAATCAGCGACGGCACACTCTCCAGCACGGTAATGCCCTGGGCCTGCACATGCACCAGCAACCCTTGCGGATCGTGAGCGATGGTATTCGGCACGATGTCGACCCGTGCACCAAACAGCGGTGCAGCGAGGAACTGCCAGACCGAAATATCGAAGCTCTGCGAAGCGGTTTGCGCGATCACGTCGGCCTCGCTCAAATCGAGGTACGGCACCTTGCTCAACTGATTGTTGAGCATGCCGCGCTGCTCGACCATTACGCCTTTCGGCAAACCGGTGGAGCCGGAGGTGTAGATCACATAGGCGAGGTTGTCCGGGCCACTGTGAATGCCAGGGTTCTGCGCCGATGTCGCCAGCGCTTGCACCTCTTCCCACACCAGCAAGCGTGGACGATTGGCGCAACTGAATTCATCGAGCAACGTCTGCGCCTGTTCACGGCACGCCTCGCTGCACACCAGCACTGGCGTGCGGCTCAGCTCAATGATCCGTTGCAGACGCTGGCTCGGCAGTCCCGGGTCCAGCGGCAAGTAACCAGCACCCGCCTTGAAGCTGCCGATGATCATGCCCAGCAAATCAAGATTACGCTCGGCCAGCAACGCCACCGGTTGATCCATTTGCACCCCGGCCGCGACCAAGGCATGGCCGAGACGGTTGGCATTCTGGTTCAGCGCCTGATAGCTCAATTGAACATTCAGGCAACTGGCGGCAATACGCTCCGGATGCGCCGCAACCTGCGCTTCGAACAGCGAAACGTAGCTCTGCTCCAACGGATAATCGTGGGCGCTCTGGTTGCAACCGTGGAGCAGGAAGTCCTGCTCCTCACTGCCCAGCAACGGCAGATCGGCCATGTCGCCATGGAAACCGTCGACCAGCGCCAGCAGCAGACGCTTGAACTCGCCGAGCATGCGCTCGACCGTCGACTCGTCGAAGTAACGCTGGTCATACGACAGGTGCAGCCCAAGGTCATCGCCCGGATAACACACCGCCGTCAGCGGGAAGTTGGTGTGGGTGCGGCCCGAATCCGAGGTTGCGTTCAGGCTCTGCGCACGGTCCAGTACCGAGACTTCTACCGGCGCGTTCTCGAACACAAACAGGCTATCGAACAGCGGTTGGCCTTTCGGCAGTTCGCTTTGCTCCTGAATGCTCACCAGCGGCAGGTATTCGTACTCGCGCAGTTGCATGTTGCTGTCGAGCAACCCGCTCAGCCATTGCCGCACGCTGGTACGCTGATCGTCCGCCGGCATCTGCACTCGCAGCGCGATACTGTTGATGAACAGGCCGACGGTGCGTTGCATTTCCGGCATCTCAACCGGACGCCCGGCAACGGTCACACCGAACAGCACGTCGCGATCACCGCTCATGCGCCGTAGCACCAGTGCCCATGCCGCTTGGGCGAAGGTATTGATGGTCAGTTGATGGGCCTGGGCCAGCTCACGCAGACGGGCACCATCCGCAACATCGAGACGGGTGTAGCGGTCACCGACGATCATGCCGCCACTTTCGCCGGCATGTTCTCGCAGGAACGGTCGGTCGCTCGGGATCGGCGTGGTGCGTTCAAACCCTTGCAGGTTTTGCTGCCACCACTGACGCGCTTCGGCAAGACTCTGACGTTGCAGCCAGCCGATGTAATCGCGATAACGCGGCGGCACGCTCAGTTGAGCTTCGCGACCTTCGCCAAGCGCGGTGTAGATCTCGAAGAAATCGTTCATCAGCAGCGAACGGCACCAGGCATCGATGAGGATGTGGTGGTTGCTCATCATGAACCAGTAGCGCGCCGCGCCGACCTTGATCAGACGCAAGTGGAACGGTGCCTGGTTGAGCAGATCGAACCCGGCTTCGCGCTCGCTTTTGAGCAGCGCTTGCAGCTTGGGTTCCTGCTCGGCGTCGCTGATGGCGCTCCAGTCCAGATACTCGATTGGCGTGCGCCCCGGCGTGTGAATCACTTGCAGCATGTCTTCGCCGACGTTCCAGCAGAACGAGGCACGCAACGCTTCATGACGGCCGATCACGGCTTGCCACGCTTGAGCGAAACGCTCGGGGTCGAGTTCGCTGTTGATGCGGTAGCGATCCTGCATGTAGTACAGACCGGTGCCCGGTTCGAGCAAGGTGTGCAGCAACATGCCTTCCTGCATCGGCGTCAGCGGATAGACGTCTTCAATGTGTGCGGCAGGCACCGGCAAGGCATCGAGTTGCGCCTGGGTCAGTTTCGCCAGCGGGAAGTCCGACGGCGTCAGGCCACCGGCCTCAGCTTGCAGGCAATGCTCGATCAGGCTTTGCAATTCGCCCAGGTAGGCGTCGGCCAGATCATTGATGGTCTGCGCCTCGTAACGTTCGGCGCTGAAGGTCCAGCGCAGCAGCAGTTCACCGCCGTAGACCTGACTGTCGACGCTCAACTCGTTCGGCAACGGCGCCTGCGGATCGTGGGCCGCGCCGACCGGTTCATCCAGCGGACGGAACAGCGCATCGCTGGCGAAACTCTGATCGAACTGGCCAAGGTAGTTGAAGGTGATCGGCGCATTCGGCAGCGCGGCCATGCTGCGTTGGCTGAGTTCATCCGCCAGATAACGCAGCACGCCATAACCGAGGCCTTTGTGCGGCACAGCGCGCAACTGCTCCTTGATCGCCTTGATCGAAGCGCCCTGCCCGGCGGCTTCTTCGATGTTGTGCGGCGTCAGGCGCAATGGATAGGCGCTGGTAAACCAGCCGACGGTGCGGGTCAGGTCGATCTCGTCGAACAGGGTTTCGCGGCCGTGGCCTTCCAGTTGAATCAGCGCCGACGGTTGCCCGCTCCAGCGGCACAGCACACGGGCCAACGCGGTCAGCAGCAGATCGTTGACCTGCGTGCGATAAGCACTTGGCGCCTGTTGCAGCAATTGTCGGGTGCGCTCGGCATCGAGGCGCACGCTGACGGTTTGCGCGTGGCGATTCTGCTGGCCGCCCTGTGGGTTTTCGCAGGGCAGATCAGCGCTCGGACCGGCCAGTTGGGTCTGCCACCAGTTGAGTTCTTCGCGCAGTGATTCGCTCCCGGCGTAAGCCTGCAGGCGTGCCGCCCAATCCTTGAAGGCACTGGTTTTCGCCGGCAGTTTCACCGACTGCCCGGCGTCGAGCTGGCGATACACGGTTTGCAGATCGTCGAGCAAAACGCGCCAAGACACACCGTCGACCACCAAGTGATGAATGGCGATGAACAGGCGTTGCTGAGCGTGCGGGCCATCGACCAGCAAGGCACGCAGCAGCGGACCGTTTTCCAGATCAAGACTGCGTTGAGCATCGGCGAACAGCGCCTCGCACATGTCCATCGACGCGACGCGTACTGAGGACAAAACAACGGCATCCGAAACCGGTTGATGTACCGCTTGCCACTGACCGTCTACCTCGGTGAAGCGCAGACGCAGGGCGTCGTGCTGCTCGATCACCGCCAGTAGCGCTCGTTCAAGAAGCTGCGGCTCCAGCGCGGTAGTCGGTTCCAGCAACAACGCCTGGTTCCAGTGCTGACGCTCAGGAATATCGGTATCGAAGAACCAGTGCTGAATCGGCGTCAGACGCGATTCACCAGCTACCAGACCTTGCTCGGCTGTCACCAGCTCGGTGCGGCTGGCCACAGCGGCGAGGGTCTGCACGGTCTGATGCTGGAACAGATCACGCGGACTGAAATGAATGCCCTGCTGACGCGCGCGGCTGACCACTTGAATCGACAGAATCGAATCGCCACCCAGCTCGAAGAAGTTGTCGTTGAGGCCGACCTGTTCGACGTTGAGCACTTCGCACCAGATCTGCGCCAGGGTTTGTTCGAGCTCGTTGCTCGGCGCCACATAGTCCTGACGATTCAGCTCCGGATCCGGCGCCGGCAGTGCGCGACGATCGAGTTTGCCGTTGGCGGTGAGCGGCATGCTTGCCAGCAGAATCAGGTGGGTCGGCACCATGTAATCCGGCAGTTGAGCCTTGAGGTGCGTCTTCAGTGCTTCGCGCAGTTGAGCTTGTTCAGTCTCGCTGTGCTCGGCAATCTCGGTGACAAGGTAGCCAACCAGTTGTTTGCCGCTCGGCGCATCCAGCGCCAGTACCACCGCTTCGCGAATTGAGTCGTGGTCAAGCAAGCGCGTTTCGATTTCACCAAGTTCGATACGGAAACCACGGATTTTCACCTGATGGTCGATCCGACCCAGGTACTCGACCAGACCGTCGGCACGCTGGCGCACCAGGTCGCCAGTGCGATACATGCGTCCGCCATCAGCGGCAAACGGGTCAGCGACAAAACGTTCGGCGGTGATACCCGGACGGTCGTGATAAGCCTGCGCCAGACCCGCGCCGCCGACAAACAATTCACCGGTCGCGCCTTGCGGCACCAACGCAAGATCGGCGTCGAGAATGTACGCCACGCGAGCGCCGATCACGCTGCCGATCGGCACACTGCCGGCGCCCTCTTCGAGCACGTCCGGGGCCAGACTGGCCAGCGGCATGACCACGGTTTCGGTCGGGCCATAGGCGTTGAAAAACAGGCTCGGCTTGAACGCCGCACGAATGCGTTGCAGGTGTTCGCCGGTCAGCGCTTCGCCGCCGGTGATGATCATCCGCACCGGCAGAATGTCGTTTTGCGTGGCGAGGAACTGCGCCAACTGGCTGCCGTAGCTCGGGGTGAAACCCAGGACGTTGATGCGATGGGTGCGGATCAGCCCGCAGATTTCTTCGGCGTCCCACTGCCCTTGCGCCCGCAACACCAACTGCGCGCCGCTGAGCAGTGGCACCAGCAAGCGCTCGGTCGCAGCATCGAAGTTGATCGAATAGAAGTGCAACTCGCAGTCGTCAGGGCGCATGCCGAAACGCTCGATGACAGCTTGGCAATGCATCGCTATTTCGCCGTGGGACACCACCACGCCTTTCGGTTTACCGGTCGAACCCGAGGTGTAAATCAGGTAGGCCTGATGCTGCGGCAGGCTGATAAATGGCAGCTCGGTGGCCGGGAAATCGGCCAGTGCGGCGCTGTCCTCTTCCAGGCACCAACTCGCCACGCTCGACGGTAGCTCGCCGAGCGCGTTGAACATCGCGCGATCACTGAGTAGCAGACCGATGCGGCTGTCTTCAATCATGTAATGCAAACGGTCGAGCGGGTATTCCGGATCGAGCGGCACATAAGCGCCGCCAGCCTTGAGGATCGCCAGCAGGCCGATGACCATCTCCAGCGAACGCTCGAGCGCCAGACCAACGCGCACTTGCGGTCCAACGCCGCGCTCACGCAGGGCCCAGGCCAGACGATTGGCGCGGGCGTCGAGTTCGGCGTAGCTCAAGGTCTGGTCGGCGAACGTCAGGGCTGGCGCATTTTTGCGCAGCAGTGCTTGCTCGGCGAACAGGTGATGAATGCACTGATCGAGACGATGCTCGCCCGGCTCGACGCCTAGGCTGTCGAGCAGTCGCTGTTGCTCCGGGGCGTTCAGCAGCGCCAATTCGCTGAGGCGTTGTTGCGGGTCGGCGATCAGCGCTTCCAGCAGGTTGCGCCAATGTCCGGCCATGCGCGCGATGGTCGGCTCGTCGAACAGATCGGTGCTGTACGTCAGGCAGCAGCCCAGGCGATGGTCGAGGTCGGTGACCTCCAGGTTGAGATCGAACTTGGTCGCCCGCGCATCGTTGGCCAGGTACTCGACGGTCATGCCGGCGAGCATGCGGCTCTGCTGGAATTCCCAGCGCTGCACGTTGCACATCACCTGAAAAAGCGGGTTGTAAGCGGCGCTGCGCGGTGGCTGCAAGGCTTCAACCAGATGATCGAACGGCAGATCCTGATGGGACTGCCCTTCGATCACGGTGTGGCGCACCTGCTCAAACAACTCGCCGACCGACATCTGCCCGTCGAGCTGGCAACGCAGCACCTGAGTGTTGAGGAACGCGCCGATCAGCCCTTCGCTTTCCGGACGGATACGGTTCGCCACCGGCGCGCCGATGCGCAGATCGGTCTGGCCGCTGTAGCGGTAAAGCAGCGTGGCGAGTGCGGCGGTCATGGTCATGAACAGGGTCAGACCGTTTTGCGCATTGAACGCCCGGACCCGCGCGGCGAGGTCATCACTGAGGTCGAAACGGAACAGCTCACCCTGATGGCTCTGCACCGGTGGACGCGGGCGGTCACCCGGCAATTCCAGCAACGGATGTTCGCGGCCCAGTTGCGCGGTCCAGTAGTCGAGTTGACGCTGACGCTCGCCGGACTCCAGCCAGTTGCGCTGCCAGACGCTGTAGTCGAGGTACTGCACCGGCAACGACTCCAGCGGCGATTCGCGATCATCGACGAACGCTTCGTACAACGCGCTGAGTTCACGGGCAAAAATGTCCATCGCCCAGCCTTCGGTGACGATGTGATGCAGGGTCAGGACGAAGTAATGCTCATGCTCGGCAGTCTTGACCAGACAGGCGCGCAGCAGCGGACCGGTTTCCAGATCGAACGGCAGATGCGCTTCTTCGTCGGCCAGTTGCTGGACGTTCTGCTCACGCTGGTCAGCCGCGAGTGTCGAGAAATCTTTCCAGCCCATGCGCACGCCAGTCTCGGCGTGCACCTGCTGACGGGCCACGCCATCGACACTTGGGAATGTCGTGCGCAGGGTTTCGTGGCGCAGGATCAGCGCTTGCAATGCCGCCTCGAAATGCTCGACATGCAACACGCCACGCAGGCGCGCCATGCCGCCGACGTTGTACGCCGGACTGTCCGGTTCCATCTGCCAGAGGAACCACATGCGCTGTTGCGAGTAGGACAACGGCACGGGTTGGCTGCGGTCGACCTTTTCAATCGGCGGCTGTTTGTTAGTGCGACCGCTGACCTGGATCAGACGGATCTGTTCGGCGAAATCACCGAGCTCACTGTGTTCGAACAACGCGCGCAACGGCAATTCGACGTCGCAAGCCTGACGGGTGCGCGAGATGATTTGCGTGGCCAGCAGCGAATGACCGCCGAGGGCAAAGAAATCGTCACGCAGGCCGATTTGCGCCAGGCCCAGCACTTCGCGCCAGATGGCGGCGATCTGTTGCTCCAGTTCAGTGACCGGTTCGACATGCTCACGCACTTGCCATTGCGGCTCGGGCAAGGCGCGGCGGTCGAGTTTGCCGCTCGGGCTCAGGGGCATTGCGTCGAGGCGCATCAGCTGCGCCGGGACCATGTAATCAGGGAGTTCGGTGGCCAGTGCGGTTTTCAGTCGGTTGATTTGCGCGTCCTGGTCTGCGCTGGCATCGGTCGCCGTGAAGTAGCCGATCAGTTGCGCGCCGGCAGCGGTTTCACGCACCAGCACCACGGCTTGGGCGACGCCGTCGTGTGCCAGCAAGCGTGCTTCGATTTCTTCCGGTTCGACGCGAAAGCCGCGCAGTTTGACCTGCTGATCGAGACGGCCGAGGTATTCGATCACGCCATCGTCAGTCCAGCGTGCACGGTCACCGGTGCGGTACAAGCGAGCACCCTGCTCGCCCAATGGATCGACCACAAAACGTTCGGCGGTCAGCGCCGGGCGACCGAGATAACCACGCGCCAGCCCGATACCGCTGATGCACAGCTCGCCGGGTACGCCCGCAGGTACAGGATTGAGGTCAGCGTCGAGCACGCGACACACCACGTTGCCCAGCGGTCGGCCAATGGGCGAGCGCTCGCCATCAGCGGCGGTGCAATGCCAGTGGGTGACGTTGATCGCGGTTTCAGTCGGGCCATAGCGGTTGTGCAGTTGCACTGCCGGCAGTTGCGCCAGCACGCGGTTGCGCAACTCGGCTGGCAAGGCTTCGCCGCCGGAGAAAACCCGGCGCAGGCTGGTGCATTCGGCGCTGAGCGGCTCGTCGATGAACAGCGAGAGCAGCGGCGGCACGAAGTGCAATGTGGTCACGCCATATTGCTGAACCAGTTGCGCGATGCGATGCGGATCACGGTGTTCGCCCGGTGCGGTAATCAGCAGGCGCGCACCCGTGATCAGCGGCCAGAAGCATTCCCACACCGACACGTCAAAACTGATCGGCGCTTTTTGCATCAGCACGTCGCTGTCGTTCAGGCGATAAGTGTTCTGCATCCATTGCAGACGTTCAGCCAACGCCGCGTGGGTGTTGCCGACGCCTTTCGGTTGACCGGTGGAACCGGAGGTGTAAATCACGTAGGCGAGGTTGTCGCCGTGCAGGTGCAGTCCCGGCGCATGGCTTGGCCAGTTCTCCAGATGCAAGGCATCCATGGCGATGACGCTGACGCCTTCGCGGGCCGGCAAGCGGTCGAGCAATGCGGTTTGCGTCAGCAGCAATTCGACGCCGCTGTCGCTGAGCATGTAGGCCAGACGCTCGGCCGGGTAATCCGGATCGAGCGGGACATAAGCGCCGCCTGCCTTGATGATCGCCAACAGGCCGATCAGCAGTTGCGGCGAACGCTCGGCCGCGATGGCCACGCAGACATCCGGGCCGACACCTTTGTCGCGCAGGTAATGCGCCAGTCGATTGGATTGAGCATGTAGTTCGGCGAAATCGAGACTGCCGCCATCCCACACCAGCGCGGTGCGTTGCGGGGTCAGGCGCAGTTGTTCGTTGAGCAGTTCCGGCAGCCATTGCTCAGCCTTGGCACAAGGGACGCTGCTCCAATCTGATTGCTGTTCGCTTTCGCTGGCAGTCAACAGTTGCAGATCACCGATGGCGTGGTGCGGACGCTCGCAGGCATCTCGCAGAAGATTGCTGAAATGCTCCGCCAGCCGCCCGATGGTCGCGGCGTCGAACAGCTCATCGGCATAGTCGAAGGACAAGGTCAGGCGCCCGTTGCGGTCTTCTTCGCTGTGCAATTGCAGATCGAACTTGGCCTCGCGGCTGTGCCACGGCAACTCTTCGGCGAGCAGACCGGGCAAGCGTTTGAGTGCACTGAGGTCACGTTGCTGATGGTTGAACATGACCTGGAACAGGCCTTGTTCGCGAGCCTGCGGGAAGGCTTCGAGCAGTTGTTCGAACGGCAGGTCCTGATGGGCTTGTGCGCCGAGTGCAGCCTCGCGGGTTTGTGCCAGCAACTCGGTGAACGACAGGCGTGAATCGACGTCGGCGCGCAGCACCTGAGTGTTGATGAAGAAGCCGATCAGGCCTTGGGTTTCCAGCCGTGGACGGTTGGCATTGGGCACGCCCACGCGAATATCACGTTGACCGCTGTAACGGTGCAGCAAGCTCTGGAACGCCGCGAGCAACAGCATGAACGGTGTGGCATCGTGCGCTTGGGCAGTCTGCCGAATGGCTTCGCTGAGGCTGACGCTCAGACGTACGCTGTGGCGCGCGGCGCTGCGAATGCGCTGCGCCGAACGCGGCTGATCGGTGGCCAGTTCCAGCGTCGGATGCTCATCGCCCAACTGCGCTTTCCAGTAGGCCAGTTGCCGCTTGCCCTCACCTTGCGCCAGCCATTGGCGCTGCCAACTGCCGTAGTCGGCGTACTGGGTTGGCAATGCCGCGAGCTCAGTGCGCTGGCCTTGGGAGGCGGCGGCATACAGGCGCGAGAATTCATCGATCAACACGTTCAGCGACCAGCCGTCGGCGATGATGTGGTGCATCGTCACCAGCAGTTTGTGGTCTTCGTCATCAAGGCGAATCAGCGTCACCCTGAGTAGCGGGCCTTCTTCCAGATCGAACCGGGTGCGCGCTTCGTCCTCACGGATTTGCTCAGCGCGAGCTTCACGTTCATGGGTTGGCAGGTCACTGATGTCGACCAGTTGCAGGTTGAATTCAGCCGCAGCATCGACTTGTTGCAGTGCCACGCCGTCGCGTTCAAAGAAGCGCGTGCGCAGGGATTCGTGGCGTTCGATCAGTTGCTGGAAGCTTGCGCGCAAAGCATCTTCGTCGAGCTCGCCGCGCAGACGCAGCGCCCCCGGAATGTTGTAGGCGCTGCTTTGCGGATCCAGTCGCCAGGTGATCCACAAGCGATTTTGCGCCAGCGATTGTGGCATTGGCTCCGTGCGCGACAGGGAAATGATTTCGCCTTGAGCGCTGCCGCCATCCTGTTGTTGCAAGGCCACGGCGGCGGCGAAGGCGGACAGCGTCGGCGCTTCGAAAAGCAGACGCAGGCTCAGCGCCAGACCGAGCTCTTCGCGCACCCGGGCGATCACTTGGGTGGCGGCAATCGAGTTGCCACCGAGCAGGAAGAAGTGATCGTCGGCATTGACCTGTTTGACGCTCAGTTGCGCGGCCCAGATCTTGCCGATCAGGGCTTCGAGTTCGGATGCTTGCAGGGTCGATTCGGCACCTTGCGCTTCATCTGAAGGGAACACCGCATAGCTGTCGAGGCTGCCATCGGCCAGGCGATTACGGCAGGCCGAACGCTGCAATTTGCCGCTGGAGGTTTTCGGCAATGCGCCCGGATTGAGCAACACCACCACGCTCGGTGCTTGCTGATAGGCCTCGGCCACCGCTTGGCGGATGGTTTTGATCAGCGTTTCTGGCGGCAGAATTTTCTGCACGCTGCGGCTGATCTCCGCCGCGATACCGATGCCTTCTTCGCCGTCCTGAGTCACCGCAAATGCCGCGACCCGGCCCTTGCGTACCACTTCCACTTCGCTCTCGATCGTCTTCTCGATGTCCTGCGGATAGAGGTTATGGCCGCGCACGATCAACATGTCTTTCAGGCGACCGGTGACGAACAGTTCGCCGTCACGCATGAAACCCAGGTCACCGGTGCGCAGCCAGGTGCGGCTGGCGTGCTGGACGAAAGTCTTGGCGCTGGCCTCGGGGTTGCGCCAGTAACCGTGAGCGATGCTCGGGCCAGCCGCCCAGACTTCGCCGACGGCATTGTCGGCGAGTTCTTCCAGACGGGTTGGCTCAACGATCAGCACCGCGTGTTCTGGCTGGCTGATGCCGCAACTCATGATCGCGCTGCCGTCGCCCGGCTCTGCACGGTTTTGCGCCAGCGCCTGATCGTCCACGCGCAGCGCAGGAATGCCCTTGCCGCGCGGCGTGCCGGCGACGAACAGCGTGGCCTCGGCCAGACCGTACGAAGCCATGAAACTGTCGGCACTGAAACCACACGCCGCGAATTTTTCGGCGAAGCGTTCGTTGGTGTCGAGACGGATCGGTTCGGAGCCGGAATAGGCCACGCGCCAGCGACTCAGGTCGAGACGTTCAAGCGCCGATTCACTGACCCGCTCGCTGCACAAGCGATAGGCGAAATCCGGCCCGCCGCTGATGGTGCCGCCGTATTGGCTGATCGCTTCGAGCCAGCGCAGTGGCCGGCCGAGGAAGTACGCCGGCGACATCAGGATGCACGGCACACCGCTGAAAATCGGCTGCAACAGACCGCCGATCAAACCCATGTCGTGGTACAGCGGCAGCCAGCTGACGATGACGTCATCGGGGTTCACGTCGATGCCAAAACCGTGGCGAATCAGCAGCTCGTTGGCGACCAGATTGCCGTGGCTGACCTGCACGCCTTTGGGCAGCGCGGTGGAGCCTGAGGTGTATTGCAGGAATGCAATGTGATCGGCCGGCAGAGTCGGCTCAACCCAGCGCTCAGCCAAAGCGCTGTCGAGGGTATCGACGCACAACAGCGGCGGTGCGCCTTCGATCTGTTGCAAGGCATCGCGCAAGTCGGCGCTGGTCAGTAGCAGGCGCGGTTCGGCGTCGGCAATGATCGACAGCAGGCGCTCTTGATGATGACGGCGGGCCGATTCCGGTGGATAGGCCGGCACCGCGATCACCCCGGCATACAGGCAACCAAAAAACGCCGCAACGTAATCCGGGCCACTTGGGAACAGCAGCACCGCGCGATCAGCAAATTCGGCCTCGGCCTGCAACGCAGCAGCAATGGTGCGCGCGCGTTGGTCCAGTTCGCGATAGCTGAGGACCACAGCCTGCGCTTCGTTTTCGGCAAGAAAACGCAAGGCCAGCCGATCCGGCGTCAGGGCCGCGCGGCGCTGGAGGGCGTGGACCAGGGTGCTGGGGAGTTCGAACGCGTCGGTCATGAGGTTTCCTGCCTGAATTCGGCTTGCTAGTGGAATCGGGTTGCTGCGACACGCCCTCGCGGGGCATGCAGGGCGCGGTCTACGCCGACCGCGCAAGGCATGGGAATGCTGTCTGGCCGGGAGTCTTTATCCGGAGCCATTCACCAATGAGAACGGATGACGTCTTGAAATAATTAGTCGGCAGGCTGGATCGCTAATAGGGCTGGGGTGCGGCGGCGTGTCGCAGTTCTCAGATCGCACCCATTCAATGGATTGTTTCTCTTTCTCATTTGACAATCATTATCATTCAACATAATTTGTCGCTCGATGTGTAGGGCAGCCCGCCCCCAGGCGCCCCACTAACCTATTGGCAGTAAGGTGATTTCCATGACGGAACAAGTATCCACAAGCAGGTGCGATTCACCGCTACTTCAGGCATTCGTCGACAACCGACTGATTCTGGTCAAGATTGCAGCACGCATTACCGGCTGCCGGTCACGCGCCGAAGATGTGGTGCAAGATGCGTTTTTCCGACTGCAGTCGGCACCGCCGATCACCTCGTCGATCAAGGCGCAATTGAGTTATCTGTTCCAGATCGTGCGCAACCTTGCGATCGATCACTACCGCAAACAGGCGCTGGAACAGAAGTACTCCGGCCCTGAGGAGGAAGGGTTGAACGTGGTCATTCAGGGTGCTTCGCCGGAAATCTCGCACATCAATTTCTCGACGCTGGAAAACATCGCCGATGCGCTGACCGAGCTACCGAGTCGCACGCGCTATGCATTCGAGATGTATCGCCTGCATGGTGTGCCGCAGAAGGACATCGCCAAGGAGCTTGGCGTGTCGCCGACCCTGGTCAATTTCATGATCCGTGATGCGCTGGTGCACTGCCGCAAGGTGTCGAGCAGCCGTCGGGATCCAGTGGCTGTGGGTCGTCGTTAAGACCGAGTTGTCCGCACAAAAAAGATCGCAGCCTTCGGCAGCTCCTACAGGTTTAACGCGAAACCCGTGCAGGAGCTGCCGAAGGCTGCGATCTTTTGCTTTAAGGCAATATCAAGCCAGCTTGCACCGATCAAAAAACCGCTCACGCCCCAACATCATCAGCGCTGCACGTTTGTGCGGGAAGTCGAACTCTTTTTCGCAATGGAAGCACTGGTTCTGCATGTAGCCGATCATCTTCGCGTTGTCGGCGCGCGGTTCGGCGACCACTCGCTGAGTGCGCGGATCATCCAGAAACAGGTAATGCACCAGCGCCGATAACCAACTCGCCACTTTGTGCGGGCCGCGGTGATCCTCCTCACCTACCAACATATGAATGCCACGGTCGTAATTGTCGGCATCGTAGAACGGCGCGATGCGATCTTCCTTGGCCCAATAGGCTTCGAAATAGGCAAATGGCTGATCATCGAAACAGCCGATCAAGGTCAGCGTGTGCGGATCGGCGTCGAGTTTGCCGAGGTATTCGCGATGCTTTTCGAGACTGCCCTGTTCGTCCCAGAAACTGGCGACTCGCGGGTTGTTCTGCCAGCGATTGAAGCGCGGCAGGTCGTCTTCGATCTGGACCGTGCGCAGAGAAATCCAGGCGCCGAGGCGCGCATCGAAACGTCGATAGACTTCACCGCGCGGCTTCACCGGTCTTAAAGGATGGCGCTTGCCAGCGCTAATCTTCATTTGTTGCGGATAGCAGCCGGTCAGAGACGTGCCGAGCCACGGTTGCGGTAACTGCCAGAACAGCGTGCGCTCGCAGCGGTATTCGCCGGTCACTTCAGTGTTCACCAACAGACCGCTGAGCAAGGCTTCGGTCGGCGGCTGGTCGAGTTGCCAGGTCAATTGCTGGCACGCCGGATCGCGCGCGAACAGCCAATAACAGGCTGCCCACAGGGCTTGCCCCGGCGGCAAGGCGAAGCGTTCATCGATATGGATCGGGCCCTTGGCCTCGCGATCAAGGCGCAGGCGAATCAGCGGCTGCCCGTCCAGGCTCAGGCTCAAACGGCTTTCGGTTGCATCGGCTACCAACTGGCTGCCCGAAGGCAGGGCCAGGGCAGTCAGGTCATTCAGATTGGACATGGGTCGGGCTCACGATAATCGTCGACAGTTAAACGATGTGACGTGAGCCGAGGGCAAAAAATTAAGCTCATTTGCAAAAAGACTTAAACTTCGTTCCCTGACAACATTTCCTTCAAGCGAATACGGGTTACGTCGTAATCATTCCCGGCGACAGAATTAACATGACTGACCAGTCGCAGTTGCACAGTGCTGGAGTTGGCAATGAAGGTACTACCCACTGTGATCCATTCCGGCGATAGAAGAGGTGTCGGTTCTACAATGATCGACTGATCGCTTTCCAACGACAGTTTTGGCGCCGGATTAGCCGGACTATTCCTGCGAAGTTGCAGAGTAAATTCATAACTACGGCCCGGCTGCAGATACTTATAATCCTTGAACAGGTGAATACCGTTGTTGGGACTTGTATATCCCCAATTCCATAGATAGTGTCCAGTCTTGTCACTCTTCACAATGAGATCTAACGGATCCGCCGCGGCAGGTCCTTTCTTCCAACTGTTCCACCCCGTCAGGTCGAAATCTGTGAAGTCGTCGAGTAACTGATGCTCGCGCTGACGAATCTTGTGAGTCGTACGCGGAAGTTCCTGAGCAGTCTCAATATCTGATTGACCGCCATAGGCGAGAAAGCATTCAACTGTCAATGCTGAATAATCATCCAGGCCAAACAACCATCCGCGAGGAATAGTCAACTTGACACCCTCGACAAGATGACGCTCCTCAATCTCTTCCGCCTCCAGGAGCGTAAGCACTGTCTCGGACGGGTCAGCATGCAGGCCCGCAACACGAACCCACATCTTCTGACCCACGGCGAAAAAAGGTGGGGGGGCTAATGTGACTATCGCATCATGCGAAAGACTGCGCAGGTCCAGCACTTTATCCCCTTCGATTAGAGTCACATCTGGAAGTGCCGGGGCAGGGAGATCAGACATATCCAGATATTGCACCTGGAGTTCAAGCTTCTGTGATTCCCATGAGGTATTGCCTCGAGAAACCTCATACCAGACAAAAAGGGTTTTACCGATGCAGGCACCGATCGTGCAGGCAAGAATCCCGAAATCAACGCTTCCACTTTCATTACCTTGTTTTTCCTCGAAAGTGGGAACCCCTATACCTGCCGGCCCCTCGCAATGAAAAATAATGGTATCGGTCTTCTCCATCTTATATTTGACGGTCGCTGTTGCCCCGTCAAAAGCGTCCATTGGATAGAGCGTATTATTAGTAAGCGCTTCTTTTACTTCCGGGACTGGTAAATCCATTTCCATGAAATGTGTCATTACTCAAACTCCTGCAAGATAAGGTCGTACACCGAGAGTCAGGTACGATCACGATTCAAACAGGAATAATCTGCCCCAACCACTGTCAGGTCTGACAGGTTAAAAAGCCTTCGCTGGGTGGTAGGCTGGCATGTTCAGAGTACCAACAGCATCCCTGTCAGTGATCATGCACCGGCACCACGGCAATCCGATAGGGATCGAAGATCTTCAGCATTTCGCCATTGTCGCGCAGGCCTTGCAGCAACTTGCTGAACGCTTCGCCGGTTATCGGCGCGGCCGGACGCAGGATGGCGTAATGGTGATAGACCTGATCGATGCGCTGGGACACCAGCAATTCATCGCGCACCTTCTCGTTGCGCAGCAGGTAGTCACTCAAGTACGAACGGGTCACCAGCGCAATATCCGCGCGTCCGCGCAGCACCATCAACAGGTTGCTGTCGTGGGAATAGGTCAGCGTGGCCTTGAAGTTTTGCGCGAGGAATTTCGGGTCGGCATTGAAGTTGGCGAACTCGTAGTGATAGCCACTGAACAGCGCCAGACGCTTGCCGCCGAGGTCGGCAAAATAGTTCTGCTGCCGGCCGTCTTCGCGTTGGGCGACAAAAATCTCGGCATCCTCAAGCCCCATGTCGACGTCGTTGTGAGGGATTTCCTTCCAGCCCCACTCAGGGTTCTCGAAGATCGCCATGTCGATCCGGCCCTGCTTGAAATCACCGAAACGGCGCGGAATCGAAGTTGGCACGAGGACGAACTGATAGTCGCTTTGCAGCCGGTTCAAGGCCTCGACCATCTGTGGCAACAGACCGGTGTCGGCACCGTTTTCGGGGCGAACGGTATAAGGCGGAAAGTGCGCTGCACCAACCCGAACCAATTGCGCTGCCTGAGCGGGCAATACCCATAATGCAGCCAGCGCTGCGAGCAATAACCTCGCGGCGGTCCGACTTGGCAAAGACTTCAAAACACCCCACTCCCCGAAAAAATACCGATCAATGCATTCAAGCTAGGCGGTTTCGCCCAGTTAGCCAGTTTCCCGGCCCGATAGAAAGCGCTTCAACGCTCTTCAAGCACCAGAATCAGCGCCTCATCAGCCAACTGATCAAGACTCAGACTGCCGCCGGCACGGAACCAGGTGGTGGTCCAGGACAGGGCACCGGTGAGGAAACGCCGCGTGACAAATACGTCCCCACGAATGAACCCGGCCTCCTTGGCTTCACCGAGCACCTGTAGCCAGATTTCTTCATAGACATCGCGCAAGGCGAGAACCTTGGCCTGGCCTTCTTCGGACAACGAGCGCCATTCATAGACCAGCACCGCCATGGCTTCGCCGCTGCCGCCCATGATCGATTGCAATTCACAGCGAATCAGCGCCAATACGCGCTCGCGCACATTGGTCGCATCGGCGAGCGCCGCGCGCATCAATGCGGTGTTATAGCGGATGGTTTCTTCCATCACCGCACGGAGAATTTCGTCCTTGCTTTTGAAGTGATGAAAAATGCTCCCCGACTGAATACCCACCGCGCCGGCCAGATCGCGCACCGTAGTACGCTCATAACCTTTGTTGCGGAACAGGTGAGCCGCCACTTGCAGCAGTTTGCCGCGGGCGCTGTCCGGGTCGGTCAACTGGCCTTGGTCGACCAATTCGCGCATGACCCTCAGGGCTTTTTGCTCGTCCACCCGTTCTCTCCTACAGTCGATCAGTCTGTTGCCCCCTGAAACCGCAGGGTTGCGCGCAATTTAAGCCGCGGACGGCAACCAAGCAAGCGCTCGGGCAGAAGATATTTCAACTGTTTACAAACCAAGCGCTTGCTTGGTAGCCTCCAGACACTTCTGTCGCAGGTCCCTGAGTCGGAGATGAAAATGCCAACCACCGTTCGCATCGGATGCGCCAGTGCTTTCTGGGGTGACACCTCTACCGCCGCCGCTCAACTGGTGGACGGTGGACGCCTGGATTATCTGGTGTTCGATTATCTGGCCGAGATCACGATGTCGATCATGGCCGGCGCGCGCATGAAGGATCCGCAAGGCGGGTTCGCCAGCGACTTCATCGAAGTCCTCACCCCGCTGCTGCCGCAACTGGCCGAGCAGAATATTCGCGTCATCAGTAACGCCGGCGGCGTCAACCCCCAGGCCTGCGCCGCCGCGTTGCAAGCCGCCTGCGATACAGCCGGCATCAAGCTGAAAATCGCCGTGCTGCTGGGCGATGACCTGCAACCGCAATTCAAGCAACTCGCCTCTCAGGGCATTAGCGAGATGTTCACCGGTACGCCATTGCCTGCGATGTGCGTCTCGACCAACGCCTACCTCGGCGCGCCGGGCATTGTCGAAGCGTTGCGCCTGGGCGCCGATATCGTCATTACCGGACGCGTGGTCGACAGCGCCGTCGTCAGTGCCGCGTTGGTGCATGAATTCGACTGGTCGTGGCACGACTACGACAAACTCGCCCAGGCCGCACTGGCCGGGCACATCATCGAATGCGGCGCGCAGTGTACCGGCGGTAACTTCACCGACTGGCGCGAAGTGCCGGACTACGAGCACATCGGCTTTCCAATCGTTGAAGTCAGTGCCGACAGCCAGTTCATCGTCAGCAAGCCCGAGGGCTCCGGCGGGCTGATCACGCCGCTGACCGTCGGCGAACAGATGCTTTACGAAATCGGCGATCCGCAGGCCTATTTGCTGCCCGATGTCATCTGCGATTTCACTCAGGTCAAACTTCAGCCGCGAGGCAAGAACGCGGTGCAGGTACAGGGTGCCAAAGGCCTGCCGCCCAGCGACAAATACAAGGTCAGTGCCACGTATCCGGACGGCTTTCGCTGTACCGCCAGTTGCCTGATCGCCGGCATCGATGCGGTGGACAAGGCCCGTCGCGTCAGCCAGGCGATCATCGACAAGACCTCGGAAATGTTCAGCCAGCGCGGCTGGGCACCTTACAGCGAAACCCACATTGAATTGCTCGGCAGCGAAGCCACCTATGGCCCTCACGGGCAGCGCCACGACACCCGCGAAGTGGTAATCAAACTTGCCGTGCGCCATCCGGACAAGCAGGCGCTGATCCTGTTCTCCCGGGAGATCGCCCAGGCTGCAACCGGCATGGCTCCGGGCCTGACCGGCATCGTTGGCGGGCGGCCGACGGTCTATCCGGTTATCCGCCTGTTCTCGTTCCTGATCGACAAAAGCGCCTGCAACGTGCACATCAACATGACCGGTGAGAAGCACCCGTGTGCCCTACCCGCGCAGACCGCACTCGACAGCCAGGACTTGCCAATCGCCGAGCAACCACCCAAACCCCAAGGTCGCGCTGACGCCAGCGTACCGTTGGTGAAACTGGCCGTGGCGCGCTCCGGTGACAAGGGCAATCACAGCAATATCGGCGTCATGCCGCGCAAGCCCGAATACCTGCCGTGGATCGCCGAAGCGTTAACGCCAGCGGTCATTGTCGACTGGATGAGCCACGTCCTGGACCCGATTTACGGCCGGGTCGAACGCTGGTATCTGCCCGGCACCCACAGCCTGAACTTCCTATTGGAAAACGCCCTCGGCGGTGGTGGTGTGGCCAGTCTGCGCATCGACCCGCAAGGTAAAGCCTTCGCCCAGCAACTATTGGAAATCCAGATCCCGGTGCCACAAAGCATCGCCGAACAGTTCGACTAGAGGAGGGTTTGCATGGCTTACGCGTCGATTTTCAATGCTGATTTGTTCCGCGGCCAGACCATCATCGTCACCGGCGGCGGCAGCGGCATCGGGCGCTGCACCGCCCATGAACTGGCAGCGCTCGGCGCCCATGTGCTGCTGGTCGGGCGCAAACCTGAAAAGCTGCAAAAAGTCGCCGCCGAAATTGCCGAGGACGGTGGCTGCGCGGATTGGCAGGCTTGCGATATTCGCGATGAGGAAGCGGTCAGACAACTGGTCAGCGAATTGATCGCTGAACACGGGCCGATCCATGGATTGGTCAACAATGCCGGCGGCCAATACCCGGCGCCGTTGGCTTCGATCAATCAGAAAGGTTTCGAAACCGTACTGCGCACTAATCTGGTCGGCGGTTTTCTGATGGCGCGGGAAGTGTTCAACCAGTCGATGAGCAAACACGGCGGCAACATCGTCAACATGCTCGCCGACATGTGGGGGGGCATGCCCGGCATGGGCCATTCGGGCGCGGCGCGTGCGGGCATGGACAATTTCACCAAGACCGCCGCGTTCGAGTGGGGCTACGCCGGGGTGCGGGTTAACGCGGTGGCGCCGGGGTGGATCGCGTCCAGCGGCATGGACACTTATGAAGGCGCGTTCAAAGCGGTGATCCCGACCCTGCGCGAACATGTGCCGCTCAAGCGCATTGGCACCGAATCGGAAGTCAGCGCGGCGATCGTGTTTTTGCTCAGTCCGGCGGCGGCATTCATCAGTGGCAGTACCTTGAGAATCGATGGTGCGGCCAGCCTTGGCAGTCGGGCCTGGCCGCTACACAAGGCGTCTCATAGTGAGTCGTTCAATGGTTTTCACCGGGCCTACCTTCCCGATGTGCTCAAGGACAAGGAGTAAGCCATGGCGCAGATCCAGTCCCGACTCGACCCGCACAGCGAAGCGTTCGCCCGCAACCGTGCGGCGATGCTTACCGCCATCGAGCAAGTGCAACAACTCGAACAGAACCTGCTGAACAAGGCCGGCGAAGCCAAGGCGAAATTCGACAAACGCGGGCAATTGCTGCCCCGCGAACGCCTCAATCTGCTGCTCGACCCCGGCGCACCTTTTCTCGAACTGGCCAGCCTCGCCGGTTACAAACTGCATGACGACAAGGACGGCAGCGCGGCCGGTGGCGGCTTGATCGCCGGCATTGGCTACGTGTCAGGCATCCGCGCGATGGTCGTCGCCAACAACAGCGCAATCAAGGGCGGCACGATTTCGCCCAGCGGCCTGAAAAAATCCCTGCGCCTGCAACAGATCGCCCAGGAGAACAAACTGCCGGTCATCACCCTCGCCGAAAGCGGTGGCGCCAACCTCAACTACGCAGCGGAGATTTTCGTCGAAGGTGCGCGCAGCTTTGCCAATCAGGCACGGATGTCAGCGATGGGTTTGCCGCAGATCACCGTGGTGCATGGCTCGGCTACGGCGGGCGGCGCTTATCAACCGGGTTTGTCGGATTACGTGGTGGTGGTGCGCGGCAAGGCCAAGCTGTTTCTGGCCGGCCCCCCGCTGCTCAAAGCCGCGACCGGCGAAGTGGCGACCGATGAAGAACTGGGGGGCGCCGAGATGCACGCGCAGGTCGCCGGCACAGCCGAATATCTGGCCGAGAACGATGCCGATGGCGTGCGACAAGTGCGCGAGATTCTGCGGATGCTGCCATGGAACGAGCAACTGCCGTGGCTACCGGAGCCGCAATACAAAGAGCCGCTTTACCCCATCGAAGAACTGCTCGGCTTGATCCCGGACGATCCGAAAAAACCTTACGACGTGCGCGAAATCATTGCGCGGATCGCTGACGAATCGAACTTCCTCGAGTTCAAGGGCGAGTTCGACCAGCAAACCATTTGCGGCCAACTGAAAATCCAGGGCCGCGCCTGCGGCTTCATCGGCAACAACGGCCCGATCACGCCGAACGGTGCGAGCAAAGCTGCGCAGTTCATTCAGCTGTGCGATCAGAGCCAGACGCCGCTGCTGTTTTTCCATAACACCACGGGGTTCATGGTCGGCACCGAGTCCGAGCAGCAAGGGGTGATCAAACACGGTTCGAAACTGATTCAAGCGGTGGCCAACGCGCGAGTGCCTAAACTGACGATGGTCGTCGGCGGCTCCTACGGCGCCGGCAACTATGCGATGTGTGGGCGCGGCCTTGATCCACGGTTCATTTTCGCCTGGCCCAACAGCCGCACGGCGGTGATGGGCGGCGCGCAGGCTGGCAAAGTGCTGCGCATCGTCACCGAAGCCAAACAGCTCAAGGACGGCCTGGTACCAGACCCGAAAGTGCTCGACATGCTCGAACAGGTCACCGCGCAGAAACTCGACAGCCAGTCCACCGCGCTCTACGGCAGCGCCAACCTGTGGGACGACGGATTGATCGACCCGCGTGACACTCGCACCCTGCTCGGTTACTTGCTGGATATTTGCCACGAAGCCGACATTCGCGCACTGCAACCCAACAGCTTCGGCGTCAGCCGCTTCTGACGGCCACGGATCTTACGGAGAACAATAAAAATGATCTTCACCCCGGAACACGAAGCACTGCGCCGCACCGTCCGCCAGTTTGTCGAACACGAGATCAACCCGCACGTCGATGAATGGGAAAAGGCCGGACGCTTTCCGATCCACGAGATCTTCCGCAAGGCCGGCGACCTCGGCCTGCTGGGCATTTCCAAGCCAGAAAAATTCGGCGGCATGGGCCTCGATTACAGCTACTCGATTGTCGCGGCTGAAGAGTTCGGCACCATTCATTGCGGCGGCATCCCGATGTCGATTGGTGTACAGACCGACATGTGCACCCCGGCGCTGGCGCGGTTCGGCTCGGATGAACTGCGCGAAGAGTTCCTTCGCCCGGCAATCACCGGCGAGCAGGTTGGCTGCATCGGTGTTTCCGAAGTCGGTGCCGGCTCGGACGTCGCGGGGTTGAAAACCACTGCGCGCAAGGACGGTGACGACTACGTGATCAATGGCAGCAAAATGTGGATCACCAACTCGCCGAGCGCCGACTTCATCTGCCTGCTGGCCAACACTTCGGACGACAAGCCGCACATCAACAAGTCGCTGATCATGGTGCCGATGACCACGCCCGGTATCAGCCTCAGCTCGCATCTGGACAAGCTCGGCATGCGCAGTTCGGAAACCGCGCAGGTGTTTTTCGACGATGTCCGCGTGCCGCAGCGCAACCGCATCGGTCATGAAGGCGCAGGCTTCATGATGCAGATGTTGCAGTTTCAGGAAGAACGCCTGTTCGGCGCGGCGAACATGATCAAGGGTCTGGAGTATTGCGTCGACAGCACCATCGAGTACTGCAAGGAACGCAAGACCTTCGGCAATGCACTGATCGACAACCAGGTCATCCATTTCCGCCTCGCCGAATTGCAGACTGAAATCGAATGTTTGCGCGCATTGGTTTATCAGGCCACCGAGCAATACGTTCGGGGCCAGGACGTTACCCGACTGGCGTCGATGGCCAAGCTCAAGGCCGGCCGGCTCGGCCGCGAAGTCAGCGACAGTTGCCTGCAATATTGGGGCGGCATGGGCTTCATGTGGGACAACCCGGTGGCACGCGCCTATCGCGATGTGCGGCTGGTATCGATTGGCGGCGGCGCCGACGAAATCATGCTGGGGATCATCTGCAAACTGATGGGCATCCTGCCGGGGAAAAAGAAATGAGTGGCCTGCCCGAGTGCCAGACGCTGATTCTGGAATTGCATGGCGGTGTGCTGCACATCACCCTCAATCGCCCGGACAGCCGCAATGCGATGAGTCTGCAAATGGTCAGCGAACTGCGCGCGGTGTTGGCGGCCGTTCGCGATGACCGTGC
This sequence comes from Pseudomonas sp. P116, assembly GCF_020149425.1. Lineage (NCBI taxonomy): Bacteria > Pseudomonadati > Pseudomonadota > Gammaproteobacteria > Pseudomonadales > Pseudomonadaceae > Pseudomonas > Pseudomonas sp. P116. The sequence goes on along the minus strand of NZ_JACVHB010000004.1, from coordinate 623,762 downwards.
TGTTCGCGCCTTGGTGCTCAGCGGTAGCGGCGGCCATTTCTGTGCCGGCGGCGACATCAAGGACATGGCCAATGCCCGTGCCGAGGGTGCCGAGGCTTACCGTGATTTGAATCGGGCGTTCGGCGCGCTGCTGGTGGAAGCCCAGCACGCACCGCAAGTGTTGATCTGCGTGCTGCAAGGCGCGGTGATGGGCGGCGGGTTTGGCCTGGCCTGTGTCAGCGACGTAGCGATCGCAGACCACAAAGCGCAATTCGGTCTGCCGGAAACCAGCCTCGGCCTGCTACCGGCGCAGATCGCGCCGTTTGTGGTGCAACGCATTGGCTTGACCGAGACACGCAGACTGGCGTTGACCGCTGCGCGTTTCGATGGTCATCAGGCGCGGCGCTTGGGGGTTGTGCATTTTGTCGAGCAGGATGCGCAGGCATTGGCCGAGCGACTGGATGAGGTGTTGCAGCATGTCTTGTGTTGCGCGCCGCAGGCGAATGCCGTCACCAAACAACTTCTGCTGGCCAGTGCCGGGCAACCATCGACTGAGTTGCTCGATGAAGCGGCGCAGTGGTTCAGCGAAGCGGTGACTGGCGCCGAAGGCATCGAGGGCACCATGGCGTTCATGCAAAAACGCAAACCGGGCTGGGCCATCTGACCCTGTGGGAGCGGGCTTGCCCGCGAAGAGGCCAGATCATCTAGCACAAAACCAAAGGGAAAAAGCCCATGCCCATCATCCACAAAATCCTGATCGCCAACCGCGGTGAAATCGCCTGCCGTATCCAGCGCACCGCACAGGCCCTTGGTTACCGCACCGTCGCCATCTTCAGCGACGCCGACGCCGATGCGCTGCACGTAAAAATCGCCGATCAAGCCGTGCGGGTTGGCCCGTCGCCGGTGCAGCAGTCCTACCTGAACATTCCGGCGATCCTCGACGCCGCCCGCCGCAGCGGCGCCCATGCGATCCACCCCGGCTATGGTTTTCTCTCGGAAAACGCCGGGTTCGCCCGCGCCTGCGAACAGGCCGGCCTGACTTTCATCGGCCCGAGCGCCGAGGCGATCGAACTGATGGGCAGCAAACGCCTGTCGAAACTCGCCATGCTCGACGCCGGCGTGCCGTGCATCGCTGGCTATCAAGGTGCAGCGCAGGACGACGCCACCTTGCTGAGCGAAGCCGAACGCATCGGCTACCCGTTGATGATCAAGGCCAGTGCCGGTGGTGGCGGTCGCGGTATGCGGCTGGTGCACAACGCTGCGCAACTGCCAGCGCAACTGCGCACCGCGCGCTCTGAAGCCCTGAATGCATTTGGCAGCGACGAATTGATTCTCGAACAGGCGCTGATCGACCCGCGACACGTTGAAGTGCAACTGTTTGGCGATCACCACGGCAATCTGATCTATCTCGGCGAACGCGACTGTTCGATCCAGCGTCGGCACCAAAAAGTCATCGAAGAAGCGCCCTGCCCGGTGATGACCGCCGAGTTGCGCCAAGCCATGGGCGAAGCCGCATTGAAAGCCGGCCGCGCAGTGAATTATGTCGGCGCCGGCACTGTGGAATTTCTGCTCGACGCGCGCGGGCAGTTCTATTTCCTTGAGATGAACACCCGCCTGCAGGTCGAGCACCCGGTGACCGAACTGATCACCGGGCTCGATCTGGTCGCCTGGCAATTGTCGGTGGCCGAAGGGCGGCCTCTGCCGTTGACTCAGGCGCAAGTCCAGCTCAATGGCCATGCCATGGAAGTGCGGCTTTATGCTGAAGATCCCGCGCAAGATTTCCTGCCGCAAACCGGGTGCATTCAGGCGTGGGAACCAGCGTTGCAACACGGCGCGCGGATTGACCATGGTTTGCACGAAGGGCAAACGGTCAGCCCGTTCTATGACCCGATGCTCGGCAAACTGATCGCTCACGGTACCACGCGTGAAGAGGCCCGCCGCAAACTGCTGCGCGCGGTGCAGGACACGGTGTTGCTGGGCGTGCAAAGCAATCAGCGCTTGCTCGAAAGTCTGCTGCAACATGCACAATTCATCAGCGGTGAATTCAGCACCGGATTCATTCCCCGGCATTTCAGCGATCACCAAAGCTTGCATGCCTACACGCCGAGTGCCGAAGAACTGGCCATCGCTGCCGTGCTGTTTTATCTGGCATCGGCGCAACAACACCGCGCGCCATTGAGCGGCTGGCGCAACAACGCCAGCGTGCCGCTGCATTATCGGCTGGGTCTTGATGAACAGAACTGGACCGCACAACTGCTCAGGTGCGCGGGGGATGTGATTGAGGTGCAAATCGCTGAACGCGCCCTCGAGCTGAAACTCATCGACCACAGCGCATGCTCAGTGACACTTGAAATCGATGGCCTGCGCCAACGCCACGCCTATCGCCTCGATGCCGGGCAGCTCTGGCTGTTCACCCATCCCGGCAGTCTGCACCTGGAGGATCGAACTCACGCGGTAATCGGCAGTCAGACCAGCGTCAGCTCCGGCACCTTGAAGGCGCCGATGGACGGGGCCATTGTCGACGTCCTCGTCAGCGAAGGCAGTGCGGTCAGCAAGGGTCAATTGCTGGTGGTGCTGGAGGCAATGAAAATGGAGCATCCGCTCACGGCCGGCATCGACGGCGTGCTCAAGCGGGTGCAGGTCAAGGTCGGCGATCAGGTAAAAAATCGTCAGGTTCTGTTGCAGGTCGAGTAGTCGCCCGAGCGCATCCGCGGGGTTTGACTACGCTCTGAATTATCAGAACGCGGAAATCAGGAACCCTGCGATGCCACACTGGCTGGTCATTGATCTGGAAGCTACCACCGACGAGGGTGGCTGGCCGGTCACGGAAATGGAAATCATCGAGATCGGCGCCACGCTGGTCGATCGTGCCGGACGCGAGCAGGATCACTTTCAGCGCTTCGTCAAACCGACACGGCGGCCCTTGCTGACGCCTTTCTGTCGCCAGCTCACGCACATCACCCAGGCCAATATCGACGCGGCACAGACCTTGAACGAAGTCTGGCCGGCGTTCGAACGCTGGCTCGCCCAGCATCAGCCACGTCTGGAAGGCTGGGCCAGTTGGGGCGATTACGACCGCAAGCAATTGCTGCAGGAATGGCAGCGACTGGCAATCGACAGTGGATTGAGCAAAGTGCCGCACATGAATCTCAAGCAACGCTTTGCCAAGGCCCGGCGTCTGGAACGGCCGCTGGGGCTCAACGGTGCGCTGGCGCTCGCCGGCATGCAGTTCAGCGGCCAGCAACATCGGGCGTTGGAGGACGCGCGCAATACGGCGCGATTGTTGCCTTTGGTATTGCCACTCTAGGGTCAATTCTCGACCTGCCGGACAGGCGCCGGGCAGGTGACGGCGTGGAAAGCCTTGTGCATACTGGCCGCCCCACTTTTTAGCCCTTTTCGAGGAATCGCCCATGTTTAAAGTCAACGAGTACTTCGACGGCACCGTCAAGTCGATCGCCTTCGGCACCGCTGAAGGTCCGGCGACCATCGGCGTCATGGCCCCGGGCGAATACGAATTCGGCACAGCCCAGCGTGAAATCATGCACGTGGTGTCCGGCGCACTGACGGTCAAACTGCCAGACAGCACCGACTGGGAAACCTTCGCCGCCGGCAGCCAGTTCAACGTACCGGCCAACAGCAAGTTCCAGCTGAAAGTCGCCGTCGACACTGCTTACCTGTGCGAATACCGCGGCTAAACCGCTGGTTTCAAAGCACCAATGAAAATGCCCGTGTCCAAGGACACGGGCATTTTTTGTTTCAGTGAGGGGTTATTCGAGAATCTCCACCGGCATCCCGACCTCAAGACGACCGTTGCTGTCATTCACCAGGTTCTGCCCAAACATCGCGCCGTCAGCCTGCGCGCGGGTCTTTTGCAACGTCGCCAGCGGTTCGCGGTCAGCACTGCGCTCGCCGGTTTGCGGGTCGATGGTGGTGAGGATGCAGCGTGAGCACGGCTTGACCACGCGGAACTCGACGTCGCCAATGCGAATCCGCTTCCAGCCATCCTCGGCATACGCCTCACTGCCTTCTATCACCAGATTCGGCCGAAAACGCAGCATTTCCAGCGGACGCCCAACCGCCTGCGACAAATGCTGCCGCGATGCCTCACCGATCAGCAACAACGGGAAACCGTCGGCTAACGCGACCTGATCGTCATCCTTGCCAAAACCTGCCTGAGTCATCCGCGCGCGATCCAGCGGCATTTGCACCAGACGGGTCGGTTTACCAATGAACTCACTGACCCATTGCGCCGCCTGATCACCCGCATCCGGCATTCGCAAGGTGTCGCGCCAAATGGTCACGCCGCGAAGTTCGGCGTCGTTGCCGGGCAAGTCGATTTCGATCAAAGCACGCTCGGGCGCACTCAGGGTCAGGCCGCCTTGGGCATTCCACAGCGCCGACAGCTGACTCATCTTCGCTTCGGCGCGCTGGGTCAGGAACCGCCCGCTGGCTTCGTCCACCAGCATCCAGCGTCGATCCCCCTCAAGCCCCAGCTTGTCCAGGTTGATTCCTTGCAGAACCTCGCCCTTGCCGGATTTCAACGGATAACGATAAAGCGCGCTCAGACGCAGCATGGCCAGCTCCCTGGTGGGCAAAAAACGCCACCCTATACGAGCTTCAGCGGCGAATCAAAGACAGAGTTTGGATACTGCTGGCAATCCATGCAGGAGCTGCGGCACGCTGCGATCTTTTGATCTGGTTTTAAAGATCAAAATATCGCAGCCTCGTTTCACTCGACAGCTCCTACAGAAGCGGTGGTGTTGCGATCAGGCCGGTACTTCATCAAGCATCAGGCGCTGACGCACCACGTCGACCAGTTTGTCCGGCTGGAACTTGGAGAGGAAGTTGTCGCAGCCGACCTTCTTCACCATCGAGTCGTTGAAACTGCCGGACAGGGATGTGTGCAACACCACGTACAGCCCGCGCAGGCGTGGGTCATTGCGTATTTCGGTAGTCAGGCGATAGCCATCCATTTCCGGCATTTCTGCGTCGGTGAAGATCATCAGCAGTTTGTCGGTCATGTTCACGCCGGTGTCGGCCCAAGCTTTGAGCATGTTCAGCGCCTTCAAACCGTCGCTGGCAATGTGCATTTTCACGCCGAGCTGACCGAGGGTGTCACGCAACTGCGAGAGCGCCACGTTGGAGTCGTCCACCAGCAACACTTCGCGGCCACGAGCGCGCTCCAGCACCGGATCATCGAGCTTTTCGCGCGAGACCTTGGCGTTGTACGGAACGATCTCGGCGAGCACTTTCTCGACGTCGATGATTTCCACCAGTTGATCGTCAACCTTGCTGATCGCCGTCAGGTAGTGCTGACGGCCGGCGCTGGCCGGTGGCGGCAAGATGGCTTCCCAGTTCATGTTGACGATGCGATCTACACCTCCGACGAGGAAGGCCTGCACCGAGCGGTTGTATTCGGTAACTATGATGGTGCTCGTCGGGCTCGGCACCAATGGACGCATACCGATTGCCTGCGAAAGATCGATCACCGGCAACGTCTGCCCGCGCAGGTTGACCACACCGCAGACAAACGGGTGACGCTGAGGCATCAGGGTCAGCTTCGGCAGTTGCAGCACTTCCTGAACCTTGAACACGTTGATCGCAAACAACTGGCGCCCGGCCAGTCGAAACATGAGTATTTCCAGGCGATTCTCACCCACCAGTTGCGTGCGTTGGTCTACCGTGTCGAGAATGCCGGCCATCAATGACTCCTGGGCTTGTTCTGATGAATTCACTAAGAGGGGTTATCGGCTGCGAATGCCGAATCTTGATCCCCGCAGCAATCGCTCTGAAAATGCCATATCGGGGCATTGATGTCACATTAACATCATGCTTTACTGGCGCTGCATTTTTCATCTGCTAAAGTCTTTGCGGCGCGACCACGGTTCGCACGTTAGGTTCCCGCGCCTAAGGGATTCCCCTAGTATCAATCAGGCCCAACCTGATATTCGCAGTATCCAATAGCCATTAATGTGACGCCATTCTCATTGCATGAACGGAGTCAGGCTATTGTGTGCGATCGCAGTTCAGCGGAAACAAACCCTCTGGAACCTCTCAGTCTGTGCACCTGCACGTCTGGGCGCGATCTCCCGACGATCCACGATCGTCGTCACACACGGCATCCCCTCAGTAGCCATGATGTTGTGGAGATAAGCATGCCGATCGACCGTAAAGAGTGGGCGCAACGCTTCCCCGAATTTCTTGTCGAGGCTGAAACGCTCCTGGCCAAGTCCGAAGAATGCCTCAGCCATCTGCAGATGATCAGCAACGACAAGGACGCTATCGACTGCATGCTCAGTACCCTCCTCAAACTCGCAAGCAGGGCTGAAGCTCTGGCGCTTGAGGCGATTTCCGAGTTTTCCCTGCATATCTACGGTCTGCTCAATCTGGCACAGGATCACGTAGATCTGCACGAGCAGGCCCTGGAGGCGTTGAAGGAATGCTTCACACTGATGGCCTGGCAGCTTGAACTGGTCGATCATAAAACCGGGCAACTGAGCCTCGATAAAACCGAACAGACCTCACTGCTCGAAGCGTTTGCCTCTCAGGTCGGACAAACTCAGTTTCAACCAGCGCTGAAAACCAAACGTTTGCCATTGCTGAACTATTCGGACCGCCAAGCCTGATTCGGCGTGACAGGGCTCGGCGAGGCTGACACACCGCAACGTCAATGTCGCAATTGAATAGCTCGTAGCTGCCAGCGACAAATCGAATAAATATTCATACCGGACAACAGCGTGTATTTCCTGCCGGGCTAAGGGTTTGCCTGTGTCTGAAGAGTTCAACTTCTGGCGATGCAGATACCATCGAACTCAATAAATCGATAATTTCATTATGGAACTCGCGTCCAACATGACGTATTTCCTGACGCATTGGACATATATAGCAAACGCGACCAACGGTATCTTAAGTGGTATTATGCCGCCCATTAAATGCTGCCAAGTTAATGGCACAGTGACTCCAGAGACAGGCCTCCACCCGAAGTTGGTGATCCTGTACATTCACTGAGTCACGTTGAAATCCTAAACATTATTGACACCCTTTACAGACAGAGACCCGCCAGCCACCGGCCGGTCTACCCGCAGCGAACATCCATTGGCTCCATCCGTTATGTACGCCAGCCTCAAGTCAATCACTACATGGCCTCCCTCCCGGGAAAACGCGCGTCGGTTCACACTCATATTGTGCGTCGCGGCAGCACTTGGCAGCCTGCTGACCTACGGGTTTTCCGCGCAACTTCACCTGGGAGTACTGTTGCTGAACATTGCCGCCACCGCCTGTGTCTGGGTGCAATATCGGCTGTCACGCAAATCGATAAAATTCCAGCCACAGGAACTTGCTGACCGTTTGCTGGAAGTCCAGGAAAACGAGCGTCACCGCCTCAGCCGCGAATTGCACGATGATATCGGCCAATTGCTGACCGCCGCCAAGCTGCAAGGCGACTGGCTCAAACGACGAATGCCGGAAGATTTACAGGAACACTGCAGCACACTTTGCGAAACCCTCGAAGAGACGCTGAACAAAGTGCGCGATGTATCGGCCATCCTCAATCCCCGCCAGTTGACCAGCCTCGGCCTTGAGGCCAGCCTGCGAGCGCATCTGCTCAAGACAATGACCAACACCAGCGTGCACTGGAGTCTCGATTGTCAGCAACGCCTCAACGGCATCCCGGAAGAAATGGCGGTCGCCGCTTTCCGCATCACCCAGGAAGCCGTCACCAATATTTTGCGTCATGCACAGGCGAAAAACCTGCTGATACGCGTGCAGCGTCTGCCGAAAGGCCTGACATTGCTGATCAGCGATGACGGCCTGGGATTTGCCCCGGCTGCCAACCCGGGTCGTGAAGGACAGCGGGGCATGGCCGGGATGGCCGAACGGATCGAGCAATTGGGTGGCACCCTGAGCGTTACCAGCGAGCCGGGCAAAGGCACTCAAATCGAAGCACTTTTCCCCTGGGCGCCGCGGGCACTCGAGCGGGCCAGTACGAATAAGGTTATGCGTTGACTTGTAACTTACTTCTGGTGGATGACCACTCGCTGATCAGGGCCGGCGTTCGCGCTCTGGTGCTGGATATTCCCGGTTACGCGGTTGTTGGCGAAGCCAATGATGGCTCGCAACTGCTCGAAATGTTCGAGCAGCTCAGCCCCGATATTGTGCTGCTGGATATTTCCATGAAGCACACCGGTGGCCTGGAAGCCCTGCAACGACTCAAGCAAGTGCGGCCACAGAGCAAAGTGCTGATTTTGTCGATGCACACCGATCCTGCGTTGATCATGCAGGCACTGGAGTCCGGCGCTCACGGCTACCTTCTCAAAGACACCACGGCCACCGAACTCGAACACGCGCTGGAAGCCTTGCGCAATAACGAGCGTTACCTGAGTCCGGCCATCGCTCATACCGTGATCAACCAGGCACTGACTCGCAATCAGAAGCAGCCGGAAATCGCCGATTCGCACAACCTCACGGCCCGACAACTGGAAATCCTGCGCCTGATCGTGCGTGGAAAATCCACCCGGGAAATTGCCAATGGCCTGGGCTTGAGCATCAAAACTGTCGAGACCCACCGCTCGCAGATCATGAAGCGTCTGCAAATCTACGATGTAGCGGGCCTGGTGCTGTTTGCTGTACGCGAACAGATCATCAGTCTGGACGATTGAGCGCCAGATTTTCGCTCAACAGCGGCGAGTCCTTCGGCAGATGTATCTGCAACGCCGCCGGGCGCGCCTCGAAGCGCATGCTGTCGCCTTCCAGTGGCTCCCCATCAAGATTGATGTAGAGCCCCTCGGCCACCTTGATCTCGACCCAAGGCAAGCGGGTTCGGACAAACATGTTGTCGATGCCGAATCCATCGCTGAGCAGGCTTTTCAGTGTGCCCACCAGCTCCTGTGGCGCAGGCAGGATGCTGATATCCAGCAACCCGTCGTCAGCCAGCGCCTGCGGGCATAAAACATGCCCGCCGCCAGCCTGGCGACCATTGCCTATCCCTAATGCCAGCAGCTCGCCACTCCAGTGAAAGTCCGGCCCCTGCAGCTCGCCATACGCGGCGTGCAATTCGCTGAACCGCGACAAACCAGTGAACAGATAGGCCGCCCCGCCCAGTACCTTTTTCAGATCCTCTGAAGTATTGGCCGTGACCTGACTGCCGAAACCGCCGGTGGCCATGTTGAGGAAAATCTGCCCGCCCACTTCACCCAGATCAATGTCACGCGGCGGTACATCGAGGAGTTCAAGCGCCTCGGCCGGCTCCAGCGGAATCCCCGCCGCGCGGGAAAAATCGTTAGCGGTACCCAAAGGCAAAAGGACAAGGCTGGCTTTCCCCGGGTGCGCCGCAAGGGCTTCGGCGATGTCGCGCAACGTACCGTCTCCGCCGCCGGCAATAATTTTCGTGTACCCGTCCGCCAATGCTTGCTCGACCCAGCGTTGGGCATCCCCCGCCTCCCAAGTCAGGCGCACCGCCAACTCCCAGCCTTGCTCGCGTTTGTCCTCGACCGCGGTGCGAACCGCCTCGTTGAGTGCCTGCTTGCCATGCAGGATCAACAGTGCCCGGCGTTCACTCATAGCGTCACTCCCTGAATTGAATCGGTTGAAACATCTTGACCACCGTGGCGCGCAAAAAAGCCCAAAGAATGACAAATAATTCCTTCGTCTGGCTGCGGCGTCCTACACAGCGGTATTTTTTCTTACAAAACATGAGGAATCGGCTTAATTGACCCGGTATGACAGTTGGTTCACCGTGTGCCAGCGGTATCAATCATCAATTCGACTACACAAGGACGTGCATGTAATGAGAGGTTACTCAAGGGTTTTTAACAGTTGGAGAGAGGGCAAAATTTGCAGGAACGGGTTTGAAGCAGCAGATGGATATTTCCATGCCAAGCCGTGAAGCCAGAAAACCAGTGAATCCGATCGCCCCCCTCGCCGAATGTCGCACGAATCACAAGTCCGATTTCAAGAAGACCACTGGAGCAGTTGATATGGAACCACGTGTGACCGAGCTGGAAACCCACCTCAAATATATTCGACGGGACATGGATGAAGTCCGCAGTGACGTCAGAACCATCAAGCATCGCCTGGCCTACTCAGCAGGTGCAACCGCCGTAATAATGGGTCTGCTGGGTTGGGTGGCCAATAGCCGATTCGACCAGCTGGTTACACTGTTGAGCCATTGACCGAATGAAACCTTGCAGGCACCGGCTGGATCAGCCCATGCCTGCATTTGCGAGACAGGATTCAGCCCAAGAGCTCACTTAGCGGGATGAAGACGACGGCGTCTCCTTCAAGCAGAGTGCGACCCTCAAGCACTTCCACCAATCCGTCTGCCCACGCGGCGCTGCGCAGCACTCCCGAGCTCTGGTTGCGGTAGATAGTCGCCCGCCCCTGCTCAAGGCGGCCCCGCAGGTATTCGCGCCGATTACCGGCAACAGGCCAGACAAAGCCTGCTGGCACCGTGAACTTCAAAGGCTCGACGTCCTGCACACCCTGACGTCGCAACAGGTAAGGCCGAGCCAGTAACGCAAACGTGACCAACGTCGAAGCCGGATTGCCGGGCAACCCGATAACCGGCACATCGCGGAAATGGCCGAATGTCAGCGGTTTACCGGGCTTGATCGCCAGTTTCCAAAGGGCCAGTTCCCCTTCTTCTCGCAAGGCGATACCGAGAAAATCAGCTTCACCCACCGAGACGCCACCGGTGGAAAGAATCAGATCAACATCCTGCAACTCACCCAAACGGGCACGGGTGGTGGAAAGATCATCCGGAAGAATACCGGCGTCGATCACTTCGCAACCCAGGCGCTGCAACCAGCTGCACAGCAACACTCGATTGCTGTTGTAGATCTGACCCGGCCCCAGTGGCTGCCCCGGTTCGACCAACTCGTCACCGGTGGAAATCACCGCCACGCGAACCTTGCGCACAACCTTGACGCCGGCACAGCCCAGCGACGCAACCAAGCCCTGCTCTATCGGGCCAAGCTGGGTTCCGGCCGGCAAAATCAACTCGCCGACAGTAGTTTCCTGCCCTTGCGGGCGAATATTCTGTCCAATCTTCATCGGCTGGATGAAGCGCACGCTTCCATCGGCCTGGACCTCGGCGTTTTCCTGCATTTCCACGCAATCGGCACCCGGCGGTACCGGTGCCCCCGTGAAAATCCGCGCACACGTGCCGGGTTTCAGGGTTTGCGGAGATTGTCCGGCGAACACCTTTTGACTGACCGTCATGGCTTCACCCGTCCAGTCGGCCAGGTTCAGGGCATAGCCATCCATGGCACTGTTGGGCCAGGGCGGTAAATCCAGGGTCGAAATGAGGTCCTCGGCCAGCACTCGACCCTCGACCTGCGCCAGCGGCAAATATTCTTGCTCGGCAATCGGCGACGCCTCGGCCATTTCCAGCAGACGCGCCAGCGCAACCTCGACGGGCATCAACGAGCCCGTCTTGCCCGGCTTATCCACGGGATTCACAAGGCGCGGCCTGCTTCAGATGAGGGACGAAATTGCATGGACGGTGGCGCGCGTCCAGTTGCTCACCGAGAATGCCGTCCCAACCCGTGCGCACGGCGTTGGTCGAGCCCGGCAGACAGCAGACCAGCGTACCGTTGGCCAGACCGGCCAGCGCTCGGGACTGCACGGTAGAGGTGCCGATATCGGCCACCGATATCTGTCGGAACAACTCGCCAAACCCATCCACTTGCTTGTCGAGCAGGCAAGCCACGGCTTCCGGTGTACTGTCGCGGCCGGTGAAGCCGGTGCCACCGGTAATCAGTACAACCTGAACAACATCGTCGGCGATCCAGTTGGCGACTTGCGCGCGAATTTTGTAGAGGTCATCTTTAAGCAGGACCCGCGCCGCCAGATTGTGGCCGGCCGCTGCCAGGCGGTCGACAAAGACCTGGCCTGAGGTGTCGGTTTCCAGAGTACGGGTATCACTGACAGTCAGCACCGCGATATTGAGCGGCACGAAAGGTACATCAGCCTTGGCTTTCATAGGCTCGTCCAGTTGTAGGAGAAACGGTGCGGTGTTATATCACAGCGCCCTGTTTTTTCGCCGCCCCTGTGGAGAGCTGCCATGACCTTTGAGACGCAACTGCCGCCCTGCTCCATTCTGCTACTGGCGGGCGGGCGCGGCCAACGCATGGGCGGTCAGGACAAAGGTCTGGTGCAATGGCAGGGCGAACCGTTGATTGCGCATTTGCATCGCAAGACTCGTCCGCTGACCGATGACCTGATCATTTCCTGCAACCGCAATCGCGAGCGTTACGCGCCGCTGGCCGATCAATTGGTGGAGGATGACGAAGGCGACTTTCCAGGACCGTTGGCCGGTATTCGCGCAGGCCTGAAAGCCGCGCGACGTTCGCACTTGTTGGTACTGCCTTGCGATGTCCCGCTGATCGACGATGCGTTGCTGCAAAGCATGCGCGAGTCCGCCAATCAGAATCCTGAAAAACCTTTAATGTTGTGGCATGACGAACATTGGGAACCCCTGTTGTGTGTAATTCCGGTAGCCCTTTCACCGGCATTCGAAAACGCCTGGAACGCTGGTGAACGCAGCCCCGGCCGCGTCATGCGCGGGCTCGGTGCCATGGCGCTGAAATGTCCCGACAACGACCCGCGACTGGCCAACCTCAACACCCCCGAACTGTTAAATGCTCACAACACTGTGTCAGACTGACACTATTCAAGGAACTCTAACGCCTTGTATACGTCTCAAGCTCAGTAACCAAAAGTATTCCCATTCGGAGACACACTCATGACTCAACGGACCCTCGCCACTTTCATGCTCGCACTGGGCCTTGCTACCCTCGCCGGTTGCTCCTCGCCTACAGTGATCACCTTGAATGACGGTCGCGAAATCCAGGCCGTCGACACCCCGAAATACGATGACGATTCGGGCTTCTACGAGTTCCAGCAACTGGACGGCAAAGAAACACGCATCAACAAGGATCAGGTTCGTACCGTTAAAGAGCTGTAAGCTCGACGTCGATCCCGGATACAGAAAAGCCCGCATTGATTGCGGGCTTTTTCATGGGCGCTCGAAAAGTTGCAGCAACCTCACCACTGTAAAGTGATGCGACTTTCGAACTCACGTTCCTCGCCGGTCACCGGATCGATAAAACGCAACCCTTGCGCCAGAAGCTTCAGCGGATGAGCATAGTCATCCTCAACATCCTTCAGTACGTCCGGGTAAAACGGGTCATTGCAGATACTCGCGCCAAGTGCAGTCATGTGTACCCGAAGCTGATGTTTTTTGCCGGTCACCGGGTACAGGCCATAACGCCAAAAGTCGCCGTTCTTTTCCCGAACCTCTACCGCCGTTTCGGTGTTACTGACACCGGGCCCTTCCTGCATACGGAAAAACGGTTCGCCATCGACCAGACGGCTTTTATGCACCAAGGGAAAATCGAGTCCAGGCAATGCCGGGGCAATGGCTTCGTAACGCTTGTCGATCTGTCGCGTTGGGAACAGCGACTGATAGGCGGAACGGGTTTGCGGGTTGGCCGAGAAAATCACCAGCCCCGCCGTATGCCGGTCGATCCGGTGCAGGGGCACCAGATGGGGATTGTCCAGACGCCGGATCAGCCTGCGCAGCAAGGTTTGCTCTACGTACTCGCCGGCCGGCGTCACTGGCAGAAAATGCGGCTTGTCAGCCACCACCAGATGCTCATCGGCATAGAGAATCGACTCGACAACAGGGATCGGTTTTTCGTCCGGCACTTCGCGAAAGTAGTGAATGCGCAGGCCTTCCTTGTAGGGCAAATCCAGCGCAATCGGCTGACCGTGAGCATCCAGCACCCGCCCCCGAGCGATCCGGTCCAGCCACTGCTCGCGTCCAATGGCGCTGAAATGCTCGCACAAGCAATCGAGTACAGTCAGCCAGGCGCCGGGCGGCAGATAAAGCGTGCTGGCCTGATTCTGTGCAGCGGAAAACGTTGACGTGGACATATGAAAATTCGAACCCTCAAGGCAGGCCGGCATTATCCAGCACTGAGGGAAACGAACCTAGCGCAGAATCCTCAAGCCGGAATCGATTTGAGCGCCGCCGCGTCGGTAAACTCCTTGAGCCAGCGCAACACGTCGACAGCTTCCCAGCGGCCCGGGTCATACAAGGCGTACATCAGGCCCTGATACCCGACCACGTCCAGTTGCTTGTGATAACCGGCGCGCTGAAACAAGGCTTCGATCTCTGCAAAGCAGGTATTGAAATGCAGCTTGTTGAATGGCGTCTTGCCTTCCGTGACCAGCCCGTCCAGGCGCAATTCGAGAACCGCCTCGCGCACCACGTCAACCGACATCCGGTTCACGCTGTTCTTCAACTGTTCGACATTGACCACGGTTCGTCCCTCTGACCCAATTACTGTATGAACATACAGTAACCGAATAAGCCGGGAAGTGCCAAGGGATGGATTTGTGCCGGCGACCAGCGGGGCGCTGCGGGAAAACAGCTTAACGCAGGAACGCCACCACCTCGTCGGCGCTGAACGGCCAGCCAAGCTCCGCCCCGGTGTCGACTCGCCGCAGCACCGGAATCCGCAGGCTGTAAGCCTCATACCAGGATTCGTCTTCAGTGATGTCTACCAGTTCCACCAGCAGACCGCGTTCGACAAACTCCATCAGCATGGATTCAGCGACTTCACACAGATGACACCCCAGGGTGCCGAACAGCTGACATTCAGGAAGCATGTGCGCTCAACCACAGATTAATCCGCCTATTCTAGGCCGCCACCGAAAACCCGTCGAGCCACCGCCGCCCAAAGGCTTGAGCGCAGCCGCAAAGGCACATGCGCAAAACCCTGATGCAAATCAGCTCGCAAAAAAGCCAATCAGGCGATGCTCCCGGTCTTTTTGCTTCTACGCTTGAGAAGCCAGAGCCTGACCTCGGAGTGTCTAGTGTTTGCCAACCTGTTGATCATCCTCGCCTCGTCCCTCGTGGTGATTGCACTTTTTCGCCACCTGCGGCTGCCACCGGTCTTGGGATATCTGTGCGTTGGATTGCTGGTCGGACCCAATGCATTCGATTGGGTCAATGAAAGTGAACATCTGCCCGACGTGGCGGAACTGGGCGTGGTGTTCCTGCTGTTTTCCCTCGGCCTCGAGTTTTCCCTGTCAAAGATGATCGCGCTGCGCCAAGTGGTGTTTCGCCTTGGCAGTCAGCAAGTGTTGATCAGCACGGCCGTGCTGGGCCTGTTATTGATGCTGTTGGGCATGCCGATAACGCCAGCATTGCTGCTCGGTGCCGGGCTTGCGTTGTCCTCTACGGCGATCGTCACCAAGGAATTGGGCAGCCTCGGTGAGGTGTTCAGCAGCCACGGTCAGAATGCGGTCGGCGTCCTGCTGTTTCAGGATGTGGTTGCGGTATTGCTGCTGACCCTGGTGCCGGTGTTCGCCGGCAGCAGCGAGCAGGCCTGGTACTGGGCATTACCGCTGACGCTGGCGAAAACCGTGGTGTTGTTTGTCGGTCTGCTACTGGCCAGTCGTTGGTTGCTGCCCCGACTGTTCCATGAAGTCGCGGCCTCACGCTCGGCAGAATTATTTGTGCTGTTGGCGCTGGTGATTGTGCTGCTCACCGCATGGCTGACTCACTTGCTCGGTCTGTCGCCCGCGCTGGGTGCTTTTCTGGCCGGCATGTTACTGGGTGAAAGCCATTACCGGCATCAGATCGAGGCCGATATCCGGCCCTTCCGCGACATACTGCTCGGGGTGTTTTTTGTCAGCATCGGCATGCTGATCGACCTGCAATTGTTCGTCAGCGATGGCCTGCTGATCCTCGGCCTGACTGTCGGCTTGATGATTATCAAAGGCATCGTTGTGGCGTTGCTGGTGAAGTGGCGCGGCAGTGACAGTGAAACCGCATGGCGCAGTGGTCTGGCCCTGGCTCAGGGGGGCGAATTCTGCTTCGCGCTGATGGCGCAGATGCAACAGAACAGCATGCTGCCCGAAAAGCTTGGCGCCTTGCTGCTTGCAGCGACTTTCTGCTCGATGCTGCTGACCCCCATCCTGTTACGCGCAGCCCCACGCATCGCCACGGCCCTGCACCGCAAACCCAATGAGGAAGCACAGATCGAGCACATCAGCGCGCTCAACGCCGGCCTCGACCAGCATGTGGTGATTTGCGGGTACGGACGGGTTGGTCAATCCATCGGTCGCTTCATGCGTAACGCAAAGCAGCCTTACATCGCTTTGGACAATGACCCGGTGCGGGTACAGGAAGCTGCCACCGAAGAAAGTGACGTGCATTACGGCGACTCATCACGCGGTGATTTGCTCATCGCCGTCGGCCTGCTGCGCGCAAAACTGCTGGTGATTGCTGTGGATCAAACCGACGTTGCCCTGCACATTCTCAGGGAGGCACGCCGCCTCAATGATCAGATACCGATCCTGGTACGCACCCGCGACGACAGCCAATTGGCCGAACTCAAAGCCGCCGGCGCTACTGAAGTAGTGCCGGAGCTGTTGGAATCAAGCCTGATGCTCGGCTCTCACGCCTTGATCATGCTCGGCTTGTCGGCGCGCCAGGTACAAGAGAAAGCCGATCAAGTGCGAAGAGACCGCTATCGCCTGCTGCACGGCTTTTATTCCGGAGCCAATGATGAAGAAACCTAATCCTGGCTCACCGCGCCGATCTTGTGCACGGACAGATCGGCACCGTAATACTCTTGTTCCTGACTCAGGCGCAGCCCATGCAGCGCCTTGATCACGCCGTACACGGCAAAACCACCGATCAACGCCACCGCCACGCCGAGCGCGGTGCCGATCATCTGGCTGATCAGGCTGACGCCGCCAAGCCCGCCGAGCGCGGTCTGGCCGAAAACCCCGCAGGCAATCCCGCCCCACACGCCGCACAAACCGTGCAACGGCCACACGCCCAGCACATCGTCAATGCGCCACTTGACCTGCGCGGCCGTAAAGCACCAGACAAACAGCGCGCCGGCGATGGCTCCGGTCACCAGAGCACCGACCGGATGCATCAGATCGGATCCCGCGCAGATCGCCACCAATCCGGCCAGAGGGCCGTTATGCAAAAAGCCTGGGTCATTGCGGCCGACGAGCAATGCCGCCATGGTGCCGCCGACCATCGCCATCAACGAGTTGACCGCCACCAGGCCGCTGACGCCTTGCAAAGTCTGCGCGCTCATCACGTTGAAGCCGAACCAGCCGACAATCAGAATCCACGAGCCCAATGCCAGAAACGGAATGCTCGATGGCGCGAAGGCCACCAGTCGTCCGTCTCGATAACGCCCATTGCGCGGGCCCAGCAACAGTACCGCCGCCAGCGCCAGCCAACCGCCCATGGCGTGCACCACCACGGAACCGGCAAAATCATGAAACGCCGCGCCGAACTGAGTGGTCAGCCAGGCTTGCAGGCCATAGTTGCCGTTCCAGATCATTCCTTCGAAAAACGGATAGATGAACGCGACGATCAGCGCCGTGGCGCACAACTGCGGAACGAAGCGCGCGCGTTCGGCAATGCCCCCGGAGATGATCGCCGGGATCGCCGCAGCGAAGGTCAGCAGGAAGAAAAACTTCACCAATCCATAACCATGATCAGCACTGAGCACTGCTGCCGGCTGCATGAAGGTCACGCCGTAAGAGATCCAGTAACCTATAAAGAAATAGGCCAGGGTCGAGACAGCGAAATCGCTGAGGATTTTCGACAGCGCGTTGACCTGGTTTTTCTGGCGCACCGTACCGACTTCCAGAAAGGCGAAGCCAGCATGCATCGCCAGCACCATCACCGCACCGATCAGGATGAACAACGTATTGGAGCTGTGAACCAATGTTTCCACAGCGCTTTGCAGATTTTCCATAAAGAGGCAGACCTGAAAGATAAAAAGGCACCAAAGCAGTTCATGCACACATTTCTTGCACCAAGTTGCGCCCACGCAGTCATGAACCCGAAGGACCGATGAACCGATTTGGCGCACAAGATCGATGTGCTGGCACGAACCGCTATTATTCGCGTCAGGCTTTTGCGGCCTGTACGCCCGGCAACAGCGCACGACTGACGAACGACGCACCACGACACAGCAAAAGTTGTACCAGTCATTTGTACTGAACCTTCGCGCAAGGCTCATACTCGAACGTTTCAGAAGCCACTTATACGGAGATCCACCCATGGCCAGCATCAAGGCAAAGACTGCTCAAGACATCCTGATGAACGACTTCCAGACACTGGTCGCCGACACCGAGCGGTTGCTCGAGCACACCGCCACTCTGGCCGGTGATCAGGCAGATGAGCTGCGTGCACAGATCCACGACAGCCTGCTGCGTGCACGCGAAACCCTGAAGCTGACCGAAGACACCCTGCGCGAACGCGGCCAGGCAGCGGTTACCGCCACCGAAGATTACGTGTCGGCCAATCCATGGCAGTCCGTCGGCATCGCTGCCGGCGTGGGCTTTTTGATCGGCCTGCTAGCTACTCGGCGCTGATTATGTCGATCGGTGAATCCGGCCCGGCTGCGGGCACCTCATCATCTACGCGGCGTCTGGGCGCCGCTGTCCTTGGCTTGTTGCACAGTCATGTCGAGTTGTTCGGCATCGAACTGCAGGAACAGAAAGCACGCACGGTCAGCCTTTTGCTGTTCGCAGGTTTGGCATTGGTGTTTGCCTTGTTGTTGCTGGTCGGCTTGTCGACGCTGGTGCTGATCTTGTTCTGGGACACGTACCGCCTGCCTGCGATCATCGGCCTGTGCGTTTTCTATACCCTTGCGGCAGCCTTTTGCGGGTTGCGCCTCAAGGCTGCGGTGTTCGATGAATCCTCACCCTTCCATGGCACGCTCGAAGAGCTGGCCAACGACCGGGAGCGCCTGCTGCCATGAGCCTGCCTGAACTTCCACATAACAGCTCACGTCGGGAAATGCGCAAGGCACTGATTCGCCTGCGCATGGAAATGCATCGGCAGGAAATTCGCCATGAGGCCGGGCAAGTACTGCAACCTTTGCAGCGCATGCGTGGCATGTCGCAAAACCTGCAAGGCGGATTCGGCATCAAACACGCGCCGTTATGGGGTGTTGCCGCGGTCACGCTGTTGGGTTTCATCACCGGCAAAGGCGCGAAAAGCGGCGGTGTCGGTGGCCTGACCCGTCTGATTCGCCTCGGTACCAGCCTTGGGCCGTTGATCAGGCTGGTCATGCAGAGCTCTGGCAAGCGCTGAACTGACGTATCTGGCTACATTCTTGCAATGTCGGCGGGATTAACCTCTTTACCTGGAGGTTCAATCCCGCGTGCCTACCCGGTCGGCGGGTTCACTCAGAACAACAACGACTAAGGAGGCCTCGTGATCGACGGGCAACCGCTCGCCTGCTTTCAACCCTTCATCGATACCGCCACCGGACGTATTGCAGGCGTCGAAGCACTTGGCCGCCTGCGCCAGGCTGATGGACAACTGACATCGGTCGGGCCGCTGTTCGCCGATCCGCGTACGCCGGCCATTGCCCTGCGTCGCCTCGACCGACAGATCCGCGACAACGCTTTGAGCCGTCTGCACGAAGCACCGGCAGACTGGTTTCTCAGCCTGAACATGTCGCCCCACTGGATCAGCCGTCTACGCCCCGACCAAGCGCTGCCCAGCCTCAAACAAATGGCGCGACACAATGTCGATCCGCAACGCATCGTGTTCGAGATCACCGAACTTGGCGGCAACAGCCAACGTCTGGCCGAAGTGGTTGGCCGTTATCGCAAGGCGGGGGCGCGAATCGCCATCGACGATTTTGGCGCCGGTCACTCGCAGCTCGACCGGGTGCTGGCCCTGCAACCGGACATTCTCAAACTCGACATGCGCCTGTTTCAGGCAGCCGCTTTAGGCGGGCCAAGCAGCGATGTGGTCAAGGCTCTGGCGCAGATGGCCGAGAAGACAGGTTGCTGGATCATTGCCGAGGGCGTCGAGACCGAGGCTCAGCTGAATTTCGCCCTGGAATGCGGATCGCGTTACGTGCAGGGTTTTCTGTTCGCGCGGGCGCAAGAGGCGTTCTTTGCCACCGACGCGTTTGTGCAACGTTTTGCCGAACTGCGCCAGCGTTACGTTCAGCAGAAGCTCGCCGAGCGAGGACGATTGATGCAGATGCGCCACCAACTCAGCGAATTGATGGCGATCCTGCAGAACTGGGCACACGCTCGTGCGCCACTCAGCGCATTACCGCAACTGGACGCTTTCCCATGGCTGCTGCGGTTCTACCAATGTGATCGTCACGGCACGCAACTGACCCCCAATCTGGAATGGCGCCATAACGGCTGGGTCTCCGACGACCGCTATCTGGGGCACAACTGGTCGTGGCGCCCGTACTTCTACCATTTGCTCGCCGAAGGCTGGGAGGAGCGGCGCCTGACCCTGTCCAACACCTACCGCGATGCCACCAGCAACCAGTATTGCCTGACGGCCGGGCAATTTTTCGACAATGGTGAGCGGTTGCTGTTGATCGACATTGATGCGGCGGGACTGTAGTTGCACTTGCAGGCGCAGACCTGAACCCGGAAGCTAGGGCAATTCATCCATCAGACGGAGAGAATCAGCCTTGGATTGGCAAACCCTGCTCAACCGCGAACGTCTCGGAAAGCCGCTGCACAGTCCGCAAGAACTTGGCCGCAGCCCTTTTCACAAAGATCATGACCGCATCATTTTTTCTGGCGCCTTCCGCCGCCTGGGCCGTAAAACCCAGGTGCACCCGGTTACCAGTAACGATCACATTCACACTCGCCTGACCCACTCGCTGGAAGTCAGTTGTGTGGGCCGCTCGCTGGGTATGCGCGTCGGCGAAACACTGCGCAGTGCGCTGCCGCAATGGTGCGATCCGAGTGATCTGGGCATGGTCGTGCAATCGGCCTGCCTGGCTCATGACATCGGCAACCCGCCGTTCGGCCATTCCGGTGAAGACGCGATTCGCCATTGGTTTCAACAGGCGGCCGGGCGCGGCTGGCTGGATGGCATGAGCGAAGCCGAGCGCGGTGACTTCCTCAATTTCGAAGGCAATGCCCAGGGTTTCCGCGTGCTCACTCAGCTTGAGTACCATCAGTTTGACGGCGGCACGCGCCTGACTTACGCCACCCTCGGCACTTATCTGAAATACCCGTGGACGGCCCGACACGCGGACTCCCTCGGCTACAAGAAACACAAGTTCGGTTGCTATCAGAGCGAACTGCCGCTGCTGGAGCAGATTGCTCACAAGCTTGGCCTGCCACAACTCGAAGATCAACGCTGGGCGCGCCATCCGTTGGTGTACCTGATGGAAGCCGCCGATGACATCTGCTATGCGCTGATCGATCTCGAAGACGGCCTTGAGATGGAGCTGCTGGAGTACGCCGAAGTCGAGTCGCTGCTGCTTGGACTGGTGGGCGATGACCTGCCGGAAACCTATCGTCAGCTTGGTCCGCAGGATTCGCGGCGGCGCAAACTGGCGATCCTGCGCGGCAAGGCCATCGAACATCTGACCAATGCCGCGGCGCGGGCCTTCGTCGAGCAACAGGACGCGTTACTGGCCGGCACGCTGCACGGCGATCTGGTCGAGCACATGCATGGTCCGGCCAAACGCTGCGTGTTGAACGCCAAGGACATTGCCCGCAAGAAGATCTTTCAGGACAAACGCAAGACGCTGCACGAAATCGGCGCCTACACGACACTGGAGATCCTGCTCAACTCGTTTTGCGGCGCCGCACTGGAACAACACAATGGACGCACCCCGTCGTTCAAGAGCCGGCGCATCCTCGATCTGCTGGGCAACAACGCGCCTGATCCGCAAGGTTCGTTGCACACCTCATTTTTGCGCATGATTGATTTCATCGCCGGCATGACCGACGGCTACGCCAGCGACATGGCACTGGAAATGACCGGTCGCTCCAGTCACTGACCTCGCCCCGTTCAGCCGGCCAGCAACCCGGGCCGGCTGAATGCAAGGCGCTCACCCTGCCCGATGCCATTATCAACGGCAAACTCTTGTCGATTTATGACGCAATGTAACCACTAAAAACAACCGGCCAACCCGCCAGATCTCACCAGACTTAAACACTATTGAAAGCCAATTACAGCCGGCACTTGCAAAACAAAAAAGGCGAACTATAAGCCAATACGTTTCTTGCACTTCCTTACGCTCGACCTAGTTCAGCTGTAGTCTTTTTCCTTATTAAATGTAGGAATTATCCGATAACACAACTGAAGTCATGTCAGCTCATGCGAGCGCTCATTCATCTGAGCTAAGGTGCGCGCTTTATTCGTGCTTGTATGGGATTTGATTATGAACTCCGTTTTTATTGTCGATGATCACCCGGTCATTCGTCTTGCCGTACGCATGCTGCTGGAACATGAAGGTTATAAGGTCGTCGGTGAGACCGATAACGGGGTTGATGCCATGCAGATGGTGCGCGAGTGCATGCCTGACCTGATCATTCTCGACATCAGCATTCCAAAGCTCGACGGACTGGAGGTGCTGGCCCGATTCAACGCCATGAGTTCACCTTTGAAAACCCTGGTGCTGACCGCTCAATGTCCGACCTTGTTCGGCATTCGCTGCATGCAATCCGGCGCCTCCGGGTATGTATGCAAACAGGAGGATTTGAGCGAACTGGTCAGCGCGATAAAAGCCGTACTTTCCGGCTACAACTATTTCCCCAGCCAGGCGTTGAATCCGGTTCGCAGTGACGATGTTCGTTATACGGAACTGGAACTCTTCAAGTCCGTCAATGATCGCGAATTGATGGTTTTGCAATTGTTTGCCCAAGGTCGCACCAACAAGGAAATAGCCAAGGGAATGTTTCTTAGCAATAAAACCGTCAGCACTTACAAAAAACGTTTGATGCAAAAACTCAAAGCCAAATCCCTTGTAGAACTTATCGAGATGGCCAAACGCAACGCACTCGTGTGAGACCCCGCATGCACAGCCGTTTAAAGGACTATCTAATTGCGTTGAGTGCAGGTCTTTTCCTGAGCGCCAACGTGTTCGCCATGCAGGGCGGCTCACCGGACTACACCTTGCTCAGCCGGTCGGCAAACGAGTCGATGCCGGTAGCGTTTGAGCAGTCTCAACGACAGTGGCTGCAAACCCGCAGCGAGCTGCTACTGGGCACTTCCGCGCCGAACTATCCGCCTTTCGACATGACTGTCAGTGGCCAGGACTACGAAGGTCTGACCGCCGACTATGCAGGGATTATTGGCGAGGCCACCGGGATGCCGATCCGGATCAAACGCTTTCCCTCCCGGGAGGCCGCGATTCGCGCGCTGGTCGATGGTCAAATCGACCTGCTCGGTACGGCCAACGGCTATGAAGCCGGCAACGCCAACCTTGCGCTGTCCGAACCGTATGCCAATGATCAGCCGGTGCTCGTCACCCGCGAGGACGAAAGCCGCACATTGACCGAAGGCCTGGCAGGATTGCGCCTGAGCATGGTGTATCACTATCTGCCGCTGCATGAGGTCAAGGCGCTGTACCCCAAAGCCCTTATTACCTGCTACCCCTCCTACCAGAATGCAATCAACGCCGTCGCGTTCGACCAGGCCGATGTATTTCTCGGCGATACCATTTCCACGCACTACATGATCAACAAGGGCTACCTCAACAACGTACGCATGGCCAATTTCGGCAAGCAGGAAGCCCACGGTTTCAGCTTCGCCGTACGCCGCAACAATCCGCAGTTGTTGAGTATCATCGACACCGTGCTCAAAGCGGTGCCGCGTAGCGAGCGTGAAAATATCGCCAAACGCTGGAGCGCCGGCAGCGATCTGCTGCTCACCGACAAGAAGCTGCAACTGACCCAACGCGAAGAAGCATGGCGCAACCGGCATCCTGTCGTCAGTGTGGTCGTGAATGAGGCCTATGCGCCGCTGACCTTCTTCGACGGCGACGGCAATTTTCGCGGGATCAGCGCCGACCTTCTCGAACTGATCCGCCTGCGCACCGGTCTGCGTTTCGAGATCCGGCGCAGTCGTAGCGACGCGGAGATGATCCAGCAGATAGACAGCCATCAGGCCGACCTTATTGCAGCCCTCCTTCCGACTGCCGAACGGGAAAAAACCCTGAACTTCAGTCGACCCTATCTGGAAAACTCCTATGTCCTGCTGACGCGCAAGAGCGCCGACAGTCCGACCAATCTGGGCCAGCTCAAGGGCAAGCAACTGGCGATCGCCAAAGGCAATCCGATGGTCGAGTACTTGCGAAGCGAGTATCCGCGTATTCAACTGGTTGAGACGGCGGATACCTTCAGCGCTGTCTCCCTGCTGGCCGAAGGTCACGTCGACGGCGCGGTCAATTCACTGGTGATCGCCAACTACTTCATCTCCTCGCAAATCTTCGAACGAGCGTTGCAAATCACCACCACCATCGGCACCGGGCAGGCTGCGTTTTCTCTGGTAACCGCGCGTGATAACCCGGAACTGAATTCGATCATCAACAAAGCATTACTGAGCATTTCCCCCGAAGAACTGGGCGTAATCAATGGCCGCTGGCGGGGTTACTCCACGGCTTCGCAAAATATCTGGCGCAACTACCAGCGGCTGTTCTATCAAGTAATCATCGGCGCCTGCCTGCTCCTGCTGCTGTTGTTGGCGTGGAACGCCTACATGCGCCACCAGATCAAACAACGCCAGGCGGCGGAGCGGGCCCTGAGCGACCAGTTCGAATTCATGCGCTCGCTGGTCAACGGCACACCACATCCGATCTACGTTCGCGACCGCCAGGGGTTGCTGCAAAGCTGCAACGACAGTTACCTCGAAACGTTCAATGCCAAGCGCGAGGACGTCATTGGCAAAAGCGTCATGCAGGGTACCGTGAGCAACGCCTTTGAGGCTCAAGCCTTCCACGCCGATTACCAGCGAGTCGTCGCTGAAGGCATTCCGCTGTTACTCGACCGGCCGTTGCACATCGGCAACCGACGTCTGACGATCTATCACTGGATAATTCCCTATCGCGATTCCAGTGGTGACGTGAAGGGCATCATTGGCGGCTGGATCGACATCAGCGAACGCCGTCAGCTGTTCGAAGACCTGCGGGCAGCCAAAGAGCAGGCGGATGAGGCCAACCGAGCCAAAAGCACATTCCTCGCCACCATGAGCCATGAAATCCGTACGCCAATGAATGCCGTGATCGGCATGCTCGAACTGACCCTCAGGCGCATGGACCAACAGCATCCGGATCGCTCCTCGATAGACACCGCCTACCATTCGGCCAAGGATCTGCTGGGGCTGATCGGCGACATTCTCGACATCGCCCGGATTGAATCCGGGCGTCTGAGCCTGTGCCCGGAACGGGTCAACCTGGTCGATACGGTGACGTCTGTCGCAAGAATCTTCGACGGCCTCGCCCGACAAAAGAACCTCGCACTGCAAGTCATCTTCAACCCGCCGGATCTGGCAGTCGATGTGCATCTGGACCCCCTGCGCTTCAAGCAGGTGCTGTCGAATCTGGTCAGCAATGCCATCAAGTTCACTGAGCACGGACACATCAGGATCACCCTGGACCTCATGAGCACGGACGTGCCTGCGCCTGCGTTGATGCAACTGACGGTACAGGACAGCGGCGTCGGTATCAGTGCGGAGGATCAGCAGCGATTGTTCGAACCCTTCGCACAGGCGCAGAACAGCCATCAACTGGCCCGCAGCGGTGCAGGCCTGGGGCTGGTCATCAGCCGCAACCTCTGCGAAATGATGGGCGGCCAACTGCAACTGAGCAGCCAGCCCGGCATCGGCACTCAGGTTTGCGTTTCCCTGCCGCTGGAAACTTTTCCGGCGCAGGTGAGCACCGCCAGGAGCGAACCCTCGATCAAGACCTCACAGACACCCTTGCGCGTGTTGGTGGTGGATGACCACCCGGCAAATCGCTTGTTGATGTGTCAGCAGCTGGAGTTCCTCGGTCATCACTTCAGCATCGCCGAGAACGGCCGCAGCGGCTTTGAGCTGTGGAAGGATGGCGGCTTCGACCTGGTGATCGTCGACTGCAACATGCCTTTGATGAACGGCTATGACATGACCCGCGCCATTCGCCAGCACGAGCTGCAGAACCGCTGCCCGCCCTGCACGGTGCTGGGCTTCACCGCCAACGCGCAACCCGAGGAAGTACAACGCTGCAAACAGGCCGGCATGGATGACTGCCTGTTCAAACCCTTGAGCCTGAGTCAGCTCGGCCAGTGGGTCGACGGCATCACCCCGTTATCACCGACACCGGCATTCAATTTGCAAAGTCTGAACATGTTGACCGGTGGCAGCCCCGTACAGGCTCGGCGTCTGCTGGTGGAACTGCTCAAAAGCAGCCGTCTCGATCGTCAGGAGTTACTCACGCTGGCGCTGGAACATGATCGCGACGCGCTGGCGGTGGTCGCCCACAAAATCAAAGGCGCCGCGCGTATTGCCCAGGCATCGCGCGTGATCGAATGCTGCGATGCCCTCGAACAAGCCTGCGCGCAGGCATTGGCAAAAGAGGAGATTGGCCGTCGTTGCGAGGCGAGCAATCAGGCAATGCTCGAACTGGAGCAAGCTCTGCAGCAACAACTGGTTTTGTCCGATCAAGGCGCAATGAGCTTGCCTTAACTATGCTTAGGCGCTGAGCAGTGAGTCAAACGTCATGGAGAACCGGAAATGCCCAGCCCACTGCGCCCGGAACAACGCCGTTTCCCGCTGCACGTGCACATCAGCGTCATGTTCACGTTTCTCCTGCTGCTCACCGGCGTGGTACTGGGGTTGTTCAATTATCGCCAGACCACGCACATCATTCTGTCGAGCAGCGAGAAGCTGTTCAACCGGATCGAACAGGACGTGCGCCTGGACATATCCGCCACCTATCAGCCGATCCGGCACCTGCTGAGCCTGCTGGCGGACTACCCTGCCACTCAAGCGTTGAACCTTGAACAACGCTTGCCGCTGCTCAAGCCGTTCAGCCAGTCGCTCACGGACAACCCGAGTCTGGCTTCGCTCTATATGGGTTATGCCAATGGCGATTTCTTCATGGTGCGTCCGCTACGCACCGCAGCCCTGAAATCGCTGTTCAACGCTCCCGACGCCGCCGCTTACCAGGTCTGGAGCATTGAGCATGACTTGCAGGGTAAAGCGCGCTCGCAATCGCTGTTCTTTGATCAAACGCTGACTCAGCTCAGCCGCAAGGACAATCCCGTAGACTCATACGACCCGCGCAGCCGAGCGTGGTTCGTCAATGCCCGCCAGCAAACCGAACAGATCACCACCGAGCCCTACGTATTTTTTTCAACCCGCAATGTCGGCACCACGCTGGCCCGACGCAGCGGTGAAAACGCGGTAATCGGGGCCGACCTGACATTGGCCGCGCTGTCTGCCACCCTGACCAAACATGTGGTGACGCCGTCTACCGAAATTGCCTTGTTCGATGCCAAGGGCAACGCCGTGGCCTACCCCGACAGCAGCCGTCTGATCGTCGATGACAGTACCGCGCACCTGGTAAAAGCAGCCGACCTGAGCCCGACTTTGCACGCGCTGCTGTCCGATGCCCCCACCGCCAATCGCCTTGAGGCCGATGGCCGGCAATGGATCGTAGCCCGCAGCAGCATTCAGGAAGGCGGGCCGCAAGGTTTGCAACTGGCCCTGCTGGTGCCGGAAGACGAACTGCTGGTCGATGCCTATCGCATGCGCTGGCAAGGCGCGTTGATCACCCTGGCTACGCTGCTGATGTGCCTGCCACTGGGTTGGCTGATCTCACGAATTCTGGTCAAACCGCTGCATGCGCTGGTCAAGGAAGCCGATGCAATCCGCAGTTTCGATTTCAATTTTCCCCTGACTCGACGCTCACCGGTGCTGGAAGGCGACCAACTGAGCGTGTCGATGGCGCGAATGAAAGACACTCTGGCGAGCTTCTTCCGCATCACCGATACCCTGGGCGCCGAAACGCGCTTTGCCCCGCTGCTGCAACGTGTGCTGTTTGAAACGGTGCAAATCGCCCAGGCTCAGGCCGGGCTGATTTATCTGCGTGAAAACGACAGCAGTCGCATGGAGCCTTACGGACTGATCATCGACGGCGCACCGCAGTTGTTGGAGGCGTTCGATATTCAGGGTCACGACTTGCAGAAAAACAGCGGTCCGGCGTGGTTCGAAGAATTGGTCAGCGCCAATAATGTGGTGAGCAATTTCGGTGTCGATCAGGCTGGTGACCTGCAGCGAATCCTGCTGGCAATGGCCTCGCCCCGCGTTCATCTGATCGGCATCCGCCTGCACAACCGCCACAACGAAACCATTGGCTTGCTGATCCTGCTGGTCAACGACAGCGGCACGCCGGCCGACATGGAAAAACTGCGGCCCGACCGCATCGCCTTCTTGCAAGCGGTGTCCGGCGCCGCTGCAGTGAGTATCGAGAGCCAGCGTCTGCAGGACAGACAGAAGCAATTGCTTGATGCGTTCATTCATCTGCTCGCCGGCGCCATCGACGCCAAGAGCCCCTATACCGGCGGGCATTGCCAGCGGGTGCCAGAGTTGACCCTGATGCTCGCCCAGGCTGCAGCGGCGAGCACAGCGACCCCCTTCAGCGCCTATCAACCCACCGAGGATGAATGGGAAGCCTTGCACATTGCCGCGTGGTTGCACGATTGCGGCAAGGTCACGACGCCGGAATACGTGGTCGACAAGGCCACCAAACTGGAAACCATCAACGACCGGATCCACGAGATTCGCACCCGTTTCGAAGTGCTCAAGCGTGATGCCTGGATCAGTTACTGGCAGGCGCGGGCCCTGGGCGGCGACGAACCATCACTGGCTGAACTGCGCGATACCAACCTGTCGGCACTGGACGAAGACTTCGCCTTTATCGCTCGCTGCAATCTGGGCAGTGAGGCGATGGCCGAGGCCGATCTGCAACGCCTCGACAAGCTTTCCCGTCTCACCTGGATGCGCACACTGGATGACCGTCTGGGCGTTTCATGGGAGGAAAACAAGCGTCAGGCACGCACGCCTGCACCGACTTTGCCGGTCAGCGAAAAACTGCTGGCGGACAAACCCGAGCATTTGCTTGAACGCAACGAAAACGAGCTGATTCCCGAAGACAACCCGTGGGGATTCAAACTGGAGGTGCCGCGTTACAAATACAATCGCGGCGAGCTGTACAACCTGAGCATTGCCCGGGGCACGCTGACCCGCGAAGAGCGCTACATCATCAATCACCACATGGTGCAGACGATCATGATGCTCAGCCACCTGCCCTTCCCCAGCCACCTGGACAGCGTTGCCGAAATCGCCGGCGGCCATCACGAAAAAATGGACGGCAGTGGCTACCCGAAACGTCTGAAACGCGAAGAAATGAGCCTGCCGGCACGGATGATGGCAATTGCCGATATCTTCGAGGCGCTGACCGCAGCCGATCGCCCGTACAAAAAGGCCAAGTCGTTAAGCGAAGCGCTGGGAATCATGGCGACCATGAGCCGCGAGGCACACATTGATGCGCAGCTGTTTGGTCTGTTCATCAACGAAGGCGTGTACCTGCAGTACGCCGAGCGTTTTCTCGACCCACAGCAGATTGATGCCGTGGACCCGGCCAGCCTGTTGCACAAGGCTGGCCTCGACGCATGATCAGCAGTCGGTCAGGCGCAGGAAAATCGCCGCCAGTTGCTCAATGCCAGCCTGATCGTGCACACCAAAACGGGCGAGCTTGGGGCTGTCGAGATCGAGCACGCCGATCAGGCGACCGTCCTTGACCAGCGGCACCACCAGTTCACTTTCCGACGCACTGTCGCAGGCGATGTGGCCGGGAAACGCATGAACGTCTTCAACCCGCTGCGTCTGCAGAGTGGCCGCAGCAGCGCCGCAAACACCGCGACCAAACGGAATGCGCACGCAAGCGATCTGCCCCTGGAACGGCCCCAGCACCAGCTCTTCGTTGCGATTAAGGTAGAAGCCGGCCCAGTTCAAATCGTCGAGCTGGTTGAACAGGAACGCCGAAAACTGCGCGGCGTTGGCGATAAAGTCGCGTTCGTCCGCCAGCAGCGATTCCAGTTGTGCGGCCAACATGCCATAGCCTTCGAGGCCCTGGCCGCTCTGTTGCAAATCAATCATGCCTTGTGCTCCAACAATTTCAGTCCCACCCAGTATCGGGCGAATTGGTACGCGCAACGTCCGTTGCGATTGCCGCGGCCGGTGGCCCAGCGCACGGCGAGAATCTCGAGCTCTTCGTCGCGTTGCCAGCTCAAACCGGCCTTGGCAGCCAACTGGCCGATCCAGTGCTCGACGACGTTCAGGAAGTGTTCTTGCGTAAACGGGTAAAACGACAGCCACAGACCAAACCGGTCCGACAGCGCGATCTTGTCCTCCACCGCTTCGCTGGGGTGCAGCTCGCCGTCGACGCGCTTCCAGTTCTCGTTATCGCTTTCCTTCTCCGGCACCAGATGGCGACGATTGGAGGTGGCGTAAAGCAAGACGTTGTCCGGTGCCTGCTCCAACGAACCGTCGAGCACGCTCTTGAGGACGCGGTAATCGCCTTCGCCGGATTCGAACGACAGGTCATCGCAGAACAACACGAAACGTTGTGGCAGTTTGCCGATCTGCTCGACCACCCGCGGCAAGTCGGCCAGATGGTCGCGCTCGATCTCGATCAGGCGCAGGCCCGCCTCGGCGTGTTCCGCGAGCAATGCGCGCACCAGCGAGGATTTGCCGGTGCCACGCGAGCCCCAGAGCAAGGCATGGTTGGCCGGCATGCCATCGAGAAATTGCCGGGTGTTGCGCCCCAGCTGCTCCAGTTGACGGTCGACGCCGATCAGATCGGACAGGCGCATGTCGAGGCTGACTTCCAGCGGCAGCAGGTACCCGCTGCGTCCGTCACGCTGCCAGCGCGCGGCCAGGCAGGTGCCCCAGTCAATCACCGGGCGCGTTGCCGGCAACAAGGGTTCGATCCGCGCCAGAACCGACTCGGCGCGTTCAAGAAAAGCATTTAATCGGGAATCCACGTCTTCTCCTCGGGCACGTTCACAGTGATGATGGCGATCCAGCGACGACACGCAGATAAAATTCCCGCTCCGTGCCTTGTTACAAGGCGATTCGGGAACCTCGGTATCGATGCATGATCGACTATGCTTGAGCAGCGAAGGGAAACGAAAGTGGTTCAACACCCCATGGATATCAAATTCACCCACCGGCTGTCGTACAAGCAAGCCAGGCTTACCGTGCTGGTCGGGTTCATTCTGGGCACGCTGCTCAGCCTGCTGCAAATCGGTATCGATTATGCCAGCGAAGACGCCTCCATCAATCGTGAAATCCTGTCTTTGCTGGAAATCAGCCACAACCCGGCATCACGCATCGCTTACAACATCGATGCCGAACTGGCCCAGGAACTCACGTTGGGGCTGTTGCGCTCACCGGCAATCATTTCTGCGCAGCTGACCGACAACAACAATACGGTGCTCGCCAGCGTCAAACGCCCGGAGCTGCAAAGCGGCTATCGGGTCATCAGTGATTATCTGTTCGGCGCCAAGCGCCAGTTCGAAGATCGCCTGTATCTGGATCATCTGCCCAACGAATCGCTGGGGACCCTGAAGCTTGAAGTCGACACCTATGCATTCGGCAGCCGCTTCCTGCGCCGGGCGGAGGTGACTCTGCTCAATGGCTTCGCCCGCAGCCTGCTCCTGACCGGCATCCTCCTGGCGCTGTTCTATGTGATGCTGACCAAACCACTGGTGCGGGTGATCCGTGAACTCAGCGGGCGTGATCCGCGCAGTGCGGAACCTACAACCCTGGAATGCCCGAGCGGGCACGCCAACGATGAAATCGGCGTGCTGGTCAAAGTCGCCAATCAGCAATTCGAGAACATCGCCACCGAGATCCAGCAGCGACGCAATGCCGAAAACCGTCTGACCGATTACCTCGGTCAACTGGAAAACATCGTCTCGGCACGCACCGTCGAGCTCAAGACGATCAATGCCCGGCTCAGTCAGTCCAACGAAGAACTCGAAGTCGCCCGCAGCACTGCACTGGAAATGGCCGAAGCCCGCTCGGCGTTCCTTGCCAACATGAGCCATGAGATCCGTACGCCGCTCAATGGCCTGCTGGGGATGATCGCCCTGTCACTCGACGGACCGTTGAATGCCGAACAGCAGCAACAGCTGTCGATCGCCCACGACTCCGGCAAGGTGCTGGTGGAATTGCTCAACGATATTCTCGATTTGTCGAAGTTCGATGCCGGGCAACTCGAGCTTGAACACATTCCGTTCGATCTCGGCTCACTGATCGAGGACACCGCCAACCTGCTGTCGCAAAACGCGGCGCCCAGCGTCGAGCTGACTTGCCTGATTGATCCGCACTTTCCGGCGCTGGTGCTGGGCGATCCGACAAGGGTTCGGCAGATCGTCAGCAACCTGCTGTCCAACGCGCTGAAATTCACCCGTTTCGGTCGGGTCGATGTGCGTTTGTCGGCTTACAAGGAGGGTGTGCGTATAGAGGTTTGCGACACCGGTATCGGCATCGCGCAGGAAGCCCAGATGCGAATCTTCCAGCCGTTCACCCAGGCAGGCGCCGGTATCACCCGCCAATACGGCGGCACGGGGCTGGGACTGGCGCTCACTTACAACCTCTGCGAAGCGATGCAGGGACGCTTGACCATCAGTTCAGAGATCGGCTTCGGCAGCCAGTTTTGCGCCGAGTTGCCCCTGCCTTGCCATACCCGCGCGCTGGCCCCGCCGCCCTTGCATGGCAAAATTCTCGCCATTACCGCGGCCAGCAGTGGTCTGGCGGAGTTGCTGAAGAATCTGTTGCCGGTGTGGGGCCTGACCTACGAACAACGCACCATCGACGACTCGCTGCTGGGTGTTATGCCCGACGTGGTGATCACCGATTGCCCGGAGTGCCTGTTCGGGCTGCGTCCGACACTTGTCGCGCCAATCCTGCTGGTGACCGCCTACGGCAGTTTCCTGCCCAGTGAGGAGGCGGCAGCCCTCGCCCCGTTGCAACAACAAGCACGGCCTCTGGCGCGCAATGCGCTCTACCAGAATCTGCGGCGCACCCTGCAACCTGAAGCCGCCACCCTCAACGCTGCACAGCTCGAAACGTCGACACTGGTCGAACGCGCGAAGGTGTTGCTGGTCGAGGACAACCCGGTCAATCAACTGGTGGCAAAAGGCATGCTCGGCAAACTCGGCTGCGATGTCATCGTCGCCGCACATGGCGCCGAAGCACTGGATCAATTGGAGTACCACGAGTTCGACCTGGTGCTGATGGACTGCAACATGCCAGTGATGGACGGCTACGAAGCCAGCCGACAGATACGCCAGAGCGGACGCTGGCCAAACCTGCCGATCGTTGCGCTGACCGCCAACGCCATGTCCGAGGAACGCGAGCGCTGCCGGGCTGCCGGCATGAGCGACTATCTGGCCAAACCGTTTCGCCGTGAAGAACTGGCGGCGCTGCTGGATCAGTGGATACCGACTAGGACAGCGCCTTGATCTGCACGAGCAGTTGATCAAGACCGTTACGCAGTTCGTTGAGCCGGTCCAGGTCCACCCCGCTGTCGCAAAGCAATCGGGCCTTGAGTGGCCCGACCTGTTCACGCAGCGCTTGCCCTTGCGGCGTCAGGCTCAGATGCACTTCGCGCTCATCGCGCGCCGAGCGCTGGCGCTGCACCAGTTGTAACTGCTCCAGACGCTTGAGCAGCGGCGTCAGCGTGCCGGAATCCAGCGCCAGACGCTCACCCAAGGCCTTGACCGTCGGCTGCTCCGGCGCGGCTTGCTGCCATTCCCACAACACCAGCATCGCCAGATATTGCGGATACGTGAGGCCGAGCTGATCGAGCATCGGCTTGTAACCACGAATCACTGCCCGGGACGCGGCGTACAACTTGAAGCACAACTGACTGTCGAGCCTCAGCGAATCAACGGACAGGCTGTTCATTTGAGCAGGGCTTCAATCTCGCGGCTCAGGTCCTGCGGCTTGGTCGCCGGGGCGAAGCGCTTGACCAACTGGCCATCCTTGCCGATCAGAAACTTGGTGAAGTTCCACTTGATGCCTTGGGAACCGAGTACGCCCGGAGCACGCTTCTTCAATTGCACAAACAGCGGATGGGCGTCAGCGCCGTTGACTTCGATCTTTTTGAACAGGGGGAAACTGACACCGAAATTCAGTTCGCAGAACTCGCTGATCGCGCCCTCATTGCCCGGCTCTTGTTTGCCGAACTGATTGCACGGAAAGCCCAACACCACCAGACCTTGATCCTTGTAGGTCTGCCACAGCTCTTCAAGGCCTTTGTATTGCGGGGTGAAACCGCACTTGCTGGCAGTGTTGACCACCAGCACGGCTTTGCCGGCGTAATCGGCCAGGGTTTTCTGCTCACCTTTGATGGTGGTGCACGGGATATTCAGCAGGTTGTCGCTCATGGGACGGTCTCCGCAGATAGTCGAAGGGCAAACATAGCGAGCAATTAAATTGCGTGCAATTTAATTAATAGGATTACCCCCGTGTAGGAGCTGCCGAAGGCTCGGGCCGCGTTCGGACGATCTTTTGATTTTGTTTTTACAGACAAGATCAAAAGATCGCAGCCTTCAGCAGCTCCTACAGAAACGTCAATCAAACCGCTCGACTGTGCAACTTATTCGCGGGGCACCAGATCCAGGCACACCGAGTTGATGCAATAACGCAGACCGGTCGGTGGCGGGCCATCAGGGAACACGTGCCCCAGGTGCGCATCACAGCGGGCGCACTTCACTTCGGTGCGAATCATGCCGTGGCTGACATCGCGAATCTCGGTCATGGCGCTTTCGCCGATCGGCGCATAGAAGCTCGGCCAGCCGCAGCCTGAATCGAATTTGGTCTGGGAATCGAACAGCGGCTCGTTGCAGCAGACACAGTGATAAACACCGTCGGTTTTGGTGGCGTTGTATTTACCGGAGAACGGTCGCTCGGTCGCACTGAGGCGGCACACGTTGTATTGCTCGGGGTCGAGCATGGCTTGCCATTCTTCCAGAGTTTTTTCCAACTTTTCCATCATCACACCTCAGCGGCTGAAAAAGCCCGAT
This sequence comes from Pseudomonas sp. P116, assembly GCF_020149425.1. Taxonomy (NCBI): domain Bacteria; kingdom Pseudomonadati; phylum Pseudomonadota; class Gammaproteobacteria; order Pseudomonadales; family Pseudomonadaceae; genus Pseudomonas; species Pseudomonas sp. P116. The sequence goes on along the minus strand of NZ_JACVHB010000004.1, from coordinate 588,872 downwards.
CTGTACCTTTTCCACGGATCGGGCGGCACGTATGATTGCGCCTCGTTACGCGCCAGTCTGGCAGCCAGACCGGGCGCATTCAAACGGATTCTTGGAGCCACGCGCTCAAGACGTCCGTCTGTGTGTAAACGCAGGAATCCCAGTACGGTTGTCCATCCGCCGCCTGGATCGTTCATTTTCGGGATCACATCGCCATGCAGTTCAGCAAATCGAACAAGCTCGCCAACGTCTGCTACGACATTCGCGGCCCCGTGCTCAAGCACGCCAAACGTCTGGAAGAGGAAGGCCAGCGCATCCTCAAGCTGAACATCGGCAACCCGGCGCCGTTTGGTTTCGAAGCGCCGGACGAAATCCTCCAGGATGTGATCCGCAACCTGCCGACCGCGCAAGGCTACAGTGACTCCAAAGGCCTGTTCAGCGCGCGCAAGGCCGTGATGCAGTATTACCAGCAGAAGCAGGTCGAAGGTGTCGGTATCGAAGACATCTACCTGGGCAACGGCGTCTCCGAGCTGATCGTGATGTCGCTGCAGGCGCTGCTCAACAACGGTGACGAAGTGCTGGTACCGGCGCCGGATTACCCGCTGTGGACCGCGGCCGTCAGCCTCGCCGGCGGTAACGCCGTGCATTACCTGTGCGACGAAGGCGCCGACTGGTTCCCGGACCTGGCCGACATCAAGGCCAAGATCACGCCGAACACCAAGGCAATGGTGATCATCAACCCGAACAACCCGACCGGCGCGGTGTATTCGAAAGAAGTGTTGCTGGGCATGCTGGAGCTGGCCCGCCAACACAATCTGGTGGTGTTCTCCGACGAAATCTACGACAAGATCCTGTACGACGACGCCGTGCACATCTGCACCGCATCGCTGGCCCCGGACCTGCTGTGCCTGACCTTCAACGGTCTGTCGAAATCCTACCGCGTGGCCGGATTCCGCTCTGGCTGGATCGCTATCTCCGGGCCGAAACACAATGCCCAGAGCTACATCGAAGGGATCGACATGCTGGCCAACATGCGTTTGTGCGCCAACGTGCCGAGCCAGCATGCGATCCAGACGGCGTTGGGTGGCTATCAGAGCATCAACGATCTGGTGCTGCCGCAGGGTCGCCTGCTGGAACAGCGCAACCGCACCTGGGAGTTGCTCAACGACATTCCGGGCGTGAGCTGCGTCAAGCCGATGGGCGCGCTGTACGCTTTCCCGCGGATCGACCCGAAAGTCTGCCCTATCCACAACGACGAAAAATTCGTCCTCGACCTGCTGCTTTCCGAGAAGCTGCTGGTGGTGCAAGGCACGGCGTTCAACTGGCCATGGCCCGATCACTTCCGCGTCGTCACCCTGCCCCGGGTCGATGAGCTGGAAATGGCCATCGGCCGCATCGGCAACTTCCTCAAGTCTTACCGCCAGTAACTGGCCAGCAGTGCGCAACGGCCGAACGTTGCGCACTGTCTGATTCAGCAACACTTCTGCATTCCCTGCTTCCGCTCGCCTTCTACACTTGCGATTCATACCGGTCACATGCGTCTGACGCAATGGCGACGGGTCGCGAGTGTTCGTCATCCGTGTCGGTGTCTGCTGTGGGAAATGGGGTTGCGTGACGAAGAATCAGCTGTAGGACACAGTTTGAAATAGTCACCCGGTTGAATAGCCCGGTGCAGCACCTTATATACCCCGCAGTACGCTACATCTTTAGCTTGAGGAGATTTCTACAACCATGATGCGCATCCTGCTGTTTTTGGCCACTAACCTGGCGGTCGTGCTGATAGCCAGCATCACCCTGAGCCTTTTCGGCTTCAACGGGTTCATGGCGGCCAACGGGGTTGATCTCGACCTCAGTCAGCTGCTGGTTTTCTGTGCGGTCTTTGGTTTCGCCGGCTCGCTGTTCTCGCTGTTCATCTCCAAGTGGATGGCGAAAATGAGCACTGGCACCCAGATCATCAGCCAGCCACGTACCCGGCATGAGCAATGGCTGCTGCAAACGGTCGAGCAACTGTCCCGCGAAGCCGGGATCAAGATGCCCGAAGTCGGTATTTTTCCGGCCTACGAAGCGAATGCGTTCGCCACTGGCTGGAACAAGAACGACGCACTGGTCGCGGTCAGCCAGGGCCTGCTTGAGCGGTTCTCGCCCGATGAAGTGAAAGCCGTGCTGGCTCACGAGATCGGTCACGTCGCCAACGGTGACATGGTGACCCTTGCGCTGATCCAGGGCGTGGTGAACACCTTCGTGATGTTCTTCGCGCGAATCATCGGCAACTTCGTCGACAAGGTGATCTTCAAGAACGAAGAAGGCCAGGGCATCGCTTACTACGTGGCGACCATCTTCGCCGAACTGGTCTTGGGCATTCTCGCCAGCTCGATCGTCATGTGGTTCTCGCGCAAACGCGAATTCCGTGCCGACGAAGCCGGTGCACGTCTGGCCGGCACCAGCGCAATGATCGGCGCCCTGCAGCGCCTGCGCGCCGAACAGGGCCTGCCGGTGCACATGCCCGACACCCTGAATGCCTTTGGCATCAACGGTGGCATCAAACAGGGCTTCGCCCGCATGTTCATGAGCCACCCGCCATTGGAAGATCGTATCGACGCCCTGCGTCGTCTCGGTTGATTCAACCGGTAAAAACAAGAAGGCCCGCAGAGATGCGGGCCTTTTTTGTGGGGGCCATGTACTCGGCTGTTCATGCAGGCCTTATCGCTGGCAAGCCAGCTCCCACAGGGTTGTGTGGTGTTATCCCAATCTTCGATACACCGCAATTCACTGTGGGAGCTGGCTTGCCAGCGATGAGGCCGGAACAGCCAACACAACCTAACGAGTCGAAACCCGATAAACGCGCTCCTCCAGCCGCGTCACCCCTGCCTGCAAAAACTTCCCACTCTCCTGCAACACATCCTGCACTTGCAGCGTCTGCACCTGCCAACCAGTGCCCAGCAACCGCTGCACCTCATCATCCCCCACCGCAAACGGTGGTCCGGGAATCTGCGCCTGATCGTAATCCAGGGTGATCAGCAGCCCATTCAAGCCTTGCGGCAGAATCTGCTGGAGCTGCGCCGCATAGCGCTCGCGCATCGGCGGTGGCAAGGCAATCAACGCGGCGCGGTCATACAGCGCCGTGCAATCCGCCACATCGCTTGCCTTCAAGGCAAAGAAATCGCCGCACCACAGCTCGATGGCGTCAGCGCGATAGACCTTGAATGCACCGCTCTCGCTAATCTGTGGCTGTAGTTGATGCTCAGTGAAAAAGTCTTCGACAGCCTTCTGTGACAGCTCAACCCCGAGCACCTGATGACCACGCTCGACCAGCCACAGCAAATCCAGACTTTTCCCACACAGCGGAACCAGTACCCGCGCCGATGCGCGAATGTTCAGATCCGGCCAGTGCCGTTGTAAATGCGGGTTCACCTGCGGCAGATGAAAGCCGATCTGGTGCGACGCCCACTTCTTGTGCCAAAACTCAGGCTGCATGAATGACTCCCGATAATTCGATCAAAAAGCGTTAAAACTTATATTAGATTTAGATCAATGACTGTCTGAAGATGGGGCATCTTACCGCTCAGGAACCCATCATGTTTCCCAGCCTGTTTATTTCCCATGGTTCTCCCATGCTTGCCTTAGAGCCCGGCGCCAGCGGCCCGGCGCTGACACGATTGGCCGCCGAGCTGCCCAGGCCCAAAGCCATCGTGATTGTCTCCGCTCATTGGGAGAGTCACGATCTGCTGGTCAGCAGCCATGCACAGCCAGAAACCTGGCACGACTTCGGCGGTTTCCCCCGCGCGCTGTTTGAAGTGCAGTACCCGGCGCCGGGCGATCCGCAACTGGCTGCTGAAGTCGCTGACCTACTTACATCCAGCGACCTGCCTGCGCGTCTTGATCCGCAACGACCGTTCGACCATGGCGTGTGGGTGCCACTGTCGCTGATGTACCCGCAGGCGGATATTCCCGTGGTGCAGGTTTCGCTACCGAGCCGTGGCGGTCCGGCGCTGCAAACCCGCGTCGGTCGAGCGTTGGCAGGCTTGCGCGAGCAAGGGATTCTGTTGATCGGCTCAGGCAGCATCACTCACAACCTGGGGGAACTGGATTGGCACGCAGGCCCGGAAAGCGTTGAGCCGTGGGCCCAGGACTTCCGTGACTGGGTGATAGACAAACTCGCGGCCGGTGATGAGGCAGCGCTGCATGACTACCGCCAGCAGGCTCCGAACGCGGTGCGCAGCCATCCGAGTGATGAGCACTTATTGCCGCTGTATTTTGCGCGGGGTGCCGGAGGAGCGTTCAGCGTGGCGCACAAGGGATTCACCATGGGCGCGCTGGGCATGGATATTTACCGGTTCGGTTAAACAGCCAGAGCAAAAGATCGCGCTCCCCCACTGTAGGAGCTGCCGAAGGCTGCGATCTTTTGATCTTTGCTCTTTGCCCTTGAAAAGCAGGCAAAAAAAATCCCCGAACCAGTCGGGGATTTTTTATGTTCGATCAATCAGCCCAAGGGCGGATCAATCTTCGCGATAGCGACGCAGCTTCAACTGCTTACCAGCAACGCGAGTGTCCTTCAGCTTGGTCAGGAGCTTGTCCAGACCATCTTCCGGCAGCTCAACGAGGCTGAAGCTGTCACGCACCTGGATGCGACCGATCGCTTCACGGGCCAGACCACCTTCGTTAAGGATGGCGCCCAGCAGGTTTTTAGCGGCGATACCGTCACGCGCACCCAGCGCGGTACGGCAACGAGCGCGGCCTTCGCCCAATGGAATCGGCGCGCGACGCTCGCGATCACCACGGTCCGGACGATCACCGGTACGCTCAGGACGGTCGCCACGCGGTGCGTTGTTCGGCACCAGTGGACGTTCCTTCTCGATCGCAGCCAGAGTCAGCGCCTGACCATTGGTGGCCTTGCGCAGCAGAGCAGCAGCCAAAGCACGCGGCGTGCAACCGATGTCTGCAGTCAGACGATCGAGCAGGTCACCGTGAGTCGATTCAGCATCGGCAACCAGCGGCGCCAGGCTGTTGGTCAGTTTCTTGATGCGCGCATCGAGAACTGCCTGAGCGTCCGGCAGGCGAACCTCGGCAACTTTCTGACCGGTTACACGCTCGATCACTTGCAGCATGCGGCGCTCACGTGGAGTCACCAGCAGCAGGGCACGACCTTCGCGGCCGGCACGGCCAGTACGGCCGATACGGTGCACGTAGGACTCTGGATCGTACGGCATGTCAACGTTGAACACGTGAGTGATACGCGGAACGTCGAGACCGCGAGCAGCAACGTCGGTCGCCACAACGATGTCCAGACGGCCATCTTTGAGCGAGTCGATTACGCGCTCACGCTGGTTCTGGGCGATGTCACCGTTCAGCGCAGCGGCTTTGTAGCCTTTTGCGTCGAGGGCGCTTGCCAGATCCAGGGTCGCTTGCTTGGTACGCACGAACATGATCAGAGCGTCGAAATCTTCCACTTCCAGCAAGCTGAGAACGGCCGAAGTCTTCTGGTCAGCGTGAACCAACAGGTGAGCCTGTTCGATCGCGGTAACAGTCTGGGTCTTGGTCTGGATCTTCACGTGTTGCGGATCGCGCAGATGGCGTTCGGCAATGGCGCGGATCGACTGCGGCAGGGTCGCCGAGAACAAAACAGTCTGACGGGTAGCAGGCAGAGCCTTGAAGATAACTTCGAGGTCGTCCATGAAACCCAGTTTGAGCATTTCGTCTGCTTCGTCGAGAACCAGGTGGTTCACGGTCGACAGTACTTTTTCGTCACGACGCAGGTGGTCGCACAGACGACCCGGAGTGGCGACAACGATCTGTGCGCCATTACGGATTGCTTTCAGTTGTGGGCCCATAGGCGCGCCGCCGTAAACGGCCACAACGGTAACGCCCGGCATTTGCTTGGCGTAGGTTTCGAAAGCGGTTGCAACTTGCAGCGCCAACTCACGGGTTGGCGCCAGGATCAGGGCTTGCGGTTCGCGCTTGGCAGGATCGATGCAATGAAGAATTGGCAGAGCGAACGCGGCGGTTTTACCCGTACCGGTTTGCGCCTGACCGATCATGTCCTGGCCGGCCATGATGATCGGGATCGATTGCTGCTGGATAGCCGAAGGCTCTTCGTAGCCAGTCGCGATGACGGCTGCAAGAATGTTCGGATTAAGATTAAAAGCGGCGAATCCGCCGGTTTCCTGGGTCATGGGTCTGCCTCTAAGTGCATCCGCAAAGACCCATGCTCCAAAGCTGCGCATGCCGTGTAAGACTCAAGAGTCGCCCTGGCAGCTTTGTCGGCGGGGATTTGCGAAAACGAATGAAAGAAAAAAAGAAACGTCCAGGAAGAGCCCGCAGTGCGGACATGCAGCCGAAGCTGACTTCGGGGAATTGCGCTACCTTGACGCGGCCTGGCTAAAGGCCGGCGCGCACTATACCGGAAATTACCGAAAAAGGGAGCTTTTTTTATCGCCTGAATCCGTCCGTCACCGTTGTGTAACGGGGTTTTGCGGATAATCGTGCGAAGGTCTATTTTCCAAGGGCCCGGCCCTGCTGAAGATACTGCTTAAACGCTTCACCGATGTGCGGCATGTGGTCGCGGCCCCCTCCCTCCCCGCTCGAGGAAATTCCCATGAATCAGTCCTGTCCTGGCCGCGTCAGCCGGGAGCGCCGTGGTCACCTGCATATGATCGGCCTGGATCGAGCGGCCAAGCGCAATGCCTTCGACCTCGACCTGCTCAATGAACTGAGCCTGGCTTATGGCGAATTCGAGGCTGACAGCGAGGCGCGGGTGGCGGTGGTGTTCGGCCATGGCGAGCATTTTACCGCCGGTCTGGATCTGGTGAATGCCAGCACCGCCCTCGCCCAAGGCTGGCAGGTGCCGACCGGCGGTTGCGATCCATGGGGTGTTTTTGTCGGGCCGAGGGTCAGCAAACCGGTGATTGTCGCGGCACAGGGTTACTGCCTGACCATCGGCATCGAATTGATGCTGGCCGCCGACATCAACCTCTGCGCGAGCAATACCCGCTTCGCGCAAATGGAAGTACAGCGTGGGATTTTTCCTTTTGGTGGCGCGACTTTACGTTTTCATCAGGTGGCCGGCTGGGGTAACGCGATGCGCTGGTTGCTGACCGGGGACGAGTTCGATGCGCACGATGCGTTGCGTCTGGGATTGGTGCAGGAAGTGATGGCCAGCGAAGATCTGCTGCCCCGCGCGATTGAACTGGCTGAGCGGATTGCGCGACAGGCACCGTTGGGGGTGCAGGCGACGCTGATGTCGGCGCGACAGGCGCGGTATGAAGGCGAGACAGCGGCGGCACAGGGCTTGCCGCCACTGGTGAAGAAGTTGCTGGCCAGTGAAGATGCCAAGGAGGGGGTGCGCTCGCTGGTTGAGCGACGGCCCGGGATCTTCAAAGGGCTCTGAGCCATTGCACAAACCCTTGTAGGAGCTGCCGCAGGCTGCGATCTTTTGATCTTGAAAAATCAAAGTCAAAAGATCGCAGCCTGCGGCAGCTCCTACAGGGGCTCAATTCGCCATTTATGTAGCCGGGCGAATCGCCTTGATCAGCGACTGCAACGAATATCCCAAACTCGGTGCCAACGCCTCAGCCCGGGCGGCGACCGCTTCCATATCCAACGTCTGATCCAGATCCGCCGGCACCAGCAGAATCACATTGCCCTCCTTCACCGGCAGTTCCCAGTAATGGCGGTGATAGAGCCCGCGCAACAGTGCCGCGCCCAACGGCTTGCCATCATCGGTGGCCCATTGATTGATCACCAGCCAGCCGCCCGGATTCAAGCGTTTCTGACAGTCACCGAGGAAACTCCAGGCCAGATGTCCGACACCGGGGCCGACGTCGGTATAGAGGTCGACGAAGATCAGGTCCGCAGGCTCAGCAGTGGGCAGCAAATCAAGGGCATCGCCGACGCGGATGTACAAGCGCGGATCGTCATCCAGGCCAAGGTATTCAACGGCCAGACGCGGGACGTCCGGGCGCAGCTCGATCGCCTCGACATCTTCCAGCGGCAGAAACTTGAGGCACGCCTGCGTCAGCGTGCCCGCGCCGAGCCCGAGGAACAGCGCACTCTCCGGGTGCTCGTGGCACAACGCGCCAATCAGCATCGCCCGGGTGTAGTCATATTCCAGCCAGCTAGGATCGGCAGTGAACACGCAGCTCTGCTCGATCGCATCGCCGAATTCGAGAAAGCGGTAATCGGCCACTTCCAGCACGCGAATCACGCCGAACTCATCCTGTACTTCGGCGAGCAGATGCTCGACGCGCTCCTCAGTCATCTTGTCTCCTGGTGGTCACCGGGCGCGGTGACGCGATGGCACCGCAGTGGCGCCGTGGCAAAGCGGCGATTGTCGACGAAGGGGCGGGAGCAGGTCACGCACTAATTGCTGCTAACATGGCCTTCCGTGCGTAGAACCTTAGAGACCGTGATGAGCCAACCGTGGAGCCCTGATAGCTGGCGCGCCCTGCCGATCCAGCAACAACCCCAATACCCGGACGCCGCGCATCTGCGCCAGGTCGAGCAGACCCTGGCCAGTTATCCGCCGCTGGTATTTGCCGGCGAGGCGCGGGAACTGCGTCGTCAATTTGCCGAAGTGACTCAGGGCCGCGCGTTCCTGTTGCAGGGCGGCGATTGCGCCGAAAGCTTTGCCGAATTCTCCGCTGCAAAGATTCGCGACACTTTTAAAGTGTTGCTGCAAATGGCGATCGTCATGACCTTCGCGGCAGGTTGCCCGGTGGTCAAGGTCGGACGCATGGCCGGCCAGTTCGCCAAACCGCGCTCGGCCAACGACGAAACCATTGATGGCGTGACCCTGCCCGCCTACCGTGGCGACATCGTCAACGGCATCGGCTTCGACGAAAAGAGCCGCGTGCCGGACCCGGAACGTCTGCTGCAGTCGTATCACCAGTCCACCGCGACGTTGAACCTGCTGCGCGCCTTCGCCCAAGGCGGTTTTGCCGACTTGCATCAGGTGCACAAGTGGAACCTCGACTTCATCGCCAACTCCGCGCTGGCCGAGAAGTACAGCCACCTCGCCGACCGCATCGATGAAACGCTGGCATTCATGCGCGCCTGCGGCATGGACAGCTCGCCGCAACTGCGCGAAACCAGTTTCTTCACCGCCCACGAAGCGCTGCTGCTGAACTACGAAGAAGCGTTCGTGCGCCGCGACAGCCTGACCAACGATTATTACGATTGCTCGGCGCACATGCTGTGGATCGGCGACCGCACCCGTCAGCTCGACGGCGCACACGTCGAATTCCTGCGCGGGGTGAACAACCCGATCGGGGTCAAAGTCGGCCCGAGCATGAACCCCGACGACTTGATCCGCCTGATCGACGTGCTCAACCCGAGCAACGACCCCGGGCGTCTTAATCTGATCGCGCGGATGGGTGCAAACAAGGTGGGCGATCACCTGCCGGCGCTGATTCGCGCGGTGCAGCGTGAAGGCAAGCAGGTGCTGTGGAGCTCTGATCCGATGCACGGCAACACCATCAAGGCCAGCAGCGGCTACAAGACTCGCGATTTTGCGCAGATCCTTGGCGAGGTTAAGCAGTTCTTCCAGGTGCACGAAGCCGAAGGCACTTATGCCGGCGGCATTCACATCGAAATGACCGGGCAGAATGTCACCGAATGCATTGGTGGCGCGCGGCCGATCACTGAGGACGGCTTGTCGGATCGCTATCACACTCACTGCGATCCGCGGATGAATGCTGATCAGTCGCTGGAATTGGCGTTTTTGATTGCCGAAACCCTGAAGCAGGTTCGGCGCTAAACCGCGTCACCCTGTATTAAGGGGTCGACCGCCCCCCCCTGTAGGAGCTGCCGAAGGCTGCGATCTTTTGATCTTGATCTTCAAAGACAAGAGCAAGATCAAAAGATCGCAGCCTTCGGCAGCTCCTACACTGGTTTTTGTGGGCAACACAGATCCCTGTGGGAGCTAGCCTGCTGGCGATTAAGCCAGTTCAGACACCCTCGATCTGCGCCAACGCCACCCGCAACCGCCCCGCACTCACACGCTGGCAATTGAGCTGCACCTGCGCCAGTCCCAACCAATCCGCCATTCGCCGCAAATTTGCAGCCAGCGCCGACATCCCCTCATCATCCAGTCCCGGCTCTTCCTCGTGCACCGCATGTACCGCCAACCGCCCCGCTGCCCGCTCGGCACGCAAATCCACCCGCGCGGCTATCCGCTCGTTGTGCAAAAACGGCAGCACGTAATACCCATAAACGCGTTTGTCCTGCGGCGTGTAAATCTCCAGCCGATAGCGGAAATCGAACAGACGCTCGGTGCGACTGCGCTCCCAGATCAACGAATCGAAGGGCGACAGCAGTGCACTGGCCGCGACCTTGCGCAGGACTTTCGGCTCCGGCAGGCAATAAGCGATTTGCCGCCAACCGGCGACTTCGCACATCTGCAATTGCCCCGCCTCGACCAGCTCGGCCAGTCGCGGACGTGCATCAGCGGGGTTCAAGCGAAAGTAATCCCGCAGGTCTTTTTCCGTGCCGACGCCCAGCGCCCCGGCCGCATGCAGCAACAATCCACGCTGCGCCTGCGCTTCTTCAGGCAACGGTTGTTGCAAGATCGCCGCAGGAATCACCCGCTCCGGTAAATCGTACAAACGCTCGAAGCCACGCCGCCCGGCCACGGTCACTTCACCGGCGGCGAACAACCATTCCAGCGCATGCTTTTCCGCACTCCAGTCCCACCACTGCCCAGGCTTGTCTTCGCGAGTCGATAAACTACCGGCGCCCAACGCGCCCCGCTCTTCGACCGCGCTCAAAACCCGGCGAATAACATCCTGTTGCTGAAGACCAAACTTCGCCAGTTGCTGATAAATATCTTTGCCGCTCTTGGCCCGCTGCATGCGCCAACCCATAAGCGGATACATCGACAACGGCAACAACGACGCCTCATGCCCCCAATACTCGAACAGCGTACGACGACGCCCCGAACTCCAGGCAGCCTGGTCGAGCAGATCGAAAGAATAGGAACCAAGACGAGAAAACAGCGGCAGATAGTGCGAGCGCACTACAGCGTTGACGGAGTCGATTTGCAGCAGGCCCAGCCGTTCGATCAGCCGGTTGATGTGGGGCGCCTTGACGGTCGGCGGCTGGCGCCCGTTGAACCCTTGGGCAGCCAGCGCCAGACGTCGAGCCTGTTTGAGGGAAAAGGACAGTGTCGCGGGCATGAGCATCTCCTTGTCTGCTCGCAACCTACCTCAGTCCAGAAGGTTTTGTGTAGCGATGGCCTCATCATTTATGCATCGGATCATCCCAGAACGGCCGCACTGACTCGTGCTCGACGTCGGCACGACTGACCCCGATGTCTTTCAACGCTTCGTCGCTCAGACTGGCGAGCAATTCACGCTCACGGTGAAGTTCGTACCAGCGGCTAAACTTGTGCAGCAAGTCAGAAACCATGTGGCCATGGCCGGAAAATTTTTCTTCGCCTACATACTCTCTTTGACCTTTCATCGTTTTGCTCTCCGTTGTGGATGGCTCAAGTCTCGCGCCAGCGCTAAGATCAATCCAACGAATGTTTCTGATGGTATGCATCACGGAGATTCATCAATTGTCGGCTTACCCCAGTATCGATACCGATGTCCTGCGCACCTTTGTCGCGATAGCCGATCAGGGCGGTTTTACCCGCGCCGGCGAAATGGTCAACCGCACGCAATCAGCGGTTAGCATGCAGATGAAGCGCCTGGAAGAAGACGTGTTGCAGCGCCAATTGTTCGAGCGTGACGGGCGGCAGGTGCGGCTGACTGCCGAGGGTCAGGTGCTGCTCGGTTACGCGCGGCGCATCCTCAAACTGCACAGTGAAGTGTTCAATACCCTGCGCGAGCCACACATGGTCGGCACCGTGCGGATCGGCACGCCGGACGATTACGTGATGCGTTTTCTACCGGGGATTCTGTCGCGGTTTGCGCAGTTCTATCCGTTGATCCAGATCGAAGTGCATTGCGAATCGAGCAAACAGTTGTTGCAGCGCACCGATCTCGACTTGTCGATCGTCACCCGCGAACCGGGCAACGAGATCGGCCAACTGCTGCGCAAAGAGCGTTTCGTCTGGGCCGAGGCACAAAATTTCAGCGCCCACGAACAGACGCCGTTGCCGCTGGCGATGTTCAACAGTGATTGTTTCTGCCGCTTGTGGGCGTGCAATGCGCTGGACGCGATGGGCCGCGATTACCGCATCGCCTACAACAGCAGCAGCCTCTCGGCGCTGATGGCCGTAGTGAGCGCGGGTCTGGCGATCACCGCGCAACTGGAAAGCCTGATAACCCCGGACATGCGCATTCTCGGTGCCGATGAAGATCTGCCGCAACTGCCCGAGGCCAGCATCATGCTGATCCGCAATCTGAACAATCCATCGCCGATCACCGAATGCCTGGCCGAACACATCGTCGAAGGCTTCAAACTTTAAAGGCGAGCATCACCGCGCACAGCACCAGGAAACCACAGAACAGCCCACGCAGAAGTTTTTCCGGCATGGCGTGGGCGACTTTTACCCCCCAACTGATGCTGGCCAGACCGCCAATCGCCAGCGGCAAACCGATCATCCAGTCGACTTCGTGGTGCACCGCGTAAGTCACCAAAGTGACGCCGGTACTCGGCAATGCCAGCGCCAGCGACAAGCCTTGGGCGACCACTTGTGTGGTGCCAAACAGGCTGGTCAGCACCGGCGTCGCGACCACCGCCCCGCCGACACCGAACAACCCGCCCATGGTCCCCGACGCTGCGCCGAGTACGCCCAGCCATGGCCAGGAGTAACGCATCTCGGCCGTCGGCGCCGGGCGCTTGCCGAACATTTTCAGCAGGTTGTAAACCGAAAGCACCACGAGAAACGCGACAAAACCGATGCGCATGGTTTGCGCGTCAATGCCTACGGCCCAGATCGAACCGATCCAGGCAAAGCAGAACCCCATCACCGCCAATGGCAACGCGTGACGCAGTTCGATGCGATTGCGCTGGTGATAGCGCCACAGCGCCAGCATCACGTTCGGCACCACCATCACCAGCGCCGTGCCTTGGGCGATCTGTTGATCAAGCCCGAACCACACGCCGAGCAGCGGGATCGCGATCAAGCCACCGCCAATGCCGAAGATGCCACCCAGTGTGCCCAGCGCGGCGCCAAATAGCAGGAACAACAAAAACTCCATCACAGCCGAATTCCTCTTACGTCAGGCGACTCATCCTACGCAGTCGCGGCTGGCGGGGAAACGCATAGCAACGCACAATGGCTGTGCCGATTTCGCACAAGCGTTGAATAACATGAATCCCAATCAATTGACCGATCAACTCGGACTGTTTCTCGATGTGCTGGAAAGCGGCAGTTTCTCTGCCGCGTCTCGCCGTCATCCACTGACGCCTTCGGCTGTGGCGCGGCGCATCGACAGTCTGGAAAGCGCGGTGGGCAGCCAGTTGTTCATTCGCAGCACCCATGCCGTACGCGCCACGCCGGCAGGTCTGGCCTTTGCCGAACGGGCGCGGCGGATCGTCGCCGAACTGCAATTGGCCCGCGCCGAAGCCGTTTCCTTGAGCAGTGCACCGGAAGGCTTGATCCGCATCGATGCGCCAGCAGCGTTCGGACGCCGACATCTGGCGCCAGTGATTGCTGATTTTCTGGTGATGTATCCGGGCCTGGATGTGCAACTGCACCTGATCGACAGTTTCGTCGACATGCACGGCTCGAATCTGGGCAAGGTCGATCTGGTGCTGCGCGCCGGGCAACTGGCCGACACCCGACTGGTTGCTACGCCACTGGCGAGCATGGTGCGCATCGCCTGCGCGAGCCCCGATTATCTCAAGCGGCGCGGTGTACCGAATCATCCCGCGCAGTTGAGCGAACATGACGGCCTCGACTGGGATGGCCTCGCCCCGCCCTTCGCCTGGCGTTTCGAGCAAGACGGGCAGATGCAGTTGCACCGCCCGGCGCGCATCCGCATGAGCGCCAATAACGCTGAAGCACTGGTGTGCGGCGCGTTGGCCGGGTTGGGCATCGCGCACCTGCCGACGTGGCTGGCCAGCGAATATCTGCTGCGCGGCGAACTGCTGCCACTGTTCTGCGAAAACGGTCTGCCGCAACCCGAGAGTACCGGCATCTACGCCTTGCGCATGGAGCAGCAGACAAACTCGCGCAGCCGTTTGTTGCTGGAATACCTCAAGACCCGCTTCAGCCCGGTGCCGCCGTGGGATCTCGCGTTGCAACGGGATTTGGGCAGACTTTGATGTCTGGAAAATTATCTGGCGCATTAAACATTCGAACGCTAGATTCATGAGCATTACTGATCAAGGCTTTAACATGACGACCGACCGCGACACCTGCGATGACCTGCTGCTGGATAATCAGGCTTGCTTCGCCCTGCACTCCACTTCGCTGATGATGACCAAAGTCTACAAACCGATGCTGCAAGCCATCGGCCTGACCTATCCGCAGTATCTGGCGATGATGGTGCTGTGGGAGAAGGATGGTCTCACCGTGGGAGAAATCAGCACGCGGCTGCTGACGGATCCGGGATCGCTGACCCCCCTGCTCAAGCGACTGGAGGGTGAAGGGTTACTCAGTCGCACACGCAGCCGTGAAGATGAGCGCGTAGTGATTGTCGAGTTGACTGCGCAGGGCCGCGCTCTGCGAGACAAAGCTCAAAGCATCCCGCAATGCATCCTCGGCGCCAGCGGTTTCAGCCTGGAGCGTTTGCAGAATCTGCAAGCCGAATTGCAGGCATTGCGCAGTCATCTGCAAGAAAGCTTGATCTGAACCCGGGCTGGACCGAATCCATGTAGAGCTGCGGCACGCTGCGATCTTTTGATGTTGTTTTTAAAGATCAAAAGATCGCAGCGTGCCGCAGCTCCTACGTTTGAACCCTGCGCTGTGCAATTTTCCCACTCCCTGTTCAATGCTGAGAACTGATCTGGATCGAGGGTTCTGACGCTCTTGGCGCTCCTCCCGGATCAACGAAGCCAACTTTTTTCAAAATTTATCTTGCGCACTAAACATTAGCGAGCTACATTCACCTCGAACTTACTTAGCGCGCAAACAATTAGCGCGACAACTCACACCCATCGAGGCTCACACCATGCAAACTCTCTATACCGCAATCGCAACCTCCACCGGCGGCCGTGACGGTCGTGCGATCTCCAGCGACAACGTGCTCGACGTCAAACTTGCCACCCCGAAAGAACTCGGTGGTGCTGGCGGCGCGGCGACCAACCCTGAGCAACTGTTCGCCGCCGGCTACTCGGCCTGCTTCATCGGCGCGCTAAAATTCGTCGCCAGCCAGACCAAACGCAAAATCCCGGACGACGCCTCGATCACCGCCCACGTCGGTATCGGCCAGATCCCTGGTGGTTTCGGTCTGGACATCGACCTGCACATCAGCCTGCCGGGCCTTGAACAAGCCGACGCACAAAGCCTGGTCGACGCCGCTCACCAGGTCTGCCCGTACTCCAACGCCACGCGTGGCAATGTCGAAGTACGTCTGCACGTCACGGTGTAAACAAAGAAAAAGATCGCAGCCTGCGCTAGCTCCTACATGAACAGGTGTAGGAGCTGCAGCAGGCTGCGATCTTTTAATCTTTCTTGCAGGCACAAAAAAGCCCGACTCAATGGTCGGGCTTTTTCATTCCGCAAAAAGCAGTGCTTATTTGGCACGGCCTTTGTAGGAACCGCCTTCGCGGGTGTCGATTTCGATCTTGTCACCGATTTCGATGAAGTCAGCAACTTGCAGCTCGGTACCGTTGGCCAGTTTGGCTGGCTTCATTACCTTGCCGGAAGTGTCGCCACGAGCCGAACCTTCGGTGTAGTCAACGACGCGCACGATGGTGGTCGGCAGTTCTACCGAAACCAGACGCTCTTCGAAGAAGATCGCTTCGCAAACATCGGTCATGCCTTCTTCAACGAAAGGCAGAACGGCTTCGATGTCTTCGGCGTTCAGTTCGTACATGGTGTAGTCAGTGGTGTCCATGAACGTGTAGGTGTCGCCGCTGATGAAGGACAGGGTCGCTTCTTTGCGGTCGAGGATTACGTCGTCCAGTTTGTCGTCAGCGCTGTAAACGATCTCGGTCTTGTAACCGGTCAGCAGGTTTTTCAGCTTGGTCTTCATGATCGCGCTGTTACGGCCCGACTTGGTGAATTCAGCTTTCTGAACCAGCCAAGGATCGTTTTCGAGACGGATCACGGTACCGGGTTTGAGTTCTTTACCAGTTTTCATTGCGAATATCCGAATTTGGATGGGATTTACATAAATCTAGGCCGCGTATCATATCCAATTTAGGTAAAACTGTACCAGCGCTGCGGCAAGATCGGCCTGCAAGCCTTGTTCCAGACACCATGTCTCGGCATTTTCCTGCAGTTCTGGCCAGTGTTTACGGGCGCTGAGCCATTGATCGCCAATTGGCTGACCCGCACTCCACGCCTGCCATAGACCGTTCATCGCCTGCGCCGCTGCGGGCGAGAGGCCTTTCGTATACAGGGCAAGGAAGGCGTCGAGCTTGTCCAGATGGATGTCTTCGTCCTGCTGATAGATGTGCCACAGCATCGGCCGCCCCGCCCACTGCGCCCGGACGAATGAGTCCTCACCGCGCACCGCGTTGAAATCGCAGCACCAGAGCAAGTGATCGTATTGATCCTGACGAACGAACGGCAGCACCTGCACGGTCAGCGCCTGACGCACCTCTATCGCCCCGACGGTCAAGGTTTCCACGCCGAGCCAGCGCGCAACGTCACCGAGAATCCGCCCTTCCGGCACCAGCAAATGCGTGGGCGTCGCGCCAGCCGCCAGCACGTCGAGCCAACTGGCCAGTCCAGCGTTCTCGTAGGCAAACAACGAGATCAGTTGTGCATCGGGAGCACGCTCAATGCCCAGACCTTGCAGGAATTGTCGCTGCGCCTGGTCATCGCGCTGAAACTGCCGACGCTGTTCGAGCAAGCCTCTTTCGCGCAGCAGTCCACCAGTGCCGGGGCGGAACCCCGGGAAGAAGAAGATTTTCTGCACCGACTTGTATTTGACCGACGGCAGGCCGTGGCAGCCGGTGACCCAGTCTTCGGCGCTGAGATAGTCGAGGTTCAGCCACAACGGCGGCTTCTCCCGCTCGGCCATGACGTCCATGTAAGCACTCGGTAACTGGCAGGCGAACGCTGCGATCACCACGTCAGCGGCGTCGATGGGCAACCACTCGCTCGGCCAGTGCCGCACCTCTACACCTTGCTGCCATTGTTGCGCGGCGTTGATATCGATCTCTGGGCAAATACGTTCGAACGCACGCAGATCATCAACCCACAGCCGCACGGCCAGCGAATGTTCGGCCACCAATTGCCTGGCCAGACGCCAGGTCACGCCGATGTCGCCGTAGTTGTCGACGACGGTGCAAAAAATATCCCAGCGGGTATTCAGTGACGGCATTCAAGACTCCCGTTGGCAAAAGCACCGATTGTCCGCATTAATGAGCGAATGCAGAAGAGCCGACGGCGATTAATCTTCGTGCGACAATCGCCACTTGCCCGCAACCATCCGCCAGGAGGCAGCCATGCCCTATCGTCCCAACCCGCGTCGCCCCTTGCCTGTTCAGCTTAGCGCGCTGCAATTGACCGGCAGTATTGCCTTGGGCCTGTGGCTGGGTTTCCTCGCGATTGCGCTGACCTGCTGGCTGCTCTCGCGTTTTGTGTTCAATGAACAATTGGCGCCGGTGGCCCAGGCAGTTCAGCAACTGGCCACTCCACCCGTGGTGCAACCGGTGCCGGACATTGCGCCGCAGAGTCCGCTGTTCGATCAGTACGAAGAAAACCTGCGCAAGAACGAGCAACAGAATCGTCTGGATCAGGCACGCGACAGCCGCCGCAATCTGTCGAACCCCAAATGTCAGTTCTGGTTGCAACAGGACCAAACCGCGCCAAGCGAAAAAAGCCGCGCCAACGTTTTGCAATTCTGCGATTGATCATGAACAAACACAGCGTCCACCAACTGATTCTCGACAAGCTGCGCATCGACCTCGATATAGCCGAACGCGCTGCGCAAACCGCTTACGAAACCGCGACCCACGAAGAGAACATCGCCGAGAACAAGTACGACACGCTTGGACTTGAGGCATCGTATCTGGCGGCAGGGCAAGCGAAACGCGTCGAGGAAATCCGTCAGTCACTGGCGCTGTGCCAGAACCTGACGCTGCGCGCCTATGACGAAAACCGTGGCATCGAGGTCGGCGCCCTGCTCGGTCTGGAGGACGAAAAAGGTCGCGAGCAATGGCTGTTCCTGGCACCGGATGCGGCAGGCCTGAAAATCGATGTGGTGGGTCAGCCGATTACCGTCATCACGCCGCGCTCGCCGCTGGGCAAAAGCCTGCTGGGCAAGTTCGAGGGTGATGAGGTAGAGATTCTGGTGGCGGGCACCCGGCAACAATTTGCTGTTACCGAGGTGCTCTGAAGCAGTGGATCAGTGGACCGGCAGTTCGACGCCGTCGAACAGCTCTTCCAGCTCCTGCTTGTTGTGGCACGCGATGGCTTTGGCCATCACTTCGCGGGTCAGGTGCGGGGCAAACTTCTCGATGAAGTCGCACATGAAACCACGCAGGAAGGTGCCGCGACGGAAACCGATCTTGGTGACGCTCGATTCGAACAACTCGCTGGCATCCAGCACCACCAGGTCGCTGTCGAGTTTGGTGTCGACCGCCATTTTGGCGACGATGCCCACGCCCAGGCCCAGACGCACATAGGTTTTGATCACGTCGGCGTCGGCAGCGGTGAACACCACTTTCGGCGTCAGACCACGATGGCTGAAGGCTTCGTCGAGTTTCGAACGGCCGGTGAAGCCGAACACGTAAGTCACGATCGGGTATTCGGCCAGCGCTTCCAGAGTG
This sequence comes from Pseudomonas sp. P116, assembly GCF_020149425.1. Taxonomy (NCBI): domain Bacteria; kingdom Pseudomonadati; phylum Pseudomonadota; class Gammaproteobacteria; order Pseudomonadales; family Pseudomonadaceae; genus Pseudomonas; species Pseudomonas sp. P116. The sequence continues at coordinate 570,059 of NZ_JACVHB010000004.1, read as the reverse complement.
AGCTTCGGCAGCTTGGTCAGCGGGTGGCCCTGTGGTACGACCACGCAGCGGTTCCAGCGGTAGCACGGCATCATCACCAGATCGCCGAACAGTTCCAGCGCTTCGGTGGCGATGGCGAAATCGACGGTGCCGTCAGCCGCCATTTCGGCGATCTGCATCGGCGAGCCCTGGTGCATGTGCAGCGCCACATCCGGATATTGCTTGATGAAGTTGCTGATCACCGGCGGCAGCGCATAACGTGCCTGAGTGTGAGTGGTGGCGATCGACAGAGTGCCTTTCTTCTCGTTGGAGAATTCCTGAGCGATCTGCTTGATGCTTTCAACCTTGCGCAGAATCTCACCGGCGGTGGTGATGATGCGCTCGCCGGCAGGGGTGACGCGGGTCAGGTGCTTGCCGCTGCGGGCAAACACTTCAACGCCGAGTTCGTCTTCCAGCAGTCGGATTTGCTTACTGATGCCCGGTTGCGAGGTGTAAAGGCTTTGGGCTGTAGCGGAAACGTTGAGGTCGTGGTGCGCCACTTCCCAGATGTAGCGCAATTGTTGAAGCTTCATATGTATCCCTCAAAGCAGATAGACGCCACGGGCATCAGCGACGGTATATAACTATATTAATGGTTTGAAGAATAAATCTAGAACTTTTTTATCAAAGCGCCATTATTCCCGCTTCAGCGATCTTCGCGTCGCCGCCGCTCCACCAACGGCACCAGATAGACCGGCACCTTGGCCAGTTGCAGGACCCGCGCCGCCGTGCGCCCCAACGGCGTTTCAGCGCCCACCCCGTGGCTGTGACTTCCTACGATCAGCAAATCGACAGAGAGTTTCTGCGCCTGCTCGAGAATCACCTGCGACGGATCGCCCTGCACCACGCGCACTGCACGAATCCGCTGCAAATCCTGCTCGCCCTCTTCGCCAAGCTCTTCGCGAAAACTCTCCAGCACGCGCTGCTCGATATTGGCGATGACTGTTTTCAGACCCTGGCTATGAAATTCGTTCAGCGACTGCTCGTCGAGATAACTCTGCAACACCGATTCGGCGAACAGCCCCATCGGTTCCACCGCGTGCACTACATACAGATCGGCATTGAACGTTCGCGCCAACGCCAGGGCATGCTGCATGACGAAGGGTGCGTACAGACCGAGGTCAGTGGCATACAGCATCGAACGAATCATATGACCTCCTCGCAAGCCAACATGGCGGAGATTTGATTCAGCTTAGCAGTGCCTTGGCGAGTACGACGGGCAACGCAACGTCTTGAAGCACAGGGCTTTAGATCGACGGCTCGTTGCTGATGCCATGCGGCACATGGCCGGTGGCGACCACTTCACGGGCCAGTTCGCAATGACCGGCCTGATCGTCGAAGAACACGTCGGCGGCAAACGCTTCGAGGAACGCCGATTTGGTCAGGCCACCGAGAAACAATGATTCGTCGAGGCGGATGTCCCATTCACGCAACGTACGAATCACCCGCTCATGGGCCGGTGCCGAACGCGCGGTGACCAGCGCCGTGCGGATCGGGCAGTCGTCGTCAGGGAACTCGCGTTGCAACAGGTTGAGCGCCGCCAGAAAGCCCTTGAACGGCCCGCCGCGCAATGGCTCGCGCGCCGATTCGCGCTCCTTGGCCTGAAAGGCTTCGAGCCCACCGGACTGATAAACCCGCTCCGACTCGTCGGAAAAAATCACCGCGTCACCGTCGAAAGCGATGCGCAATTCGTCGCTGGCGGCGCGGCTGGCGCCTCCGGACAAAATCGTTGCCGCAGCGAAACCGGCATCCAGCGCCGAGCGTACGTCTTCGGCGTGCGTGGAGAGAAACAGGTCGCAACCAAACGCTTTCAGATAAGGATAAGGGCTGCGCCCACCGACGAACGCCGCGCGGGAAATGGCCAGACCATAATGGTGAATCGAATTGAAAACGCGTAGGCCAGTGTCTGCGCTATTGCGCGACACCAGAATCACCTCGACACGCGCACGGCCGAGGCGACTGTTCAGGCTCAGGAGTTTCTCCACCAGCGGGAAAGCATCACCAGGGGCAAGAATTTCGTCTTCGTGTTCGATCTGATATTGCCGGTAGGCTTCGACGCCGCTCGACAGGTAGACCTTGTGGCTCTCGCTCAGGTCGAACAAGGCACGCGACGAAATCGCCAGCACCAGTTTGTCATCGATGTTTTTGGCCATACGTTCCCCCTCCTTGTGCAAAAAACCGACTCACGTGTTGCGCCGGTCAATAAAACTCAATGTTCGATACAACGCTTCGATGCGCGGCAGTTCACAGCCTGCCGCTTTCGCCGCCGCCAAGGGTCGGGCATAAATCGCTTCAAGTTCCAGCGGACGCTTGTGTAAAAAGTCGTGGTACATGCTCGGCCAGTAGTCGGGCATTTTTTCGGTCATCGTGAACAGGAAGTCGGCGTAACCGGGCGCCACGTCCTGGCCGCAAGCCTTGGCGCCCTGCACGACCTCGGCCATCAACGCCTGAATCAACGCGCGGCTGTCGGCATCGGCCATCAGGGGCGTGGTGCCCGCGCCGAGCAGCACCGAGAGACCGTTGTAGGGAATGTTCCAGACCAGTTTTTGCCAGCGTGCCTGATGCAGATTGGGCATCGCCTGGGAATCAATGCCTGCAGCACGGAACAGCCCGGAGCCCTCCTCGACGATCGCCATACGTGCGCCGTCATCGCTTGCTGGACCGCTGTGATAACCAACGTTGACTGCGCCGAGCGCCTGATGGGTGATCAGACCCGGGCCGTCGCGATGCACGCAGATCAGGCACAGACCGCCGAGCAGATGCAGTGTGTCAGGCAACAATTGCCGCAGGCTGTCTTCGACGTCGAGACCGTTTTGCAGTACCAGCACTTTCGCGCCTGGCTTGGCCGCCGCAATGATCGACGGCGCCAGCCCGGCATTGCTGGTGGTCTTGGCGCCGACCAGTAGCCAGTCGCATTTGGGCATGTCTTCGGCCGCAGAATAGGCCTGTACCGGATCAAGCTTCAGCAGACCATGCACCGCACTGTCCACCTGCAAGCCGCGTTCGGCGACGGCAGAAAACTCGCTGCGCAACAGAAAGTGCACATCGAACCCCGCCCGCGCCAGCATCAACCCGTAGAACCCGCCAATCGCACCGGTGCCGATAATCCCCACCACCGGTTTGTTGATTGTCCCCATTTATGGCAACTCCTCTGCAATTCGACCCAGTGCCTGCGCCAATGCCGTGTTGAGTGCATCGGCTGTCAGGCGCGTGTGCAATGCGCCAAAGAATTCGCCGTCGCGCACCACAAACAGCGCCGGCAAATGAAAGACCTGATATCGCTCGACCAGACCGCCGTTGTTGCCGGCATCGATCCAGCACAGACGATCCACCGCCAGTTCGAATCCCGGCAACACCTCGCGGGCGAAGCGGCAACTGGCGCAGCCGACGCTGGTGAAAATCACCAGCGAAACGCCACTCATCGCCAACAGCCTTTGGTCGGCGTCGAAATCGGTCAGTTCGGATTCGACCACTATACTGGGGGAAACAATGTCAAATGGCTGACACAGGGAGTCTGTGCTCATGGGACGTTTCATTCCTCATCCGGACGAAGTGCCGGTTGAACTGACGTTGCTCAAGCCCGAATGTATTTCCAGGCAACAGCTGCACACTATCAGCCTCGGCGGCATCGCTTGCAATTACCACCGCGCCTGGCGCCATGGCACCGCGTTGCAAGTACGCCTGCCGACTCTCAACGCCGACCTCTGTTTTCCGGGCTATGTGGCGTGGTGTCTGCGCCGCAAAAAAGGTTATCTGGTGGGCATCGCCTTCACCGACGAACAAACGCTGTTCAGTGCACGAATGGGTGAGCAGGTGTGTCAGATTGAACGCTACTGCCGCATCAACGACGCCCACGATGGCCTGCAGAATATTCAAGCGGCGGCCCTGCAATGGGTCGAACAACATGCCGACGAGTTCTCCCACGATAGCGTGAGCAAGGCCTTTACCCTGCCAGTGCTGGATTAAAGCGGCGTTTGCCCATTGTCGAGCAGGCGCGTAACGCGCTAAGGTTCCGCTCCCCGACGCGCTTAAATCCGCTGTGCTCCGCCGCGCGGGGATCGCTGGCGGCCGGCACCCGTGACCTGACGAGTAAACGATGGCTGATTTACCGATCAACGACCTAAACGTCGCCTCTAACGAGACCCTGATCACACCTGATCAGCTCAAGCGTGATATCCCTCTGAGCGACGCTGCCCTGCGCACCGTCACCAAGGGCCGCGAAGTCATTCGCAACATTCTTGATGGCACCGACCACCGTCTGTTCGTAGTGATCGGCCCGTGCTCGATCCACGACATCAAGGCTGCCCACGAATACGCCGAGCGCCTGAAAGTGCTGGCTGCGGAAGTCTCCGATACCTTGTATCTGGTCATGCGCGTGTATTTCGAAAAGCCGCGCACCACCGTCGGCTGGAAAGGCCTGATCAACGATCCGTACCTGGATGACTCGTTCAAGATCCAGGACGGTCTGCACATCGGTCGTCAGTTGCTACTGGATCTGGCTGAAAAAGGCCTGCCTACCGCAACCGAAGCCCTCGACCCAATCTCCCCGCAGTATTTGCAGGACCTGATCAGCTGGTCGGCCATTGGCGCGCGCACCACCGAATCCCAGACCCACCGTGAAATGGCTTCCGGCCTGTCCTCGGCAGTCGGTTTCAAGAACGGCACCGATGGTGGCCTGACCGTGGCGATCAACGCCTTGCAGTCGGTCTCCAGCCCGCACCGTTTCCTGGGGATCAACCAGGAAGGTGGCGTGTCGATCGTCACCACCAAAGGCAACGCCTATGGTCACGTGGTGCTGCGTGGCGGCAATGGCAAGCCGAACTACGATTCGGTCAGCGTTGCGCTGTGCGAGCAGGCGCTGAACAAGGCGAAGATCAAGCCGAACATCATGGTTGACTGCAGCCACGCCAACTCCAACAAGGATCCGGCCCTGCAACCGCTGGTGATGGAAAACGTCGCCAACCAGATCCTCGAAGGCAACCAGTCGATCATCGGCCTGATGGTCGAGAGTCACTTGAACTGGGGCTGCCAGGCGATTCCGAAGGACCTCGCCGATCTGCAATACGGCGTATCGATCACCGATGCCTGCATCGACTGGTCCGCTACCGAAAACACTTTGCGCAGCATGCACGCCAAGCTCAAGGATGTTCTGCCAAAACGCCAGCGCAGCTGATACGCGTTTTTCAGGCATAAAAAAACGCCGGGCATTGCCCGGCGTTTTTGTGTGTGCGATTCAGATCTTTGCGGCGCGGCGCTGATGACGTTCCATGTAGCGCTCGACGTACGAGCAGGATGGAATCACCGTGTAGCCCATTTCTTCGGCATATTGCAGCGCGCTTTCGGTCAGCGCCGCCGCAATGCCACGACCGCGCAAGGCGTTGGGCACGAACGTGCGATAGATATCCAGGGTCTGTTTCCCCAGATCCATATAGGTCAGGTAGGCACGATGACCGTCCACATTGGTCTCGAACTGATGACCAGCCTGGTCATGGTGGATGGACAACGCCTCGCTCATCACTACTCCTCGCGGGTCTTGGATTCTGACCCCTACCTTACCGATGTTTTTCCGGCGAAGGAACATCTACGCCACCCCGTGCCTGATCGACAGCGAGAAGAGACACACCGATCTCGTACAACCGAGCACCTGATAAATAGTAGGCACCATTGGCAAAATTGCTCAAGGTGCGCTCGTCATCAAGCGGTTGACGGTGTTGGCTCCGATGGACGCAGGTGCGGTTTGGGAGAAGATCTTCCCGGGCCGCTCACCTGAACATTGCCGGATGTTGAGACTTAAGACGTGCGACCTTTTTTAAAGTCACCTCAACATGGATAAAGATAAGCGAAGCAGCACGCAAAATCGGAACAAAAGTGTGGACGAATTCATCTAGAAAGACTTTAGCCAACACTGCAAAAACAACACGCCATGACGGGAACTTTTTCTGATTGACTCGCTCAGTGCGGGGCTTGCAGCTGGATGTTTTTTATACAGCGCAGTTAAAAGTTGCTCGAAAAAGAATCAGCGCCTACAATTTTTTTTGCTTCTTGCTATACGTCAGTTTACTTACTACAAGTAATGGGTAGTATGTACGCCGGCTATTTCCTCAATCGGAGGAGACAGCCACTTAATTGAAAGTCCTTGAAGGGGAACACGATGAACAACGTTCTGAAATTCTCTGCTCTGGCTCTGGCCGCAGTTCTGGCTACCGGTTGCAGCAGCGCATCGAAAGAAACCGAAGCACGTCTGACCGCTACTGAAGACGCAGCTGCTCGCTCCCAGGCTCGTGCAGACGAAGCTTACCGTAAAGCTGATGAAGCTCTGGCTGCTGCTCAAAAAGCACAACAGACTGCTGACGAAGCTAACGAGCGTGCTCTGCGCATGCTGGAAAAAGCTAGCCGCAAGTAATAGTCCTTCGGGATTGTTATCAAGCCGACCCATTTTTTGGGTCGGCTTTTTTGTGCCGGATGCTTTTGTCCGGACAATAAAAAACCCGCCGACGCTCACGCATCGGCGGGTTTTTTTTGAGCTTACTGCTGTAGATCGATCGGGGCGCTGGAGACCATCGGCGCCGAGGTGCCAGGCGTACCGATTTCGGTTGGCAGGCCATCTTCGGCTGCGACCACATCACGCACCACATCCCAATTCATGCGCAAGTTATTGGTGATGTCTTCACGCTTGAGCATCGCGTTGATCACCGCAGTGTGCTTGTCGACCACTGACGGATTGCCTTTGTCGTCGATCGGCGTGTGCGCTTCCAGATAGACCTTGCCGCCACTGCGACCGAACTTGTAGGCATCATTGAGGATGCGCACCGAAGTCCCGACCGGCACCATGCCGGCCATTTCCAGCACGTTGTTGTTGAACATGCGGAAGCAACCGTGGCTGGTGCGCATGCCAATGCCGAACTTCTTGTTCGAACCGTGGATCAGGTAGCCCGGCGTGCCCAGGGTGAACTTGAACGGACCCAGCGGGTTGTCAGGACCGGCCGGCACCACGTTTGGCAGCGGATCACCATCAGCAGCGTGTTCAGCCTTGATCGACGCTGGAGGCGTCCAGGTCGGATTAGGAGTTTTGGCGGTGATGGTGGTGTGCGCGATCGGCGAACCCCAGCCCTCACGGCCGATACCCAGCGGGAAGGTGTACACCACGTTCCGGCCTTTCGGGTAGTAGTAGAGGCGGTATTCGGCAAGGTTGATGACGATACCTTCACGCGGGCCCGGCGGCAGAATGAAACGTGTCGGCAGCACGATCTCGGTACCGGCACCTGGCAGCCAGGCATCGATGCCCGGATTGGCCGCGACCATTTCCGAATAGCCCAGATCGTAGGTGGTGCCCAGATCGGCGAAGGTGTCTTCGTACTTGGCTTTGATCACCTGCACCTGGCCGACGATGTCTTCACCGGGTGGTGGCAGGGGAAGCTCCAATGCAGCAACGGGACCGGCCACACACAGGGCGGCAAGTGACAGGCAGCGGGTGACGGCAGGAAAGCGCGGCAACATCCGGAAAATCCTTCGCATGATCATCAAGGGTATAAGAGCGCGATTGTACACTGCACTTTGAATATTCGGGGAGACAGGCCGATAGACCGCGCTGAGTGCGAAAAGATCGTCCGATCGCGGCCCGAGCCTTCGGCAGCTCCCTTATAGAAGACTGCATTCCAAATGTAGGAGCTGCCGAAGGCTGCGATCTTTTGATCTTATCTTAGAGCTCGAAACGCAACTCAGGCCAGATCGGCGAAGTCCCGCGCTTCTGCGACTCAAGAATCGCCCGGCACAGCGAGCACAGGCGCTGGTCCTGAAACACCCGGCGATCCACGCTCGACCAGCGTGGTTGCGCCGGCAGCAGGCTGCCGCACAGGGTGCGATCGGCCGAGCCGCCGAGTTCGAGTTGACGGGTCACCAGATGCACCCGCACTTCCTGGCAGGCGAACAGATCCAGCTGCTCGTCAGGCTCGATCAGTTGATAGGCAAAAAGGGACCAGGCAGAACGCGACATCGGGGCCTCCGATTAAGGGGGCGCCACATTAGCCGAAAGCCTGCCGCTAGAAAAGCCTCAAAGCAGCGGTTTTAGCGTCGGCCAGACATTTTCCAGCAACTTGCCCTGAGCCCCGGCCGCCGGGTGCAGACCATCGGCCTGCATCAGGTCCGGATGGCCGCCCACGCCGTCGAGGAAAAACGGCACCAGCGGAATTTTTTTATCATCGGCGAGTTTGCCGTAGACCTCGGCGAAAGCATCGGTGTAGCGCTTGCCGTAGTTGGGCGGCAGTTGCATGCCCAGCAGCAGCACCTTCGCGCCGCTTTGCCGCGAGCTGTCGATCATCGCCGCAAGGTTTTGTTGCAATTGCGTTGGCGGCATTCCGCGCAGGCCGTCATTGCCCCCCAGTTCAAGGATGACCAGCTCAGGCTTATGCTCTGCAAGCAGCGCGGGCAGCCGCGCCTGGCCTCCGGCACTGGTGTCGCCGCTGATGGAGGCATTGACCACTTTATCGTCGAAACCCTCCTGTTTGAGCCGTTGCTCCAGCAACGACACCCACCCCAAACGGGTATCCAGGCCGAAACCGGCGCTGATACTATCGCCAACGATCAGGACAGTACCCGCCGCTGCGTTCTGGGCCATGCACATCAAGGCCAGGCCAGCACTCAAAAACCATACACGCATCGGATTCTCCATGGGCGCAAGCATTCTCACCGCGAAGAACCTCAGCAAAGTGGTTTCCAGCGCGGAAGGTGAACTGACTATCCTGCACGAACTCAGCCTGGAACTGAACAAGGGCGACAGCCTGGCCATCGTTGGCGCGTCCGGTTCCGGCAAATCCACCCTCCTCGGCCTGCTCGCCGGGCTCGACCTGCCCAGCAGCGGCGAAGTCACGCTGGCCGGCCAGGGCCTGAGCGGTCTCGACGAAGACCAGCGCGCGCGCATCCGTGCCGAGCACGTCGGTTTCGTTTTTCAGTCATTCCAGTTGCTCGACAGTCTCAATGCACTGGAAAACGTCATGCTGCCGCTGGAACTCGATGGCCGCAAAGACGCTCGTGAGCGCGCAACCCAATTGCTGCAACGGGTCGGACTCGGCCAGCGCCTGACGCACTCGCCGCGCCAATTGTCCGGTGGTGAGCAACAACGCGTGGCGATTGCCCGGGCGTTTGCTGCCGAACCTGACGTACTGTTCGCCGATGAACCCACCGGAAACCTCGACAGCCACACCGGCGAGCGCATCAGCGACTTGCTGTTCGAATTGAATAAGGAACGCGGCACCACCCTGGTGCTGGTGACCCACGACGAACGCCTGGCCCATCGCTGCCGGCGTCTGATCCGTCTTGAAGCCGGGCTGTTGGTCGCCCCTCTGGAGCCTTGATGGCACGTCTGCCGCTGTTGCGTCTGTTCAGTCTCGCCATCCGCCAACTGCTGCGCGATGCCCGCGCCGGAGAATTGCGGGTATTGTTCTTCGCCCTCGTCGTGGCGGTGGCGGCGAGTACCGCCATCGGTTATTTCGGCGCTCGCCTCAACGGCGCCATGATGTTGCGTGCCACCGAGTTTCTCGGCGCAGACCTGGTGCTTGAAGGCAGCTCACCGGCTCGTGAGGAGCAGATCAGGAGCGGCACCGAACTGCGCCTGAACCATGCGCAGGTGGTGGAGTTTTCCAGCGTCATCGCCACCGACAACGGCATTCAGTTGTCGAGTATCAAAGCGGTTGATCGCGCTTACCCATTGCGCGGCGAGCTGAAAAGCGCCCCGGCGCCCTTCGCCACTGAAGAGCCCGGCGGCGAACCACAACCGGGCGAAGCCTGGGTCGAGGCACGTCTGCTGACTGCGCTGGATCTGAATATCGGCGACAGCATCGATGTCGGCTCGAAGACATTGAAGCTGACCCGGGTGCTGACCTACGAGCCGGATCGCGCCGGCAACTTCTACAGCCTGACGCCACGGGTGCTGATCAATCTCGACGATCTTGCCGCTACCGCAGTGGTGCAGCCCGGCAGTCGGGTGAGCTACCGCGAACTGTGGCGCGGCGAGCCGCAAGCGCTGGAAACCTATCGACAGTTGATCAAACCGGGGCTCGCGGCGAACCAGCGGATTCAGGATGCCCGCGACGGCAACCGGCAGATTGGTGGCGCGTTGGGCAAAGCCGAGCGCTATCTGAACATGGCCAGTCTGGTCGCGGTGCTGCTGGCCGGGGTGGCCGTCGCTTTGTCAGCAAATCGCTTCGCCAGCCGTCGTTTCGATGCCAGTGCCTTGCTGCGCTGTCTCGGGTTATCACGTCGGGAAACCATGCTGCTGTTCAGTATTCAACTGACGGTGCTGGGGTTGTTCGCCGCCATTGGCGGTGCGCTGCTCGGCTGGTTGGCGCAACTGGGTTTGTTTGCGCTGCTGCATGATCTGTTGCCGAGTGATGTGCCAGCGGGCGGCCTGTTTCCGGCCATCGCCGGGATCGGCACCGGGTTGGTGGCGCTGGCCGGTTTCGCCCTGCCGCCGCTCGCCGCGCTGGGTCGTGTACCGCCATTGCGCGTGTTGCGCCGTGACATGCTGCCGATTCCATCGAGTACCTGGATGGTTTACGGCGCCGCTTTGGGCGCTCTCGGCTTGATCATGTGGCGCCTCAGCCTTGATCTGCTGCTGACGTTCGCACTGCTCGGCGGTGGTATCGTCGCTGCGCTGGTGCTCGGTGGTCTGTTGCTGTTATTGCTGCAAAGCCTGCGGCGGATGCTCGCCCGCGCATCGTTGCCGTGGCGTCTTGGCCTCGGCCAACTGTTGCGCCATCCACTGGCCGCAGCGGGTCAATCGTTGGCGTTCGGCCTGATCCTGTTGTCCATGGCGCTGATCGCGCTGTTGCGTGGCGAACTGCTCGACACCTGGCAAAACCAGCTGCCCAAAAACGCACCGAACTACTTTGCCCTGAATATTTTGCCGGCGGACAAGCAGGCGTTCACCGATCACCTGATCAAGGTGTCCGCGCAAGCGGCGCCGCTGTACCCGGTCGTGCCGGGACGGCTGATCAGCATCAACGGCGACCCGGTGCAGCAAATCGTCAGCAAGGATTCTGCCGGCGACCGCGCGGTACAACGTGACCTGAGCCTTACCTGGGCCGCGGATATGCCCGCCGGCAACAAACTGACTGCCGGAACGTGGTGGACCGAACAGCCAACCGGCGATGTACCGGGCGTGTCAGTGGAGGGCAAAGTTGCCGAGAGCCTCAAGCTCAAACTGGGCGATCACATGGTGTTCAGTGTTGGCGGGGTCAATCGCGAAGCGAAAGTCACCAGTCTGCGCGATATCAACTGGGACAACTTCCAGCCGAACTTCTTCATGATCTTCCAGCCTGGCACATTGAAGGACCTGCCAGCGACCTACCTGACCAGTTTCTATCTGGCCGCGGGTCACGACCAGCAGATCGTCGAACTGTCGCGCGCCTTCCCGGCGGTGACCATTCTTCAGGTCGAAGCCTTGCTTGAACAGCTGCGCAGCATCCTCGCCCAGGTCACCCTGGCGGTGGAATATGTGTTGTTGTTTGTCTTGGCGGCGGGCATGGCCGTGTTGTTTTCCGGGTTGCAAGCGACGCTGGATGAACGCATTCGCCAAGGCGCGCTGCTGCGTGCCTTGGGTGCGGAGCGGCAATTGCTGATCAAGGCTCGGCGCATCGAGTTCGGCCTGCTCGGCGCGGTCAGCGGTTTGCTCGCGGCGATTGGCTCGGAAGTGGTAAGTCTGGTGTTGTATCGCTACGCGTTCGATCTGCCGTGGCATCCGCATCCGTGGCTGCTGGTGCTACCGCTGATTGGCGCAGTGCTGATCGGCGGCGCTGGTGTGTTCGGCACGCGCCGGGCACTCAACGCAAGTCCGCTGACAGTGTTGCGCGAGGGTTGATAGACTCAAGCGCTCGTCACCACAAGAAGTTGCCATGAGCCGTTATCGCCCTCCCCGCACCGCCGGCACCGCGCTGATCACCCCTGAAGGTGAAGCGCGGATGCGCGCCGAATTCCATGAGTTGTGGCACGTGCGCCGCCCGCAAGTGACGCAATCGGTCAGCGAGGCGGCGGCCCAGGGCGATCGCTCGGAAAACGCTGAATACACCTACGGCAAGAAGATGCTGCGCGAAATCGACAGTCGTGTGCGCTTTCTTACCAAACGTCTCGAAGCGCTCAAGGTAGTCAGCGAAAAACCCAGCGATCCGAACAAGGTCTACTTCGGCGCCTGGGTCACCATCGAGGACGAAGACGGCAAGCAATCGCGCTACCGCATCGTTGGCCCGGATGAACTGGATCTGAAACTGGGTTTAATCAGCATTGATTCGCCGTTGGCCCGAGCCTTGATTGGCAAGGCGCTGGATGCCGAAGTGCGTGTGCAAACTCCGACCGGCGAACAATGCGTTTACATCGTGGCGATCGATTACCCGTGAGCGCGATCAGCGACGGGTAATCAGCCCCTGCCGCGCGACACGCACCAGTTGCTTGATCATTTCAGGCGCATCTTCCTCACTCGGTGACTGAATCACCGCCAGATCGAAACTGTCACTGGCGAAACGCGTCAGCGACTCGCCGTCTTCAACGAACTGGATCAGGAACGCGGCAGGACCTCCGCTGCGACGTGGCCAGCCATCGAGATAACGCAACAGCGTCGGCTGATGTTTACCGCCAAGGAGGATTTTTGGATTGCGCTGGGTGATATGTGCCGTGATCGGCGCGGGACGTGCTGGAGGGCGTAGTGCATTCATTGTGTCGTGTCTCTGCCTCAAAAGTCTGCATGGCAGGTGAGAGGCAACACCGAACCAGCGCTTTAGCGGTATTTCGAAGCCCTGTTCCGGCTTCTGACGGTGACTGATCGAGTCACCTGGCGCCCCGCAAGTAGCTGTTTAAATCGGCGCATGGGCAACATCCTAGAGAACGTGACCGATCAGTGTCAAGAATCAGCGCCAACAAAAAAGGCCCGCACAATGCGGGCCTTTGCTTGAGCCAGAGCGGTCAACCGGCGATGGCGCGGTCCACCGAAAGCTTGCCGGCACCTTCGATCAGCACCGCGAGGCTGCCACCGAGCAAAGCCAAGGCGAACTCGTAACCGTTGTTGGCCATGAACAGGCCGTTGCTGATGTGCACGGTGAAGATCGCCACCAGCGACAGGACGGTCAGACCCAATGCTGCCGGACGGACCAGCAGGCCGATGATCAGCGCCAGGCCAGCGAAAAACTCGGTACCACCCGACAGAACGGCCATGGCATAACCCGGCGTCAGACCCAGACTCTCCATGTACTGCGCGGTGCCGGCAAGGCCATACCCACCGAACATTCCGAAGAGTTTCTGCGCGCCATGTGCGGCGAAGATCACGCCGACTACGATGCGCAGGATGGTCAGGCCGTAGCCAGCGCGGGTGAACAGTACCTTGTTGATCAGAGAGCTCATGCTGCGTTCCTTGTTTTGCGAAAGTGTGTGTGGGTTGGCCGCTATATTAATCAGTTATTTTCATGTTTAAAGCGCAAATATTTCGCCATAACAATCGATTTATTTGATTATTTCCGTGAGACAACTTTCTGTCCACCGGGCTCCAACGACTCCCGCTCCCGATCGAACGCCAAGTAATACTTGTTCACGCTATTAACATAGCTGACGGCCCCCATTCCCACCTGCTCCATGGCAATGCGCTCGACCTGGAAGAACCACTGGTTGGGATTGAGCCCACGGCGCCGGGCTTCGGCGCGCATGCCCTGCACTCGCTCGGGGCCGATGTTGTAGGCCGCCAGCGTGAACGCCATGCGTTCGCGCTCGTTAAGTTTGGGGCTGTTGAAGAACTTGCGGCGGATCAGCGCCAGGTACTTGGCCCCGGCCTGCACGTTCGCATCGAGATTCTGGATATTGTTCACACCGACGCGCTGGGCGGCGGATGGAGTAATTTGCATCAGCCCGGTCGGGCCACTGCCGCTGCGGGCGTTGGGCTGCAGCGCCGATTCCTTGAACGCCAGCGCTGCCAGGTTCAACCAATCCATATTTTGCGCAGCGGCGTGTTTTTGCAGGGTCGGGCGCAGTTTTTCAAGACGCTGACGGTCGGCCTTGGCCAATGGATAGTGAACCTGATAGAGCCGGCGATAAATGCGCAGAAACGCCGCATCTTCGTTCGCCGGTTTCTTGTAACCGCTGATGAAGCGGTCGACGCTGGCCCGCAACATCGACGCATCACGGCGCACGAACCAGTTTTCCTCACCCGGTTCGCTGATCACCAATTGTCGATCGACACGCAGCTTGGGCAGGATCTTGCCCCAGCGCTCGGCAATCGGCAGTTCAACGACGGTCAGGTCAAAGATGCCGCCCTGCACCATCTCCAACACGTCTTCCACGGCCAGCGTCGGATCGACCCATTCGATCTTGATCGGCGCGAGTTTGCGTAACGCCAGTTTCTGATTGAGTTGACTGACCGCCTCCCCAGCAGCGCTGCCGGTGGGTAACGCAAGGGTTTTGCCGGCAAGTTGCTCGACCTTGGTGTAGCGCCGCTCGCCCTTGATGCCGACCAGTACCAACGGCACGTTAGCGGCAATCGGCTCACTGCTGGCTACCGCATAACCGGCATGCAGATCGAGCAACTCCCCAGGGGCGACCAAGTCACCTTCGCCACGCTGCAACGCGCCGAGCAGTTGATCCTTGGCTTTGGGAATGATCTTGAGGGTAATTTCCTGGCCATCGCGGGAATGGCCATTGAGGTATTGCTCGAAGGCGCGCAGACGATGGTATTCGACGCCGATGGCCTGACCCTGGACTTCACCGGAACTGTTACGGCTCTGGTTGACCAGCACCCGCAACACGCGACTGCTGCGAATCTCCGAAAGATCGCGGACCTTGGCGGCAGGCACGGCTTGTAGCGGCCCGGGCAGACGCGCAACCGCCGTCATTGGCAGTAGCAACGATGCGCAAAACAGCAGCAAAACCGAGGGACGAATCATCCACTCTCCGGAAAGAATACGGGGCGAAATCACCACGAAACGGTTGAGATCACCGACGAAAACAGAGCGCCAGGAGCGCTGGCATGGTGCGAGAGACTGGCACAGTGATGGCATTGCTGCCAACCCACGCTGCGTCGCGGCATCAAAAGACCGCGATAACTCATTGTAGTTCTTGGCTTTTCTTATGAATCTACAGCTCTGGTATGCTTTCCGGCCTTCGGCCCGAGGTAGCAACCATGCAACTCATCGATATCGGCGTCAACCTGACCAATCCAAGTTTCGCCGACAAACACCAGGCCGTACTCGACCGCGCCTATGCCGCCGGGGTCTGCCAACTGGTGCTGACCGGCACCAGCATCGAGGGGAGCGAGCAGGCGCTGGAACTCTGCCAGCAGCTGGATGAAAGCGGCCAACGACTGTTCGCCACCGCCGGGATTCACCCGCATTCGGCCAGTGACTGGAACGCTGACAGCGCCCGACGCCTGCGCAGTTTGCTGAAGGAATCCAGCGTGGTCGCAGTGGGTGAATGCGGTCTGGATTTCAACCGCGATTTCTCGCCGCGCCCGCAGCAGGAAAAAGTCCTCGAAGAACATCTGGCACTGGCCGTTGAACTGCAATTGCCGGTGTTCTTGCACGAGCGCGATGCCAGTCAGCGGCTGCTGGAGATTCTCAAGAATTTCCGCGATCAACTGCCCGCCGCCGTGGTGCATTGCTTCACCGGCGAGCAAAAGGCGTTGTTCAGCTATCTCGACCTGGATCTGCACATCGGCATTACCGGCTGGATCTGTGACGAGCGCCGAGGCACGCATCTGCATCCGCTGGTCAAAGAGATCAAGCGCGGACGGCTGATGCTCGAAAGCGACGCGCCGTATTTGCTGCCACGCACCTTGCGACCGAAACCGAAGAACGGACGCAATGAGCCGGCGTATCTGACTGAGGTGTTGCGTGAGGTGGCGTTGCATCGGGGTGAGACCGAGGAAGATCTGGCGGCGCACACGACCGCTTGTAGTCGGGCTTTTTTTGGTCTTCCTGAATTGGCCTGAGCATCAAAAGATCGCAGCCTTCGGCAGCTCCTACATGGACGGCATTCCCTTGTAGGAGCTGCCGAAGGCTGCGATCTTTTTCTTTCACCACCGGATCTGTTGACCCACATCAAATCGGCTCCCCTGCATAGCAGCACAATGCTGGCACCTTGCCAAAACTGTTTCCGCTATCAGAGAAGACCTCCATGGGTGCCTGGCTTAGCAATATCTCGCTGAAATACAAATTCTGGGCGGTCAACGCGGTCGCCTTCGTCACTACCCTGCTGCTGGTGCTGTATGCCGTTCAACTCGAACAGCAGGCCCGCAGTCAAGCGGCGCAATCGTCGGCGCAAGCTCAGGCGCAGTTGCTCAAGGCCTGGCCGGCCGGGCAGCCGCTGCCCAAGGCCGAGCAAGTGCTGACGTTTAAACGCGGCGAAGTACCGCGCTTCAACGATCAGCCGCTGTTGGAGATCACCGATAGCAACGGCTGGCACGAGCTCAATCACTTGCCACTGTTCGGCGACAACCTGCTGATCGGCGCTGAAGTGTTCAGCCGCGCCGACGGTCAGCAAGTCGCTGTCGTCGCCTATGGCCCGAGCCTGACTCAAGTATTCGGTGAGCGCTTCGCCAATTACGCGGTGGCGGTGTTCATCCTGATGCTGGCGATGCTCGGCGCTTCGCAATTGCTGATTCGCTTCCTGCTCAGCCAGCTGAACACGTTGAAAGACGTGATGCTGCACGTTGAAAAAAGCGGCGACCTCTCCGCCCGTGTGCCATTGGCCTGCAAGGACGAAGTCGGGCAGATGGCCAATGCGTTCAATGCGATGCAGGCCGGTTATCAGCGCGTCGTTACCACTGTCGCCAATACCGCACGGCAACTGGATGTCGGGGCGGCGCGCCTGGCGTCGAGCATGAACGAAGTGCGTCACGGCATGCTTGGCCAGCAGAGTGAAACCGATCAGGCAGCCACGGCGATCAACGAAATGACCGCCACCGTTTATCACATCGCCCAGCACGCCGGCGCCACCCGCGATCTGTCACAAACCGCCGATGCCCTCGCCGGCAGCGGCCAGCAGGTGGTGGCGCGGGTGCAGCATTCGATTACCGGCCTGTCCAGCGGCGTGCAACAGACCGCGCAGATGATTCAACGGCTGGCCGAGGACAGCCAGAAGATCAACGGCGTGGTCAGCGTGATTCACAGCATCGCCGAGCAAACCAATCTGCTCGCGCTCAACGCCGCCATTGAAGCGGCCCGCGCCGGTGAGATGGGCCGTGGGTTTGCGGTGGTCGCCGATGAAGTGCGCAACCTGGCCAAACGCGTGCAGGCCTCAACTGACGAGATCACCACGATGGTGTCGGCGTTGCAGGCCGGCACTCGCGATGCGGTGGATTTCATGCAAGAGAGTTCGTACAAGGCTGACGATTGTGTGCAGCAGGCGCAGGAGGCTGGCGAGGCACTGGCGGAAATCACTGGAGCGGTGGCGCAGATGCGTGAGAGCAACACGCAGATCGCCGTGGCGGCAGAGCAGCAAAGTCAGGTCGCCGAGGAGATGAATCGGGCGGTGGTGAGCATTCGCGATGTGACCGAGAACACCGTGCAGCAGACCGTGGATTCGGCGACGACCAGTAATGAGTTGGCGACGTTGGCTGGGGAATTGAGCAAGGCGATCGGACAATTGAAACTTTGAGGCCCTCATCGCGGGCAAGCCCGCGATGGCGTCAGCTGAATCGACATCGAATTTAGCCATTGTCACTATCACTTCAATAGCCAACCTTGATTCGCCGCCCTCCCCGCCCCGGCCTATTCTTCACCCATGTGTTCAACACGGATCGAGGAGTAGCAGACATGGGCAGACGTCACCCCAACCTTCCCGCGTGGCAATGGCGCACGCACCCGGGCAATGACCAGCATCCGACCCATCAGGTGCTGCACTTGATCGCAGTGCCGCTGTTCATCGTGGCGTTTCTGCTGATCGTTTCCG
Source organism: Pseudomonas sp. P116 (assembly GCF_020149425.1). Classification (NCBI taxonomy): domain Bacteria; kingdom Pseudomonadati; phylum Pseudomonadota; class Gammaproteobacteria; order Pseudomonadales; family Pseudomonadaceae; genus Pseudomonas; species Pseudomonas sp. P116. The sequence goes on along the minus strand of NZ_JACVHB010000004.1, from coordinate 552,125 downwards.
GCGTGTTCAGCCTGAGCCTGACCAGCGTGGCCATCGGTGTGATTGGTATCGTCGCGGCGGCAGGTTTACAGCGCCGCGGCCATCACCTGGAAGCGTGAGCGCCCGTCGGCATCGCGTCAGGCGAAGATCGTGACAGTCTGGCGACTCATGGCGATCAGTTCCCCTTGCGCGCTCCACAGCTTGGCGGCGACATGACCGTAACCGTCGGCAGCGTACTCGATGTCTGCCAGATATTGGCACCAGTCCAGCGTACTCAAGTCGCGTAGCGGCTGAACGAATTCGATGGTCCAGGTCAACGTGCTGCCCGGCGCAGGCTTTTTCAGATACGGCAACAGCGCGGGTGGCCACGCATCCACCAGCGCCAGCAGATGCGCTTCACTGACCGGCTCTTCTTTCACATCCCCACGCAGTCGTACCCAACCACCCATCAGCCGCGATGGGGTGCCGGTAAACGGCATGCCGCCGGTAGTCCAACGCATCGCCAGATGGCGCATGAACTCCGGCGTCACGCCTTTTATGTACGGCAACTCCTGGCATTCGTCCCAGTGCTTCATTTGCGGCGCGGGATACGCTTCAACCGCTACTTCCGATGGTCGCGAGGCACCAAAGCTGCCCTGAACGATCGTCACCACCTGACCGTTCTGCATCGCCCGGCCCAGCACCTGGCTGACGGCTTTGCCTTCTCGCAGCACATCGACTTCAAAACTCACCGGCACTTCGGGCTCGACCGGGCCGACAAAGGTGATCGCCAGCGAACGCACCGGGCGATCCGCCGGCACCTTGGCGCGCATGGCTTCAAATTGCAGGGCGGCGACCAGGCCACCGAAACTGGCGCGGCCCTGTCCCCATTCGGCAGGGATAGTCAGCGTCGAATCGCGGCGGACCGCATCAAGCAGATCGCTAAAGCGCATGGCAACCTCAGAAAGCAAAAATGAATGCCGGGATCTTAACCAGCCACGCAGAGCGCCGCAGCGTCTATTCCGGTCAAATGGGCAGACAGATAGGCCTTACACCGATTTCAAACCCAATGAAAAACCCTGTAGGAGCTGCCGAAGGCTCGGGCCGCGATTGGACGATCTTTTGATCTAGTTTTTAAAAACCAAAAATCAAAAGATCGCAGCCTTCGGCAGCTCCTACAGGGGGATTGCGGGGTTATTTGAAGCAGGAGGAACTGAGTTTTTCGAGCACCCGATCTGCCTTGGCTTCAGCCTTGATCATCGTTGCCTGCCACGTCGCGACACACGGCTGAAGGTCCGCCTCCAGCTCGGCCCGCGCCAGCCACTGCCAGCAATCGTGCCAATCGCCCAAGGCACCTTGCGCGGATTTCAGCCGTTCCAGCGCTGATTCGGGCAAGCGATCCAGTTCGGGATAGGCTTCGATGCCATAACGCACACGCTTGATCAGCAGTCGCAGGCGATGCCGGTCATGGGCCGGATCGTGCAGCGCCTGGTCGAGATTCTTCCATTGTTTGCCGAGGCGTTTTTCGATGCGCTTGCCCAGACGTTTGAGCAAGCCCTGACGCTGCGAGGCACGCAAAAAGCGCGGGAAAGCGTCGAGGATCATCAGCAGCGAGGCCACTTCCTGGCTCGCCGCCAGCGCCGGATAGGCTTCGGCCATTTGCGCCATGCGCCGTTGTGCGGCTTCAGGTTGATCGTGTTCGAGCAGGTACGCCGCCAGCACTTCGCGATCTCGCCACGGCGTGGTCAACTGGCCGACCGCCGACGCCGCGTCTTCCAGTTGCTCGACACCCGGCAAGCCGCGCAACGGCCGCAACAGGCTGCGCAAGCGCCGCACCGTAGTGCGCAGATCGTGCAGCGCCTCGGGGTCGGTCCGCGCGGTGAGGCGCGCCTGACAGACCAGCAATCGCACTTCCAGGCTCAAGACATGAGCCACCAAGCCGTCAACCAACGCAGACATCACTTGCTCCCTGATTCAAAAAGCCTGTCGACTGAGTCTGCAATGTCGCAGCCTCAGTCGACTTGTGCCAAGTCAGCAGCTTAGCGGCCGGCGCGAGATTCGCGAATGTAGAAACGCGCCTTCTCGGCTTTGCTGGCGCAACCTTCGAAGCCTTCAAATTGTTGTTGAGTTTTGGCGGCGGTCAACAATGACAGCGCTTTGGAATAACTCACGGTGCCGGCAAAGCCTTCGGCCTTGGCCAGGTCCAGCTCATGCCACGCGGTGTCGAGCTGGCTGCCGCAGCTGTCGCGGTAAGCGGTCTTACCGGCGCAACCGGCCAATGCCAGAGCCAACAACGGTACACAGATCCAGGCTTTCATCACTCACACCTCAAAGATAGGTCAACAGTCGTGCAGGTAAGACGATAAGGCTGAGAAAAAGTGCCTTGTCGCCCCATGAATATGCGATGGCGAAAGGATAGCGCCGAGTGGTCACACAGTATCGAAAAAACGACGTCATCGACGCGCTGAGCGACCTCGGCGATTGAGCCACCTGCTCGATGAGTGCATTGTGCAACCTTGTCGGGAGGAAGTTTGATGAAAAAGCGTGTCGCACTGGTGCTGGGTTCCGGAGGCGCCCGGGGCTACGCCCATATCGGAGTCATTGAAGAGATTGAACGACGCGGTTATGACATTGCATGTATTGCCGGATGTTCGATGGGCGCGGTGGTCGGCGGGATCTACGCCGCCGGCAAGCTCGATGAATACAAACACTGGATCGAAAGCCTCGATTACCTGGACGTGCTGCGCCTGGTCGACGTGAGTTTCCGTCTCGGCGCGATTCGCGGTGAAAAGGTCTTCGGCCAGATCCGCAAGATCGTCGGCGATATCAATATCGAAGACCTGCGTATCCCTTACACCGCGGTCGCCGCCGACCTCACCAACCAGCAGGAAATCTGGTTTCAGGAAGGCTGCCTGCATCAGGCCATGCGCGCCTCGGCGGCGATTCCCAGCCTGTTCACCCCGGTGATGCAAGGCAACCGGATGCTGGTGGATGGCGGGATTCTCAACCCGCTGCCGATCGTGCCGGTGGTGTCGAGTCATTGCGATCTGATCATCGCGGTCAATCTCAACTCGACCAACCAGCGGCATTACAAGTTACCGGTGATCCAGCGTCCTGCCGCCTTTCGTTCTCGGTTCGACAGCCTGATCAGTTCGCTCGGTTCGAAGCTGCCATTCCGCCGCACCCAGGCCGAGCAACTGCTGCGTCTGGAACAGGAAGCACTGCGTGCCGAAGCGGCGAGTATCAACCCGTGGCTCGAAGGCGCCGAACCCGAATCGCAACAACCCGCCGCGGCTCCCGAACGCGAAGGCGCACCGAAATCCGCGACAGGTTCATTCATCATCGATAACGTTGGGCCCGCGTCATTGCTGGACTTGATCAACCAGAGCTTCGAGGTGATGCAGACCTCGTTGGCGCAGTACAAGATTGCCGGGTATCCGCCGGACATCCTGATCAACGTGCCGAAGCGGGTGTGCCGCTTTTTCGAGTTTTACAAGGCGCCGGAGTTGATCGCTTTGGGAAGGGAAATTGCTCGGGATACCTTGGATCGGTATGAAGAGGAGCAAAACAGAGAACCCTGAAATTCTCTGCTGAATGCAAAGCCCTCATCGCTGGCAAGCCAGCTCCCACAGTGGTCTGTGTGAAACACAGTTTTCAACCACACCCGAGATACCTGCGAGAGAGTCCTGAAGTTCTCCGCTGAATGTCAGGCCCTCATCGCTGGCAAGCCAGCTCCCACAGTGGTCTGTGTGAAACACAGTTTTCAACCACACCCGAGATACCTGTGGGAGCTGGCTTGCCAGCGATAGGGCCAGAAAAGGCCACACAAAAACTACAGACTGCTCTCACTCAACAGCCGATACCCAACCCCCGCCTCTGTCACGATAAACCGCGGCCGCGTCGGATCATCCGCCAGTTTCTGGCGTAAATGTCCAACCACGATTCGCAGGTAATGGCTGTCCTCGGTGTGCGTCGGCCCCCAGATCTCCTTGAGCAATTGCTGCTGGGTGATCACCCGACCCGGATGCCGCGCCAATTGCGCCAGCACCGCATATTCCTTGCGAGTCAGCGCCACTTCGACGCCATCAAGCAACACCCGCCGATAGGCCAGATCCACCGTCAGCGGGCCGAAATTCAGCGCTGCCTGCTGCGCCTCCCCTGCCGGCGCCTGACGCAACAACGCGCGCACCCGCGCCAGAAACTCCTGAATGCCGAACGGTTTGGTCACGTAGTCGTTGGCGCCGCCGTCCAATGCCTCGACCTTCTGCCCTTCGCTGGCGCGCACCGACAGTACCAGCACCGGCGCCGTGGCCCACTCGCGAAACTCGCGCAGCACTTGCTGGCCGTCCATGTCCGGCAGGCCGAGGTCGAGCACCAGCAGGTCCGGTTTATTCAGCGCGGCTTGCGCCAGACCCTCGGCGCCGGTGCCGGCCTCGAGCACTTTGTAGCCTTGTGAAACGAGGCTGATGCGCAGGAACTTGCGGATCTGCGGTTCGTCGTCGATGACCAAAATGGTCGCGGTCTGGCTCATGAATTCACATCAACACAAAAGATTGACAAGAGAGTAGCGCAGTCGGATTCAAGCTTCATCGTCCATCCCCGGTTGCGCCTGCAATGGCAGGTGCAAGGTGATGCAGGTGCCGCGCCCGTCAATGCCGTCGGCAACGCTGATTCGCCCGCCATGTGCACCGACCATGCCCTGACAGATCGCCAGGCCGAGTCCGGTGCCCTGGCCGCCGCGATCACCGCGTGCGGCGGTATAGAACATATCGAAAATCTTCGCCCGCTCGTCTTCGGGAATCCCCGGTCCTTCGTCGCTGACCGAGAAGTAAATTTCGTTGTCGTTCGCGCCGGCATTCAATTGCAATTGGCCGTCAGGTGGCGAGAAACGTGCGGCGTTTTCCAGCACATTGACCAGCGCCTGCTCGATCAACGCCGCGTGCACGTAAAGCAACGGCAACTCGGCCGGCACCTCGGTGCTGACCTGCAACGGCGCGAGCACTGCGCGCAGACGATTGAGCGAACTGCCGACGATATCGGCCGGCGACACCCAGTCCCGCGCGAGTTTCAGCGCGCCATGGCCCAGGCGTGTCATGTCGAGCAGATTCTGGATGTAGCGGTCGAGGCGTTCGGCTTCGTCACGGGTACCCTCGAGCAGTTCGCGTCGATCCTCTAGCGGGATCGCTTCGCCGAGCGCCAACAGGCTGTCGATGCTGCCACGCATGGACGTCAGCGGCGTGCGCAAATCATGGGAAACCGAGGCCAGCAGTGCGCTGCGCAATTGCTCGGTTTCGCCGTGCAGGCGCGCCGCTTCCAGATCATCCGCCAACTGCGCGCGAGCCAACGCCTGTGCCAATGGCTGGCTGAGCGCGGTAAGCAAACGGCGCCGCTGGCCGCTCAAGGTCTGGCCCTCTTTGGCGCACACCCCGAGCAGCGCCAGCGGACCGTCCTCGACCGACAGCGGCCACCACCACCAGCGACCGAACGGCAGCGTGCCGGTGCCCATCCCGGCCGGTTGATCGTGCTGCCAGGCCCAATCGGCGGCAGCGCGTTCGGATTCGGTGAATTGCAGCGGGCCGCCGGTTTCAACTTTCCAGCCACCCTGCCCGTCGCGATTGAGCAAGCAGATTTGCAGATCGCTCCAGCCATTGAGGTGCTGCGCGGCGGCATTGACCACGGCCTGGCGGTCGGTGGCGGCGGTGAGTTTGCGCGACAGATCGAGCAGCTCGGAAGTTTCTTCCTGGGTGTCGCGCAACGCCTGCAATTGCCGACGCTGACGCGCAGCCAGGTTGCCAGTGAGCGCCGCCATCAACAGAAAGAACAGCAAGGTCAGCACGTCTTCTTCACGCTGGATGCTGAAAGAAAAATTCGGCGGAATGAACAGAAAGTCGTAGGTCAGAAACGACAACGCCGCACAGGCCAGCGCCGGGCCGAGACTGCTGCGCACCGCCACCAGCAACACGGCCGCCAGGAACACCAGCGAGATGTTCGGCAGCGGCAACACACTCGACACTGCCCACGCCAGTGCAGTGGCCAACACCGTGGCGACCAGCGCCAGCAGGTAGTCGAACCAAACCAGTGTCAGTGGATTGCGAGTACGCGGTTGATCCTGTTGTTGATCGCTGTCGAGGACGTTGATTTCCAGCCCATGGGCCTGGCGCAGCAACCGAGCGGCCAGACCACCACCGAACAGACGACGGCGCAGACGCGGGCGGGACTGCCCGACAAGGACCAGACTCGCACGGCGTTCGGTAGCATGCTGGATCAGGGTTTTCGCCACCTCGCCGGCGCGCAGCAACACCACTTCGCCACCGAGCCGTTCGGCGAGTTGCTGAGCACTTTGCAGACGCAAACGTGATTGCTCGTCGCGCACGCTGCCGTTGTCGACGTGCACCAGACTCCACGGCAAATGCCGACGCTGCGCGACGCGGCTGGCGTGACGCACAAGACGCTCGGCCTGGGCATCGCCATCAATGCCGACCAGCAAACGTCCGCGCACCGCCGGCGCTGCCTGACCCATTTGGCGATAGCCTTGGGCGAGGTCGTTATCGACCTGTGCCGCTGCCGTTTGCATCGCCAGTTCGCGCAATGCGGTGAGGTTGGTCTGGGTGAAGAATGCATCGATTGCCGCCCGCGCCTGCTCCGGCACATAGACCTTGCCTTCGCGCAGCCGCTCGAGCAATTCACGCGGCGGCAGGTCGATCAGCAACAGCTCAAAGGCTTCTTGCAGCACCCAGTCCGGCAGGGTTTCGCGCACCTGCACGCCGGTGATGCCGCGCACCTGATCGTTGAGGCTTTCGAGGTGCTGGACGTTGACCGTGGTGAACACATCGATGCCGGCCGCGAGCAGTTCCTGAATGTCTTGCCAGCGTTTCGTATGGCGGCTGCCGGGGGCGTTGCTGTGGGCCAGTTCATCGACCAGCACCAGCTTCGGTTTGGCGGCGAGGAGGCCGTCGAGGTCCATTTCTTCGAGCATCACGCCACGGTATTCCGAGCGCACCAGAGGTTGCTGCGGCAAGCCGCCGAGCAACGCTTCGGTTTCGGCTCGGCCGTGGGTTTCAACGACGCCGGCGATGACTTTCACACCTTGACGCAGTTGGGTGTGGGCGGCCTGGAGCATGGCGTAGGTCTTGCCGACACCGGGCGCGGCGCCAAGGAAAACCTTGAGCCGGCCTCGGCCGTCGCGGGGCAGGTCAGCTAACAGTGCGTCGGCGCGGCCGGAGTCGCTCATCTGGGATTGCCTTGTTCGGTTTGAGATTGGTTGAAGCGTTAAAAGATCGCAGCCTTCGGCAGCTCCTACAATGGAACGGCGTACACCCTGTAGGAACTGGCGAAGCCTGCGATCTTTTGATCTACAGCTTCTCGAGCGCCATGTTCAGCGCCAACACATTCACCACCGGCGGCCCCACCAGCGGCTGCTCGATGTGTGCATCAAGCAGTTGCTGCACGGTCGACACCGGCAGGTTACGCGCTTGCGCGACACGCGCCAGTTGATAGGCAATTGCCGCCGGAGGCAAGTGCGGATCGAGGCCGCTGCCGGAGGTAGTCAGCAGCGCCAGCGGCACCGGGCCTTGGCCGGGCACCTGTAACTTGTTGGCGTCGTCGATCACCCGGGTGGCCAGTGCCGGATTGCTCGGCGCCAGGTTGCTTGCGCTACTGGAAACAGTGGCAAAGGCACCGGCCGATGGACGCGGATGGAACCACGCATCGCCAACAAAATCCTGGGCGATCAGCGATGAACCGCGGACCTTGCCGGCGGCGTCGTGCACCAGGCTGCCGTTGGCCTGCTCGGGAAACGCGACCTGCGCGACGCCCGTGACTACCAGCGGATAGGCAACGCCGGTGACGAGGGTCATCAGCACCAGCAGGCTCAGGGCCGGACGTATCATTGTGGACATTTCATAATCCTCGAATTCAAAAAGCATATATCGCATTAAGTCAGGTGGATCGAGTCGAGTTCATCGCCAGCAGGCTGGCTCCCACAGGGGAATGCATTTCAAATGTGGGAGCCAGCCTGCTGGCGATGGCGGCATGCCTGGCACGCCACTCAAAATCACACCAAGTGCAACGCCGTGAGCAGCATGTCGATCGCCTTGATCCCCACAAACGGCACCAAAATCCCGCCAACGCCATAAATCAGCAGATTGCGTCGCAGCAACGCCGCCGCACTCGCCGCTTGCACGCGTACACCGCGCAGAGCCAGCGGAATCAGCACTACGATGATCAACGCGTTGAACACAATGGCCGACAGAATCGCGCTCTGCGGACTGCTCAGGTGCATGATGTTCAGCACGCCCAGTTGCGGGTAGATCGAGGCGAACAGCGCCGGCAGAATCGCGAAGTATTTGGCGATGTCGTTGGCGATGGAAAAGGTCGTCAGCGCACCACGGGTCACCAGCAATTCCTTGCCGATCTGCACCACGTCCAGCAGTTTGGTCGGATCGCTGTCGAGGTCGACCATGTTCGCCGCTTCGCGTGCGGCTTGCGTGCCGTCGTTCATCGCCATGCCGACGTCCGCCTGCGCCAGCGCCGGGGCATCGTTGGCGCCGTCGCCGCACATCGCGACCAGACGACCGTCGTTCTGCTCAAGACGAATACGCGCCAGTTTCTTCTCCGGTGTGGCTTCGGCGAGGACGTCATCGACGCCCGCTTCAGCCGCAATCGCAGCAGCGGTCAGCGGGTTGTCACCGGTGACCATCACCGTGCGAATCCCCAGTTTGCGCAGCTCGGCAAAACGCTCGCGGATACCCGGCTTGACCACGTCCTTGAGGTGGATCGCGCCGAGCAATTTACCGTCGACACAGACCAGCAACGGCGTGCCGCCGCTCTGGGCGATTTTGTCGATTTCCCGCGACAGGGCCGGGGCCAGATCGGCGCGTTGCTGACCTATGAAGCTCAGCAGCGAATCCACCGCGCCCTTGCGGTAAACACGGCCCTGATAGTCGACACCGGACAAGCGGGTTTCAGCGCTGAACGGCACAACAGTCAAGGTTTCCGGCGAAGGCTCAGGTTGCGGGTGCAGGCCGCGCAGGTACTCGACGATGGATTTGCCTTCGGCAGTTTCGTCACCCAGTGAGGCAAACAACGCGCCCTCGGCCAAGTCCCGGCCCGTCACACCCGGCGCGGCATACACCGCGCTGCACCGACGGTTGCCGAAGGTGATGGTGCCGGTCTTGTCGAGCAGCAGCACATGCACATCGCCCGCCGCTTCCACCGCGCGACCGGATTTGGCAATCACGTTCAGGCGCACCAGACGATCCATCCCGGCGATACCGATCGCCGACAGCAGGCCGCCGATGGTGGTCGGAATAAGCGTCACCAACAGCGCCACCAAAAACACCAGCGGCAGGCTGCCGTTGGCGAAGTGGGCGAAGGGTTGCAGGGTCACCACCACCAGCAGAAAGATCAGCGTCAGACCGATCAGCAGGATATCCAGCGCGACTTCGTTCGGGGTCTTCTGGCGCTTGGCGCCTTCGACCAAGGCGATCATGCGGTCGAGGGTCGATTCACCGGGATTGGCGGTGATCTGCACCAGCAACCAGTCAGACACCAGTCGGGTGTTGCCGGTGACGGCCGAGCGGTCGCCACCAGACTCACGAATGACCGGCGCCGATTCACCGGTAATCGCCGCTTCGTTGACCGCCGCGATGCCTTCGATGACTTCGCCGTCACCCGGGATCATCTCCCCCGCTTCGACGCGAACCACATCGCCCTTGCGCAGACTGGTCGCCGGCACAACCTGGAAGCTGCCGTTCGCCTGTTTACGTCGAGCGCTGAGGCCTTCGCTGCCAGCCTTGAGGCTATCGGCGCGGGCCTTGCCGCGACCTTCGGCCAAGGCTTCGGCGAAGTTGGCGAACAGCACGGTGAACCAAAGCCACAGGGCGATTTGCGCGGCGACGAACGTCGGCACATCAGCGTCGGGAATGAAGCACAACACGGTGGTGAAAATCGCGGTCAGTTCGACCACCAGCATCACTGGCGAACGCTTTAGTTGCCGAGGGTCGAGCTTGACGAAGGCTTGCACCAGCGCCGGACGCCACAGGGCCGAGATTGCGGTTTTCGCTTGTTCCGGTGCTTTGGCGGCAGCGGGTTTGATTGCGGGCATATTCATCATTGACTCCTTAGAAGCCCAGGCTCAGATGTTCAGCGATCGGACCCAACGCCAGCGTCGGCAAAAAGGTCAGGCCGCCCACCAGCAAAATGGTCACGGTCAACAGGGTCACGAACAGCGGGCCATGGGTCGGGAAGCTGTTCTGGCCGATCGGTGCGGTTTTCTTCATTGCCAGGCTGCCGGCCAAGGCCAGAACCGGAAGGATGTAGCCGAAGCGACCGATCAACATGCCCAGGCCGAGCATCAGGTTGTGGAACGGCGTGTTCGCGCTCAAACCTGCGAATGCCGAACCGTTGTTCGCACTGGCCGAGGTGTAGGCGTAGAGCAACTGGCTGAAACCGTGCGGGCCGGGGTTGCTGATGGTTGCCGCAGGGCCTGGCAAGGTGGCGGCAATCGCACCGAGTACCAGCACGCCGACCGGCATCACCAGCAGCGTGACCACGAGCAATTGCACTTCTCGCGCCTGGAGTTTTTTACCGAGGTATTCCGGCGTCCGACCAATCATCAGACCGGCGAGGAACACCGCGATCAACACGTTGAGCAACATGCCGTAAAGCCCGGCACCGACGCCGCCGAAAATCACTTCGCCGACCATCATGTTGACCAGCGCAACCATGCCGCTCAGCGGATTGAGGCTGTCGTGCATGCCGTTGACCGAGCCGTTCGACGCCGCCGTGGTGGTCACCGACCACAGCACAGTGGCGGTGGTGCCGAAGCGCGCTTCCTTGCCTTCCAGCGGTGCGATCTGTTCGACGGCAGCGTTGTTCAGAGTCGGATTCGGCTGGTACTCAGCCCACAGCGAAGTCGCGCCGCCGATCAGGAACAGCGCCAGCATGCAGGCGATGATCGCGCGGCTCTGACGCAGGTCCTTCACGTAATGGCCGAACGTGAACACCAGCGCCGCCGGGATCAGGATGATCGAGGCGACTTCAAACAGGTTGCTCCACGCGGTCGGGTTCTCGAACGGATGCGCCGAGTTGACGCCGAAGAAGCCACCACCGTTGGTGCCCAGTTGCTTGATCGCAATCTGGCTCGCCGCCGGGCCCAGCGGGATCACTTGATCAACGCCCTGCAGGGTCACCGCATTCACATACTGCGCGAAGGTTTGCGGCACGCCCTGCCAGACCAGATACAGCGCCAGCAGCAGGCACAGCGGCAACAAGCCGTAGAGGGTAGCGCGGGTCATGTCGACCCAGAAGTTGCCCAGTGTCTTGCTCGACTTGCGGCCGATGCCACGGCACAGCGCGACCAACACGGCGAGGCCGGTGGCGGCGCTGACGAAGTTCTGCACGGTGAGGCCGACCATCTGACTCAGGTAGCTGAGCGTCGCTTCACCACTGTAGGACTGCCAGTTGGTGTTGGTCATGAAACTGACCGCAGTGTTGAACGCCTGAGTCCATTCCTGGCCCGGCAGGTTCTGCGGGTTCAGCGGCAAGTGATCCTGAAACAGCAGAATCGTGAACAACAGCAGGAAACCGGCAAGGTTGAAAGCCAGCAGCGCCAGCGTGTATTTCTGCCAGCTCTGTTCATCCTGCGGATTGACCCCGGCCACGCGAAAACAGCCGCGCTCGACCGGGCCGAGAATCGGCGTCAACCAGGTGCGCTGGCCTTCCATCACTTTGTAGTAGAAGCGCCCGAGAAACGGCGCCGGCAGCAAGACCAACGCGAAGAACGCGAGGATCAGCCAATAGTCATAACTGTGCATAGCCGCTCCTAGTTCCGATCCGCGCGCAACAGCGCAACCAACAGATAAATGAACAGCCCCACTGCCAATAGCAGTGACACCCCGTCCAGAACGCTCATGGAAGATCTCCGTGTTACGGCGTATTGCCGCGTGTGGAGTGATTGTCGGGAAGGAGGCTGTAAAGGAACGAGAGCGAGGGGTGTGGCGGGGCATAAAGAAAGCGTAAAGAGTGGGTTTATGCGGGCTTTACAGCCGATTTTTGCGTTGTCCGGACTGGCCTCATCGCGGGCAAGCCCGCTCCCACAGGTTCAGCGTCAGGTCGCAGTTGTGTGCTCGACGCAGATCCCTGTGGGAGCGGGCTTGCCCGCGATGGCGGCATTACAGACTCCACCGCACCCGACTGGCGCACAAAAATGCCAACATCCACCGCCGAACATCCCCGATACGACAAATTCAAGCCCATTACGACCCGCCAATACAAAATGGCACGCCCACTGCACACGCCCTCCCCCGAGCTTTCCAACCGTTCAGGGAGCAAACGCATGAACACACAACTCAAACCCACGCTAGGCACGCTGCACCTGTGGGGTATCGCCGTGGGGCTGGTGATTTCCGGGGAATACTTCGGCTGGAGTTACGGCTGGGGCGTGGCCGGGACGCTGGGTTTTCTGGTGACTTCGTTCATGGTCGCGACCATGTACACCTGCTTTATCTTCAGCTTCACCGAACTCACTACCGCGATTCCCCACGCTGGCGGGCCGTTTGCCTACAGCCGTCGAGCATTCGGTGAAAAAGGCGGATTGATCGCCGGGCTGGCGACGCTGATCGAGTTCGTCTTCGCACCGCCGGCGATTGCTCTGGCCATCGGCGCCTATCTGAATGTGCAATTTCCGGCACTTGATCCGAAACACGCGGCAGTCGGCGCGTACATCGTCTTTATGGGATTGAACATCCTTGGGGTGAAACTGGCGGCGACCTTCGAGCTGATCGTCTGCGTGCTGGCCGTTGCTGAATTGCTGGTTTTCATGGGCGTCGTCGCACCAGCGTTCAGCTTCAGCAACTTCGCCCTCAATGGCTGGGCCGGCTCGGACGTTTTCGGCGCGCCAGCGATTGCCGGGATGTTCGCCGCGATTCCGTTCGCTATCTGGTTCTTCCTCGCCATCGAAGGCGCAGCCATGGCCGCCGAAGAAGCCAAGGATCCGAAACGCACGATCCCCAAGGCTTACATCAGCGGCATTCTGACTCTGGTGCTGCTGGCAATGGGCGTGATGTTCTTCGCTGGCGGAGTAGGTGACTGGCGCACCCTGTCGAACATCAACGATCCACTGCCGCAAGCGATGAAAACCGTGGTCGGCGACAATTCCGGCTGGCTGCACATGCTGGTATGGATCGGCCTGTTCGGTCTGGTGGCGAGCTTCCACGGGATCATTCTTGGCTACTCGCGCCAGTTCTTCGCCCTCGCCCGCGCCGGCTACCTGCCCGCCTCGCTGGCAAAACTGTCGCGCTTCCAGACGCCGCATCGGGCGATCATCGCCGGCGGAATTATCGGCATCGCCGCGATCTACAGCGACGGCCTGATCAACCTCGGCGGCATGACCCTCACTGCCGCGATGATCACCATGGCGGTGTTCGGCGCGATCGTGATGTACATCATGAGCATGCTCAGCCTGTTCAAACTGCGTAAATCCGAACCGAACCTTGAGCGCACCTTTCGCGCGCCGTGCTATCCGTTGATTCCGATGATTGCATTGGTATTGGCGGTGGTGTGTCTGGTGGCGATGGCGTGGTTCAACACACTGATCGGGCTGATTTTCCTCGGCTTCATGGCGGTCGGTTTCGGCTACTTCCTGCTCACCGGCCAACTGCGTGCCAACGCCCCGGCCGACGCAATGCTTACCGGTCAATGAGGGATTGATCGGGTGCGCCGGGCATAACGGGCCTAGAATGGAACCACTGCGAGTTCACTTCGCTCAAAAGTTGTATGCAGCGGTTCACGGCGAAATCCTCGCCCACCGATCTGCCTTTAAGGAGAGCCGTTATGCCTTGGTATGCCTGGTTGATTCTGGTCGTTGCAATCGGCTCGATCGTGGGCGGGTTGATGATGTTGCGAGACACCGCCAACAAGGTCGAACTGACCGATGAAGAACGCAAGCGTGTCGCTCAACGCAATGCCGAAGCGGACGCGAAAGAAGCGCAAGACCGTTGAAACCAACCCCGCCTAACTGGCGGGGTTTGTTTTTCAGATCCGTATCCGCCCTTCTGTGTGTTTTTTAGAAGTAGAAGTACAGTCACCATTTAATTTTCCATGGTTAATATGGGGGTATTGTTGCGGAGAGATCCAAATGCGTTACTCGCAGGACCATAAAGCCCAGACACATCGACGGATAATCAAGGAAGCCTCAGCACGATTCCGCAAGGATGGAATCGGTGCGACAGGCCTGCAGCCGCTGATGAAAGCGCTGGGGCTGACCCACGGCGGTTTTTACTCGCACTTTCGATCGAAGGACGAGTTGGTCGAAAAGGCATTGCAAGAAGCAAGCGACCAGGTTGATGGGCTATGCGCTGAAATCTTTGCCCAGGAACATCCGCTGCAACTGTTTATAGACACTTACCTGTCCGAATGGCATCAGACGTCTCCACAGGAAGGCTGCCCTCTCCCGACCATCTCTGCAGAACTGGGATTGCGCGGACAACCCAGTCCAACCAGTGACGCCGTGCTTAACGCACGACTGGATCAGATCGAAAACACCCTCGAAGGTGACAATCGCGCCGACCGGGCCATCGTCATCATGTCGACCCTGGTTGGCGCGCTACTGCTGTCACGCAGTGTCGCGGATACCGAGTTTGCTCAACGCATCCTCGACGTCACCAGCGAGCACCTCAAACAATCCGAAAACTAAGCCTGCCAACGCTTGAACAACACGCTGGCATTCACACCGCCAAAACCGAACCCGTTGGATAACGCATATTCGATCGGCATCGGCCGGGCCTGACCATGGACGATGTCCACGCCTTCACTGGCAGGATCCGGATTGTCAAAATTGAGCGTCGGCGGCACCACCTGATCGCGAATCGCCAATAACGTGAAGATCGCCTCAAGTCCGCCCGCAGCACCCAGCAAGTGACCGGTGGCGGATTTGGTCGAGGTCACGGCAATTTTGTTCTGCACACCGAACAACGCCTTGATGGCCGCCAGTTCGCCGAGGTCGCCAACCGGCGTGGACGTCGCGTGCGCATTCAGATGCTGGACCTGATCCGGCGTGATGCCGCCCTGAGCCAGGGCCAGCGCCATTGCCCGCCGTGCACCACTGCCGTCTTCCGGCCCAGCGGTCAGGTGATAGGCATCGGCCGTGGTGCCGTAACCGACCAGTTCGGCCAAGGGCTGCGCGCCACGAGCCAAGGCATGTTCAAGGGACTCGATCACCAACAGGCCGGCGCCTTCACCCATGACAAAGCCATCACGCCCACTGTCGAATGGACGTGAGGCGCGCTCCGGGGTGTCGTTATAGCCGCTGGACAGCGCTCGTGCCGCGGCGAAACCCGCAAGACTGACGCGATCGATCGACGCTTCCGCGCCGCCGCACACGGCGATATCGGCTTCACCGGATCGAATCAATCGCGCCGCATCACCAATCGCCTGAACACCGGCGGCGCAAGCAGTTACTGGCGCCCCCAACGGTCCTTTGAGGTGATGCTGAATGGATACGTGCCCGGCTGCGAGATTGACCAGAAACGACGGAATGGTGAATGGCGACAAACGACGCGGGCCACGGCTATCAGTCGTACGCACCGCGTCAGCGATGGCACCGAATCCGCCGACACCGGACCCGATGATTGTCGCTGTGCGTTCTTGATCCGTCGCATCGGCTGGATGCCATCCCGCCTGCTCCAACGCCTGCCGCGCCGCTTCCATGGCAAACATGATAAAGCGGTCCATCTTCTTCTGTTCTTTCGGCGCGGTGGCGCGATCCGGGTCGAAACCGGCCTCGGCGTCCTCTTCCAGAGTCGGCACTCTGCCGCCAACACTCGTTGGCAAGTCAGCGACCACTGCTTCAGGCAAATTGCGCAACCCCGAACGCCCCTGCAGCAAACGTTGCCAAACAACCTCAACACCGCTGCCCAAGGGTGAAACCAGGCCCATGCCCGTGACGACTATTCGACGCTGATCCATACCGCATGTACCTCTAACTGATTCAGAAAAACTTACTTGTAACGGCTGGCAGCCGAACTGCGGGACAGGTTCGGCGCCATCACCATCCGCGCAGCCACAAAGGCTTGCCACTCACCCGCATCCGGAAGGGACGGGATGGTAATGAGCTCGCCCTGATCCAGACCTGCCAGCGCGGCATCGACCATCTCGCCAGCGTCCATGACCATTTCGGCCGGTATGCCGCTGGCGTCGATTCCGGAACGCTCCCAGATTTCAGTGCGGGTAACGCCGGGCAGCACCGCCTGGACTTTTACACCGGTGCCGTCGAGTTCGGCGTTAAGCGATTGAGTCGGGCTCAGCACATAGGCTTTGCTGGCGCTGTAAGTGGCGTTGAAACGCTCTGGAAACAGGGCCACAACCGAGGCAATGTTGATGATCGTGCCGCGACCAGCCTTGGCAAAACTCGCCGCAGCGGCCGATGCCAGCCGGGTGACCGTGGTGACGTTGAGCTGGATCAGACGCTCAAGATTGTCTAAATCTGCATTGGCCAACAGACCATCAGCCGCAACGCCGGCGTTGTTGACCAGCAGGCTGATGCTGGAATCACTGCGCAGACGCTGCTCAAGTTTGAGCACATCATCTTTTTGCGTCAGGTCCGCCTTGAGCACTTCGACCTGAATGCCATGGGCATCCCGCAACCTGCTTGCGGCACTGTCCAGACGCTCTTGGTCACGGGCCACTAACAACAAGTCAAAACCGCGCGATGCCAACCGCTCTGCGTAAATCGCACCGATACCAGACGATGCACCAGTGACGAGAGCTGTACCTTGAGACGCAACAGAATTCATGACAGGACTCCTGGAATACTTGGGGGATCGCCCTCTGGATCTCGGTGATACAGAGCGCGCGGTAATTATTATAGGCATAATCCTAGCGCAATATGATAGCCGTAATTTTTAACTGGCAGACGAGCGTGCTTCTGGTTTCCTCAGGCAAACGCGCTACCTGAAAAACAAAAAGGCCGGTCAATGACCGGCCCCTTGGCGTTGAACAATCAGCTTAGTTCACTTCCAGCTTGTCGCGATTGCGATCCAGGATCGCTTTTCCAATACCCTTCACTTCCAGCAACTCGTCCACCGATGCGAACGGCCCATTTGTTTCACGATATGCAACAATCGCTTTGGCTTTGGCCTCTCCTACACCGGACAGTTCTTTTTGCAGCGTTGCCGAGTCGGCGTCGTTGAGATTGATTTTTGCGCTTTGTGAAGACGGCGCAACGTCAATGACGATTGGCGCCTTCACTGGCTCCGGTGGCGACAGAGGCGCAGCAATCGCGGCTATCGAGGCACTTGTAAGCAGGGCAAACATCAAGGAGTAAAAGTAACCGGTACGCATAGGTGACGCTCCATCATCATTTGAGAAAGCAGCTTTTCCGAAGCTGCTCTTCAAAAGTAGGCCATGACGGGCGCAAGTCAAAAATGCGTGCGTTACAGGATGTGAAACAATCAGGGCTCGAGGCGGCGTTGCTGGTAGATCCAGTCGACAATTTCGCCATCGGGGGTGTAGCCGCTGACGGTTTCGCGCAGGAGTTGGCGGACGCGGGTGTAGTCGTCTTTTTCTACAGCGATGAGCAACTCATCTAACTTGGCCTTCAATACCTCCCAAGGGAGGTGGTCTTCATTGGCTGTCATGATCATCGGGTGCGATGTTGCTGCGACGTTATCGCCGATCAGCAGCTCCTCATAGAGCTTTTCTCCCGGTCGCAAGCCGGTGAACTCGATGGAAATATCACCTTGCGGGTTGCGGTCGGAGCGAATGCTCAAGCCGGACAGATGGATCATCTTCTCTGCCAACTCGACAATTCGCACCGGTTCGCCCATATCCAGAACAAACACATCGCCACCCTGCCCCATTGAGCCTGCCTGAATGACCAACTGCGCGGCTTCCGGGATTGTCATGAAGTAGCGGGTGATTTTCGGGTGGGTGACTGTCAGTGGACCACCGGATTTGATCTGACTGTGGAACAGTGGAATGACCGAACCTGACGAGCCCAGTACGTTACCAAAGCGGACCATGGTGAAGCGGGTCTTGTTGACCCGAGACACATTGGCGCTGTCACCAAACAGCACTGGAGCGACTTCACGACTCAGCGCCTGGAGAGTCATCTCCGCCAGACGTTTGGTACTCCCCATGACGTTGGTCGGACGAACCGCCTTATCAGTTGAAATCAGAACAAAGTTCGATACGCCAGACTGCAAAGCCGCTTGAGCCGTGTTAAGCGTTCCGATTGCGTTATTCAGGACGCCTTCAGCAATATTATGCTCGACCATCGGTACATGTTTATAAGCGGCTGCGTGGTAAACGGTGTCCACCTGCCAGGCTTTCATCACATCCAGTAACTTTTCCTGATGCCGGATAGAACCGAGAATCGGTAGCAGACGGATAGGCGCCGACTCTCGCGTACTTCGCTGCTCCAACTCTGAGAGAATGCTATATAGATTGAATTCGCTATGGTCGAACAGTAGAAGCTCAGTTGGCCCCAGCGAAAAAATCTGTCGGCACAGCTCCGAGCCGATCGAACCGCCGGCGCCAGTAACCATGACTGTCTTGCCCTTGATGCAGCGCTCCAGCAATTCCGGCTGCGCTGGAACGGCGTCGCGCCCCAGCAAATCGGCGATATCAACTTCCTGAATATCCTCAACCTTAACTCTGCCGCTGGCCAAGTCGGTGAAGTTGGGAACACTGCGTATGTGGAGCGGATAAGCTTCAAGAAAATTGAGGATTTCCCTGCGTCGTGCTCGAGTTGACGAGGGCAGCGCCAGGAGTATCTCCTGCGCGCCCGTGACATCGATCATCTGCTGAATATGCTTGGGTTTGTAGACCTGGAGACCAGAAATGGATCGATCAGCAATATTGGTATCGTCGTCGATAAACGCCACAGGCCGCATGACCCTGCCCATCCGTAATGCAGCAACCAATTGGTTGCCCGCAACGCCTGCACCGTAGATGGCGACCTTGGTCAGGCCATCATCGCGATTGGTGAACGGCACGTGCTGGGCAGCCGTGAACCAGTCCCCCATGAAATATTGACGCATGCACAGGCGCAGGCCACCGATGATGACGAGGCTCAGCCACCAGTAATTGAAGATAATAGAACGAGGTACTACGGCTTCATGGTTGCTGTACCAGTAAACAACTACAGCAAGAATCAGCGATGAAAGACTAACGGCTTTGATGATTGCAATAAGAGCGTCATTGCCAAAATAACGCATTACGGCACGATACATGCCGAAGCGAATAAAAAGGGGAATAGCGATCACCGGAGCGCAAGCGAACAGCCAAAAATGTATTTTTAGCGGGTTGTACATGTCGTCTATTCCCAGACGAACGATAAACGCCAGCCACAAAGCGATCCAGACCAGGAAAACATCGGTAGCGACCTGAATCAGACGCTTGCGCCGTCGGGGCAGATTCACCAGATAAGTCCTGACTTTGTCCATAAATACCTCGCTCACCTCAAACTTCTCCTTTCCGCGGCTGCATTACCGGTCGAGCTCCGGACAGCATACCGCATTGACCTGAAGAATCTGAACGGCTCGAATCTGAAACTTTCTCGGTCAAGGGGAGTTTGATAGCCGATGAGAAGTCAACGAATGCACACCTTCTCCAATCCGTGAGGCGCATGAGCCGCGTTACCGTAGAGTCGGACCAACGCGGAGGAGAAGTGTTTCACTGAAACGACGAACGCACCCGAAAACGTTAACTGCTCCCGGCGTGTACATCTGTTTTGGCACGCCACTGCCTGATGCGGCTTATGCCGTGTAATACCCGGACAAACACGATAAGCTAACAAGCCTAGCTGTGATATCAAAGCTTTACTCGCCACCATGGAAAGAGCGTAAGACCTGTGCCAAATGACTCCTGCTCCCCTGCCGCCGCTACGAGTAAGCCAGCGATAGAAATTGAATGCGTGGCGATTCTTCTGTGCACCTACAATGGCGGTAGCTTTCTCAAGGATCAGCTGGACTCGATCGCTGCTCAAAGTCACGAGCGCTGGGTCGTATACGCATCCGACGACGGCTCGACGGATGACACCCTCGAAACCCTGCAGCGCTACCGTGAAGCCTGGGGTCAGGATCGCTTGATTATCCTGCAAGGGCCAGGACGCGGTTTTTCAAACAATTTTCTGTCCGTGCTGGGTCATGCGTGCGGTCGTCAAAAATATTACGCCTTCTGCGATCAGGACGATTACTGGCATCCCACGAAACTGCAACGAGCAGTGGCATGGCTGAAATGCCAGCCCGTCGACACGCCCGCGCTTTATTGCGGACGCACTCGAATTGTCACTGAGACAGGTGAGTTCGCCGGACTGTCTCCTTTGTTTTGCAAACCTCCGAGCTTCGAAAACGCGTTGATGCAGAATCTGGCTGGCGGCAACACGATGCTGATTAATCAGGCAGCCTGTTCTCTACTGAACATGACTCCGCCGGCCGCACCATTGGTATGTCATGACTGGTGGACCTATTTGTTGATCACCGGCTCTGACGGCAACGTCCATTACGATCCGACCCCCACGCTGGATTATCGTCAACATTCGCAAAACGTCATCGGCGCCAACACCTCGGTCAAAAGTCGCCTACTTCGAGTCAAGCGGATGTTCCAGGGTTCAATGAAAGAATGGAACGATGCCAACATCGCCGCCTTGACGCTTCTTTCCGCGCATTTGAGCGAACGCAATGTGGAGACGTTCAAGCAATTTGAGCGCGGCCGCAATGCCGCACTTTTCAGCAGAATCAAAATGATGATTTCCAGCCGCTTTTATCGTCAGACTTTCATAGGCAATGTAGGCCTGGCTTTAGCGATCTTAATTAACAAAATGTAATCAGTAGATTGATTCACCCTCGCAGGAGTAACACTACCTGCTGATCGAAAGAGCCCTGATCATTGATTGGAACGCTCTGATCGAGCTCGACACCAATCAATTGCGCATACACCAGACATCATGGTCACGTGCCTGATCTCAGGAAGCTGCTGGCAAAACTTCAACCACGCCTTTGCGAGGGCCGCTCGACTGATACCGGCCACTCATTAGCCACCATCGGGCTCAGGCCATCCACGCATGGGACAGCCTTTGGAAAGCCCAGCAAAATCTCTGTCCTTTCCGCTTGCCAAGCTCTGAAACACTTCAGTTGAGCAACGACCGCTAGCCCTGAAACGCCATGTCCTGTTAATCTTGAGCGGCTATGCTCTGGGAATATTTCCCCAAATAAAGTTAGCTCCAGCCACGACCTACAGGTGGCGGCTGCCTCCCAAAGCGGCTAAAGGCTTTTAAGCATCAGGTATATTGAAGAGACAACTCAAAAATGTCGTATCTGTCACCCTCCAAACCGCCATATTCGATGTTTATCCAAGCGGCGGGATGCATAATGCGTGGTCCGACACTCGCTTCGATGAGTCGTCAAGCCGGTCAAATCACTAAAACAGCAACCACCCCTTCCTGTATTCACCCCGGCGGGCACTCACTTGTCGAGGTTGTCGGTTAATGCGTATCTTCCCAGCTACACCGGTTGAAATGGTGGCAAGCCTGTGGCGCCATCGAGCGCTAATTCACGCCTCAGCCAAACGCGAGGTATTAGGCCGGTATCGCGGCTCAATGCTCGGTTTGCTGTGGTCATTCTTCAATCCACTACTCATGCTTCTTGTATACACGTTTGTATTTAGCGTCGTATTCAAGGCTCGCTGGGGCACCGGCGGAGAGGGTTCAAAAATTGAGTTCGCCCTGGTGTTGTTTGCCGGACTGATCGTCTTCAATTTATTCGCCGAATGTGTAAACCGGGCACCATCACTGATCCTGTCCAATGCGAACTACGTTAAAAAAGTGGTGTATCCGCTGGAAATACTACCGTTCGTGGGGTTGCTGGCAGCGTTCTATCACGCTGCAATCAGCGTGACAGTGTGGCTTGTCGCCTATGCCCTTCTCATCGGCGCCCCTATGATCACGGCACTTTACCTGCCCTTGGTCCTGATTCCCTTCGCCCTGTTCATCATGGGCCTATGCTGGACACTGGCATCACTTGGAGTATTCCTGCGTGACGTGTCCCAACTGATCGCCGTAGTAACATCCGTCCTTATGTTTTTAAGCCCGATCTTTTATCCGGCCAGCGCCTTGCCCGACGAGTATCAACACATCCTTTATTACAATCCTCTTGTGCCCGTGATTGAGATGGTCAGGGACATTCTCTACTGGGGCAAATCGCCCGACCTGAACGCGCTGGCAATTTATACCCTGGCTGCTGCGGTTATCGCCTGGCTAGGTTTTGCTCTGTTTCAGAAGACAAGAAAGGGGTTCGCAGATGTCCTCTGAAATCGCTATCAAGATAGAAGGTCTGAGCAAGTGCTACGAGATCTACAACACGCCACGTGATCGCCTGAAGCAGTTCATTTTGCCAAAATTGCAGAGCACTTTAGGCATGCAGGCTCAGCAGTACTATCGCGAATTCTGGGCATTGAGGGATATATCCTTCGAAATCAAAAAGGGCGAGACCGTCGGTATTATCGGCCGCAACGGCGGGGGGAAATCGACGTTGCTGCAGCTTATCTGCGGCACACTCAACCCAACCGGTGGATTGATCGAGACCAACGGACGCATCGCGGCGCTGCTTGAACTCGGCTCTGGCTTCAATCCCGAGTTCACGGGCCGGGAAAACGTCTATTTGAGTTGCGCTCTGCTTGGGCTCACCAAAGAACAGACCGACGCGCGCTTTGATGATGTTGCCAGCTTCGCGGATATCGGCGATTTCATCGAACAACCGGTCAAGACATATTCAAGCGGAATGTTCGTCCGCCTCGCCTTTGCGGTGAACATCGTGTCCCAACCAGACATCATGATTGTGGATGAGGCATTAGCCGTTGGCGATATGAGTTTCCAAGCCAAATGCATGACTGCACTTCGCCGCATTCAAGATAACGGTGCAACCGTACTTTTTGTCAGCCATGACATCGGCAGCATTCGCAGTCTGTGCTCCCAGGCAGCGTATCTTGAACAAGGCAGGCTCAAGAGTTTTGGCAAGGCAAGCACTCTCACGGAAGAATATATTCGCGTCACCCGCGAAGAAATGAACAGTGAAGTGCTCAAATATTTGCCGGAAATAAAAAATCCGAAAGCCGACAAGACCGAGGTCTTGTCGACCTCCGCCAGCACTCATGGGTTTAAAGAATCCCAGGAGTTCGATCGTCGCGCCGCCGGCTTCCGATATGGCAAAGGTGGTGTACGAATTGCCTTTGCGGAATTGATAGACGCCTCTGGCGAGCCTGTGGTCGCTGCTGAGTTCAACCAGAAAGTAACCATCAGAATCTATATTGAAGCTGAAGAGCAGACGGAATGCTCAGTCAACTACTACATCCAGGACGACAAGAAGATTCAGATTCTTGGTGCTGGATTCAGAACGGCTGGACTACCGCTTCTGGAATGCGTGGCGGGCGGGCGGTACATTGTTTCCTACACTACCCTACTGCCTTTGCAAGAAGGCAATTACAGCATTCAGATTCAAATTTCAAAACCGGTGGTTTTAGAGCAAAGTGCCGAGTTTCTCGATGTCATTGATGACGCGATCGTTTTCAATGTGCAGAGACGCGCCGCGGGGCGTATCTGGGCCAAGGCGTATGTGGAAAACACTATCGAGGTGCAGAATCTATGAGCACGTCCACACTGAACGTTACAAGGCGCTTACAGCTGTCAAATGCTGGCACAGGGTGCGCCGCTGAACCGGGTACTCCTGTGCATCCAGGCCGCCAATCCTCGCGCATCCTGCTCGTTGTAACTGCATCATGATTCCGGTTACCCGAACGCACCTGCCAGAACTGGATGTCTATACCGCGTACCTCAAGGGTATGTGGGAATCCGGGGTGCTGACAAACAATGGTCCGCTGGTGAAGCAACTCGGCGCAGAGCTCTCCAGTGCGCTCGGCGTAACCCACCTGCAACTCGTTACCAACGGCACGCTGGCACTACAACTGGCTATCAAGGCCCTTGGATTGCAAGGCGAGATCATCACCACGCCCTACAGCTACGTAGCTACGACAAACTCTATTCTTTGGGAGGGCTGCACGCCGAGATTTGTCGACGTGGACGCTGAATCCTTCTGCATTGACCCCTACTTGATCGAGGCTGCAATCACAGAAAAGACATCCGCTATTTTGGCAACGCATGTATATGGCTACCCATGCGATGTCGACAGAATTCAGGAAATCGCGGACCGTCATGACCTGAAGGTCATCTACGATGCCGCGCACGCGTACGGTGTGCGCCTGCACGGGCAATCAGTGTTAAATCACGGTGACTGCAGCACCCTGAGCTTCCATGCTACAAAGCTCTTTCATACGGGTGAAGGCGGTGCAATCGTATTTCGCGATAAGGAAGTAGCCGACGGGGCGTTCCTGATGAGCAAGTTCGGTCATTTGGGCGAGGATGACTACATTGATCTGGGCATCAATGCAAAGATGTCCGAATTACATGCAGCCATGGGGCTTAGCATGCTACCGCATGTCAGCTCGATCATCGAGGCGCGTCGCCAATGCTCGGCTTGGTACGATGAATTTCTGGCAGGTACTCGACTACAACGGCCACAAGTTGTCAGTGGGCTTGATTACAACTATGCGTACTACCCTGTCGTTTTCGAAACTCATCAAATAGCAATGGCAGTACGAGAAGCCCTGAACGAACGCGGCGTATTTCCACGTCGTTACTTCCACCCTTCTCTCAACACCCTGCCATTTCTGGATGATGCTACCCGTAGCCTGTGTCCCACCTCGGAATCACTGGCGAGCCGCGTCCTGTCGCTGCCACTTTATACTGCGCTCTCTCAGAAAGAAATCTCGATGATTTCTACTTGCATCAAGAATGTGCTTGAGTCCTGAGGTGGAACATTTGAAGCTGGCGATCATGCAACCTTACCTGTTCCCGTATCTTGGCTACTTTCAGCTGATGCGAGCAGTTGATGCATTTGTTGTTTACGACGACGTCAACTTCATCAAAGGTGGCTGGATCAACCGCAATTACATTCTCTCCAATGGTGACAAGCAGCTGATCACACTGCCGCTGCAGGGTGCCAGCCCAAACAAAATGATCAATCAGGTCGACATTGGTACTCAGCACAAGATCTTGCAGAGCATTCGGCAGAATTACAACAAGGCGCCCTATTTCGAGTGTGTCTTCCCCATGCTCGAAAAAATCCTCAGATACAACCACCGCAATCTGGCGGAGTTTCTTGATCACCAACTAAGAGTTCTATGCGGCTATCTCAACCTAAGCCCGGAGTGGCATATCTCCTCCGCACTCAAAAAAAATATCGAACTGCGTAGCCAAGACAAAGTAATCGCCATCTGCCGCGAGCTTGGAGCTACACACTACATCAATACGGCTGGAGGTAAGGCGCTTTATGATGCGCAATCCTTCGCCTCACATGGCTTGAAGCTTTCCTTCATTCAGTCACGCCCCATCAGCTATTCACAGTTCGGCAAAGAATTTCTGCCCAATTTGTCCATCGTCGATGTGATGATGTTCAATGACCGAGAGCAATGCGCTCAATTGCTTCAGGAGTACGACCTTGTCTGATGAACGTACGGCCAAATTTCGCCGCAACGAGTTGCTGGAAAATTTCCTCGCGGAGTTGAACAAGGATTTGCAGCCGTCTGAACAAGCCTTGTTGAAGCAACAGGGCAGCTTGGACGCCGACCACCCAGTGATATTCGTGATGGGCCCTCTTCGGAGTGGAACCACGTTATTTATGCAATGGCTCGCAAACACTGGCTTGGTTGCGTACCCGACCAATCTGCTGTCGCGCTTCTATCAGGCACCTGTGATCGGCGCCAAAATTCAACTTTTGTTAACCGATCCGCGGTTTGACTTCCGGGGCGAGTTGTCCGAGTTCGCACAGCAGACTCAGTATCGCTCCGAGAACGGCAAGACTGAGGGCGCTCTGGCCCCTAACGAATTCTGGTATTTCTGGCGCCGCTTTCTCGCTGAACCTTCACGCGATGTGTGGAGCGACCCAGAGTTGAAGCAGAACATGGATACCCAGACCATGCTAAGCGAGCTTCGAGGGATGATGGATGTTTTCCAGAAGCCATTTGCAGCCAAGGGAATGTTGTTCAACTACAACATTCCCTTCCTTGACTCAGTCTTTAATAAGGTACTCTTCGTTCATATCGTCAGAGACGAAGTGACGAATGCCGAGTCCGTGTTGGAAGCGCGCAGACGGCAACTGGGCGATGAAAAAGCCTGGTATTCGTTCGACATCCCGGAAAAAGAGCAACTGATGCACCTCAGCCCATCTGAGCAAGCGCTAGGCCAGGTTCGCGCCATCAATCAAGCCGTTGAGACTGGTCTGAAACACGTTGCCGAGTCTCGGAAGATGGTCGTCCAATACGAAGACTTCTGCGCTTCGCCTGCGAAGTATTTTGAAGCGTTGTCGAGAAAGCTGGGAATGACTGACGCGCCATACACCGGCACTGCAGCATTTGAAGTAACGAGAAAACGGTGAGCTCAACTCACAACGAGATCGCACGTGTGTTTTCAGGATTGCATGTTCAGCACCAAGGCGCTTTAAAACACACCTAAAACAATGGTAATGGTCATGTTGCAAGCCCCTACAGTCTCCGTCATTTTGACCTCTTTTAATCACTCGAAATATTTGCGAGCGGCGATTGAAAGCGTTCTGAACCAGACGTACGAGAATTTCGAGCTGATTATCTGGGACGATGCGTCTCAGGATGAATCGTGGGAAATTATCAACAGTTACGCCGATGCGCGAATTAAACCCTTTCGAAACAGCAAATCGAAGCGTGGCGTCTATGGCATCAACAAGGCCATTGCTGATGTTGCGCAAGGTGAATACATCGCCATTCACCACTCCGACGATGTCTGGGAAGCCGACAAGCTTGCCAAGCAAATAGGCTTTCTGAACACCCACCCGTCAGTCGGCGCAGTATTCTCCAACGCGCGGGCAATCGACGAAGACGGGGCAATCCATCCGGATACCTCGCATTACTATTCTTCTGTGTTCGATCGAGAAAACCGTTCACGCCAGGAATGGCTGCGCTTATTCTTCGATCAAGGTAATGCGCTTTGCCATCCGAGCGTGCTTATCCGTCGGCAATGCTATGACGACTGTGGCTTGTACCGTTTGGGTCTGGCACAGCTTGCCGATTTTGATATGTGGATCAGACTCTGCCTGAAATACGAGATCCACGTCCTGCCGGAAAAACTTGTCAAGTTCCGGGTGAGAGACAACGAGGCAAATTCCAGCGGGAATCGACCAGAAACACGCGCTCGTGTACTCTTTGAGTTCAGCATGCTACTGCCGCTTTACGGTCAGATCACTGACAAAGACGATCTTCTGAAGGTGTTTCCTGAAGCCGAGGCATTCCTCAGCGAGGAAGGCACTTGCGTGCATTACGCAATGGCAAGAGCCATGCTCGAGGTCAAGACATTTGACATTGTCGTACCTTTCGCCTTGACAGATCTTTTCAAAATTCTGAATTCGCCTGACAAAAAAGTGCCAGCAGAATTCAGCGTAACTGAGTTCGTCAGACTTACTGCAGAGCTTGATCCATTGAAGATGGGTCATTTCGACCACGTTGCCAAGGTGGCAGCTGAGCACGAAGCTGAGGTTTACAAGCGTGACGAGCACTTGGCCGAGTGCGGCATCGTGATTTCAGAACGTGAATCTCAGATTAAAGAAATTTCAATTGCGTTGTCGAAGCGCGAAGCACAAGTCGCCGAACTGGACGCACTGCTGTTGGAACAGCAGGCAAAGATCACTGACCGTGACTCCCAGCTGACACATCGCGAGCAGCAAATAATCGAGCGTGATGAAATGATAGCTCAGCGTGACGCGCAGATAGTTGAGTTTAGCGCAGTGATCTCCGAGCGGGACGCGCTGATAGATGGGTTTAACGCAGTGATCTCGGAACGTGACGCGCTAATCAATGAGCGTAACGCAGTGATCTCCGAGCGGGACGCGCTGATCAATGAGCGTAACGCGGTGATCTCCGAGCGGGACGCGCTGCGTAAAGCAATGATCTCCGAGCGGGACGCGCAGATTGATGGGTTTAACGCAGTGATCTGCGAACGGGACGCGCTGATCAATGAGCGCAACGCAGTGATCTCCGAGCGGGACGCGCAGATTGATGGGTTTAACGCAGTGATCTGCGAACGGGACGCGCTGATCAATGAGCGCAACGCAGTGATCTCCGAGCGGGACGCGCAGATTGATGGGTTTAACGCAGTGATCTCGGAACGGGACGCGCTGATCAAAGAGCGTAACGCAGTGATCTGCGAACGGGACGCGCAGATAGATAGGTTTAACGCAGTGATCTCGGAACGTGACGCTCTGATCAATGAGCGTAACGCAGTGATATGGGAGCGTGACGTGCAGATCAATGAACGTAACGCAGTGATTTTGGAGCGTGACACAAGGATAGAAGCGATTTACAAATCCAAAAGTTGGTGCGCCACGAAGCCACTTAGAACACTCAGCACTCTCTTCAAGAAACGTACCAAGCAAGAATCTGGAAAGGATGTTATGAAACAGCAAGCCAAGATCAGTCTGTTGTACAAACTTATAAAACTCAGCATTGCCAACCCCGGCTTTTTCGTGCGTAACCTCAACATGGCAAACGTACGCCGGTTCTTTGCCGCCGTACCCCGACACAATGAGGAAACTGTAATAAATCTGGCCAAGGACAAAATCGAGCAAGACAAGGTGCTTGCCCGCGTTCACCAGGCCGATGAAACCTCGCACCCAGGTTTGCTCAAGGCTCAGGCACTGGAAAAGTGCTACCCGGGTATCACGCAACCAGTTGGCCTGGGAAACATTTTCCTGCTGGAAGAAAAAATCTCCGCTCCACCGTTTGTAGTTGATCCTCTGGCACCTTCGCGGGTGAATGTCCTGTTGCCGCAACTGGATCCATTGATCATGTTCGGCGGCTATATCGCTTGCCTGCAGTTCATCTCGAAAATCCAGTCCGAGGGTTTTCAGGTCAGGATTCTACTCACCGAGTCTGATCGATTTGACCGCGAAGCCGTGGATTCAAAACTTGCCTCCAATCCGGCTTTGCAGAAAGCAGTCGCCGCTGCTGAAGTTGAAGATATTACGCAAGGGACGCACGAGCTGGTGATATCTCCAGGCGACGCATTTGTCGGCTATTCCTTCTGGACGTGTATCAAAGCGCACCATTTGGCCAAGGCAATCGGAAAAGAGTTCATCTTCTTTTTGCAGGAATATGAACCAATTTTCCACCCGCACGATTCCTTGTATGCCATTGGCAGTTATGTATATCGACTACCTCACAAGGTGATTTTCAATACCGAGTTGCTCGCCGACTATTTCCGCAGTAAACAACTAGGGGTGTTCTCGCGCCACGAAGGCGAAGAGCTGGAGGATCATTACGTTGCTTTTCAGCACGCCCTGACGCCTACAACACCGCCTTCGGTTGAGCAGCTGGCGAAACGCGAGACAAAACGCTTGTTGTTTTACGGACGTCCAGAAGGCCACGCTCGTCGTAATATCTTCGAGATCGGCATCCTCGGGCTCAAAGCTGCTATCGCCAACGGCGTGTTCGATAGCGATTGGGAATTCTATGGTGTTGGTACGCTGGGTCCTGACTACGATGTTGAATTGGGTCACGGCCGCGTGATGAAACTGAGCGGAACGCTTCCGCAGAGCGATTACGGTAAAGCCTTGGGTGAATTCGATATCGGCTTGAGCCTGATGCTGGCTCCGCATCCGAGTATTCTGCCATTCGAAATGGCATCGGCTGGTCAGGTCGTCGTCACCAACACCTATGAATCTCGTACCGCCGACGTGTTACGGTCTATTTCCTCAAACATCGAACCGTGCGAGGCCGATCCGTTCTCGATCGCCGAAGCCCTGGAAACTGCAGTGGCGCGCGCCAGTGATAGCGAAGCTCGCATTCAAGGGGCATCGTTCGACTGGGTTCGTGATTGGGATGATGCGTTCAATCCTCAAGTAATCGATAAGATCTCCAGGATCTTGCGGGCTTGAGTACTGCGGTACCTGGATCAAACTCTCATCTGACGCCAGTGGTGGCATTAACCATCGGTACGATGGATGAGGATTCCGGATACTGCGATTGGCTTGTTTTTAAAGCTCCGGCGATCTCAAAGCCATCGCCGGACCTTTCCCTTCATCCCATCAGGCATAACCAACATGATTTTCAGTTCGTGGCAGTTTATTCTGCTTTTTCTGCCCATCTCATTCTTCGTCTATTTTTGGTTAAACGACCGACGTTTAATCGTGGCAGGAAAGGTCTGGCTGGTTGCCGTCAGCCTGTTTTTCTATGCTTATTGGGACGTTCACTACCTCCCCCTCATATTGGGCTCGATTTTCCTGAACTTCGCGATAGGTACCGGCCTCGCCCAAGCGCACAAAGCCTCCCTTGACGATATCAAGAAGTCACATCACGCGATTAACAGAAAAGTTGTTCTGACAACTGGAATCGTGGCTAACCTGGTGCTCTTGGGGTATTTCAAGTACACCGACTTCCTGATTGGCAACGTTAACGCCGTTTTCGGCACTGACTACGCCATTCAGCATATCCTGCTGCCGTTAGCGATCAGCTTCTTTACCTTCACCCAAATCGTTTACCTGGTGGATAGCTATCGAGGCGAAACCGCAGAGTACGACCTGCTGAATTACTCGCTCTTCGTGACATTCTTTCCACATCTGATTGCCGGTCCGATTGTTCATCACCGCCAGATAATGCCGCAGTTTGCTTCGCGCTGGACACTGGTGCGCAGGTATCCGAACATCCTCAAGGGCTTGTTTATCTTTGCGATCGGCCTATTCAAAAAGGTCGTCATTGCGGACAGTTTTGCCGTCTGGGCCACTGCGGGATTCGATGGTAGTCATAGCCTCGGATTCTTCGAAGCATGGGCAACCAGTCTGGCTTACACATTCCAGCTTTATTTTGACTTCAGCGGCTATTGCGACATGGCCATTGGGGCATCGTTACTCTTCAATATCTGGCTGCCAATAAACTTCAATTCGCCTTACAAGGCCCTGAGCATCCAGGATTTCTGGCGGCGCTGGCACATAACGCTCAGTCATTTTCTGCGTGACTACCTCTACATCCCCTTTGGTGGCAATCGTTCTGGCGAATTTCGTACCTACATCAATCTCTTCGCCACATTCTTGCTCGGCGGTCTCTGGCACGGTGCAACGTGGATGTTTGTAATCTGGGGAGCGTTGCATGGCGCCGCCCTGGTCATCCATCGCTTATGGTCACAATTGCGCCGCCCCATGTCTCCGATACTTGGCTGGTTTCTGACCTTTATGTTCGTGAACGTGACATGGGTATTTTTCCGCGCAAAGACCATGGACGACGCGATGCGCGTGCTGAGCGGCATGGTTGATGTGAGCTCGGCATTTGGACACACAGCGGCTACCGTGCCAGTAGCAGATTTGGCTTGGGGAGGCAGTCTGTCCGATGTCGCATTGAACATCATGCCGGCAACACTGGTGGGTCAACTGCCAATTTTTGTGGCCATTGCTCTGGCGTTTATCATTGTTGCTCAAAAAAACTCGCTTGAAATGGCAAAAGGAGTGATAGGTAAATGGAGGCTGGCTTACGGTGCAGCCCTATTTTCGGTAGCGATGTGTTTCATGCTCGCTGCTACTAGCTCTGTATTTCTTTACTTCAACTTTTGATGGCGTCGACATGAAACGTATCGCACTTATTTTCCTATCATCAATTTTGCTCATACTGTTGTTTATTCCAGCAATAAACATCATAAATGCACCAAGCAAAAGCGCCATAAAACTTACTGAGAAGTCTTTTCTGTACAACATGGACTTCGTTGCCCGGTGGACGTCGAAAATACTCTATCCGTTCGGTATCAGCATAGATTCCAAACAGGTAATTATCGGCAAGGATGATTGGCTTTATCTGGGTGACATGTACCACGAAACCCTATCAAATAACCGACGTACCGCGACAGATTCGGACATTGTTCTTGCGAAAAGAATTGCCGCGGCCACCAAGAATTGGAACTCCTTCTTGGCAGATAGAGGCGTCAAAGTCTTCCGCATCATGATCGGACCAGACAAAGGCAGCATTTACCCTGAACATTTGCCATCGTGGGCTAAGACAGCCTCGTTCAATCCGACTGATGCGCTTCTTGCTGAAGCCGAGCCAGGGACCTTTATTGACCTGAGGCCAACACTGTTGGCAGCGAAAAAGACACACCCTGAGAATCTTTATTTTAAAACAGATACTCACTGGAATGCGCTGGGTGCCGGATTGGCATTTCGGGGTTTTGCTTATGAAGTTGCAAAAGCTGCCCCCGAACTTAAATGGCCTTCAGAGGAGGCGTACGGGATTGCACAAATCAAAAATATACATGGTGGTGATTTGGCAAACTTTCTTAGGCTGTCAGCGAGTCTTTCCGATAGCGAACCGCTCATAAATGCTGGCAACCTGCCGATAAAGACGACAAGAATTGACTTCGAAACCAAAAAAATTCTTTTTGAGGGTGGCAACCCGGAAGTCGGTCCTACCAGTAAAGCATTTATTGTAAAGTCTGAAGGTGCATTGAATAACAAAAAAGTGCTATGGCTGAGGGATTCATTTGGGAACAGCCTGTCGCCTTTGATGGCTGCGACGTTTAGCGAAGTGCTTCAAATTCATTGGGGTAACGCAACAGGGCCTGACGGTAACTTCACTGAACTGGTTGAAAAGTGGAAACCGGATTACGTTTTTATGACTGTAGTTGAGCGCGAGACGCCGTCACTTTGGTCGAGCAGCATGCCTGCAATCAGTGTGATCCCTACAGGTGAAAATTTCCAGGTTGGGAGCATCGCGTCGACCGCCAAAGTAAATCAATTGGCAACCGGACCGTCCGTTAATGAGTATGAAATCAATGGTGATGACGCCTACGTTGATTACTCATTCTCCAGTAAGGATGCGCGGATCAGTGCTCAGTACCTCAATATCAATCTGACGTGTACTGACGGCTCTCCAACCGTTCCGCTACAGTTGTTCTGGATGGAAGATGGGCAGGCCTACTACGATGAAGCGCATAGCACTCGGTTGCTGTTGCGAACCGGGCAGTCTTTGATCAACCTGAAAACAATTCCGAATTGGCCAGTAGGAGCTGACATCAAACGTGTTCGTGTGGATGTCGAGGCAGTTAAGAACTGCACTCGCTTTACGCTCGGCAACCCAAGTTTCGGTGTGCAGAATTGATCCTCTGAAAACTCAAGAACTGAATGGCAGCACCGAAGGTTATTGATGGGTTGCTGCCCTTCTCCTCCAGGTTCGATGCGGAAACTCACGGCATCCAGTTGTCTTTTGAAAAGACCAATAGCTTAAGATGCTATTGGTCTTTTTTTGCTATCAACTCTCGTCTGATCCTGAACAATGAAAAAGCCCTCAACCGCGTGACGGTTGAGGGCTCCAAGTGTTCAGAGAAAACTACTATTCAGCCTCGGGTTCATCCTTTGAAAAGCTTTTAACAACTTTGCTCGCCAGAGCACGGGCATGCTGACGAAGCTCAGGAACCGCCGTGGCTTCCCACAAATGAGCCTTAAGCATAGGGCCGACATAACTTAACCAATCCAGACTTTTCCCGGACCGATCAATAACTGCGTAATCGTCAGCAACTTTGATGCCGAGGTGCAGATCGTCGGCGCAAATTACAGACTCTTTCAGTAAGTAAGAAATGAACGGATCAGTAATTTTACAGACATCTGTGCACGGTCCCGTACAATTGATGACCTGATCGAACTGACGCTCGAGAATATTATCAGTGCCTCTTAATTTGATTTGCGCTGAGACACACGTTCCTTTGATGTCAATCGCTACGATTCGACCAGCGATCGAACTGACAGTGGACGCTGCAAACGCTTCCTGAAAAATCCTGAAAGTCTGCGGTGCGACTCGGTGACGGTAAACATCCCAGTGCGGTTGCAGGTGACGCAAAAAGCGTTTCCGCTCATTAACAGGCAGGCGCTCCCACAAAATAGAGGTAATGGGCCTGAGTGCCGCCACAACTTCACGCCAGTGCTCTGGGGAGCGGGAAACTTCCCTGCGAATTAGCTGGGTGTACACGGAAACAACAGGATCGGCGGCAAGCAGGTCATCACAGATCGTTGTCTTGAATCCAGGTGCAGGCAGCCGCACTCTATGTGCAGTCGGCAATAAGCCACGGCGCGAAACCATAGTTACTTTGGCATCCGGATGTGTACGACGCAGAGAGATCAAAGTATCAACTGCGGTCAGGCCACTTCCAATCAATAAAACAGTGGGTGCTTCTTGATTCATCTCGGCAGCGGGTGCAGACCAAGGATCTCCTAAATATGCTGGGCACTCGTCGAGTTTTTGTAACCCTTGAGGCTTGGCTGGCGAAAAATTCCCGAATGCCAACACCACATGATCCGCAACAATCCGCTCTCCGGTATGAATTTCTAATACCGCCCCGGTTCCCGAAGGCTCAATTGACAAGACCTCGCCCGTCATACGCGAACATTGGACTTCAGACTCTTTTTCAGCCTGAGCCAGCAACTCACTCAGATACGCACCGTACATTTTGCGCGAGACAAAACTACCGGAATGTACTTCTGGATCAAAATTGCGACAAAATTCAAGAAAGGAGTCGGGATCACCTACAAGTGCAGACATATTGCCTGCGGGTACATTCAGCAAGTGGTCAGGACTGCTGGTTCCATAAGCCAACCCACGCGCCATCTTGCCTGAACGGTTGATAATGGTGAGTCGGGATCCCTTGGTGGCGTGTTTGAGAAACTCAATAGCCGTTACTGCCCCGCTAAAGCCTGCGCCAATGATGACTAAACGCTTCACTTGGTATTCCATTGTTTCAAGTAAGCCATGATGGTATCCACCCCATCATCTATTGAATGAGTCAGTGTATCGATTTTGACGTGAGGAGAATCAGGCACTTCATAGGGCGAGTCGATACCGGTGAAGTTCTTGATAAGCCCCTGCCGAGCTTTGCTGTAAAGGCCTTTTGGATCCCTTCGCTCACACTCGCTCAGCGGTGTATCAAGATAGACTTCGATAAAGGACTCCTCACCAATCACACTGCGGGCAAGCGCACGATCGCGGTGGAACGGAGATATAAAGGACGTAATGACAATTAGCCCGGCATCCATGAAAAGATTAGCTACTTCCGCCACGCGACGGATGTTTTCCGTTCGATCCTGATCACCGAACCCTAGGTCCTTGCACAGCCCCATTCGTACGTTATCGCCATCAAGCAGATAAGTGTGGAAGCCATTCGCTATGAGCCGCTGCTCAAGCGCATCGGCCAGAGAAGACTTGCCTGAGCCGCTAAGACCGGTCAGCCAGATTACTACGGGACGCTGATTTTTTTGCTCGCCGCGCACCCGACTGGTCGTCGAGATAGGCTGGCAAGTGAGATTATTCTGCATAATTTCTCGTCATTTTGATGTCTGACCGTTTTCGAGTGCAGCCCCTGACCGACTGAATGACGCTCGGACAGCCTGCATCCACATTGTAAACGCCCCACTCGCTACAGATACCTTACGACTTCAAGCCTTGCCAGCACCAAAGCGATAAGCGAGATAAATCAGCGGAGTAAAAGCAATGAGCAGAGCGGTTATTACGCTCAACATGCCCAATGCAACGAACATCGATAAAGGCAGCAGGAACAGCACGTTTATCATCACAACGGCGAGCGTGACTTTCTTGTGACCTACACTTCGAGCAGCATGCTGGTAAGCGTGCGAACTGTGTGCCTGATAAACCTTGTCACCTCTGAGCAAGCGTCGACCGAGAGTCCATGTCGCATCCACGATGAAGACACCTAACAGGATAACCCAGCTGAACAGCAATTCAGGCTTGCTCCAGGCTCCTTGGAGAGACAAGACGGCTAGGATGATACCGAGAAAGCCACTCCCCGCATCGCCCATGAATATCTTCGCGGGAGGGAAATTCCACCACAGAAATCCTCCAACGGCCGCCGCTAGCATTAGTGGTGGCCAGATCAGCTCAACGCATCCAAGGACATAATAAACCAGACACATGCCCAGGCAGACGCTCATCGCTTCAGCGCTGGCCAATCCATCGATACCGTCCATGAAGTTGTAGAGGTTGAGCATCCAGACCAGATAAATCAAAGCGAGAAAGCACCCGATCCATCCCGGATCAAAGTTGATACCCCAGAGCAGGATCGCAGGCAGTCCATTGAGCCAGTACAACGCCCAGGCGGCAGCAACAAAATGGCCGATCAACCGCCATCTGGCAGCAATATGCCCGTGATCATCAATGAATCCGAGAACGGCTATCAACAAACCTGAACCCGAGAGCCCCCAGAGCGCAGCTGGGTTGATTAGATTCAACTGGGCAAGAACTGGTAAGACAAGTAGAAAGGCGGCAACGATCGCAACGCCCCCGCCCCTTGGAGTAGGCACAGAGTGGGAGCTACGTTCATTGGGTATATCCATCAAACTCTTCGCCAGAGCGTATCGACGCAGAATCATTGTCAAAACCCACGACAACACGAATACCGCCAGTAATAGGCTCCAAACAGTCATCTCTTTACGTTTTCCAGATAATGATCAGCAGTCTGTCGCATAGCGTCGT
This sequence comes from Pseudomonas sp. P116, assembly GCF_020149425.1. Taxonomy (NCBI): domain Bacteria; kingdom Pseudomonadati; phylum Pseudomonadota; class Gammaproteobacteria; order Pseudomonadales; family Pseudomonadaceae; genus Pseudomonas; species Pseudomonas sp. P116. The sequence goes on along the minus strand of NZ_JACVHB010000004.1, from coordinate 515,576 downwards.
CAACGCTGACGGGCGGCGTCCAGCCCATTAATTCTCGATTTTTACTAATGTCAACATGCAACGAACCGCATAGTCGCTGAGCGAAAGCTTGCTTACCCAATGTGATGGCCGCCAGCTTCAAAAGCCAGGCTGGCACTGGCAAAAGTCGTGCAGATCTACCCATTGCTACCGAAAGGCGACGCAGCAATTGCGTTGTGGACAGATCTTCGCCGTCGCTTACCAAAAATGTCTGATTGGCCGCCATGGGGTGATCAATGCATACGACGATCAAATGCACGAGATTGCCAATTGCTACAAAACTTCGTTGATTGCGGATTGATCCCAGAGGCAGCGGAATACCCTTATCCAGCCACATCATCATGTTCAGAAAGTTGGCCTTCACCCCAGGCCCATAAACCAAGGGCGGCCGAATAATGACAACCTCCATCCCGGTATCGGAGTGTAGTTTCTTCAACGCTTCTTCGGCTTCGTATTTGGAGATGCCATAGGGATCCACAGGATTCGGCCGACTGTCTGCTTCGTAAGGTCTGGATGGGACTGTGCCTTCACCGTTGACCTTGATTGAACTGACAAAGATGAAACGTTTGACTCCCGATTCCGCTGCGCGCCGTGCCAGCCTCAAGGTTCCTTGCACGTTGACCTTGCGGAACTGCGCGAGAGCATCTTCTGCCGTTTCATTCATGACATGCACCCGAGCCGCAGCATGAACGACTACTTGAACATCATCCAGCGCAGGCAAAACATCGGCATTCATATTGAAAGGCTGGACGGAACACAATCCATTTAAGCGGGTGGCACTGCGCGATGCTGCGATCGGACAAAATTTCCCGTCCATCAACAACCTGAAAACCACAGCTTCTCCGACAAAACCGCTCGCCCCGGTTACCAAAACCTTTAGGGCAGTCATTGGGCCTTATTCCCAATCAACGCAGTGACCCAGCAAATACAAAAGAAAAAAACTTTATCCCTTACCCGACGGCGACACTGCCAGGCACTGAATGAAAGTTTAATTAATTGCCTGCGGCGCAGTTTGAGCCAAGTCATTACAAATGGATTTTTATCCTGTCCGACCAAGTGCACAATTAATTGAACTTGAGTGAACCACCAGCCGTCATGGATAGTTTTATAACGCGCAAACAATGGCGCCAACCCCTTGTTGGCGCCTACCTGGTTACGCTCATGCTGGCGATAGTCCATCGTCGGCTCAGGATCTATGTACCAAAGAAAACCATGGCTACGAGCAAAGGAATAGCAATACCAATCGTGCAGACTGACATCTTGTAACAGATGCCAATTACTGATCATTGACACCTTTAATGAGTCAGCGAGCCTTTTGTTCATAACATAAGTGCAGCCAGGCCCCGCCGCTTCAAAAAGAAAGTCCCAGTCAACCTGAAGCTGCGCCTTATCCAACAAATGGGTTTTTCCATCAGGCCAAAAAGCCGTGACATTGCTGGAGTAGGCGTCGACATGACGACTTTGGATGGCATGAGTCGCACGCTGCAACTTATCTACGTGCCAAATATCATCCTGATCAGCAAAGGAAACGAAATCGAAAGTTTCAAACTCAATATCGCGGATGAGTCGGAAGAAATTACGAGATGCGCCACCAAAGTTACCTGCTGGCGGCAAGACCCGAACTTGCGGGTGATTGGAGGCATAAACTGCACACCACGCTTCAGTACCGTCGGTAGAGGGGTCGATGCTTATATAAACGGTTACATCGACTGCTGACTGGCCAAGGATCGAGGCCAACTGCTCCTCGATCCACTGCATGCCATTATAAGCAGCCAGCAAAACTGCAACCTTGGGACGTTTTACTGGCATGCCATTCCTGCTGCACTGAAAAAACGCTGATGTTCGACGGGAACTGGTGTTTGAATCAGTGCGAAGGTGAATCCAGAAGTTTCTGGAGGTACTGACCGTAGCCAGTCTTTTTCAACGCGTTGGCTTGTTCACCCAACTGCTCGGCAGAAATCCAGCCGTTGTGGTAAGCGATCTCTTCCAGGCAAGCGACTTTCAGACCTTGGCGCTGTTCGATGGTGTGCACAAAGTGACTGGCCTCGAGCAACGAGTCGTGAGTGCCCGTGTCGAGCCAAGCGAAACCACGACCAAGCATTTCGACACTGAGGGACTTGCGCTCAAGATAAACGCGGTTTACGTCGGTAATTTCCAGCTCACCACGCTCAGACGGTTTGATGTTCTTGGCTATTTCCACAACTTCGTTGTCGTAGAAATAAAGACCCGTTACTGCGTAGTTGGATTTTGGGTTTAGTGGTTTCTCTTCAATGCTGAGCGCTCGGCCCTTAGCATCGAACTCGACTACACCAAAACGCTCGGGATCTGAAACGTGATAACCGAACACGGTCGCGCCGCTCTTCTGTTCGGTCGCCGAACGCAAATTGTCCGAGAAGTGCTGGCCATAGAAAATATTGTCGCCGAGGATCAGGCAGCAAGGATCCTGACCAATAAATTCCTCACCGATAATGAACGCCTGAGCGAGACCATCCGGAGTAGGTTGTTCTGCATAGGTCAACTTGATGCCATACAGGCTGCCATCGCCCAACAACTTGCGGAATAACGGCAAGTCCTCAGGCGTGGAGATAATCAGGATTTCGCGCATCCCTGCCAGCATCAGGACCGACAGCGGATAAAAGATCATCGGCTTGTCATAGATCGGCAGCATTTGCTTGGAGACACCAAGCGTGAGCGGGTGCAGACGCGTTCCCGATCCGCCAGCGAGGATGATGCCTTTACGATTTGTCGTGGTCATTTGTTCAGAACTTCCCTAAGCATTCGGGTTACACCACTTTGCCAATCCGGCAAGTGTAGAGAAAAATTGTCGCGCAGTTTCTGAGTATTCAATCGGGAGTTCAGGGGACGACGCGCAGGTGTTGGATACGCAGAAGTATCAATCGGATTGATCGCCGTAACGGCGAGTTCCTCACCATTTGTCTGCGCAAAATCGATCACATGACTGGCGTAGCCATGCCAAGAAACTTCGCCGCTGGCGGCCAAGTGATATAGGCCCGCCAATTCAGGGCGATGCATGACCTGCTGAATAGCCGATGCAGTCACGTCGGCAATCAGGTCTGCACCCGTCGGCGCACCAACTTGGTCGGCGATAACGCTAAGGGTTTCGCGATCCTTGGCCAGACGCAACATGGTTTTAGCGAAATTGTTGCCACGAGCGCCATACACCCAACTGGTGCGGAAGATCAGATGCTTGCAACCCGATGCGATAATCGCTTGCTCACCAGCCAGCTTGCTGGCGCCATAGTGATTCACGGGGGCGACTTGATCAGTTTCCTGCCAGCGCTGAGAACCTTGACCGCTGAACACATAGTCGGTCGAGTAGTGAATTAACCACGCGCCCAGGAACATGGCCTCATCAGCCATGACCTGACATGCCCCACCGTTGACCCGGTCGGCCAGCTCGGTTTCTGACTCAGCCTTATCAACCGCAGTGTAGGCGGCAGCGTTGACAATAACATCAGGTTTGACCAGGCGAATGGTCTCGCGTAATGCGTCCAAGTCGGACAGATCACCACCCGAGTTGCGGTCAAGGGCAATCAATTCACCGAGCGGTGCAAGAGAACGTTGCAGCTCCCAACCCACCTGGCCGTTTTTTCCTAAAAGCAGGATCTTCATGCTTTGCTCGAGCGATCGCTATAGTTCTGATCGATCCACTGCTGGTAGCTACCGCTCTTCACGTGCTCAACCCATTCAGTGTTGTTCAGATACCATTCAACGGTCTTGCGAATACCGGTTTCGAAGGTTTCTTCCGGAGTCCAGCCCAGTTCGCGCTGGATCTTGCTCGCATCGATTGCGTAACGCTGATCGTGACCCGGGCGATCCTGAACATATGTGATCAAGCTCGAATGTGGCCGATGCGCCGAATCCGGACGCAATTCATCGAGCAATGCACAGAGGGTATGCACCACTTCGATGTTTTGTTTTTCGTTGTGACCACCAATGTTGTAAGTCTCACCGATCACACCTTCGGTAACGACTTTGTACAACGCACGAGCGTGATCTTCTACATACAGCCAGTCACGAACTTGATTGCCTTTGCCATAAACCGGCAGCGGCTTGCCTTCCAGCGCATTGAGAATGATCAGCGGGATCAACTTCTCAGGGAAGTGGCATGGGCCATAGTTGTTCGAGCAATTGGTTACCAGTGTTGGCAGGCCATAGGTACGCGCCCAAGCGCGAACAAGGTGATCGGAACTGGCCTTGCTGGCCGAATATGGCGAGCTTGGCTGATACGGCGTGGTTTCGGTGAAGAGATCTTCCGGACCTTCGAGGTCTCCGTAAACTTCATCAGTCGAAATGTGATGGAAGCGGAAGTTAGTCTTGCGCGCATCATCCAACGCAGCCCAATAATGGCGTGCGGCTTCCAGCAAAGTGTAAGTACCGATGATGTTGGTCTGGATGAACTCTGAAGGGCCGGAAATCGAGCGATCAACGTGAGACTCCGCGGCCAGGTGCATGATTGCATCCGGCTGGTGCTCACGCAGAACACGGTCGATCTGATCGCGATCACAGATATCCACGCGCTCAAATGCGTAACGCGAATCCTGACTGACTTCTGCCAGCGACTCGAGGTTACCGGCGTAGGTCAGCTTATCGACGTTAACGACGGAGTCGGTGGTATTGGAGATGATGTGACGAATGACTGCCGAGCCGATGAATCCGGCGCCGCCGGTAACTAGAATTTTCACGCGAAACGATACCCTTGAGCTGCGGACAGAGCCAACAAAGAGCGCTGTCTAATCCATGAATGCAGAAGCCATCAAGTAGTGGCATCCGTCAGTGTCAGTCTGAAACGACGTGCAACAAGGCACTATCGAACAAGGGTTGCATTTTACAGCTTAATGACGGTTTTACTAATGGATAAAGATAGGTTGGAGAGCAATTTCGACAGATGCCCTGCACCTCTCGTTCTCAGACCAGTCGTTTTCGCGCAGCCCTGGAGGAACGCCCCAAGAACCAGCCGAGTATTGGCCCGATCAACATACCAATGAGCAACGCCAGTACGACGACCAACGAGACTGGCAACTGCGGACCAGACAGCCCAAGAAACAACAAAGATACCGACTGCTGATTCTCAAGCACAAACGCCAAAATCACCAACACCAGCAAAAGAATAAAAACGCCGAGAAGTATGCGCTTCAAGTTACGCATGACCAGCTCCCTGAAAGATTGCCACTGTCAAACCCCCTCCTCCTCTTCTTCGTTCACACGATCGCGCAGTTCTTTGCCCGGCTTGAAGTGCGGAACGAATTTGCCATCCAGACTGACGGACTGGCCGGTCTTGGGATTGCGACCAACGCGCGGCGCGCGATAGTGCAGGGAGAAGCTGCCGAACCCACGGATCTCGATGCGATCACCAGTGGCCAGGCATTGGGACATTTGTTCAAGCATGGTCTTGATGGCCAGCTCCACATCCTTGGATGAGAGCAGCCCTTGATGGGTGACAATTCGTTCGATCAACTCCGACTTCGTCATATTTTTCCCTTCTTTTTCAAGCAGCTAGATCAGCGCTTGAAAGGTTTTAGCACGCCCGGAAGAATTTGAACAGCCCAGGGATTGACATATCTTCCTCCGCGTCCAAACGCCCATTTTCAGGGCATCAACACCTGACCGGATCACGCGAGATCAGCGACAGATCACCACCATGGTCCGAGTCACGAAGCCCGCAGGGTTGAAGCCGAACGGGTAATCATCCTCATCCTTGGCATCGTCAGATCGCGTAATGACTTTGTAACCTGCACCCTTGCACTCCTTCGCCGCACGCTTTTGGCACTTCTCCCAGCCAGAGCCCAGTCCGGAACAGTCGACCTCTATACCACTGACGCCGCGCACGGCATGGGTCTTCGCACTTGTGGTGCAACCTGCCAACGCCAGCAACACTGCAATGACAATAAACTTGTTCATCCACTTCCTTATGCCAGGCCATGCCCGACGACTACACGCTTAAGACCAAGCTTAGTCGTGAATAGACGATTGATCCGATTAAAGAAACAGACCTACGAGCAAAGGAATTGGTTTCACGCGCTGAAGCAGTGCATCAAATCGCAGGCACAAAAAAGGGCGACCGAAGTCGCCCTTTTTAATGATCAAGCAGAACTTAGTTCTGTTTGGCCATTGCCTGGCGCAGCAGTGCCGCCATGGTGGTGTCGCCAGCAGGAGCTTCTTCAGCCTTCAGGCTTTGGATAGCTTCTTTCTCTTCAGCATCGTCTTTCGACTTGATGGAGAGCTGGATTACGCGGCTCTTGCGATCAACGCTGATGATCTTGGCTTCTACTTCCTGGCCTTCTTTCAGAACGTTGCGCGCGTCTTCAACGCGGTCACGGCTGATTTCGGAGGCTTTCAGAGTCGCTTCGATATCGTCGGCCAGAACGATGATGGCGCCTTTGGCGTCAACTTCTTTCACAGTACCTTTAACGATTGCGCCTTTGTCGTTCTCTTGAACGTACTCGGAGAACGGATCGCTTTCCAGTTGCTTGATACCCAGGGAGATACGCTCGCGCTCTGGGTCAACCGACAGGATAACGGTGTCCAGCTCGTCGCCCTTCTTGAAACGACGAACAGCTTCTTCGCCAACTTCGTTCCAGGAGATGTCGGACAGGTGAACCAGGCCGTCGATGCCGCCGTCCAGACCAATGAAGATACCGAAATCGGTGATCGACTTGATGGTGCCGGAGATTTTATCGCCCTTGTTGAACTGGCCAGAGAAATCTTCCCATGGGTTAGATTTGCACTGCTTGATGCCCAGGGAGATACGACGACGCTCTTCGTCGATGTCCAGAACCATAACTTCCACTTCGTCGCCGACTTGTACGACTTTCGAAGGGTGGATGTTCTTGTTGGTCCAGTCCATTTCGGAAACGTGTACCAGACCTTCAACGCCTTCTTCCAGCTCAGCGAAGCAGCCGTAGTCGGTCAGGTTGGTTACACGAGCGGTAACGCGAGTGCTTTCTGGGTAACGGGCTTTGATAGCAACCCATGGATCTTCGCCCAGCTGCTTCAGGCCCAGGGAAACACGATTGCGTTCGCGATCGTACTTCAGAACCTTAACGTCGATTTCGTCACCAACGTTGACGATCTCGGAAGGATGCTTGATGCGCTTCCAGGCCATGTCGGTGATGTGCAGCAGGCCGTCCACGCCACCCAGATCGACGAATGCGCCGTAATCGGTGAGGTTTTTGACGATACCTTTGACTTGCTGGCCTTCCTGCAGGGATTCCAGCAGAGCTTCACGCTCGGCGGAGTTCTCGGCTTCCAGGACGCTGCGACGGGAAACGACAACGTTGTTGCGCTTCTGGTCCAGCTTGATGACCTTGAATTCCAGCTCTTTGCCTTCCAGGTGCGTGGTGTCGCGCACTGGACGGACGTCAACCAGGGAACCTGGCAGGAACGCACGGATGCCGTTAACGTCGACAGTGAAGCCGCCTTTAACCTTACCGTTGATAACGCCCTTGACCACTTCCTCGGCTGCGAAGGCAGCTTCCAGAACGATCCAGCATTCAGCGCGCTTGGCTTTTTCACGGGACAGCTTGGTTTCACCGAAACCGTCTTCAACCGAGTCCAGAGCAACGTGAACTTCGTCACCGACATTGATAGTCAGATCGCCAGCGTCGTTGTAGAACTGCTCAAGCGGGATGAGTGCTTCAGACTTCAGGCCAGCGTGAACGGTTACCCAGCGAGCTTGGTAATCGATATCAACGATAACACCGGTGATGATGGAGCCTGCCTGAAGGTTCAGGGTTTTTAGGCTTTCTTCAAAGAGTTCCGCAAAGCTTTCGCTCATTTTAATTCCTGTAAATGAGGGCGAAGGATACGCCCATCTCCACACCCCAGACGGTGTGGGTTAGTTTCATATAGAAGAAGCGCCGCAGGACTATGACTGGTCCCCTGCAACCTTCTTGGTCACCCGGCGATATCGCGAATGGCGATCTCGCTCATGATGCGTTCAAGCACCTGATCGATGGACAACTCCGTGGAATCCAGCTGTATGGCATCAGCCGCCGGCTTGAGCGGGGCTACTGCGCGCTGGGTATCACGCTCATCGCGTGCACGGATCTCATCTAGCAGACTCGACAGACTAACACCCTCGACTTTGCCCTTCAACTGCAAATATCGACGGCGCGCTCTCTCCTCGGCACTGGCGGTCAGAAAAATCTTCAGTGGTGCGGTCGGAAAAACCACCGTACCCATGTCGCGACCATCGGCCACCAGACCCGGCGCCTCCTGGAACGCGCGTTGACGCTGCAGCAGCGCCTCGCGCACGGCGGGCAATGCAGCCACTTGAGAGGCGCCGGAACCGACGCTTTCAGTACGAATGACATCGCTGACTTCGTCACCTTCCAGAATGATGCGCTGCAGCTGACCGTCGGTCGCCGCGATGAATTGCACATCCAGATGAGCGGCAAGTTTCTTCAGCAGCTCTTCATTGGTCAGGTCGACACCGTGATTGTGCGCAGCAAACGCCAGCAAGCGGTAAAGCGCACCGGAATCCAGCAGGTTCCAGCCCAGACGTTTGGCCAGAATCCCGGCTACCGTGCCTTTGCCCGAGCCGCTTGGCCCATCAATGGTGATGACCGGTGCAATTTTTTTCACGACTGAGCCTCTTGTGCCACACGAATACCGACCTGCGCACACAGCGCGAGGAAGTTCGGGAACGATGTCGCGACGTTGGCGCAATCATGGATGCGAATCGGCGCAGTGGCGCGCAACGAAGCCACGCTGAATGCCATGGCGATACGGTGATCGCCGTGACCATGCACTTCGCCGCCGCCGATCTGGCCGCCGTCGATGATGATGCCGTCCGGGGTCGGTTCGCACTTGACACCCAGCGCCAGCAAACCGTCCGCCATGACCTGGATGCGATCCGATTCCTTGACCCGCAGCTCTTCGGCGCCGGTCAGCACGGTGCGCCCTTCGGCACAGGCCGCGGCCACGAACAGCACCGGGAACTCGTCGATGGCCAGCGGCACCAACTCTTCAGGAATCTCGATACCTTTGAGCTTGGCTGCTCGCACACGCAGGTCAGCCACTGGTTCGCCGCCGACTTCACGCTGGTTTTCCAGAGTAATGTCCGCGCCCATCAGGCGCAGGATGTCGATGACACCGGTACGGGTCGGGTTGATACCGACGTGCTCAAGCACCAGCTCGGAACCCTCGGCGATCGAAGCCGCCACCAGGAAAAACGCGGAAGACGAGATGTCGCCCGGCACTTCGATATGGGTTGCGGTCAGCTTGCCGCCGGACTCGACCGATGCAGTCGCGCCTTCAACGCTCACCGGGTAACCGAAGCCGCGCAACATGCGCTCGGTGTGATCGCGAGTTGGCGCTGGCTCGGTGACGGTGGTCTTGCCTTCAGCGTACAGACCCGCCAGCAGCAAGCAGGATTTAACCTGAGCACTGGCCATCGGCATGGTGTAGGTCAGACCTTTGAGCTTGTGCCCGCCACGAATAGTCATCGGCGGACGCCCTTCGGCGGCGGTTTCAATCACCGCGCCCATTTCACGCAGCGGGTTGGCCACGCGATTCATCGGACGCTTGGACAGGGAAGCATCGCCGGTCAGGGTGCTGTCGAAATTCTGCGCCGCCAACAGGCCGGACAGCAGACGCATCGACGTACCGGAGTTGCCCAGATAGATCGGACCCGGCGCAGGTTTCAGGCCATGCAGGCCGACACCGTGAATGGTCACGCGGCCGTGATGCGGGCCCTCGATGACCACGCCCATGTCGCGGAACGCCTGCAAGGTTGCCAGGGCGTCTTCACCCTCAAGGAAACCTTCGACTTCGGTGACGCCTTCGGCCAGCGAGCCGAGCATGATCGAACGGTGGGAAATGGATTTGTCGCCCGGTACGCGAATCCGACCGGACAGGCGGCCACCAGGTTGAGCCAGGAAGATCAGATCGTTGGAATTCATAGCGTCCACATAGGCCCTGCGGGCCAGGATTTTACTGAAATGCTCACGAGCAACCCGGGCGCGAGTGAAAACGCCCAACAATTGGTGCCCATCCCCTGCATCGACCGCGTCGCGCAAGGCGTCGAGGTCGCTGCGAAATGTATCGAGTGTGCGCAGAACAGCCTCGCGGTTGGCGAGGAAGATGTCGTGCCACATCACCGGGTCGCTTCCGGCGATTCTTGTGAAATCGCGGAAACCACCGGCAGCGTAACGGAAGATCTCAAGGTTTTCATTGCGCTTGGCCAACGAGTCAACCAGACCGAAGGCCAGCAGGTGCGGCAAATGACTGGTTGCGGCCAGCACTTCATCGTGACGTTCGACCTGCATGTGCTCGACGTCGGCACCCAATTCGCGCCACAACCGATCAACGATCGCCAGCGCAGCCGGATCGGTTTGCTCAAGCGGCGTCAGGATCACTTTATGACGACGGAACAGTTCGGCATTGGAGGCTTCCACCCCACTCTGCTCGGAGCCGGCAATCGGATGGCCCGGCACGAACCGCGCCGGCATGCCGCCAAACGCCTCGGTCGCCGCGCGCACCACATTGCCTTTGGCACTGCCGACATCAGTCAGAATCGCCTGACCCAGATCCATGCTCGCCAAACGTGCGAGGACTTTTTCCATGGCCAGAATCGGCACCGCCAACTGAATCACGTCAGCGCCCTGACAGGCAGCCGTCAGATCGTCTTCACAGCGATCCACCACACCCAACTCAACCGCCAGCTTGCGCGATTGCGCATCGAGATCGACCCCGACCACTTCGCGACAAACACCACTTTCACGCAAGCCTTTGGCGAACGAACCACCGATCAACCCCAGACCGACCACTACAAGGCGACCGATCATAGGTGCAGCAGATTGCAGAGCAGTGACATCACCCACGAGCCAGAACCTTGCGCAGCGCTTCGAGGAAACGGCTGTTTTCGGCCGGCAGACCAATGGTGATCCGCAGGTGATTCGGCATGCCGTAATTGGCCACCGGGCGCACGATCACCCCTTCGGCCAGCAAGCCCTGGAACACCGGAGCTGCCACCTGAGCGAGATCGACGCAGATGAAGTTGCCTTTGGACTCGATCCAGCCAAGACCCAGCTCACGGAAACCGGCTTGCAACTGCTGCATGCCGGACTCGTTGAGCTGACGGCTTTGCGCCAGATACTCCTCGTCTTTCAACGCCGCACAGGCAGCCGCAAGGGCCAGGCTGTTGACGTTGAATGGCTGGCGAACACGGTTCAGCACGTCCGCCACTACCGGAGTCGACAGACCGTAGCCAACGCGCAATGCCGCCAGACCATAGGCCTTGGAGAAGGTGCGCGAAACCAGAAGGTTCGGGTACGCCGCGAGGAAATCCAGACCATCCGGCAAGTCACTGCCTTCGGCGTACTCGATGTAGGCCTCATCCAGGACCACCAGTACATGCTCCGGAACATCCTGCAGAAACTCGTCCAGCGCCTCGGCGCCGAACCAGGTGCCGGTCGGGTTGTTCGGGTTGGCGATGAACACCACGCGGGTGTTGGCATCGATGGCCGCCAGCATTGCAGGCAGGTCGTGCCCCCAATCCTTGGCTGGCACTACTTTGGCCTGAGCGCCGACCGCTTGAGTCGCGATCGGATACACCGCGAACGCATGTACGCTGAACACAGCATTCAGGCCCGGCGCCAGATAGGCGCGCGCCACCAGCTCAAGAATGTCGTTGGAGCCATTGCCCAGCGTGACCTGGTTCAGCTCGACGCGGCACTGTTCGGCCAGCAGCGACTTGAGTGCGAAACCGTTACCGTCAGGATAACGAGTCAGCTCGGCTAGCTCTTCGCGAATCGCCGCCAAGGCTTTAGGACTGGCGCCCAATGGGTTTTCGTTGCTTGCCAGCTTGACGATTTTCGCCGAATCCAGATCCAGCTCGCGCGCCAGTTCGTCCACAGGCTTGCCCGGAACGTACGGCGAAAGTTGTTGCACGCCCGGCTGTGCCAGAGCGAGGAAATTGCCACTCATTTACTACCGCCCCTTACAGAACTGCTTTCGGGTAGGAACCCAGCACTTTGAGTGCTACTGCTTCCTGACTGATCTTTTCCAGTACACCTTTGATCAAGGGATCACGGTGGTGGCCGACGAAGTCGATGAAGAACACGTAGGTCCATTTGCCGCTGCGCGACGGCCGGGTTTCGATGCGAGTCAGGTCGATCCCGTTGTCATGGAAAGGCACCAGCAGCTCATGGAGCGCGCCGGGTTTGTTGCTCATGGACACGATGATCGAGGTCTTGTCGTCGCCGGTCGGCGGCACTTCCTGGTTACCAATCATCAGGAAGCGCGTGGAGTTGTCCGGGCGATCTTCGATCTTTTCGGCCAGACGCGTCAGACCATACAGACCGGCCGCCATGTCGCCCGCAATCGCCGCAGAATTCCACTCGCCTTTAACCCGCTTGGCCGCCTCGGCATTGCTGGACACTGCAACGCGCTCGACATTCGGGTAATGCGCGTCCAGCCACTTGCGGCACTGGGCCAGCGACTGAGCATGGGAATAGATGCGGGTGATGCTGTCGGTCTTGGTGTTTTCACCGACCAACAGGTGATGGTGGATGCGCAGCTCGACTTCGCCACAAATCACCATGTCGTGCTCGAGGAAGCTGTCGAGGGTATGGTTGACCGCGCCTTCGGTGGAGTTTTCCACCGGCACCACGCCAAAATTCACCGCACCGGCCGCCACTTCACGGAACACTTCGTCGATTGCCGCCATCGGCTTGCTGATCACTGCGTGACCGAAGTGTTTCATGGCCGCAGCCTGAGTGAAGGTGCCCTCAGGGCCGAGGTAAGCCACTTTCAGCGGCTGCTCCAGCGCCAGACACGAAGACATGATTTCGCGGAACAACCGCGCCATTTCTTCGTTGCCCAACGGCCCCTGATTGCGCTCCATCACTCGCTTGAGCACCTGGGCTTCGCGCTCAGGACGATAGAACACCGGCACTTCGCCTTCGGCCAGCGAGGCCATCTTTACTCGCGCGACTTCCTGGGCGCAACGCGCACGCTCACTGATCAGCTCCATGACTTTGGTGTCAAGAGCGTCAATGCGAACGCGCAGTGCCTTGAGTTCTTGCTCGGACATCAGCCGTGTTCCTTCTCGAATTCAGCCATGTACGCCACCAGCGCATTAACGGCGGTGATGTCGACGGCGTTGTAGATGGAGGCGCGCATGCCGCCCACCGAGCGGTGACCCTTGAGGTTGAGCAGACCGCGCTCTTCGGCACCGACCAGGAACGGCTTGTCGAGACGATCATCAGCCAGACGGAACGGCACGTTCATCCACGAGCGATCCGACTTGTTGATCGGGTTGCTGTAGAGGCCGCTGGCGTCGATGAAGTCGTACAGCGTGCGCTGTTTGGTGTCGTTCAGCTTGGCGATGGCTTCGACGCCACCCTGCTCTTTCAGCCACTGGAACACCAGACCGGACAGATACCAAGCCAGCGTCGGCGGCGTGTTGTACATCGAGCCGTTATCCGCCGCGACTTTGTAGTCGAGCATGGTCGGACACAGCGCACGCGCCTTGCCGAGCAAGTCTTCGCGAATGATGTTGACGACGATGCCGCTCGGGCCAATATTCTTTTGTGCGCCGGCGTAGATCATGCCGAAACGCGAGACATCGACTGGACGCGACAGAATGTCCGAAGACATGTCCGCCACCAATGGCACGTCACCGACTTCCGGAATCCATTGGAATTCCAGACCGCCAATGGTTTCGTTCGGCGCGTAGTGAACGTAAGCGGCGTCTTTCGACAGGTTCCACTCGTTCTGGCCGGGGATGGCGAAATAGTCGTAAGGCTTGGCGGTGGCGGCAACGTTGACATGGCCGTAGCGCGAGGCTTCTTCGATGGCTTTCTGCGACCAGATACCGGTGTCGATATAGTCGGCCGAGCCGCCTTCAGGCAGCAGGTTCAGTGGAATCTGCGCGAATTGCTGGCTGGCGCCACCTTGCAGAAACAGCACTTTATAGTTCGACGGGATATTCAGCAGGTCACGCAGATCCTGCTCGGCCTGGGTGGCAATGGACACGAACTCATCGCTGCGATGGCTCATTTCCATGACCGACAAGCCCTTGCCATGCCAATCAAGGAGTTCACCCTGGGCGCGCTGCAGGACAGCTTCAGGAAGCGCCGCAGGACCGGCGCAGAAGTTATAGGCTCGCTTGCTCACATCCAATCTCGCTCTGATTTGGTGGTATCACAATAAATCTGTAAATCGATAATTCTGCACATCTACCTCTGCAGGAGTTGCCGAAGGCTGCGATCTTTTGATCTTGATTGTAAAAAACAGGATCAAAAGATCGCAGCCTTTGGCAACTCCTACAGGGTCTTGCGTTATTTTCATACGGGACAAATAACAAGGGGGCGAATTCTCATCCGCCCCCTCGCTTGTCCGCTTATTCTTGCGGTTCTTCGTCTGCTGCGGCGTCGAGCTGCTGGTCTTCGGCAGCGTCGTCAATCACGACATTGCCTTCGAACTCCTCGCCCTCTTCACCTTCGAGCTCTTCACCTTCGACTTCCGAAGGCTCTTGCACCCGCTCCAGGCCGACCAGGGTTTCATCCTTGGCCAGTTTGATCAGCGTGACACCTTGAGTGTTACGACCCAGGCTCGACACTTCGTCGACACGGGTACGCACCAGCGTGCCCTGATCGGAGATCAGCATGATCTCTTCGCCGTCCTGCACCTGAACCGCACCGACCAGACGGCCGTTACGCTCGTTGCTGACCATGGCGATAACGCCCTGACCGCCACGCTTGTACTCAGGGAACTCGGTGATGGCGGTACGCTTGCCATAACCGCGCTCGGAAGCGGTGAGAATCTCGCTGCCTTCTTCCGGGATCAGCATGGAAATCAGCTTCTGACCTTCCGGCAGACGCATACCACGCACACCGCGGGCGGTACGGCCCATGGCGCGAACTTCGGATTCCTTGAAGCGAGTAACCTTGCCGCCGTCGGAGAACAGCATGATCTCCTGCTCGCCGTCGGTGACGGCTGCGGAAATCAGGATGTCGCCTTCGTCCAGCTCCAGCGCGATCAGACCAACGCTACGCTGACGGCTGAAGGCCACCAGCGGGGTCTTCTTGACCGTACCGTTGGCAGTCGACATGAAGATGAACGGTGCCTTCTTGCGGTCGGCAGCCTTGATGCGCGCGCGGCGCTCTTCGTCGGTCTCGTTGCTGTTTTCGATTTCTTCTACATCAGCCTCGGCGCCTTCGGCTTCTTCTTCATCAGCCTGACGCTTCATGGCTTCGAGATCGACCGGCAGCATGGTGGTGATGTATTCGCCCTCGCTCAATGGCAAGAGGTTGACCAGCGGACGACCACGGGCAGCGCGGGACGCTTCCGGGATCTCGTAGGTCTTGAGCCAGTACACCTTGCCCTTGCTGGAGAACAGCAGCAGCGTGGTGTGGCTGTTGGCAACCAGCAGGTGAGCAATGTAGTCCTCATCCTTGACGCCGGTCGCCGATTTGCCTTTACCGCCACGACGCTGAGCCTGGTACGCAGCCAATGGCTGGGTCTTGGCGTAGCCACCGTGGGAGATGGTCACGACACGCTCTTCTTCCGGGATCATGTCACCCAGAGTCAGATCGAGGCGCGCATCGAGAATTTCGGTGCGACGCACATCGCCGTATTCGGCACGGATCACTTCCAGCTCTTCGCGGATCACTTCCATCAGGCGCACGGCGCTGTTGAGGATGCGGATCAGCTCCCCGATCTGGTTGAGGATCTCTTGATACTCGGCCAGCAGTTTCTCGTGCTCCAGACCGGTCAGACGGTGCAGACGCAGTTCCAGAATGGCTTGCGCCTGCTCTGGCGACAGGAAGTACTTGCCTTCACGCAGACCGTATTGCGGATCGAGGGTCTCCGGACGGCACGAATCAGCACCGGCACGCTCAACCATCGCGACCACAGCGGAGGATTCCCACGCGGTCTTGATCAGCGCTTCCTTGGCTTCCGACGGGGTCGGCGAAGCCTTGATCAGGGCGATCACCGGGTCGATGTTCGACAGGGCAACCGCTTGACCTTCAAGGATGTGGCCACGCTCACGGGCTTTACGCAGTTCGAACACGGTACGACGGGTGACGACTTCGCGGCGGTGACGAACGAAGGCTTCCAGCAGATCCTTGAGGTTGAGGATCCGCGGACGGCCGTCGATCAGCGCGACGATGTTGATGCCGAACACCGCTTGCAGCTGGGTCTGGGCGTAGAGGTTGTTGAGGATCACCTCAGGCACTTCGCCGCGACGCAGTTCGATCACGACGCGCATACCGTCCTTGTCGGACTCGTCGCGCAGCTCGGTGATGCCTTCCAGCTTCTTCTCTTTGACCAGCTCGGCGATCTTCTCGATCAGACGCGCCTTGTTCAACTGGTAAGGGAGTTCGGTGATGACGATCTGCTGACGACCACCGACCTTGTCGATGTCCTCGATGATCGAGCGGGCACGCATGTAAATGCGCCCGCGACCGGTGCGGTAGGCTTCGATGATGCCGGCGCGACCGTTGATGATCGCGGCGGTCGGGAAGTCCGGACCGGGGATGTATTGCATCAGTTCATCGACGGTCAGCTCAGGGTTGTCGATGAGCGCCAGGCAACCGTCGATGACTTCACCGAGGTTGTGCGGCGGAATGTTGGTCGCCATGCCCACGGCGATACCGCTGGAGCCGTTGACCAGCAGGTTGGGAATCCGCGTCGGCATGACCGCCGGGATCATCTCGGTGCCGTCGTAGTTCGGCACCCAGTCCACGGTTTCCTTGTGCAGGTCGGCCAGCAGCTCGTGCGCCAGCTTGGTCATGCGTACTTCGGTGTATCGCATGGCCGCGGCGTTGTCGCCGTCCACCGAACCGAAGTTGCCCTGACCGTCGACCAGCAGGTAGCGCAGGGAGAAAGGCTGAGCCATGCGGACGATGGTGTCGTACACCGCAGTATCACCGTGCGGGTGATACTTACCGATCACGTCGCCGACAACACGGGCAGATTTCTTGTACGGCTTGTTGTAGTCGTTGCCCAGCTCGCTCATCGCGAACAGTACGCGACGGTGCACGGGCTTGAGGCCATCGCGCGCATCCGGCAGTGCACGGCCGACGATCACGCTCATCGCGTAGTCGAGGTAGGACTGCTTCAGCTCGTCTTCGATATTGACCGGGAGGATTTCTTTGGCCAGTTCGCCCATGAGAAGCCTGATTCCTTTTTCTGGTGAAACTTCGTCATATCCATGTGGGAGCAACGAAGCTCGTCGGGCACGGCCGAGTGCCGTGCGCCGACTTACGACAAATCAACAATCCGGAGAGTGGATTTGCGCAGTAAAGACAGCTCCGTGGAGCTGCCTCGGAAAACGCCGGATGTTATCACAAAGGCCGCCACGCACCTATCCCCCAGACGCGCATGGAGCATAGTTAGTTGACTGGTGACAGGCTTAACGGGGACGAGAGAGGCTCAGAGCTTCTTTGAATGCAGAATTCGGGGTTGGTTTGAGGATGTTTATTGACTTTTAGGGCCCCATCGCGAGCAAACCCGGTCATCTATGACGACTCACATCCCTGCAGGAGCTGCCAAAGGCTGCGATCTTTTGATCCTGCTTCTTTGACAGCAAAGTCAAAAGATCGCAGCCTTCGGCAGCTCCTACATTGAATAGGTGTCAACGGTTTGAACGTGTCAGCGTCAATGCAGGCGCTTGCGGCACATCAGCTGGGCCATTTTTGCCGTGTCCGGCCGCTCGACGATGCCCTTTTCGGTGACGATGGCATCGATCAGGTCCGCCGGTGTCACGTCAAACACCGGGTTGAACGCCTCAACGTCCGCGCCGACACGCTTGCCGCCGACTTCCAGCAATTCGGCACCATCGCGCTCTTCAATCGGAATTTCGTCGCCGCTGGCCAGATTCATGTCGATGGTCGAACTCGGCGCAACGACCATGAAACGCACGCCATGGTGCATGGCATTGACCGCCAGTTGATAAGTGCCGATCTTGTTGGCCACGTCGCCATTGGCGGTGATCCGGTCAGCGCCGACGATCACCCAGGTCACGCCTTTGGTTTTCATGATGTGCGCGGCGGCAGAATCGGCATTCAGGGTGACCGGAATGCCTTCGTTGGCCAGTTCCCATGCTGTCAGGCGCGAGCCCTGCAGCCACGGCCGGGTTTCGTCGGCATAAACGCGCTCGACCATGCCCTCGAGATATGCCGCACGAATGACGCCAAGCGCCGTGCCAAAACCGCCGGTCGCCAGAGCGCCGGTGTTGCAGTGGGTGAGAATCGCCTGAGCGTTGCCCTGATGCTTGCGGATCAGATCGACGCCGAGCTGGGCCATGGTCAGGTTAGCCTCGCGGTCACTTTCGTGGATGGCGATGGCCTCGGCTTCCAGCGCCGCCAGCGGATCGGCATTGCCTTTGAGGCGATCGAGCCGATCGTGCATGCGGCCCAGCGCCCAGAACAGGTTGACCGCCGTCGGCCGGGAAGCGGCCAGCAGGGCAAAATCCTCTTCCAGCGCCGCGTACCAGTCGCCGCCTTCGGCTACCCGGGTACGGGCCGCGAGGACAATGCCATAAGCGGCACTGATGCCGATCGCCGGGGCGCCACGCACCACCATCGAACGAATCGCCTCGGCCACGCCGGCAGCGCTGGTGTAAGCGAGCCAGGTTTCCTCGAACGGCAAAATACGCTGATCCAGCAGGTGCAGCGCGCCATCTCGCCAATCGATGGCCTTCACTTTCTCCGCAGCCAACAGTCGATCGCGCATCCCACACCCCGCACTCATGAACAAAAGCCGCCGATTATAGCGATCCCCCCGCGAAGACGCTCGGGTATACTTCGCCATCCTTTACAAAAGCACTGGAACCGACCCTCGATGCCGAAACCTGCCATTGCGCTCGACTTATTATTGCTGCCGACCTGGCTGGTACCCGTCGAACCCGCAGGCGTTGTGCTCAAGGAGCATGGCCTGGGCATCCGCGACGGTCGCATCGTGTTTATCGGCCCGCGCAGCGAGGCGTTGAAGTGTAACGCCACTGAAGTACGCGAATTGCCGGATGTGCTGCTCAGCCCCGGCCTGATCAACGCCCACGGTCACGCGGCTATGACGCTGTTCCGTGGCCTGGCCGATGATCTGCCGCTGATGACCTGGCTGGAAAACCACATCTGGCCGGCCGAAGCCAAATGGGTCGATGAAGACTTCGTTCGTGACGGCACCGATCTGGCCATCGCCGAGCAGATCAAGGGCGGCATAACCTGCTTTTCGGACATGTATTTCTTCCCCAAAGTCGCCAGCGAACGCGTGCATGACAGTGGAATGCGCGCGCAGATCGCCATTCCGATCCTCGACTTCCCGATTCCCGGCGCCGCCAGCGCCGATGAGGCCATTCGCCAAGGTGTCGAGCTGTTCGGCGATCTGAAGCATCACGAGCGCATCAAGATCACCTTCGGCCCTCATGCACCCTACACCGTCGGCGATGAAAATCTCGAGAAAATCCGCGTGATTGCCGAGGAGCTGGACGCGTCGATTCACATGCACGTCCACGAAACGGCGTTCGAAGTGCAGCAAGCGGTCGAGCAGCGCGGTGAACGGCCGCTGGCCCGTCTAGGCCGACTGGGCCTGCTCGGCCCGCGCTTCCAGGCGGTGCACATGACGCAGATCAGCGATGACGACCTGGCGTTGCTGGTAGAAAGCAACACCAGCGTGATCCACTGCCCGGAATCGAACCTGAAGCTGGCCAGCGGCTTCTGCCCGGTCGAGCGTTTGTGGCAGGCTGGCGTGAATGTCGCGGTCGGCACCGATGGTGCGGCGAGCAACAATGACCTCGACCTGCTCGGCGAAACCCGTACCGCAGCGCTACTGGCCAAAGCTGTCGCCGGTTCCGCCACCGCGCTCGATGCCCATCGTGCGTTGCGCATGGCTACGCTCAACGGTGCCCGGGCACTGGGAATAGAGGCGCAGGTTGGCTCGCTGGAAATCGGTAAAGCCGCGGACATCGTCGCCTTCGACCTGTCCGGCCTGGCGCAGCAACCGGTCTATGACCCGGTTTCGCAGCTTATATATGCCACCGGGCGCGATTGCGTGAAACACCTGTGGGTCGCCGGCAAACAACTGCTCGACGACCGGCGCCTGACGCGCATGGATGAACAACAACTGGGCGCCACCGCCCGGGCCTGGGGCCAGCGCATCAGCGGACACACCGAATCGTAAACACCTCGCAGCCAACCTGCGGGGCTACAGCCTTTTTCAAGTTTTAGAGGATTGAACCATGAGCAACGTCGACCACGCCGAAATCGCCAAATTCGAAGCCCTGGCCCATCGCTGGTGGGACCGTGAGAGCGAGTTCAAACCGCTGCACGACATCAACCCGCTGCGGGTCAACTGGATCGACGAACGGGTCAATCTGGCCGGCAAGAAAGTCCTCGACGTCGGTTGCGGCGGCGGCATCCTCAGCGAAGCCATGGCCCAGCGCGGTGCCACCGTCATGGGCATCGACATGGGCGAGGCGCCGTTGGCGGTCGCGCAGTTGCATCAACTGGAGTCCGGCGTCAGCGTCGAGTACCGCCAGATCACCGCCGAAGACTTGGCCGAAGAAATGCCCGAGCAGTTCGACGTCGTGACCTGCCTGGAAATGCTTGAGCACGTGCCTGATCCATCGTCGGTCATCGCCGCTTGCTACCGCATGGTCAAGCCGGGCGGTCAGGTGTTCTTCTCGACCATCAACCGCAACCCGAAGGCTTATCTGTTCGCGATCATCGGCGCCGAATACATCATGAAGCTGCTGCCGCGCGGCACCCACGACTTCAAGAAATTCATTCGTCCATCCGAGCTGGGCGCCTGGAGCCGCATCGCCGGCCTGACCGTCAAGGACATCATCGGCCTGACCTACAACCCGCTGACCAAGCACTACAAACTGGCCAACGACGTTGACGTCAACTACATGATCCAGACCCTGCGCGAGGAATAAGCCGATGGCCATCAGAGCAGTTCTTTTCGACATGGACGGCACCCTGCTCGACACCGCGCCGGACTTCATTGCCATCTGCCAGGCAATGCGCGCGGATCGCGGCTTGCCGCCGATCAACGACAAGCACATTCGCGACGAGATTTCCGGTGGCGCCAAAGCCATGGTCGCGGTGACGTTTTCGATGGACCCGGAGTCGCCGGGCTTTGAGGAACTGCGTCTGGAGTTCCTGGAGCGTTACCTCGTCGGTTGCGCGGTGCACAGCAAACTGTTCGACGGCATGAGCGAACTGCTGGCCGACATCGAAAAGGCCAACCTGATCTGGGGCGTGGTCACCAACAAGCCTGTGCGTTTCGCCGAGCCGATCATGCAGCAACTGGGGCTGGCCGAGCGCTCGGCGCTGCTGATCTGCCCGGATCACGTGAAGAACAGCAAGCCGGATCCGGAACCGCTGACCCTCGCGTGCAAGATGCTTGATCTGGATCCGTCGACCGTTCTGTTTGTGGGCGATGATCTGCGCGATATCGAATCGGGGCGCGATGCCGGGACCAAAACGGCCGCGGTAACCTACGGCTACATCCATCCGGACGACAACCCGCGGCACTGGGGCGCGGATGTGGTGGTGGATCATCCGCTGGAGTTGCGCAAGGTGCTGGATAGCGCGCTCTGCAGCTGCTGATCAAAGTCAAAAGATCGCAGCCTGCGGCAGCTCCTACAGGGGGAGTTACCCAACTCATGTAGGAGCTGCCGCAGGCTGCGATCTTTTAGCTATTAATGGATTGTGAGGTTTTTATGTTTGATTATTCCGCTCGTCCCGAATTGCTCAAGGATCGGGTCATTCTGGTCACCGGTGCCGGTCGTGGCATTGGCGCGGCCGCCGCGAAAACCTATGCCGCCCATGGCGCCACCGTATTGCTGCTGGGCAAGACCGAAGCCAATCTGACGCAGGTCTACGACGAAATCGAAGCTGCCGGCCACCCGCAACCAGCAGTAATACCCTTCAACCTCGAAACCGCCCTGCCCCATCAATACGATGAACTGGCAGCGATGATCGAAACCGAGTTCGGCCACCTCGACGGCCTCCTGCACAACGCTTCGATTATCGGCCCGCGCACGCCGATCGAGCAGTTGTCCGGGGAAAACTTCATGCGTGTCATGCAGGTCAACGTCAACGCCATGTTCATGCTGACCAGCACGCTGCTGCCGCTGCTCAAGCTGTCGCAGGATGCGTCGGTGGTGTTCACCTCCAGCAGCGTCGGTCGCAAGGGTCGTGCGTATTGGGGCGCTTACGGTGTGTCGAAGTTCGCCACCGAAGGCCTGATGCAAACCCTGGCCGATGAGGTCGACGGCGTGGCGCCGGTGCGCTCCAACAGCATCAACCCGGGCGGCACCCGCACCAGCATGCGAGCGCAGGCTTATCCCGGCGAGAACCCGCTTAACAATCCGACACCGGAGGACATCATGCCGGTCTACCTCTACTTGATGGGCCCCGACAGCACGGGTATCAACGGTCAGGCATTCAACGCGCAGTAATGCCATACGTCGCT
The DNA here is from genome assembly GCF_020149425.1 of Pseudomonas sp. P116. Taxonomy (NCBI): domain Bacteria; kingdom Pseudomonadati; phylum Pseudomonadota; class Gammaproteobacteria; order Pseudomonadales; family Pseudomonadaceae; genus Pseudomonas; species Pseudomonas sp. P116. The sequence continues at coordinate 493,103 of NZ_JACVHB010000004.1, read as the reverse complement.
TTTGTTGCCGCGGCGGATTCCCGTCGCGGCAGGCATTTGCCGCTATCGGCCGTCACAATAAAGTCAAATATCCAGCACCTCCCCACCCAATGTTTTCACAAGCCATTGATTCATATGGGTTTAAATAAAACCGAACTGAATGGCACGACTTTCGCTCTAATTTCCCACAAAGCATGCCGTGTGAAGGCAGTGGGGCGAGGCCTGGTTCGATAGCTTACTAATCGTCATCAGGCAGACTAAACTTACGCCAAATGTCCTACGGGACTGATGGATCAGTACGACGCGCAGCCCATAGCCGCTCTCACCCAGCCTGTAAGACAGACTTACTGCTTAGGGGCTCACGCCACATGAAATCACCCTCCCAGACCAATGCAATTGACTTTGACAGTGCCAAATTGCAACGCCTGGGCTTTGGTCAGCTTCCTCCACTTCTGGAACGCCCGACCAGCCTGACGCAATTGCGCCAGCAAATGAGCCTGCAACTGCAAACCAGTCTCGAACCGCAACGCATACTCGGTCTGTTTTTCCGCGAGGTTCAACGCCTTGTGCCGCTGGACGCCTTGAGCTACGAGCACAAGGGCAGCGACTTGCGCCTGGAGTTCGGCGCACGCGGCCACCATTCCGTCAGCTACACCCTGAGCCACGAAGGCGAGCACATGGGCGAAGTGGTATTTCGCCGCAATCAGCGCTTCAACGAGCAGGATCAGGGCAATCTCGAATCGCTGCTGTCGTCGTTGCTGTACCCGATGCGCAATGCCTTGCTGTACCGAGCGGCCACCCAGAGCGCGTTGCGTGATCCGCTGACCGGCGCTGGCAATCGCATCGCGATGGAGCAGACGCTGCACCGTGAGATCGAGATGTCTCGACGGCATGTGCAACCACTATCGGTGTTGATGCTGGATATCGACCACTTCAAGCGCGTCAACGACAGTCACGGCCACAGCGCAGGCGATGACGTGCTTAAAGCCGTAGCGGCGTCGATCAAGGGCCAACTGCGCAACGTCGACATGGTCTTTCGTTATGGCGGGGAAGAGTTTCTGATCATGCTGTCCAACACCAGCCGGGAAGCCGCGGCGATGGTCGGCGAGCGTCTGCGTTATGCGGCGCAAGCGGCGGAGTATTACGCCGATGGAAAACTGATCGAGCTGACGGTCAGCCTGGGTTGCTCCACCCTGCTACCGGGTGAATCGGCAGAAAGCCTGTTGCGCCGTGCCGACAGCGCGCTGTACGTGGCCAAGCGTGAGGGGCGGAATCGGTTGGCAATGGCGGGCTGAGCCCCTTCAGACACCCTAAAACAACTGTAGGAGTGAGCCTGCTCGCGATGCGGTCTGACATTCAACAATGATGTTGACTGACAATCCGCCATCGCGAGCAGGCTCACTCCTACATTTTTTTGCGTTGTACCGAGCAATCAGTTCTCGAGCACAGCCCTGCGCTCACGGCTTACCAGCAAACGTTCGGACGTTTCCAATTGCATGCACCGCTCCAGGAACAGGTACATGTAGTCGTAGCTCTTGCAGATTGCCTGACGCAATTCGGCCTGCAAGGCCTCGCTCGGGTTCATGCCCGCCAGGGTGCAGATGATTTCCAGCGCCTCCCATGGGTGAGCATCGTCGTACTGGGCGTGCATCTTCAGCCACTTCATCGCACGCTTGCGATCTTCTTCAGGGAATGCCGCGGCGTACACGCCATCGGAACAGACCAGCGCCGACCACTCCCCGGTCGCGCCCTCAATGGCGTAGTTGGTCGCGGCGATAGCGACGATCAGTGAATCGGCGGAACTGGTATGCCAGCACCAATGACTCAAGGCATGTAATTCGGGCGGCACATGCTGGGCCTGAAGATCCTCCAGGCTTACCCCATGCGCGCGACTCCAGTGCACCCAGTAATCGGCGTGATTGAGCTCGACGCGAATGTTGCGCATCAGCCAACGCCGCGCCATGTCTTCGCCGGGATGACGGGCAAACCTGGTTTTGGTCAGGTTCTGCGCCATGTACAAGGCGAACTGCTCAACAACAGGCCAGCCCCCGATCAGGTACTGGCGCATGGTTTTGGCGCTGAGTTTGTTGTCACGCATGCGCAGGTAAAGTTCATGTTCGACAACCCGGCGCTTGCTCTCGCTGCAATCATCTATCAGCTGTTGTGCCCAGCCTGGATAACTTGCGGCTTCCATGAGTGGTCCGGTTCGGTTGAATGTGTCGATCACTGTTCGGCTCCTTTTGATTTGTGATTGTAAGGATCGGCGAGAGACTTCAACGGAACGTGCCAGGCGCTTTGAATAACAGCGGTTGCGGTCTGGCGGGCCGACTTTGCAAACTGTCACAGGTAAATAATTGCGGACGCTCAATAACATAACCTTGAGCGTAATCCACACCAATTTCAAGCAATGCCTGCTCGATCTGAGTTGTTTCAACAAACTCGGCAATTGTCTGTTTACCCATGACATGCCCGATGTGATTGATCACTTCGACCATTGCGCGGTTTATCGGGTCGTCCAGCATATCCTTTACGAAACTCCCGTCGATCTTCAGGAAGTCTACAGGCAAATGTTTCAGATAAGCGAACGAAGACATTCCGGCACAAAAGTCATCCAGTGAGAAATAGCAACCTAAGCCTTTGAGTTCATTAATAAATCTAATTGCACTGCCCAAGTTTGAAATTGCACTGGTTTCAGTAATTTCAAAACAAATCATTTCAGGCGGTATTGAATACTTAACAAACTGCTCGCGCAGAAAGTGCAAAAACGCGTCATCTCCTATAGTAATGCCTGACAGATTAATCGCACACATCGCTAAAGGACCTTCATGCTCTTGCGCAATACATTGAGCAATTACCTTGAATACTTTTTGCACTACCCAGCGATCCAACTGAGTCATCAAGCCATAGCGTTCTGCGGCGGGAATGAAACTGTCGGGCAGAATCATTCGCCCGGCTTCATCATGTAGACGCAGCAGAATTTCAATGTGCCCGCCCTTGCCTACACTCGGTTTCAGGGGGGAGATTTCCTGGGCATAAAGGCAAAAACGGTCTTCTTCCAGCGCCATGTGCAAACGCTGGACCCAGGCCATTTCACCGAAGCGCAGCGACAGTTCGGAGTCGTCGGCGTGATAGACCTGCACCCGGTTGCGGCCCTTTTCCTTGGCCATGTAGCAGGCCATATCAGCTGCACGCAGCGAGGTTTCGAGGGTCGTTGGCGTCTGCGTGATATGCACCAGGCCGATGCTGACGGTGGTCAGGAATGGCCGCCCTTTCCAGACAAAGTGCAGGTTCTGAACGGTCTGGCGCAGCGCATCGGCAATTTTCTCCGCCGCCTCCGGCGCGCAGTTCTGCAGCAGAATACCGAACTCGTCACCGCCTAGCCGCGCCAGCGTATCGCCCTCGCGCAGGCCCGATTGCAGCAGCGTGCAGATGTGTCGCAACAGTTCATCGCCCGCCGCATGGCCGCAGGTGTCGTTGACCAGTTTGAACTGATCAAGATCGAGGAACATCAATGCGTGCCGCCCCGCCTGCCGCGTGAGGTTGTGCAGCACCTGCTCCAGGCGATATTCGAACTCGCGACGGTTGGCCAGCCCGGTCAGCGCATCGTGGGTGGCCTGCCAGGAGAGATTGGCGATGTACTGGCGTTCCTGGGTCATGTCGTGCAGCACCAGCACCGTGCCGCTGACCTTGCCGGCATTGCGGATCGGTGCGCCGACCAGCGTCACCGACAACGTACTGCCGTCCAGGCGCTGGATCAGCTTGGAGTGTTCACTGCCGCCACTGAGCTGACCGCTGAGAATGTGCTCGATCAGTGCCAGGCCTTCGGCCTGGGCGTTGTCATCAAGCAAATTGAACAGCGCCGCCAGCGGCAGACCGGCGGCATGTTCGGCTTTCCAGTGGGTCATGGCTTCGGCGGCGGGGTTCATGTAATCGATGGCCCCCGTCACGTCGGTGGTAATCACGCCATCGCCGATCGATTGCAGCGTGACGTGCGCGCGATCCTTTTCCAGTTGCAGCGCCTCGGCAAAGGCGTGGCGCTGCTTGAGCAATTTCTGGGTGCGCAACAAGGCCAGCACGATCAGCCCCAGCGCCGTGGCCAGGTTGATCACCAGCAACAGGCGCAGGATCATCCGCGAGCCTTCGCCCAAGGCATCGCTGAAGGCTTTTGCCGCCGGAGTCACGGCATCATTGATCGCAAAGATCTGCGCCTTCCAGCGCAGGATATCGGCACTGCTGGCGGTATTCTCGGAAATACTGCGGTGCATCCCGCGCGCGAGCTCATCCAGCTCGACCAGATAAGCGTCACCCACCGTCCAGCGGTCGATGGCGGTCTCCAGGTAACTGAAATGACGGAAGTTGAGGTACAACCAGATTACGCTAGAGACATCGTCCGGATGGTTGCCACCCTTCAGAATGCCTTCGCGTGCGGCGGCCAGATCCGGCGGTTGACGATCCAGCGCCAGACGCAGCTGATGACCGCCCTGAGGGACGCCAATCGCGGTCCGGTACTTGAGGAATATCGTTTCGTCACGACTGTCTGCGTACAGATTGAGGTAGTAGATGGCATCTTTCTGGCCCTTGGACCAGAGACTCTCCCCCGCCACGTAACCGCGAACGGCCGACAGCACGTAAAGACTCACGCCCCCCAATAACGCTTGAAACAACACGACGGCAATAAATGGCCAGACGATGCCCAACAACCGTGGCGTTCCGAGAGTCCGCTTTTGCTCCATGAGATCCCTTGCGCAAGTACTGCCAGATGAACAACCGTAAAATCCCGCTCCTGACAGCTCAGCCTAGGCTAATTTTTGATATGTCAAAGGGACAGGTTGGCCGTCTGCAACGCTGATCGTGCAACCGACTGATCTTTAGAGGCTTTCCGAGCAGGTTTACTCAATGAGATTCACACACTGAGGGCAAAAAGGGCTGGAAGCTCAGGGACGCTGAATCTGCTGCAAATGGCCATACAACTTGGCGTACAGCCCGCCGTCGGCTATCAACTGCTGGTGATCGCCATCCTCGGCAACCTGTCCGCCATCGAATACCAACACCCGATCCGCCTGCTTCACTGCCGATAACCGGTGCGCGATGATCAACGTGGTGCGGCCATGGAGGAACCGCGCCATGGCTTGATGCAGGTTGTATTCGGTGGCGGCGTCGAGGGCCGAAGTGGCCTCGTCGAGGATCACCACTTTCGGCTCGGCGAGAATCATCCGCGCGATCGCCAGGCGCTGGCGCTGTCCACCAGACAAGCGCACACCGGAACGCCCAACAATGCTGTCGAGGCCTTCCGGCAAGACCCGGATGGCGGGTTCGAGCTGAGCGATTTCCAGCGCCTGCCAGCAGGCTTCGTCGCTGCGCGTGCGGCCCATGGTCAGGTTGGCGCGTACGGTGTCATTGAACAACGCCGGATGCTGCAACACCACCGCGACGTTTTCCCGAACCGTCTCCAGACCGATTTCCTGCTGGGTCGAACCGCCAAAGCGAATCGTCCCGGACAGCGGCGTGTACAGCCCCAGCAGCAATTGCACCAGGGTGCTTTTGCCACCGCCACTGGCGCCGACAATCGCGACTTTCTCACCGGGCGCGATGGACAGATTCAACTGATCCAGCACCGGTTCATCGCCGTAACCGAAGCTCAGGCCTTGCACCTCGATGCCCACGGTGTCGCGGCCCTTGAACGGATCGACACCGCCCGGATACTGCGGCTCATCGGCCCGCGCCAGCAGTTCGTTGATCCGCGCCAGCGCCCCGCCCGCCGCGTAATAGGCGTATTGCAGGTTGAGCAGTTGTTCCACCGGGCCGATCATGAACCACAAGTAACTGAACACCGCGAGCATCTGCCCGATCGACAGATCAGAGAACAGCACGGTGAGCATCGCCGCCGCGCGAAAGATGTCGATACCGAACTGGAACAGCAGGCCACTGGCACGGTTGGAGGCGTCGGTTTTCCACTGCGAGTTGATCGCGTAGTTACGCACTTCCTGCGCCCGCAACCCGAGCCGGCCGAGGAAGAAACCCTGACGGTTGCCCGCCCGTACTTCCTGAATCGAGTCGAGGGTTTCGCTCAGCGCCTGGGTGAACCGCGCGGTGCTGTCGTTCTCGAGTTTCTTCAGGTGTTTGACGCGTTTGCCCAACTGCACCGTGGCGTAGATCACCAGCGGGTTGAACAGCAGAATCAGCAGCGCCAGTTTCCAGTGCATCCACATCAGGATGCTCGCGGTGCCGACCAGCGTCAGCATCGCCACCAGAAACCGGCTGAGGGTTTCACCGACAAACTTGTCGAGGGTATCGAGATCGGTGACCAGATGGGTGGTCACCGTGCCGCTGCCCAGACTTTCATATTCGGCGAGGGAAATCCGCTTGAGCCGTTCGATCAAGCGCACGCGGATGCGATAGACGATGTCCTTGGCCAGACGCGCAAACAGCCGCGACTGCAACACGCCAAAGCCCAACGCGCCGCAGCGCAGGGTCAAGGTGACCACCAGCATCAGGCCGATATAGCCCGCCGCTTGCTGCCACATCGTCGGTAACAGGTGATTCATCACCTTCAGCGCCGCATCGCCATGGCCGAGCAGCACTTCGTCCACCAGCAATGGCAGCAGCAACGGAATCGGCACGCTGCACAGCGTCGCCAGAACGGCGACGCCGTTGGCGATCCACAGGGATTTTTTGTGAGTGAGTGCCAGTCGCCGGACTTCTGCCCAGCTCAGCCGGTCGACACGCTTTACGGCTGGCGTGTCATCGGCCCGGTCAGGCACAGGCTGCGCGCTCCAGCCATCGGCCGAGCAATGGCGACAGTTCACTGAGCGGCTGGTAACCGTTGGTCAACAGCGCCAGTTGGCCGTTGCGTTCGGCGAGCAGCGTGGGGAAACCGGCGATGCCGAGGTCCTGCACCCAGGTGAAATCGGCCTGAGTGGCTTTGTGTTGATCGGCATGATCGAACAACGCAGCGAATTCGATGCGCGGCACGCCCGCCTGCTCCGCCAACTCGACCAGTACGCTGGCCTGAGTGACATCGCGACCTTCAGCGTAAAACGCCTGCTGGATCAGTCCGACCAGTTTCCACGCACAATCCGGTGCCAGGCTGCGTGCAGTGACAATTGCACGGCAGGCAGGCTCGGTGTCGTAGACAAAACCGTCGGGCAACGCACCGTCAAGCTTGAACGGCTGTCCCGTGGCCTCGGTGACCGCTTGCCAGTGTTCAAGAATGTAGCGGCGGGTGCTCGGCTCCAGCGCCGAACCGCTGCCGGTGCGCAATCCGCCCACCACCAGATGCAGCTCGACCCCGGCTGCCTGCGCTTGCTCGACCAGTGCCTTGGCCACCGGAGCAAATCCCCAGCACCACGAACACATCGGATCCATCACATAGAGCAGGCGCGCAGACATGGTTAAGCCTCGGTAGATGCTTGCTTATAGTTAAAGCCGATCGGGTGCGGCTGGTTGCGGGCCTTGGCCAGTTCGATCTGCTTCTGCCGGTCGATGGCGCTGCGGCGAGTCTTCTCGCTCAGCGTGTTCCAGCAATGCGGGCAACTGACTCCAGCGACGTAGTGTTCGGAGGTGCGATCTTCAACGCTGATCGGTGTGCGGCAAGCATGACATTGATCGTAGTCGCCTTCGCTGAGGTCGTGGCGCACGGTCACACGGTTGTCGAACACAAAGCAGTCGCCCTGCCACTTGGTTTCTTCCTGCGGCACCTCTTCGAGGTACTTCAGAATGCCGCCCTTGAGGTGGTAAACCTCTTCAAAGCCTTCGCCCAGCATGTAGCTCGAGGCCTTTTCGCAGCGGATGCCACCGGTGCAGAACATCGCGACTTTCTTGTGCACGGCCGGGTCGAAGTGCGCTTTGATGTAGTCGGGGAATTCGCGAAAACTGGTGGTTTTCGGATCGATGGCGCCTTCGAAGGTGCCGATCGAAACTTCGTAATCGTTGCGTGTGTCGATCAACAGCACTTCAGGGTCGCTGATCAACGCGTTCCAGTCTTGCGGATCAACGTAGGTGCCGACTTTTTTGTTCGGGTCGACGCCATCGACACCGAGGGTGACGATCTCTTTCTTCAGTTTGACCTTGGTGCGGTAGAACGGCTGGTCGTCGCAATACGACTCTTTGTGGTCGATGTCGATCATGCGCGGGTCGTTCTTCAGCCAGGCGAGCAGGCCGTCGATGCCTTCGCGAGTGCCGGAAACCGTGCCGTTGATGCCTTCTTCGGCAATCAGCAATGTGCCTTTGATGCCGTTGTCGACCATCGCTTGCAGCAGTGGCTCGCGCAGGTTGACGTAATCTTCGAGGGTGACGAACTTATACAGTGCCGCCACGACAATCGGTTGTGTCATGGGTATTTCTCCAGGTGGCTACCCTCGTAAAGGGTGAACCGGATGCGAAAAAAAACGCGCCGGGTGAGCGGCGCGTTGCGGATTCTAGCAAAAACAGGATCGTTATAGGATGTGCCGAGAACTCTGTGGCGAGGGGATTTATCCCCGATGGGCTGCGAAGCGGCCCCAAAACCTGCGAATTCAGTCTCTCAGGGATACCGCATTCTGTGGGTTTACGACTGCTGCGCAGCCGATCGGGGATAAATCCCCTCGCCACAAAAGCTCCCACACCACAAAAAGCCCGTTACATACAAATCAGTGCTTGCTACCGCCGGCACAGGTCGGCGACGCGGGGGCGGCGCCGGTCTCTGCCCATTCCTGCGGGGTGTAAGTGTGCAGCGCCAACGCATGGAACTCGCCCATCAGCTCGCCGAGCGTGCCGTAGACTTTCTGGTGGCGCTTGACCCGGTTCAGCCCTTCGAACTGCGCGCTGACTACCACGGCCTTGTAGTGAGTCTGTAACCCACGACTGTGCATATGGCTTTCATCCAGCACCTGCAGATGTTCAGGCTGAAGCAGCGCCAGCGTCGATTCAATGCGTTGTTGCATGGTCATCACGAACTCCGCTTACTTCTTCTTGGCCGCAGGAGCTGCAGGGGCCAGCTCTTTGGTCATGTCTTCCAGCAGCTTGTTGACCACCGGCACGGCGCTTTCCAGCTTGGCCTGAGTCATCTGGGCCGATTGCTGAGTCAGCTGCGGCATTTTTTCCAGGACTTTCTTGCCCAGTGGCGACTTGTAGAACGCGACGAGGTCCTTGAGCTCGGACTCGCTGAAGTTGGTGGTGTAGAGCTTGACCATGTCCGGCTTGAGCTTGTTCCAGCCGATGGCCTGGTCCAGCGCAGCGTTAGCCTTGGCCTGATAGGTTTCCAGCACGGCTTTCTTGGCTTCCGGGGCTTTGGTCTGCTCAAAACGCTGGGCAAACATTTGCTGTACTTGCATGTACACCGGGGTGCCCAGTTTGTCAGCGTGCGCCAGGGTCAGGAAAGCTTCGGCACTGGCGTTGTGGCTGGCGGTATCGGCGAGGGCCTGGCCGCTGGCGCAAACCAGGGCTACTGCGGTACAGATGGCACGAAGACGAGTCATCGAGTTTCCTTTTCAGCTAGGCGAGGTAAAACCCCAAGGGCGCCCATTCTGCGCCTAACATTCATCGCGGCTCAACCCCCCAAGCCTTGCCGCGCTTGATTGGCGGGGTTTTACCGGTCAACAATCGATTCGAGGGAACCACCTGGGCCGACACCGGCCTAAACTGCGCAAACAGACCAACAGGAGTGTGCACGATGAGCCGTATCGAAACCGACAGCCTGGGCCAGATCGAGGTCCCGGACGACGCATACTGGGGTGCTCAGACGCAACGCTCGCTGATCAACTTCGCCATTGGTCAGGAACGCATGCCGCTGCCGGTACTGCACGCCCTGGCCCTGATCAAGAAAGCCGCCGCGCGGGTCAACGACCGCAACGGTGATCTGCCCGCCGATATTGCCCGCTTGATCGAGCAGGCTGCCGACGAAGTCCTCGACGGCCAGCACGACGACCAGTTCCCGCTGGTGGTCTGGCAGACCGGCAGCGGCACCCAAAGCAACATGAACGTCAACGAAGTGATCGCCGGTCGCGCCAACGAACTGGCCGGCAATCCACGCGGCGGCAAGACCCCGGTCCACCCGAACGATCACGTCAATCGCTCGCAAAGCTCCAACGACTGCTTCCCCACTGCCATGAGCATCGCCACGGTCAAAGCCGTGCAAGAGCATTTGCTGCCATCGATTGCCGAGCTGTCAGGTGGCTTGGCTGAATTGGCCGCGCGGCACATGAAACTGGTGAAAACCGGCCGCACGCACATGATGGACGCGACGCCGATCACCTTCGGTCAGGAGTTGTCGGGCTTCATAGCGCAACTGGATTACGCCGAGCGCGCGATCCGCGCGGCACTGCCGGCGGTGTGTGAGCTGGCGCAGGGTGGTACCGCCGTCGGCACCGGGTTGAATTCGCCGCACGGCTTTGGCGAGGCAATCGCGGCGGAGCTCGCTGCGTTGTCCGGCCTGCCCTTCGTCACCGCGCCAAACAAATTTGCTGCGCTGGCTGGTCATGAACCGCTGACCAGTCTGTCCGGCGCACTGAAAACCCTCGCCGTGGCCCTGATGAAAATTGCCAACGACTTGCGCTTGCTTGGCTCCGGCCCACGCGCAGGTTTCGCTGAAGTGCGCTTGCCGGCCAACGAGCCGGGTAGCTCGATCATGCCCGGCAAGGTCAATCCGACCCAGTGTGAAGCGCTGTCGATGCTCGCCTGTCAGGTGCTGGGCAATGACGTGACGATCGGCATTGCCGCGAGCCAGGGTCACTTGCAGTTGAACGTGTTCAAACCGGTGATCATCCACAACCTGCTGCAATCGATCCGCTTGCTGGGTGACGGTTGCAGCAACTTCCAGCAGCACTGCATTGCAGGACTCGAGCCGGATGCGCACGTCATGGCTCAGCATCTGGAGCGCGGTTTGATGCTGGTGACGGCGTTGAACCCGCACATCGGCTATGACAAATCGGCGGAAATCGCCAAGAAGGCTTACAGCGAAGGGCTGACCTTGCGCGAAGCGGCGGTGGAGTTGGGCTATCTGACGGATGAAGAGTTTGATGCGTGGGTGCGGCCGGAGAACATGATCGAGGCTGGCGCCAAAGGCTAGAAGCAAAAAGATCGCAGCCTTCGGCGGCTCCTACAGGGGAACGCATTCCAACTGTAGGAGCTGCCGCAGGCTGCGATCTTTTGACCTTCAAGCCATCCGCAGGCGCCGTGCCTTGAGCCCGGCAAGCAACGAAGGCCCCAACGCCACCAGCGCCGAACCCAGCACCACCAGCACCGCCCCGCCATACCCCAGCGCATTGATTTGCTCGGCATGCACGTATTCCGGCCAGATCCTGGCCGCAATCGCCACCGCCACGAATGTCACCAGCGGCGTGATCGCCAGCGTCGCACTGACACGCGAGGCCTCCCAATGTGCCAGCGCTTCGGCAAACGCGCCGTAGGCAATCAGCGTGTTCATGCAGCACGCCAGCAGCAGCCAGCCCTGCACCGGGCTCAACTCAAGCGCTTCGAGCGGATGCACCCACGGTGTCAGCAACAACGCGCAAAACAGGTAAATCACCATCATTACCTGCAGCGAATTCCACACCGTCAGCAACTGCTTCTGGCCCAGCGCATAGAACGTCCAGACCGTCGACGCCAACAAAACCAGCAACACGCCTGCGGTGTAATCCGACAGCGACGTCAGCAACTCCGCCAGTCGCTGATTGAAAAACAGCCCGAAACCGATCAGCAATACCGCCAGACCCACGCCCTGACCAATGCTGAAACGCTCTTTGAACACAAACAGACTGGCGATCAGCAACATGATCGGGCCCATCTGCACCACCAGTTGCGCCGTGCCGGGGCTGAGCAGGTTAAGACCCATCAGGTACAGCACATAGTTGCCGACCAGCCCGAGCACCGCCATCAGCACCAGCCAGCTGCCCTTGGGCCCGAGCACCTTGCGGCTCGGCAAGCGTTTGACCGCGGCCAGATAAATGAACAGGCAGCCGCCGGACACCAGCAGACGAAACCAGGTCACCGTGACCGGGTCCATCACCAGCAACACCTGTTTGAGTTTGATCGGCAGGATGCCCCACAGAAATGCGGTCAGCAGCGCCAGGAACAAACCGTAAACCCAGCGACCGGATGAAATGTGCATGTGAACCCCAAAGCCTGCTGACTAGAGCGCTCATTCTAGGCTTCGCGCCTGATGCAACACAGGGACAGTTAGGGTCGGGCCGCTAATGAAACTGTGCAGGTCGCAGCATTAAATTGACGCAACGCCGTTGATCGGCTGGTCAGGCGGGCCAAGTGGTTCAGGCATAAGCTCATTCGATCCAGCCCAAGCGCTGCATCAGCAGGGAGATCGATCATGTTAGGCATGCGCGCCCAAGACCCCGCCCCCGCCACGCACTTTCGCAGTGACCGAGTGTGTCGGGTCAATGGCGAACTGTTTTTCAGCACCCGGGAAAATACCCTTGAGGGGCCGTTTGACAGCCATGAGAAGGCTGAGCAGGAGATCAAGGCTTACATCGCGCGGATGCAACTTCAGGATTCCAACCGCTAATCCGAACAGGACCCTGTGTAGGAGCATTCGAGTGAAACGAGGCTGCGATCTTTCGATTCTGGCTTTATTAGAGCAAGATCAAAAGATCGCAGCGTGCCGCAACTCCTACAGGGGTGCGGTGAGTCAGCGCACCGCCTCAAACAACCCCGTCGCCCCCATCCCGCCGCCCACGCACATGGTGACGATGCCGTAACGCAAGTTACGCCGCTGCAACTCCCGCACCAGATGCCCGACCTGCCGCGACCCGGTCATGCCGAACGGGTGACCGATGGAAATCGAGCCGCCATTGACGTTGTATTTGTCGTTATCGATCTCCAGCCGATCACGGCTGTACAAGCACTGCGAGGCAAACGCCTCATTCAGTTCCCACAAATCGATGTCAGCCACCTGCAAGCCCTTGGCCTTGAGCAGTTTCGGCACCGAGAACACCGGGCCGATGCCCATCTCGTCCGGCTCGCAACCGGCCACGGTGAAACCACGGAAAAACGCTTTCGGCTTGAGCCCCAGTTGCAGCGCCTTTTCCAGGCTCATCACCAGCGTCATCGACGCGCCGTCGGACAGTTGCGAGGAGTTGCCCGCCGTCACCGAACCGTCCTCGGCGAATACTGGTTTAAGCCCGGCGAGGCTTTCATAAGTAGTGTCCGGACGGTTGCAGTCGTCACGCTCGACGACGCCATCGAGGATCTGCACCTCGCCCGTGTTCTTGTCCTCAACGCGATACTTCACCGCCATCGGCACGATTTCATCGTCGAACAAACCGGCGGCCTGGGCTTGCGCGGTGCGCAGCTGACTTTGCAGGGCGTAGCGATCCTGGACTTCACGGCTGACACCATAACGACGCGCAACCACTTCGGCGGTCTGGCCCATCGTGTAATAGATGCCCGGGGTTTGCTGCTTGAGCAGCGGGTTGATCAGGTGATCGGTGTTGACGCTTTTTATCGTCAGGCTGATCGATTCGACGCCGCCCGCGACGATGATGTCGCTGCAGCCAGAAGCGATCTGGTTGGCGGCAATCGCAATGGCCTGCAAGCCTGAGGAACAGAAACGATTGAGGGTCATGCCGGCGGTGCCGGTGCCCAGACGCGAAAGCACCGCGACGTTGCGACCGATGTTGTAGCCCTGCGCGCCTTCGTTGGAGCCGGCACCGACGATGCAATCCTCGACACTGGCCGGGTCGATGTCATTGCGCTCAAGCAGCGCGTTGACGCAATGAGCCGCCATGTCATCGGGACGGGTCTGGTTGAACTTGCCGCGAAAGGATTTGGCCAGGCCGGTCCGTACGCTGTCGACGATCACCACTTCACGCATGGCATACCTCATTGTTGTTGTCGGTTGAGAGTGGACCTGAGCATAAGTCCACCCGATTACCGACCGCGACAATCATTCACCCCGCGTATGCGTGCCCATCGTTTCAGTCCTTGTGTTTTTTCGCTTTCTTGTCGGATTTCTCGAAGGCTTCTTCCAACGCAAGGTTGATCGTGCGCAACACTTTGACCCGCGCCCAGCGCTTGTCATTGGCCTCGATCAATGTCCACGGTGAGATCTCGGTGCTGGTGCGATCAACCATGTCGCCCACTGCGGTGCGATAGGCGTCCCACTTGTCGCGGTTGCGCCAGTCGTCTTCGGTAATTTTGAAACGCTTGAAGGGGATTTCCTCACGTTCCTGGAAACGCTCCATTTGCGTGTCCTTGTCGATCGCCAACCAGAACTTGACCACGATCACTCCCGCATCGGCGAGCTGCTCTTCGAAGTCGTTGATCTCGCTGTAGGCGCGCAACCAGTCAGCCGGCGGGCAGAAACCTTCGATGCGCTCCACCAAAACCCGGCCGTACCACGAACGGTCGAACACGGTGAACTTGCCCCGCGCCGGCAGATGCCGCCAGAAACGCCACAGATACGGTTGCGCGCGCTCCTCTTCGGTCGGCGCGGCAATCGGTACGATGCTGTACTGGCGCGGATCGAGTGCCGCCGCCACCCGGCGAATCGCCCCGCCCTTACCCGCCGCATCGTTACCTTCAAACACCGCCACCAAGGCGTGGCGGCGCATGCGCTTGTCACGCATCAACCCGGACAGCCGTGCCTGCTCGGTGATCAATTGTTCTTCGTAGTCTTTCTTGTCCAGTTGTTGGCTCAGGTCGAGGCAGTCGAGCAGGTTCAATTGATCGACCGCAGTGCCCAGCGGCGCGGCGCTGACTTCGTGAGGATGAACGTCCGGACGCTTCAGAGCCGCTTGCAAACCTTCAAGGAGAATCTTGCCCACCGCCAGGCTGCGATAGTTGGCATCCACGCCTTCGATAACGTGCCACGGCGCATAGTCGCGGCTGGTGCGGCGCAACACACGCTCGCCGTATTTGACGAACTTGTCGTAGGTTTGCGATTGCTGCCAGTCCAGCGGGCTGATGCGCCAGCTGTGCAGCGGATCGTCAGCGAGGGCCTTGAGCCGCGCCTTCATTTGTTTTTTGGACAGGTGAAACCAGAACTTGAAAATCAGCGCGCCTTCATCACAGAGCATCTTTTCCAGACGCTCGGCGCCGGCGATCGCCTGATCCAGCCGCGGGTCCTTGAACAAACCATGAACCCGGCCCTGAAGCATCTGGCTGTACCAGTTGCCGAAGAAAATCCCCATCCGCCCCTTGGCCGGCAGCATCCGCCAGTAGCGCCACGCCGGTGGACGCGCCAGCTCTTCATCGGTCTGCTGGTCGAAGGTGCGCACCTCGATCAGTCGCGGGTCCATCCACTCGTTGAGCAACTTGACCGTCTCGCCCTTGCCCGCACCTTCGATGCCGTTGATCAAAACGATCACCGGGAAACGCTTTTGCTGCTGCAGTTCGAACTGGGCTTCGAGCAGTGCTTCACGCAGCGCAGGGACGGCAGCCTCGTAGGTATCTTTGTCGATGGCATGACCGATTTCAGCGGATTCAAACATAGGACGGCTCCTTCCAGAATTCAGCAAGACTAGCGGATTGGGCACGGCTACAGGGCACAAATTCCCGAGGATCACACACAGATACTTTTGTGAATAAGAAACCTGTGGCGAGGGGATTTATCCCCGATGGGCTGCGAAGCAGTCCCCAAACCATTCACCCCGGTTACTTCAGTCAAACCACATGTGCCGGGTTTGGGGCCGCTTCGCAGCCCATCGGGGATAAATCCCCTCGCCACAGGGATCTCCGCCACATAAATCCTTATATCCAGTCCTGAACCATCGATTGTCCGTGAGCTGTCCACCCTGCACTTTGCCATGGATCAAGCGCCCTGCTCCTGATCGGCTAGAATGGCCGCCTTGTCGTTGCCGAGCCTGCCATGAAACCTGTATCGCCCCACGCCCAACTCGACTGGGATGACCACGGACGTCCGCGTTCGCGGGAGTTCGATGACGTGTATTTTTCCGATCAGTCGGGGCTCGATGAAACCCGTTATGTGTTCCTTGAACAGAACCGTCTGGCCGATCGTTTTGCCGCGTTGCCGGCAGGTGGACGGCTGGTCATCGGCGAAACCGGATTTGGCACCGGGTTGAATTTTCTCTGCGCCTGGCAAGTGTTCGAACAACACGCCGTGGCGGGTGCGCAGTTGCATTTTGTCAGCGTCGAAAAGTACCCGTTGAGCCCGGCGGATCTGCACCGTGCTTTGGCGTTGTGGCCGGAACTCAAGCCGCTCGCCGATCAGTTGTTGAAGCATTACGTGGCCATTCATCAAGGTTTCCAGCGCATCACGCTGGCCAATGGTCGCGTCACCCTGACACTGCTGATCGGCGATGCCCTTGAGCAATTGCCGCAGCTCGATACCCAGATCGATGCGTGGTTTCTCGACGGCTTCGCTCCGGCAAGAAACCCCGACATGTGGACGGCCGAACTGTTCGCCGAACTGGCACGTCTGGCGGCGCCCGGCTCGACCATCAGCACCTTCACCAGCACCGGTTGGGTGCGGCGCTTGCTCAATGCCGCCGGGTTCAAGATGAAGCGCACGCCGGGCATCGGCCACAAATGGGAAATCCTGCGGGGTGAGTTCCTCGGCTGGCCCGAAGGCGTTGCGCCGCCCGCCGCCGAGAAACCCTGGTTTGCGCGCCCGGCCCCCTTGACCGGTGAACGGCGGGCGCTGGTGATCGGCGCCGGTCTGGCCGGCTGTGCCACGGCGGCGAGCCTCGCGTCACGCGGTTGGCAAGTGAGTGTGCTGGAGCGTCACGCGGGCGTTGCGCAAGAAGCCTCGGGCAACCCGCAGGGTGTGCTGTATTTGAAACTGTCTGCCCATGGCACCGCGCTGTCGCAACTGATCGTCAGCGGTTTCGGCTACACCCGACGCCTGCTCGAAACCCTGCAACGCGGCACCGACTGGGACAATTGCGGCGTGCTGCAACTGGCGTTCAACGCCAAGGAAGCCGAACGCCACGCGCAGTTGGCTCAGGCGTTCCCGGAAGATCTATTGCAGTGGCTCGAACAGCCCGAGGCGCAAAACCGCGCCGGTGTCGGTCTGGCCCATGGCGGTTTGTACTACCCCGAAGGTGGTTGGGTGCATCCGCCCGCGTTGTGCCAGGCACAAGCGACGCACCCGAATATCAAACTGCTCAGCCATCAGGAGGCTGTCGAACTGCGCAGGGTCGATGATCAGTGGCAAGCCTTCGACGGTGACCATCTGCTCGCCAGCGCGCCGGTCGTGGTGCTGGCCGGCGCTGCCGAGATCAAGCGTTTCGCCCAAAGTGCCGAGTTACCGCTCAAGCGCATTCGCGGTCAGATCACTCGCCTGGCGCAGACAGTGCAAAGCCAGGCGTTGGCCACCGTGGTCTGCGCCGAAGGTTACGTTGCGCCTGCGCGATTGGGCGAACACACCCTCGGTGCCAGCTTCGATTTCAATAGCGATGACCTGACCCCGACCACCGCCGAACACCTGGGCAATCTGGCGATGCTCGAAGAGATCTCAAGCGACCTCGTCGCCCGTCTGCACATAGCCGATCAGAATGTCGAAGACCTTCAGGGCCGCGCGGCTTTTCGCTGTACCAGTCCCGACTATCTGCCGATTGTCGGCCCGCTCGCCGATCGCGAAGCCTTCATTCAAGCCTATGCAGCGCTGAGCAAGGATGCCCGACAAGTGCCGGACATCCCCTGCCCCTGGCTCGACGGTTTATACGTCAACAGCGGCCACGGTTCGCGCGGGCTGATCACCGCGCCGCTGTCCGGCGAATTGCTCGCCGCCTGGCTCAACAACGAACCGTTGCCCGTGCCGCGCAGCGTCGCCGAGGCCTGTCATCCGAACCGCTTCGTGTTACGCCAGTTGATTCGTGGCAAGTAACCCTTACACATCGGTCATCGCACAGATGCCCAGATCCACCCTGCGCATCGCTTCGTCGGTCAGTTGCTTGATCACCGCGTCCTCGGCTTGCTCCTGTTCGAGCTGGATGGCTTCCATCTGGTTGCGGTAGTCGGCAGAACTCAATGAACTCGCCTTTTCGTACAACTCGTTCATCCGTGGCGGGTAAGTTGCGTCGATGCTGGCGAATTTCTGGCGCTGACTACGCTTGAGGTGGTCGCGCCAAAACGCCTGTTGCATCACGAATGCCTGCAGCTGAGGCGTCAGTTCTGCGGTAATGACCGCAGTTTTCGCCGCCGCCAGATCGGCTGTTGTCACTCCGGCGAGCGCGGCATAGCGCATGTGCTGCGGCTGGTTGGGCAGGCTCAGTTCATTGACCAATCCAGTGCGATAGGCGAGCCCCACCTCCAGCGGATCGACCCCGGGGTTTTTCTTGATATGCGCCTGGGCAATCTCGTCAAGTTGCGCCAGCCGAAACAGGCCGCGCCCAAGCTCGAGCAACCGCTCAGGGTTATCCGCCGCCCGGCTGACCTCCACGACGATTTCCACATCACTGAAATTCATCGCCGCGGTGTCCGTGCAGTTGATCGGCGAAGCGGCCACGTCCATTACCTGCGCGGACAACTGCGCATCCGGCTCGGCGGCCTCAAGTACCCGCCACACACGTCGATGCATGTCCTCTTTGACCCTCTCGGAGTCGGCGGTATCGCCCAGCTCCGAGAGCAAATGGAACAAGCCATCGGCCCTTTGATCATCCTTGAATGCCGTCCAGATCCGGTTGCGTCGCTCCCATTCCTGGCCGGCCTTATCGGTGAACCACAACGAACGTGCCTGGTATTCGTCCATACGGGCAATGTCGTTCTCCAGATAGCCCATGCCGATGCCGACGTTGTTGCGATAGTCGGCCAGATGCGTCTGGCTGACGAGTGACAAGGGGTTACCGCGCAGATTGAGCGCGCGACTGAAACGCTTGCCGGTCTTGAACAACCAGTCCGGCAAGTCCTTGATTTCATTGTTACGCAGATCCACCCAGTCCAGATGCGGCAAGCGTTGCAGCCCCAAGGGCAACTCGGTGGCGTGGGTATCGTTCAGACAAAGCGTGCGCAGATCAGCCAGTTTTTCGACTTTGAGGGTCGCACCCAGCGGATTCTTGTCCAGAATCAAGGTGCGTAATGTGCGCAAGTTGCCCAACTTCGACAGGGTTTGTTCGGTCAACTTGATGCGGTTGCGCGCCAGACTCAAATGCGTGAGCATGGGCATTTGCGACAGCACCTCCGGCATGCGGGTCAGTTGATTGCCGTCGAGTTCCAGCGACACCACCTGCTTGAATGACTTGAGGAAATACGCAAGGTCATCGCCCTGCGCCATGTTCTTCAGCGACAAATGTTCGATATGGTCAAAGTTGAGCCCTGGCGGCAGCGTGGGTAACTTACCCCCCTGTAACCCGTCAAGATTGAGTGTGCAGACAAGCCTGCCGCTTTCATTCTTCTCCATGAACAGTCGCCGGAAGCTGTCTTCGATCTGTTCTGCCATCATCGTGCGGCTCTGTTGCACCTCGCGCACGTCGCCACCCAACGCCTTGATGGCCGCGTCATCGCCGTCCCATGCCTCCAGCACGTCACGCAGTTGCTCCAGATTACGGCGCAACGTTTTCACCCGGATCGCGCGGGTCAACGGGTCGGCACCCAGGTCGTCGATGAATTCGCTGGCCTGCACCTCGCTCAAGAGCGGGTAAAGTTTTCTGACCTTGCGCAGCAACGCAAGCGGATGCAGCGATGCTGTTGCCGGCGGGTTGGCCTGCATACACACAGGCTCATTGACCCGCGGATCCAGCTTGCCGTCCGCCAATACCTGCGTGCAGGTCTCACGATTATCGAGCGCAACGTCCAGCAGTTTGCCGCGCAGCCGCGCACTGTCGGCGTCCACAGGATTGGGGAAACCGACAGCACTGCGCTGGCGTGTTGGCAGCGCCTTGAGAATGGCTGCGTACAGGCTATCAGGGCCGGGGGCAACGCGACCGAGGGATTGACCGTCACCGGCAAATGCCTCGTAGCCTTCGCCGGACTTGACCAGCGTACAAGTGTGCAAAGGTGTCGCTGCCTCGTCGCCGATGGCTTCCAGCACCGGCCCGGTCAGCGTTTTGTCGCGCACCGTCAGGCGCAGTCGCGCGTCCCAGCCACTCAGCCGAGGCAACAACTGGATTGCCAGCTTTTGATTGTCGGCGTTGGCGATCTGCGGCACGTGAAACCCGCTCAGCGCGCGATCCACTCGCACTGCGGCAATGGCCCTTTGAACCTTCTGCCCCAGGCGCAAAGGCACTCGCCCGGTCGAGCGCAAATGCACTCGCTCGATACTCGGCGCCTGATCAATCAAGCGCTGGGCATAACGCGCCGGAATGTCGGCGAATACCTGGCGCAATTTTTTCACCTCGTCAGCATCACTCTGGTCGTAGCGCTGGTACATCCGCTCGAACACCCCACGCCGATCAGCGTTGAATGTCGCCCCCAGCTTCCTGGCCAAGGCCTGTCTCTGGTTGCCGGCACTGACCTTGGCCCCGAGCAATGTTTCGACCTCTTTCGGGGACAGGCCATCAATCACCTTCTGCAATAACCGCCCCTCCTCAAGCTGTTGCTGGCTGACCAGCACACTGAGGGTCTCGTTACTCACCGCGTTAGCGGGATAGGTCGCGGTGATCCCACCCTTGGCATCAGTGATTTTGAGGTAACGGTCAGTGGGCCAGCCTGGCAGTTTCGGCAAACCCTGCAATTGTTCTGGCAACGGCTGGGCTGCGTGTGTTTCACCGCTCGCAAGCTCGCGGATCAACTTATCCAGCTGCCGTTCGATCCGCATGCGTTGTACGGTGTCGCGCAAGCGAGCGGACAGCGCGAGATTATCGTTGTAGGTGCGATTCAACTCGTCATGGGTGGCACCGCCGAGCCGGCGGATCACGTCCAGATCCTTGTCGCCGAACTCGCACAAACCTGGATCAATACGTTTGAGTGTGTAAGGTGCGCTGTTCCATTCTTCGGCATCTTCAGCCGGAAGGCGCCAGCCCCCTTCAACGTGTTGGTCCAGCCTGGGCGTATAGGCCTGAGTACGTGCGGGATGTTCGAGGTGCCAACGGCGGGCGGTCGCATCATATGTCCCGGAAAAGATCCGGTGATCAACACAGCCAACGCTTTTGTCACGGACTTGATACAACTGCACGGAGTCGTCCGCCACCGTGAACCCTGGTGGCAGGCGATGCTCGTAAGCCGTGAGATCAGGCTTCCATAGACGCGATTTTCCGGCGGAGTTGAGAATCGCGGTGAACTCACTGAAAAACTCCGGGTGGGCACGAACCAGTTTGCGCCCCAATGCTCCAACCACCTTCTGCCCCGCAGCAAACACGCCCATCAGCGCAATGTTTTCCGCCACGCTTAGCAGATGTGACAGTGCCTCCTGCTGATCGCCCCGCTGCCAGTCCTCGTAACCTTCATACACTTCGCCAAGGATTTGCCCGACAGCGACGCCCATCATCAACTGCCCTACGACCGGAACGAAAAATCCCGCCACCGTCGCCACCGTCACACCCAGCTCAATAAAGTCGAGCAGGCGCTTGCGTCGCACATCCTCATCGATCTCTGCCGTCGGTACGGCGAGTTTGCAGGCGTCGATCTGCAACTTGCCGAGGTGACTTTGCACCATGAACTCGAACAGCGGCACGGTGATTGACAACTGTTTGATGTGTCCAAGGTCTACGGTCTTCTTCAGGGCTTTGAAGAAGTCCGCCTTGTCATCTTCGTCAATACTGTTGGCCAGATAATCCTTGTAGCTTTGCGTACGCAGACTCTGCGCCAGGTATTGCTTGAACGCGGTGAAACTCTGGTATTCGTACAAAGGTCTTTGCGGCTCTGCGGCCATGTAAACCACGCACTTTTCGTCTGGGTACAACTCGAACGAGCGCTGGGAAAACACCACGACGCCCCAGATGCAACTGTCGAGGACCTCAATGCCTTGCATGATCCAGGGACGTTTCCGGTAATGCAGGGTTTTCGCCGATACCACCCCGTCCGCGGCAATCAGTCTTTGCATCATCTGCGAGCCTGCTGGCGTGATGTGCTGCCTGAGCCCGGCCAGGTGCATATCCAGGTGCAGCAGGTGTTTTTTCATTGTTGCGATGTCCCGCGTTACCGGGCTGGTGGCCACCACCTTGCCTGCAGCGTCGCTGAGGCCGAACACCTCCTGAAAATGTTCCTGGTAGCGTTTGCCCAGATCCAGTTCGCGACAGAACTTTGCAAACGACGCCGGAGTCAACCCGGCCACGCCGGCAGGCGCACTGCCCACACGCACCAGGCTGCCGACGGGGTAATCGTTGGTCTCTTCGTCTTTGCTGAAATTCTGCATCGCCGCTTGCAGCAACGTCTGCGTGGCGTGGGGGAAAGTCTGAATACCCTCCTTGTCGGTAGCGCTGGGCGGGCAGCCACACTCGGCTCCCGGCAGACTCAGCAGGTCTTTTTCAACATCAAAAACGGCTGTCCACCTGGAATTCAGCGCCTTGATCAGTTGGCTTTTGCAGAAGGTGTGCAACGGTTGCAGCTTGCTCAGTTCCTTATCGACTGCCAACTGAGCGGCGTGCAGGTCGCGGGCCGTTTGATCGAGTGCGACCAGAGTTGCGGCCGAACTTTTGAGCAGTATGTCCGGCAGGCTTTTTTGCAGCGCTTCGGCGCTGTCCAGATCGCCCGTGCTTTCCAGTAGCACGCCAAGAACTTCGTTACTCGTTGGTGGCTGAGGGTTGGCCTGGTTTTGTGTAGTGAGCATCGGCAATATTCCTTTATTGCAGGTTTGAGTTACAACCATATCGATACCAGACAAAATAAAAAACATAAAACCGGATATATTTAACCAATAGCAGACCGAGCACATTTGAAAAATAATTGTGCAATACATACCTATATCAATAATTCAAAATCCCGCTGAACTCACCCGCAAAACCATTAAATAATGGCGTTATTCTTTCACAAAGAAAGCACCTAGCATGACGCTGCCTTGCGGAAACAGACTACGGCCCGCCGGACAAGACTTTCAAAACCCGCAAACTCCGGGCAACAAACTATTGTTATTGGCGTTTATCTATCCAGCCTACACGCGCAAGACAACTTCAACCCATTAGACGGAACAACTTACATGACACTATTCAACTGGACAATTACCAACTGCTTCCCGCCCATGGGAAATACTACTTCCAGAAAAAACCGGTACAAAGCGCTGCTTGTGGAAGAATTCATGTCCACAAAGATGAAAAATTTCGACACGTCACACAACACCAGGATTGATGAATACCGTACGGCACTGGAAGAAGCATTTGTGCTTCAGTGCACACTCGAAGGGTCGCTTTCTACACTCGAGACACCCGTCGTCTTCTGCAAGCGAAAGCTCCGCGAGGCATTGCGAAAAAAATCCACAGCCCGGTTCAGGCCCAAGGACAAAATCAAGCTCAAACCCAATACCGCCGTAGAGGATGCCGGACACAGCATTACCCTGCTACAGGCTGCCATGTTGAACTTTACCGGTGACGAAATCGCACCGGATTACTACTCTAGCGACAGCGGCGTCTCATCCAGTGCGCAGGGTTCGCCTGACGAATCTCCAAACGAGAAAATCACCGCGCAGGCATTTGCCGAACTGAGCCGCAGTCTTGATATGGGCAGCGAATACCAAAAAATGCTCAAGGACAAATTTGATACTCCAGAGGCCCGCGAAAATGCCGTGAAACTGGCCATACTCAATATGAGAGTGGCGGCATACAGCAAGTTCTTCAGCGGTGAAATCAATGAAGAAACCTGGTTAACAATAAAAAAACTGACAGACAGAAAAGTCGACATTGTTAACGGTAGCGAACTCAAGAGCGAGCCGATTGTTTTTCACGCCGTGAGCCTTTTAGACAAGTACGTGGCGAATGCCGTAGCGCTGTTAGTTCGCGGAAAAACCCCTTCGACAAGCCAATACATCATATATGTACCCGATGACAGCGGGCCTGGCTTCCATGTGTACGACACCCCGGTGGAGTATCTCTCCAAGATGGATCACCAACTAAGACACGGCACATCACTGGCCAACTTCCTGGCGTCCCGAATGAGCCTGGTCGACCAAGCAACTTTCCTGAATGAGCTAAAGACATTTGACAAAAAAAAAGACACACAGAATGAGGATGTGGATCTGGCTGAAAAAAAACTTCCTGGGGGCGGATTATCCGGCAAGGACCGGGTAGCGTTCATTCCATTAAAGGAAAAAGGCCTGTTCGCCTATATTTCCACTCTGAATCTGAATACGTTTATATCCGACAGCAAACGAATTGCCGTTCCCGTAAACGAAGTCAACCAACCCATCCATGCCGACCGTCGTGCAAATTGTCATTCACATTCACGCCCAACGGTGTCCGAAAAGATCACCTATTCCTTCCGCACACGCCAGCGGTCGGCTCCAGTGGATTCTCTGTTGAACGAACTGTTTACAGGGGTAGAGAACTGGACGATTGAAGAAAAGCAACGGCAATTGTGCCAATTACTGGAACTGAGGAAGCTGCTTAATCAGAAGAATACGCCCTCTATCAACAGCGATATTCAAACCCGGTTCATCGATTACTTCAAAGATTTCGAGCTGGTAAAAAACTCAAGGTCTGAAAATAAAAGTCTTCTTCTACTGTGGAAACGCGACCTGTCGGGTTACCAACAATCTGCGCTTGTGGCAAATCGACTGAAAAATTCAGGCAAACCCTCTAGCAATAATGACCGGACTTTAGACCTTAACGGCAAACACTATATTTGGATCAAGGACAGTGCCTATGAGGTTCAGCACACCTCCCAAGGTTGGCGAGTTATTCACCCGCTCGATAAAAGCGCATTCAGACCGCCCGTAATGCACTCGACAACCAGCGGATGGCATTTGCCACAGTAAGCGTAGGCCGCTACAGGCAGGCGAAACTCAAAACAGACAATCACCTGCGCCGGATGACAAACGTTTAGGGGCCTCAGCTGCGCCCGGCAGTCGCCGTACTGGCAGCCTTATAACTTATCGTTCTAAAACTCCATTTACCGGGGCGGGTCAGTTTCTGAGTACCCGCCCTTTTGGCGAGGTAGCGTTTGACCCCTCCCCAACGGAAAAACCGGTAAGGATTTTATGTGTGGATTAGCTGGCGAGTTACGTTTTGATCAACAACCTGCAGACCTTGCAGCCATTGAAAGAATCACCCATCACCTGGCCCCTCGCGGCCCTGACGCGTGGGGTTTCCATGCCCAAGGGCCGATTGCCCTGGGCCATCGTCGCCTGAAAATCATGGACCTGTCGGACGGCTCGGCGCAGCCGATGATCGACAGTCAACTGGGCTTGTCCCTGGCCTTCAACGGCGCGATCTACAACTTCCCGGAGCTACGTGCCGAACTCGAAGCGCTGGGTTACGCCTTCTATTCCGGTGGCGACACCGAAGTGTTGCTCAAGGGCTACCACGCCTGGGGCGAAGCACTGCTGCCGAAACTCAACGGCATGTTTGCCTTCGCCATTTGGGAGCGCGATGCACAGCGTCTGTTTATCGCCCGTGACCGCCTCGGCGTGAAGCCGCTGTACCTGTCGCGCACTGGCCAGCGCCTGCGTTTCGCCTCTGCACTGCCGGCGCTGCTCAAGGGTGGCGACATCAACCCGATCCTCGATCCGGTGGCGCTCAACCATTACCTGAACTTCCACGCCGTTGTACCGGCGCCGCGCACTCTGTTGGCTGGCATCGAAAAACTGCCGCCAGCGACCTGGATGCGCGTTGAAGCCGATGGCACCACCGAGCAGAAAACCTGGTGGACCCTGCCCTACGGCCCCCGCGAAGACGAGAAAAACCTCAACCTCGAAGACTGGGTCGACCGCGTGCTCGACAGCACCCGCGAAGCCGTGGCGATTCGTCAACGTGCGGCGGTGGATGTCGGTGTGTTGCTGTCCGGCGGTGTTGATTCGAGCATGCTCGTCGGTCTGTTGCGTGAAGTCGGTGTGGAGAACCTGTCGACCTTTTCCATCGGTTTCCAGGATGCCGGTGGCGAGCGCGGCGACGAGTTCCAGTATTCCGACCTGATCGCCAAACACTACGGCACCCAGCATCACCAACTGCGCATCGACGAGAAAGAGATCATCGAGCAACTGCCCGCCGCGTTCCGCGCGATGAGCGAGCCGATGGTCAGCCACGACTGCATCGCCTTCTATCTGCTATCCCGCGAAGTGGCCAAACACTGCAAAGTTGTGCAGAGCGGTCAGGGTGCCGATGAGTTGTTCGCCGGTTATCACTGGTATCCGCAGGTGGATGGCGCCGCCGATCCTTATACGGCGTATCGCAATGCATTTTTCGACCGTAGCTACGACGACTACGCTGCCACTGTGCAACCGAAATGGCTGACCGCCAATGACGCTGCCGGCGACTTCGTCAAAGAACATTTCGCCCAGCCCGGTGCTGACGCCGCAGTGGACAAAGCCCTGCGCCTGGACAGCACGGTGATGCTGGTCGATGACCCGGTCAAACGTGTCGACAACATGACCATGGCCTGGGGTCTGGAAGCGCGCACGCCGTTCCTCGACTATCGACTGGTTGAACTCTCGGCCCGTGTGCCAGGCAAGTTCAAGCTGCCCGATGGCGGCAAGCAAGTGCTGAAGGAAGCTGCGCGACGAGTCATTCCAAGTGAAGTGATCGACCGCAAGAAAGGCTACTTCCCGGTGCCCGGCCTCAAGCATTTGCAAGGCGACACATTGAGTTGGGTGCGCGAGTTGCTGCTCGATCCAAGTCAGGATCGCGGCCTGTTCAACCCGGCCATGCTCGACAAATTGCTGACTGACCCGCAAGGCCAACTGACCCCATTGCGCGGCTCGAAGCTGTGGCAACTGGCAGCCCTGAACCTGTGGCTCAGTGAACAAGGAATCTGATTGATGAAACCCCACGCCACAGCCATCAACCAACGCCTGCTACGCGGCCAGACACCGTCGTATGAACGATTACAGGCGCGTCTGGCTGAAGACGGCAGCGAACTCAACACCGCCCCGATTGCCGTGCATTGCGGCTGGGGCCGGTTGCTGATCGGTCACACGTTTCCCGACCCTGGGTCATTGGCCCAGGAACTGCTCAACGAGCAGCCGGGCGAGCGTGATATCGCCCTGTACGTCGCCGCGCCGCAGCAGATTCTCGGCCTCGAACCGACGCAGTTGTTTCTCGACCCGTCCGACACTCTGCGCTTGTGGTTCAGCGACTATCGTCCGGCCACTCGCGTGTTTCGTGGCTTTCGCATTCGTCGTGCGCAAAGCGAAGCGGACTGGCAGGCGATCAATCAGCTGTACCAGGCGCGCGGCATGTTGCCGATCGATCCCGCGCTGCTGACCCCGCGTCATGAGGGCGGCCCGGTGTACTGGCTGGCTGAGGACGAGGACAGCGGCGCGGTGATCGGCAGCGTCATGGGCCTCAATCATCGCAAGGCGTTCAACGATCCGGAAAACGGCAGCAGCCTCTGGTGCCTGGCAGTTGATCCACAGTGCTCGCGGCCCGGAGTCGGCGAAGTGCTGGTGCGGCACTTGATCGAGCACTTCATGAGTCGCGGCTTGAGCTACCTGGATCTGTCGGTACTGCACGACAACCGTCAGGCGAAAAACCTCTACGCCAAACTCGGTTTCCGCAACCTGTCGACCTTCGCGATCAAGCGCAAGAACGGCATCAACCAGACACTGTTCCTCGGTCCGGGACCGGAAGCCGATTTCAATCCCTACGCGCGGATCATCGTCGAAGAAGCCCATCGGCGTGGCATTGATGTGCAAGTGGATGACGCCGACGCCGGCCTGTTCACGCTCAGTCACGGCGGGCGCCGCGTACGCTGCCGCGAATCGCTGAGCGACCTGACCAGCGCGATCAGCATGAGCCTGTGTCAGGACAAAAGCCTGACCCACAAAGTACTCAAAGGCGCCGGACTGAAATTGCCGTCGCAGCAATTGGCGGGCAATGCCGACGACAATTTAGAGTTCCTCGATGAGCATCAGCGGGTGGTGGTCAAACCGCTCGACGGCGAACAGGGTCAGGGCGTTGCTGTGGATTTGCAGAGCATCGAAGAGGTGCAGCAGGCCATCGAAACAGCGAAGCAGTTTGACAGCCGTGTGCTGCTGGAAAGCTTTCACGAAGGTCTGGATCTGCGGATTCTGGTGATTGGTTTTGAAGTGGTGGCGGCAGCAATCCGTCGACCGGCCGAAGTGATCGGCGACGGTCAGCATTCGATTGGCGCGCTGATCGAAGCCCAGAGCCGACGCCGGCAAGCGGCCACGGGCGGCGAAAGCAAAATCCCGCTGGACCATGAAACCCAGCGCACGCTGCATGCGGCGGGGTTCGACTACAGCAGCATCTTGCCGGCCGGCGAGCATTTGTTCGTAAGGCGTACGGCGAACCTGCACACCGGCGGCACACTGGAAGACGTTACGGCAATTCTGCATCCGACGCTGGTCGATGCGGCTGTGCGTGCGGCACGGGCGCTGGACATCCCGATGGTCGGCCTCGATCTGATGGTGCCGGCGGCGGATCAGCCGGAATACGTGTTTATCGAAGCCAACGAGCGGGCCGGTCTCGCCAACCATGAACCGCAGCCGACGGCTGAACGCTTTGTGGATTTGTTGTTTCCGCACAGTCAGCCGGTTGTTTCTTGATTGCTTGGTTGCTGGACTGACGCTATCGCTGGCAAGCCAGCTCCCACAGGTTCCCAGCTGCACACAAAACATGTGGGAGCTGGCTTGCCAGCGATGAGGCCCGATCAGGCAATACAAATTCTTTTCTCATCGAAACCATCGATGTGCTCAACCCATCAGGAGTTTCCATGACCCTCCAAACCCCCGAACCGGATCTCAACTATCTGCAAAAAGTCCTGCTGGAAATGCTCGCCATTCCCAGCCCCACCGGGTTTACCGACACCATCGTGCGCTATGTTGCCGAACGTCTGGAAGAGCTTGGCATTCCGTTCGAGATGACCCGACGCGGCACCATTCGCGCGACGCTCAAGGGTAAAAAGAACAGCCCCGACCGCGCCGTTTCCGCGCACCTGGACACCATCGGTG
Organism: Pseudomonas sp. P116; assembly: GCF_020149425.1. NCBI lineage: Bacteria > Pseudomonadati > Pseudomonadota > Gammaproteobacteria > Pseudomonadales > Pseudomonadaceae > Pseudomonas > Pseudomonas sp. P116. Next base: position 464,242 of record NZ_JACVHB010000004.1, on the reverse strand, counting down.
CCGCCGTGCGCGCGGTGAAAGACAACGGTCGCCTGACGCTCGCACCGGTCGGCTGCTGGTCGAGCCGTTTTGCCGAGGGCAGTCGCGTCAGCCTGTTCACCGATAACGGTGTGATTCGCGGCAGCGTGTTACCGCTGATGGCTTCCGGGCATGCGTTCAACACTGCCGTGGACGAGATGCCGATCAGTTGGGATCACGTCGAATTGCGCCTGGATGCCTACTGCGCAACCCGGGCCGATTGTGAGTCGCTGGGCATTAACGTCGGTGACGTGGTGGCGTTCGATCCATTGCCGGAATTTACCGAAAGCGGCCATATCAGTGCCCGTCACCTCGATGACAAGGCGGGTGTTGCCGCGCTGCTGGCAGCTCTCAAAGCCATCGTCGACAGCGGTCAGGAACTGATGATCGACTGTCATCCGCTGTTCACCATTACCGAGGAAACAGGTAGCGGTGCAGCGGCGGCATTGCCGTGGGACGTCAGCGAATTTGTCGGCATCGACATCGCGCCGGTCGCGCCGGGCCAACACTCCAGCGAACACGCGGTGAGTGTGGCGATGCAGGATTCCGGCGGGCCGTACGACTATCATCTGTCGCGGCACTTGCTGCGCCTGGCCAGTGAAAACGAGCTGCCGGTGCGCCGTGATCTGTTCCGCTATTACTTCAGCGACGCCCATTCGGCGGTAACCGCCGGCCACGACATCCGCACCGCCCTGCTCGCCTTTGGCTGCGATGCGACTCACGGCTATGAGCGCACGCACATCGACAGCCTGGCGGCGCTGAGCCGCTTGCTCGGAGCGTACATCCTGAGCCCACCGGTATTCGCCAGCGACGCGGCGCCGGCGAATGCTTCGCTGGATCGCTTCAGTCATCAGATCGAGCACGACACGCAGATGGAAAGCGATACGCGGGTGCCGCCGGTGGACAGTCTGGTGGGGCAGCGTTCAGATAGCTGATTTTTTATTGACTGGACTATGGCTATCGCGAGCAGGCTCACTCCTACAGGGGAACGCATTCCAATGTAGGAGTGAGCCTGCTCGCGATGCGGCCGTATCAGGCAACACAAAACTGGCAGGTAACCCGCAATCGCCGTAGCATCCCGACATTGATTTAGCCGAGGTGCCCATGCTCATTCCTTACGACGCTCTTGAAGTCGACACCCTCACCCGCCTGATCGAAGATTTCGTGACCCGCGACGGCACCGACAACGGCGACGACACGCCGCTGGAAACCCGCGTACTGCGTGTGCGTCAGGCGCTGACCAAGGGCCAGGCATTGATTGTTTTTGATCCCGACAGCGAGCAGTGCCAGTTGATGCTCAAGCACGACGTGCCCAAGCATCTGTTTGACTGAAACCTCAACGGGCCTTTTCCAGGGCCTGTTTGCGCTGGATCCGTTCATAGACTTCCGCGCGATGCACATTGACCTTCTTGGGTGCCTCGACGCCAAAGCGCACACTTGCACCGTTCACTGACAGAACGCGCAGGGTGATGTCGTCACCAATTGAAATCAACTCACCAACGACACGGCTGAGTACAAGCATGAGATTCGTCCTTCAGGGTTAGCGAGCAATGAAGATGCGCGGCTTGCGGCGCCGGTTCAATGCATCGCGGACAAATCAGTAATGCCCTACAACCCTTCAGCGCGCCGCCCTTCAGACGTTTCCCGCAAATGGTTAAACAGCCTTTATCTCAAGCGGCAGAAAAGCGCGGCCCGAACAGAATCACGCTGGCACCGATCACGCACAGTGCCACGCCGATCCAGTCCGACCCCAATGGCCGAACCCGCTCGACTACAGCCAGCCAGCCAATAGACGCCACGATGTAAATCCCGCCGTAAGCGGCATAGGCACGCCCGGCGTAGGCCGCTTCAACACGCGTCAACAACAGAGCAAACAACGTCAGGCTGAGCAGCGCCGGGATTACCCACAGCGCACTTTTGCCCTGACGCAGCCACATGAAGAAGGCGAAACAACCGGCGATTTCAAACAATGCCGCGAGGAAGAACCACAAGTAATTGAGCATCAGCGCGTCTCGACAGGGTGACCATTGCGGCCACCCTAACGACGGTGCGTGTAACGGACAAGATCAACCGTTGTTTTGTTTGGCCTTGGCGCGCATTTTCTCGGCCATGGAGGTCATCTCGTTGTAGAGCAGTTGCGGATTCTTCTGCTTGATCGCCCATGCCATGCGCCCTTGTTCGTGGGGCAAGATCATGAATTCGCCGGCCGCTACTTGCTGATAGATGTAGTCGGCGATGTCCGCTGCGCTGATCGGCGAACTTTCCAGCAACTTGCCGACCTGGGCTTTCATCGCCGGGGTCGGGCCACGGAACGAGTCGAGCAAGTTGGTCTGGAAGAACGACGGGCAGACCACATGCACGCCGACTTCCTGTTGCGCCAGTTCAATCAACAGGCTTTCCGACAATGCCACCACACCCGCCTTGGCGACGTTGTAGTTGCTCATGGCCGGGCCTTGCATCAACGCCGCCATGGAGGCGATGTTGATGATCTTGCCTTTGCTTTGCTCAAGCAGTGGCAGGAACGCTTTGCAGCCCTTGACCACGCCCATCAGGTTGATCGCTATCTGCCAGTCCCAGTCTTCCAGCGACAGTTCGCTGAAGAACCCGCCCGAAGCAACACCGGCGTTGTTGACGATGATATCGATACCGCCAAGTTTCTCTTCGCAAGCCTGGGCGAACGCGGTGAGCTGGCTGTAATCACGCACATCGCAGCGCTGGATAAAACCGTCGCCGCCGGCCTCGCGGACCAGTTTCAAGGTTTCCTGCAGACCGGGTTCGCTGACGTCGGACAAGGCCAGTCGCCAGCCTTCACGCGCCCAGCGCAGCGCGATTTCGCGACCCAGGCCTGAGCCTGCGCCAGTGATCATCATGCGATTTTGCATAGCAGACAGCCTTGTTGTTCCGGGAAAGATTCGCCGAGTGTAGCGAAGGAACGGTGTCCACCCACGCTCCATCAAGTTGCTGAATGCAAGATCAAAAGATCGCAGCCTTCGGCAGCTCATACATGGATCGGTGTAGAAGCTGCCGAAGGCTGCGATCTTTTGATCTTAGGCTTCAAAGGAAATAAGCAAGCAATCCAAATAACTTAAAAAAACATTGAATTTTCTTTCATTCAGACCGGTCGGAATTTGTAAGCCGTCTGGAATTACTTAGTCTCCAGTCGCCCTAGAACACCAAGACTTCTCGAACGCTATCAACAAGGAAATCGCCATGGGCACAATTCTTATCATTATCCTGATCCTGTTGCTGATCGGCGGTCTGCCGGTCTTCCCGCACTCCAGAAGTTGGGGTTATGGTCCATCGGGCATTATCGGCGTGGTGTTGGTCGTGCTGCTGGTGCTGCTGTTACTCGGTCGGATATAACGATTCAAGCGTAAAAAAAAGAGGCCCTTTTCAGGGCCTCTTTTTTATTGTGCGGATCTTTGCAGCTGGATCAGTCCGGCTTGCCGTGGATTACACCGGCGGTGTTGTCCATCAGACTCTTGGTCGCCGTTTGCAGGAACGCTTCGAGTTTGAGTTTCAACTCGGCAGTGCGCGGTGCATTCGGCACGACCTGGGCACCTGGATTGGCACCCAACTGGTAATTCCAGATCTTCGGCCCCATATCCTTGTCTCTCGGCAGCACGAGGATCTGGTCAGCGGTAACGATCGCGGTGGTCTGCTCGCTGCCCGACGGCTTGATCACACCGAAACCGGTGTCGCCTTCCGGCAGATCGAGCAAATCCCGACCCCAGCATTGATGACGCACTTCGCCACCGAGGCGACCCATGATGGTCGGCACGATGTCGATCTGCGTGCCCACGGTGTGGTCACGCGTACCAAACTTCTCCTGGATGCCCGGTGCGATCATCAGCATCGGCACGTTGAAGCGACCCAGATCCATTTCGGTGATCTGGCGCTCGTTGCCGAAACCGTGGTCACCGACGATGACGAACAGGGTTTCCTTGAAGTACGGCTCTTTGCGCGCCTTCTCCATGAACTGGCCTAGCGCCCAGTCGGAGTAACGCATGGCGGTCAAGTGCTCGTTCAGCGAGCCTCGGTCGGTCACGCGCTCAACCGGCAATGGCGTCGGCAAGGCGTACGGCGTGTGGTTGGACAGGGTTTGCAGCAGCGCGTAGAACGGTTTGCCGTTTTCCCGCGCCTTGAGCTCCTGCAGGCCACGGTCGAACATGTCCTGATCGGACACGCCCCACGTCGGATCGGAGAACACCGGGTTGACGAAGTCGTTACGGCCAACGAAGTTGGTCATGCCCTGGTTGCTGAAGAAGCCCGACTGGTTGTCCCAGGCAAAGTCGCCGTTGTAGACGTAGACATCGTCGTAGTCACGGGCACTGAGCAACTGCGGCAGGCCAGACAGCTTGTGACTGCCTTCCGGGGTCTGCATCAGGTATTCGAAACCCGGCAGGTTCGGGAAGCAGGCCATGGTCGCGAACATGCCCTGGTGGGTGTGCGTGCCGTTGGAGAAGAAGCGGTCGAACAGCAGACCTTCCTTCGACAGCTTGTCCAGATACGGCGTGATGTTGCCCGGTGCACCCAATGCGCCGACCGAGTGACCGGCCATGCTTTCCATCAGGATCACGACGACGTTCTTGATCGGCAGGGTCTTGTCGGCGAGCGGCGTGTAGTCGCGGCGCACGGCGGCGATGTCGGCATCGACCAGTTTGTCTTGCGGCATCACCAGCATGTCGCGGACGATTTGCTGCGCTTGCTCTTGCGGCAGCGTGGCTTTCCAGATGTTGTCGCGGTCCTCGCCCATGCGCGACTTGGCGGCAGCGATCAGCGACAGCGTGCCGTTAAGGCCGAGCTGGTTGGCGAAGTTGGAGTCGGTGGTGTACACGTCGCCCCAGCGCATTGGCGGGCCTTGACGCAGGGTGCCGCGCGCAGCGACCACGCAGATCAGCAGACAAACCACGAACACCGCAAGACGGGTGTACCACGGCGCCACCTGACGGGAGCTGACAGTGCCGCCGCTGAAAGGTCCGCGTGGACGCGTGGCACGGTCGGCGCCTTTGAACGCCAGCGTCAGAATCACCGTGCCGATGACCCACGCCAACAGATAGCGCACCACGGGGAAACCGTACCAGAGCATGCTCATCACGGTTTTCGGGTCTTCCTTCACGTACTGGAACACCAGGCCGTTGAGGCGCTGGTGGAACTCACGGTAGAAGTCCATCTCCATCAGACCGAGGAACAGCGCGATGCTCGACGCAACGGTCAGCCACAACCGGAAGAAGCCGCGCGCCGCCATGGCCCGGGCGCTGAACAGTGCCAGCACCAGCGGAATGCTCAGATAAACCACCAGGCGCAGGTCGAAACGCAAGCCGTTGGCGAACGCTTCGAGGAACGTTGCAGCCGGGGTGTCGAGGATCATCTCGCGGTTGTAGACCAGCAGCGCGAGGCGCAGCACGGAAAACATCACCATCATGACCAGCGCACAAAGCAGCGTGTAGGCCAGATGCGATTTGACGGTCGGTTGCAGCAGGCGACTGGAAGATCGCTGCTGATTCAGGGCGTCCGGGTTTGCCATGTCGTTTTAGGACCCATTGGAAGTTGAAGTTGCAAAAATACAGCGGCGCCATGCCCTCTATTGGTCATTCCAGACCCCGGGGCGTGCGCAGTGCGCAAATGTTGCACGATCACCGGCACCATTGCCATTGATTAGTGCCCTGTCGCCAGACGCATTCATTTGATGCATCGGCCACGGGAACGCTTGGAAATAGCGCGGGCGGATTGTCTTGAACGCGTTGTGAAAATTTCGTTCAACGCATATCTGGAAACACAATATAAACCGCAAGACAAAACGCCCCGAATCAATCGGGGCGTTTGGCTTCAGGCATGAGGATTACTTCTCGGCGCGCTCTTTCAGGGCTTTAAGGGTATTGAAAGGAGCATCGACGACAAACTTGTTAGCAACCATCGCCGGGACGCTGCCACCTGGCTCGGTGTGCACTTGATAGGTCACTTCAACCTGATCGCCCTTGGGCACGAACTTCCAGAAGCCCTTGACCTGGGCCACGCGGACAAAGCCTTTTTCTTCCGGAACGTATTTCGGCACACCTTCAAGCGTGCGGGTCAGGCTGCCATCGGCGCCTTCGACGGTGGTGACATGTGTTGCCGAATCACGCGGAGTCACGGGCCACGGCGTATTGAACTGGGTGTAAGTCCAACTCTGATCGCCTTCGTGCTTGAGCAGCTTCTGGGTTTTGCATTCGTAAATCCAAGCACAAGCGCCCGTCACATCGTCCTGAAGTGCGCGCAACTTGGCGACAGTGGTCTTCATCAAGGCTACGCCCTGATAGGACTTGTAGTCCGAGCCTGGCACTTCACTCAGGGAAACCTTGATGCCGTCCTCGTTCTTGGCGACTTTCCAGTCTTCAGCCTGCGCCAGCGGCGTGGCCAGTACGGCGGTCAAACCACACAACACAGCGATACGATGCAGCGAACCCATAGTCTTATTCCTTATTGTTGAAGTTCCGTTCGTTTGACACATCAGGCCGCCGTCATTTGCTCCCACCAGCCGATCAACTTGATCGCCTCTTCCTGGCTATCGCCACAGACTTCGATATCAGCGGCAAAGCCCGAACAGACAGCCGGGCGCTCCGGGCGGCCGAAAATGCTGCACAGGTTTTCGACCGAGAGTTGCACGCAACGTTCGCCGGCAGGTTTGCCATCAGGCATGCCGGGAATCGCCGAGCTGATGGAAGGGGCAATGCAGCAGGCGCCACAGCCTTCACGGCATTTCATGACGAACAAATCCTCGCGACGGGCGATGTGTGAAAGGGACACGGAACAGGGTAACCGCTAAAACGGCTGTTTAAAATTCCCTGCACCGGGGTTTTTACGGATAAGTGAATGTGACTGACCAGTCTCCGACAAAGCGTCTGGTTCGCGGGTCACAGATGCATTGGATTTACTGTTTGAATTCGAAATCCAGGGCTGCGCCTTCGACTTCATGGCGGTCTTCATTGCGCAGTTGCAACTGCATTTCGTTGCTGAGCAAACGGCCATTAAGCTGGAATCCGCTGTTCTTCTCGCCAAACATCTGCGGCAGGATCGGTTCGCGCTTGGGCAGAATGACCGTGCCGGGCGGTTTCAATTCTTCAACCATGTCCTTGGGCAAGCTCAAGTCGAGTCTGGCTGAGGGCAGTCTGGTTTTCGCCACTTCGCGGGCAGATTTCGACTTGGATGCCACTGGCGCACGCTTCTTCACCGGCGCAGCTTTCTTCTTCTGCGCATTGGCCGGAGTATTTTTTTTGCTCGCCAGCGGTTTCTTCTGGGTCGCCGCCGCGGCCGGTTTTTCCTGAACCGCAGCCGCCATGACATCCGGCGAATGACTGATCATCAGCAAGCAAAGGACAATCCCGGCGGCAGAAAAAATCGCTTTCATGAACCCAACGACACTAACGGCAGAGGGCCATATGCTCGCTTGTTGAGCGTCACAAGACAAGCATGTCCGTACGTTCGTTCAGAAACCGACCGCCGTTTCCTGACACAGTTGGGTTGCGAGCATTCCAAGGGTCATCAACGCCCGCTCCGCCTCGCGGTTCCACGGAATGCCGCAGTTCAGGCGGATACAGTGGTTGAATTGCTCGGTATTACTGAAGATCAGCCCGGGGGCAATACTGATGCCCTGCTGCAACGCGCGCACGTGCAACTCCTGAGTATTGACCCGCCCCGGCAGACTCACCCAGAGGATAAAACCGCCCGTGGGCCGGGTCATTTGCGTGCCTTCGGGGAAGTGCTGCTGCACCGCCAACTGGAAGGCGCTGAGGTTTTTCCGGTATTCCTGGCGGATGTACCGTAAATGCCGGTCATAACCGCCGTTTTCCAGGTAGGCGGCAATCGCCATTTGCGTCACGCTGCACGCCGAATGGGTGCTGAAGGTCTGCAAACGCTGGATTTCCTGCTGGTACTTACCGGCAATCATCCAGCCGATCCGCACACCAGGCGACAAGGTCTTGGAGAAGCTCGAGCAGTAGATCACTCGGTCAAGTCGGTCATACGCCTTGAGGGCCTTGGTGCGGCCTTGTTCAAACATCAACTCGCCATAGATGTCGTCTTCGACGATCTGGATATCGAAATCCGAGGCCAGGCGCAGCAGTTGTTTCTGCCGCTCTTCCGGCATGGTGCCACCCAAAGGATTGCTCAGGCGCGTGGTCAACACCAACGCCTTGATCGACCACTGGTTGGCGGCCAGCTGCAGCGCTTCGAGGCTCATGCCAGTGGCGGGATCGCTGGGGATCTCGATGACTTTCAGGCCCAGCAGGTCGGCCAGTTGCAGCAGCCCGTAATAGGTCGGCGACTCGGCGGCGATCAGATCGCCCGGACGGGTGAGCACCCGCAGCGACATCTGCAACGCATCGACACACCCGTGGGTGATCACCACTTCGGACGGGTCGACCACCACACCCGCATCGCGCATGCGGATCGCCACTTGCCGGCGCAGCGGTTCGAAGCCGGGGCTGAACATGTAGCTGAACGCTCGCGGGCTGTGGAAGCGAGTGACTTTGGCCAGTTGCTGGTGCAGTGCCCGCACCGGCAAATAGTCCACGCTCGGCACTGCGGCGCCCAACGGAAATACGCCTTCGCGGCGCGACTCGACCAGAACCTGCTGAATGATGCTGCTGCGCGTGACCAGCCCTGGCCGTTCGACCCGGGCGATGTCCGGCGTCGGTGCCGTCAGCGCGGGCGTCTGGTGCACGTAATAACCGGACTGCGGCCGTGCGCGAATCAGGCCTTGGTCTTCGAGATTGGCGTAAGCCTGCAACACCGTCGCATGGCTGACGTTGAGCTGCGAACTCATCTTGCGTACCGAGGGCACGCGCTCCCCCGGTTGATAGACACCACGGCGGATGTCTTCGGCCAGTTGCTGAGCTATACGTTGGTAAAGCAAGAGATTGGTCATGACGCAGCACTCGATTTCACGGGCATTTTATTCTTGTGTGAAACAATACCGGAACAGTTTAGAAGTGTACTGGGACAGTTGTCACCATAGACGACCATACAGTGGGTTGTCTGCCACAACTGTACTGATTTGCGAGCAATTCGACAGGTGTAAAAAAGCCCGGCACTGCATGACAGTCCGGGCTTTCCAGAGACGCAACCCTCAACGGGCGGCGCCGAGCTGGCCTTTTTCGTCGGAGAACACAATTTCCACACGACGGTTCTGTGCTCGCCCACGCTCGGAAGCGTTGACGTCCACCGGGTATTCGTCGCCGTAACCTTCGACCTGAATACGTTTGTCGTCGATGCCCAGGTCCATCAGCACATCGGCCACCGACTGCGCGCGGTCGCGGGACAGTTTGAGGTTTTCCTGTTTGCCGCCGGTGCTGTCGGTGTAGCCCTCGATACGCACCACGCGTTTCGGATTCAGCTGCAGGAACTGCACAATCTTCAGGACCACGCGGTTGGCCGAGTTTTTCAGCTCCGCTTCACCGGTGTCGAACAACACGTCACCCAAAGTCATCACCAGACCACGATCAGTCTGCGTGGTGGCCAGCGCAACAATCTGCTCTTCGAGCCACTTGCCCTGCTGCTGCACGCTCAGCAGTTTCGATTCACGCAGGGCCAGTTGCAGGCGCTGACGATCCAGTTCGAGCTTGGCTGCACGCTCTTCGTTGAGCACTTGATTGGTGTGTTCGCGGGCAATCGCGCTGTAACGCTGGCTCAGGTAGGCGTAGTGCACCACGTCCGAACCGCTGCCCCAGTAAGTAGACAGGCGATCGGCACGAGCCAGGGATTCACCGGCGCGGATCACGTCTTTCGGCGCAATGCGCAGCACGTTGGAATCTTCCTTGACCTTCTGGAAGTCGGCGCCGGCGTCTTGCAACGCGGACTCACTGTGCTGACCGGCGCAGCCGAACAGGCTCGCGCAACCGGCGAGGATCAGACCACCGAGGACCTTGGATTTGAGGCTCATTGGGCATCTCCCAGTTGCTTGCGCAGACGGACGATGCGGGTGTTCAGCACATTCAACTGTTCTTCGCTTTTCTGGGTCAGTACTTTGGCTTCTGCCAGACGTGCGTCGAGTTCGGCCTGTTCGGAACGCATGCGCGCGTTCCGAAAGGATTCGTCTGCCATATTGCCTTTGGCCCGGTTGTACTTGGTTTCGGCCAGTTTCATTTCCGGCACGTCATCGCCAGTGGCACCGACGGCCTTGGCTTGGGCGATGGCCTGCTCGGTCAAACGCATTTGTTCAATGGGTGCCGGATCGGTCGCGCAACCGGCCATGGCCAGAACGGCCACCGCCGCGAAAAGAGGTCGAATACTCACTAAGAATCCCTACTGTTTTGGGGCACTGACAGGTTGTTGCGGCTGTTGCTGCTGCGCCTTCCAGCGCTCGATATTGCGTTGCAGCGCGGCTTCCGTCAGTCCGGACGCGGGCAATTCTGTCATCTTTTTGGCCAGCTGTCCGCGCAACCACGGATCGTTGCACGCCGAGTTATGGGAAACCGCGAGGAACAGACCCGGTCTGTCGATGGGTTGCTCGAACGCCAAGAGGTCATTGGCCATGCCCAACGCCTGCGCGGCGGCCATGCCCGAGTAGCGTCCGGCGAGTACATATTCCACTTCGCCCAGCAGAAGTTTCTGAAAGGCCTGGGTGAGGTTTTCTGTCCGGACAAGGGTCAATTGCTGATCGGCGAAAGTGCCAAATGCCTGGGTCATCCGAGACTTTTCCGACACGCCACCGGTATGACCGTGCAGGTCACCGGCTTCGCTGTAGGTCAGCGTCGAGCCTTTGCGCGTCCACACCAGGTAGTCGTTTTCCAGCAGTGGCGGATGGATGTAGTCGAGATTCTCCAGCTCATTGAGCGTCAGCGGCGCGTCGGCCAGCATGTCCATGCGCCCACTGCGCACCTCATCGAGGGCCTGCGAGCGCTTGCCGGCGTAGAGCAACTCGACCTTGATGCCCAAGTCCTTGGCCACTTGCTGCAACAGGTCTGCGCTGGCACCGATCAATTGCTTGGGGTTTTGCGGATCCTGCCACAGATACGGCGGAGCATCCGGGCTGCCGGTAACGATCAGGCGCTCGCACTTGCCCGCAGCCGCGGCCAATCCTGGCAACAGGGCCAATCCCAACAACAATCCGCAGCGCAGATCCATGGCGAAACGCTCCCACTCAAACCCGAGACAAAAAAAAGCCCGACCAAAAGGTCGGGCTCTTTATAAGTGAAGCCGCTGGATTAGACCAGCTTCTCCAGCTCAGGGATTGCTTCAAACAGGTCCGCTACCAGACCGTAATCAGCTACCTGGAAGATCGGCGCTTCTTCGTCCTTGTTGATCGCAACGATCACTTTGGAGTCTTTCATGCCGGCCAGATGCTGGATCGCGCCGGAGATACCGACGGCGATGTACAGCTGTGGCGCAACGATTTTGCCGGTCTGACCGACCTGCATGTCGTTCGGTACGAAACCTGCATCGACTGCGGCGCGCGAAGCACCTACAGCAGCGCCCAGCTTGTCGGCCAAGGCGTACAGGTGTTTGAAGTTGTCGCCGTTCTGCATGCCGCGGCCGCCGGAAACGACGATCTTGGCAGCGGTCAACTCAGGACGATCGGACTTGGCCAGCTCTTCGCCGACGAAGCTGGAAGTGCCCGCATCGTGAGCAGCGCCAACAGCTTCAACAGCAGCCGAACCACCTTCAGCAGCAACCGGATCGAAACCGGTGGCACGCACGGTGATCACTTTGATCGCAGCAGTCGATTGCACGGTAGCGATGGCGTTACCGGCGTAGATCGGACGCTTGAAGGTGTCAGCGCTTTCTACCGAGATGATCTCGGAGATCTGGTCAACGTCCAGCTGTGCAGCAACGCGCGGCAGGATGTTTTTGCCGTTGGAAGTGGCGGCAGCCAGAATGTGGCTGTAGCCAGCGCCGAGTTCTGCAACCAGAGGAGCAACGTTTTCCGGCAGCTGATGCGCGTAAGCCGCGTTGTCAGCGTTCAGGACTTTGCTCACGCCAGCGATTTTCGCAGCGGCTTCAGCCACGGCGCCAGCGCCCTGACCTGCAACCAGCACGTGGATGTCGCCGCCAATTTTGGCAGCAGCAGCCACGGTGTTCAGCGTGGCCGGAGCCAGCACTTTATTGTCGTGTTCAGCGATTACCAAGATAGTCATGGTCAGATTACCTTCGCTTCGTTTTTCAGTTTCTCGACCAGTTCAGCCACCGACTTGACCTTGATGCCTGCGCTGCGTGCAGCCGGCGCTTCGACTTTCAGGGTCTTGTTGGTGGAGGCGGTGGAAACGCCCAAAGCGTCCGGAGTCAGCACTTCGAGAGGCTTCTTCTTGGCTTTCATGATGTTTGGCAGGGACGCGTAGCGCGGCTCGTTCAAACGCAGGTCGGTGGTGACGATCGCCGGCAGTTTCAGCGAAACAGTCTGCGCGCCGCCGTCGATTTCGCGGGTCACGGCAACGCTGTCGCCGGAGACTTCGACTTTCGAGGCGAACGTGCCCTGACCGTAGCCGCTCAATGCAGCGAGCATCTGGCCGGTCTGGTTGTTGTCGCTGTCGATGGCCTGTTTGCCAAGGATCACCAACTGAGGCTGTTCCTTGTCGACCACAGCCTTGAGCAGCTTGGCCACGGCGAGCGAGGTCAGATCTTCAGCGGATTCGACGAGGATGGCACGGTCGGCACCCAGAGCCAGTGCGGTACGCAGCTGCTCCTGAGCGGTGGTCGGGCCGATGGAGACGACGACGATTTCAGTCGCAACACCTTTCTCTTTCAGGCGTACGGCTTCTTCCACTGCGATTTCGCAGAACGGGTTCATCGACATCTTGACGTTGGCGAGGTCTACGCCGGAATTGTCCGCCTTGACGCGGACCTTGACGTTGTAATCCACAACGCGTTTGACAGCTACAAGAACCTTCATGGATTCCTCGTTACTCTCCGGTGAAAAGAAAGTCGCCTAGGCGAACCTGGCGGTTGATGCTCATCGGGCTACAAGGGCACCTCTAAAAACGCCGGCCTGTGTACGAGATGATTCCACGCTGCGAAGTGCTGTGACCGTTCGTCAGTGGTGACCGACAAGTCATGCCTCTTCACGGTGTGTAAACTGCGCGCCGGACCTGCGCTGCGCATCACCTTGTACTGCCTACGCCCTGTCTTTAGAGGTGCTCTTGAAACCGCCAGTCTGCCTACGGCGAGCGCAAAACCGCCCGTATCTTGACCGGAACGCCTATTCCGGTCAATACAGCAAAATGACCATTCATAAGCCGCGCTTCTTTGATTTATCTGGGCTGGAGCCGATTCAAACAAACGTTTGTATTGGACGCTAGGAGTGGTGTAGATATAATGCGCCCCCTAGAGAGAAAGGTGGCTTCTCCTTTATCCCCTTGACGTTAACGTAAAGGCGTAGCGGAAGCGACATCAAACCTCCATATTAGAAAAAAAACTGTTGAGCCTTGAGTAGGAGATAGCCTGTGGAACGCGAATACATGGAATTCGACGTGGTCATCGTCGGTGCCGGCCCCGCTGGCCTGTCCGCCGCCTGCCGCTTGAAGCAGAAGGCCGCCGAAGCCGGTAAGGAAATCAGCGTCTGCGTGGTCGAAAAAGGCTCCGAAGTCGGCGCACACATCCTTTCCGGTGCCGTATTCGAACCCCGCGCACTGAACGAACTGTTCCCGGACTGGAAAGAACTTGGCGCCCCGCTGAACACGCCGGTTACTCGCGATGACATCTTCGTGCTGAAAAACGCCGAAAGCGCGCAGAAAATTCCAGACTTCTTTGTGCCCAAGACCATGCACAACGAAGGCAACTACATTATCTCCCTGGGCAACCTGTGCCGCTGGCTCGCCCAGCAGGCCGAGAACCTGGGCGTAGAAATCTACCCGGGCTTCGCTGCTCAGGAAGCGCTGATCGACGAGCAAGGCGTGGTTCGCGGGATCATCACTGGCGACCTCGGTGTCGATCGCGAAGGCAATCCGAAAGAAGGCCTGTACACCCCGGGCATGGAACTGCGTGGCAAATACACGCTGTTCGCCGAAGGTTGCCGTGGCCACATCGGCAAGCAACTGATCAAGCGCTACAACCTCGACAGCGATGCCGACGCCCAGCACTACGGCATCGGCCTGAAAGAAATCTGGGAAATCGATCCGGCCAAACACCAGCCAGGCCTGGTGGTACACACCGCCGGTTGGCCGCTGGACATCATGGGCACCGAGAACACCGGCGGCTCTTTCCTCTACCACCTGGAAAACAATCAGGTAGTGGTCGGTCTGATCGTTGATCTGTCGTACAGCAACACCTACCTGTCGCCGTTCGACGAGTTCCAGCGCCTGAAACATCACCCGGTGCTGGCTCAGTATCTGGAAGGCGGCAAGCGCATCAGCTACGGCGCCCGCGCAATCAGCAAAGGTGGCCTGAACTCGCTGCCGAAGATGGTTTTCAAGGGCGGCGCGCTGATCGGTTGCGACCTCGGCACCCTGAACTTTGCCAAGATCAAAGGCAGCCACACCGCGATGAAATCCGGCATGCTCGCCGCCGAATCGGTGGCTGACGCGCTGTTCGCTGAAAAGTACGGCACTGAAGAGCTGACCACTTACGTCGACGCCTTCAAGAAGAGCTGGCTTTACGACGAACTGTTCGCCAGCCGTAACTTCGGCCCGGCGATCCACAAGTTCGGCGCCATCGTCGGCGGCGGTTTCAACTGGCTGGATCAGAACATCTTCGCCGGCAAACTGCCGTTCACCCTGCACGACACCAAGCCGGATTACGCCTGCCTCAAGCTTGCGGCCGACTGCAAGAAGATCGACTACCCGAAACCCGACGGCAAACTCAGCTTCGACAAACTCAGCTCGGTGTTCATCTCCGGTACCAACCATGAAGAAGAACAGCCTTGCCACTTGAAGCTGACCGACCCGAGCATTCCGATCAGCAAAAACCTGCCGCTGTACGACGAGCCGGCGCAGCGCTACTGCCCGGCCGGCGTGTACGAGGTGATCACCAAGGAAGACGGCGAGAAACGCTTCCAGATCAACGCCCAGAACTGCGTGCACTGCAAGACCTGTGACATCAAGGACCCTTCGCAGAACATCACCTGGGTGACGCCGGAAGGCGCTGGCGGCCCGACTTACCCGAACATGTAAGCCGAACCGCTGAAAAACAAGGCTCCCGAAATGGGGGCCTTTTTGTTGCCGCAATTCAGTGCATCACATCAAACCCTGTGGGAGCTGGCTTGCCAGCGATGGCGGTGGATCAGGCGACATCTATGTTGAATGTGCCGGCCTCATCGCTGGCAAGCCAGCTCCCACAGGGATTGTGTAAATCCTCAGGCAGCGCGCTCATCACCCGGGCTGCGCTCAAAGTAGCGCTTATATTCACGACTGAACTGCGAAGTACTCTGATACCCGACCCGATGCGCCACCTGCGCCACACCCAATCCCTCAGCCACCAACAGCGTCTGCGCTTTCAACAACCGTAAACGTTTCAAATACTGCACCGGCGACAACAACGTGCTGCGTTTGAAATGCTCATGAAAGGTCGACACGCTCATGTTCGCGCAACTGGCCAACGTTTCGACGTTCAACGGCTCAGTGTAATGCGCGTGCAAATGACTGATCGACGCCGCCACCCGGGCGAACTGCCCCTGCTGCTCAACCAGCGCACGCAACACATCGGCCTGCGGTCCGCGCAAGGCGACGAACAGCAACTCGCGAATTCGCGCCGGGCCCAGAATCTGACACTCCAGCGGATCGTGCAGACAACTGAGCAACCGTTCGACACAGCCGCGCATGTCATCGTCGAGCACCACCGACGTCATCGACTCCGGCGTCTGCGCGGGAATATGCCGCCCCGGCGCCAGCCCCATGGCCAGCACCAGCTCGCCGAGCAAAACACGGTCGATCGCCACCGACACACCCAGCAGCGGCGCATCCGGCAAGGCAAAGGTTTCACACTCGAAAGGCACCGGCAGCGCCTGAATCAGATAATGTCCGGCGCCATATTCCATGGTGCGCGGCCCGAGAAACGCCAGTTTGCTGCCCTGGGCGATGATCATCAGGCTCGGTTCATAGATGTGCGGGCCACGGGCAACATCGCAACTGGCGCGCAGCACCTGCACGCCCGGCAGCCCGGTCGGGGAATAACCGTCGCGCAGTGCCAGCGGTTCAATCAGCGAAACCAGCGTGGCGTTGGCATCAAGGTGACGAGTTAATTGCATCGAGGTTCTTCAGAAAAAAGTAACGGAAAAAGGCATGAAAGCATCATCGCAGATCCTTTTGCCAATGCGACTGAACAAACCCGCTTGCCGGAGGATTAGGCATGAGACCCGGAGGAATCGCCATGGCCGGACAGTCGCGCGGCGCCCAAAATGCGCCGCCTCACTTGTCACTGCTTTGCGAGGTTTCACATGTATACCGCTATCGGCTATGCCGCCCAATCGGCCACCACGCCCCTCGCCCCGATGAAATTCGAACGCCGCAGCCCTCGCGCCGACGACGTCGCCATCGAAATTCTGTACTGCGGCGTGTGCCACTCCGACATCCACCAGGCACGCAACGAATGGGGCATCGCTGTTTACCCGTTGATGCCCGGCCACGAGATCGTCGGAAAAGTCACCGCAATTGGTGCGAATGTCACCCAACACAAAGTAGGCGATCTGGTCGGCGTCGGCTGCATGGTCGACTCCTGCCGCAGTTGCGAAGCCTGCCAGTCGAACCTCGAGCAGTATTGCCTCGAAGGCCCGACCATGACGTACGCCACCCCGGACCGTGTCGATGGTAGCAACACCATGGGCGGCTACTCCGACAGCATCGTCGTCAGCGAGCACTTCGTCGTGCGCATCCCGGAAAAACTGGCTCTGGCCAGCGCTGCGCCAATTCTCTGCGCCGGCATCACCACTTACTCGCCGCTCAAGCATTACGGCGTCAAGGCTGGCGACAAGGTCGGGATTCTCGGCATGGGTGGTCTCGGCCACATGGGCATCAAGTTCGCCAAGGCGATGGGCGCCGAAGTCACCCTGTTCACCCGTTCGGCGAGCAAGGCTGAAGAAGGTCGTCGTCAGGGCGCCGATCATGTGATCGTGTCCACCGATGCCGAGCAGATGAAGGCTGCCGCGGGTTACTTCGACTTCCTGCTGGACACCATTCCGGTGCAGCACGACCTCAACCCGTACCTCGACACCCTGCGCTTTGATGGCGTGCACATTCTGGTCGGCCTGATCGAACCGGTTGATCCACCGGTACACGCCGGCAAACTGGTGATGAGCCGTCGCGTACTCGCCGGCTCGTTGATCGGTGGCATTGCCGAAACCCAGGAAGTGCTGGATTTCTGCGCCGAGCACAACATCACCTGCGACATCGAAATGCTCGACATCCGCCAGATCAACGAGGCTTACGCCCGCATGATCGCCGGCGACGTGAAGTACCGTTTCGTGATCGACATGGCAACGCTCAAGGTTTAATCACACCTTTAAACCCAGCTCCGCCGATAGCCGGGCTGTGACCCCTTTGATCAGGGGAATCAGCTCGGCCATTTTCTCCAGCGGCATATAGGGCACGGTGCTGGCGATGCTGATCGCCGCCACAATGCCCTTGCTCGCATCACGAATCGGCGCCGCCACGCAGCGGATCGACGGTTCGTTGTCTTCCAGATCGAACGCGTAGCCACCGGCCACGTATTCGGTCATGCGTTGTTCAAGCTGTTCCCACGACTGTTGGGGATGCTGCGGCCAGAACTGACTTTTCCCACCCGCCGGAAGGCTGATGTCGTAAAGGCGCTGCCAATCCTGTGGCGAGTCATCGAGCATCAAGGCCTTGCCGATCCCCGTGCGTGCCAGCGGCATACGATGGCCGACCCGCGAACGCATTTCCGGGCCGTTGCGCCCCGGGTTCTTCAGCAGATACAGCACTTCATCGCCTTCACGAATCCCCAGGTGAACGGTGTCACCGGTCAGTGCCGACAACTCATCCAGATAGGGCCCGGCAAGGCTCACCAGCGGTAATTCTTCGCGCGCCTGGAAACCCAGTTCGATCAGCTTCGGCCCCAACAGATAACCGACTTGCGGCACCACGCGCAGATAGCGCTCGTCGACCAGACAACTGGCCAGACGGTGGGTGGTGCTGCGCGTGGTGCCGATCAGCCGGGCAATCTCCTTGAGATCACGCGCGCCACTGGCCACGGCTTGCACCACGCCCAGTCCGCGAAGCAGCGTCTGGGTGCCAGTGGGTGCGGCGTCCTTGGTTTTTTCCGGAGCGTCTTCCTGCATATCCAGCCTTTACCGTTGAGCGAGGGAACGGGCGGCATTATGGTCGCCCGACGCTAAGCACTACAACTCGATACGTTCAACCTTGCCCACCAGCAGCACGTAGGACAAAGCACCGATCAACGCCAGAACCGCGATATAGGTGATCGCCGGGGCGAACGAATCACCGCTGGCGAGGAACCCGATCACGATTGGCGTGGCAATCGCCGACAGGTTGCCGATGAAGTTGAACACCCCACCGGTCAAGCCGAGCAGGCGTGCCGGCGCCAGTGTCGACACCAGCGACCAGGTGATCGATGCCAGGCCATTGCCAAAAAACGCCAGCGCCAGAAAGGCAATCACCAGCGGCGTCGACTCAACAAAGTTGGCGCCGATGATCGAAGTGGAAATCAGCAGCCCGCCAATGATCGGCAACTTGCGCGCAAACCCGATGGTGTAACCGCGACGAATCAAGAAGTCGGAAAAGAACCCCGAGCACAACACGCCTACGAACGCGGCGAGAAACGGCAACGAGGCCAGCAAGCCAGACTTGATGAAGTCCATGCCGCGATATTTCACCAGGTAGGTCGGGAACCACGTCAGGAAAAACCACAACGTCGAGTTCAGGCAGAACTGGCCGAGGTAGATGCCCCACAACTTGCGTTTGGTGAGAACGATGCCGAGATCGGTCCAGCTGAATTTGGCTTTGACCTTGGCGCTATCGGCCTGGATATCCACCAGCCCGCCGCCCTCGCGGATCAGCTCGATTTCTGCATCGTTGGCCCCTTTGAAATCCCGTGGCTCGCGATACACCGCGTACCAGATCGCCGCCCAGATAATGCCCACCGCACCTGTCGCGACGAACACCATGTGCCAGCCGAATTCGTGTTGCAGCCACGCGAGAACCGGCGTGAGGAAGGCCAGCCCGACAAATTGCCCGGAAGTGTAAAAACCAATCGCCGTGGCGCGTTCACGCTCCGGAAACCAGGTGGTAACCACGCGACTGTTGATTGGATAGGCCGGTGCTTCCAGCGCGCCGACTGCCATGCGCAGGACGAACAGCGCAATGAAACTGGCGGCGAAACCAAGCATCACGGTGGCGATCGACCACAACAGCAGTGCGACGCTATAAAGAATGCGTGGCGGCACGCGATCCACCAGCCAGCCACCGGGGATTTGCATGGCAGCGTAGGTCCAGCCGAATGCGGAGAAGATCAGGCCAACGTGAATCGGGTCGATGCCCAGCTCGCTGGTCAGGGCCGGCGCGGCAATCGACAGGTTGCTGCGGTCGAGGTAGTTGATGACCACGGTGATAAACAGCAACACCATGATGAAAAAACGCTTTCGGCTGGGCGCGACTAAAGACGCCTGCCCGGTGAGGGTTTGCGGTTGCATGAGAGATGCCTCTTCTTATGTTTATTTGAGGTCCTGACGCAAATCTCCCATCCATGGAGATCAATTGTGGGAGCTGGCTTGCCAGCGATAGCGGTACATCTGTCACATCAGTGTTGGACGTGCCGCCGTCATCGCTGGCAAGCCAGCTCCCACAGGGATTAGTGGTGTGTCAGGCGGGACTCACCACTCGGCAAAACTGCCATCGGCATGGCGCCAGATCGGGTTGCGCCAGCGGTGGCCGACGGCCGCGCGTTCGATCACATATTCCTCGTTGATCTCGATACCCAACCCCGGGCCGTTCGGAATCTTCACGAAGCCTTTTTCGTAATGGAACACCCGCGGATCCTTCACGTAGTCGAGCAAGTCATTGCTCTCGTTGTAATGAATGCCCAGGCTCTGCTCCTGAATAAACGCGTTGTAGCAAACCGCATCCAGTTGCAGACACGCCGCCAGAGCAATCGGTCCCAGCGGGCAATGCAACGCCAGCGCCACGTCATAGGCTTCGGCCATGTTGGCGATCTTGCGGGTTTCGGTAATACCGCCGGCGTGGGAGGCATCCGGCTGGATGATGTCGACGTAGCCTTCGCTCAACACGCGTTTAAAGTCCCAACGCGAGAACAACCGCTCGCCGAGGGCAATCGGCGTGCTGGTCAGCGGAGCCAGTTCTTTCAACGCTTCGTAGTTCTCGCTGAGCACCGGCTCTTCGATAAACATCAGTTTGTAGGGGTCGAGTTCCTTCATCAGCACCTTGGCCATCGGTTTGTGCACGCGACCATGGAAATCGACGCCGATGCCGACATTCGGCCCGACCGCATCACGCACGGCGGCGACGTTGGCCAGGGCGAGGTCGACTTTTTCAAAGGAGTCGAGAAACTGCAGCTCTTCCGTGCCGTTCATTTTTACTGCGGTAAAACCACGGCTCACGGCCTCTTTCGCCGCACGCGCGGTGTCGGCTGGCCGGTCGCCGCCGATCCACGAATACACGCGGATCTTGTCGCGCACCTGACCACCGAGCAGATCGCTGACCGACACACCAAGCGCCTTACCCTTGATGTCCCACAGCGCCTGATCGATACCGGCCAGCGCACTCATGTGGATCGCGCCGCCACGGTAGAAGCCGCCGCGATACAACACCGTCCAGATGTCCTCGATGTTGCGTGGGTCTTTGCCGATCAGGTAGTCGGACAATTCCTCAACAGCCGCCGCCACCGTGTGCGCGCGACCTTCAACCACAGGCTCGCCCCAACCGGTCACGCCCTCGTCGGTTTCGATCTTGAGGAAGCACCAGCGCGGCGGAACGATGAAGGTTGTGAGTTTGGTGATTTTCATCTTGTTGTCTCTCTTATAGATGTAGCGCTCGCAGCGCCAAAAAGTCTTAGCGAAGGGCTTTCCAGGCAGCCACATAGGCCTTGGCATTCGCCGCTACTTGCTCAACGCTCATCCCCGATTTGAATAGCCCCGAGCCGAGACCGAAACCCTTGACGCCAGCGTCGATGAACACCTGCATGTTGTCCGGGGTGATGCCACCGACCGGCGCCAGAATCGTCCCGGCCGGCAATACCGCCAGCCAGGCTTTGACGACCGCCGGGCCCATCTGCTCGGCCGGGAACAACTTGAGAATGTCCGCGCCCTCCTCCAGCGCCGCGAAGGCTTCGGTCGGCGTGGCAACGCCCGGCGACAGGTACAGCCCCGCCGCTTTCGCTGCGCGCAATACCTTGGCATCGCTGTGCGGCATGACGATGACCTGGCCGCCGGCCTCCTTCACCAATTCGACCTGTTCCGGGGTCAACACCGTACCGGCACCGATCAGGCAATCGGCGGGCAAGGCCTTACGCAGGATGGCGATACTTTCGTACGGCGAAGGGGAATTGAGCGGTACTTCGATGACGCGAAATCCGGCCGCATACAGGACTTCTCCCACAGCGGCAGCTTCCTGCGGATGCAGGCCACGCAGAATCGCGATCAGACCGTTTTGCGCCAATGCTTGCTTGAGCATGTCAGGCCTCCAGTCGGGGTTAACGGGATGAGGAATCGATCAGTCCGGCAGCCAGTGCCAGTTGCCACAAGCCACGCTCGGTGGCCTGCTCGGCCAGCGTCACGTTGGCGAAGCCACAGGCGTCAAGGGCACGGCTATAACGTGTGCACAATTGCGCATTGCCAATGAGGATGATCGAGGGAAGATTCGGATTGTCACGGCGACGGCGCTGAGCGGTGGCAAGTGCCGCCAACTCATGACCAATCATCAGGCCGGACAAGTAATCCGCTTGCGCCGTCGGGCTGAGTTCGCCGGTCAGGCCCAGGGTACGGGCACTGAACAATGTAGAGAGCACACCGAGTTCACCGTCCGCCGACAGCGCAACCTGCACGCCGCGGTCAAATGCCTGACCATCGAAAGCGGCACCTTGCTGTTGGGTGCGGCCGAGAATGCTGTGTTCGCTGAGCACGGCGAACACTTCGCCGGTCATGAAGGTGTCGAAATGGGTGATGCAGCCATCGACCACCTCCACCCATTTCGAGTGGCTGCCCGGCAGGCCGATCAACAGATCACCGCCCGCCTCGACAGGTAGATTCTGCAGAACGCCCAGCACTTGGGTCTCTTCGCCGCGCATCACGTTCGGCAGACGCGAACGCTGAATCACGCCCGGCACGATATGCACTCGCGTACCGCGAAGAGTGACAACTGTTTGTAGGGAGTTTCCGAGATTGGCGACGTTCGCCGGCGTGTCGCAGTAGGCAGCTTCGCGCCAGCCTTGCGCGCTGCCGACCATGCCGCAGGCGATCACCGGCAGATCCGGCTGCGCCTCGAGCCAGTCGCCACAGGCCTCATCGAAAGCCAGTTCAAAACCGTCGGCACATTCGCGACCGTTGATGACTCGCGGGGTCTTCGGCAGTTGCATGATCCCGGACGACAGCGAGCGCTGTTCCAGCACCACACCGCCCGCCGCGAGTTTGTAAGCACGTAATGAGGTCGTCCCCCAATCGAGCGCGATCAATTGCGCCAGCATCGCTTCACCTGTTTTGTTTTTGGCAGTGAGTGCGACGGACTATAGACCTCTCAGCAGCAAAATCTCAATATGTAATTTCACATCCCACATTATGGGAACTACTGTATCGCCGACGCCCTCAAGCCATCCTCAAACAAAAACAGCTTAAAATTTTCAGGGCGATTCGAGCCAAACACATGAGTATCGCCCCGAGCGTCACTCAGACCTTCCTCTTCGCGACCATCCGGGCGTTTGATCATGTACCTGACGTCCGCCTTGGGCTGCTGGGTGCGGGTATCAAAAATGCGGAATTTTCCATTCCGGGGTGCAAAAGAACTCAATATGCTGCTGTAGGGCATACTGCTGCACACTCCACCATGAACAATAATGTCTCCGCCGTGGTAACGCTTATCTGTAATGCATATCTGTTCAAAAGTCAGCCATGACAATGGGCGCAGTCCAGGCGGCAAAATTACATATTCCGGCGCTGTAATTTGATGCTGCACCTCTTTCATAATTCGAGAGGTTGGAATATACATAATCTTTGAATAATAGGCTTTATAGAAGGTAGCGGTAGTGGTAGTCCGACAAGGTATGTAATCTTGTGCCTTCAGCATTGAAAGCAACACTTCCTTTCTAATGGACAAGGAGCTAGAGCCGTGACTTACGTCCTCCTTGAATCTAAGGTTAACGTTAAACTCATAACGGCGATCACCTTCAACAGTACGAACTTCATCAACAACACCATTTGCAGTGTAACGAATGTGATGCAGAATTGAAAAATCGTTATCACCATCAAGCGAACATATTAGCCACGTACCGACTTGAGCGCTTATCCCATGCGCATCGTACAAATTGACCAGATCTCTATCAGATCTAAAGCGCAGATTGTAATGCCCCGAATCGTATTCGACAGAAGTGAATTCTATCCTTGGTGAAGGCACATTCAACTGCATACATGAGGAACATAAGGCAAATAAAACCACCAATAGCAACCTAGCCATTACCACTCCAAAAAGAAAATAACACAGCAACTAAAACCCAGCGAATAATGCACGCAACTGACAATTCCTTGCTTACACGCGCATGGCATCTATCAATGACGCCCTGCCCGTGACCAAGCGAACTCCAGACCTTTATTTTTTTGTTTAGTGGCTCAGTGCTTATCCACTGCCTTGAGTATCTCTTCCACTGGTACATACATAGCACTGGAAAAATAAGTATCGATCATTGTCGCACTGGCAAAAAACTTACAAACCACAAACTTTCTATTCACCAACAAATTTTTTATTTCTTCGGGAGACAAATTTCTTTGACTGTTCCCATTGGCTACCGATTCACTGAAAACGACGTGCGACACAAAATCAAGATGAGTTCCAGACTTATCATCAGTAACCGAACCGCTCATAAACTTCTTCATCTGATGACCTTCACTAAAGTCAGGATCATCTTCTAACGCACAAAGCAGACCCACTCCAATCAACGATTTATACGGCCCCAAAACATCGACATCCGAAGTAAAATGCAGTTCATACAGACCTGTATTCGCAACACGCTCAATCTTAGAGAACTGAAGATTCGCAGGAGGCTTAGCTTGTTTGAATGTACATCCTGCAGACGCCATCACAAGCAGCAAAAAGACTATTCTGAATATCATCACATTTCGCCCCTGAAATGTTGATTTACCGAATTTATCATATAACTCAAAGCTGATTTCCCATCCGCCAATGCCGTGGTATACATGACGCCTGCAGCTTCATGATTAACGTCCATGATACTGTTCACGTTCGGCCCACTTTCAAGGCGCCATTGTTCGCCGATCCCAGCGATCCAGTCAGACATATTAGAATCTGAAGATTGAGCCAGAATATTTATCCACAATCCCGCCCGAGGCTGCGGCGTATCGGAATAGATATTAGAAATACCGCCAACCAGTGCCCCCTTTCCAACTGGATCGAGGGTAATCAGCATCTTAACGGAGTAACCCAAACCACTCAAATGGTTCGACAGGTGGGCGCCGTTCCACCCTCCTAGACTGTGCCCAACAATGTAAACAGCGTCACTTTTACAAAGCTCTTGAAGCACATTCGTTTTAATATTTTCCTCACCAATAACTTGATTGTACCCAAGATGGTAAGACTTCACGCCAGGGGCATAATTGGCTTGAATGACTGAGTTATCAAAGGACTTTTGTGCACGAGCCACGTTATTCTTCGGCCCAAAACCGTAGTAACTTTCCTTATCACCTGCTCCTCCGATGAAGAACGCAGCAGCACGCCGCATGTATTTAAACTGTTTAACTGCTTCGTCTGTTGGGCAGGTTAGCGTGTGTGAACCAAGATTCTTCTTGTCGCCATCCGCAGTAGAGGTATCCGTTCCCAATTCCAATCACTCCGCGAATAGTTCGATAGTTTCCGCAAGATGCGAGCTCACAGCATGTGTGAAACCTGCTGCGTCCGTTATACCGTGCTCTTCACTGCCATTCCCACGTTTGATGGTGTAAGGATGATTAGCGACAGGTTCTCCTGAGAATTCATCGACCAACTGCATCTTGTCCGTAAAATGCACCGGCATCGGCAGCAACCCACTAAACGCCGCCCCTCCGCCGCTCTGGCCGATAATCACCGTCCCCGAACCACCGATCACGACATTGCCGTGACCTCCGGTGCTGTCGAGCGTTGCGGCGTTCAGGCCATTGATGAAAACGGTGCCGGAGACAGCGCCGGTGATCGGACTGCCACACGCAGATTTATCAGTCATGCGCGCGGCGGCGAGGCCGTCGAAGAAGACGTTCGGCGAGCCGGAAACAATCGGGTTAGTGCCATGGCCAGGCAGTGGGCAGGCGGTTGGGTCGGTGACGCGGGCGGCGGGTTTTCCACTCAATTCAAAGCTCCTTGCTTCAGAGGTTCCGGGTGTGGCTGGTAGATGTCGACGTCGGTCGCGGCGAAGCGCCAGCGATTGTCGACGGGGTCGAACAGTGCGTGACGATACTCACGACTGTTCGGGTATGGAGTGGTTTGCAGTTGTTGCCAGGCATCGTCGAGTGGGTCACGGTCCTCGCTGACGCAGCGAAGGCTCCACGGGCGTGGAGAATTTTTGCCTGAGGCATTGCGGGTGTCGTCCGTGAGCGCGCAAAAATGCGCGCGTAGAATGCCGGACTAGAGCCTTGGCGACAATCGAATAAACACTAAATGGCCATCATCGTTCACTGGCCCTCGGCGAACTCGCGCAACACTTTGCCGTCCATGCGATAGCGCACCCATTCTTCCTGCGGTTGTGCGCCGAGGGATTTGTAGAATTCGATGGCCGGGGTGTTCCAGTCGAGTACGCTCCATTCGAAGCGTCCACAGTCATTGGCGCAGGCGATTTTCGCCAGTTGCCGCAGCAGGGTTTTGCCCGCGCCGCCGCCGCGTTGTTCGGGGGTGATGTAGAGGTCTTCAAGGTACAGGCAGTTGCTGCCGAGCCAGGTCGAATAACTGAAGAAGAACACCGCGAAACCGATGGGCAAGCCGTCGCGCAGGCAGATCAGACCATGGGCGGTCGCGCCTTCGCCGAACAGGCTGCGCTCGATGTCGGCAACGCTGGCGATGACTTCGTGGCGAGCCTTTTCGAAATCCGCGAGTTCAGTGATGAAGGCGAGGATTTGTGGTGCATCGCTGGGAGTCGCCGGGCGGATCTCGATCGTCATGGACGGGCCTTGTCGGGGGAGGAAAACGCCATAGTAAATCGGTGCACGGTGCTCGTCACATGGCAATACACTGCTTCCCTGACTCCATCGGCCATTGTGGTGAGGAGGTTTACTCCCGATGGCCTGCGCAGCGGGCCCTTTTTTCAGGGCCGCTTCGCGCCCCAACGGGGATAAATCCCCTCGCCACAAAAGCTTGAACGACACGATATGCACGTAAATCTGAAGGGATTCACATGAACCTCCAAGCCTTCACACCGCTGTCTTCTCTTGCGGCAGAACTGCTGCCCCACGCCCTCGAACCCTCGGATGACGGCGCGCACGACATCGCACACCTGCAACGTGTCTGGCACAACGTGCGTACTTTGCAAACCGAAGAAGGTGGCGATCTGGAAGTGCTGCTGGCCGCCGTGCTGCTTCACGATTGCGTAGCCGTCGAAAAGAACTCGCCACTGCGCTCGCAAGCTTCACGTCTGGCAGCGGAAAAAGCGTTGGCGGTGCTGACGGAGTTGAACTGGGCCGACGCTAAAATCGAGGCCGTCGCCCACGCCATCGAAGCCCATAGTTTTTCCGCCAACATCGCCCCGCTCACCCTCGAAGCGAAACTCGTCCAGGACGCCGATCGTCTCGACTCGTTGGGCATGCTCGGCGTTGCTCGCACGTTCTATGTTGCCGGGCGCATGGGCTCGGCGCTCTACGACCCGCAAGATCCCGAAGCGAGGGAGCGCGACTACAACGACACACGTTTTTGCCTTGATCACTTCCAGACCAAACTGCTGCACCTCGCCGACGGTTTCCAGACCGTCGCCGGCCAGCGTCTGGCGCAGATTCGCCATCGGCGCCTGAAGGGTTTCATGGAACAGTTCAAAGAAGAGATCGGCATCGTCTGAAGCAATACTCCGGCCTGGTGCGATCCTGACTTCGCCAACCTCGCACCTAATCCCTGACCATGGCGTGGTAAACAGATGCTGTTCACCTTCTCGGGTCAAGGAACCGCGTCATGTCTCAAGCAACACCCCAAGTGTCGGGCAAGCTGTTCGGCTTGTTCTGCCTCGCCAGTTATCTGCTGTCGCTGTCCTACGGCTCGACGTTTTTGCTGGCGCTGTTGATCGGTTCTCGCGGTGGCAATGAACACGATGCGGGCAGCGTGATTTCTGCGGCGATGCTCAGTACGTTTGTCGCGGTGCTGGTGTCCGGGCATTTGTCGGATCTGCTGGGGGCGGCGCGTTCGATTGCCCTGTTTGGTCTGATGCTTGTTGCCGCGAGCCTGGGCTTTGCGATGACGCCGGGGTTTGGTCATCTCTTGCTGTTTTTCGGTTTGCTGCTCGGCCTGGGCTGGGGTGTGTTTTACACGTTGGGGCCGATTATTGTGGCGAGTCTGGTGACCCCGGCGCAGCGGGCGAAGTACTTTGCCTTGCTGTCCGGCAGCATGATGACCGGAATCGGCAGCGGTCCACTGCTCGGGCGTGCGGCCAGCGCGCTGGAGTTGCCAGTGACCTCGGCGTTTTATCTGGCAGCGGCGGCGAGCCTCATCGGTGTGCTGTTGTTCTGGCGTCTCGGCTCGCGATTGAAAGGTAATCAAGCCACAACAGCCGCAAGCATCACTTGGCCAGCGATGACTCAGGTGCTCGGTTCCCGCGCAGTGTTTCCAATCATCATGGTCGGTCTGGGTGGCTGCGTATTCGGCGGTTTGTCGAGTTTCCAGACCAGTTATGCCGCCGCCCACTCGCTGGATTATTCGCTGTTCTTTCTCGGCTTCATGAGCGCGGCGATCAGCAGTCGCCTGTTGATCGCCGGGTTCGTGGTCAAGCGTGATCCCTTGCGGGCGTCGTGTCTGTTGTCGGGTTTGATGCTCGGCTCGATTGTGCTGTTCGCCTTCGGCGTGCACAGCGCTTTCAGCTATCTGCTGGCGGCAGTCATGCTCGGTGTCGGATACGGCCTGACCTATTCGGTGATCAACGGATTGGCGGCCAACGAAGCGCCCGTCGGTACCACTTCACAGGCCTTGTTGCTGTTCAGCCTGGCGTACTTTATCGGCGTGTTCGGCTTTCCGCTGCTGGCCGGAAAGATCATCGTCGAACACGGTATGTCGGCGCTGCTGTACACCGTATTGGCTGTGGCGCTGATCAACTGGCTGATCACCATCGGCCGTTTGCTCTGGCGACGCCTCAACATCAGAACCGCGCCAGCGATCTAGACCGTTCGTCGCTCATCAGGCACCAATCGACGACGCGGGCAGACCAACAAAGGGTATGGATTCCAATCACTGGAGAAGCCCTATGATCCCGTCAAGGTTGACCGCTTTCGTATTCAGCGCCCTGCTCTGCCCCGCGGTGTTCGCCGCCACCGCTGCGGGCACCGGCCCTACCGATCCGACACCGCCCCGAGCCCCCGTCATCAACAGTGCCCCCGGCATTAACACCGATGGTTCTGGCGTCCCCCTGATCAATCAGACACCTGCCACCGGTACTGACCCGCGCACGCAGGGCAGTGATCCCGGTCGCCAGGGTGGCATGAACACCCCCGATGCTCCCGCCACGCCAGACAATGCGGGCCCGGGCGTCGGTTCGAAAACCACCACCGGTGGCTCCGGCTCCGAAGGATCCGGCCAGTAGTTCGCCGACGCGAGCGTCCTATTTACACCCATGAAGAGGTAACCATGAACGTCGATAAAAACCTGGAAAAAGAAGTCCTCACCCGCCTGCTGCACGCCCACCCGAGTGGACTGGGCAAAGAGGTGCTGGACAATTACCGGGGCGAAAAGGTCGTGGCCAGCGCCCTCGCCTCACTGCAGGAACGCGGCTTGATACACCATGGCCATATCACCTGCAACGAGGCCGGTGAACACTCGCTGAATTTGCCGATCAAGCTCAGTGCGGCCGGGGTTGAAGCAGCGCGCAAACTCGATAGCTGAGTCGTGTAAACGTGTAACCCTGTAGGAGTTGGCGCAGGCTGCGGTCTTTTGACTTTGCCTGAAAAAGACAAGATCAAAAGATCGCAGCCTGCGGCAGCTCCTACAGGGGTTGCGTAAACGACATGAACTTTATGTGAACGATGTAGCCCCCCTGTGGGAGCTGGCTTGCCAGCGATGGCGGTAAATCATTCGCCGCAAGTCTCGCGGATCAGCGCATCTACCTCAGCAGTCCCCGGCGCTGTCGCCGGCCCCCACCGAGTCACCGCCAAAGCCGCCGCCGCATTCGCTCGCCGCGCCGCTTCAAATGCAGTCAAACCCTGCGCCAACCCCGCAACAAACACCCCGGCATGCGCATCGCCGGCACCGTTGCTGTCCACCGCTTTGACGGCAAACCCGGGCACATGCCGACGCTCGTCACCTTGATGAATCCAGCAGCCCTGCGGCCCATCGCGCACCACCATCAACACGTCTTGCGGCAGATGCTCAGCCAGACAATCCAGCGCAACATCGATGTTCTCAGCCCCGGTAAAACGCAGCGCCTCGACGCTGTTGCTGGTCCACACATCAATGCGCGGCAGCAGCGCCTCCATCAGCGGTGAATCCGGCGATTCCACCAACGGGCCCGGATCGAACACCACGTGGATCGTGGCGGGCAATGCCAACGTCCAGGCAAGCAAAGCCTGCGCCTTACCCTCGTGCAGCAGGCTGTAACCGCTGAGATAAACATAGTCCCCGGCCTCAAAAGCCACGCTGTTCAAATCATCGACAGTGACCTCGCCTTCGGCGCCGATGTAGGAAATGAAACTGCGCTCGGCCGACGCATCGGTCAGCGCCACACACAAACCCGTGTCGCGCTGCGCAGGCTGGCTGATACCGATGTGAATCCCCTCGGCATGCATCGCCTGCCGCGCCAGGTCGCCGAAACGCCCGGTGCCATGGCGACCGAGGTAAACCACCGGCAGGCCATTACGCACCGCCGCCGCCATCACGTTGAAACCGCCACCGGCCTCGAAACCGGCGGACTGCGCCAGTACGTCGCCGCCAATCTGCGGCAGTTTATCCACGGCCATGACCAGGTCGATGATGACCTGGCCGGTGTGCAACATCTTAGGCATGAGCATTCTCGACTGGCGCGGCGCGGCGATCTTTTGCCCCGCCGAGAAGGAAATAAATGCCGCCGGCGACCACGAACGTCACGATCCAGCCGAGGCCGTTGTGGCCCAGCCACGAGTCGGACAGGAAACCTTTGAACCAGACATTCTCAGCGGTGGTGCCGATGGTGGTGAAGCTGAAACCGAGCACGATGGCAATCGCCCAAGCCCCGAATGCGCGCCACTCGATACCGCCGCGATACCAATAGGCGCTGCTTGGGCTGACGTCGAGCAGGTCTTGCGGGCTGTAGTAGTGACGATGAATCAAGTCGATCACGAAGATCCCGACCCACGCGGTGATCGGCACCGCCAGCAGGGAAATGAAGGTAATGAACGGGCCGTAGAAACTGTCGGCGATCAGCATGAAGTAGATCGAACCGGCGAAGATCGCAACGATGTCGACCACCACGGCGTAGACGCGTTTGACCTTGAGGCCGAGCGTCAACGTGGTCAAACCGGCGGAGTACACCGACAGGTTGTTCGACAGCAGCAGACCACCGAACGCCGTGATCAGGTACGGCACGGCCATCCAGGTCGGCAGCATGTCGCGGATCGCCACGATCGGGTCAGTCGCCGAGGCGAGATCGTTGTTACCCACCGACAGCAGGCCGCCGAGGGTAATCAGCAGCACCAGCGGAATACCGGCACCGAACGCTGCGGAAGCGACCAGACGCACGGCTTTGACGCTGCGATGCTGATAGCGCGACATGTCGGCGCCCGCGTTGGCCCAACCGATACCGGTGCCGGCCGCCATGGTGCCGATGCCGATGATCATTGCGCTGACCGGCGCCGGTGTGGCGTTGAACACCGCGCTCCAGTCGATGGTGGCGCAGAGAAAGCCGCCGACCAGAATGTTCAGCGCGCCGAAGACATACGTCGCCCACTTCTGGATCACCAGCAAGGTCGCATGGCCGAGGCCGGAGACCGCCAAGGTCAGCAGCACGAAAATCGCGATGAAGAGCAGCGTCAGCACGGGTGCGCTTTTCGCTTCAACCGGTGAGCCGAACAGGATCGAACACAGCGACAGCAGCACGAATGCAGCGGTGGTGGTGTTGACGGTTTCCCAGCCCAGACGCGACATCAGCGAGACCAGTGTCGGGCCGATATTGCCGCGCACGCCGAAGATCGCCCGCGACAAGGTCAGGCTCGGCGCGCGGCCACGGCGGCCGGCAATCGAGATGATCCCGACCACCGCAAACGAACCGGCGGCACCGATGATCGCGACGATGATTGCCTGCCAGATCGCCAGACCGCGAAACGCAACCAGCGTGGCACCCAGCGGCAGTCCGAGAATGGAAATGTTGGCGGCGAACCAGACCCAGAACAGTTGCAGTGGATGACCGTTGCACTCGGCTTCCGGTACCGGCTCGATGCCACGGGTTTCCAGTTGCCCGGCGCTTTGCCCGGCGTTCGATGAACTCATGAAAATGCTCCTGTTTGCCTTTTTTGTGGTTGTGGGCAATTTATCAACCTGCACCCTCTCCTGTAGGAGCTGCCGCAGGCTGCGATCTTTTGATCTTTATTTTCTGGCTGCCTGAAAACTGCTGAAGATCAAAAGATCGCAGCCTGCGGCAGCTCCTACACAGGTACCTCAGCGCAGGGTGAGAAGTCCTTTCACCAGGGGCTCAAGCTGCAGATGATTGACGGCTTTCACCGTCTCGATCATCTCGGTCGGCCAACACTCAAGACCCAGGCAGGCCCCAAGCATGGCGCCGAGAATCGCGGCGATGGTGTCGGTGTCGCCACCGAGACTCGCCGCCATGCACAACGCATCGAACGCGCTCATTTCACCGATGGCCACCTGCTGCGCCAGGGCGAATGAGACCACCACTGATTCCTGCGACGCCACCGAGGTGCCGATCACGTCGTAGAGCAGATCGGCCAGCAACGCTTTGTCGCTGTCGACGCTGATGCTGCGCGCCCAACTGATGCGCGAAGCGATGCGCCCACCGGCCACCCAGTGACCGTGTACCTCGGCTTGTTGCGCGATTTGTTGGCCGAGGTTCAGCGCCTCGCCCAGATCCATGCCATTGATCCCGGCCGAGACCACCGCCGCCACCGCCGCCGCGCTGGAGATCCCCAGCGTGGTGTTGTGGGTGACCTGACAGGCCTGCACGACTGCGGCGATAAACCGCTGAGGATCGCTGACGTCTGCCGCGATCCCCACCGGGGTAATGCGCATGGCCGCGCCGTTGGTGGTGCCGTAGCGCCCGGACTCCTCCGGCGAATGACCCGCGAGGATCATTTCAATGGCGCGCTTGGTCGACGGACCCAGCAGGTCCTGCGAGCCTTTGGCCTGCATCTGCGCTTCCCACTCGATCAGTCGTTGCGCGAGGATGGCCGGCTCGATATGGCCCTTGCCTTCGACCAGCAGCTCGCCAACCAGAATCGCCTGTTCGGTGTCGTCGGTGATCGAGCCTTTGGGCATGTTTGCGGCGATCGGTTGCAAGGGGCCTGCGTCTTGCAGATCGGTGATCTGGCCGAAGCGCGTCTTGATCGTTTCGCGGTTCAGCGATTGGGTCGGCATGCCCAGCGCATCACCGAGGGCCAGGCCATAAAACGCACCCAAGGCACGGTTGAGCGGGGTCATTTCGAATCTCCAAATTGCAGGTGCAGACGGAAATGCACCGGGTCGAGCAGGCTTTCGACCTGTTCCATGAAACGGTTCTGCCGGTCGTAGGTGGTGCGCAGGGCTTTGAGGAATACCGTGCCTGGCGGACGGCCGAGCAATTCGGCGTCTTCGGCATTCAAGGGTTCGGCGCCGAGCCACTGATCGCCGCGCTCGCCGATGTAACCGTAGGCGGCCAGGGTGATGGTCAGGGAATTGTCGATCAGGCCGACGCGCGGCAGGCTTTCCAGGCCTCCGTTGGCCGGCATCAGCGAGCGTTCGAGGGAGACCAGCGTGCCGTCGTTGGAGCGGCGACGGCGCTCGAGCAGGATGAATTGATCGGAGCCGAACACAGCCGAAAGATCGGTCCGGGTCACGGCTTCGAGGCGTAATACTTCGGTGTTGATCAGTGCGCCCGTGTCTGCCAGTGCCTGAGCCCAGCCGCTGCGCTGGTCGAGGACCACACCGTCAAAGGTGACGATGGAACCGACGCCGCTTTGCGTGGCGATGTATTTACGCCGCTTCAGTTCGGCCAGCGCTTCGCGCAACGTGCCACGGCTGACGTTGAATTCTTGAGCCAACTGATGCTCGCCGGGCAACAGAAAGCCGTCCTCCATGAGGCCGCTTTCGATGCGCCGGACGAGCTCGTCGACCACCCGTTGTTTCTTGTCGAATCGTACCTGTCTAATCATGTACAAAGTGATAACCGAAACGGTCGGTGGCGGGCAAGAAATATTTAAGGAAGATGACGGAAGGCGGGCAGTTGATGCGCTCCCCTGTAGGAGTGAGCCTGCTCGCGATGACGTCGACACATTCAAGAACAATGTGTCTCAAAGAACGCAATCGCGAGCAGGCTCACTCCTACATAGAGCGGAATACGGTTTACCGTTGTTTCAAACGATCGATAACCACAGCCAACAACAAAATCGATCCCCGAATCACATACTGATAAAACGTATCGATGTTCTTCAGGTTCATCGCATTCTCGATGATCGCCAGAATCAACACCCCGGCAATCACATGCCGAATCATGCCGATCCCGCCGCTCAGCGACACCCCGCCCAGCACGCACGCGGAAATCACTGTCAGCTCGAAACCCTGACCAATCATCGGCTGCCCCGAGGTCATGCGCGATGCCAGAATCACCCCGGCCAGCGCACCGATCACACCGTGCACGGCGAAGATGATGATCTTGGTGCGATCAACGTTGACCCCCGCCAGCAATGCCGCTTCCTGGTTGCCACCGATGGCCATGGTGTTGCGCCCGTAGGTGGTGTAATTCAGCAGCCAGCCGAAAAACAGGAAGCAGACGATGGTGATCAGGATCGGTACCGGCACGCCGAACAACTGGCCGTTGCCAAACACGAAGAACGATTCCTGCGACACGCCCACCGCTTTGCCGTTGGCAAAAATGTAAGCCAGACCACGCACGATCTGCATAGTCGCCAGCGTCGTGATCAACGCATTGACGCGCAACTTGGCAATCACAATCCCGTTGATCAGCCCGACAATCAGGCCCATCACCAGCGCCGCACCGACGCCAAGGAATACGCTGTCGGTGTCACGCATCACCACCGCCGCCACCACCCCGGCGCAGGCAATCACCGAGCCCACCGACAAGTCGAAGTGCCCCGACGCCAAGCAATACAACATGGTGCAGGCGGCGATGCCAGTGGTGGAAATCGCCAGGCCCAATCCGCGCATGTTCAGCGGCGAAAGGAAGTTGTCGATCAGCAGAGTACAGGCAACAAAAATGCCCACGGCCGCCAGCAGCATGACCCAGTCATCGAGGAAGCGGCGCATGTCCAAAGGTTTGCGCTCTTTCGGCAGGGTTTCGTTTTGGGTTGTCATCATAGTCACCTCTCAGTTCGCCACGCCGTCAGCGCGGTGGCGCGGCAAAGCCAGTTGCAGCAGGTTGGATTCATTGGCCTGGTCGCGGCTGACTTCGCCGCGCAGGGCGCCTTCGCACAGCACCAGGATGCGGTCGGAAATACCCATCACTTCCATCAGGTCGCTCGACACCACAATCACCGAAATACCGTCAGCGGCGAGGTTGTGGATGATCTGGTAGATCTCGGCTTTGGCGCCGATGTCGATGCCACGGGTCGGCTCGTCGAGCAGCAGAACTTTCATCGGCATCGACAGCCAGCGACCGAGAATTGCCTTCTGCTGATTGCCGCCGGAAAGAAACTTGATCTGCTGGCCGGCGTGGGGCGTTTTGACTTTCAGTGCCTTGATCTGTTTGTCGGCGTTGCCCTTCTCCCACAGACCGCGAATCAGGCAGCCAAGCCCCGAATGCGCGCCGCGCGCACTGATGTTGATGTTCTCGGCGACGCTGGCCAGCGGAATAATCCCTTCCTTCTTGCGATCCTCGGGGCACAGCAAAATCCCGGCGGCAATGGCATCGCGCGGTGAGCGCAATTTCAGTTCATGGCCTCGCAGTTCAAGGCGTCCGGCGGTTTTGCGCTCCAGACCACTGAGCAAGCGAAACAACTCGGTGCGCCCTGCCCCGACCAATCCGAACAAACCAAGAATCTCGCCTTTGTGCGCCTCGAAACTGATCGGCTCACGCAGGCCCGGACCGAGCAGGCCGTTGACTTTCAGCGCCACTGCGCCGCGTGGGCGATTGCGGTAATCGTAGATGTCCTGAATGTCGCGGCCGACCATGCAGGTCACCAGTTGATCGTGGGTCAACTGGCTCATGTCCTCGAAAGTGCGCACGTAGCGACCGTCCTTGAACACCGTCACCGCGTCGCAGATCCGGAACACTTCTTCCATGCGATGGGACACGTAAAGCACGACTTTGCCTTCGTCGCGCAGGCGCCCGATGATCGCCATCAAACGGTCGATCTCGCGCGCCGAAAGGCTGCTGGTCGGTTCGTCGAAGGCGATCACATGGGCGCCACGCGACAGGGCTTTGGCGATCTCCACCAGTTGCCGTTGGCCCAGCGACAAACGTCCGACTTTGGTCTGCGGATCGATTTCATCGGCCAGGCCTTTGAGGCAATCCAGTGCTTGCTGACGCAGCGTGCCGCGATTGATCAAACCGAAACTGGCCGGCAGATGACCGAGGAACAGGTTTTCGGCGACGGTCATTTCCGGCACCAGATGCAGCTCTTGGTGAATCACCGCCACGCCGCTGCCGATGCTGTCGGCGGTCGACTTGAACGCCATCGTCTGCTCGCCGATCTGCAACTCGCCGCTGCTCGGAATGTAAGCGCCGCCGAGGATTTTCAGCAGGGTCGACTTGCCGGCGCCGTTCTCGCCCATCAAGGCGTGAACCTGGCCGGGATGGGCGACGAAGCTGATGCCGTCCAGCGCTTTCACGCCGGGAAAGGTTTTGCCGATCCCGTTGAAGCGCAGGCTGCCGCCGTTGCGTTGTTCTTGTGTTTGTACTTGCGCGTGCATTTAAGCCACCTCTTCACACCGTTCAAACGGCCCGGTTGCCCGGGCCGTCGCTACGTCAGTTCCACAAGCCGATTTTTTCCAGCTCTTGCTTGAAGTTCTCGCGGGTGATCAGGGTGACGTCGTCCATGGCGGTGTATTTCGGTGGCTCTTTGCCGGTGGTGACCCACTCGTACATCATCTCGGCGGTTTTGTAGCCTTCGATGTGCGGGCTCGGCAGCATCGAACCGAAGAAGCCACTGTTAGGCTTTTTCAGTTCGCCGATGGCGTCGGTGCCGTTGATGCCGATGCCGATCACGTTGGCCGCGGCGAACCCGGCGGCTTCTGTGGCGCGGACGCCGCCGAGCACGGTGTTGTCGTTCATGCCGCCAATGATCAGGTTCTTCGCCGCGCTCGGCAGTTTCACCAACGCCGAGTTGGTGGCATCCATGCTGCCTGGCACATCGAGGGTTTTCAGCGCGGCGAAGAGGATGTGATCCTTCGGCATGCCGGCGTCTTCGAGGGACTTGACCGAGCCGTCGGTGCGCTTCTTGCCAGTGTCGAGTTCGTTGTAGGTGTTGACGACCGCGTAGGTGTCTTTCCAGTCCCAGTTGCGTTTTTTCGCTTCGGCGACCATCGCGGCGCCCTGCTTCTGACCGACTTCAAACGCGGCCATGCCGAGGTACGGCACGTCCTCCATGAACTTGCCGTTGGCGTCGACAAAACGGTCGTCGACGGCAATCACCTTGAGGTCATTGAGTTTGGCTTTGGCCATGATCGCCGGGCCGAGCGACACGTCCGGCGGGCAGATCACAAAGCCTTTGGCACCGTTGGCGGCAAGGCTGTCGATGGCCGACAGGGTTTTTTCGCCATCCGGGACGGCGATCTTGATCAGTTCAAAACCCCTGTCCTTGGCGGCTTTTTCGGCGAAGGCCCACTCGGTCTGGAACCACGGCTCCTCGGCCTGTTTGACCAGGAAACCGATCTTCACCGCATCGGCGGCGAGCAGCGAACTGCTCAGGCTGAACGCGGTGACCGCGAGCGCGGCACTGCACAGGGTACGAATCCCGAAACGACGTTTCATAAGCTGACTCCTTGTTATTTTTTTTGAGCAATGTTTGAAAAGCGGTAAAGCACGTTCCTGCAAAGCCTGTTGAAAATAGTCATATCGTATGATGATTGGATTTCAGGCGGATTTCTTCGCGTGGAATCCGATCGATCAGTCGTGGTACATCACCGAGCGGCCACCATCGATGGTGATGCACGAAGCATTGATGAATGGCGCTTCATCGCTGGCCAGGAACACCGCCGTCATCGCCACTTCAAGCGGTTGACCAATGCGTTTGGGCGGGTGCAGGTCGAGGGCACGTTGACGCTCGGCATGCGGGTCGGCGAAACCATTCCAGTAATCGACGTTCAGTTGCGTTTCGATGTAGCCCGGTGCGATGGCGTTGACGCGAATGCCCTTCGCTGCGTATTCGATACCGAGTGCGCGGGTCAGTCCCAGCAACCCGTGTTTGGCCACCGGGTACGGGAAACAGCCGGGAATAATGTGCGAAGAATGGGTTGAGGCAATGTTGATGATGCTGCCGATACCCTGCTCGATCATTTGCGGCAGGACCGCTTTGCAGCCGTACCACGCGCCGTCGAGGTCGATGGCGAAGCAACGGCGCCAGTCTTCTTCGGTCATCTCCAACGGATCGCGGAACACATTGACCCCGGCGCAGTTGACCAGCACGTCGATGCGCCCGTGCAGTTCAACGGCGCGTTTGGCCATGGCGTGCAGATCAGGTTGGCACGAAACGTCTGCCTTGATCGCCTGAACGTCAAAGCCTTGCTCGCGCCAATGGGCGGCAACCTTCTCGACTTTTTCGGCCTGGATATCACTGATCAGCAGCTTGGCTTGCTGCGAAGCGAAGGCTGCGACGATGGCTTCACCGATGCCCTGAGCGGCACCGGTGAGCAGCACAACCTTGTTTTTCAGGCGCTCGCCCTTCGGCGGTGCGGGCACCGGCGGCAGGGAAAGAGGTTCAGCCATGGCTCAGGACTCCTGTTCGCAAGCGCAAAAAAACCGGGCATCTGACGATGTCCGGTCTGGAGAGCGTTTAGAACTGAACAGGCAGGCGCCACTGACGGCATTGGACCGTTGCGTGGCACGGACTCCGCGTGGGAGTGCGATGGAAATTCGCTGCATCACTTCACCTGTTTTGTTCTTTTTAAGTGTGAGTGCGTGTTACTGCTGGAGCCGACTATAAACCCGACCGCCAAATAATCTCAATATATAATTTTGCATCCCATATTTTGGGATTTATCCAGCGAAACGCGTACAGAGCTTTCCTGCAACATCAACCCGCATCGACAGTACCGCGCCGTCCAGCGGATGGTTGTGCGGGCTCATGGCGCTGGTGATGTACAGGGTTTTCAGGTCCTCGCCGCCGAACACGCAACTGGTCGGGCGACTGATCGGCAGATCGATTTTGCGGTCGACCTTGCCATCCGGCGACAGTCGCAAAAGACAGCTGCCGTCCCAACGGGCGTTCCACACATAGCCTTCGGCATCCATCGCCGAACCGTCAGGACCGCCATGTTGGTCGGGGCCGTACCAGATGTTGGCGGTGTCGAGGTTGCCGTCGGTGTGGATGAAGTAGCTGTACAACGTGGCGTCCATGCTGTCGCCGAACAACACCCGGGTGCCGTCGTCGCTCCACAGCAGCGTGTTGGGAATCCCCAGGTTGCGCAGCAACGGCGTGACGCGTTTGTCGGGATCGATACGGAACAGGGCCCCGGAACGCCGGACGATCGGCAGATCTTCGCCCTGCTCGCCGATGTTGTTTTGCATGGTGCTGAGCCACAGTCGGCCTTGCCCGTCGCAGCGGGCTTCGTTGGGTCGATTGCCGGGTTGCGGGTCGGCGACGCAGAACAGCGTCAGGCGCGGTTCAAGTCCCGGGGAGTCGAGGTCAAGACGATAGACGCCGCTGCTCAGGGTAACCAGCGCATCGCCGCTGGCGCAGGGGATGAACGCGGAAACGTGCTCGGGCATTTGCCAGATCTGCACGTTTTGGTCGATCAGGCGCAGGGCTTGTTGGCCGGCGATATCGACCCAGTACAGCGCCTGGGTCGGCGCGTCCCAGAAAGGGCCTTCACCGAGTTGGGCGCGGTGCTGGGTCAGTGCGGTCCAGGTCATATCGACTCCTTCGTTATTGTTTTTATCTGTAGGAGTGAGCCTGCTCGCGATGGGACCGTGTCAGTTGAAATTAAAGTCACTGATCTACCGCTATCGCGAGCAGGCTCACTCCTACAATGGGACATGTGTTTTCAGCCGGCTTTTTTGTCGGCCATGACTTTGGGGTAAAACCGTTTGATCGCCAGATCTGCGTTGTCGATCAGGGTCATGCAGGCCCACACACCTCGCGCAGAATCGCGAGCGGCGATGGCGTCGGCCATGTCTTTGTGAATCGGCAAGGTGCGGCGCAGTTCATCCGGATCGGCCGCCGAGACTTCGAACGAGACTGCCAGCAACGCGCCCAGCGCCGGGACCATTTGTTCGATGAACTGATTATGGCTGGCGGCAAGGATGCATTCGTGGAAGGCCTGATCGGCGCGGTTGTAATCGCCGCCGCTGTCTACCGCGCGCTCGAGGGCGTTGTAGGCCAGTTGCACGGCGTCGATCTGCTCCAGCGTCGCCCGTTCGCAGGCCCAGCGCACGGCCATCGGTTCAATGGTGCGGCGCAGGTCGAGCAAGTCATCGACGAAGTTTTCCGGCAGACCATTGCGTGACAGCCAACCGACGACCTGCGGATCGAACAGGTTCCAGCGGCGCACCGGCAACACGCGGGTGCCGACCTTCGGCCCGACTTCAAGCATGCCTTTGGCAACGAGGGTTTTGATCGCTTCGCGGATGACCGTGCGGCTGACGCCGAGCTGCTCACCCAGATCCGCCTCGACCTTGATGGTCTGCCCCGGTTTTACCTGGCCAGCGGCAATCCAGCTGCCCAGCCAGTCAACCGTTGATGCATGAAAGCTGCTGGACATGAACACCTCAAAGCGGATCGCAATGGGTGATCAAGCTAATGATCATATGATTGGGTGTCAACGACAAAAAAAGATCGCAGCCTTCGGCAGCTCCTACAGGGAACGCATTTCCATGTAGGAGTCGCCGAAGGCTGCGATCTTTTAAGGTTCGAGGCCGATACGGAAGAACTCGCCGCCACTCCATACACCGAGCCAGTTCTGCCCATCAATCTTGCGACTGACAGCCAGTTCAACCAACTGGTAGAACACGTTGCGATGAATCAACGCTTCAAGGTTGGTGCGCACATGCACGTACGGTGCAGGCTCTTGAGTGACCGGATCGATCTCAACTCGAATCGGATGTTCGGGACCGGCTTCGGCAGTTTCGTCGACATTGGTGGTAAAGCGCAGCACCTGCGCCTCACCCTCGCCTTCAACCTCCACGGCAATCGCCACGAACGGCGCGTCGTCGACCTTGATCCCGACCTTCTCGACCGGCGTA
This sequence comes from Pseudomonas sp. P116, assembly GCF_020149425.1. Classification (NCBI taxonomy): domain Bacteria; kingdom Pseudomonadati; phylum Pseudomonadota; class Gammaproteobacteria; order Pseudomonadales; family Pseudomonadaceae; genus Pseudomonas; species Pseudomonas sp. P116. Next base: position 423,415 of record NZ_JACVHB010000004.1, on the reverse strand, counting down.
ATCAAAAAATAATCATCGCCGTCGCGGCGGATGATCGTGGAGAACAGCTTGACCATCGGCTTGCGCCCGATCGGCGTGCCCAGGTAATACCAGGTGCCGTCCCGGGCGATGCGCATGTCGATGTCGCCGCAGAAGTCCGGGTTCCACAAGTGCACCGGCGGCAGGCCTTTGGTTTTGGGGATTTGTCCCAACAGGTCATTGGCTTTTTGCGGGCCACTCATGGCGTACTCCTTGAAATTACTGGTTGCCGATCCCCAACAGGCTGCGCGCGTACTGCGCCAGCGGCGGGCCGATCAGGTCTTCGGGTTTGCTGTCGTGGAACGTCAGTAAACCGCCACGACTCTTGATCCGTGCAGTATCAATCAAATACTGGGTGCTGGTCTCGATCAACATGATCTGAATCACGCCACCGTCGATACCGAGACGATCCACCGCCTCCTCATCCAGCCACTCATCAGAGTTGCCGATGCGGTCATCAGCCTTGGCGAAGCGGGTGTAGAGCAGGTAATGCGCACCGGCGTCACGGGCTTCGCCCATTGCCTGATCGAGGCCTGCCGGCGCGCGGGCGCGGCGAACCATCGGGAAGTATTCGATAAAGCCTTTGAACGCTTCCTCAGCGACCACGTTAGGCCGCGGATACGAACCACCCGGCGGCGCAAATGCTCCCTGGGCGATGTAGATGAATGAGTCCGGCTGAATGCGGAAGTTGTTCACGCGGCGGCTGTCGCTGTGATCCAGCAGCCCCGCGTCGCTCATCTGATAGCGAGTGCCTTCGGCCATATCGCTGACAGTCATACAGCCGCCAAGCGCCAAAATGGCCAGCAGCAAAACCAGGCTACGCATCCTATTCCTCCAGAGGCCGGTGACGGAAAACCGGCGAATGGGCGTTGGATGCAGCTTTTGCGCCAGCTCGAAGAAGTCGTGATTTTATAGGTTGTCATCGCTAGCCTGCTAGCGATTGGATATGTCAGCCGCCGATGATTTTCATGATGGTTGCTCCGCCGGAAAACGCCACTTCCTGCTTGTCGCCCAAGGCCTTGACCAGCAAGCGCTGTAGCGCCGGCAGTGCCTCGTGACGCGGTTTGTCGAGCAGATCGCCGACGTAGTGGCGGTTGCTCGACGACAGGCAACCATGCAGCCAACCGGTCGACGACAGACGCAGGCGTGAGCAGGTGCGGCAGAAAGGCACGCTTTCATTGGCAATCACCCCAAAATTGCCCACCCCGGCAATCGCGTAACGCACCGCCGTAGCGTCGACAGGGGCATCAGCTTGCGCGTACTCGTAACGCTCACCGATCAGCTCCAGCAATTGTTGAAGACTGACAAACTGCTGCAGGAAGGCATTGGAGTCTTTGGCCAGATGGCCCATGCGCATCAGCTCGATAAAGCGCAGCTCATACCCGCGCTCCAGGCAGTAGTCGAGCAACGGCATGACCTGATCAAGATTCTGGCCGCGCAACGGCACCATGTTGACCTTGATTTTCATCCCCGCCGCTGCGGCCTTGTCCATGCCGTCGAGCACGGTGGCCAGGTCGCCGCCGCGGGCAATGCTGCGGAACGCGTCGGCGTCGAGGGTATCGAGAGAAACGTTGATCCGGCGCAGGCCGGCATCCACCAGCAGCGGAAGTTTCTTGGCGAGGAGTTGACCGTTGGTGGTCAGACTGATGTCTTCCAGCCCCATCTTGCCGACGGCGGTCATGAACGATTCGAGTTTGGGGCTGACCAGCGGCTCGCCACCGGTAATGCGCAAACGCTCGATGCCAGCAGCTTCGATCAGATACGCCACGCCGCGCGCCATGGCGTCGGCCGACAGCTCATCCTGCGCAGCCACCAACCGCTTGCCGTTGGGCACGCAGTAGGTACAAGCGTAATTGCAGGCTGAGGTCAGGCTGATCCGCAAATTGCGAAAACGCCTGCCTTGACGGTCAACGATCATGATCACTCCGGCGAAAGGAATTCGAGCGGCTAAAACTTGACTCACAAATCAAGTTTTAGCAAGCCCTATGCCTGAGTATATTCCTGCGGTACTGCGCCATGTAACGAAATCATCGCGCAATAAGGCAGCTGAATGGCTCAGCTGCTTGGCGTTTCCGGGTCGCGCTTGCGCTTGTTGCCCATGCGCACGCCGATGTCCATCAGGAACTGGAAGAAACCTTCCTGATCTTCCAGCACATTGCTCCAGAACGGCGAGTGGTACAGCGCGACCGCGCCGTGCACCAGCGCCCAGGACGCGCAGTAGTGGAAGTACGGCGGCACGTCTTCGAGCTTGCCTTCGCTGATGCGACCTTTGATCAACAGGGTCAGGCGTTCGAAGTTCGAGGCACGGATCTTGTGCAGCTCCTCGACCATCTCCGGCACCTGGTTGCCCTTGACCACCTTCTCTTCGAGACGATCGAACAGACGGTAGCGCTGCGGATCGCGCATGCGGAATTCGAAGTAGGCACGGGACAGTGCTTCCTTGTCCTTGTCGACATCGGCCGAATGCAGCAGCTCGTTCAAATCGCGCTCGTAGTCGAGCATCAGGCGCAGATAGATCTCGGCCTTGGACTTGAAGTGTTTGTAGATCGTGCCTTTGCCGATACCCACGGCATCAGCAATCATCTCGACGGTGACACTGTCTTCACCTTGATCGAGGAACAGCTTGAGCGCGGTATCGAGAATTTCTTGCTCGCGGCGACGAAACTCACGGACCTTACGAGGTTCTTTGTGCATAAGAAAAAGGTCTGAAGGGTCAAAATTCGAAGCCGCGTATTATGCCTAACTTGCGCAAAAATGCACGGATCATCCGACCATATCTGTGTTTCTTGTTCATTTTGAGAACGTTTTCGGCGCAATGAGAACTCAACTGAAGCGAACGTATTCCAAATTTGTTTAAAAACCACGACCCGCTAACTGGACTGCACGCCAGACTGATCAATACTTCAACTGTCGGGCGGCATCTCCCCCAAGTGCCGCGCCGATAAAGGTACCAACGGACCGCGTGCCTTTGTTTTACTCCTAATGGTCTTAACCCGGATTCACCCCCCAGAACCCGGGTTTTTTTTGCCTGCGATTTGGTGATCGACCGGCCTGCCCCGAACCTCACACTTGTAGGAGCTGCCGCAGGCTGCGATCTGTTGACCTTGCTTTTCAAAAAAACAGATCAAAACATCGCAGCCTTCGGCAGCGCCTACAGGTCGGCCGCTTTAACCTGAAGCTTTGACGTGCGCCAACGGGAACAGGCGTTTGAAGTTCTCGGTGGTCTGCTCGGCAAAACGCTCGTAATTCTCGCCGCGCAGCATCGCCAGGAACTCTGCCACTTCACGCACGTATTGCGGCAGATTCGGCTTGCCGCGATAAGGGATCGGCGCCAGGTACGGCGAATCGGTTTCAACCAGCAGACGATCCGCCGGGACTTTGCTCGCCACATCACGCAAGGCATCGGCATTGCGGAAGGTGACGATGCCTGACAGGGAAATGTAATAACCCATGTCCAGCGCGGCCTTGGCCATGTCCCAGTCTTCAGTGAAGCAATGCAGCACCCCGGCCTGTGGCAACGCGGCTTCACGCAGCAGTTCGAGGGTATCGGCACGGGCGCCGCGGGTGTGGATGATCACTGGTTTGCCGGTTTGCTGCGCCGCTTGCAGGTGCAGGCGGAACGACGCCTGCTGCAGCTCGGCGGCTTCCGGCTCGTAGTGGTAATCCAGACCGGTTTCACCGATCGCCACCACTTTCGGGTGGTTGAGTTCGTGCAGCAACCAGTCCAGCGCGGGGGCGGCGCCGGGTTGCACATCGAGAGGATGCACGCCTACCGAGCAATCGACATCGTCGTAACGCTCGGCGAGGGCTTTGACGTCAGCGGCGTTGTCGGCGCTCACGCCGATGCACAGAAAATGCCCTACCCCGCGCTCGCGGGCCGCATCGAGTGCGGCGTCCAGCGAGCCGTCATGGGCGGCGAGGTCGAGGCGATCAAGGTGACAATGGGAATCTACGAGCATAAAAATACGGCTACTTACATCGTATGAGTGGGACGGTCGGACTTGAGGGCTCCGGCCAGATGGGTTTCGATGCGACTGCGCGCGGTGTTGTCGCCGTCGTTGAACTGCACGCCGACACCGGCTGCGCGATTGCCTTGTGCGCCTTTGGGCGTAATCCAGGTGACTTTGCCGGCAACCGGGATCTTTTCCGGTTCATCCATCAGGTTCAACAGCATGAACACCTCGTCGCCCAACTTGTAGCTCTTGTTGGTCGGGATGAACAGGCCACCGTTCTTGATGAACGGCATGTAAGCGGCGTAAAGCACCGACTTGTCCTTGATTGTCAGGGACAAAATGCCGTTGCGCGGGCCCGGGCTGACGGGTTCATTCATGTTGACCTCCACTGCTGATGTTCAGAGTCTAGGCGCACACCGTCGTTTTTGCGGGGATCACCGCTGGCCTGGCAGTCCCGCCCATTGCACCAACAGCGCTTCCAGCAACAGCGCCGGATTGAGATTGGCTTTGCTCAACACTTTTTGGCGCTGCGCGAGGATCCAGTCCTGAATTTCGAGCACTTTGCCTTGGGCGCTTTTCTGCGCTAGGTACTGCACCACCTTGCGCATATCCGTCAGACCAAGGCCGGCTTCATCCTCAGTCAGTTGATAACGCAGGATCAGGCTCGACCAGTCACAGAACCAGTCGAACAAACGCAGCATCGGGATGTTTTTCCATTCTTCGGCCAATTGCGTGGGCGATTGCTGCTGCTTGAGCAACTTCTTCACCCCTTCGACCACTTGCGCGCGCTGTTCGCGTACGCCCTGGGACTGAAGAGTGACCGCCATCAACGGCGAACCAGCGGCCAGCGTCAGCAGTTCGACACGCTCCGCTTCGGAACTCTCCGGCAGCGCCTGAGCCAACCATTGCAGGCTCATCGCTTCGCTCGGCAACGGGCAGGCTTGCTGCACACAACGACTCTTGACCGTCGGCAACAAACGGCTCGGCTGGTGGCTGACCAGCAACAACACCGTATTGCCGGAAGGCTCTTCAAGGCTCTTGAGCAAGGCGTTGGCGGCGTTGATGTTCATCGATTCCGTGGGTTCGATCAGCACCACCTTGCGCCCGCCCAGTTGCGCGGTCTGCACCACGAAACTGACCAGTTCGCGCACCTGATCGACCTTGATCGCCTTGTCGGTTTCTTCCGGTTCGAGAATGTAATTGTCCGGGTGACTGCCGGCCTTGAGCAGCAGGCAGGATTTGCATTCACCGCAAGCCTCCGGCGTCGGGTGCTTGCACAACAGACTGGCCATCAACCGCTCGGCCAGTGCGCGTTTGCCGATCCCGGCCGGCCCATGCAGCAGATAAGCGTGAGCATGCTGGCTACGTCCGGCCAGTTGCTGCCAGAGGCTTTCTTGCCATGGATAGGCCTCAGCCACGAGCCAACTCCAGCAAATTCGGGAGCAAGGTATCCAGCGATTGTTGAACCTTGACCAATGGTTGACCGGCATCGATGCGCACATAGCGCGCAGGATCGGCTTCAGCGCGCTTGAGGAATGCACTGCGCACCGCCTCGAAAAATGCCCGACCTTCCAGCTCGAAACGATCCAGACGTCCACGAGCGCTGGCACGGGCCAGGCCGATTTCTACCGGCAGATCGAAAATCAGCGTCAGGTCCGGGCGCAGATCACCCTGCACGAAAGCTTCAAGCGTCGCGATACGCTCCAGCGACAAACCGCGACCGCCGCCCTGATAGGCATACGTCGAATCGGTGAAGCGATCACACAGCACCACCGCACCGCGTGCCAGTGCCGGGCGAATCACCTCGGCCAGATGCTGAGCACGCGCAGCGAACACCAGCAGCAGTTCGGTATCCGGGTTCATGACTTCGTCGGCCGGGGCCAGCAGCACATCGCGAATCCGCTCGGCCAGTGGCGTACCACCGGGCTCGCGGGTCAGCACGACCTCGACACCGGCGGCGCGCAAACGCTCGGCGAGGTATTCGCGATTGGTGCTCTTGCCGGCGCCTTCAGGGCCTTCCAGGGTAATAAACAAGCCAGTCACAGGCAGTCCTTAATCAAAGTCATTGCGTGTTTTGTGGTGCGTCGGCGTCAGGAGTCGGCGCGGATTCCTCGGTCGGAACCTGCGGCAGCGACTCGGGCGCAGTATCCGGCGATGCCGCAGGAATCGACTCCTCGGCGGCCGGTGCCGCTTCCGGCGTAGTTGCCGGCGCCGGGCTGGAGCGGTAATCGGCACGGCGTTTGAGCTGAAATTCACGCACCGCATTGTTGTGTGCATCGAGATCGTCAGAAAACACATGGCTACCGTCGCCACGGGCAACAAAGTAGAGGCTGGTGCCTCCCACCGGATTCAGCGCCGCGTGAATGGCTTCACGCCCGACCATCGCAATCGGCGTCGGCGGCAAGCCAGGAATCACGTAAGTGTTATACGGCGTCGGCTCCTTGAGGTGAGCGCGGGTCAACTTGCCGGTGTAGCGATCGCCCAAACCATAGATCACCGTGGGATCAGTCTGCAGCTGCATGCCCAGCGCCATCCGGCGCACAAAAACCCCGGCAATCTCGCCGCGTTCCTGCGGTACACCGGTTTCCTTCTCGACCAGGGACGCCATGATCAGCGCTTGATAAGGTTCTTTGTACGGTGCATCGGCAGCGCGTTTTTCCCACTCTTTGGCCAGCACTTCGTCGAGACGATCGAAAGCCTTTTTCAGCAGCTCGGTATCGGACACGCCGCGCACGAAACGGTACGTATCGGGGAAGAAACGGCCTTCCGGGAACAGGCCCTTGTGGCCAATCTTTGCCATCACATCGCTGTCGCTCAAACCATTGAGGGTCTGTTCGATTTTTTCATCTTTCGCCAGTGCGGCACGCACCTGGTGGAAATTCCAGCCTTCAACCAACGTCAGGCTGTACTGAACCACGTCGCCACGCTTCCACGAATCGATCAGACCGTTGACGGTCATCCCGGGCTGCATGCGGTATTCGCCAGTGTGAATCGGCGTACCAGCAAGATTGAAACGCCAATAGACCCGTAGCCAGAAAGCGTCTTTGATGACGCCATCGCTTTCGAGTCCAAGGAAGGTACGGGTCGGTGTAGAGCCTTTGGGCACATCCAGCAGTTCTTCCTGCGTGATGTTCAGGGGCTGTTCCAGCGCGGAGTGAATCTTCCAGGCGCTGGCGCCCAACAGCAGCCCTGCCAGAACCAGTCCGGTTTCCAGCAGCAGCAAAAATTTACGTCTCACAAATCAGGCATCCAGTAGGGCGCGGGCAATGGTTTGCAGTTTACGGGTGAGCGGGCCAACCGGCCAGCTCAGTGCAGCGTAGGCGCGTACCGGCCAGACGCCATATACGCTGTTGCAGACAAACACTTCATCGGCCCATTGCAGCTGTTCCAGGCCGATATCGACGGTTTGGGTGGGGATGGCCAATGACTCGGCCTGAAACAATATTTCCGCGCGCATCACACCGGCGACACCGCAGTGTTTCAGATCGGGCGTGATCAACACACCATCGCGCACCAGAAACAGGTTACTGAAGACGCCTTCGATGACGCGACCGGTCTGATCGAGCATCAAGCCTTCAGCGTGCTCGCTGTCTTGCCATTCGGCGCGGGCGAGCACTTGTTCCAGTCGATTGAGGTGTTTGAGTCCGGCAAGCAATGGCTGTCTGGACAGGCGCGTGTTGCACGGAAACAGGCGGATGCCGTGTTCGGCATGTGCCGTCGGATAAGCAGCCGGCGGATTGCCTTGCAGAATGCGTCGACCCGGCGCCGCAGGGTCAGGCGCGTAACCGCGCAAACCGTCGCCACGGGTGAGGATGAGTTTGAGCACACCCTCGCCCATTGCGGCAGCGTAGCTCAGCAGTTCGTGGCGAATCAGTTCGATATCGGCAGAGATAGCCAGACGCGAGCAGCCATCGGCCAGCCGCGTCATGTGTCGATCGAGCAATACCGGCTGGCCGTCATGCACGGCAATGGTCTCGAACAGACCATCGCCGTAAGCCAGGCCGCGGTCTTTCAGCGACAGAGTGTCCGCCGGTTGACCGTCGACCCAGCTGTCCATCAGCCTGCGAACCGACGGAACGCCAAAGTACCGTTGGTGCCGCCAAAGCCGAAGGAGTTCGACAGCACGACATCGATGTCCATGTTGCGCGCAGTGTGCGGCACAAAATCGAGATCACAGCCTTCGTCCGGCTCATCAAGGTTGATGGTTGGCGGCGCCACCTGACTGTTGATGGCCAGGATACTGAAGATCGCCTCGACCGCGCCCGCCGCACCCAGCAGGTGACCGGTCATGGACTTGGTGGAGCTGACCGCCAGTTTGTAGGCATGCTCACCGAACACCGACCTGATCGCGTTGGCCTCGGCAAGGTCGCCGGCCGGGGTCGAGGTGCCGTGAGCGTTGATGTACTGCACTTGATCGACGTTGATCTTCGCGTCGCGCAAGGCGTTGGTGATGCAGCGAGCTGCACCCGCGCCGTCGGCAGGTGGCGAAGTCATGTGGAACGCATCGCCACTGGTGCCGAAACCGATCAGCTCGGCGTAGATGGTCGCGCCGCGCGCCTTGGCGTGTTCGAGTTCTTCGAGCACCAGTGCACCGGCACCGTCGGACAGTACGAAACCGTCACGCCCTTTGTCCCACGGACGGCTTGCGCGAGTCGGTTCATCGTTGCGGGTCGACAGCGCACGGGACGCGCCGAAGCCGCCCATGCCCAGACCGCATGCGGCCATTTCGGCACCGCCGGCAATCATCACGTCGGCTTCGTCGTACATGATGTTGCGCGCCGCCATGCCGATGCAGTGCGTACCGGTGGTACACGCTGTAGCGATGGCGTAGTTAGGTCCCTGTGCGCCCAGATGGATCGACAGAAAACCGGAAATCATATTGATGATCGAGCCTGGCACGAAGAATGGCGAGATTCGACGCGGGCCCGTCTCATGCAAAGTACGGCTGGTTTCTTCGATATTGGTCAGACCGCCGATGCCCGAACCCATGGCCACGCCAATGCGCTCACGGTTGGCGTCCGTAACTTCCAGGCCAGCGTTGCGAACGGCTTGAAAGCCAGCCGCGAGACCGTACTGAATGAACAGGTCGAGCTTGCGCGCTTCCTTGACCGACAGGTATTCCTCGACATTGAAGCCCTTTACCGAGCCGCCAAAGCGGGTGGAATAGGCAGAAAGGTCGGTGTGTTCGATCAGACCAATGCCACTGCGGCCAGCCAGAATGCCCTGCCAACTGCTCGGCACATCCGTGCCCAGTGGCGACAACATACCCATACCGGTGACTACGACGCGTCTACGCGACACAGCACTCTCCTTTTTCAAATGACGACTTTGCATCAGGCCTAAAGAAAAAACCGCACGCCGTGATGGCAGTGCGGTTTTTCCATGACAGCAAGCAACGATTACAAGCTATTAAGCCTGGTGGTTTGTAACGTAATCGATTGCAGCTTGTACAGTAGTGATCTTCTCAGCTTCTTCGTCAGGGATTTCGGTCTCGAATTCCTCTTCCAGAGCCATCACCAGCTCAACGGTGTCAAGGGAGTCGGCACCCAGGTCTTCTACGAAGGAAGCGGTGTTAACCACTTCTTCTTCTTTAACACCCAGTTGCTCGGCAACGATTTTCTTGACGCGCTCTTCGATGGTGCTCATACCTTGTTTTCACTCCTAATGGACAAATTCAGGCAGCTGGCCAGTGGGTAAGTGTATAGAAAGACTTTTCAGTTTTTCAACTGAAAGCTTCACTCCTCAAACCCTGCGGCCCTCTGCCTATAAATAGATTGCAGCTTTATAACGGATTTTAGACAGCTCGTATGACATTTTTTTGAAGCAATCCGTCACATTTTACTTACATGTACATCCCACCGTTCACCGGGATTGTAGCCCCAGTTACGTATGCCGCACCGTCGGATGCAAGAAAAGCGACCACAGACGCGATCTCTTGAGCTTGTCCCAGACGACCCAGCGGAATCTGCGTCTGCAAGGCTTCACGCTGTGCTTCAGGCAGTTCGCGGGTCATATCGGTGTCGATAAACCCTGGGGTTACCGAGTTGACCGTAATCGAACGCGAACCGACTTCACGCGCCATTGCACGGCTGAAACCTTCCAGACCGGCCTTGGCGGCTGCATAGTTTACTTGGCCTGCGTTGCCCATGGCACCCACCACCGAGCCAATACTGATAATTCGACCCCAACGGGCTTTGGTCATGCCGCGCAGAACGCCCTTGGACAGGCGATACAGACTGTTCAGGTTGGTATCGATCACGTCGTACCATTCGTCATCTTTCATGCGCATCATCAGGTTATCGCGGGTGATGCCGGCGTTATTGACCAAAATCGCCGGTGCACCGAACTGCTCCTGAATGGTCGCGATCACCTTGCTGACGGATTCGTCGCTGGTGACATTGAGTTCCAGACCGGTACCCTGAATGCCGTGCTCTTTGAGCGTGGCGGCAATCGCCTCGGCACCCTTGGCGGAGGTTGCGGTACCCACAACGATGGCGCCCTGACGGCCCAGTTCCAGTGCGATAGCCTGGCCGATACCGCGGCTTGCACCGGTGACCAGTGCAACTTTACCTTGCAGACTCATGCAAGTTTCTCCTGATTCAGGCCTGCGCTGCACGAGCGGCAGCGAAAGCGTCTGGGGTATTGAGGTTGGAAGTCGAAACGCCTTCGGCGCAACGTTTGTTCAGACCGGCCAGTACTTTGCCCGGGCCACATTCGACCAGATTGGTCGCGCCGTTGGCTGCCAAAGTCTGGACAGACTCGACCCAGCGTACTGGCTTGTAGAGTTGTTCGAGCAGATCACGCTTGAGGGTTTCCAGATCGGCCGGCACTTGTGCGCTGACGTTCTGTACCACCGGGATCTGCGGCGCCTGCCAGTCAATGGCGGCGATGGATTCGGCAAAGCGCTCGGCAGCCGGACGCATCAGTTCGCAGTGCGACGGCACGCTCACCGGCAGCGGCATGGCACGCTTGGCACCACGCGCCTTGCAGCCTTCAATGGCGCGCTCGACGGCAGCCTTGGCACCGGCCACTACAACCTGGCCCGGGGAGTTGAAGTTGACGGCGCTGACCACTTCGCCCTGCGCCGCTTCAGCACAGGCCGCCAGCACGTCAGCGTCTTCCAGACCCAGAATGGCAGCCATGCCGCCCTGCCCGGCCGGAACCGCTTCCTGCATCAACTGGCCACGGCGCTCAACGAGCTTCACCGCGTCAGCCAAGGTCAGGCTGCCGGCAGCTACCAGCGCGCTGTATTCACCCAGGCTGTGACCGGCAACAAATGCCGGACGCGCGCCACCTTCAGCCAGCCACAGACGCCACAGGGCGATCGATGCGGTCAGAATGGCCGGTTGGGTCTTGTCGGTTTGGTTAAGCAGCTCTTCCGGCCCCTGCTGGGTCAGTGCCCACAGGTCATAGCCCAGAGCAGCGGAGGCTTCTTGGAACGTTTCGAGGATCAGTGGATGTTGCGCGCCCAGCTCGGCCAGCATGCCGAGGGACTGCGAACCTTGTCCTGGAAAGACGAATGCGAGGGAAGCAGACATGTAACAAGCCCCTAATGATCTTGTCGTCGGAAAATGACGCCCCACTGGGGGACGCAAGAAACTGACAGTTGGATGGCCCTTTGAACCGGGCGGTCACATTTAAGCATTGTCCGACGAAAACGCCTAAGACAACAAATCCTCGAGACGCCCGTGAAGGCGCTCGGGCAGGTTCTCCTGAATCTCGATCAGCGCACGCTGAATCGCACTCTGGAAGCCCTGAACTCCCGCCGAACCGTGGCTTTTCACCACAATGCCCTGCAAGCCAAGGAAGCTTGCGCCATTGTGTCGCGCCGGCGCCAGATCTGCCTGCAAGCGCTTCATCAATGGCAGCGCCAAGGCACCGATTGCGCGCGAAGCCATGTTCTTTTTGAACAGCGCCTCGATGCGCGCAGCAATCATCGTTGCCAGGCCTTCGCTGGACTTGAGCAGAATGTTGCCGACAAATCCGTCGCACACCACCACATCCGCCTCACCGCGATACAGACCGTCACCTTCGACGAAGCCGATGTAGTTAATGCCCCTGGCCGCCTGCAACAGCGTTGCCGCCAACTTGACCTGCTGGTTGCCCTTGATGTCTTCGGTGCCGATGTTCAGCAACGCCACCCGCGGTCGAGCAATACCCAACGTCTGCGCCGCCACCGAACCCATCACCGCAAACTGCAACAGATGCTCCGCACTGCAATCGACGTTGGCGCCAAGGTCAAGCAACTGGCAATAACCCTTCTGCGTCGGAATGGCGGCCACCATCGCGGGACGGTCGATACCCGGCAAGGTCTTCAACACATAGCGCGACAGCGCCATCAACGCACCGGTATTGCCAGCACTGACACAGGCTTGCGCCTTGCCATCACGCACCAGTTCAAGGGCGACACGCATCGACGAGTCCGGCTTGCCACGCAGGGCCTGAGTCGGTTTTTCGTCCATGGTGATGACTTCGCTGGCCGCAACAATCGTCAGGCGCGCGCGATCGGCAGCCGATTGGCCGTTGATCAATTCTTCAAGTAGGGAGGGTTGACCGACGAGGGTCAGGTGCAGCGAGGGCGTAGCAGACAGGCAAGCAAGGCTGGCCTGAACAATGCTGCGGGGACCGAAGTCCCCGCCCATTGCGTCAATCGCGATGACTTGAGCAGACAAGTGATTACTCGTCAGCGCCCTTGTCGATCACTTTACGGCCACGGTATACGCCTTCTGGCGATACGTGGTGACGCAGGTGAATTTCACCAGTGGTTTTTTCTACAGACAGAGTGCTCGCCGTCAGGGCGTCGTGCGAACGACGCATGTCACGGGCAGAGCGGGATTTTTTGTTCTGCTGAACAGCCATAATTGATTAACTCCTAAACGTTTGGGTCACGCTTTAACTGCGCCAATACACTGAACGGGTTGGACCGCGTTACCTCGTCCTCGCTCGGTTCGGGCTCATCTGACCCCGCCGGCTGCTGGCATTCTTCCGGATGATGAGCAGGCACGATAGGCAAGGCAAGCAAAAGCTCCTCCTCGACCAGTGACTGCAGATCCAATGGATCTTCGCCCAGTTCCAGCACGTCATAACCTTTCGGTAACGACTGGGTATTCGCACCCTCTTTCACCACAGCGTAACTGCATTCGCTGTGGATCGGCAGGGTGACCAGCTCAAGACAACGCTGGCAAACCATTTTGACCTCGGTGTCGATAAAGCTGTGAATTACCACAGATTTACGTTCATCTCGTTCAAAAACGAATTTCGCCTGCACCGTACCGACATTGTCGGAAAGCGGGTCGCAGAGTCTCTTCAAATCGGCCAGCAGCAGCTCACCTTGGATGGTGGTGCCACGATCAGCCAATTTGCGCGGGTCAACGTGAGGTGGAATCGGGTCATTCAACATAGGCGCAGCATTATAGGGATGCACCCACCCATGTCAAAGGAAATTGTGCCCTGTCCGTAACTTGCGTGCCTCCGCTAGAATTCACGCCTGCCTCAGGAGACGCAAATGCTGCCTTTATTACTTGCCTCAAGCTCGACTTATCGCCGGGAATTGCTCGCCCGCCTGCACCTGCCGTTCGTCTGCAGCTCGCCGGATATCGATGAAAGCCACCGTCCTGGCGAACCGGCAATCGAGCTGGTCAAACGCCTCGCCGAACAGAAGGCCCGAGCATTGGCCGACAGCCACCCCGCTCATCTGATTATTGGCTCGGACCAGGTGGCCGTACTCGACGACCAGATCATCGGCAAGCCGCACACCTTCGACAAGGCCCGCGAGCAACTGATGGCCGCCAGCGGCGCCAGCGTGACTTTCCTCACCGGCCTGGCGCTGCTCAACAGCCAGACGGGGCAAATTCAAGTCGACTGCGTACCGTTCACCGTGCACATGCGCCAGCTCGATCAGGCACGGGTCGAGCGTTACTTGCGCATCGAGCAGCCTTACGACTGTGCGGGCAGCTTCAAGGCCGAAGGGTTGGGCGTGAGCTTGTTCCAGTCCACCGAAGGTCCTGACGCTACCAGCCTTATTGGTCTGCCGCTGATTCGGCTGATCGACATGCTATTGGTTGAAGGCGTGCAGATCCCTTAAAGCAAAAGATCGCAGCCTGCGGCAGTTCCTACAGCGTTCGTGTCATCGCAAAAATTGCAAATGAACATCGAACCTGTAGGAGCTGCCGCAGGCTGCGATCTTTTGATCTACCAGCGACTCAGCGCAACGAAGGCCCGTGAAAACCCATCCACATCGCCAACTGCTCGGCCACACTGGCGCCAAGCTTCTTCGAGAAGCGGTCAAACGGCGATTCCTGGACGGTGAAGTCCACCAACTCTTTCTCGCCGACCACATCACGCGCCACCGAACTGGCATTGCCCAACCCATCGATCAAACCCAGCGGTAGCGCTTGCTCGCCAGACCAGACCAGCCCGGAGAACAGCTCCGGATGCTCTTTGTCCTTCAGGCGATCGCCACGACCCTGCTTGACGCTGCTGATGAACTGCTTATGCGTGGTGTCCAGCACACTTTGCCAGAACGCCGTTTCTTCAGGCTTCTGCGGCTGGAACGGATCAAGGAACGATTTGTGCTCGCCAGACGTGTACGTGCGACGCTCGACCCCCAGCTTCTCCATGGTACCGACAAAGCCGTAACCGGCCGCCGTCACACCAATGGAGCCCACCAGACTCGCCTTGTCGGCGTAAATCTGATCCGCGGCGCTGGCGATGTAATACGCACCAGACGCACCGAGATCGGAAATCACCGCATACAGCTTGATCTCGGGGTGCAAGCCACGCAGACGCTTGATCTCGTCATACACATAACCCGACTGCACAGGACTGCCACCCGGGCTGTTGATCCGCAGGATGACACCCTTGACCTTCTTGTCCTCGAACGCTGCGCGCAGGCTGCCAACAATGTTGTCGGCACTGGCCGGTTCTTTGTCGGCGATCACGCCGGTGACGTCGATCAGCGCGGTGTAGTTCTCGCCGCGAGTCGCGCTTTTTTCCATATCCATCAGCGGCGTGAACAGGATCAACGCGACAAACAGGTAAACAAACGTCAGAAACTTGAAGAAAATCCCCCAGCGCCGCGAACGACGCTGCTCCTGCACACCCGCCAGAAGGGTCTTCTCCAGCAGCTTCCAGCTCTTCTCGTCACCGCCGTCGGCACTTGCCTTGGCCGGTGCTTTCCATTCGTCGGTCATGCCATCCACCCCAGCAAAAACGTATTAAGCCTGCTGCGCCAGCCAGGCATGCAATTCAGAAAAACGGTCGATCGACAGCCGCGGCTCGAACCGTTGCAACGATTCGATCGATTGCGCGCCATAACTGACAGCCACCGAATCCATCCCCGCGTTACGCGCCATCAGCAGATCGAAGGACGAATCCCCGACCATCAGCGCCTGATCCGCACGCACACCGCAATGCGCAAGTATCTGCTCCAGCATAAGAGGGTGCGGCTTGCTCGCAGTTTCATCGGCCGCGCGGGTAATGTCGAAATACTCTTCCCAGCCATTGGCCTTGAGCACACGATCCAGTCCGCGACGATTCTTGCCCGTCGCGACAGCCAGGTGATAACCCTGCTCACGAAAGGACGTCATCGATTCGACGACGCCCTCAAACAGCGGCGAAGGCACGGCTTCCGCTGCAATGTAGTGATCAGCGTAATACTCGCGAAACAAGGTCATTTCAGCGTCACTGATTTCGGGATACAACGTGCGGATCGCCTCAGGCAGGCCCAGACCGATGATGCCCTTGACGGCAAAATCATCACGCAACTCGAAACCGGAGCGCCCGGACGCCGAATGCATCGCCTCGACGATCCGATGAATGGAATCGGCCAGCGTGCCGTCCCAATCGAAAATCAGCAGTTTGTAATCAGATGGGCGCACTCAATCGCTCCACGGTCTTGGCCCACATTTCATCGACCGGCGCCTGCAAGGTCAGCTTGCCGCCATCCGGCAGCGGCACGGTCAGCATGTAAGCATGCAGAAACAGGCGCTTGCCGCCCAGATCGCGGATTTCCTTGGTGAAACCCTCGTCGCCATACTTGCTGTCGCCAGCAATGCAATGGCCGGCATGCAAAGTGTGCACGCGAATCTGATGGGTGCGACCGGTAACCGGCTTGGCCTCGACCATGGTCGCGAAATCACCGAAGCGGCGCAGCACCTTGAACATCGTCAGGGCTTCTTTGCCTTCTTCATTGACTTCAACCATGCGCTCGCCGGAACGCAAGTTGCTCTTGAGCAATGGCGCGCTGACTTTCTTGATCGAGGTCGCCCAGTTGCCACGAACCAGCGCCATGTAGCGCTTGTCGATGCCATCGCCGCGCAACTGCTCGTGCAAATGACGGAGCATGCTGCGCTTCTTGGCGATCATCAGCAGGCCGGAAGTGTCGCGATCGAGACGGTGAACCAGCTCCAGCTCTTTGGTATCCGGACGCAACTGACGAAAGGCTTCGATCACACCGAAGTTCAAGCCGCTGCCACCGTGAACCGCAATGCCCGCAGGCTTGTTGATCACGATCAGGGCTTTGTCTTCGAAGACAATCGAGGCTTCCAGACGCTGCAACAGACCTTGGGCCAGAGGCACCGGCTCGTCACGCTCAGGCACGCGAACGGGCGGCACGCGCACGATATCACCGGCCTGCAGCTTGTATTCGGGCTTGATCCGACCTTTGTTCACACGCACTTCGCCTTTGCGCAAAATGCGGTAAATCAGGGTCTTGGGCACGCCTTTGAGCCGGGCGAGGAGAAAATTGTCGATTCGTTGGCCGGCATACTCCGGCGAGACTTCAAGCAGTTGAACGCCTGGAGTCGTAGGGGCAGTAGTTGTCATGGCGCGGATGATAACAATTTTTATGGAATTGAAGCACTTAATCATTGCTGCTATAGTCGCGAACGCCGCCAAAAGCGGCCTGGACAGCGGCACCACGGTCAAAAACCGGCCCTGACCAACGCAATTCACCAGGACGCGAGGCCGTCCTACGGGGCTTTCGCTACGTAACGGTGGAGTTTGCAGTTGTAACAAGCGCAGGTGACATAAGGCCTGAATCACACCGCCGAGCAGAGTTTTTACTCGCCTGGCAGGCAAACATTCAAGGCCAGTTCACAAAGTGCAGTCAGCTGTGAATGACCCCGAGCGAAGGCTTCGGAAACAACGCCTAAATTAGCCATGATGCGTGACCTCCCCTTTCGGAGCTCACGGTAAATGCCAACCCGTTGCGGATTCTGCGCGCGGCAGCACCCGAATTATCAGGGATACGTGTAGGGTGGAGATGCACAACCGCTGGACTGTGTAGCATTAGGCTTTATCAAGACGCTTCATCTCGTCCACAGCCGCCGGTTGATTCCTCCTCCTGACTGAGTGCTTAAGTAGCCACAGCAAGCAGGACGCGTACGTCGCGGTCTCGGCCCAATTGGTCGCAATCGCCAGACACGGGAATGGCCAACCACTCCCGACGCACCTGACACCGACCGTGAGAAGTCGTGTGTGCCGAACGCCGTTTCCGGCAGCCCGGAAACCGACGGTACTACATGAAAAGAATGCTGATTAACGCAACTCAACCCGAAGAGTTGCGTGTTGCACTGGTAGATGGCCAGCGCCTCTACGACCTGGACATCGAATCCGGTGCACGCGAGCAGAAAAAAGCCAATATCTATAAAGGCAAGATCACTCGCATCGAACCAAGCCTTGAGGCTGCCTTTGTCGACTTCGGCTCTGAGCGCCACGGCTTCCTGCCCCTCAAAGAAATCTCCCGCGAATACTTCAAGAAAACCCCTGAAGGCCGCGTCAACATCAAGGACGTCCTGAGCGAAGGCCAGGAAGTCATCGTTCAGGTCGAGAAAGAAGAACGTGGCAACAAGGGCGCAGCCCTGACCACCTTCATCAGCCTGGCCGGTCGTTACCTCGTGCTGATGCCGAACAACCCGCGTGCCGGCGGTATCTCCCGTCGCATCGAAGGCGAAGAGCGCAACGAACTGCGTGAAGCGCTGAACGGTCTGGTTGCTCCAGCCGACATGGGCCTGATCGTGCGTACTGCCGGCCTTGGCCGCAGTAGCGAAGAAATGCAGTGGGACCTCGATTACCTGCTGCAACTCTGGACCGCCATCAAAGAAGCCTCGCTGGATCGCGCCGCGCCATTCCTGATCTACCAGGAAAGCAACGTGATCATCCGCGCCATCCGCGATTACCTGCGCCAGGACATCGGCGAAGTGCTGATCGACAGCGTTGAAGCCCAGGACGAAGCCCTGACCTTCATCCGCCAGGTGATGCCGCAGTACGCCAGCAAGATCAAGCTGTACGAAGACAGCGTTCCGCTGTTCAACCGTTTCCAGATCGAAAGCCAGATCGAGACCGCTTTCCAGCGCGTCGTCGAACTGCCTTCCGGCGGTTCCATCGTTATCGATCCGACCGAAGCCCTGGTGTCCATCGACATCAACTCGGCCCGCGCCACCAAAGGCAGCGACATCGAAGAAACCGCCCTGCAGACCAACCTTGAAGCGGCTGAAGAAATCGCCCGTCAGTTGCGTCTGCGCGACATCGGCGGCCTGATCGTCATCGACTTCATCGACATGACCCCTGCCAAGAACCAGCGCGCCGTGGAAGAGAAAGTCCGCGAATGCCTGGAAGCCGACCGCGCTCGCGTGCAGATCGGCCGTATCTCGCGCTTCGGCTTGCTGGAAATGTCCCGTCAGCGCCTGCGTCCATCGCTGGGCGAAAGCAGCGGCATCGTTTGCCCGCGTTGCAACGGCACCGGCATCATCCGCGACGTTGAATCGCTGTCGCTGGCGATCCTGCGCCTGATCGAAGAAGAAGCCCTGAAAGACCGCACCGCCGAAGTCCGCGCTCAGGTGCCGATCCCGGTTGCTGCGTTCCTGCTCAACGAAAAACGCAACTCGATCACCAAGATCGAACTGCGCACCCGTGCTCGCATCATCATTCTGCCGAACGATCACCTCGAAACGCCGCACTTCGAAGTTCAGCGTCTGCGTGATGACAGCCCGGAAGCCGCTACCGGCCAGTCGAGCTATGAAATTGCCGCCGCTGCTGCCGAAGTTGAAGAAGTTCAGCCAGCCGCCGCGACCCGCACTCTGGTTCGCCAGGAAGCTGCAGTGAAAACTGCTCCGGCCCGTGCCAATGCTCCGGTCCCGGCCGAAGTGGCTGCCCCGGCACCCGCTGCTGCGCCAGTTGCCATGCCAGAGCCAAGCCTGTTCAAAGGTCTGGTGAAGTCGCTGGTCAGCCTGTTCGCTACCAAAGAAGAGCCTGCTGCTCCGGTTGTGGTTGAGAAACCGGCCACCGAGCGTCCGGCCCGTAACGAAGAGCGTCGCAACGGTCGTCAGCAGAGCCGCAACCGTAACGGTCGCCGCGATGAAGAACGCAAGCCGCGCGAAGAACGTGCACCGCGTGAAGAACGCGCCCCACGCGAGCCGCGTGAAGAGCGTCAGCCACGTGAAGCCCGTGAAGTTCGCGAGCCTCGTGAAGCCCGCACCGAAGCGCCAGCCGCCCGCGAAGAACGCGCACCACGCGCCCCGCGTGAAGAGCGCGCACCACGTGCTCCACGTGAAGATCGCAAGCCACGTGGCGAGCGTGAAGAGCGTGTACGTGAACTGCGCGAGCCACTCGATGCCGTTCCAGCTGTAGCCGCCGCTGCTGCCGTGGCCGCTGAAGAGCGTCCGGCCCGTCAGCCGCGTGAAGAGCGCGCACCGCGCCCGCCACGTGAAGAGCGTCAACCGCGCGCCGAACAGGCCGCTGCTGCCGTTGCTGATGAAGAAGAAGTCATCAGCAACGAAGAGCAACTGCAGGAAGACGGTTCGGAGAGCGCCGAAGGCGATCGCCCACGTCGTCGCTCCCGCGGTCAGCGTCGTCGCAGCAACCGTCGCGAGCGTCAGCGTGATGCCAATGGCAACGTGATCGAAGGTTCGGAAGAGTCCGAGTCCGACGAAAACGCTGAAGGCCCGAGCACTGCCGATCTGGCTGCTGGCCTGGCCGTGACTGCCGCCGTAGCCAGCAGCGTGATCAGCGCTCCGGCTGAAGCACAAGCTCACGAGCAAGCCGAACGCGCCACCGCCGCTACTCTGGAAACTGCTCCAGTAGAAGCACCGGTTGTTGAAGCCACCACTCCAGTGGAAGTGACAGCAGCTCCGGAAGTTGAAGTAGCACCGGTTCGCGAAACCCAGGCTCAGTTTGAAGCGTTTGCTGAACCTGCCGCCGAACCTGCGGTAGTCGTCGAGGCACCAGTCGTCGTTGCAGAGCCGGTTGTCGAAACCGTATCTGAAACCGTGACCGAAACCGTGCGTGAAGTTCGCGAAGAGCAGACTGCATTCAACTGGGTTGCCGAGCCTGCCGCCGCTGAAACACCAGCGCCTGCATACGAAGCGCCAGTGGTTGAAGAAGCCAAGGTTGCCGAACCGGCTCCAGCGCCAGTCGTCGAGGCTCCAGTGGTTGCCGAAGCACCAGCTCCAGAAGTGGAAGTTGCTCCGGTCAGCGCCCTGGCAGCAAACGGCCGCGCACCAAACGACCCGCGTGAAGTGCGTCGTCGCAAGCGTGAAGAAGAGCGTCTGGCGAAGGAAGCCGAGCTGGCAGCAGCCTCTGCTCCGGTTGTTGCCGAGCCAGTGGTTGCTGAAGTGGTTGAGGCAGCTCCTGCCCCTACTGCTGAAGAAGCTGCGGTTGAATCGGTGATCGCCGAAGCGCCACGCTCCGTTCAGGACGCGGCACAGCAACACGAAGAGGCCCAGGAAAAAGAACACGAGCCTAAACCACTCGTCTGATTCCGTAAGCCACTAAAAAGCCCCGCCTGATTCGTCAGGCGGGGCTTTTTTATGCGGTTTGGAAGATCAAAAGATCGCAGCCTTCGGCAGCTGCTACAGGGGATCGCATTTACATGATCGTTCCCATTTAGAGCGTGGGTATGATCAATATCTGGAATGCGATCCCCTGTAGCAGCTGCCGAAGGCTGCGATCTTTTGACTTTGCTGTTACTTAAATACCAAAGCCTCAGGCACATCGATATCCCACAACACCCCGGGATCATCCACCGTCACCTCAACGACCCTTCCCTGCTTGAACAAGGGCCTGGCCCCGCGATCACCGCTCAACGCCAGCAACCCCGAACCAAACGAACGTCCAAACCCTACCGGATGCCCAAACTCGCCATCCTGCACCGGCACACTCACCGCATCGTCCGCCATCGACGCCACCACCCGCTCGATACTCGACGGCAAGATAAACGGCATATCCCCCAGCACGATCAGCCAGCCATCAACATCCGGACAAGCCGCCACGCCCGCGGCAATGCTGTCGCCCATGCCGGTCGACTCAATCGAGACCAGCTCACAGCCATAAGCCTGCGCCATGCGCATCGCCTGCGGCCGCGCTTCAGTCGTCACCAGCACGCGCTTGTCGAGACTGGCCGGCAGGTTCACCAGCACTTGCTCGATCACCGAACGCACGGCGCCATCGCGACCGGTGCAATCGGCCAGCAACTTGTCCTTGTCCGCGCCCGCCACTTGGCGAAAGCGGCTGCCCTCGCCTGCTGCCAATACGATCACCGCGATGGAATGACTCATGCGCCCTCCACTGACTTCTTCTGTTTCAACTCGACCCCGTTCTTGATTGCAACGATCTCCGCGAGCAAGGACAAGGCAATTTCCGCCGGCGAGTGACTGCCGATATGCAAACCGATCGGCCCGTGCAATCGCTTGATCGCCTCTACTGACAAGCCTAGCTGAGCCAGATTCTCCCGGCGTTTCTGACTGTTGACCCGCGAACCCAGTGCGCCGACATAAAAGGCCGGCGAATCGAGCGCGGTGAGCAACGCCATGTCGTCCAGCCGCGGGTCGTGGGTCAGCGCGACAATCGCCGTGCGCTCGTCGGTCTGGATGCTCAGCACCGCATCGTCCGGCATACCCGGAACGAAACGACCATGCTGTTCTTCCCAGCCATAGACGAACTCGGTGCGCGGATCGCAGATCAGCACCTCGAAATCCAGTAGCCGCGCCATGTCCGCGACATATCGTGACAATTGCCCGGCGCCGATCAACAGCAGACGCCAGCGCGGGCCGTAAATCGCGCGCAGGGTTTTGCCATCGAACGCCAGCGAGTCGGATTTGCTCGCGGGCGCCAACACCACTTCACCCGTTTCAATGTTCAACTCACGGGCAACGATCTCGTGGGCTTCACATCGCGCAAGCAGTTCGGCGACCCACGCCGGGTCGCCGACCCGCTCTTCTGTCAGGCGCAACGTGCCACCACAAGGCAGGCCGAACCGCGCCGCCTCTTCACGCGTGACGCCATAGGTGATCAGTTGCACCGGTGGCCCGTTGGTAGCAATGCGCCCGTCGTGCAGCCGGGCGATCAAGTCATCCTCGACACAGCCGCCGGACACCGAGCCAATTACCACACCATCCTCGCGCAAGGCGAGCATGGCGCCGGGCGACCGCGGCGCCGTGCCCCAGGTCTGCACCACGCTGAACAGCACAACGCGCTGACCGGCGCGGCGCCATTCGAGCACGCTGCGCAGGACATTCAGATCAACGCTGTCCATCAGGCTTGTGCCTTCTGCCAGCCCTGCAACTGATAACGCACCGGCAGGTTGCGGATGCGTTTGCCGGTAGCGGCGAAGATCGCATTGCACAGTGCCGGCGCAATTGGCGGTACGCCCGGCTCACCGACGCCGCCCAACGGCACATCGCCCGGTGGTGTGACCAGATGCACGGCAACTTCCTTCGGCGCCAGCGACATGCGCGCCACTTCGTACATATGGAAATTGTCCTGCTGGACCTTGCCGTCCTTGAAGCTGATTTCACCCAGCACGGCATTGCTCAGGCCCATCACGCAAGCGCCTTCGAACTGCGAGCGGATACGTTCAGGATTGATCTGCGGCCCGCAATCCACGGCGATGTCGGCCTTGTGCACGATCAGCGTGCCATCGTCCTTGACCTCGACTTCAATCACCGCCGCCACGTAAGTGACGAAACTGTAATGCACCGCCAGCCCCAGGCCACGACCCTTTGGCAGTTGACGACCCCAACCGGCTGCCTTGGCCGCGGTTTCCAGCACTGCGCGCATACGACCGGTGTCGATCGGATAACGCTCAGGGGATTCGCCGTAGTTCCACTCTTCGCTCAAGGTGCGCGGGTCGATCTGCCGGTCCGGGCCAAGCAGCTTGATCTGATATTTGAGTGGATCCACACCGGCCTTGTGCGCCAGTTCATCGACGAAACTCTGGATCGCGAAACCATGAGGAATGTTCGACACCGAGCGATACCAGCCGACCCGCGTGTGCACCCTCGCTTCCGGGTTTTCCAGACGCACATTGGGAATTGCGTAGGCCATGTTGGTGAAGCCCATGCCCAGTTCGAACGCCGCTTCATGGTTCATGCCCGGCGCAAACAGCGCGGTGATGCTCGGCGCCACGGTGCGATGCAACCAGCCGGACGGCATGCCGTCCTTGCCCACGCCCGCCTTCAGGTATTCGGCGGACACGGTATGGAAATACGAGTTGTGCACGTCGTCCTCGCGCGTCCACTGCACCCGCACTGCCTTGCCAGGAAACTCCTTGGCGAGGATGGCCGCTTCAATGACGAAGTCCGGTTTCGACTTGCGCCCGAAACCACCACCCAGCAGCGTCACATTGACGGTGACGTTATCGAATGGCAGCCCCAGGCGCTCGGCGATGCGCTCACGCGTCACCTGCGGTGCCTGACTCGGCGCCCACGCCTCGCAAACGCCGTTGTTGAAACGGGCGATGGCCACCATCGGCTCCATCGGTGCCTGCGCCAGATGCGGCAAATAATAAGAGGCTTCCAAGGTGCTGGCAGCACTGCTCAGCGCCTTGTCGATATCGCCGGTGTTGCGCACCACTTTGCCGGGCTTCAGCGACGCCGCTTCCAGCTCCTTGCGATAAGCGATCGAGTCGTAACTGGCGTTCGGGCCGTCGTCCCACTCGATCTTCAGCGCCTCGCGGCCCTTGATTGCCGCCCAGGTGTTGCTGGCAACCACGGCAACACCGCCCAACGGTTGAAACTCCGAAGGCAGTGGACGGCCTTCGATCTGCATGACTTTTATCACGCCGGGCACTTTCAGCGCCGCGCTGTCATCCACGGATTTGACCTTGCCGCCGTACACCGCTGGACGGGCGATGGTCGCGTACAGCATGCCGTCGAAATGCACGTCGGCGCCGTATACCGCGCGGCCTTTGACGATGTCGTCACCGTCGATGGCTTTGGTACCTTCCTTGCCGATGTAGCGAAATTCCGACGGCTGCTTGAGGCGCAGACTGTCGCGCGCCGGTACCCCCAACGCACTGGCCGCAGCGGCGAGCTCGCCATAACCCAGCTCACGCCCGGACGGCTTGTGAATGACTTTGTGCAATTGCGCATGACATTCGCCCACCGGCACTTTCCATTGCGCAGCCGCCGCTTGCTCAAGCATCGTACGGGCTGCCGCGCCGCAACGGCGCATCGGCTCGTACCAGTGACGCATGCTGCGCGAACCGTCGGTGTCCTGATTGCCGAAACGCACTTCATCGCCCGGCGCCTGCTGCACTTTGACGTGCGCCCAATCAGCTTCCAGTTCGTCGGCGACAACCATGGTCAGACTGGTGCGCACGCCCTGGCCCATCTCGGAGCGGTTGCACACGACAGTCACCGTGCCGTCGCTGGCGATGCTGACGTAGACCTTCGGATCATCGATCCAGCCGTTGGGCATGCCATCGGCACCGAACTGTTTCGGCTTGTCTTCGGCGAACGCATCCTGCCAACCCCAGCTCGCCGCCAGCACCAATGCACCAGTGGCGGTTGCGCCTTTAAGGAAGCCACGGCGACTGAGATTGCTCAGAGCGAAATCATTCGGCAGGCGACTCATGCCTTGGCCTCCTTCAGGTGGGTGGAAGCCTGGCGAATTGCGGTTTTGATCCGGTTATAGGTGCCGCAGCGGCAAATGTTGCCGACCATGGCCTCTTCGATCTGCTCGTCGCTCGGGTTTGGATTGGTTTTGAGCAACGCCGTGGCCGACATGATCTGCCCGCCCTGACAAAAACCGCACTGGGCCACGGCGCTGTCGAGCCAGGCTTGCTGGACGACTTGCCCGACCGGGTCAGCGTGCAGGTTGTCGATAGTGGTGACGTTCTGGCCGACTACCGAGCCGATCGGCGTGATGCAACTGCGCGCCGGCAAACCATCGATATGAATGGTGCACGCGCCGCACAGGCCCATGCCGCAACCGAATTTGGTGCCGTTGTAACCGGCGACATCACGAATCGCCCACAACAGCGGCATGTCTTCGGTGACATCGAGTGGATGGTCTTGGCCATTGAGTTTCAGGGTAATCATGGGCACGCCCGCATATTTTTGGAGGTTATGGGGTCGAGCAATCTGCCGCCGGAAAGTCAGCGGTGGGTTCGCGCAGATCGACTCAGGCTAATGGGCTCTCTTGTGCCGACGGGAAGGTCTGCACCGGGCATTTGGTGGAGCAAATGAACAGCATCGTTAGCTCGCTAAGTTAAGCCAGCATTAACAAAAAAGCCCTGCACTTTTTAATCAGTGCAGGGCTTTGGATGACGCTCAGCAAGCGTAGCTTCAATAGCGGTTGGGCTCCATTTCCAGTTCGACATTGAAACGTTCGCTAATGTCTTTCTGAATACGCTGCGCCAAGTCGAGCAACTGCAGGCCGGTCGCCGCGCCGTAGTTGACCAGCACCAGCGCCTGCAATTTATGCACGCCGGCATCGGCCTCACGAAACCCCTTCCAGCCGGCGCGTTCGATCAGCCAACCGGCGGCGAGTTTCATCTGCCCGTCCGGTTGGGCGTAGGCCACCAGATCCGGATGCTGCGCCTTGATCTGCGCCACCAGCGCTGCCGGTACCAACGGATTCTTGAAGAAGCTGCCGGCATTGCCGAGCACCGCCGGGTCCGGCAGTTTTTCGCTGCGGATGCTGCAGATTGCGCGGCTGACGTCAGTGGGCGTCGGTTGCTCGATGCCCTGTTCGGTCAGGCGCTGACGCACCGGGCCGTATTCCAGATGCAGATGCGCGACGCGGTCGAGCGTAAAACGCACGCGCAGAATCAGCCAACGCCCCGGTTGCTGCTTGAACACACTGTCACGGTAGGCAAAGTTGCATTCTTCCAGACTGAAGTCGCGCAGTTCGCCCGTCTGGCGATCCAGCGCGGTGAGCCCGGCGAATACATCCTTGATCTCGACGCCGTAGGCACCGATGTTTTGCATCGGCGCAGCGCCAACGGTGCCAGGGATCAGGCTGAGATTTTCCAGTCCGGAAAAACCCTGCGCCAACGTGTGCTGCACAAAGGGATGCCACGGCTCGCCCGCTTCGGCTTCGATCACCACGCGACTGCCGTCATCGCTGATCACGCGGATACCGCGCGTGGCCATGCGCAGCACCAGCGCCTTAATGTCAGCGGTCAGCAGCAAGTTGCTGCCGCCACCGATTACCAGCAAAGGCACATCGTGAGACTCGGCATACGCCAGCGCTTCGCGGACATCGGCGTCGCAGTGGGCTTCGGCGAACAGCTGCGCGTGAACGTCCACGCCAAAACTGTTGAACGGTTTCAGGGAAACCCGGGATTGCACCAGCAGACTCATAACCGGCCCTTCACTTCGATCAGCAGTTGGTCACAGGCCGCTTCGATCAGATCCAGCACCTGCTCGAAGCCCTGGTCGCCGTCGTAATACGGATCCGGCACTTCATCGACGACACCGGCATAACGACGCAGGAAAAGATCCAGCTCGGCCTTGCCAGTGGACGGTTGCAGCGCCTTGAGGTTGCGCAGGTTGCTGTTGTCCATGGCCAGGATCAAATCGTAACTGGCGAAATCGGCACGGCTGACTTGCTGCGCGCGTTGCGCCGACAAATCATATCCGCGCACCTTGGCCGCAGCCTGGCTGCGTTTGTCCGGCGAGTTGCCAACGTGCCAGTCACCGGTGCCGGCGGAGGCCACTTCGACCTGATCCGCAAGCCCCGCTTCACGCAGCTTGCGGCGCAACACGCCTTCGGCGGTGGGTGACCGGCAAATGTTGCCCAGGCACACGAACAAAACCCGCATCAGGCCTCCAGCAGGCGACGAACGCGCTCGAGGTCTTCGACTGTGTCAACGCCGGTTGGCGGCGCGATCAGTGCGTCGGCGACATGAATGCGCACGCCGTGCCACAGGGCACGCAGTTGCTCCAGCGATTCAGTGTTTTCCAGCCAGCACGGGCCCCAACTGACGAAGTCCTGGAGGAACCCGGCGCGGTAGGCATAAATGCCGATGTGGCGACGATAAGGCACGCCATCAGGCAACTGCTCGCGGCTCTTGGCAAACGCATCGCGGGCCCACGGCAAGGTTGCACGGCTGAAGGTCAGCGCCAAGCCATTAAGGTCGCTGACGACCTTGACCACGTTCGGGTTGAACAGGGTTTCCACGTCTTCGATCGGCTCGGCCAGCGTGGCCATGCGCGCTTCAGTGTGGGCCGCGAGGTTGGCGGCGACCTGATCGATCACGCTTGGCGGAATCAGCGGCTCGTCGCCCTGCACGTTGACCACGATCGCGTCAGGCTCAAGGCCCAGTTTCGCCGCGACTTCGGCCAGACGATCGGTGCCGGAGTTGTGATCTTCACGGGTCAGCACCACTTCGGCGCCAAAGCTTTTGCAGGCCTCGACGATGCGCGGATCGTCGGTTGCCACTACCACACGAGTGGCGCTGCTCTTGCTCGCCTGTTCCCAGACGTGCTGGATCATCGGCTTGCCGGCAATGTCCAGCAGCGGTTTACCCGGCAGCCGGGTCGACGCGTAACGCGACGGAATGACAACGGTGAAGGCAGTGGTCATTTATCCAGACGCTCATCGGTGGTCAGGGTGCGGGCTTCACTTTCGAGCATGACCGGGATGCCGTCACGGATCGGGTACGCCA
This sequence comes from Pseudomonas sp. P116, assembly GCF_020149425.1. Taxonomy (NCBI): domain Bacteria; kingdom Pseudomonadati; phylum Pseudomonadota; class Gammaproteobacteria; order Pseudomonadales; family Pseudomonadaceae; genus Pseudomonas; species Pseudomonas sp. P116. The sequence continues at coordinate 395,551 of NZ_JACVHB010000004.1, read as the reverse complement.
GGCCGGCGCCCTTGCTGATCAGTTCGGTCTTGTCGGCGCTGAGCTTGAGCGGGCCTTTGCAGATAGGGCACGCGAGGATGTCGAGCAATTTGGTGTCCATGAACATTCCCTGGATAAAAGAGTTAAGGCAAAAGACGATCCGGCATCAGGCGCATCAGCTGTGTGTCGAACCAGGCCACGAAGGCCGGCGACGGCACGGCATCGACCGCCAGATACCACCAGTCGGCAGCCGCGAAGGCACGGCACTTCACCGCGTCCTTTTCAGTCATCACCAACGGCAATGACGGTGTGAAATTCAAGGCCTGCACGCTGTACTCGGCGTGGTCGGCAAACGCATGAGGGACTGGTCGCCAGTCTAGCGCTTCGAGGGTATTGAAGAAACGTTGCGGATTACCGATCCCGGCCACTGCATGCAGCGCCTGACCGCCCGAAAAATGATCGAGCGGCTTGCGTTCGCCACTGCGCAGATTGATCAGCGCGGTGGGTTGCAGGCGGAAAGCGAAACCGTCGTCGCGGTCCTCGGTGGCACCGTTGAACAGCACACCGTCAACGCTTTGCAGACGTTCGATCGGCTCGCGCAACGGACCTGCCGGCAAGCAGCGTTTATTGCCCAGGCCACGAGCGGCGTCGATCAGCACCAGTTCCAGATCCCGCGCCAGGCGGTAGTGCTGCATGCCGTCGTCGGAGAGGATCAGATCCAGCGGTTCACTGGCGCACAAGGCTCTGACGGCGGCGCTGCGATTGGGGTCGATCATCAGCGGCACGCCGGTTCGTTGCACGATCAGCAATGGTTCGTCGCCAGCAATGTCGGCGCTTTGATCGGCCTCGACTCGCCAGGGCAACTGCGGCGGTTTGGCGCCGTAACCACGACTGACCACGCCGACGCGCAAACCGCTGCGGCGACAATGTTCGATCAACCAGAGGATCATCGGCGTCTTGCCGGTGCCGCCAACCGTGATGTTGCCCACCACAATCAATGGCACCGGCGGCTGATAGATTTCGCCTTCACCGTCGAGAAAACGCTGGCGCTTGCCGATGACGACGCGCCGATAAAGCATTTCCAGCGGCCGCAACAGCGTCAGGGCCGGGTGCCCCTGATACCACGCGGCAAGCAAACGATCGGACAGGCTCATCAGGATTTAGGCGCCGCCTCGACCGTGGTCATGCGCAGATGGCTGAAACCGAGCTTGCCGGCCGCGTCCATGGCAGTGATCACTGATTGATGCTGAGCCTTGCCATCGGCACTGATCGACAACGGCATGTTGGTATCGCCGTTGGATTCCTTCTGCATGGCTTCCATCAACGTCGCCAGATCGTTTTTCGGCAGAATCTTGTTATTCACCGAAAACACGCCTTCGGCGCTGATGGCGATATCCAGTTGCTTGAGTTGCTGATCTTCGGCCGGCGAGCCGCTGACCGCTTCCGGCAGATCCACGCGCAATTGGGTTTCGCGAGTAAATGTGGTGGTCACGACGAAAAACAGCAGGAGGATGAACACCACGTCGATCAGCGACGCGAGGTTGATGTCTACGGTTTCCCGGGGTTTGCGACGGAATTTCACGCGCGGCCCTCAGCCAGGTCGACGTCACGGTCGCCCTGCACCACTTCAACCAGTTTGATCGCTTCCTGCTCCATGCCCACCACCAGTTCATCGATGCGGCGTTGCAGGAAACGGTGGAAGAACACGGCCGGAATACCGACCATCAGACCCGCAGCCGTGGTAATCAGCGCTTTGGAGATACCACCGGCCAGAACCGAGGCGTTGGTGGTCATGCCGGAACCGGTGAACGCGCTGAAAATGTCGATCATGCCGAGCACGGTGCCGAGCAAACCCAGCAACGGTGCCATGGCGGCGATGGTGCCGAGTGCATTGATGTAGCGTTCGAGCTCGTGAATGACCCGGGCGGCGGCCTCTTCGATGCACTCTTTCATGATCTCGCGACCATGCTTGGAGTTGGCCAGGCCTGCGGCGAGGATTTCCCCCAGCGGCGAATTGGCGCGCAATTCCTTGAGTTTTTCTTTATTGAGCTGCTTGTCCTTGATCCAGACCCAGACCTGGCCCAACAAGTGCTCGGGGGTGACGCGACTGGCGCGCAGGGTCCACAGGCGCTCGGCGACAATCGCCATGGCCGCGATGGAACTCAGAATGATCGGCAGCATCATCCAGCCGCCGGATTTGACCAATTCCCACACAGTGACAGTCCCCTCGAAAAAGTGCGCCACTTTACCATACCGGTTCGCGATTAAGACCCGCCGCTCCGACGACCGTGATGTCGCCTTCACGCTTGCCCCGTTCAATGGGAGGACAGCGGCGGTTCACGCCAGAAACGCGGGTACTGGCGCATTGTCCACGGTGGTTTGAACGTGCCCAGTTGCAGATGAATGGCACCTTGCTCGGCGCTGTCGTAGATACGCAGGCCCTGCTGTCGATAACGCGCCATGACAATCGGATGCGGATGGCCGAACGAGTTGCCCTGGCCAAGGGATATCAAGACGGCATTGGGTTTCAACGCTTTGAGCAGTGCCATCGACGATGAACTGCGGCTGCCGTGGTGCGGGGCTTGCAGCCATTGCGTTGCTACGTTCAGAGGGCTTTGCAGCAAGACTCTTTCAGCGTGTGTATCAATATCGCCGGTCAGCAGCAGGCGCTCGCCATTGGCCTCGATCTGCAACACGCAGGAGCGCTGATTGCTGTCGTGAGCGTCCGCCCATTGCCAGAGTTGAAAACTGACACCGTCCCACTGCCATTGCTGGCCACTTTCACACGCCTGCGCGTTGAGTTCGGCTGGCAGCCCCGGCGGATCGCCGCTGATGACTTGCTTCACCTGCAAACGGCGCGCAACGGCCAAAGCACCACCGGCATGATCGGCGTCGGCATGGCTGAGCAGCATCAGGTCCAGTGTCTCGACATTCAGTTTGCGCAAGGCCGGCAGGACAACACGCTCGCCAAGATCGAAATCGCGAAACCGCGGCCCGGCATCGTAGAGCAGCGCGTGATGACGAGTACGGATCAGAATCGCCAGGCCTTGGCCGACATCGAGTTGCCAGACATCGGCCAGTCCGGCGTCCAGCCGCTCCCGTGGCGGCACGACCAGAATCAACAATAATGGCCAGCCCAACGGACGCAGGGGCACGCCCCGCGGTAGCAACAACAGCACGGCACCGAGGCTGCCGATAGCCAACGCCCACGCGGGAAGCGACGGCGTAATCCACGCCGGCCACTGTCCGGCGATCAGCGCCAGGCCTTGGAACAGCCAGTCGATCAAACCGCCCGCCAGCCACAACAGCCCTTCGCCGACATACGGCACTGGCAACAACAGCGTCCCGAGCAATGCCGGGGGCAGTACCACCAGACTGACCCAAGGCACCGCCAGCAAATTCGCCAACGGCCCACTGAGGCTGATCGGCAGATTCAGCGCCAACAACATCGGGCAGAGACCAATCGCGATCAACCATTGCGCCCGCGTCCAGGTCTGCCACCAGCGCCATGCCCCGAGACGCCCGCCAAAGGTGAAGATCAGCACCGCCACCGCCGCGAAGGACAACCAGAAACCGGGGCGCAGACTGGCCAGCGGATCCAGCAACAGCACGCCATTGAACGCCAGCAACAGTGGCCACCAGGCGCCGAGATGGCGAAAGCGCAGACGCCACAACAGTACCAGCCCGACCATCACGCAGGCCCGTCGCACCGGCACATCAAATCCGGCGAGTAACCCGTAACCGAGTGCCGCGGCGAAGGCCAGGCCACAGGCCCAAGGCAGCCACGGCCACCGCAGCGGCCACAGACCATATCGGGCCAGCCCGGCGACCAGCAAGTACATCACCGCCGCCAGCATTCCAATGTGCTGGCCGGAAATCACCAGCAAATGCACGGTGCCGGTGTCCTGCAAAATCTGCCAATCCTCGCGACTCAGGCCCGAGCCATCGCCCAGCACCAGCGCCGCCAGCGCCCCACCCCGGCCCTGCGCGTCGACCGCCAGCAAGCGCTGACGAATGCTGTCGCGCCACGCCCATCGCGCTTCGCCAAGACGCTGACCCTCCTTGATCGTGCCCGTGGCACCGATGCGTTGTACGAGTAGCCAGGCTTCGTAATCAAAGGCGTCCGCATTGAGTAACCCGTTTGGGCGCTTGAGCTTGACCGCCAGGCGCCAGCGTTCGCCACTGCTGACCGGCGGCCCGGCGTACCAGGCCAGGCGCATCAGTGACGGCAGTTTGCCGTGGCGCGAATGGGCGTCCGCCAATTCGAAACGAACCACGCCGTCGCTGTTTTGCGGCAACCCGACTACCCGCCCTTCGAGCCAACGGGTTTCGCCATCCAGAGCCACCGGCAAGCGATCCTGCAACGCCCAATGCGCGCTGACGCAAGCCCAGGTGAAACCAAAAAGCAGAAAAGCCAATGGGTAGCTGCGAAACGGCAGCAGCATCAAAGCCACGACCGCCAGCAACACCATCAACCAGACCGGCGGTAACGCCGGCATAAATATCGCAGCAAGCAAACCGACTGCCAGCGCCATCATCCCTGTGCGCATAAGCCCGTCCTTGAGAGTCCCGAACTTAGGCATAGCGGGTATTTGGCACGACCGCCGTCAACAATTGTCACAAAGTCTGAATGGGCCGTTCATGGAATCCAGACATACTTGCCGCCTTAACCGACCGAGAAGCCTTATGCCCCGGCGCTTATTCAAACGTTACATGCCCGACCCGACGAGCATCAGGGAACACAAATCCTTACGCTTTCTCGGCAAGTTGCTGCATGACCCAAACCTCTGGCACCTCAATCGCCACTCGGTGGCCCGAGCGATGGCGGTTGGGCTGTTCGCCGCTTTCCTGCCGATTCCCGCTCAGATGCTGGTTGCCGCGGCACTGGCCGTGGTAGTGCGAGGCAACATGCCGATTGCCGTCAGCCTGGTGTGGCTGACCAATCCGATCACCATGCCGGCGGTGTTTTTCTGCACCTATCAGACCGGCGCCTGGTTGATGGACGTGCCGGCGCGGCACTTGCCGGATGAGCTGACCTGGGAATGGATCAGCGGTGAACTGTCGACGCTGTGGCAACCGTTTTTGCTGGGCTCGGTCGTGGTCGGACTGGTGCTTGGCGTCATCGCCTATTTCGGCGTGATGATGTACTGGCGCTGGTGGGTGTCCAGGCAATGGGCGCGGCGCAAGAAAAAACGCATGTCCTGAATGCAAAACGGCCTCCGCAATGGAGGCCGTTTTTTGTGTTGCCTGAACTGACAACAATCCCACTGTAGGAGCTGCCGAAGGCTGCGATCCTTTGATCTTGCATTTAAAAGCCAGATCAAAAGATCGCAGCCTTCGGCAGCTCCTACATGTGCGTATTACGTGCGCATCCCGCGCCCACTCACCAGCAACCGCGCACAGCCGATATACAGCACCACCGTCGCCACCAGCATGAACGTGATCGCGATGCCGATGCGGATATCCGACACTCCGAGAATGCCGTAACGGAACGCATTGACCATGTGCAACACCGGGTTAGCCATCGACACGGTCTGCCAGAACGGCGGCAGCAGGGTGATCGAGTAAAACACGCCACCCAGATACGTCAGGGGTGTCAGCACGAAGGTCGGGATGATCGAAATATCATCGAAGTTGCGCGCAAACACGGCGTTGATGAAGCCCAGCAGCGAGAAAATCGTCGCCGTCAGCACCACCACCAGAATGGTCACACCCAGGTGATGCACCTGCAAATCAGTAAAGAACAGCGACAGGATGGTCACGATCACCCCGACCATCAAACCGCGCAGCACGCCGCCGCAGGTGTAGCCGATCAAGATCGTGTGCGGCGAAACCGGCGAAACCATCAGCTCTTCAATCGAGCGCTGGAATTTGCTGCCGAAGAAGCTCGAGACCACGTTGCCATAGGAGTTGGTGATCACCGACATCATGATCAGCCCCGGCACGATGTACTCCATATAAGTGAAGCCGCCCATCTCGCCGATCTGCCGACCGATCAGATTGCCGAAGATCACGAAGTACAAAACCATGGTGATCGCCGGCGGCAGCAGCGTCTGCGGCCAGATCCGCGTGAAGCGTTTGACCTCGCGGTAAACGATGGTCTGGAGGGCGACGAGGTTTGGACGTAACTCGGAACTCATACCGCCACCTTCGACAGATTTTTCTCCACCAGGGACACGAACAACTCCTCGAGGCGATTGGTTTTGTTACGCAGGCTCAGCACTTCGATGTTCTGCAACGCCAATTGGCCGAACAGCGCGGTAATGCCCATCGATTTGTCGACCTGGACTTCCAGCGTGTGCGCATCCACCAGACGAGCCGGATAGCCGACCAGTTGCGGTGCGGCAGCCAGATCACCTTTGAGGTCGAGCAGGAAGGTTTCCACATGCAACTGACCGAGCAGCTGACGCATGCTGGTGTTCTCGACAATGGTGCCGTGGTCGATGATGCCGATGTTGCGGCACAGTTGCTCGGCCTCTTCCAGATAGTGCGTGGTGAGGATGATGGTGATGCCTTTCTCATTCAGTTCGGTGAGGAACGTCCACATCGAACGGCGCAGCTCGATGTCGACCCCGGCAGTCGGTTCGTCAAGGATCAGCAGACGCGGCTCATGCACCAGCGCGCGGGCAATCATCAGCCGCCGCTTCATGCCGCCGGACAGCGAACGCGACGGCACATCGCGCTTGTCCCACAGACCGAGCTGGGTCAGGTACTGCTCGGCGCGTTCCTTGGCGATCTTCGCCGGAATGCCGTAGTAACCGGCCTGGGTCACGACGATGTCGAAAGTCTTTTCGAACTGGTTGAAGTTGAATTCCTGGGGCACCACGCCAATCGAGCGCTTGAGCTGCGCAGGATTCTTGTCCAGGTCATGACCGAAGATATTCACCGTGCCGCTGGTCTTGTTCACCAGGGTCGAAAGAATGCCGATGGTCGTGGATTTGCCGGCGCCGTTAGGGCCGAGCAAGGCGAAAAAGTCACCTTCGGCGACGTCCAGATCGATACCACTCAAGGCCTGGAACCCGTTGCCGTAGGTTTTGGTTAGCTGCCGGATGGACAGAGCGGAACTCATATCTGATTTACGCACCATGGTGAAGGGAAGAAAGACTGAATAAGGGCACGCGACGGCGAATTCAACCGCGGCGCAAGAGCGCAATGGTGCGTGCCGCCGCCGCACAAGTACAGTCAAGTGTGTCGATAGTAGGTATTAAGTCAACGCGGTCATAACTGCTTTGCGGTACGCCGGACGCTGCTTCAGGCGCTCGTACCAGGCTTGCAGATGAGGCTGCGGCGCACGCTCGATGGGCATCTCGAACCAGGCATAAATGAAACTGCCGAGCGGGATATCGCCCATGCCGATTTCGTCACCGGACAAGTAAGCTTGGTCGGCGAGGGCCTGATCGGCCATGGCCAGCAACTCGGTGCATTCCTTGATTGCGGCGCGAATGGCTGGCCAGTCCTGCTGCTCGGCCGGGGTGCGCACCACGCCCCAGAACACGGTGCGGAAGGGGCCGGCAAAACTCGAAGTGGTCCAGTCCATCCACTTGTCGGCGACAGCGCGGGCTCGCGGATCGGCGGAGTACCACGCGCTGTTCGGTGCATGTTTTGCCAGCAGATAACGGACGATGACGTTGGATTCCCACAGCACGAAACCGTCATCTTCGATCACCGGCACCCGACCATTCGGGTTCATCGCCCGATACTCGGGCGTGTCGACGACGCCAAATGCGCCACCGGCATCAATCGCCTCGTAAGCCAGGCCCAATTCCTCGGCAGCCCACAGTGGCTTCCTGACATTCGATGAGTTTTTCCGTCCCCAGATCTTCAGCATGACCGCCTCTTTGCACATGAGTGGGCAGGCAGCATACGCCGGATCAGAGACGGCTTACATCACTGTGCATGTCACCCAACAGTTGCGGCTGATGATCGCCGAACAGGTGCGGATAGCATTTTTCCAGGTGTTCGAAGAAGAAGGTTTCCGGCACATCAGTGAACTGGCCATGATCGACCAGATACTCCATCAGTTGCGCGCCGTCACGGTTGAACGGGTGGAAAACACTGTCATTGATGCCGTCGAATTCCAGCGGTGCGACGTTGAACATCTCGCAGAGTTGCTGGTTGAACGCCGGGGTCGCCTTGACCCAGCGACCGTTCAGAAACAGCTCCGTGTAGCCGTGCATGGCGAACACATCGCTTTTCAGCAATTCAAGCAAACGCGGGGTCGACAGGTGATTTCTGACATCGGCCAGCCCGATGCGCGCAGGAATACCGCAATGGCGTGCGCAACCGGCAAGCAGCGTGGCTTTGGGTACGCAATAGCTCTCCCCCGCTGCCAGCGCATAGCTGCCGCACAAAGTTTGCGGGTCACGGCTGAAGGTGTAGGGGTTGTAACGCACTGCCTCGCGCACGGCGTAATAAAGGCTGATCGCCTGCTCACGCGGATCGCGGCTGACACCACGATGTCGTTCGGCGAACTCCACCACCGCCGGGTGGTCACTATCGATGAAGCGGCCGGAACTCAGATACTCGCGCATGACGACAGATCTCCTGGGTGAGCCTCGAGTCTAGCGACAGCTCAAGCACAGAGATAACGACGTTTCGGCCAAACTTGGACGCAAAGGCGCGGAATAAGCGAACGATTTCCCACACGTGTTGCCCACCGAACCTACGAAAACCATCCGGGGTTTCCCACGATTTCAATCACCTTGCTCTGACCACCCGGTTTCGCAGATGCCGTCTAAGCTGTGGAGGGTCGATTTGCCTTGGTTCACGGAGGACTGAAATATGCTGTTGTTGTGGATACTGGTTTTGATCATTGGTGTGGCGTACCTCGCCCACCGGCGCATCGCCCCGCTGCCCGCGCTGGGCATCGTTGCCGTCTACCTTTTGGCAATGGGGATTTTCGGCCACGCGCCAGGCTTGCTGCTGCTGGTGCTCTGGGTCGTATTGGCGGTCGTTGCAGCACCTTTGCTGTTGCCCGATCTGCGCCGCAAGCATTTCAGCGCGCCGCTGTTCAACTGGTTCCAGAAAACCCTGCCGCCGATGTCGCAGACCGAACGCGACGCGATCGATGCTGGCACCGTTTGGTGGGATGGCGAGCTGTTCAGTGGTCGTCCGGACTGGGACAAATTGCTGGCCTATCCCAAGGTTCAATTGAGCGAAGAAGAACAGGCGTTCATTGATGGCCCGACCGAAGAACTCTGCGCAATGGTCACGGACTGGCAGATCGGCCAGTCGATGGACCTGCCGCCAGAAGCCTGGACGCACATCAAGGAGCACGGCTTCTTCGCCCTGATTATTCCCAAGGAATTCGGCGGCAAAGGCTTTTCGGCTTATGCCCACTCGCAAGTGGCCATGAAACTCGCCACGCGCAGCGGCGACCTCGCTTCCACCGTGATGGTGCCCAACTCCCTCGGCCCGGCCGAATTGCTGCTGCATTACGGCACCGATGAACAACGTAATCACTACTTGCCACGGTTGGCCCGTGGCGACGACATTCCTTGCTTCGCCCTCACCGGACCACTGGCCGGTTCCGACGCTGGCGCGATGCCCGACACCGGGATCATCTGCAAAGGCCAATGGGAAGGCGAGGAAGTTCTCGGTCTGCGCCTGAACTGGGAAAAGCGCTACATCACCCTCGGCCCGGTAGCCACCCTGCTCGGCCTCGCGTTCAAGGCTTATGACCCGGATCACCTGCTGGGCGACAAGACCGACCTCGGTATCAGCCTGGCGCTTATCCCAACCGACACGGCGGGCGTGGAAATCGGTCGTCGTCACCTGCCACTTGGCGCCGCGTTCATGAACGGGCCGAACTCGGGCAAAGACGTGTTCATCCCGCTGGACTTCCTCATCGGCGGTCAGGAAATGCTCGGCAAAGGCTGGATGATGCTGATGAACTGCCTGTCGGTCGGCCGTTCTATCTCGCTGCCGGCAGTGGGCACCGGCGCAGCCAAGTTCACCAGCCTGGTAACCGGCCAGTACGCGCAGATTCGTGAGCAATTCAACGTGCCGCTGTCGGCATTCGAAGGTATTCAGGAAGCGCTGGCGCGCATCGGCGGTAACGCGTGGATGATGGACGCCGCGCGGATGCTCACCGCCAACGCGGTGGATCTGGGCGAGAAACCTTCGGTGCTGTCAGCGATCCTCAAGTATCACCTCACCGAACGCGGTCGCGAATGCATCAGCCACGCCATGGATGTACACGGCGGCAAAGCGATCATCATGGGCCCGAACAATTACCTGGGACGCAGCTGGAACGGTGCACCGATCTTCATCACTGTGGAAGGCGCGAACATTCTCTCGCGCAACCTGATGATCTTCGGCCAGGGTGCGATTCGCTGCCATACGTTCGTGCTCAAGGAAATGGCTCTGGCGGGTCGCGAGGACAAGGATCAGGCACTGAAAGAATTCGATGGCCTGCTGCTCAAACACATCGGCTTCGCCGTGAGCAATGCCGCCAGTACGCTGGTTCTGAACCTGGGCTTCGGTCATTTCGAAAAAGCACCGGGCGACAAGATCAGTCAGGGCTACTTCCGTGCACTCAATCGTCAGGCGGCTGCGTTCGCCATGCTCGCCGACTTCAGCATGATGCTGCTGGGCGGCGAACTGAAACGTCGCGAACGCCTGTCGGCACGTCTGGGTGATGTATTGAGCAATCTGTATCTGGCTTCCGCTGCGCTCAAGCGTTATCACGATCTGGATTCGCCGGCCTACATGGAGCCGTTGTTCAGATGGGCCATGGAAGAAAGCCTCGGCCAGTCGGAACGAGCGCTGGATGAACTGCTGAGCAACTTCCCGAACAAGGTCTTCGGCTGCCTGTTGCGCGTGATCGTGTTCCCGTTCGGTCGTCGTCATAAAGGCCCGTCGGACAAACTCGGTGCCGAAGTGGCAGGTGTCATCGGCCGCGCCAAAGGTGATCCGGCGCTGGAAGAACTGCTTGCCGGCTGCTATCGCCCGCAATCGGCGGACGATGCTGTCGGTGCGCTGCAACACGCCAGCGATCTGCTGAATGCCGCGCAGCCACTGCACAAAAAACTGCACACTTCGTTGAAAAGCGGCCAGGTCAAACCGGTGGCGGGCGAACACGCCATTGATGCGGCGCTGGAAGCAGGTGTGTTGCAACCGCTTGAAGCGCAGAGCCTGCGCGATGCCGAAGCAGCACGGCGCAAGGTGATCGATGTCGATGACTTCGACAAAGAGGAACTGGAGCTGGCAGAGGGCAAAGTGCGCTGATCGCCGCAACCGCCTGACCGTTACCCGTGAAAAAAGGGCGCAGGAGCTTTATACTCCTGCGCCCGTTTTGCTCTTGAGGACTTATCTCGTGTCCAACGTCGTTGCCGATCATCTTGTGTTACTCGACCATCTGCGCAGTATTCTGGTCGCCGTAGGTGAGGCCGAACAGGTTCCCGAAGAAAGCCATGCCTTGTTCCTGGAGCGCTTCGACGAATTGCTCGCTTCACTGCCGATCGAACCGATCGAAAGCCAATACCTGGGCCAGGACATCCTGACTCAAGTGATCAGCCGTTATCCGCAAATTGCCCACCTGATCCCGCGCGATCTGCTGTGGTTCTTTGCTGGCGATTGCCTGCACTACCTGTCCGATGAAGAGATCGACATGTATCAGGCTCTGGAAGAACGTCGCTTCGAGGCTGAACAGAACGATGAGCCGTTCGACTGGAATCAGGAAAAACAGCTGATGGCGATGTCTGCTCAGGACAGCAAGCACTGATTTTTATCTGCTGAAGATCAAAAGATCGCAGCCTTCGGCAGCGCCTACAGGAGAATACGTTCCCATGTAGGAGCTGCCGAAGGCTGCGATCTTTTGCTTTTACGCTACAACAATCCCTCGCTTTCCGGTAACTCATACGCCATCGCTGCGTTAACCACCCCACCCGGCTTCCCCGGCTTGCTCAAGGTCGGCTCTTTCTCCAGACACTCCACCAGATAGTCGATAAACACCCGCAACTTCGGCGGCAGGTAGCGCGTTGGCGAATGCAGCAACCACAGCCCACCATGGTATGAAGCCAGGAACGCCCAGTCTGGCAGCACCTGCACCACCAACTTCTGCTCCAGCGCATAGCGCGCGGTGAAATACGGCAGGCTGCCTATACCGATGTGCTTTAACACCGCACCCAAGCGCACGCCGGTGTGATTGGCGGCATAGCGACCGCGCACCCCCACCGTCACTGCTTTGGTGCCCTTTTTGAATTTCCAGCGCGCATCGCTTGGGGTTTCGCCCAGATAAATGCAGCTGTGATTGAGCAAATCGTGGGGATGCGTTGGCGTACCGTGCTCGGCCAGGTATTGCGGGGAAGCGCAGAGCAAATGATCGATGGTCAGCAGTTGCCGCCCGACCAGCCCGGCCGGTGGCCGATCCGTGATGCGGATCGCCAGATCGACATGATCGTCAATCAGATCGACCTGCCGGTCTTCCAGCAACAACTCTACATCGACCTTGGGATAACGCCGCAGAAACTCGGGCATGTGCGGATGAATCACGAAACGCCCCACCGCCTTCGGCACACTGACGCGTATCAGGCCCTCGGCTTCATGGGTGAACTGGCCGCTGATCTCCATCACCGATTTGGCGGCGCTGACCATCTCCTGACAACGCTTGAACACCTCTTCCCCGCCGTCACTCAGCCGCAATTTGCGCGTGGTGCGCTGTAACAACCGCGTAGCCAACGCCTTTTCCAGCCGAGAAATGCTGCGACTGACCGCCGACGGAGATGAACCGAGCTGGCGCGCGGCCTCAGAAAAGCTGCCGGTCTCCACGACCTTGACGAAAATCGCCATTTCGCCGAGCAGTGGTAGCGGGAGATTGATGCTCACAGCGCACAAGTCCTTTGATGTTTGAACGGATTATCACGTTATTGCACGATTCATATAATAAAAATAGAAACTTTAATCAGGGCATGGAATATGACGCTTCGCCTCTTTTTCCATAGTGATGACCTCAAGGCCAATGTGGAAGTCCTCGACTGCACGCCCCAAGAGAACGAATTCGCAGTAGTGCTGCGCGCCACTTTGTTTCATCCGCAAGGTGGCGGCCAGCCATGTGACACCGGCTGGATTGGCGAGAGTCTGGTGCTGCGCGTGGTGCAGGAACCGGATCGAATCATCCACTTCGTCGACCGACCGGTACCGCTCGGCATGACCTGTATCCGCGTCGACGAACAGCGCCGTGGCTTCAATACCCGCATGCATTCGGCCGGTCATTTGATCGGGCATTTCGTTCAGGCTCTGGGCTGGACGCCGATCAAGGCGCACCACTGGCCAGACGAAGGACGCGTGCAATTCAAGCCGGGCGATGCCGCGCAGGAGGTCGACGCGCAATCCGTTCAACTCGGTATCGATCAATGGGTCGAACACGATCTGCCACGCCTGACGTCACTGCGCGAAGGCGCGCGGGAAATCGGTTTTGGTGAGCTGCCAGCCTATGGCTGCGGCGGCACCCACGTACGTAGCCTGAAGGATCTGGGCACAGTCACGATCGCGTCCCTTTCACAGAAGAAAGGCACGCTGTCCGTCCACTACAGCGTGGATTGAGCATTTCGGCCGCTGCTCTGCGCAGTGGCCGGCGCGGGGGAACCGCACGCGCGGATTCCGTTGACTATCGATAGATGGACCTAAAGAAAATGATGCTAGACGTCGAGCGTCTCGATGAGACGTGCATAAAAAAACTGGCCAACGAAGAAGTCCTCGCCATCCGCCTCAGAGGCTTTTTGCCCGAGCCGCTGGCGATCCGGATTGGCGACAAGATTCTTGCACCAGGCTTTGAGGGATACATCAACGCACCGAGTATCGGCCGCATCGGCATGGCGTTTTATGAAGCGGAAAACCAGCCGCTACTGATCGAGGATTATTTCGAACGGGCCACCAGCAACATCGCCGAACTGCGTCAGCGCTGTGCGCCCTACTCGTCGCCGGTCGACACACTGCGCTGCATGCTCGACGAATCCTGGCCCGCCGGCGCACATCTGGAAAACCTCTACGGACGCAAAATGTATGTCGGCCTTTCGCGCGTGGTGAAACCCGGCGTGTGCTTCCTGGCCCACCACGACATTTTCGCCAAGGACGCGCCGGAGAGTTTTCAGGCCCGCAGCCTCGAGGCGCAATTTGCCTGCAACGTATACCTGAACATGCCGACCGAGGGCGGCGCGTTGCAAATGTGGGATGACGACATTACGCCGGATCAATTCGACGAAATGCGCGGCGAAAGTTACGGCATCGATCCGGCACTGCTCGGCCCGCCCACCCTCGAAGTGCGACCCGAGCCCGGCGATTTCATCATGTTCAATTCGCGCTGTATGCACTCGGTAACGCCGGGCGTGACCGATCCGCGCTTGAGCCTTTCCTTCTTTGTCGGCTACCGCGGCAATGCTTCACCCCTGACTTTCTGGAGCTGAGATGTTATCGAACTACCTGGGCGAGTTTCTGGCGCTGGCCACCATTCACTTTCTGGCCGTGGTCGCTCCCGGACCGGATTTCGCGGTTACCATTCGCCAGAGTGTGCGTTTTGGCCGACTGGTGGGAATTTGCACGGCACTGGGTATCGGCGCAGGCATTTCCGTACATGTGCTGTACACCTTGCTGGGCGTCGGCGCATTGATGCACACCACCCCGTGGCTGTTGACGGTCGCCAAGGTGATTGGCGGTGCCTACATTTTGTATCTGGGTGTCAGCCTGCTGCGCAGCAAGCCGAAATCGACACTCGAGGGTGACAAAATCGCCGATGAGCCCGTCGCCGAACAAACGCTGTTCAAAGCCTTCAGTACCGGTTTTCTGACTAATGCCACCAACCCCAAAGCCACGCTGTTCTTCCTCGCGATATTCACCACCATCATCAGCGCCAGCACACCGCTGGAGATTCAAGCGCTTTACGGTGTGTGGATGTGTTTTGTGAATGCGCTGTGGTTCGTGATCGTCGCGCTGTTTTTCTCAAGCAACAAAGTGCGGTTGTTGTTCATGCGCATGGGGCACTGGTTCGAACGTACCATGGGTGTCGTGCTGATTCTGTTTGCCGGTCGACTGATGCTGTCCTGGTAATTCGCCCACGCAACGCAAAAGGCCCACCGACTTTCATCGATGGGCCTTTTTTTGTCTGCGTGATACTTGAGAAGAAGAATCCATAAAACGCGCATACAAAAACGCCGCTCATCACTGAGCGGCGTTTTTGTGAAATTGGAGCGGGAAACGAGACGTGTACTAGGACAGTAAGTCGTTGTTTCCCAATCACTTTCTTCGTTGGGCTGGCCAGCGAAGACCTCAATTGTAGCCTTGTTTTTCGTCCTCGGCAACAAATTCGTCCAAAGAGTTCCACAGACGTCCAAAGAGCTGCACTCAGCACACCAGACCCACGATCGGTACATCGTCGTAGGCAACTCCCTCGAACTCATCATCCACGCCCGGTCGTCTGCCCCGCATCCATCACCGCGAAGACGATCAGGCAGATGGTTCTGGTGATGGCACAGCTCGGATGCCACCTAGGAACGCCTGCACCACAACTCACAGGCGACCTTCTGGTCAAGCTCCTTTGAAAGAACGCGCATGCTGGCCACCGCGTTTCCGCACACGATTCTTTGTCGATATATCAGGATGACGGGGCAAGCATGACAGGCGCCGGTTTGCTGCGTCCGACTGGACATTCGAGGACGATTGCGGCCCCCTCACGCTTCCTGAGACCGCTGGCATATCAGGTCATACCTAGACGGTTTTGCAGAAACCGTAACTTCTCACGACCCTGATAGCGTGAGCGTCGCTGTCGAGCCTACGTCCCGATGCTCGACCTTCTGATCGATGATTTTTGCACATCGAACACACGACGACTACCAGTTGCGCGAACTGGTGAGAAGTATTCAAACCACATGACGAAGCGGCCTTCGGGACCCACTTCCTACACAAGCGACAGGCCGACCATGAGGTCGGCGACAAAGGAGTCGGTCATGTAGTTCTTCTCCTGGAAGGAGACGGAGCATGCACGAGAACAAGAATGATGCACCAACATCAAAGGTGTTCTATCGCCCGATCGAAGCGTCCATCCGCTGGGCCGGGCTGCTGCGATACGAGCAGGTGATCCTGGCTTCGATTTCGTCGCCAAGGCGCCTGCCGCAGTCGTTGGACTGTCCACGTTGTGACGAGCTGCGGCTTTGCACCGAACGCATCTTCGACGGCATCCTCAATGGAGAACTGCCCTTCGGACGGAACGGCATCACGACGCGCGATTCCGCGCTGATCGACTCCCCTGATCTGACGGTGCGCCACGTCGATCTGAAGCGCTGGATGCGCCAGCACTATCCCGAGCAACGACCGTGCTTCCTTTTCTCCCGGAGCGAGCGCATCGCCCATCCCTTCATCTCGGTGGAAACTGGGCAGGCGATGCTAGTCGAGCGCCTGGCCCTGAAGTCCACCTTGGACCAGTACAAACGCCAACTGCATGAGCTGCAGGAAAAGCACGGAGCGCTTCTCAAGCAGATGGCGCCCTCTGCTGGCGCACAGTGCCTGATCAGTGATCGCGCCGAAGCCACCTACCTGAACATCATCGGCAGCATGCTGGACCTGATGCTCGGCCAGTCGCCTTCCGGCGTTCCGTACTCCAGCTTCAAGACGCAGGAGGCGGTGGTCAGCGCGTTGGTCGCCCATCACAGCGGCGCAATGGGGATCGCGGAGCGGACGCTAAACGGCAAGTTCGCCACGGCCAGACGCCGGCTGCGTAGCGCAACAGTCTGAGGTTTTCCATCTTGTATGTGCAATCGCGGAGATTGCATTTGCAATGTCTTTTCCCATCCATGTCTATTGAATGGAGGTCACGCCAACAAACGCCACTGAGCGTTCAGGAGTGACCGCCATGTCGCAAACACCTGCACTGCCCGCAAGCGAGCGCCGCATCCTGCGGCTTGATGAAGTCGAAACCAAGTCGGGTTTCAAACGCGCCCACATCTACAACCTGATGCGCAAAGGCCTGTTCCCGAAGGCGCTGCGCCTGGGCGTGCGCGCGGTCGGTTGGGACTCCATCGAGATCGATCAGTGGATCGCCGAGCGCGTCAACAACCGGGCCTGACCCGTTCTCCAGCGGACTTCCCATCCTCACACGGAGAACGCCATGCAGGTCGTATCCATCATTTCAACCAAAGGTGGCGTCGGCAAGACCACCACGGCCGCGAACCTCGGCGGGCTTGCCGCGGACGCGGGGCTGCGTGTACTGCTGCTCGACCTCGACGTGCAGCCCACCTTGTCCTCGTACTACGAGCTAGGCCACCGCGCACCTGGTGGCATCTACGAGTTGCTGGCCTTCAACGAGCGCGACCTCGGGCTGCTTGTGTCCCGCACGAACATCGAGGGCCTGGACTTGGTGCTCTCCAACGACCACCGAGGCGAGCTGAACACTTTGCTGCTGCACACGCCGGATGGGCGCCTACGGTTGCGCCATCTCTTGCCGGTCCTGGCGCCTCTCTATGACCTGGTGCTGATCGACACCCAAGGTGCGCGCTCGGTGCTGCTGGAGATGGCGGTGCTCGCCTCCAACCTCGCGCTGTCGCCCGTGACCCCGGAAATTCTCGCGGCGCGCGAGCTGCGGCGCGGCACCATGCAGTTGCTCGAAGACATTGCGCCCTACCGGCACCTGGGCATCGAGCCTCCACCTCTGCATCTGCTCATCAATCGCGTCCACCCTGTGTCAGCCAATGCACGGCTGATCCAGCAGGCCCTGCGCGATCTTTTCCAGGACCACGCCGGCATCCGCGTGCTGGCCACCGACGTGCCGGCCATCGAGGCGTATCCGCGTGCAGCTACGCGCGGATTGCCAGTGCATCGGGTCGAATACCGCCAGCCGCCGGGCAGAGTCGCCCTCGCCGCGCTCGACACCATGCGCGGCCTCGCAGACGAACTATTTCCGCAATGGCGGCACCGATTTGCCATGGTGTCCGGCCGTCCGCCACACCCTCTTGATGCCGGGAGGTCCCATGGCGAACGCACATGAGCTAGCCCGAGGCCACAAGCGGCTTCGCGCCCTGATCGAGTTCGCGGTTGGCGAAGGTTGGCACGTCAAACGCACGCCTGGCGGCCACCTCAAGTTCACCAAGCCTGGCTGCGCCGCGATCTACACCAGCTCGACGGCAAGCGACCACCGGGCGACCCTGAATGCCCGTGCGCAAATCCGCCGCGCCGAGCGCGAGGCCCGATACCAAGCGCAGGGAGGCGGCCATGGCTGAGATCACCTCCCAGCAGATGGCTGGCAAGCTGCTCGCGGCCGGGTTCGAGCGCAGCGGCCCGTCAGCCTCGACCTTGAGCGACCCGATCGCCGACACCCCCATGGTCGTGACCCTAGATCAGTTGCGCCCCTACGACCACGATCCCAGGAAAAAACGCAACCCGGCCTACGAGGAAATCAAGGCGTCCATCCGCGAGCGCGGTCTGGACGCAGCGCCGGCCATCACTCGCCGACCAGGTGAGTCCCACTACATCATCCGCAACGGTGGAAATACTCGGCTGGCGATCCTGCGCGAACTATGGTCAGAGACCAAGGACGAGCGGTTTTTCCGTGTATCGTGCCTGTTCCGGCCGTGGCCCAGCCGCGGCGAAGTCGTCATGTTGACCGGCCACTTGGCCGAGAACGAATTGCGCGGGGGCCTCACGTTCATCGAGCGCGCCCTCGGCGTCGAGAAGGCGCGCGAGTTCTACGAGCAAGAAAGCGGCACCACCTTGAGCCAGTCCGAGCTGGCCCGCCGCCTCGCCGCCGATGGCTTCCCGGTACAACAGTCGCACATCAGCCGCATGAACGACGCGGTGCAGTATCTCCTGCCCGCGATCCCCACCGTGCTCTATGGCGGTCTCGGTCGCCATCAGGTCGAACGCCTGTCGGTCATGCGCAAAGCCTGCATGCTCGCGTGGGAGCGCTACGCCAAGGGTCGCCCACTGGTTCAGGACTTCGACGAATTTTTCCAGGAAGTGCTGTCGCAATTCGACGTCCAGGCCGACGAGTTCTCCGCGCAGCGTGTACAGGACGAGCTGATCGGCCAGATGGCCGAGATGCTGGGTGTCGATTACGACGTGCTCGCCCTGGACATGACCGAATCCGAGAGCCGGCAGCGCGCCTTGGTCAGCGACCCAACGCCGCCATCGACGCCGCCTGCGTTGCCGGAGCCGGGAACCATCGCGCGCCCACCTGCCAACACTGCGCCACCCATCGCAGGGGCTGCATCCGCAGCGCCGCCTGCAGGCCGACCTGCGGCAACGCCTTCGACGCGCGAGAGCGACACGGATGCCAGCCAGGCAAGTCCGGCCAACCCTGCGGTGGGTGGCGATCTGCTTCGGGAGCACATCGTCTCGCCGGCACCGACGACCGAACGGCTCCAGTCCATTCAGCGCATGGTCGCCGACCAGTTGGGTGATGCGCTGCCGCTCGACTTCTCGGCGAGTGTCTTGCAGTCCATCCCTGTGCAGGCTGGCGGGCTCTATCCGATCTCCGATGTCTGGTACATCGATCCCGGCGTGGACACAGCCGAGCGCCTGCGCATCCACATCGCACAGTTCGCCCGCGAAATCGCGGGCGAGGCAGACCTGGACGAGTGCATTGATGACCGTGCAGAGGGTATCGGTTTCGTCTGCCGGGCCCGCACCCAAAGCTCGGCACCGCTGGGCCGTGCCGTCCTCGCGCTGTTAGCGTGCCTGGCCGGTCAGCGGCCCGCCGACGTCGGCCTGCACGACGGGCAAATCGTCATCGAACTGCCGGCGCTGCTGCACGGCCAGGGTGATGCGGCCCAGCGATTGAGCGATACCTCGCTGGTCAAGCTGTTCCGGCTGCTGCGGCTGGCCCGGCGCCTGCTCGACCTTGAAGCCGGCGCTGAAGGCGTTGGAATGTGAGCGAGGGAGGCCAGCATGTCCGCACCACACCCACTCAACCAGGCCGTCATCGCCCAGGCCCTCTATGACCTGCGCAATGGGCAACTGCGCCGGTGCAAACTGATGGGGTTTGGCGAGGAAGAACTGGACGCCCTCAAGCATCCCGCGCTGATCAGCGTGCTCGCCAACGCTAACGTCTCCTGGTGCTCGGTGACGGTCAACCGCGAAGTGCTCCGGCGACTGCTCAAGCAGGCGCAGGACGTGGAGAAGGAAATCGCCACGGTCGATCGCATGCTCAGGCTGGGCGCGAGCACCGAGATGGTCAGTCGGTTCTATGGCCTGACCCACCAGGAGGTGGCGCTTCGCCGCGAAATCCTCGGCCTGCCGAAGCGCAAGGGCCGCCACCCCGTGCTGGACGAGAAACAGGACACGGAGCTGTGGCGGCAATGGAAGGCCGTGACCGGCAGCAGGAATGTCGATCTCGAAGACGAAACCTCCATCCTCGACGCTACCATGGACTTGGCCGAAGGCATGTCGCTGCCTCTGTCGGTGGTCTGGGCCTCGATCAAGAGCTGGGTCGATCAGGGATTGGGTTGAGCCATGGCCGTGGACGACACCGCACCACGCCGTGGCCCCGTCGCACTCGCGGATCTGTTCGATGCTGCCCTGAAAGACCTCGCGCCCAAGCCCAGCCCCAGTGCGCCAGCACCCGTGCCTACGCCGACGCCCGCCACGTCAGGCGATGCCTTCCTCTTCAGCGGCAACCGGCACGAGACCGTGCCGCGGCGGCTGTTCCTCGACCGTCGCCTGACGCCGCTGGAGCGCAACGCCTGGCAGGTGTTCCGGCTGATGCTCAACGACGACGGCATGACAGCCTTCCCGACGTATGAGCAGCTTCGACCCTGGCTGGCGTCGATGCCCTGCGCCGGGCAGGCCTCGCATGAAACCGTGGCCCGAGCGTTGACGCTGTTGCGCCTCACCCGATGGTTGAGCCTGGTACGGCGACGGCGTGACCCCAAGACCGGCCGCATCCTCGGCAACCTCTACGTTCTGCACGATGAACCACTGACGCCCTTCGAGGCCATGCAGCTCGACGCCGACTACCTGGCACTGGTCAGCCAGTCCCTCGGCCATTCGGCCAAGGCTGTCCAGATGGTCGGTCTGAACACCCTCAAGGAGATCGCGGAAGATCCGATGCTCTCCGGACGCACACTGCCGTCGCGGCTACAGGTCCTGGCCGAACGCCTCGCCAGCCAAGGCATCACGGCCGCCGAAAGTTATCCACAGGAGGATGCCGCCCACGATTCCGAAGAAGGAGCATCGAGCCTTCTTCGGAATGCGGACGACCCGTCTTCGGAATCCGAAGCAGGGGCGAAACCCGCGCCAGACGCCTCTCTTCGGAATCCGAAGCAGGCCCGTACAGTACGTAGTAGTCGTATTAATGAAGTACGTACTACCGCGCAGGCGCGCGCGCTGGGCGATCTGCAATGGCCCAAGCGCTTCACGGAACTGAAGGCAGAGCAGCAGACAGGTGCCAGGGTGGCATTGCAGCAGGTCGATGCCGCGCTGAGACAGGCCGTGCTGGACGACTGGGCCGCACGATGCAGCAGTCATGGCATCCGCAATCCTGCGGGGTATCTGTTCGGCATCATCCAGCGCGCCATCCATGGCGAGTTCAATGCCTGGGCCAAGAAAGACGCGCCATCGGCACCCGTCCCGCCAAACGAGCGGCCACCAGCAGCACCGCCACCTCAGCCGCAGGGTAAGCCAGTGCCGCCGGAAGTCGCCAAGCAGCACATCGAGCGGCTACGCAATCTGCTCGCCAGCAAGTGAGCCGGCATGCAAGTCGGTGAAAGTAGATGCCCATGGCCGCCAATAGAGCTATCCCCTGGGGATAGTTCCGCTGCTGGGCACAACGCCAAGTTGTCGCAGGCCTGGGATCGACCATCTGCCGCAGCATCGGTGTTGCCTACCCTGATCCCGGCGTGCAGCGTTCGTTGACGCTCCATGGAGCTATCCCCTGGGGATAGCTCGCGCCGCATGCAACCGCCGCGCCCTAAACCGGGGCCCGCCGGGATTCGGATTCTTGACTGACTGCCTTCCGCTTCCTGCCGAAGCTGGCCGCTCCTTTTCCAACAACGAGCGGACACCATGGCAACCAATGAACCTCTGCAACTGAATCTCGGCTCCCTGCGCAGCGCGATGTCGCTGACCCTGCACACCCATCACGCTTCCCGCATCTGGCACGGCCGCGCCGCCGCCGAGGGGCGACCGGGCATCGTCGGCCTGAACGGCTACATCGCCCAGATGAACAAGATGCGGCGGGGCTCGGAGCAGGACGACCCGTACTCGGACTGGTGGATGCTGCGCATCGAGGACAAGCTCGACCAAACCAAGGTCACGCTGCAATCGCTGCGCGAGCAGGTGGACCAGGCGCTGGCGAGCGTGCCACCGGCGCTCAGCCTGGGCGAAAACCTCAACGTGCAGCCGGTCAAGCTCCCGCTCTTCGTCAACGCGCAGCTCGGCTTTGCCGCGGTCTATCTCCTGGCCGACTACGACGACATCGCCCGCAAGCTGATCCTCGCCCACCACACCGCGCTCATCGACCGCAGCACCTTGGAACGCTGGCTCAACGAGGGCGCGCACGCGCTGCGCAGCCTGTTCTCGCTGGCCCAGCAGTATCGCTACTCGGGCTGCACCCGCGACGATTTCGCGGCGAAGAACGCCGCTGCGCGAGTCGCGCTGGAGAAGTACGGCGAACTGCCGCAGGAGGTGCTGGAGGGGACACGCCGCTCGAAGTTTGCGCCACCCGTCGTGCGCCGTGGCCTGCAACAGCGCGGCGACGGTCCTGCCACAGCGCCTCCGCCCAGCGACGAAGCCGCCACCGCAGAGCCGCCCGAAGCGTCAGCCGGCGAGGACGAGCCCGCATGAACGATCTGAACCAACCGACCCGCTACTTCCGGGGCCTGCAACAGGGTGCCTTCATGCGGCTGGAACACGCGGCCTCTCTAAAAGGCCTTTTAAAGCCTTTTAAGGGTAAAGGGGACTTCGAGGCCTGGGCCAGCCAGTGCTTCGCCATGCGCGACGAGTTGATTGCCCTGGCACAGCGACAGGTGCTGGAGCAAGCATGCGGGCACCCCTTCCACCTTCTGCCCATCGAACTGGCCCAACAGACCACTGGCGCAGGAACCGTCTTCTTGCGCTGGCGCAGGCACGACAGGTCGGCCATGGGCGTGGCGCTGTGGCGGGAGCTGATCGCCAGCAGCAGCACACCCGTCAACCTGCTGGCCGACCTGCACGCGATCGAGCTGCAGCGCATCACGTTGAACATGCAGATCAGCCTGCTGCACACCTTGGGCAGGCAGGCGCAGGAATGCGCCAGCAAGGCCGCCGAGGCGGACGACGCCTACCTGCACCGGCTCACGTCCGTTCCTGCCGCAATGCGCGATCGGTGATTGCGCCGGGCATCCCAGCACGCGCCCGGCGCCGACGAGGCACGGGTATTTCAACCACCACGGAGATCACACCATGAGCACGCATTTTTCTGGCGAAGGCAACATCGGCTCGCCACCGGAGTACCGCGAATTCCCCAACGGCAATGACGAACCCAGCCGCTTGCTGCGCCTGAACGTCTATTTCGACAACCCCGTACCCAAGAAGGATGGCACCTTCGAGGACCGCGGCGGCTTCTGGGCGCCGGTGGAAATCTGGCACCGCGACGCCGAGCACTGGAAGGACCTGTACCAGAAAGGTATGCGCGTGCTGGTCATCGGCCGCATGGAGCGCGAGCCTTGGACGGACAACGAAGATCAGCCGCGCGAGACCTGGCAGATCAACGCGCGCAGCGTCGGCATCCTGCCGTACCGCATCGAGTCCGTGGCCCTCAGTCCGAAGCCGCAGGAGGCAGAACCGAAGCCACAGGCTGCCCAGGAATCGACCGCGCCGAAGGAGGCGAAGCGCAGGAAGTGAACCGGCATGGAGGGCGGCCGCCGTAGTGCTTCGCCGCCCTCCATGCACCCCGCAAGCTATCCCCTGGGGATAGCTCCATCAACGTCCATCGACTTCCACGCGCTCCCGCAAATCGCGGCTACTGGTCCGCACACCTGCGGCCACGCGCCATCCCCGCCCGAGCCATTCCATCGGCGTGAAAGCGGTCGCCGGCGCATGCGGCTTGTTTGCTGCTACCCCAGGTGGCGCTCGGCATCCTCGATTCCAGCAACTCCATGAACAACGGGAATCGGGATGGACGGACATGCGGCTGTTCTTGTGCGAGAAGCCCTCCCAGGGCAAAGACATTGGCCGAATTCTCGGTGCCACGCAGCGCGGTGAAGGCTGCCTCAACGGTTCCGGCGTCACCGTCACCTGGTGCATCGGCCATCTCGTCGAAGCGGCAGCCCCCGAGGTCTATGACGCGGCGCTCAAGCGCTGGTCGCTGGAGCAGTTGCCCATCATTCCTCAGCACTGGCGGGTCGAGGTCAAACCTAAAACCGCCACGCAGTTCAAAGTCGTCAAGGCGCTTCTGGCTAAGGCGACCCAGCTTGTCATCGCCACAGATGCCGACCGCGAGGGCGAGTTGATCGCCCGCGAGATCATCGACCTGTGCGGCTACCGCGGTCCCATCGAACGGCTGTGGTTGTCGGCGCTCAACGATGCGTCCATCCGCGCGGCACTCGGCAAGCTCCGGCCATCGGCCGAGACGCTGCCGATGTACTACTCGGCGCTGGCGCGCTCTCGGGCGGATTGGCTCGTCGGCATGAACCTCAGCCGCTTGTTCACGGTGCTGGGACGGCAGGCCGGCTACGACGGCGTGCTGTCGGTAGGCCGCGTCCAGACCCCCACGCTCAAACTGGTCGTGGACCGCGACCGCGAGATCACCGCCTTCGTGTCCGTGCCGTACTGGGCCATCGACGTGTCCCTGTCCGCCGGTGGCCAGACTTTCGCCGCGCAGTGGGTTCCCCCGAAAGCATGCACCGACGACGCCGGCCGCTGCCTGCAGCAGCCCATCGCGCAGCACGCCGCGCAGCAGATCCGCGCCGCGGACAGCGCCCAGGTGGTGGCGGTCGAAACCGAGCGCGTGCGGGAAGGCCCGCCGCTGCCGTTCGACCTGGGGACCTTGCAGGAGGTGTGTTCCAGGCAGCTTGGGCTCGATGTGCAGGAGACCTTAGACATTGCTCAGGCCCTATACGAGACGCACAAGGCCACGACGTACCCGCGCTCCGATTCGGGCTACCTGCCCGAAAGCATGTTCGCCGAGGTGCCAACGGTCCTCGACAGCCTGGTCAAGACCGATCCCTTGCTGCGACCGATCATGGACCAGCTCAACCGCACTCAACGCTCACGCGCCTGGAACGACGCGAAGGTGTCTGCTCACCACGGCATCATCCCGACGCTCGAACCGGCGAACCTCTCGACCATGAGTGAGAAGGAACTGGCAGTGTATCGGCTGATCCGGGCGCATTACCTGGCGCAATTCCTTCCTCACCACGAGTTCGACCGCAATGTGGCGAACCTCTCCTGCGGCCAGCAGACGCTGGCGGCCACCGGCAAGCAGGTCGTCGTCAAGGGGTGGCGCCTGGTGCTGGCCGAACCGCAATCCGAGGAGGATGGCGACCCTGCGGCGCGCAGCCAGGTACTGCCCGCGCTGCGCGAGGGCCTGGCATGTCAGGTGGCCGACGTCGATCTGAAGGCGCTCAAGACGCTGCCCCCTCGGCCCTATACGCAGGGCGAGTTGGTCAAGTCCATGAAGGGCGTCGCCAAACTGGTCTCGGACCCGCGCCTGAAACAGAAGCTCAAGGATACGGTCGGCATCGGCACCGAAGCGACGCGGGCCAACATCATCAGTGGCCTGCTGACGCGGGGCTACCTCGTGAAGAAGGGCCGCGCCATCCGTGCCTCGGATGCGGCCTTCACCCTGATCGACACGGTGCCCACAGCGATTGCCGACCCAGGGACAACCGCCGTCTGGGAACAGGCGCTGGACATGATCGAAGCTGGACAGCTCACGCTGGACGTATTCATCGGCAAGCAGGCTGCATGGATCTCACAGTTGATCGCGCAGTACGGCAGCACGTCCCTGTCCATCAAGGTTCCCCACGGACCGCCTTGCCCACAGTGCGGCGCACCGACGCGCCAGCGCACCGGCAAGAGCGGCCCATTCTGGTCGTGCAGTCGCTACCCCGACTGCAAAGGCACGCTGCCGGTCGAATCCGGCACGTCCAAGCGTGGTGCCTCGCGCCCGCGCCGCAGCGGCCGCAAAGGCTCCTGACCGACCCCGTTCCCCGTGAACCGTGCCCGCCATCGGCGGCGCGGCCTGTGTTCCGCACGCCCTGCGGGACGCCCAGCGCGCAACGCCTTCTTGTCCGTGTGCGCGTCCCGCTTGGTCATCCCCGGCCGCGGGACCTGAAGGTAGCTTCTCCGCGAACCGCCTCCTGCGCGTTCTGCTGATCTGCATTTCTCCCGCCTCTGCGAAGGGTCCCCCGGTGGCTTGCCAAGCTGCGCGAGCCACCCGGAGACCCTTCGTGGTCAGCGGTATTCGGTGCCGGTGCCCGCCGGCGCAAAAACGGGCTCCCTTTGTGCGCGGATGTGCGCCAGACGATGCCGGCGCGAACCACGACATGCGCCGGGTGTGATTGCTGATGAGCAGACGGTTCTAGCGACGACCGGGCCTGCACCAGCCCACGGGTGGTTCTGTCCTCCCGAGCCGAAGGCCGCAGGGCCTTCGGCGCCTTTCTCCTGCCTATCAACGTCCCGGCCCGCCCCGGGCCACACGAACAGGAGACCCGACATGAACCC
Source organism: Pseudomonas sp. P116 (assembly GCF_020149425.1). Classification (NCBI taxonomy): domain Bacteria; kingdom Pseudomonadati; phylum Pseudomonadota; class Gammaproteobacteria; order Pseudomonadales; family Pseudomonadaceae; genus Pseudomonas; species Pseudomonas sp. P116. Next base: position 368,944 of record NZ_JACVHB010000004.1, on the reverse strand, counting down.
GCAACCTTGCACCCTTCGCGGTGCGCCCCAGGCCGCGCCACTGCTGTACGGCAGCGTGTGCAGCGGCATCGAGGCCGTGAGCCTCGCATGGCAACCCCTCGGCCTCAAAGCCGCGTGGTTCGCCGAGATCGAGCCGTTCCCGAGCGCCGTGCTCGCCCACCGTTACCCCCATGTGCCCAACCTGGGCGACATGACCGCGATCGCCCGTCAGGTGCGCGCCGGCACCGTGCCGGCGCCCGACATCCTGGTCGGCGGCACGCCGTGCCAGTCGTTCAGCGTTGCCGGCGCGCGCCAGGGGTTGAACGACCCGCGCGGCGCCTTGACCCTTGCCTATGTGGAGCTTGCAAATGCCATCGACCAAACCCGCCACCAAGACCGCCGCCCGCCGGCAACGCTCGTCTGGGAAAACGTCCCCGGCGTCCTCAACGACCGCAGCAATGCCTTCGGGCATTTCCTGGGCGCACTGGCCGGAGAAAGCCGTGCGCTCCAGCCGCCAGGGGAAAAATGGGCGCACGCTGGTTGTGTGTCTGGACCCCGCCGCCGCATCGCCTGGCGCGTGCTCGACGCTCAATATTTCGGTGTCGCCCAACGCCGCAAGCGCGTGTTTCTTGTGGCATGTGGTGGTGATGACCTCGATCCCTCCGAAGTACTTTTTGAGCGCACAGGCCTGCGCGGGGATTCTTCTGCGGGCCGCGCGCCGTGGCAAGAAGCTGCCCGCGCTGCTGGACCGGGTGCTGCAGCAGCAGGCGGATACGCAGGATTCGCTGGACTGAACCAGCCCTACGGCAAGGTCACGACGACGTTCGGATTCAGCGGCGGCATTGGCCCCGTCGATGTTGCGGCATGCCTGATGGCCGCGGGTCCCAAGCACGACATCCGCACCGAGACGTTCATGGTGCAGTCCATCGCCGGCAGCATCGCCCACACCCTCGACACCGCCAACAACGGCAAGGGCAGCAGCGAGGACGGTACGGGAAAGGGCGTGCCGATCATCGCCTTCACCGCCCAGGGCAGCGGCGCGGACGCCACGATCGACCTGACGCCGACGCTGCGTGCCGGCGGGCATCGCAACAGCCATGCGAACGCAGGCGTCGTGCCCGCCATCGCCTTCGCGCAGAACAACCGCGGCGAAGTGCGCTTCGAGTCGGGCCATGGACAGGTGTCTTGCACCGTCCTGTCCAACGGCAAGCCGGGCTACGGTGTGCCGATGGTGGCCTGCGTTGCCCTGCGGGGACGGACGCAGGGTCTTGCTGCCGAACTGGGCGGAAGCGTTGCGGCGGCGTTGCGTACCAGCGGCGGCGGCGCAGACAAGCCCCATGTCCTGGCCCCCGACTTCGAGGCACATTTCCGCTACGACTGGAATGAATCCGGTGCAGCGGACTGGTCGCAATGGCGGGTGCGGCGGCTGATGCCCATGGAGTGCGAGCGGCTGCAGGGCATGCCCGACGACTACACGCTGATCCCGTATCGCGGCAAGCCTGCCGCAGACGCTCCGCGCTACAAGGCGATTGGCAACTCCATGGCCGTCCCGTGCATGGCTTGGCTGGGCAACCGGCTGGTGCAGTGCCTGCACAAGACGGACTCGACCGCTTCGGATTGATCGACGACGCAGCCTGCCGGCCGCGCCATTCTCCCCCTGCATTGCCGATGTATCGGCAGCAGCCCGCAGCCAGGGTGTCAAGGCTGCCGTGGGTTCCGCCCACGCCACCCACCAGTTCGCTTCGGCATCTCACCGGCGAACGCTGCCCACCGGGGCATCGATGCCTCCTTTCTCCAACCCACGGGATGGTCGCCACGTCCCGTCAGGGGCATGTCGCCACCCGGTCGATTTCAGGACTTCCCATGGACACCATCACCAAGCAAGACCGCATCACGCTGAAGAACCTCAAGGTCGCCGACTTCGCCAGCGAGGAAACGCTGTGCTTCACCGCGACCATCGTGTTCGACGGCACTCCCATCGCCGAGGCCCGCAACGACGGGCATGGCGGCTCGACATTCCTCCGCGCGCTCAACGGCAAGACGACGCTGCTGGCTCAGGCCGAAGCCTTTGCCAAGGGCTTGCCGCCTGCGCCGCTCGATCTAGGCCAGGAGGGTGAAGACCCTCATTACATCGACATGACGCTCGACTTCCTGGTCGATGAACTGGCCGATGCCATGCACGCGGAGCGCAAGGTGCGAGCCGCCTTCAACCGCGACATCGGCAACAAGGTGCTGTTCATCAAGGACGGCAAACTGCTGTTCATCAAAGGCATCAAGCTCAAGGCTATCGCCGACCGCAAGGCGTACTTCGCTTCGCTGCGCACCAGGCAGGCCCAGCCCATCGTCATCCTCGCCGAGCTTCCGCCCGAGCGGGCATTCGACCTGTGGAAGCAGCATGTCCTGGGCGACAAGCCCGATTGACCCAGCGCCACCGCACCCTCCTGACAGCCCCGTACTCGATGCGGGGCTTTTCTTTTCCTGTGCTCATCAATCGGGGCTGGGCCGAATGCCGTTTTCCAACTGACGCGGCGCAGCCCTCGCACGAAGCTGCCTGCATGTTCGCTGATTCGTCAGCACATGCCAGCAGCCAGGGTTCCAGGCTGCCGCGGGTCTCTCCCGCGTCACCCACCAGTCCGCATCGCATCAATTCTGCGGATGAGCGTCCCCGTGACGCTGATGCTTTTTATCAACCGCGTGCGGGAGCTGCCATCCCGTGAGGGACAAGGCCCCGCTTTTCCAAGGAGCCCGTCCATGTCCCAGCAAGCCTCTTTCGGCCAGTTGGCCCTGACCTACTGCGGCAAGTTCCTGCCGCTCGAAGTCTTGCAAAGCGCCGCCGGCCACTACATCGGCACGCGCGATACCGAAGGTCCCGTTTCGCGGGAATCCCGCGAGTACTTCCGCAGCTATGCCGCGGCTCAACGCGCCCTCGAAAGAGGCGGCTGGTCCCAGCTCGCCATTCCCTGATCCAACTGGAGAAATCACGTCATGAACCAGCTACTGCCGCGGGAAGTCGTCGATCAGATCATGCGGGAAGAGCAGCATTTCGCTGCCGCGCCCCAAGCCTTCTTCGAGGCCTGGAAGCGCGGTGTCGAGATTGCTGGTCCCGAGTGGTTCGGCGACGGCACCCGTGAAGGCCTGAACCAGGCCAAGACCAAGTGGGATTTGCGTCCCGACATGCTGCGGCTCAACGATGCCCTCGGCGTCCTGAGCAGCGGCGAACGCATGTTCCTGTCCGCCATGGTCAGCTTCTACAACGCGCGCGAGGGCGGTGCCATGCTCAAGCGCTGCCGCTTCCACGGGCTGTCGGACTTCGACGGTCTCGATCTGGAACGCCGCAAGGTCATCGCCGACCTGCTGGTGAACTACAGCGGTTGGTGAGCCGGTCTCCGGCACGCCACTGTCCTCTCGATCCCCCCGTGAGGGACATGCGCCCATAAGGCCATGTCCCTCAATTTTTCTTCCCCATCGCCCGACGCCAACGGCCTTGGGCTATTCCCTGCGGACGCCATCGTCCGCATGGGCTGGCTCCGCTCTTCTCGAAAGGAGCCAGCATGGCAAACAACTACTACGAAGGCACGGGCGTTCTCGTGCTCAACCGCGTTACTCCCGTCATCAAGGCACTGTTCGGTGCTTTCGCGCTCGACGAAAACCATCCCGGCAATGGGCAGGCCTACATCGCCCAGATCGCCGAAACCAATGATCCACGCTGGACAGATGTGCTGGACGGTCTGGAAAACCTGGCCACACAACTCGGCATCCCCATGCCCGACGACGAAGAGTTGTCGATTCCGCCTCTGCTTGAACGGCTGGCCGCGCACTTCGGTGCTGACCAGGACGGGGAGCTGGAGAACCTGATCGAGCACCACCAATTCGAGGACGGCGCCGACCTGGAAGCCCTGCTTCTGATCGCTACCCGCTTCGATGACGGCCATAACCTGACCGCCATCCAGTTTGAGGGCTGCTGGTATTGCAGCAAGCCAAGGCTATTCGAGTTCGGCGGCAACGGCTGCTACCTGAGCCGTGAGGTCCAGGTCTTCAGAACGTCCTCGCAGGCGCTTCAACTCGGCGATCAACTGCGCAACACCATCCTGGCCGCCGACATCGAAGAGGCCTCAGCGTTGATCGCGCTGGAGGCCGCCAACCTGCTTGCCGGCATCACCGATGAGCAATTTCGCCTAAATGTGCGCCATCGCATCGCCGAACGGCTGGTTCAGACGCCAACGATCAGCGCCGACTGACGCATTTTCCACTTTCAACCAACCGGGTCCAATTCCCGGTGGCGGAGATTGGCCCCAATATTCAAATCTGGAGAGTTCCCATGTCCCAGAAACCCAATCCCTTTCTCCGCGGCTACTGGAATCTGAAAATCGTCCGCACGCTGTGCATCGGCTACGACGACGGAAGCCCGCATGTCTGGCGAATCATCCACGCGAGTCAAAAGCACTTTTCCGACGAGGAACTGATTTCATCCTCGTGCATCGTCACCAGCGATTTCGCCGTGGTCAGGAATGGTCCCGAACCCGTGAGTGCCGAGGTGCTGGCCGAATGCGATACCGCAGAAGGTGTCAGCGGCGAAGGTGTAATCGGTGCCGTGGTCTATGCCATCCATGGCGACGACTTCGACGGTCGCCCCATCCACGTCGGCGACGCCTATTCGGCAGAGGCAGCGCGGGAAGTCGTACAGCGCCTGAGTTTCGAGACCGGCTACTACAGCCGGTGCTGGGAAATCAGCAGCGCACACATCAGCCAAGAAACCGGCCAATACCTCGCCAACCTGGCAGACCTCGCTACGCCGGAGGCATTCCTGTTCATCGCGTTCCGGGTTCCGTACAGCCCGGCGATCGGCATCAAGCTGATCTCCACTCCCTGGACGGACAAGAACCTGGACCACGCCGAGGGCATCAGTGCGGAGCAGCTTCGCCAGGAGCACCGAAGCAAGGGTATGCCGGATGACCTGGCGAACGTCATTGAACTGGCTGGCCAGGCCGACGTGCGCATCCTGATTCTCGACGCCGACGCACCCGTGCTGTTGGGCCTGCCGTTGGCCGAATCCTAGCAGCCGCTCGACGCAACATCCTTCCTCTTTGTTCTCCCCCATACCGGCCCGTCTCCCTCCCGGAGCCGGGCTGGTCCATTTTCATAGGAGCAACCTCATGTTCCCCGACCTCATCTCGCGCACGCCAGACTTCGAGCACCAGCTCGGCGCCTGCGTCAATGCCATGGGCCAGGACGACGCCATCGGCCAGATCCTGGTATTCGAGCGCATGAGCGGCACGCTGCACATGCGCCATATCGCCAGCGCCGACCTGGTGGACACCGACATTGACGACTACGAAATGGTCGTCTTCGACGGTGGCAACACCAGCGGCGATACATGGAAGCATGTCTTCTTCCCACGTCAGCGCGAGCACTACTTCGTGTACGAAGCCTGACCCAACCAAGCCCCTTTTCGAGGGGCTTTTTCTTGTCCGCAGCGCAGGAAAGCGGGTGCGACGCTGTGCGATTTCTTGCAGGCAGGCCGCCCATTCCAGAGCCATCCTTGCTCCATGTTCGTCGGCGTTGCCGACACATGCCCTGGCAGCCGAGACCTTCAAGGCTGCAAGTGCGGGAAACCGTGCTGGTCGTTTCTTCCTATGGACGTACCCCGTCCGTTCACGCCACCCACAAGGGACCTCTCCCTTGCGGGCGGGGAATCCCTTGTTCTTCCTCAAGGAGATTCCCATGGACCGTTCCCTCATCAAATCCATGATGCCTTCGCTTGTCGCGGGCCATGTCCCTCGCAACGTGCGTTCGTTCAAATACCGCGTATTCGATGATCAGCCGCAGTCCTCGACGTTGGGCTTCGCCATTGACCCTCAGCCCTTCAACGGCAAGGTAGTCTCCGCGACCGACGATGCCATCGTCGTCAAGCTCAAGCCTTCCGAGTTCGCCGTGCTCGATCCCAACCTGGTGACCACCGTTCCCAGCGAGGGCGCCAAGGTCCATGTCCAACCCTACGCCCGGCGACGTTTCGACGGGCTTCGCGCGGACACCCCGGAAGTCGTCACCGAGAAGACTTCGGATGGCACGCCTTACACCATCACGAGGCATATCCTTGGCAAAGCACCCGCCAAGCTGCCCATTCCCGAGCCGCAGTGCATGGAGCTGGGCCAACTCATCGAGCAGTTGGAGGAGATGCCCGCGCCCGACGGGTTCCGGTGCATCACCCACATGCTGGTCGATGCAGGTGCCCGCGACTTCGCCTGGGTCGATCCCAAGCCCTCCAGGATCATCGAGACCCCGCCGGCGATCAGCTTCACGGTCTCAACCACCAAGTTCGAGGGTCAGGTGACGATCCTCTACGACCGTGGCGGCGACACCTACGTGGTGGAGCTGCACCGCGACGGTGAGTTGGTCGATAGGCACGACGAGGTGTATTTCGACATGCTCGGTGAAGTGCTGGAGCGGCTCATCGACGACGGGCGCTGGCGCCTGATCGACGTGAGCGTGATCGACGCCAAAGCCTTTCGGCAACGTCAGGCGGTTCCAGCCTGACGTGCCAGACAGGAAGCCTAGCGGCACGACTGATCAGTCCACAGCCTACCGGCGACTGCCCCACAAGCCTTCCATCCGTTTCGGTGGAGGGCTTTTTTCTTCATCCATACAGGAGATTTCAACCATGTCACTGCGATTCAGAGGCTCCGACCTGCGCCCCGTGCTTGCCGAAGCCATCGCCAACCAATGCCGCGTCGCCCTGGCCAAGGACCAGGGCGTGTACTTCCTCGCCGAGCGCGGAGAGCGCCGCCCCGATGGCCGCGTGAAGCTGCTGGCCTATGCCGTCGGCTGCAACCCGGATACCGACCCGTTCGATGACTGGTGGGAACTGGCACGCGCCGAGCTTGGCGGCGACGACTTCGGCGAGTTCTTCGACCCGAAAGACAGCGTTTTCACTCGCATTCTGCAAAGCTCAGATGATCTGGAGCTGTCCGCCACCGCTACGTATCTGTCGCTGGCGGCGGTGGAATCGGCGTAGTCCAAAAATGTCCGCATACCCCTTGAAGCCCCCATTTCGGGGGCTTTCTTTTGGGCGGAACTGGGCAGCCTGGAAAAAATGGGAAGCGCCCGGATGCCGATTGATTGCTGTCGCGCGCGCGAGGCCCGGCCATGCTGACCCCATGCCTGCTGACGTTGTCAGCGACATGCCAAGCAACCATCGGTCTTCAAGGTTGCGTCGCAGTTCCCACTGCGTGACCGAGCCAGCTCGCACCGCATCCATCCGCGAGCGGCCACCAGTCTCTGGTGGCGGATGCTTTCGCCTTATCGACCCACCGCGGGGTTACGCACCTTTCCCCGCATGCGTGGGGCTGGTGTGTCTCCGCTTCTTCCCTATGGAGATTCACCATGAACACCACGTCCAACGAGAAATCGTATTTCGACCTCCACACCTCGGGCATCGGCTACATCCAGCGTGTCCGTGAAGTGCCTGTCCGGGGCGGCCGCCGTGCGCAGCCTTTCCTGGCATGCACCGTTGCCGCGCTGGTCGGCCCCGCCAGGGACCCCAGCTACCGCTACTTCGACGTCAAGGTCTCGGGTGCCGAGGCCAAGAACCTCGTCCAGCGCTACATCGGCGTTGACGATCCCAAGCAGCGCCCGCTGGTGCGCTTCCGCCTCGGCGACCTGTGGGGCGATGCGTACATCCGCGACAAGGGCGAGCGCAAGGGTGAAGCCGCCGCGTCCCTCAAGGCGCGACTGCTCAAGGCCGAGCCGCTTGACCGGGCCGAACTGGCTTCCATCAAGCAGCACGAGCTGATCACCCGCGGCATCGGCTACCTCAGCCGTCCGAAGGACGTCACCCCCAAGGATGGCGATCCGTTCCTGTCGTGCTGCGTCGCGGCTCTGGCCGGGCCTGTCGGTGAACCGGACTATCGGTACTTCGACACCATCGTCGCCACCCCTGAAGCCGAGCACCTGGTTCGCCGGTGCGTGCAGGCCATCGAAGGGGACCGCAAGGTGCTGATCGCCTTCAAGTTGAACGACATGAAGATCGATCCGTACATCCGCACCAAGGGTGAGCGCGCCGGGGAGCCGGGAGCGAGCCTGGAATCGACGCTGATCCACATCGGTCTGATCAAGATCGACGGCACCCAGGTCTATCCGACGAGCCAGGCGCAAGCCGAGGCGTCGCAGGCCGAGGACGCACCCGCGCCCGAAGCCGAGGACGCCGCCGACACCGCTGCCGACCAGCCTATCGAGCCCGCCGAGCGCGAGCCCGCAGGTGAAGTCGAAGAGCAGGAGCCGGCATTGGCTGCTTCGTTCTGATCCGGCATGGCCCCTCACGGGGCCTTGCCTTTTTCCTATTCCTCAAGGAGAAGCATCATGGCAGTCACATCGGCACCCGAGAAATCGGCCACTCCCATCATCGTCCCGGGCCAGCTCGCGCTGCGCACCATTCATGGCCGCAACGGAAAGTTCAATGTTGGCAAGCTCGAATGCCAACTCGGAAAATTCACGATTAAAGACGCGGAGTTGGAGCAATACCCCGAGGGCAAGTATCAAGGGGAGTTCGTCCTTCGCTACATCTTCCTCAAAGGCTATCCGATCAGCGACGGCAGCATGCGTTTCGAGATGCGCGCCAACCTGGACGGTATGACACTTTTCGGCATCGACAAGCTGAGCAAGGCCGAAGCACATAGCTTCGCCCCGCAGGAAGTCGATCCGCTCGATGAAGATCAAGGGACACAGCCTGCGACAACGCCGGCCAAACCCGCCAAGGCATCCAGGTCCGCCAAACCTGCACCCGTGCAGACGTCCGCGGACCCGCTGGTCGATACCACGCCCTTCGGCGTGGACGCGCCGCCTGCTGCGGCTGCTGCCCCCGGCAGCACCGAGGATGGCGACGCCGCGCTGTTCGGCCTGTTGTGGCCGCTGGGCGAGTCTGTGAAGCTGGATTCGACCATCGACCGCCGCGCCCTGCGCGCCCAGATCGCCCGCCTGGGCGAACTGGGCTACGCGCTGGACTTCAAGACGCAGGAGTGGAGCCGCCAGGCCGAACTGCAACCTGCGTGATTGCAGACACCGCATCCGCGGTGTTCTTCATCCACCCGCTGGGGTTCCTTCCCCATGCGGGGGTGGCCTCGGCTTTCTTCTGGAGGTCTCCATCATGTCCACCATCACTTGCGATACACCCCGTTCCGCGCTGGACGAAACCGCGTGGCGCGCCGTTTGCAAGACGGCCGCCGAGCATGCCCAACGTGGTTGCGGCCTGTCCTGGGATCACTGGGTCACGCTTTTCAGCTCGGAGATCGACGCGCAAGCCAGTCGATTGCCGGAAAGCCAGCGCGTTCATGCGCTGGAAATCGCGACCCAGGAATGGGACTACGCAACACCTGCCGAACGGCAGGAAACCCAGGACTGGCTCGCTGAAAACGGCTGCTGTTCGCATGGGATCACGCTGGGTTGCTGCCCGGCCGGTTGCGGTTCCTAGCCCGCACTGCATTCCATCGCCGCACACGCGGCATTCCATCACCCGCTGGGGGTTCTTCCCCACGGGGAGGCCTCTGGCTCTACTTCTTCAGGAGGCCTCTCATGGGCTGGTATTTCTCTCCCCAATCGCGGTCTGAACTGATCGCCGAACTGATCGCACCGCAGGAGACCGAGCGCGCCAGCGTGAAGGTCATCGCCCACACGCTGCGCGGCAACGTCCTCTGGTCCGTCGCGGAAGTGACGGCCAGGGCCGAAGGCGTGCATCGTGATCTCGCGCCGGGCCAGTCCCTGCGCTACATCCGCTGCGATCTTCTGGAGCGCAGCGGCAACCAGTGGGGCTACAAGCCGCTGGACGAGTCCATGCACCCGTACTACTACTCGTGCCCGCTGTCCTATCTGGACCTCGCACCGGAGCAGTCCGCCGACTGGCGTGCAGGCGTTCGCGCCTACCACGCGCGGCGTCGTACACCCACGGTTGCCACGGCACCCGCCGCGGCACTATTGGCCTGAGCCAGGAGGAACCAACATGGACCCGATCCTGGCTGCGCTCCCCGCCTCGCTGTTAAAGCTCGTTGAAGGCAGTTTGTCCAACGACGAAGTTTCCTCCGACGAGGAAATGCTGGCGTACTTCATCGACAACGGCCTCACCGAGGAGCAGGCACGGCAGGCGCTGACCTATCGCGACCAGTACCTCAACAACATCTACCTGGACGGCTTCACGCCGATCACCGCGGTGGACGAGGCGCTTCACTTCAACCCGCACACCCGGCAGTTCGAGCCGGACTGAGCGGTTTTCTTCCACCCCCCCCGGGGCAGTACCTGCCCCGACGGGCGGTGCTGTTCCCGCTCATCCGAGGACACCACCATGCCCGCAAACACTTCTTCCACGCTGTACCGCATCGACGAATGCCCGGACGTGATGGCCGACGCCTGCGTTGGCGATGACCAGGGCAACCTGATCTTCCTGTCCATCTGGGCACGCGACACCGCCGTCCAGCAATTCCTCGCTCGCCTGACCCTCGGGCGCGACGAGCAGGGACTGGACCAGTTCCACGTCATCACCGACCAGGGCGGCAGCGTCCCGGTGTTCATCGGCAACGTCGATCGCCTGGAAAAGCGCATGACCCGCGCCTACCGGCGAACGCTGTTCGGTTCGCTGTCCAACGTGTGGCTGTTCGACCGGCGCTGCGTCAAGCCCGACAAGGCCAACGCCAGCGCATTGGCACTGCTGCCGCGCGACAGCGCCCACCGGCTTGACCGCCTGTGGATGCTGGTGCGGGACACCTGCCCGTTGCCGCTACTCGACCACTGGCGCGAGACCGTGCTGGAACTGCTGCAAAGCCGCGAGATGCTGGCCCGCCTTCCGTTCGCCCTCGGGCCGCTGGAAGGCCATCGGCTCGCCATCGACGTGCCGGCGCTGACCCTGGCGCTGGGCTCCCTGATCCGCAGTGACGCGCTCACCGCCTATCCCTATCCGACCAAGATTTGGACGCCGGAAGCGGTAGCGGCTTGACCCCCTCGGAGGCACGTCTCGGCGTGCTTCCGTCTTTCATCCCCGCCAACCAGGAGACTTCCATGGCCCTCATGTTCCCGCGGCTCGCCCGCAATTTCGCCAAGAACGGGTACTACCCGACCGACGAACCCACGCTCGAAAGAGCCCTCAACGCACTGATGCCCAGCGACGGGCCGATGTGCATCCTTGATCCCTGCGCCGGCGAAGGCGTGGCGATCGCCGAAGCCGCCTATGCCCTCGGGCGTGACCAGGCCAAGGCATTCGCGGTCGAGTTCGACGCGGAGCGGGCACGCCATGCCCGAGGCTTGGTCGATCACTGCCTGCACGCGGACCTGATGGACACGATGGTCTCCAAACAGTCCTTCGGGTTGCTCTGGCTCAACCCGCCGTATGGCGACCTGTCCAAGGACGTCAACGGCAACATCGGCTATCAAGGTCAGGGACGTGCCCGCCTCGAAAAGCTGTTCTATCAGCGTTCGCTGTCGCTGCTGCAGTACGGCGGCATGCTGGTCTTCATCGTCCCCGGCTACGTGCTCGACGCGGAGCTGGTTGGTTGGCTGACACGCCACTACACCGATCTGCGGATCTACCGAGCGGTGGAAACGCAGTTCAAGCAGGTGGTGATCTTTGGCCGAAGGGTGCGCCAGCGCGAGCAGGCCCCCGATGGCGTCAAGGCCGTGCGCAACTTGCTGCTGCAGGTTGGGCTTGGCGAAGTCGAAGCCGAGGAACTGCCGAGCGAATGGCCGTTCCTGCCGTACATCGTCCCCGCCAGTCCGGTCGAGCCGGAGCATTTCTTCCGCGTGACGATGGAGCCGGAGCAGTTCGCCGATGAGGTCGGTCGGCTGCAAGGCCTCTGGCCGTCGCTGGACACGCACCTGGGGGCCGCGCAGCAGTCGCTGCGTCCACCGGCGCGAGCCTTGTCCCACTGGCATCTCGCCCTGGCCTTGGCAGCGGGCGCGATCTCCGGCGTTGTGCGCTCCCAGACGGGGCGCGTGCTCGTCGTCAAAGGTGACACCCACAAGGACAAAACGCTCCAGCGGGAATTCACCGAACGCGAAGACGGCTCCATCGCCGAGACCCGCATCCTCACCGACAAGTTTGTGCCCGTCATCCGCGCGTGGGACATGACGCCTGGCTCCGCGACACGGGGCGAGGTGTTGACCATCCGCTGATCCACCGGACGCGCTGCCGTCCTGCTGTACCACATCGAAGGAGAAACACCATGTTCCCGAATCCGTTCAAGCGGCCAGCGCCGCACAAGCAACCGTTGTTCGCACCGAGTACGTTGAAGTTGAGCGAGAAGGTGCATTGGCTGGCCCGAAGAGGCCTGATCGACCCCTTAGCCTATGTCCAGCGCCATGTGCGCGGGGACTGGGGCGAGATCGATGAGGCCACACGCCAAGCCAACGACGTGGCGATCCAACAGGACAACCTGATGATCTCGCAGTTCAGGATCACGCCGGACCTGGCGCTAATCGTCAAGACCAGCGAGGACCACCAGACCACGGTGATCCAGCTTCCCGAAGAGCGGGACCTGATCTGACGTCCCCACATCGTCATCCTCATTCTCCTGACGGAGCCACTTCACTCCGGCAGGGGTGTCGTGGCTCAATGACTCATCAAGGAGGAGCCCATGGCATCACATCGCATCGAAACCTACTGTCAGAACCTGGCGTTCCCCATCGGGGCGCTTATCTTCAGCAAAGGCATTGACCGCCTGGTCCGCTCGGGTCGCCTCGACCCGATCCCGTACTTCAGGCGCCACACCCGTGGCGACTGGGGCGACGTCAACGTCCAGCAATGGCAGGCCAACAGCACCGCGCTTCAATCAGGCGCATCGCTGGCATCGCACTACGTGATCCATCCGGGGCTGGCCATTCGCATCGTTACCGACGCGGAGCGCCACGCCACCGTCATCGTTCTGCCGTCCGAGGACTGAGCACGGTTCAGCCGCTGGCCACCCAGGCCAGCACCTTCAACCACCGTCGGCCACGCGTCGATTTACTTCCCACCACGGGGCATGCCACTGCCCCGCTGGGGGTGGTGCATGCCCCTTTTTCTTTGGAGCATCACCATGTCCCTCGATCTCGAAACCAATGCCGCTGAAGCCGCGCCCGTACAGGGCGAACTGCTCGACGCGGAATCTTCCCCTCTGACCCTGAGCCTTCAGGATTTCGTCGGCGAGTTCGGCGACGAACTGCTCGACGCCCTCAACAGCGCCAACCCGCCGGTCTATACCGGCCAACCGCAAGCACATCGCCAGCTCATCGTCGCCAGCCTCAAGCGCAAGCTGTTCCAGGCCCAGGCCGAAGTCGTCCACGCCGCCGCGGAGCTGCTGATTGACCGTGGCGAGCGCGCCGCGATCGTCAATGGCGAGATGGGCTGCGGCAAGACGACCGTCGGCATCGCCACGGCCGCTGTGCTCAACGCCGAAGGCTACCGCCGGACCTTGGTTCTCTCGCCCCCGCACCTTGTTTACAAGTGGCGGCGCGAGATCCAGGAGACAGTAGCGGGCGCGAAGGTCTGGGTGCTCAACGGCCCCGATACCTTGGTCAAGCTCATCAAGCTGCGCGAGCAGTTGGGTGTGCAGCCGACCGGCCAGGAGTTCTTTGTCCTGGGGCGCGTCAGGATGCGGATGGGGTTCCACTGGAAGCCTGTCTTCACCCAGCGGCGCACCCGCCACGGCGACGTGGCGGCCTGCCCGGACTGCGGCACGGTCATCACCGACCTCGACGGCGAGCCGGTCAACCCGGTCGCGCTCGAAGCCGAGGAGTACCGCAGGAAGTGCAGCCATTGCGCAGCGCCCCTGTGGACGCTGATCCGCCCACGCAGCCTGTCCGGCAGCGACCAGTCCTCGGCCGTGCTGAAAGCCTTGAAGCGCATCCCGACCATCGGGGCAGTCACCGCGCAGAAGCTGATGCAGAAGTTCGGAGACGGCTTCCTGGCCTCGATGCTCGGCGACAACATCCATGAGTTCATCAACCTCATGGACGGCAACGGCGAGCTGGTGTTTTCCGACCGTCAGGCCACCCGCATGGAACGTGCGATGGCCAACATGGAGTTCGGCTTTGGCGAAGGCGGCTACCAGCCGTCCGAGTTCATCAAACGCTACCTGCCGCAAGGCACGTTCGACCTGCTCATCGCCGATGAGGCGCACGAGTACAAGAACGGCGGCAGTGCCCAAGGCCAGGCCATGGGCGTGCTGGCAGCGAAGGCTCGCAAGACCTTGCTGCTGACTGGCACGCTGATGGGCGGCTACGGGGACGACCTGTTCTACCTGCTGTTCCGAGCCCTTCCGGGGCGGATGATCGAAGACGGCTACCGCCCGACCACGAGCGGCAGCATGACCTCGGCCGCGATGGCGTTCATGCGCGATCACGGGGTCTTGAAGGACATCTACTCCGAGAGCACCGGCACGGCGCACAAGACGGCCAAGGGCACCAAGGTATCGGTGCGCACGGTCAAGGCCCCGGGCTTCGGCCCCAAGGGCGTCTTGCGCTGCATCCTGCCGTTCACGATCTTCCTCAAGCTCAAGGACATCGGCGGCAACATCCTGCCGCCGTATGACGAGGAGTTCCGCGAAGTCGCGATGGACACGGCGCAAGCCGCGGCCTACCGCGATCTGGCGGGTCGGCTGACCGCGGAGCTGAAACAGGCTCTTGCACGACGCGATACGACCTTGCTGGGTGTGGTGCTCAACGTGCTACTGGCCTGGCCAGATTGCTGCTTCCGGTCGGAGACCGTGGTGCATCCGCGCACGCGCAACACCTTGGCGTTCGTCCCGGCTCAGTTCAACGAGTTCGAGATCAGCCCCAAGGAGCGTGAGCTGATCGACATCTGCAAAGAGGAGAAGGCGCAGGGCCGCAAGGTGCTGGCCTACACGGTCTATACCGGCACGCGCGACACGACCAGCCGGTTGAAGGTGCTGCTGGAGCAGGAAGGCTTCAAGGTGGCGGTGCTGCGCGCAAGCGTGGATGCCAGCCGCCGCGAGGACTGGATCGCCGAACAACTGGACCGTGGCATCGATGTGCTCATCACCAACCCCGAGCTGGTTAAAACGGGACTGGACCTGTTGGAGTTTCCGACGATCGTGTTCATGCAGTCGGGCTACAACGTGTACTCGCTGCAGCAGGCGGCACGCCGCTCCTGGCGCATCGGGCAGAAGCAACCCGTGCGCGTGATCTACCTTGGCTACGCCGGCTCCTCGCAGATGACCTGCCTCGAACTGATGGCCAAGAAGATCATGGTCTCGCAGTCCACCTCGGGCGACGTGCCCGAATCAGGGTTGGACGTCCTGAACCAGGATGGTGATTCGGTCGAGGTCGCACTGGCCCGGCAACTGGTCGCCGCCTGATCCCCACGCCAACGCTGGCCTAACGCCGCCGGCTTTCCGCTGTTCCCACCTTGCAGCCACGTCCACGGTCTCCGTGGGCGTGGCTGCGCTTTTTCGATCCCAAGGAGATTTCCATGAACACCAATACCCAAGCAACGACCAAAGTCGTCAGTGCTCGCCTCACGCTGGACGTGACTTACCTGCTCAACGGCGAGGCCGAATCGGAAATGCTGGCACGGCTGCGCAGCATGTGCGAATACGCCATCGATGAGGGTCTGCTGACCGGCGAGACCGCCGCGGAAGTGGATAAGTGGTCGATCGATGTGTCCGAGCAGCCCTCGGAAGCTGAGAGTGACACCCTGGTAACCGAGATCGCCTCCTTCATGCGGCAGCGCATCGAAGACGGCAATCTGAACGCTGAAGACATCCCCGTGCGCCTGGCGCGCTACGGCCTGATGGCTCCCGAGGCATTCGCCGACGAGATGCGCGAGCGCATGGGTATGGCCGACGAAGAACCCGAGAGTCAGGCTGTCATCCCTCCGACCGAGCCTGCTGAAGGCGGCGAGATCGAGATGCAAGTCGCTGTCGCCTGCGTCGATGCTTCCGGCACCCCCAACATGCCGGTCTTCAAGGTCAGAACCACCCAGGAGGAATACGACCAGGGTGCCCACTACCACAAAGCCAAGGATCTGGCCGAAGAAGCCCGGTACGAAGGGCCGTTCGTCTGCTTCGACGCTGCCGAATATGGCCCCATCCTGTCGGCCGCCCGCGAACTGGGTCTTGTCCCGCAGGTCGTCGTGGTCGATATGACCGACGGCCAGATCCACTCCATCCGCTGCGACACCGGCGAGATCAAAGTCGTCTGCTACGACACCAGCGATACCGACGAGTACTCGGTGGCGATGGCGGACCGGCCGCTCGGCGAGAACGGCCAACTCGTGCGCTGCTGGGCGCATGCCCAACTGGCACAGGTCGATCCTGGCCTGAAGCTGGCTCGGGGTTGATTCGGCAGGGTCCGACCTGCGCTCTCATTGGCCCCTTCGGGGGCCTTTTTCTTTGGAGGGAGGCTGTCGGAAAATCGGACGGGGCGTGATTCGCATTGTTTGCTGCCGCGCACGACCCCAGCGGCGATGGTGAGGGCTCGATGTTTCAGGACGCCGAGCTATGTGCCCCTCTCCACCCTGGTTTCACCATCCCGAACGCCGCCTGCTGACGGGATTTCTCGGCCTGCTTTGGTCGGTACTGGCTGGCGGCTGCGCGACAACGACTGCGCCGCACGCACCCGATGCCTTCGAGGAAGTCTCGACCGCGCCCGAACCCGAAGCGCCCGAGTACATCCCCGTTGTGCGCTATGGGCGCTACACGTTGGTCGAGCTGGCCCCCACGGCGGCGCAGCGCGACCTGCTGTTGCAGACCATCGATGTTTCGATGCCGGCGGATGCCCGCGTCACGGTCGGCGATGGGCTGCGGCACGTGCTCAAGCGCAGCGGCTACAGCCTGTGTCAAACGGCACATGCCGTGATCGAGTTGTATGCGCTGCCGCTGCCGGCGGCGCACCTGCATCTCGGTCCCATGACCTTGCGCGACGCGCTGATCACCCTAGCTGGTCCGGCCTGGGAACTGCACGCGGATGACCGCGCACGACAAATTTGCTTCGAGCGGCCCGGCGACAGCATGGCCGTCGAATCCATGCCTGAACCGGCCGCCGCCGATGCGGTGCAGACCTTCCCACTGATGCCCTCCATTCCAGGCGGCCAGCCATGAACACTCCCCAATCCTCGCGGCGCCCGGCTGCCGCCGTGGTGGCGCAAAGCCTGCTCTGGCTCTGGCTGCTCGGTCTCAGCGTCATCGTGGCCCTCGGCTACCAGGCGATGAGCGACCAGGCCGACGAGGAACGGCTCGACTCCCGTTTGCAACGCCTCGAAGCGCAGGCGGTGGCCTTGGCCGAGACCATCGGAACCATCCAGCAGCGTCCGCAGGTCGCAACGGCGGCGGACCTCAAAGACACCCGCCAAATCCTGGAAGCACGCGCTTCCCAAGTTGAGAAGACATTGAGCAGCTACGCAGCAGCCGACGACCTTCAGGCGCTGCGCGCGGAGATCGAGCAGATCAAGACGCGTCAGACCGCCGCGCGTGCAGCAACACCCGCCCAGCCGCGCACATCGAGCAAGCCCGCCGCCAAGCCTGAACCGCCGCCACTGCCGTTCCGCATCGTCGGCGCCGAACTGCGCGCCGGCCAGCTCAGTGTGTCCGTCGCGCCGAGCAGCGGGGACTTCACGCCCGACCAGCTTCAGGTGCTGTTGCCCGGTGATGCGGTCGGTCCATGGCGCTTGCAGGCAATCGATGGCAGCGCTGCGGTGTTCCAAGCCGGCGAACAGATCCGTCGCGTGGCGATTCCCTGATCGGAGCACACGACATGAAGCCGTCGATCATCCTTTCCGCACTCCTACTGGCTTCAGTCCAGTGGCCCGCGTGGGCGCAACAGCCAGCCACAGCTCCAGCCCGCAATGCGCAGAGCCAGGAGCGCCCGCTGGCCGCCCGCGTCCTGGACGACCGAGTAGCAAGCAACTGGGGGCTCCAACCCCAGGAATGGGCGCGTTACCGCGAGCTGATGGATGGGCCGCTGGGCATCTACTCGCCAAACCTGGACCCGCTGTCTGCCCTAGGCATCGAGGCACGCACCGACGAAGAACGGCGGCGCTATGCAGAGCTGCAGGTGCAAGTCGAGGCTCGCCGCGTCGAGAAGCTGCTCGCCTACCAACGTGCCTACGACGAAGCCTGGCAGCGCCTGAACCCCGGCATGCAGCGCGTGAACCTGCCCGACGACGGGCCGGGCACCGGCACCGCGCGCGGCAGCGGTCGCATGGCGGTGTTCGTCAAGGACGGCTGCGCGGCCTGTGGGCAGCTCGTGCAGCGGCTGCAATCCTCGGGTGCCGAGTTCGACCTGTATATGGTGGGCAGCCGCCAGGACGACGCACGCATCCGCGACTGGGCCAAGCGCGCGCAGATCGACCCGGCGCGCGTGCGCAGCGGCAGCATTACCCTCAACCACGACGGCGGCCGCTGGCTGTCGCTGGGCCTGCCCGGTGACTTGCCCGCGGCTGTGCGCGAGGTGAACGGCCAATGGCAGCGCCAGCCGTAGCGGCCACCTCCTTCTCGCAGCTCTTGTGCGCACTGGTGCTCGCTACCGGCCTGTGCGCCTGCGCCGTCCATGCCCAGGAGATTCCGCCACCTGCCTACCAGCTCGCCGCCCAGCAGGCGGGCATCCCCTCGACCGTGCTCTACGCCGTGGCCTTGCAGGAGAGCGGCGTTCGACGCAACGGGCGCATCGTGCCGTGGCCGTGGTCCCTCAATGTCGCCGGCCAGTCGCGCCGCTTCGCCACGCGCGCCGACGCCTGCTCGGGCTTGCAACAGGCAATGCGTACCACGCCCCACACGCGCATCGATGCAGGCCTGGTCCAGATCAACCTCGGCTACCACAAGCATCGCTTCACCAGCGCGTGCGACCTGCTGGACCCGTATCGAAACCTCGCCATCGCCGCTGAAATCCTGAACGAGCAGCACACGTCCGGCGAAGACTGGCTGCTCGCGATCGGCCGCTACCACCGTCCTGCGGGCGGCGAGCCCGCCGCCCGCTACCGGCGCAGCGTGTCGCGCCATCTCGCGCGTGTGCAGGGCGCACATCCAAACGCCGCGGTGCTCGCCGCGCGCCAGGAGACTTCCCCATGACAAAATCCCATCTGGCCCTGCGGGGCCTGCTTGTGCTGCTGGCAGGTCTGCCGCTGGCATCGCGTGCCGGCGATCCGCTGATCGTGGTCGAAGATCGCGGTGGCACGTCGGCGCTGCCGTACTACGAGGCCCTCAACCTCCAGGCGCGCGCCGATGTCCCGGGCCGGCCGCCCATTCCGACGCCACAGGTTCCCGCCACACCCGCGGACGAGGCAGCGATGCTGCCGGTGCGTAGCGCCAAGCTCACGCCCGGCACCGTCGCGCGGCGCGTGATCGAAGCGCCCGGCCTGCGGCCGTTCGTGGTCATCGGCGACGACGACGCCTCCCGGGCCTGGCTGCAGCGCCGCGGCGTCGCTTTGCGCGAACGCGGCGCGGTCGGCCTCGTGGTCAATGTCGAGACCGCGCAGGGCCTGGCACGGTTGCGTGCCCTGGTGCCGGGCGTGCCGCTCGCGCCCGTAGCCGGAGACGACCTGGCCGATCGCCTGGGGCTGCGGCACTACCCGGCGCTGATCACGGCCACCGGCATCGAGCAATGAAGCCATGTCGGGGAAACAGCCGGTCGAGGTTCTGCTACGCCCAGCGGTGGAGCTATACACCGTCGCGGCGTGTGCAGGCGCCGCGTTTCTGTGCCTGGTGGCCCCATGGTCGCTCGCGCTGAGCCCGTCGATGGGCGTCGGCAGCGCGCTGGCTTTCGGCGCTTACGGCGCGATCCGCTATCGCGATGCCCGCGTGATCCTGCGCTACCGACGCAACATCCGCCGCCTGTCGCGCTACGTGATGACGAGCAAGGACGTGCCCGTCAGCCAGCAGCGGCTTTTCATCGGGCGCGGGTTCCTGTGGGAACAAAAACACACCCATAGGCTGATGCAGACGTACCGGCCGGAGTTCCGCCGATACGTCGAGCCGACGCCTGCCTACCGGCTGGCACGGCGACTGGAGGAGCGGCTGGAGTTCGCGCCGTTCCCGCTATCCCGGCTGTCCGCGCTCACGGGCTGGGATGCTCCTTTCAACCCGGTGCGTCCGCTGCCGCCTGTGGGCGGCCTGCCACGCCTGCACGGCATCGAACCGGACGAGGTGGACGTCAGCCTTCCGCTCGGCGAGCGTGTCGGGCACTCGCTGGTGCTGGGCACCACGCGCGTGGGCAAGACGCGACTGGCCGAGTTGTTCGTGACCCAGGACATCCGCCGCAAGAGCGCTGCCGGCGAGCACGAAGTCGTGATCGTCATCGACCCCAAAGGGGATGCGGACCTCTTGAAGCGCATGTATGTCGAGGCCAAGCGCGCCGGCCGTGAAGGCGAGTTTTACATCTTCCACTTGGGCTGGCCGGAGATCAGCGCCCGCTACAACGCGGTGGGCCGATTCGGTCGCATCTCGGAAGTCGCCACCCGTATCGCAGGGCAACTCTCCGGTGAAGGCAATAGCGCGGCCTTCAGGGAGTTCGCGTGGCGCTTCGTCAACATCATTGCTCGTGCCCTGGTGGAACTGGGACAGCGCCCGGACTACATGCTGATCCAGCGGCACGTCATCAACATCGACGCGCTGTTTATCGAGTACGCCCAGCACTACTTCGCCAAGACCGAGCCCAAGGCCTGGGAGGTGATCGTCCAGATCGAGGCCAAGCTCAACGAGAAGAACATCCCGCGCAACATGATCGGGCGAGAGAAGCGCGTGGTTGCGCTGGAGCAGTATCTCTCCCAGGCGCGCAACTACGACCCGGTGCTCGACGGACTGCGCTCGGCAGTTCGGTACGACAAGACCTACTTCGACAAGATCGTCGCGTCATTGCTGCCGTTGTTGGAAAAGCTAACCAGCGGCAAGATCGCGCAGCTCCTGGCACCGAACTATTCCGACCTGGCCGACCCGCGCCCGATCTTCGATTGGATGCAAGTCATCAGGAAGCGCGCCATCGTCTATGTGGGACTGGACGCGCTGTCCGACGCCGAGGTTGCCGCAGCGGTCGGCAACTCCATGTTCTCCGACCTGGTTTCGGTCGCGGGCCATATCTACAAGCACGGAATCGACGATGGCCTGCCAGACGCCTCGGCTGGCGCGCGCGTACCGATCAACGTCCATGCGGATGAATTCAATGAACTCATGGGTGACGAATTCGTGCCGCTTATCAACAAAGGCGGCGGCGCCGGGCTGCAAGTCACCGCGTACACGCAGACCCTCTCGGACATCGAGGCCCGCATCGGCAATCGCGCGAAAGCTGGCCAGGTGATCGGCAACTTCAACAACCTGTTCATGCTGCGCGTGCGCGAGACTGCCACTGCCGAACTGCTGACGCGGCAGTTGCCGAAGGTCGAGGTCTATACCACTACCATCGTCTCCGGGGCAACCGACAGTTCGGACATCCGCGGCGCGACGGATTTCACGTCGAACACCCAGGACCGCATCAGCATGTCCAGCGTGCCGATGATCGAGCCATCGCACGTAGTCGGCCTGCCAAAAGGCCAATGCTTCGCGCTGCTGCAGGGCGGCCAGCTTTGGAAGGTTCGCATGCCGCTGCCGCTACCAGACCCGGATGAAGTGATGCCGACGGACCTGCAACAACTGGCAGGGTACATGCGCCAGAGCTACAGCGAGGCTACGCAGTGGTGGGAGTTCACCAGTTCCCCGGCCTTGCAGGATGCGGCCTTGCCCGATGACCTGCTGGATGATGCTGCTCCAGCCGAGCCTGCTGCGGTGGCCACCGACACCGACCACAGTGGCGACGAGGCCGCGCCGTGAAGGACGCCGCCTCGACCGCGCAGCGGGAGCAGAATCAGCGCCAGGGCCTGATCGTCGGCACCATCACCTTGCCGTTTCGCTTGCTTGGAGTGCTGATCGGCTCGCTGCTGTTCTCGATCGTGGTGGAGTGCGTCGGCATGCACCTGTTCTGGAAGGACCAGGGCTGGCGCCATTCCCAGCAGATGTTGCAGTACGAGCTTGGGCATCTGTCCAACCACTTCACGCGCAGCGTGGTCGTGCAGGAGCCGGGGCGCACGGCGCACGAGTTGGTGGATACAGGCTACGAATGGGTGTTTGTTCGCTCCGGGCTGCTGGCGCGCATGAGCCAGACCGCCGAGCGCGTCCGCGCGCCCAGCCACGAGCAGGCGCGCAACTTCCGCTACTACATCAGCCAAGCCTATGTCTGGGCCGAGAGCTACCTGATCGCCGCGGCCTTCACGACGCTGACCTTCCTAGTGCGCCTGCTGGTCCTGGTGCTCACGCTGCCACTGATCTTCACGGCTGCTTTCGTCGGTCTGATTGACGGTCTGGTGCGACGTGACGTGCGCAGGTTCGGCGCGGGCCGCGAATCCGGGTTCATCTACCACCGCGCGAAAGCCAGCCTTATGCCCCTGGCCGTGCTGCCGTGGATCACGTACCTGGCACTGCCGATCTCGGTGCATCCATTGCTGATCCTGTTGCCGAGCGCCGCCTTGCTGGGACTGGCCGTGAGCCTGACTGCGGGCAGCTTCAAGAAGTACCTCTAGCCGATCAATCCGGTCATCCGCAGGTTCCTATTGTTTGCGGCCTGAAACAGCCCTGATCTCCACGATCTAGCCATTGCTGATCACACAGGAATGGCGCGATGTTGGCTCCGATCTGGCTGCGCGCCGCGCATCGCGGCGTGCCCACTTTTCTCGTGACGGCCCTTGTGTTGGGCCAGTCCTCGATGGCCTTGGCCGAGTCCCCAGCGCAGCGTCAGGAGCTGGTCGCAGCGCTGCGCCAACTCGACGCGCTGGAGCGCACGGTCGCCGACAGCGCCGCGCATGCCCCCATCCAGCCGGGCGAGCGCTACCACTTCGACTACCCGAGGCTGCTGGCTGACCTGGCGCGCGTGCGCGCCGGCATCCAGGCCCATCTCACACCGTCGCGCGCCCAGCCGCGCGACCCGTCCGAATTGGCCGGCGACTACCGCACGGAGCGGGTCGTCCCGCCATCACCGCCGACGACCGCGGAGGGCAAGCCATGAACGGCGCCCAGGTCTCGGCATTTCAAGCCAACAGCGGCATCGCACCTTCAGCGATGGCGACCGTCCTGGTCGGCGTCGTGTTCGCGGTCCTGCTCGTCTGGGGCGTCTGGGCCATGCGAACGGCCTACGTGGGGTGGTCCGAGAGCCGCCTCAACCAGCGCCAGTTCCTCGGCGTCTGCATCCGATTCGTCGCGATGTACCTCGTCCTGACTTTCTTCCTCCTCTCCTGACCTGAAAGGCATGACCATGCAAAACCGCATCCTCAATTCCCGTCTTGCCCAGCGCGCCGCCGTGGCCCTGGGCGCCGCTGCGCTGCCCGTGCTGTCGTTCGCGCAGGGTCTGCCGCAATTGGAGAACCCGACCCGCGGCACGGGCAACGGCATCATGGAAACGATCCGCAACTACGGCTACGACATCATCATGCTCGTAGCCCTGCTGGTGGTGGCGTCGATGTTCATCGGCGTGTGCTACCACGCTTACGGGACCTACGCGGAAATCCACACAGGCCGCAAGACGTGGGGCCAGTTCGGCCTCACGGTCGCCATCGGCGCCGTCCTGCTCGTGATCGGCATCTGGCTGCTCACCGAAGCCACCGGCATCCTGTAAGGCGAGGCCGGTATGTCTGAGCAGCAGCACGTCCGTGCGGACGGGACCGTGACGTTCCTTCCGCACCGGCTCAACCGCCACCCCGTTGTCGTGCGCGGCCTCACCGCCGACGAGCTGTGGATCTGCTGCGGCTTGTCCGGCGCCGCCGGCCTGCTGGTCGGCGCGCCGCTGTCGTGGGTGTTCCGCACGATCGCGCTAGCTCCCACGTTCGTCGTCCTGGGCGTGGCCTTGGGCGTGTTCATCGGCGGCGGCATTCTTCGCCGCCTCAAACGCGGGCGTCCCGACACCTGGCTGTATCGGCAACTGCAATGGCGCATTGCGACACGTCATCCACTGATGGCGGGTTGGGTGGGCGGCCATGTGCTGATCTCGCGTTCCGGCTTCTGGACCACCCGAAGGAGCGCGCGATGAGCCGCTTCAAGAACGAGATCACCCACCTGCAGGCGCACATCAAGACGCTTCGCCTGGGGGCTGGCGCCCTGGTCATCGTCGCCCTGGTCATGGGCGGCGGCTGGTGGAGCGCTCCGCGCGATCTGACCATCCACGTTCCGCCTGACCTGCGCTCCGGCAGTACCAGGAAGTGGTGGGAAGTGCCGCCCGAATCGGTCTATGCGTTCACGTTCTACGTGTTCCAGACGCTCAACCGCTGGCCGACGAATGGCGAAGAGGACTACGCGCGCAACCTCCACACGCTCTCGCCGTATCTCACCCCGTCCTGCCAGGCCTTCCTTCGCGCGGACTACGACTACCGCCGCAGCACGGGCGAGCTGCGCCAGCGCGTGCGCGGGATTTATGAAATCCCCGGCCGCGGCTACGGCGACGACCCTACGGCGCGCGTGCGCGTGGTCTCCGACCGCGACTGGGTGGTGACGCTGGACATCACCGCCGACGAGTACTACGGCGCCGAGCAAGTCAAGCGCGCTCTGGTGCGCTATCCAGTGAAGGTCACGCGGGTGGACGTCGATCCTGCCCGCAACCCGTTCGGCCTGGCGCTCGACTGCTATGAGGGCGCGCCCCAGCGCATCAGCACGCCGGAGCCAACGCGCCCGGCGTCTGGCGGCCTGTCTCCGCAAGCGCCCCAAGGAGAAACCCCATGAAGCATCCTGTACTCACGCTGCTGGGGCTGTTGGCCGTGGCCGCCGCTCCTGCTGTCCAGGCAGTGGAGATCCTGCGCTGGGAACGTATGCCGTTGGCGGTGCCGCTGAAGGTCGGCCACGAGCGCATCGTGTTCATCGACCGCAACGTCCGCGTGGGCGTACCTGCGGGCGTCGGCGAGCGCCTACGGGTGCAGAGCGCGGGCGGCGCGGTGTACCTGCGCGCCAGCGAGCCGATCGAGCCCACGCGGCTGCAATTGCAGGACGCCGACACGGGCGCGCTGATCCTGCTGGACATTGCGGCGGAGCCAGCCAAGGACGGCGAAGCCGAGCTGGAACCAGTGCGCATCGTCGAGGGCAACAGCACCCCGGCGCGCTATGGCGATCAGCCCGGCGATGACA
Source organism: Pseudomonas sp. P116 (assembly GCF_020149425.1). NCBI lineage: Bacteria > Pseudomonadati > Pseudomonadota > Gammaproteobacteria > Pseudomonadales > Pseudomonadaceae > Pseudomonas > Pseudomonas sp. P116. Next base: position 343,868 of record NZ_JACVHB010000004.1, on the reverse strand, counting down.
ACGAAGCTCCGGCGCGCGCCCAGGACCAGGCCGGCGCGCGAGCGGCGCGACGCGAGACCCCGGTGTCGGTTGTCCTGACGCGCTTTGCCGCACAGAACCTCTACGCGCCGCTACGCACCGTGGAGCCGCTGCCGAGCGTCATGCGGGTGAACCTGCGCCGTGACCTCGACCTCGGCACGCTGATGCCGACGCTGCCCGTGCGCGCGGTCGCGCTCGCGTCATGGCGTCTGGAAGACCAGTGGGTGACCGCCGTGCGCCTGACCAACAGCAGCAGCGGCTGGATCACCCTGGACCCGCGCGTGCTGCAAGGCGATTTCCTCACCGCCACCTTCCAACACGAGGCGCTTGGCCCGCGCGGGACGCCCGAGGACACGACCGTTCTGTACCTGGTGACGCGCGGGCGTGGCCTTGCGCAATCGCTGCTACCAGCGGTCAACCGCTTCGACCCGGCCGTGCATCTCCCGCAACCGGAAGCCGGTTCCCAGGATGGCACCGACCGCAAGGAGGTCCGCCATGCGCAGTAATGGACTCCTGAAGTGGCTGATGATCCCGGTTGCCGTGCTGGTGCTGTTCGTCGCCATCCGGCTGTTCTCGGGAGGCAGCACTTCGGCACCACCGACCGCGGATGCCGGCGCCAAGCTCACGCCAGCGGAAATGAAGGCGCTGGGCATCGAGGGCGATACCCCGCGCGACACCGTGGCGACGCTCGTTGCCCAAGTGAAGCAGTTGCGCACCGAGCTTCAGACCGCGCTCTCGGACAACAAATCCCAGCGCGAAGAAAACCAGCGACTGCGCCAGCGCGAGAACTCCATTGACCAGCGCATCAATTCGGCCCTCGACTCCGAGCGCACCAACCTGCGTCGCGACCAAGAGCAGGCAGCCAGCGCGCGTCAGCAGACCGAAGGGCTGCTGGCCGACCTGCAACGGCGCCTGGACAGTATCGGCGGACGTGGCGGCGGCCATGCCGACCTGCCGGTGGGTCTGGGGCTGCGTGACGGCGACGAGGCCGGCATGGAAGGCGGCGTGCGCTGGGTCGAACCCGACGATGCGAGGAAAGCCGAGGGGCGCAACAGCAGTCGTGGCACGGGTAGCGGCATGAGCTTCCCGACGAGCTTCGGCCCCGCGCAGAGCACGTTGGAAACCACGGCGGAAACCGTGGCGAACGCGGGCGCACGCGCCGCAGGCGTGAAGAGCGCCAAGGCGGTCTATACCGTACCGACCAATTCGACGCTGATGGGGTCGGTGGCGATGACGGCGCTGATCGGCCGCGTGCCGATCGACGGAACCGTCAACGATCCGTACCCCTTCAAGGTGTTGGTCGGATCGGACAACCTGACCGCCAATGGCATCGACATTCCCGACGTGGCCGGTGCCGTGTTCAGCGGCACCGCATCGGGCGACTGGACGCTCTCGTGCGTGCGCGGCCAGGTACGCAGCATCACCTTCGTCTTCCACGACGGCACGATCCGCACCATCCCCGAAGACCGCGACGGCAACCAGCAAAACAACCAGCAGCAGAACTCTCAAAGTGGAGGCCTGGGCTGGATCAGCGACCCATACGGCATTCCCTGCGTCAGCGGGGAGCGGCGCAGCAACGCCCAGCAGTACCTTGGCTCGCAAGCCCTGATTACCGCCGCCGGTGCCGGCGTCGCCTCGCTGATCGACAGCGACAGCGGCCAGATGTCCTACGTCGGCGCCGACGGCTCCATCGGCAGCGTCGGTATCTCGGGCAATGAAGCCGTGGGCCGCATCCTGGCCGGTGGCGTGCGCGACATGGCCGACTGGGTGAACAAGCTGTACGGCCAGGCGTTCGCCGCTGTCTATGTCCAGCCCGGCGCGAAGGTCGCCGTCCACCTCGAAAAGCCGCTCGCCATCGACTTCGATCCCGAAGGCCGCAAGGTCGATCACCGCGCAGGAGAAAGCCATGCTCTCGAACTTGAATAAGGCCCTGGCGCTGGCCCTCGCCGTCGCGGTGCTCGGCGGCTGTGCCACCAGCAAGGAAAAGCTGCTCCCCCACGGCGACAGCACGATGATGGACATCTGGCAGCAGAACGCCGGTGACGGGGGTGGTGGCGCCGGCCAGGTGGCGCGCAGGCAATTGCTCGATGCACGCCAGAGCCTGCGCCGGACGCTGACCGAGGCCGACGTGGAGGCCGCGCCCACCGAGCAGATGCGCTACACGCGCACGGCGCGCAACGAGGTCTATCGCCAGTTCCACCGCCTGCCGAACCCCGATCTTGTCATGTATGTGTACCCGCACCTGGCGGGCACCGATCCCGTGCCGGTTCCGGGCTACACGACGGTCTTTCCCCTGTACCAGCGTGTGCAGTACGCCATGCCGGGCGAGCGCGTGGAGGACTACTGATGCGCTGGAAACTCCCCTGGCCGAAGCTGGCTGCATCCGATGGTGGCAATGACGAGCAGCCGGACGGCTGGCAGCGCCACGTCGAGGCGTTGCGCCAGGCCGGCATTGCCGAACCCGGAGCGACGGTCCAGGGCCGCAGGCCGGCGACCGTGGCGGACGAGCAGGCGATGTACGACGTTGCGCAGTCATTCGCGGAGCTGCTGCCGTGGGTGGAGTTCCTGCCGCCGTCGAAGTCCATGCTGCTGGAGGACGGGCAATCGGTCGCGGCCTTCTACGAACTGGTCCCGCTAGGCACCGAAGGTCGGGAACCGGGCTGGCTCGCTCATGCCCGCGATGCGCTCGAAAACGCGCTCCAGGACTCGTTCGATGAGCTGGATGAGAACCCGTGGGTGCTCCAGCTCTATGCACAGGACGAGCCCAGCTTCGACCAGTACATGCAGACGCTACGCGACTACGTGCAGCCGCGCGCCCGCAGCACGGCCTTCACCGAGTTCTACCTCCGCTTCTTTGGCCACCACCTGCGCGCGGTGGCCAAGCCCGGCGGACTGTTCGAGGATACGGTGGTCACGCGGTTGCGCTGGCGCGGCCAGACGCGGCGCGTGCGCATGGTGGTCTATCGCCGGGCCGCCGGGCAGGCGAACCGCCGCGGCCAGACACCCGAGCAAATGCTGAACATCGTCTGCGATCGCCTCTGCGGCGGCTTGGCGAACGCCGGCATCCAGGCCCGGCGCATGGTCGCGGCCGATGTTCACGACTGGCTGCTGCGTTGGTTCAACCCACGCCCCACGATGCTCGGGCCCGGCGCTGAGGAGCGAGAGCGCTTCTATGCGCTGGCCCGCTATCCCGACGAGGTGGAGGAAGGTGAGATTGAGCTGGCGAGTGGTCGGGACTTCAGTCAACGGCTGTTCTTCGGTCAGCCTCGCTCCGATGCCGAGCACGGCACCTGGTACTTTGACGGTATGCCGCATCGCGTACTGGTCACCGACCGGCTACGCATGCCGCCCGGTACGGGGCACCTGACCGGCGAAACCCGCAAGGGGGACGCTATCAACACGCTTTTCGATCAGATGCCCGAAGACACCACGATGTGTCTGACCATGGTGGCGACGCCCCAGGACATCCTCGAATCGCACCTGAATCACCTGGCGAAGAAGGCTGTCGGCGAAACACTGGCATCGGAACAAACGCTCAAGGATGTGCAGGAGGCACGCTCGCTCATCGGCAGCGCGCACAAGCTCTACCGCGGCACGCTGGCCTTCTATCTGCGCGGACGCGATGAAGCCGAACTTGACAGGCGCGGTCTGGACCTCGCCAACGTGATGCTCAACGCGGGGTTGCAGCCTGTGCGCGAGGACGATGAAGTCGCGCCGCTCAACAGCTACCTGCGCTGGCTACCGTGCTGCTACAACCCTGCGCAAGATCGACGGAACTGGTTCACCCAACTGATGTTCGCCCAGCATGTGGCGAATCTCTCGCCGGCGTGGGGTCGCAGCCAGGGTACGGGTCATCCGGGCAACACGTTCTTCAACCGCGGCGGCGGGCCGATCACGTTTGATCCACTGAACCGCTTGGACAGGCAGATGAACGCCCATCTGTTCCTGTTCGGCCCCACCGGCTCGGGCAAGAGCGCAACGCTCAACAACCTCTTGAACCAGGTCACGGCCATCTACCGGCCGCGGCTGTTCATCGTGGAAGCCGGCAACAGCTTTGGCTTGTTCAGCGACTTCGCAAAGCGCCTGGGTCTGACCGTGAACCGGGTCAAGCTGGCTCCTGGCTCGGGCATCAGCCTGGCGCCGTTCGCCGACGCTCGCCGGCTGATCGAAACGCCCAGCAACGTGCAGACGCTTGATGCCGATGCACTGGATGAAGAATTGCCAGCCGATTCCTCGGTCATGGAGGAGGACGAGCAGCGCGACGTGCTGGGTGAACTGGAGATCACGGCACGGCTGATGATCACAGGCGGCGAGGACAAGGAAGAAGCCCGGATGACGCGGGCCGATCGCTCGCTGATCCGCCAGTGCATCCTCGATGCCGCCGAGCACTGCGTGGCCGAGAAACGCACGGTGCTCACGCGCGACGTGCGCAACGCGCTGCGCACGCGCGGCCAGGACCCGACGCTGCCCGAGATGCGGCGCGTGCGGCTGCTGGAGATGGCGGACGCGATGGACATGTTCTGCCAAGGCACGGACGGCGAGATGTTCGATCGCGATGGCACGCCGTGGCCCGAGGCCGACATCACGCTGGTGGATCTCGCGACCTATGCCCGGGAGGGCTACAACGCGCAGCTCTCCATCGCCTACATCAGCCTGATCAGCACGGTGAACAACATCGCCGAGCGCGACCAGTACCTGGGCCGTCCGATCATCAATGTGACCGACGAAGGCCACATCATCACGAAGAACCCGCTGCTTGCGCCCTACGTTGTAAAAATTACAAAAATGTGGCGCAAGCTAGGGGCCTGGTTCTGGCTGGCTACACAAAATATCGACGATCTGCCGCGTGCCGCGGAGCCCATGCTCAACATGATTGAGTGGTGGATCTGCCTGTCGATGCCGCCCGATGAGGTCGAGAAGATTGCACGCTTCCGCGAACTCTCGCCCGCGCAGAAAGCGCTGATGCTCTCGGCGCGCAAAGAAGCGGGCAAGTTCACCGAGGGCGTCATCCTTTCCAAGAGCATGGAAGTGCTGTTCCGCGCCGTGCCGCCCAGCCTGTACTTGGCGTTGGCGCAGACCGAACCCGAAGAGAAGGCCGAGCGCTACCAGCTCATGCAGCACTACGGCTGCACCGAACTGGAAGCGGCCTTCAAGGTGGCCGAGAAGATCGACCAGGCGCGCGGCATCGAGTCGCCGGCCTTGGAACTGTCGTAAGACGGAGAACGCCATGGAACAGAAACGTCCTTCCATTCCGATGCAGGTCCAGGCGTTCCGCCGCCGCAACGGGCGGCCCCGCTGGCCCTGGGCATTGGCTGCTGTGCTGGTCGCGCTGCTGCTGATCTGGCTTGTGTCAAGGTCGCCCGGCGAATCCCCGCCGCAGCCGCCCACGCCGGTCAGCATGGCACCGGTGGCCGGGCCGCCCTGGCTAATGGGCAACCCCAAAGGCCGTTTCACGCTGACGCTCTATGCCGACCTGGAGTGCCCGTTCTGCCGGGAGTATTTCCCGCAGCTCAAGCGGTGGATCGGCAACAACACCGACGTGGCGCTGCAATGGCACCACCAGCCGCTGGCCGAGCACGAGCCGGCCGCGTCAGCCGAGGCACGCCTAGTGGAATGCGCTGCCGAAGCAGGTGGGCATGTCGCGTTCTGGCAGGCGATCGAATGGGTCTATGCCCACACGCGCAGCGGCGGCCAGGGCTTGCCCGATGGCTTGCGGTACCCCGAATCGACGCCAGCCAGCGAGCAGTGCATGGCAAGCGAAAGGCCCAGTGCGGCTATCCGCGCCCAGGCTGCGGAAGCCACCAAGAGCGGCGTAACCGCCACGCCGTCGCTGCGCCTGCTCGATCGCCAAACGGGCCAGGCCATCCTGCTGCAGGGGCCGATCGAGGGCGATGCCTTGCTGTCAGCCATGGACATGCTGGCGGCTGAGGGTCCGACCAGCACACCCACATCCGAAATGCCTGCCGACGTCGTCGGCGACATGCCCAGGTAGCCCCGGTCTTCAAGGCTACGGCGCAGTCCTCTGCGCTGACCGCGACTCGTTCGCCTTGCATCCTGGCCGCGAACGGTCACCGCAATCGCGGTGATGGATGCATCTTTTCATTCTCATCCCCAGGAGGGCTTGCCCTCGGGGGCGCGCGCCCTCCGATCTCACCGTCTGGAGGTTCGCCATGTCTTTCGCCATCAATGACTCCTGTGTGGAGTCGCTTTCCGCCGTAGCTGCCCAGCACGAAGACTGGATCATCCAGCAGGCCATCGTGCTGCTGGAAAAACGGATCTTCAAAGCTGGACCATGCCTCAGCCAGCCGGCCGCCGTGCGGGACTATCTGCGCGTGAAACTGGTCGCTGAACCCAACGAGATATTCGCCGCTGTGTTCCTGGATAGCATGCACCAGGTGCTGGCCTACGAGCCATTGTTCAGGGGCACGATCAACTCGACTTCTGTTTATCCACGTGTCGTCGTACAGCGTGTGCTGGAGTTGAACGCCGCCGCGGTGATCTTCGCGCACCAGCACCCCTCGGGCATCTCCGAGCCGTCGAGCGCGGATCGTGTGCTGACCCAGCAACTGCAGGCCGCGCTGGCGCTCATCGATGTACGGGTACTGGATCACATCATCGTAGGCCAAGGTTCCCCGTTCTCCTTTGCGGAGTCAGGCCTGCTGTAACGGTCGCATTGCTTCATTGATCCTCGCGGAGGCTTCGGCCTCCGTTTTTTTATGGCCCGGGACAAGCAGGTATGCGGGCAGCCCGCGATGCGCATTGTTTGTTGGGGTGGCATCGGGTTCGCGTTTGACTATGGCCCTGATCAACTTTCGGGGCACGCGACATGCCGGCATCCTTTTCCACGTTCGCGTCGGGCTGGCGAACCCTTGGTCTCGTCGTGGCGCTGCCGGCGTCCCTGGCCGTGTTCAGCCCCGTCACCTTCGCAGCCGACGTACTGGTCGTCACCGACAGCCACCACCCGGTCAAGACCATGGGCGGCGAGCGGCTGATCGAGCTGGACGAAGCCCGCCGGATTGAAGCGGAGCTTTCTGCGGAACTGCCCGCCGCCCCCGAACAGGCGGCGGCCACCGTCAAGCGTCGGCTGAACCAAGGCGGCGCCGACCTACAGCGCCGCATCGCTTCCGCATACCAGGGCGTCACCGACGCATGGAGCCTGGGCATCACCAGCATCCCGGCTGTCGTGGTGGATCAGCGCTACGTGGTCTATGGCGAGCCGGATGTGGCCCGCGCTGTCGCGCGCATCGAGCAGCGTCGGAGGACCCAGCCATGACGAGGCCATTCGACCTTATGCGCCGCATGCGGGCTGGCGTGGCTTCCTTGCTGCTGCTCAGCGCCACGGGTAGCTACGCCTTGAACACCACCGCCATCGTTGCCTCGGTGGCCTCGCCCGATTGCTTGGAGTACCGGGTGGTGGGTATCTGCTACTGGCTCTACTGCACCTGGGGAGGCTGCACGGTGCGCACCTCTGTCAAGGTGCGCCACTACATCCCCGATGCGGTCGTCTCCAGCTACAGCAACACGGGCGAGAACCCGTGGGTCGAAGTCCGGGCGATGAGTACGGCCAACCCGTCCGCCCAAGCGGGCGGCGATGGAACGACGAACGAGGATCACGAAAACAATCTCGCGAAATTCAAGAACGCCGACGTGATCGGCCATCCCGGCGTCGAGGTGTTCAACCAGTTTGTTTCGTCCTCGGGCTACTTCTGCGAGGGCGCGGGAACGGCATTCATGCCGTATCTGCTCAGCACCTTGGACACGCTTGCCTGGCGCTACAACGTGCCCGAGATGGCCTACCCGGAGGCATTGATTCCCGGCATGCGCGAGGTCGGCGCACGCACCACGATGAACCTTTGGGGCAACGTGTATCCCCGCGGCGGCTTCCTGCACCAGACCGACGACCACAAATCGGGAGCCGTGGTGGCCCAGCGTGCGGGCGATGTCGTCACGCGCCGCGGGCAGTTGCACGTGTACCAGCCGCTGCTTGCCAATGCCCGCGATGGCTACTGGCCCGCCAGCGCGCTGATGGAGGGTGATGCCTCGACTGGCAAGTGGCAGGAACTCACGCCCGTCCTGTCCTCGTCCTGCACGGTTTTCCCACGCACCGGCTTCCTGACTCAGGCCCAGCAAGGCGACTACGCCTGGGCGCTGTGGCGGCCGTATGCCTGCTGCGAACGCCGTGGACAGGTGTTCCTTGGCAGCGTTGATTTCCTTTGAGGTGCCGCGATGAAGCGTTCCGACTCTATGCAGTTCTCCCCACCGGCTCGTGGCAAGAGGATCTGTTTGGCGCTTACCGGCGCGTTGGTTCTGGCAAGCGGCGTGGCCTGGGGCCAACTGGGCTACCAGACCAGCGGCAACGTCATCGGCGATGACGTCATGTACTCCATCGGCGGCGGCAGCGCCGTTTCGATGGGCCGCGCAGCCGGCATGCGCTCGCTCGGCGTGGGTGTCGGCTGGAACAGCAATCTGATCTGCGGCGACATGAGCATCCAGACCACGTTGAAGAATCAACTCAACGGTGTCACCAATGGCTTTCAGCAGATCATGTCCTCGGTGATCCAGAGTGCTACGAGTGCTGTGGCGTCCCTGCCGGCGTTGATCATCCAGCGTGCAGATCCAGGCCTCTACAACCTGCTCACCAACGGCGTTCTGCAAGCGCGGCTGGATTTCGACCGCTCGAAGCTGACGTGCCGCGCCATGGCCGAAAAGATGGCCGAAACGGCTGGCGGCCAACTCGGCTGGAGCCAGATGGCAGAGGGGTTGGCGCTGCGTGACGCTGTTTCGAGCACGGATGCCGTCTCGGCCATCGAGCAGGCCGAGACGCGCCGTGGCAACGATGGCGTGCCCTGGGTCGGGGGAAGCAATGCCGGCGGCTCCGGTCAGCCCGCGATCAAGGTGGTCGGTGACGTCACCCGCGCGGGCTACAACCTGGTCAATGGCCGCGGGGTGACCGACACGTCGGCAATCGCTCCGGCCAGTTGCACGAGCCTGTCGTGCCAAACCTGGACCACGCCGCAGGCGGCCATCGAGTGGGCAACACGGGTGCTCGGCGAGAAGGAGCAGCGCACCTGCGACGCCTGCACCAAGACGGAGACGGTGCCCGGCGTCGGGCTGACGCCCCTGATCCAGGAGGAGTACGACGCCAAGCTGCAGGCGCTCCAGGACCTGGTCTCCAAGGCGAAGAACACGACGCCCGAAAACCTGCGGGAGGCCGGCAGCGCGTCGCTGCCCATCACGCGCGGCGTGGTCGAGGCACTGCGCGACGAACCGGACCAGCACCTGCTGTCGCAGCGCCTGGCGTCCGAGGTTGCGCTGGCGTCGGTGCTGGAGAAGGCGCTACTGCTGCAACGCACGCTGCTGACCGGCAAGAAGGAGCCCAACGTGGCGGCCAACCAGCTCGCCGTGGAGGCGGTGAACCACGAGAGCGACACGCTCGATCGCGAGATTCGCAACCTCAAGACCGAGCTGGAGCTGCGCCGGGAGCTGGCGAACAACTCGCCCATGGCGATCATCCAGCGCCACGGCACGCGCGCGGCGGGCTCGCGTGGCATCTACGAAGGCGATCCGGTGCCTGACCGCCTCGATCAGTTGCAGAAGGGCAATCCGGGAGGCCGGCCATGAGCCTGATGCGTGCGGCCTGGCTGCGCCCGCGCTGGCTGTTCAACCGGCGCGCAGCGAAGGCGCTGCTGTGGACGATGGTACTCGCGGCCGTCGCCGTGGGTGCCAACATCGTTGGCATCTACCTCGTCGGAAGTGTCGCGGGCTGGGAGCGTTGGCTGGCGGCAGCAGCGGGCTACTTCCTGGTCTGGCGGCTGTGCCTGTATGGCGCGACGGCCTACGGCTGGGTCTGGATGCGTCGCCGGCTGCTTGCGCGTGAGGACGACGCGCAAGCGCGGCGCCGCCTGGTACGCAGCGAGATCGCCGGCGTCGTTGCCATCGTGGCGCTTGAAGCCAGCCTGTTGATGCAGGGCTGAGGGGAGGTCCGAGCCATGACGCTTTTCACAACCGACTACCTGGAGTACTACCTGACCTTGGTGTCCTGGATCGTCAACAACGGCATCTGGGCGGTACTGGTATCCAGCGGGGTATTCGCACTGCCCTTCGTGGCGATCATCGTGCAGGAATGGCTTAAGGCCCGTGCGGAAGGTGCCGACGAAGGCAACAAGGGCGTGCTCTCGGCCGCACGCATCGAGAACCGGGTGTTCGTCGCCATCGTGGTGGTGATGTTCGCCGGCATCCCCTTCATCGACGTGGACCTCAACACAATTCAGTACGACAGCTCGCGCTCGGCCCAGTGCCAGGTCAACGTGCCGCAGCCCACGGATACCGGCTGGTCCCAGTCCTTCAGCACCATCAACAACCAGAGTGCCAAGGTGCCGGTCTGGTGGGCCTTCATGCACGCGCTCTCGCGCGCCGTCACCAGCGCCTCGGTGGCGGCAATCCCGTGCGGGACAGACCTGCGACAGATGCGCATGGAGATCGACGCTACCCGCATCAATGACCCGGTTCTGGCTCAGGAAGTGGCCGATTTCACACACGACTGCTACGGACCTGCACGCGCTAAATTGTTCATGGCGCGGCCGGAGCTGGACGACGCTCAAATGAACGACGTGACCTGGATCGGTTCGAGGTTTTTCACGGATACCGGCGGCTACTACGACAGCTACCGTTCCAGCACGGCGCGCGAGTCATGGCCCTATGACGACACCCGCGACGCAGGGCTTGCGCAGGTGGCCAGTGGCGGCGGCTACCCGACCTGCAGGCAGTGGTGGGCCGATGGCAGCAACGGCCTGCGGGCACGGCTGCTGGGCCAGGTGGACCCCAGCCTGTTGAATCGCTTGGCGGGCTGGGCCGGGTTCCTGAGCCGTACCGAGGTGGACGATTCGGTGGTCCGTACCATCGCGTCACCGCGACAGCAGAAGCTCAACCAGGGTTCGGTCTATACCGACTACGGCGGCCAGATCGACAAGACCCTGCCGAACATCGTGACGCGGGCCACGGGGGATGTAGGAATGGCGGTCGGGGCACTTGCCGCATTTCCCGCCATGGACGTGGTGCGCCAGGCGCTGCCCATGGTGCTTGCCTTGCTCAAGATGGCACTGGTCATCTGCATCCCGCTCGTACTGGTCGTCGGAACCTATGACCTGAAGACGGTCGTCACCGTCAGCGTCGTGCAATTCGCGCTGTTCTTCACCGATTTCTGGTTCCAACTCGCACGCTGGATCGACAGCACCATCCTCGATGCGCTCTATGGGTGGGGCTTCGGCTGGAACCGGCCACACACTAACTTCGATCCGCTGGTGGGGTTGAACAATGCCTTTGGCGACCTGCTCCTGATGTTCGTCATGGGCACGATGTTCCTGGTCTTGCCGGGCTTTTGGCTTGCGAGCCTTACCTGGGTTGGGATTCGGGCCGGGCACGTCATCCAGGGGCTTTCAGATGGCAGCAAGAGCGCCGGCCAAGCAGGCGGTAAGGGCGCTGGGGCCCTTACCGGAGGTAAGCTGAAGTAGGGGTCGTTTGCGGGAGGGGGCGGAATCCTACGCTAAGGCTTTGGCCAGCGATATTCTCCGGTGAGATTGATGTGTTCCCATCCGAGCGGCGAAACATGGGCCAAGAGATCGGGCGATAGCAGCTTTCCATCGCGTTTCTGGTTTGCAACGACCTCGCCGAGCTTCATGGTGTTCCAGAAGATGATGATGGCGGCGAGCAGATTCATGCCGGCGATGCGGTAATGCTGGCCTTCGGCGGAACGGTCGCGGATTTCACCGCGGCGGTGGAAGCTGATTGCCCGCTTCAGCGCATGATGAGCTTCGCCTTTGTTGAGCCCGATCTGGGCACGCCGTTGGAGTTCGGCATCCAGAATCCAGTCGATCATGAACAGGGTGCGCTCGACGCGACCGACTTCCCGCAGGGCTGTCGCGAGCTCGTTCTGCCGCGGATAGGAGGCGAGTTTCCGCAGAATCTGGCTTGGCGCGACGGTCCCGGCAGCAATGGTGGCGGCGATGCGCAGGATGTCGGGCCAATTGCGCTCGATCATGGCTTGGTTGACCTTTCCGCCGATCAACGCTCGCAGGTGCGCCGGGGCGGCCGACGGATTGAACGCGTAGAGCCGTTTGGATGGCAGGTCGCGGATGCGCGGAGCGAACCGGTAGCCGAGAATGGCACATGCGGCAAAGACGTGATCGGTGAAGCCGCCCGTGTCGGTGAACTGCTCGCGGATATGGCGTCCAGCATCGTTCATCAGCAGGCCATCGAGGATGTAAGGCGCTTCGCTTGCCGTTGCAGGAATCACCTGGGTTGCGAACGGCGCATATTGGTCGGAGACGTGGCTATAGGCTTTCAGGCCCGGGGTATTGCCATATTTCGCGTTGACCAGGTTCATGGCCTCACCTTGCTCTGTAGCGACGAAGAACTGTCCGTCGCTCGAAGCCGACGTGCCCATGCCCCAGAACCGGGCCATGGGTAACGCTGCCTGTGCCTCGACCACCATGGCCAGCGCCCGGTCATAGGCTTCGCCCTCGACATGCCACCGTCCAATGCGGATCAATTCCCAGAAGGTGTGGGTGTTTGTCGCATCCGCCATTTTGCGCAAGCCGAGGTTGATCCCTTCCGCCAAGATAACGTTCATTAGCCCGATCCGGTCAGCGCAGGGTGCTCCTGTGCGCAGATGGGTGAACGCTTCGGTGAAGCCGGTCGCCGCATCCACCTCCAGCAGGAGATCGGTGATGCGCGTGGGCGGGATCTGCTTGTAGAGATCGAGCACCAGATCTTCGGCGCCTGTCGGCGCGGCGGCTTCGAGTTTCTCGATATGCAGAACGCCGTTTTCAATCGACCCGCCCGGGATCGTGCCTGCGCGAGCGGCACGGCCAAGCTCGCGCAACCGCATGTCGAGGCGAGCTTGCCGGTCTGCCAGCCATTCCTCCGGCCGCAATGGCACAGCGAGACGACCGCCTTCCGCGATGGATTGTGCCGGAACGAGTGCGTGTTTCAGATCGCCATAGCGCCGGGACCTAGTAAGCCAGACATCTCCGGAGCGGAACGCATCGCGCAGATGGAACAGCACCGCGATCTCCCATAGGCGAGCGTCGCCAGCCCTCTGGGCCCGAAGGTGGCGATGCCATTTCGAGCTGGGCCGCAAGAAGCTGGTCATCGCGGCATCGTTCAAACCGGTACGAAGGGCCGTCACCGCTTCCAGAAGCGGCAGTGCAACGGGCGCAGCTCGCAGATCGAGCAGGCGCAACATGCGTGGAGCGTATCGGCGGAAGCGGTGATAACCGTCGAGCACATGATTGAGCGGATCGTCGGCCATGGTGGCGGTCAGCCTGGTTGCCATTGCAACAAGGGTTTTTAAGCCGTCCCACCCTGACCCACTCGCGATGACATCGCCCAGCGGCTGGCCATCATCCTGTGCATCGACCAGGGCGCCCCCGATCTCGGCGAAGGATTTCAGGGTGTCACGCACCACCCCCGCTTCGTCTGCGACCTTTGCATGGCAAATACGCTCCGAAGCACGGTAGAGACGGCCGACGATCCGGTCGTGGGTTTCGACCACTGCGTCGGCCAACATCGCCTGCCATTCCGAGACGCAAACAGCCAAGATCGCAAGCCGCCTGTCCTCCGGGAGATCGCGCATGCCGTCGGCATAATACCGTTCACCCTGCCTGCGCAGACGAGTCACCCGATGGGCAGGAACGCCGGCAAGCAGATCCTCGGGGAGATCGATGCGTTGCAGATATTCGGGCACTGTTGCAAATAGTCGGTGGTGATAAACTTATCATCCCCTTTTGCTGATGGAGCTGCACATGAACCCATTCAAAGGCCGGCATTTTCAGCGTGACATCATTCTGTGGGCCGTACGCTGGTACTGCAAATACGGCATCAGTTACCGTGAGCTGCAGGAGATGCTGGCTGAACGCGGAGTGAATGTCGATCACTCCACGATTTACCGCTGGGTTCAGCGTTATGCGCCTGAAATGGAAAAACGGCTGCGCTGGTACTGGCGTAACCCTTCCGATCTTTGCCCGTGGCACATGGATGAAACCTACGTGAAGGTCAATGGCCGCTGGGCGTATCTGTACCGGGCCGTCGACAGCCGGGGCCGCACTGTCGATTTTTATCTCTCCTCCCGTCGTAACAGCAAAGCTGCATACCGGTTTCTGGGTAAAATCCTCAACAACGTGAAGAAGTGGCAGATCCCGCGATTCATCAACACGGATAAAGCGCCCGCCTATGGTCGCGCGCTTGCTCTGCTCAAACGCGAAGGCCGGTGCCCGTCTGACGTTGAACACCGACAGATTAAGTACCGGAACAACGTGATTGAATGCGATCATGGCAAACTGAAACGGATAATCGGCGCCACGCTGGGATTTAAATCCATGAAGACGGCTTACGCCACCATCAAAGGTATTGAGGTGATGCGTGCACTACGCAAAGGCCAGGCCTCAGCATTTTATTATGGTGATCCCCTGGGCGAAATGCGCCTGGTAAGCAGAGTTTTTGAAATGTAAGGCCTTTGAATAAGACAAAAGGCTGCCTCATCGCTAACTTTGCAACAGTGCCCCTGCGTGCGCTGCTGCCATGTCCACTACCTGACGCCGGTGATGGTGATGGCCTCGCCGGAGCGGGAATTTCTTAACCTCGACGAATTTAGACGATCGGCGGGCGAGGGGATGTCGTGGCAAGGTCCGCCTTGCGCTGCTCCGCAAGGGCGACACCAGCGGGTTCGTCGGCGGCCACGCCTAGCGCGACCGCAACCAAGCGTCGAAAAAGTATACGCTCGTCACCCGCCGTCTCCTGTGCTGAGAGTCTCAGGCCGATCGGCCGGCAGGGCTCAATGTCAGCAAACGCGTGATGAGCGGTGGCCTTCAACAGTGATAAGGCGGCACCAGAGAAAAATCACTCAGGGTCAATGCCAGCGCTTCGTTAATACAGATGTAGGTGTTCCACAGGGTAGCCAGCAGCATCCTGCGATGCAGATCCGGAACATAATGGTGCAGGGCGCTGACTTCCGGTGCCAGCAGATATTTTGGCAGTTTGCCTTGGATCAGAGCCATCTGACGCAGGGCTAGTGCAGCCGGATAGTCAATAGCTACCGGCAGCGGTGCGGACTGTTGTAACTCAGAATAAGAAATGAGGCCGCTCATGGCGTTGACTCTCAGTCATAGTATCGTGGTATCACCGGTTGGTTCCACTCTCTGTTGCGGGCAACTTCAGCAGCACGTAGGGGACTTCCGCGTTTCCAGACTTTACGAAACACGGAAACCGAAGACCATTCATGTTGTTGCTCAGGTCGCAGACGTTTTGCAGCAGCAGTCGCTTCACGTTCGCTCGCGTATCGGTGATTCATTCTGCTAACCAGTAAGGCAACCCCGCCAGCCTAGCCGGGTCCTCAACGACAGGAGCACGATCATGCGCACCCGTGGCCAGGACCCAACGCTGCCCGAGATGCGCCGCGTGCGGCTGCTGGAGATGGCGGACGCGATGGATATGTTCTGCCAAGGGTTGGTTTGCGCATTCACAGTTCTCCGCAAGAATTGATTGGCTCCAATTCTTGGAGTGGTGAATCCGTTAGCGAGGTGCCGCCGGCTTCCATTCAGGTCGAGGTGGCCCGGCTCCATGCACCGCGACGCAACGCGGGGAGGCAGACAAGGTATAGGGCGGCGCCTACAATCCATGCCAACCCGTTCCATGTGCTCGCCGAGGCGGCATAAATCGCCGTGACGATCAGCGGTCCAATGATCGAAGTTAGGCTGGTAAGAGCCGCGAGCGATCCTTGAAGCTGTCCCTGATGGTCGTCATCTACCTGCCTGGACAGCATGGCCTGCAACGCGGGCATCCCGATGCCGCCGGAAGCGAGAAGAATCATAATGGGGAAGGCCATCCAGCCTCGCGTCGCGAACGCCAGCAAGACGTAGCCCAGCGCGTCGGCCGCCATGCCGGCGATAATGGCCTGCTTCTCGCCGAAACGTTTGGTGGCGGGACCAGTGACGAAGGCTTGAGCGAGGGCGTGCAAGATTCCGAATACCGCAAGCGACAGGCCGATCATCGTCGCGCTCCAGCGAAAGCGGTCCTCGCCGAAAATGACCCAGAGCGCTGCCGGCACCTGTCCTACGAGTTGCATGATAAAGAAGACAGTCATAAGTGCGGCGACGATAGTCATGCCCCGCGCCCACCGGAAGGAGCTGACTGGGTTGAAGGCTCTCAAGGGCATCGGTCGACGCTCTCCCTTATGCGACTCCTGCATTAGGAAGCAGCCCAGTAGTAGGTTGAGGCCGTTGAGCACCGCCGCCGCAAGGAATGGTGCATGCAAGGAGATGGCGCCCAACAGTCCCCCGGCCACGGGGCCTGCCACCATACCCACGCCGAAACAAGCGCTCATGAGCCCGAAGTGGCGAGCCCGATCTTCCCCATCGGTGATGTCGGCGATATAGGCGCCAGCAACCGCACCTGTGGCGCCGGTGATGCCGGCCACGATGCGTCCGGCGTAGAGGATCCACAGGACGGGTGTGGTCGCCATGATCGCGTAGTCGATAGTGGCTCCAAGTAGCGAAGCGAGCAGGACTGGGCGGCGGCCAAAGCGGTCGGACAGTGCTCCGAGAACGGGTGCGCATAGAAATTGCATCAACGCATATAGCGCTAGCAGCACGCCATAGTGACTGGCGATGCTGTCGGAATGGACGATATCCCGCAAGAGGCCCGGCAGTACCGGCATAACCAAGCCTATGCCTACAGCATCCAGGGTGACGGTGCCGAGGATGACGATGAGCGCATTGTTAGATTTCATACACGGTGCCTGACTGCGTTAGCAATTTAACTGTGATAAACTACCGCATTAAAGCTTATCGATGATAAGCTGTCAAACATGAGAATTCGCGAATGAACAAGCTCCAACGCGAGGCCGTGATCCGAACCGCGCTCGAACTGCTTAACGA
Organism: Pseudomonas sp. P116; assembly: GCF_020149425.1. Taxonomy (NCBI): domain Bacteria; kingdom Pseudomonadati; phylum Pseudomonadota; class Gammaproteobacteria; order Pseudomonadales; family Pseudomonadaceae; genus Pseudomonas; species Pseudomonas sp. P116. The sequence goes on along the minus strand of NZ_JACVHB010000004.1, from coordinate 326,919 downwards.
CGTGGGCATGGAAGGTCTAACGACGCGCCGACTGGCTGAGCGCCTCGGGGTGCAACAGCCAGCGCTCTACTGGCATTTCAAGAACAAGCGTGCGTTGCTCGACGCACTTGCCGAAGCCATGCTGACGATAAATCACACGCATTCGACGCCAAGGGATGACGACGACTGGCGTTCGTTCCTGAAGGGCAATGCATGCAGTTTTCGACGGGCGTTGCTCGCTTATCGCGATGGCGCGCGTATTCATGCCGGGACGCGGCCAGCCGCGCCGCAGATGGAAAAAGCCGACGCGCAGCTTCGCTTCCTTTGCGATGCTGGCTTTTCGGCAGGTGACGCGACCTATGCGTTGATGGCAATCAGCTACTTCACCGTCGGCGCTGTTCTTGAGCAGCAAGCTAGCGAGGCAGACGCCGAGGAGCGGGGCGAAGATCAGTTGACCACCTCAGCGTCTACGATGCCGGCGCGCCTACAGAGCGCGATGAAAATCGTCTACGAAGGCGGTCCGGACGCGGCATTCGAGCGAGGCCTGGCTCTCATCATCGGCGGTCTTGAAAAAATGAGGCTCACTACGAACGACATTGAGGTGCTGAAGAATGTTGACGAATGACAGGGGGCGGCAGGTGCGGAGGGCGCGGTTGCTTCGTCATATGAAGCAAAGTCACCTAGCTGAATTAATGGGTGTGGATCAGGCAACCGTGTCGCGCTGGGAGCGGGGCACCCTTGCATTGTCGGATGGGAGGTGGTCAGCGGTTCTTCAATTGCTTACCGGGCCTTCCGATTCATCGTACGACGCTGCGCTGAAGCGTCTGGTGCAATCCTCCGCCCACAAAGTCCATCTGGTAGCGACCGGACACATTGTTTGCTCGCGGCATCTCCGGCCAGGCAAAGGGAATTGCGGATTGACCTAGCCGAACTCCTTGGTAAATCGCTGCGTGTTTATGCGTCCCCGAGATAGTTGCGGCCGACTCTGCGCTTAATGGGCTCGGTTGGCATGAGGGGCGGCTGGGGTCACTCGAGGTGGATACCGGCCCGAACTGGAGCGAGGAACTTCCATACTGCCAAGGCGAATGCTGTGGGAGCGCATCATGCTCGCTGATGGTAGCCCGGCACTACTTGTTACCACCACAGCTTAATGCGAAGGGTGCTCCTGTTCTTGTGCATATTTTATGCGCTGCTGATTGTGCATCGAACTGATAACCTCAACGGGTCTGCTTTGTAGTTCACCACACCCCTGACGCGCGCGTGCCGGATAAGCAGAACTATGGTGCCGATGGATGTCAGGAACACTCGGCCTGGTTCGTAACTAGGTCGTCCTGCGCGATCCTGCGGCTAGGGCCGGAATCGTGCTCGCCAGTCAGGCGCTGATGAAGCCTATGGGCACTGTTGCAAATAGTCGGTGGTGATAAACTTATCATCCCCTTTTGCTGATGGAGCTGCACATGAACCCATTCAAAGGCCGGCATTTTCAGCGTGACATCATTCTGTGGGCCGTACGCTGGTACTGCAAATACGGCATCAGTTACCGTGAGCTGCAGGAGATGCTGGCTGAACGCGGAGTGAATGTCGATCACTCCACGATTTACCGCTGGGTTCAGCGTTATGCGCCTGAAATGGAAAAACGGCTGCGCTGGTACTGGCGTAACCCTTCCGATCTTTGCCCGTGGCACATGGATGAAACCTACGTGAAGGTCAATGGCCGCTGGGCGTATCTGTACCGGGCCGTCGACAGCCGGGGCCGCACTGTCGATTTTTATCTCTCCTCCCGTCGTAACAGCAAAGCTGCATACCGGTTTCTGGGTAAAATCCTCAACAACGTGAAGAAGTGGCAGATCCCGCGATTCATCAACACGGATAAAGCGCCCGCCTATGGTCGCGCGCTTGCTCTGCTCAAACGCGAAGGCCGGTGCCCGTCTGACGTTGAACACCGACAGATTAAGTACCGGAACAACGTGATTGAATGCGATCATGGCAAACTGAAACGGATAATCGGCGCCACGCTGGGATTTAAATCCATGAAGACGGCTTACGCCACCATCAAAGGTATTGAGGTGATGCGTGCACTACGCAAAGGCCAGGCCTCAGCATTTTATTATGGTGATCCCCTGGGCGAAATGCGCCTGGTAAGCAGAGTTTTTGAAATGTAAGGCCTTTGAATAAGACAAAAGGCTGCCTCATCGCTAACTTTGCAACAGTGCCCATCCAGGCGCCAGCTCGGATCAAAGCCACGCCGCCAGAACCAGCGCAGCCGCTTCTCCATCTCCGGGGCGTAGCACTGGACCCAGCGATAGATCGTCGTATGGTCGACCGAAATGCCGCGTTCCGCCAGCATTTCCTCAAGGTCGCGATAGCTGATCGGATAGCGACAATACCAGCGCACCGCCCACAGGATCACATCACCCTGGAAATGGCGCCACTTGAAATCCGTCATCGTTCCGTCCGTCCAATCTCCGCCAAGCATGCTCAAGCTTCACGATTTTTGCAACAGAGCCCGCTGGCGCATGGCGCGGGCCTTGGCGGCGTCAACGTCCGGCTCGTCGTCCAGAAACTCGAACTCCTGTTCGGGCGATGGCGTCGGCGTGACGATTTCCTCATGCTCGGGCAATTCCGGCTCGCGGCGGATGCCGGCATTGGCCGGGTCGCCCTCGGCCTCGTTTCCCCTCGTCGCGGAACGGCTTTCCGCCGCGACCACGCGGCCGGACCAATCATCGGCGGATGGGCTGGGCGCCAGCGGAGCGGCGACCAGATCGGGCGGGGTCAGGATGCGTTCCTGCAACCGCGCGTCCTCGAAATAGCGGGCCTTGGTCGCGCGGATCGGCGGCGTGCCCGCGACCATGACGATTTCATCGGTAGGCGGAAGCTGCATGATTTCGCCCGGCGTGAGCAGCGGCCGGGCTGTCTCCTGCCGTGAAACCATGAGATGCCCGAGCCACGGCGCGAGCCTGTGGCCGGCATAGTTGGTGGAATCGCGCATCTCGGTCGCGGTGCCGAGCGCGTCGCTCACCCTTTTGGCGGTCCTTTCGTCATTCGTGGCAAAGCTGACGCGCACATGGCAGTTGTCGAGGATCGCGTTGTTCGGCCCATAGGCCCGCTCGATCTGGTTGAGGCTCTGCGCGATCAGGAAGCCTTTGATTCCGTAGCCTGCCATGAAGGCCAAGGCGGACTCGAAAAAATCCAACCTGCCCAATGCCGGAAACTCGTCGAGCATCAACAGCAGGCGATGGCGCTTGCCGGAGGTGGTCAATTCCTCGGTCAACCGCCTCCCAATCTGGTTGAGGATCAGGCGGATTAGCGGCTTTGTGCGGTTAATGTCGGATGGCGGCACGACCAGATAGAGCGTGACGGGCTGGCGGCTGCCGACCAGATCGGCAATGCGCCAGTCGCAATGCGCCGTCACCCGCGCCACCACGGGATCGCGGTAGAGGCCGAGAAACGACATGGCGGTGGAGAGCACGCCCGACCGCTCGTTCTCGGATTTGTTCAACAGTTCGCGGGCGGACGACGCGATGACGGGATGAAGGCCCGCCTCGCCGAGATGCGGCGTGTCCATCATGGCGCGCAAGGTCGCCTCGACCGGGCGGCGGGGATCGGACAGGAAGTTGGCGACGCCCGCCAAGGTCTTATCCTTCTCCGCGTAGAGAACATGCAGGATCGCGCCGACCAGCAAGCTATGGCTGGTCTTTTCCCAATGATTGCGCTTGTCGAGACTGCCTTCGGGATCGACCAGAATATCCGCGATATTCTGCACGTCGCGGACTTCCCATTCGCCCTGCCGCACCTCCAGCAGCGGGTTGTAGGCCGACGATCTGGCGTTGGTCGGATCGAACAGCAGCACGCGGCCATGCTTCGCGCGGAAGCCCGCTGTCAGCGTCCAGTTCTCGCCTTTTATGTCGTGAACGATGGCGGATGCCGGCCATGTCAGCAGCGTCGGCACCACCAGCCCGACGCCTTTGCCGCTGCGCGTCGGGGCGAAGCATAGAACATGCTCGGGACCATCATGGCGCAGATAGTCCCGGTCGTATCGGCCGAGCAGGACGCCATCGGGGCCGAGCAATCCGGCCGCGCGGATTTCTCTGTCCTCGGCCCATCGCGCCGAACCGTAGGTGGCGACGTTCCGGGCTTCGCGCGCGCGGATGATCGACATGAAGATGGCGGCAGCGATGGCGAGGAAGCCGCCCGATACGGCGATGATGCCGCCCTCGACGAAGATCGCGGGCGCATAGGCGTCGAACGAAAACCACCACCAGAAGAAGGCCGGTGGATAATAGACCGGCAGGCCCACCAGCTCGAACCACGGATTGCCAAGCTGCGGCTGGAAGCCGAGGCGGAATGCTATCCATTGCGTCGCCGCCCACGTCATCACCAGAACGATGGTGAAAACGACAGCGATCTGACCCCAAAGGATTCGGCCTCCGCGCAATGCAGGCTCCAGTTGGCAAGAGAGATTGAGCCGATTAGAGAATAAGCGTTTGCGCGGGAGGCAATAGCAAAGATGATGCAGGAGGGCTGCCGGATACTATCGGCGGCAAATAGGATGGGTGCTCGCAATTTCGAGCACATCCAAATGAATCAATTAGATCGGCTCATCTTGTCGGCGAGTCCAAGCAAATTTCGGAGCGCAACACTGCGATTGTGAGGCGACCAGACCGCCGAGAAAGCGACCGGCTCGGGTTCGTCGGTGATCGGCAGGAAGACCACCCCGGATGTTGGCAAGAGGGACGAAGCCGCACCTATGACAGTGATACCGAAATCCTGTCCCACCATCGACAGCAAGGTGCCGCGCCCAACATCAAATCTAAGGATCGAAGGCGCGGGCCAGGTTCCGGCAAGGCGTAAAACGATATGGTCATGCACTTGTGGGCCGGTGCCACCATGTCTGACGATGAACGTGTCCGCTGCCAGATCAGCCCATGTGGCGGCCGAGCGTCCAACAAGAGCGTGCCGCGCCGACACAGCGGCTAAAAGGGGTTCGGTCCATATTCGCCGGGAATGACAGTCGGGCGGTTTGGACGTGCCGGCAACGAACGCAATATCCAGCCGGTCGGCTCGAAGCTGCGTGAGAGTATCGCGTGCTGTGCCCTCCGTGATTTCGATGTCGAGATTGGGATGGTCCTTTCGATACTGACCAATCAGCTCTGCAAGGAAGCTGCCCGGAATCAGGGCATAGACACCGATGCGTAGCCGGCCGCATTCGCCTTGCGCTGTCATGCCGGCGGTCTTGACGGCGTGATCGAGTTGATCGACGCCTGCCACGACCCGCTCCATGAAGTGTCTGCCTGCATCCGTCAGCCGGACGCCTCGCGCATGGCGCTCGAACAGCAGGACACCAAGATTTTCTTCCAGCGCCTTAACGCGCGCGCTGACGCTCGACTGACTGACGCCGAGCGCGTTGGCCGCGTGCCGAAAGTTCAGATGCTCAGCGACGGCAACGAACTGAACAAGGGAAATGAGCGGTATCCTGCCGGACAGGATACCGCCATTCACGAGGCTGCGATGGCGGGTGCGCCGCATGGGTGCCAGCCGTCCTACCAATCGCCGGTTAGACGACTGGCGACCTCTCGGAAGGAACGTCGCGGGATCGAAGTAGCGCCAGACCCACCGATACCAGCACCGCCATCGTCGTCGCGTAGACGATCACGGGCCATGCGGTGTCGCCATTTAACAGCGTCACCGCCAATGTCCCGACGATGCTGACGATCAGACTTTGAATGCAGAAGTAGAACGCGACTGCCGATCCTGCGATGTCATCGAACTGTGCAAGCGCGCCGTTGGCGGTAACAGACACCGTGACGACAATGCCGACCGCCATAACCCACATTGGTAGGACGAAGGTGAGGAATGACGGCGAGCCGTAGAGTTCGCCTATCCCCAACAGGACCGCTCCGCAAACGAGCAGCGCCATCCCACGCGCCACGCATCCCGCGATGCCCCATCTGGCGACAAAGGACTTCGCGAAGCGGGTTGTCACGATCATGACGAATCCGACAGTGGCGAAGGCTAAGCTGAATCCGATCTCCGAATAGTCCGCTTGGCCTATGAGCACGCGGGGGGCCGTCGAGAAGAAGACAAAGAAAGTGCCCATGCCGGCGCTAAAGCCGACCGTGTAAACCCAAAAGGCCGGACTCGCGAAGATCGGCAAAACGGATCGGCGCGTTCCTGCTCCGTCCAACGGGCGGGTTTCGTGCCATCTGAAACCGGCATTCAAGAGTGCGGGTAACGCAAGCGCAGCCAGCGTGACGAATATCGCCCGCCATCCGAAAAACTCGCCGATGAGTGCTCCAGCGATTGGGCCAAGAGCAGGTACGAAGGCCAGCATCGAACTGAAAAGGCCGTAGATGACGACGCCCTCGGGCTGGCTGGCATACACGTCGCGAACCGTCGCGAACGTCGCCACCAGCGCAGCCGATGCGCCGACCGCTTGAAGCAGGCGGAAGGCGACCAAGGCTGCGGCCGTTGACGACCATGCTGCTCCGAGAGACGCAACGACGAAAATCACCCCGCCAGCAAGCAGGACTGGCCGTCGCCCGATGCGATCCGAAAGCGGCCCGAAGATCACTTGGCCCACGCCGAGCATCACCATGTAGAGGCTCAACGTGAGTTGGATAGTAGATGGCGTCGTATTCAGGATGCCGGGCATCGCCGGAACGACGGGAAGGTAAATATCCATCGCCAGTGACGCGAGGATGTCGAAGGGAGCCATCAGCAGCAGAGCTGCCGGCAACGTATAAGCCCACGCGGGGCGTGTGGTGGTCATGACGAATCAACCTCTCGAATAAGGATTCCGGGCGGCGTCTGCTCGTCAGCAATCAAACAGGATTGGTCTTACAGAACGCCGCAACAACAATGCTTGTTGTTGCGGCTTACTTGTCTGCTGTAATACTGGCTCCCATGCCGTTGACCTCACATTGAAAAGATGGATGGCGATTCTATCCGATCATCCCTTCCATCGCAATGCGTCGAGCTGCCAATCCGGGGTTGGACCACCTAGAGTCCAATCCCTCTCTGCCGGCCCAACTGCCAAGACACCGATCCGCCCTGCACGACGCCCATGACCTCGCGGCCGAGCTGACGGTCGATGATCGGCCGCCATGGGACAAGGGTGAACTCATGGGATTTCTCGACCACGGCGAACTTGCCGCTCGATAGCTGCACGGTGCCGGTGAACTTGCCGCTGACGCTCTCGCCATCCGCTGCTGCGCGGAACGGCAGACCTTTGCTCTCGGCCATCTCGGCGCCGACGCGGGCAACCTCGCGTTCGCGCAACGTGGCGAGAAGACTACGCCGATAGAAGATGCGGCCGTCCCGCGCTCGGGCGGCGTCGCCCTGTTCGATATGATGCTCGCGGCGCTGGTCCGCCACTCGTTCGCGACGGCCTTGCTCCGCAGCGGTTACGACATTCGAACCGTGCAGGATCTGCTCGGCCATTCCGACGTCTCTACGACGATGATTTACACGCATGTGCTGAAAGTTGGCGGTGCCGGAGTGCGCTCACCGCTTGATGCGCTGCCGCCCCTCACTAGTGAGAGGTAGGGCAGCGCAAGTCAATCCTGGCGGATTCACTACCCCTGCGCGAAGGCCATCGGTGCCGCATCGAACGGCCGGTTGCGGAAAGTCCTCCCTGCGTCCGCTGATGGCCGGCAGCAGCCCGTCGTTGCCTGATGGATCCAACCCCTCCGCTGCTATAGTGCAGTCGGCTTCTGACGTTCAGTGCAGCCGTCTTCTGAAAACGACAAGTCCCCTGCACGATGCTGTCTTGCGCCGTCACTTTACTAACCATAAACACCCTTTGTATGCCTTAGACAGAATTACGGGTTAAGTGACAATTTTTGACGACCGGCACGTTCTGGCTCACACTGTCACATAATCGAACGTTTGTGATACATGCTGATCGGATATGCCCGCGTCTCCAAAGCCGATGGCTCGCAGTCTCTCGACCTGCAGCACGACACCTTGCGCGCCGCAGGTGTCGAACGGGACAATATCTATGATGATCTTGCTTCCGGCGGTCGTGATGATCGCCCTGGCTTGACTGCCTGCCTCAAGTCATTGCGTGACGGCGATGTGCTGGTGGTCTGGAAGCTCGATCGCCTCGGACGATCGCTTGCCCATCTGGTCAACACGGTGAAGGAGCTGTCAGACCGCAAGATCGGCCTGCGGGTTCTGACTGGAAAGGGCGCTCAGATCGACACCACGACTGCGTCCGGTCGCATGGTGTTCGGAATCTTCGCCACCTTGGCCGAGTTCGAGCGGGATCTGATCCGAGAGCGCACCATGGCGGGTCTCGCCTCCGCGAGAGCGCGCGGTCGCAAGGGCGGACGAAAATTCGCGCTCACCAAAGCTCAGGTGCGTCTCGCGCAAGCCGCCATGGCCCAGCGCGATACTTCAGTTTCCGATCTCTGCAAGGAACTCGGCATCGAGCGCGTCACTCTCTACCGATATGTCGGTCCCAAAGGCGAGCTCAGAGACCATGGAAAGCATGTTCTCGGACTTACGTCGCAACTCGTTTCTTTTCGCAAGTTGAGCCACCTCCGCGCTTCATCAGAAAACTGAAGGAACCTCCATTGAATCGAACTAATATTTTTTTTGGTGAATCGCATTCTGACTGGTTGCCTGTCAGAGGCGGAGAATCTGGTGATTTTGTTTTTCGACGTGGTGACGGGCATGCCTTCGCGAAAATCGCACCTGCTTCCCGCCGCGGTGAGCTCGCTGGAGAGCGTGACCGCCTCATTTGGCTCAAAGGTCGAGGTGTGGCTTGCCCCGAGGTGATCAACTGGCAGGAGGAACAGGAGGGTGCATGCTTGGTGATAACGGCAATTCCGGGAGTACCGGCGGCTGATCTGTCTGGAGCGGATTTGCTCAAAGCGTGGCCGTCAATGGGGCAGCAACTTGGCGCTGTTCACAGCCTATCGGTTGATCAATGTCCGTTTGAGCGCAGGCTGTCGCGAATGTTCGGACGCGCCGTTGATGTGGTGTCCCGCAATGCCGTCAATCCCGACTTCTTACCGGACGAGGACAAGAGTACGCCGCAGCTCGATCTTTTGGCTCGTGTCGAACGAGAGCTACCGGTGCGGCTCGACCAAGAGCGCACCGATATGGTTGTTTGCCATGGTGATCCCTGCATGCCGAACTTCATGGTGGACCCTAAAACTCTTCAATGCACGGGTCTGATCGACCTTGGGCGGCTCGGAACAGCAGATCGCTATGCCGATTTGGCACTCATGATTGCTAACGCCGAAGAGAACTGGGCAGCGCCAGATGAAGCAGAGCGCGCCTTCGCTGTCCTATTCAATGTATTGGGGATCGAAGCCCCCGACCGCGAACGCCTTGCCTTCTATCTGCGATTGGACCCTCTGACTTGGGGTTGATGTTCATGCCGCCTGTTTTTCCTGCTCATTGGCACGTTTCGCAACCTGTTCTCATTGCGGACACCTTTTCCAGCCTCGTTTGGAAAGTTTCATTGCCAGACGGGACTCCTGCAATCGTCAAGGGATTGAAACCTATAGAAGACATTGCTGATGAACTGCGCGGGGCCGACTATCTGGTATGGCGCAATGGGAGGGGAGCAGTCCGGTTGCTCGGTCGTGAGAACAATCTGATGTTGCTCGAATATGCCGGGGAGCGAATGCTCTCTCACATCGTTGCCGAGCACGGCGACTACCAGGCGACCGAAATTGCAGCGGAACTAATGGCGAAGCTGTATGCCGCATCTGAGGAACCCCTGCCTTCTGCCCTTCTCCCGATCCGGGATCGCTTTGCAGCTTTGTTTCAGCGGGCGCGCGATGATCAAAACGCAGGTTGTCAAACTGACTACGTCCACGCGGCGATTATAGCCGATCAAATGATGAGCAATGCCTCGGAACTGCGTGGGCTACATGGCGATCTGCATCATGAAAACATCATGTTCTCCAGTCGCGGCTGGCTGGTGATAGATCCCGTCGGTCTGGTCGGTGAAGTGGGCTTTGGCGCCGCCAATATGTTCTACGATCCGGCTGACAGAGACGACCTTTGTCTCGATCCTAGACGCATTGCACAGATGGCGGACGCATTCTCTCGTGCGCTGGACGTCGATCCGCGTCGCCTGCTCGACCAGGCGTACGCTTATGGGTGCCTTTCCGCAGCTTGGAACGCGGATGGAGAAGAGGAGCAACGCGATCTAGCTATCGCGGCCGCGATCAAGCAGGTGCGACAGACGTCATACTAGATATCAAGCGACTTCTCCTATCCCCTGGGAACACATCAATCTTACCGGAGAATATCGTTGGCCAAAGCCTTAGCGTAGGATTTCGCCCTCTCCCGCAAACGACCCCAAGTAGCGCGGTGCCGATCAGTCGTCGGTGTACAACTCGTGCGACGTATCGTTGTACAGATTGGGATCGTAGCCGGGTGTCTTGCGCAGTTCGGTGAGGTCGGTGAACGGCCACTCGTCTTCTTCCGATGTATTGGCAGCCGCCGCCCATCCCGCCACCACGACTCCCAGCAACACGAGTGCGAACCAGAAGGCGGCGTAGAGCAGCGCGCCCAGCACAGCCAGCTTGACCACCCACAGCAGCACTGTGGCACCAACCGAAGGCACCCCTTTGGCCACCAACCAATTCGATACCCGCCGTTCGCCACGCGCATAGACGCGCCATCCGCGGCCAAAGGTACGGCCGAGGCGTTCTGCGGTACTGGTGCGGGTCGTCGTGTTCATGGTCGTCTCCTGCTACTGAGGAATGCCTATTCCTGTTTGCTCCACTTCATTCCGTTTCGGGCTTCAATGTGTTTTCTTGCTGCTTCAGGACGCTTCGTCATCCGGTTCCACCGGGCCGGGGTCGGGCTCCACGCCGATGCGGTAGGTGGCAACGAAACGCGGCCAGTCCACATGGTCAACCAGGTCGATGTCCTCGACAACGCTGACCTTCGTTCCCGCACGCTCGAACAGGGCGATGCTCGCGGCGGGATAGTTGTTGCGCGACGGATAGAGCACCCCGTCGAACAGCGGCTGGCCGTCGTCGCCGACCATCGCATGCACCTGAGCGGACACCTGCTGCGTGTGCGTGTAGTCGCGGCTCGCCAACTGCTCCAGATTCAGGCCGAAGTAGCCCGCCATGACGCCCGGCGCCGTGAGGTCGGCCAGGAGCACGTCGTCCAGCACGCCCACGGCGCGGACCATCCGGGCGTGGACCTCCTTCAGGGCGATGGAGCGCTTCGTGTCTTCAAGCCACTGGTGCTTGTGAAACACCGACTCCATCAGCGCCGTGGGCAGGTCGCGCCCCAGGTAGAGCACGCCGTAGGCCCCCGCCGGGTCATCGTAGCGATTCGTGCTGCTGCGACCATAGTACAGCGGGCTGCCCCGATAGACGACGCGGCTCACATGCTGGAGCAGTTCACCGGCATCGATCAGGAACGAAGGCAGCTCGTGGCTCATGGCGATCTCGCTTCAATGCACCTGGACGCCCAGCACGTTGAACACGGCCTCGGCCACGTCATCGATCGTGCCATGCGTCACCGCATCCACCGGCGAGCGCCCACCCAAGCCTTCGAGCGGTTCGGACAGTGCGCGGTAGATCGTCCAGTGATCGATACCCTCGACCTCCTGAAGCACGGTTTGGGTCAACTGCTGTTTCACCGGGTCGAGCTGCCAGTCGGGCAGCTTCTGACCGCGCGGCCCCACGTTCAGCGCCAGCAGCCGACGCGCGAGGATGTCCTTGTAGATCTGCTGGCGCGACTTGTCCGCCAGCTTGGCGAACTCCGCGGGCGGCAGGTTGTGCGGCTGGTTGAAGGTTTCCAGCAGCACGGCGCGGCCTCGCTGGACGTCGGTTTCATTCGGTGCCCAGCGCGTGTCGGCGCGCAGCGCGGCCGCCTTGCGTGCAAGGGCCTGCCCAACGGTCTCCCCCTCCAAGTTGGCGGGCAGTGTCACCGCTTCCACACGCTCGTGGACGAACGCCTGCAACTCGGCCGCGAAAGCCGTGGCATCCCGGATTTCGACGGTATCCGCGAAGCGGCGTACATCTTCCACCGTGACGCGCGGCAGACGGTCGGCAATGAATTCAATGGCAGTGGGCATGGTCATCTCCCGAGTAGGTTTGGGACAGGATTCACTCTAGTCGCCTTTGTCGCGTCTGTCAACTTAGTCGCCTGAGTGAGAACAACCTACCTGGCGGAAGCAGCGTTCCCACAGCATAGGCAGAGGCCAGCGCCGGGTCGCCGTCCAATGCATTCGAGCGGGTTCCACATTGACGCTGGAGCCGCAACCCAGGCCTCGCTATACCGAAACGGTTAAAGGCCAAAGGGCCGAAATGGCAAGGGAATGGGGTGCAAGGGGAAAGGCCCTACCTCGAAAAGGCCAAAAGGCCTCCCGGTCGGCCCGTCATCAGGACACCCACATGCTTTCCCTGTTCCAGCGAAAACGGCCCCCGGTCGCTGCCGCACCGACGCCACCACCCGTCACCGCCCTCCCGAAAGGGCTGCTGCGTCCTGAGTCGGCCGCATCGCTGCTGGCCACCCCACGCCGGCAGAAGCTGCTGGAGCACATCTGGCAGCGTACCTCGCTCTCGCGTAGGCAATTCGCCACCCTGTATCGCACGCCCCTGGAACGCTATGCCGAACTGGTCCAGGCCTTCCCGGCCTCCGAGGCGCATCACCATGCCTACCCGGGCGGCATGCTCGACCACGGCCTGGAGATCGTCGCCTACAGCCTGAAACTGCGGCAGTCCCATCTGCTGCCCATCGGTGCCAGTCCCGAAGACCAGGCGGCCCAGTCCGAAGCCTGGACCGCCGCCGTTGCCTATGCTGCGCTGCTCCACGATATTGGCAAGATCGCCGTCGATCTACACGTCGAACTGGCCGACGGCAGTACTTGGCATCCGTGGCATGGCCCGCTGCACCAGGCGTACCGATTTCGCTACCGTGACGACCGCGAATACCGCCTGCACAGCGCCGCAACAGGCTTGCTCTATCGCCAACTGCTCGACCGCCACGTCCTGGACTGGCTCAGCGACTATCCGGCTCTCTGGGCACCGCTGCTCTATGTGCTGGCCGGTCAGTACGAACATGCCGGTGTACTGGGGGAACTCGTCGTGCAAGCAGACCGGGCGTCGGTGGCCCAGGAGCTGGGCGGCGATCCGGCGCGCGCCATGGCCGCGCCCAAGCACGCACTGCAACGCAAGCTGCTGGACGGGTTGCGCTACCTGCTCAAGGAACAGTTGAAGCTGAACCAGCCGGAAGCCTCCGATGGCTGGCTCACCGAGGATGGTTTGTGGCTGGTGAGCAAGACGGTTTCGGACAAACTGCGCGCACACCTCCTGTCTCAGGGGATCGATGGCATTCCTGCGAACAACACCGCCGTGTTCAATGTGCTGCAGGACCACGGCATGCTGCAGCCCACACCGGACGGCAAGGCGGTCTGGCGCGCGACCGTGACCAGCACGACCGGCTGGTCCCATTCGTTCACCCTGTTGCGTCTCGCTCCCGCGCTGATCTGGGAGTCTGGCGAGCGACCAGCACCTTTCGCGGGCACGGTAGAGATCGACGCGACGCCCGCGGAAAACGACGCCAGCATGTCGGCTCCCGCGCCTACCGTCTCGGTGAACCCAGCGCAGGGAGGTCAAGAGCCTCCGATTTGGGAGGGCGACAGCACCACCATCGTTTCACCGCCCGCAGCCCAGCCCGTGCCCGACGTCATGGAGGATTTGCTCGCGATGGTGGGCTTGGGTGAGTCGGCCGGCGTTGGCCAGGATGCCGAGGAGTTCCTCCACACCCCCGCGCCAGCAACAGCCGCGACGTCCATTCCATCGCCTGCACCTGCACCCGCGCCTACGCCTGGGTCATCGGCAACGAAGCCATCCGGGGAACAGTTCATGGTTTGGCTGAAGCAGGGAATCGCCTCACGACGGCTCATCATCAACGACGCGAAGGCACTCGTGCATACGGTGAATGACACGGCCTACCTGGTCAGCCCGGGTGTGTTCCAACGCTATGCGCAGGAGCATCCCGAAGTGGCCGCACTCGCCAAGCAGGAGAGTCAACAGGATTGGCAGTGGGTGCAGAAGCGCTTCGAGAAGCTGCAGCTACATCGAAAGCAGCCCAATGGCCTGAACATTTGGACCTGTGAAGTCACGGGCCCGAGGAAGTCCCGCCGACTGCATGGCTACCTCCTCGAAGATGGGTCCTTGGCACTCGCCGAAATACCGCCCAACAATCCCTATCTTGCTCTGACTCAGGAAGGATGACGCGATTCGGGCATTGATCGCCACCGTCGTGTGGCGACGATCAATGCCCCGCGAAAACTGGCAACATTTGGCGAACTGAGCTACTCGGCCCGCGCCAACTCCTGTGCAAGGAACGGAGCGGTTCTGCTGCCAGACGTTCGGGCCACCTGCTGAGGGGAGCCCGCCACCACGATGCTGCCGCCGGCAGCGCCTGCACCAGGCCCCACGTCGATCACCCAATCGGCCTGGGCCACCGCGCGCATATCGTGTTCGATCATCACTACGGTATTGCCGGCATCGACCAGGCGCTGCAACTGCACCAGCAGCCGGTCGGCGTCCGACGCATGCAGCCCGGTAGTCGGCTCGTCGAGCACGTACAGGCTTCGGCCGCGCTGGCTGCGCTGAAGCTCGGTCGCCAGCTTGATACGCTGCGCCTCGCCACCGGAAAGCTCGGTGGCCGGTTGCCCCAGGCGCAGGTAGCCCAGTCCGATATCGCGCAGCAGTTGCAGTGGCCTTGCCACAGCGTCTTCACCCGCGAAGAATTCGCTGGCTTCGTCCACGGTCATCTGCAGCACCTCGGCGATGTTGCGCCCGTTCCATTGCACCTTCAGCGTGGCCTCGTTGTAGCGTGCGCCATGGCACGTCGGGCACGGCGCGTACACGCTGGGCATGAACAGCAGTTCCACGCTGACGAAGCCCTCGCCCTCGCAGGTCTCGCAGCGCCCCTTGGCGACGTTGAACGAGAACCGTCCGGCATCGTAGCGGCGGCGTCGCGCATCGGGCGTGGCAGCGAACAGCTTGCGCACATGGTCGAACAGGCCCGTGTAGGTGGCTAGGTTCGACCGCGGCGTGCGCCCGATCGGTTTCTGGTCCACCTGCACCAGACGCTGTACGGCGTCCACGTCGCCCGCCAGATGGCCGCCGGTCGCTTCGATCACTGCCGGCCCTTCGCTGGTGGCGCTTTCGGCTACATCGTCTTCCGGCTCGTGGCCCAGGTGCAGCAGCACCAGCTCCGGCAGGGCCTGCGCGACGAGGCTGGACTTGCCCGAGCCGGAGATGCCGGTGACGGCCGTCAGCACGCCCAGCGGAATGCGTGCGTCCACGCCATGCAGGTTGTGGCGGTGGACGCCCTGCAGCTCCAGCCAGCCGATCGCTTCGCGTGCCCGGCTCCCCGGCGCGGGGATCTCGTCGAACAGGTAACGGGCGGTGCGCGATTCGGCAATCTTGCGCAGGCCATCCGGCTCGCCACTGTAGAGCACGCGGCCGCCACGCTCCCCGGCATCCGGCCCGACATCCACTAGCCATTGCGCGCGGCGCATCAGTTCCAGGTCGTGCTCCACCACGAACACCGAGTTGCCTGCGTCGCGCAGCCGATCGAGTGCGTCGTACAGGGCCTGGCTGTCGGAGGGGTGCAGCCCCGCCGAGGGCTCGTCGAGCACGTACACGACGCCGAACAGCAGGGAACTCAATTGCGTAGCCAGCCGCAGGCGTTGCAACTCGCCAGCCGAAAGCGTCGGCGTGGCCCGGTCCAGCGTCAGGTAGCCCAAGCCCAGCCCGCGCAGTTGGCGCAGGCGTGCCATCACGCCACCGGCCAGGCGCTGCGCGGCGAGGCGCTTTTCTTCCGACAGCGCGGAGGTGCGGCGCACGTCGGGCGATACCGCGTGTACGGCACGACCGGAGGCCGCGCGTTGGGCACGGTCGCGCCGGGTCGCTTCCTTGTCCGTAGCCGCCCCCGCTGCATGGGCGCGGAAATCACCCTGGGCAATGGGTTCGAGCAAGGCCGCCAACTGGTCCAGCGGCATCTGCATGAACGCGCCGATGTCCACGCCGGCGAAGGTGACCGACAACGCCTCGGGCTTGAGCCGCTTGCCGTGGCAGGTGGGGCACGGCTTGCCCTCCATGAACCGGGACACGCGCTTTCTCATCAGCGCGCTCTGGGTGTTGGCAAAGGTGTGCAGCACATACCGGCGAGCACCGGTGAAGGTGCCCATGTAGCTCGGCTCCATCTTGCGCTTGAGCGCGGCGCGGGTCTCGGCGGGCGTGAAGCCGGCGTACACCGGCACCGTCGGTGTTTCCTCGGTGAACAGAATCCAGTCGCGATCCTTCTTCGGCAGGTCCTTCCACGGTCGGTCAACGTCGTAGCCCATGCTGACCAGGATGTCGCGCAGGTTCTGGCCTTGCCAGGCGGGGGGCCAGGAGGCGATCGCCCGCTCGCGGATGCTCAGGGAGGGATCGGGCACCATGATGGCCTCGGTCACCTCGTACACATGGCCCAGGCCGTGGCAGGTCGGGCACGCTCCCTGCGGCGTGTTGGGCGAAAAATCCTCGGCGTACAGCATCGGCTGGTTGGCTGGGTAGGCGCCGGCGCGCGAATACATCATCCGCACCAGGCTGGACAGGGTGGTCACACTGCCCACGGAGGAACGCGCGTTGCTGGAGCCACGCTGCTGCTGCAGCGCCACCGCCGGCGGGAGGCCGTCGATCGCATCGACGTCGGGCACGCCGGCCTGGTCGATCAATCGCCGCGCATAGGGGGCCACCGACTCGAAGTAACGTCGCTGAGCCTCGGCATAGATGGTGCCGAAGGCCAGCGAGGACTTCCCGGAGCCGGAGACTCCCGAGAACACCACGAGCGCGTTACGCGGGATGGAAACGTCCACCTCTTTGAGGTTGTTCTCGCGCGCCCCGCGCACCTGCACGAGGCCGCTGGCCGCAGCGGTACAAGAGGATTCACCGAAAGAATTGTTTGGCATGTTCTTATCCTGTAGTTCGTCCCGCTCAGGACGGGACTTCCTGAGTTCGTGGGCCGCGGCGACTGGCTTCGAGCGCCGCGGTGACAGTGCGGGCGTCGTAGCTGCCGCGCAGACGACGACCCTCGACGAAGAACGTCGGCGTGGCGTGCGCACCGCTGGCGACCGCACTGGCGAGGTCGCGCTCGACACGCTCGATCACCGCGGTGCTGTCGAGATCCGCGATGAACCGTTCGACGTCGAGCCCAAGCTCGGCGGCGTAGCCGATCAGATGCTCGCGCTCCAGCGCATGCTGACGGGTGAACACGAAGTCCAGCCACGGCCAGAACATCCCCTGGTTCGCCGCTGCCTCGGACGCCCGCGCGGCGATCGGCCCGTGCGGGTGGTGCGGCAGATGGCGCACCACATACCGCAGGTCGTCCCCGAAGTGGGCACGCAGATCGTCCCAAGAACCGGTCGCGTGCGCACAGTACGCGCACTCGAAGTCCACGTACTCGACGAGTGTGAGCTGGGCGTCCTCCGGCCCGCGGATGTGATCGATCTCCGGATCGACCGGTGGCTCAAGCACCATCGGCAGGTCAGCGGTCTTCTCACCCCACCGCTTGGCGGCGACCTTGAAGATCAGCCACCCGAGCAACGTGGCGAACACCATCGACACGAGCACGCCGACCGTCGCCTGGCGGCCCAGGTCGGAGGTCGTGCCGAACGCGAGCCCGATGATCAGCAGCGACACGGTGAAGCCGATCCCGGACAGTGCCGCACCACCGAACACGCTCCCCACCCCGACGCCCTCGGGCAGCCGGCCCAGGCCGAGACGGACGGCGACGAGCGTGATGAGCCCGATGCCCACGAGCTTGCCGAGCACGAGCCCTGCGATGACGCCCCACGTGACTGGCGAGCCGAAGGCCTCGGCGAGCAGCCCGCCACGCACGTCCACTCCGGCGTTCGCCAAGGCGAACACCGGCACGATCAGCAGCGCCGTCGGCAGCCGCAGGAACTCGTGCAATCGCTCGTTCACCGAGATACCCCGGGACAGCCCGCAGTCCACCGCGCGGGCCGATGCGGCACTCGGAGACTGCCAGAAGTCGCGGAACAGTTGTTTTGCCGCGACGACCTTGTGACGTTGCGTCGCGTAGGCGGGGATCAGCAGCCCCGCGGCCATCCCGGCGAGAGAGGCATGGATGCCGGAGTACACGGTTGCGAGCCACAGCACGATCACGATCAGCACATACGGCATTGCCCGCCACTGGCGGGTGCGCCCTAGCCACCACAACGCAACGAGACTGGCGAGGGCGATCAACAACGGGACGATCCGAATCTCCTCGCTATAGACGATGCCGATGATGGACACGGCGAGGAAGTCATCGACCACGGTCAGGGTGAGCAGGAACACGCGCAACTGACCGGATAGCCGCGGGCCGACGATCGCCAGGGTGCCCAGCATGAATGCCGTATCGGTGCCGACCACCGCCCCCCACCCGTGCAGGCCTTCACTTCCGGCCAGCCCCACGATCAGGACATACACCAGCGCGGGAAGCACGACACCTGCGACACCCGCGATCAGAGCGAGACGGGCACGGCTGCGGTCCCTGAGCGATCCGTGGGCGAACTCCTGACGCACCTCCAGGCCGATCAGGAAGAAGAAGACCACCATCAGGCCGTCGTTGACCCAGTGATGCAGATCCATGTGCATGCCCAGCGGCCCGAAGTCAAACCCGACGTCCAGGTGCCACAACGCGAAATAGGCATCGGATAGCGGCGAGTTCGCCCACGCCAGCGCCACGACCGTGACGATCACCAGCAGCACCGCAGCACCAGACTCCGTGCGCAGATAGCGGGCAACGCGTCCCCGGCTGATATTCGCCGAGGATGCACCGAAAGAAGTGGCTGACATGTTCTTATCCTGTTCCTGTAGTTCGTGAAGTCGCGATGAGCCGGTTTCGGAGGCGACCGGTCAGGCGTCCGCCTCTGGCAGCGTCCCATCATCCAGCGAGCGCAGCCAAGTAAGCCTTTCTCCCAGCCTGCGCTCAACACCTCTGTCCGTTGGCTGATACCAGCCCGGCCGCGCCACGCCCTCGGGAAAGTAGCTTTGCCCAGCGGCATAGCCGTTGGGCTCGTCATGGGCATAGCGGTAGCCTTCGTGATACCCCATCTGCTGCATCAGCTTCGTCGGCGCATTGCGAAGATGGAGAGGCACAGGCAGGGAGCCGCTGTTCTTGACGAAGGCCTTCGCCTTGTTCCAGGCGGCATAGGCAGCGTTCGACTTGGGGGCGGCAGCAAGGTAGGTCGCCGCGTGGGCAATCGGTATTTCGCCTTCGGGGGAACCCAGCCTCTCATAAGCCAGCGCGGCATTGAGCGCCAGTTGCAGCGCCTGCGGGTCGGCATTGCCGATGTCTTCGCTGGCCACCACGATCATGCGGCGCGTCACCTGGCTGACGTCGCCGCTGCCGTCGAGGATGCGGGCCAGCCAGTACAGGGCCGCGTCGGGGTCGGAGCCCCGCAGCGACTTGTGGAAGGCGGAGAGCTGCCAGTAGAACTCGTCGCCGCCCTTGTCGAACCTGCGCAGTGATGGGCTGGTGGACAGTTTGGCAAACTCGCCATCGACCACGGCCTTGCCCGCGCCCGACGCAGCATTCGTCACCTGCTCAAGCAGATTGAGGAAGCGCCTGCCATCGCCATCGGCAAAGCCCTTGAGCAGATCCAGCGCGTCCGCGTCCAACGTGACGCCCTGGAGATGCGGCAGTGCGCGTTCGTAGAGCTGGTTCAGTTCGTCGCCGGACAGCGGTTCGAGGGTATAGACCTGCGCGCGTGAGAGCAGAGCGGAATTGA
Source organism: Pseudomonas sp. P116 (assembly GCF_020149425.1). NCBI lineage: Bacteria > Pseudomonadati > Pseudomonadota > Gammaproteobacteria > Pseudomonadales > Pseudomonadaceae > Pseudomonas > Pseudomonas sp. P116. The sequence continues at coordinate 307,157 of NZ_JACVHB010000004.1, read as the reverse complement.
CCGCCAGCCCCGGATGCTCGGTCGTTCCCCCCACCAGGGTCAGGAGCCCCGACTCGACATGGGGCAGTAGGGCATCCTGCTGCGCCTTGTTGAAGCGATGGATCTCATCGACGAAAAGCACCGTCGATCGACCATGGTTGCCCAGTTCTGCCTGGGCCTCGTCGATGGCTTGCCGGATGTCCTTCACCCCGGCAAGCACGGCCGAGATGGCGATGAATCGGCTGTCGGTCGCACTGGCGGCCAGGCGCCCCAGGGTGGTCTTGCCCACGCCTGGCGGCCCCCAGAGGATGAACGAGTGCAACTTGCCCGCCTCGAACGCGAGACGAAGCGGCTTGCCGGGGCCGAGCAAGTGCCGTTGCCCGACGAATTCATCCAGCGTCTTGGGCCGCAGGAGTTCGGCCAAGGGAGGCTTGGGCTTTGTCGTGAATAGATCGGTCAAGTTCCTCTCCCTGGTATTTCTGATAGTTGACGTTCCGATAAGGTGTGCACCTCAATCCAGAGAGCCGGATTTATCCAACGCCGTGGGCTCTTTGTCGCTAATCGCATGCATGATGATGCGAGAGCCGCGGTAGCCGATGCTATGGTTCCATACCCAGCTCAACGCGACGCTGAGACGATTTCGCGTACCGATCAGAAAGTAGATATGCGCGAGCTTCCAGATCCACCACGCAAAGGCTCCACGCAGCTTAACCCGCCCCATGTCAATTACGGCCAGGCTGCGGCCGATGGTGGCCAGGTTCCCCTGATGCCGGTATTTGAAAGGCCCGTCAGCGGGCTTGCCTTTCAAACGCCGTCCAATGAGGTTGGCGACGTACTTGCCTTGCTGTTTGGCGGCGGGGGCGATGCCCGGTACGGGCTTCCCATCAGCCATGGTGCACGAGGCGGTATCGCCGATGGCGAAGACCTCCGGGCGACCGGCCACCGTCAGGTCGGGACCAACGACCACTCGACCCGCACGATCAGACGCAGCACCCAACCAGCGAGCCGCGGGAGACGCCTGGACGCCGGCGGCCCAAACGATGGTCTTGGCCGAAAGAGGCTTGCCGCCATACACCACGCCGTCGGCCGAGCATTCGGTGACCGGCGTACCCAGCACGACCTCGACCCCGAGCTTTTCGAGTGCCTGGCGCGTATAGGCCGAAAGATCCTCTGGAAAGACGGACAACAGACGCGGGCCCGCCTCGATCAGTACAACCCGGGACGTGCTCGGGTCGATCGAGCGGAAGTCACGCGCCAGCGTGTCTCGTGCAAGCTCGGCGATGGTCCCGGCCAATTCAACCCCGGTGGGACCACCACCGATGATGACGAACGTCTGCAGCGCGGCACGCTGCTGAGGATCGCTCGTGCGCTCGGCCTCCTCGAAAGCCGCGAGGATTCGGCCTCGAATGGTCGTGGCATCTTCCAGCGTCTTCAACCCCGGCGCGAAAGCCCCCCATTCGTCGTGTCCGAAATAGGCATGGGTAGCACCTGTCGCGAGTACGAGCGTGTCGTAGGTTTGGCGCGAGCCATTGTTGAGAATGACCTGACGCGCGTCCTGGTCGATACCTTCCACTTCCGCCATCAAGGTGTTCACTTCCGGGCGATTTCGGAATAGATAGCGAATAGGCCAGGCGATCTCGGATGTCGAGAGAGATGCCCCTGCGACCTGGTAAAGCAGCGGCTGGAACAGGTGATGATTGCGCCGGTCGATGATCGTCACATCGACCTCGGCACCAGCAAGCTGGTTGGCAACCTCGATCCCGCCGAAGCCCGCTCCGATAATGACGACGTGATGTCGGTTTTTGGAGGTCTTTGTCATGACCTGATCTCCTCTCTCTCAGCGTTTCAGCGCCGATGCGTGGTGTGCCATATGCTCGCCAATGAAACTGGCAATGAAGTAGTAGCTGTGGTCGTAGCCTGGGCGCAGATTCAACGTGAGCGGGTGCCCCGTCTCGTCGCAGGCCTTGCGCAGCAGATCGGGCTGAAGCTGACTCTCCAGGAACTCGTCGCCCAAACCCTGATCCACCAGCAGCGGCAGACGCTCCTGCACGGTGCGAATCAGCTCCACGGTGTCGTACTGCTTCCACGCCTCCCGGTCGCTGCCCAGGTACGCCTCGAAGGCCTTGTGTCCCCAGGGAACCTGGGTGGGCGCGACGATGGGCGAGAAGGCCGAGACGCTTCGATAACGGCCCGGGTTGCGCAGGGCGATGACCAGAGCACCGTGTCCCCCCATGGAATGGCCGCTGATGCTCCGCTCCGCTGTCACGGGAAAGTGGGCCTCGATCAGCGCCGGTAGTTCCTGCACCACGTAGTCATACATCCGATGATTCGCAGCCCAGGGTTCCTGCGTGGCGTTGACGTAGAAACCTGCCCCCTGTCCGAGGTCATAGGCGGGATCGTCGGCAACGCCTTCGCCGCGAGCGCTGCTATCGGGCGCGACGACGGCAATGCCATGTTCGGCTGCGTAGCGCTGGACGGCGGACTTGGTGATGAAGTTCTGCTCGGTGCAGGTGAGGCCTGAAAGCCAGTACAGCACCGGCACCTTGCCGTGCTGTGCCTGCGGAGGCAGATAGACGCCGACTTTCATCGTGCAACCGAGCGTCGTGGATTCATGCTGATAAACGTCCTGCCAACCATCAAAGCTGGCGTGATGTTCGATGCGTTCCATGGTGTTCTCCTATGTTCAAAGGAACGGCGCAGCTCTCGCGCGCCAGGACGGCAGCTCGTCAGGAAGATTTCTCTTCCGCTGCCGTGTCGCCGTGGGCGTGTCTGATCCTGCGCACGATCCACCAGATCGTCAGCATCACCGCAGGCACCAGAACCGCCATCACCGGCGCCACGCTGTCGTGAACCATCGGAATGCCCTTGAGCAAATAGCCGAGAAGACTCACGACGTAATAAGAAATTGCCGCGACCGACAGGCCTTCGACGGTTTGCTGAAGGCGCAATTGCATCTTGGCCCGGTTGTTCATCGACGCAAGCAGATCGCGGTTCTGGCGTTCAAGCTCGACGTCGATCCAGGAACGCAGCAACGCGATGGCCCGGGTCAGCTTGTCGGAGAGCTTGGTCTGGCGCTCCTTTACGGATTGGCATGTCCGCATGGCGGGAGCGATGCGACGCTGCAGGAAATCCGCCCAGGTGCAGTACCCGGATACGGCCTCTTCCGAAAGCGCTGCCAGCCTTTCCTCGACGATCTCGTAGTAGGCACGGCTGGCGCCGAAGCGATAGAGATTCGCCGCAACGCCAGCTTCCAGCTCGGCAGCCAGGCCGGTCAATTCGGACAGCAGCACGTCGCTGTCGCGCCGTTCCACCAAGCTCGTACACATCTCGTCGGTGATCGCCGCAAGGCGCGACTCCATGCGTCGCAGTTCCGACGTCATCGATCGTGTCAACGGCAGGGACAGCAACGCCAAGGTGCGGTAAGTCTCGATCTCCAGCAGACGTTGAGCCAGCGCACCCGCCCGCGCCGGGGTCAAATCGCGGGCCAGGACGAGGATCTGCGTCAGGCCATCCTCATCCTGTCGAAAGTCGGTCAGGATGGCGGCAGAGCCGTTCTCCACCAGCGAGTAGCACAGGCTGGCAGGATCGAAGCGATCGACCTCCTTCTCCGTTTCCGGCGTCCACGGAAGAAGTCTCAAACGGATGCCGGATACGACCGGGCCGGGAGGAACAAATCCATGCTTGAACGGATTTTCGCCGCACGGCTCTCCCGTCTCGGAATCCAGCGAAGCGCACCAGAGATACGTCGAGAACTCGGTGTGCTTTTCGCAGTGCAGGTCTCCTTCATCCCATGTCACGCCGTGGAGCGGCGTAGTATGGTCGGGTTCGGCAACGCCGAAGCGATGAGACAACTCGCTCATCGCCATCTGATCCCTGGCCTGGTCGCCTTCGGTCATGAAAGCGAGCTGCAATATGCCGCGGGGGGCCTGAATCAAGAGATGCGGGCGCGCGTGCACTTCACCCACGGCGGCAGCACGATCGGTATAGGCCGGCATGCCGTACACGGTGGCGGTCGGGGTGGGTTGTACGGTCGTCGTATTGATGTTGGCCGGCTCTTTCATAACGACCTCATTTCTTCTTGGTTGAAAAACACGCTTCAAAGCAAATGCCCGCAGCCATGCGTTTCGCACATGGCTGCGGGCCGATCTTCATGAGCGGGCACCGCTCTACACGGTCCGTCTAATAGGCTCGCCGTGTAGAGGCTTGTGCTGGCCCTTTCAGAACGCCCTCAGCTTCCTAGCTTTCAGACGAAGGTGTACGAGCAAACCTTGTTGCCCGCCGGATCACGCAGGTAGGCCGCATAGGCACCCGGCAGGTGGCCACGCGGGCCAGGCTGGCCCTCGTCGGTGCCGCCTGCGGCAAGGCCGGCGGCGTGGAAGGCATCCACTTCGGCGGGAGTGGCGGCCGCAAAGCCGACCGTCACGCCGTTGCTGGAAGGCGCTTCACCATTGCCCGGACGGGCGATGATGAAAGCCGGCTTTTCGCGACCGAAAAGCACCCATCCGTTGCCGAAAGGACCGAGGTTCTTGATGCCGAGAGCACCCAGAGCGGCGTCATAGAACGCGGCCGACTTCTGGACGTCGGCGGCGCCGATGAAGACGTGCGAGAAGATGCCGTCGCCGGAAATGACAGGATTGGACATGGTTAATTTCCTTGGTGGTTGGTGTTGAATGGATAGTGAGTGATCAGTAGTGGATCACCGTGCGAATCGACTTGCCTTCATGCATCAGGTCGAAGGCGTGGTTGATCTCGTCGAGACCCATGGTGTGAGTGACGAACGGGGCGAGATCGATCTCGCCTTTCATTGCGTCTTCCACCATGCCCGGGAGTTGGGTGCGCCCCTTGACCCCGCCGAAAGCCGACCCCTTCCAGGTCCGGCCGGTGACCAACTGGAACGGACGGGTCGAGATTTCCTTGCCGGCCCCGGCGACGCCGATGACGATCGACTGGCCCCAGCCGCGGTGGGCAGCTTCCAGAGCCGAACGCATCACGTTGACGTTGCCGATGCACTCGAAGGTGTGATCGACACCCCAGCCAGTCATCTCGATCAGAACCTCGTGAATCGGCTTGTCGAAGTCCTTCGGGTTGAGACATTCGGTCGCGCCGAAGGTACGAGCCAGTTCGAACTTCGCCGGATTGGTATCGATGGCGATGATGCGGCCCGCTTTGGCCTGGCGTGCACCTTGAATCGCAGCGAGACCGATGCCGCCGAGGCCGAAGATGGCCACCGAGTCGCCGGGCTGTACCTTGGCCGTGTTGTGCACGGCGCCGATGCCGGTGGTCACGCCGCAGCCCAGCAGGCAGACGTGCTCGGGGTTGGCGTCCGGGTTGATCTTGGCCAGCGAGACTTCGGCGACGACCGTGTATTCGCTGAAGGTCGAGCAGCCCATGTAGTGGTAAAGCGGCTGACCGTTGTACGAGAAGCGAGTCGTACCATCGGGCATCAGCCCCTTGCCCTGGGTTGCGCGAACCGCGACACACAGGTTGGTCTTGCCGGACTTGCAGAACAGGCACTCGCCGCATTCGGCGGTGTAGAGCGGAATGACGTGATCGCCAGGCTTCACGCTGGTCACACCTTCACCCACCTCCACGACGATACCCGCACCTTCATGACCCAGCACGACCGGGAAGAGACCTTCGGGGTCGTCGCCCGACAGGGTGAAGGCGTCGGTATGGCAAACGCCGGTATTCGTGATCTTGATGAGCACCTCGCCCTTGCGCGGCGGCTCGACGTCGATCTCGACGATTTCCAGCGGCTTTCCTGGCCCGAAGGCAACTGCTGCACGTGATTTCATGATGTCGCTTCCTTTACTAGCTAACTAAATTTGCCCTCACCGAGGGCACCCTGGTGCCTCTATCGCAGATAGGAGCGGACGATAGAGATGGTCTCGTCAATGGACTTGTTCTGCGAATCGCTCCTGATTTCGCTACTGGGAAATTCTTCCCGCAGATAGCTCTCCAGAACGGTTGCCATCAATCCGTTGACTGCCCCACGAACGGCCGCAAGCTGCTGAAGAATTGCAGGGCATTCCGCACCTGCATCAAGCGTTTGCTCAAGAGTCGCTACCTGACCTTTGATGCGCCGGATGCGCGTCAGTGCTTGCTTCTTTTCTTCCGGACTGTGTGGCATCGAACACCTCTCTACTTGGGTACACCGCCGCATTATACAATACTCCCCCATAGTATATGCGGCCGAACTTTGCCACAAATTCTGTGCTCTTCGAGCACTCTTACAGGCTAGTACAGGTTTGTTCCCAAGAAGCGCAAAACATTCAAATCAATGAATATTTCTTGCATGTATCGACAGCATCGGGGCAAGTTCAAAACTGGTCAAACTGGAAAAATCTATGCGCAGATAGATATGACCTATCTAAGCCGACTCATCGAGTTGAAGCTATCAAGATGAGACCGGCTAGGCGACCTGATGACCCGAGTGTCGAGCTTTCCGCAGTGCAGGCAACATCTGTCCGTCCCAGTCACGATCGACCGCAACCTGGGCCTGTTCTTGGTTTCGTTCGAGTGCTTCAACGTCAAGATCACCGATCGCCCATGTCTGCGTGCCGCAAGTAGTCGCGAGAATGCCATCCTCGGGGAATCCACGATCCATGGGTGCATAGATCGTGGCCTCGCCAGTGTTCGTGTCCAGCGCCGGACTCCAGTCAGCAGCTCCGGTCGTCACGGCCTGTGCGACGAACATCCGGTTCTCCAGTGCCCGCGCCATGCAGCCCACACGAACCCGGGTTGCACCTGCCCTCGTGTCCGTACAGCTCGGGACCAACAGCAGGCGTGCACCCGCCTCTCGCTGGGCTCGCACGGGCAATGGAAACTCACTGTCGTAGCAGACAGCGATGCCGGCACGCACGCCTTTCAAATCGAACACCTTCAGTTCGTCGCCACCCTCGATGACGCCGGCGTCTTTCTCGAACCCCGTCAACTGCAATTTGTCTTGGTAGTCGCGTGTGCCGTCAGGCGCAAACCACCAAGCCCGGTTGCGGTAGCGGTCCAATCCAACCTGGGTCAAAAACGTACCGGCCTGAATGGTCATGCACAACTCGCGCGACAGGTCGGCATACAGTGCCAGCCACGCAGGCTGCAAGGCCTGCAGCGCGGCCAGAGAGGCGTTGAAATCATGGCGGATGCCAGGCTCGAACGTTGCAGCCAGTTCGAGGGATAGATACTCGGGCAACACGGCCAGTTCCGCCCCGCCACGGCGCGCCTCCTCCAGAACCAGCCGCTGCCGCGCAGCAAATGCCTCGAAGCCCGCGGGCTGACCCACTGAGTATTTCGCAACTGCTACTTTCATTTCGCGTTCTCCAGGGAGTGCAGCCACATCGTGAGCGTCTGCTCGGTTTCGCTCGGCTCACCCACCTGCTTCCAGGGCAGCGTAACCTTCATGTCCGACTGCCGCACGTAGCCGCGACGGGTCCAGAAGGGGTCATTACTGCGGTAGTTGGAAGGACGCCGGAGATCGTCGTCTGCACGATCCACCGACGCGAACGATGCCCACTGCATGCCGCCCAACGAACGGGCATGCGCTTCGCGCTCGTCAAAGAAGCGATGGCCCAGGCCAAGGCCCCGGAAGGCCGGGAGCAGGACTGATTCGCCGCAGTAAAACACTGCCTCCATCGGGATTCCTCGATCGGCGAACGGCACCTGGAAGGCCGGCTCCGCATCGCCGAGCGGCAATCCCGTGGACGCACCCACGACCACGTCATCAGCGAGCGCGAGTACCAGCAGGCTGTCTGCCGAACGGGCGTACATAGCGAGGTAGTGCTTCTCGTATTCGGTGTCGCCCTCGTACAGGTAAGGAAAGCTGCGGAAGACGCTCGCCCGCAGGCCTGCCACGGCATCGAACCATTCGGCAATGTCCGGACCACGATGAACCAGCACCTGCACGTCGCTGGTCATTTCAGGCGTCCCCTCCAACCTGTGCGATCCAGTCGCCGAGGTTGTAGTAGTTGGTGACACGAGCGATCTTGCCATCGCGGATCTCGAAGAACGCGCCGCCCGGCAGCACGTAGCGCTGGCCCTGGGCTTCCGGCAGCCCGTCGTCCGTGACCTTGTATTCGCCATGCACCACGTACTCCGCGCCTGCACACAGGCCGTCGGCGCTGACCATCACCACGATCCCGCGCAGTTGCTCGCCATAGCAGCGGTCCATGCGCTGCAGGAAGGCGCGGAAGGCTTCGCGACCGACCTCACGAGCGCCCTGGTTCAAGTCGTGCGCGACGTCATCGGTCAACATTGACAGCATGGCCTCGCGGTCACCGCGGTTGAAGGCGTCGTAGTAGGCAGTGATGAGAGTCGCAGCGTTCATTCGCGTTCCTTATTGGGTTGTTCGGAGCGGAGCATTCCGGGGTGTTGTCAGTCTGGGCAACCGCGCCTCCCTTGTATATGGAATTGTTGCGATTTTATAATTCCACAATCTGGAACAATCAACGAGCAGCGAAATCGGCCATAAGGCGTGCGTCATGAACAAGGAAATGGAACTACTGCGCATCTTTCGGGTGGCGGCCGAAAGCAGCAGTTTTCGCGATGCGGCCGTCCGGCTGGGGACTTCTCCGCAAGGTGTAACCCGTGCCATCCAGCAACTGGAGCAACACTACGGCGAGGTGTTGTTTCATCGAAGCACGCGCCAGGTGCGCATCACCGCCTTCGGCGAAGGGCTGCTAGACCAAGTGCGCCCCGCATTGGAGCGGTTCGAGGATCTGTGGCGAACGCCTGGCTCCGACCAGCAGGCCTCTCTGTCCGGTACGGTTCGCATCACCGCACCGCACAGCTTGGGCACCAGAGCGGTGCTACCGGCACTGGAGCGCGTGGCCGCGCGCCATCCCGGCATCACGCTGGATGTGCGCCTGTCCGATCGCATCAGCAATACGGTTGACGAAGGGATTGACGTCGGGATCAGGGTCGGATTCATGCGCGATAGCCGCTTCGTCGCACGCAAGGCCGCCGACATGAGACTCCCCATCGTTGCCGCTCCGCGCCTGATCAAGAAAGTGGGCGTACCTGCAAACATCGATGCGCTAAGCAGCCTGCCAGTTACCGTGGCCTTGGATATCAATACCGGCCGTCCCTGGCCTTGGCACTTCAAGGCGGGACGCCAGTGGACACCTACCGCACCCACTCTCGTCGCAGACAATGCCGACATGGAAATGGGAGCGGCGCTGGCCGGGATCGCGTTCGCGCAACTGGCGGACTACATGGCCGCCCCCTACATTGCCAGCGGGAAGCTCGTGCGAGTGCTGGAGAACGAAGAACCTCCGGCATGGGGGTTGTACGTCTATCGGCCTCAGCGTGGCCCCATTCCGGGAAGGGTTCGAGCGGTATTTGATGAAATGCTGGTCGCCGTTGGATCGTTGCCAGCTTTGCGCTGACACGTCGCAAGACGCTGTAGGGCACACACCTTGGAAAGCGGGGCACTGAGCCTCGGCGGCTCACCCCTCCGGTTGAATGATGAGCCGACCGTCTGCCCGCTTGCCCCAGATGCAGATCGGTCGGCCATGCAACCCAATGCCGGCGAACGATTAGATGTAAATGAATTGCCGGTACAACCCATCCAACTGACGACGAATGTCTTCGACGCGCTGCTCGTCACCGGTATCGGTAAATTCGAGTAGCTGCTGTTCCTTGGCAGTGATCTGATCGCAAAGGTCGGACAAGTTCTCGCAGAAAGCCTCGGAATGAACGGTGGGCTCCTCCGTATTCGTCTCTTCCCCTGCTAGTTTTCGCACAGACGAGGCTGGAGAAATCCCATTTTCCTCGTTAAAGGCAATTTGAAGCTGCCTGCGCCTATTGGTCTCATCGATCGCCTGCTTCATCGCCGGCGTCACCGCGTCGGCGTACAAGATCGCCTTGCCGTTTTCATTCCGAGCGACTCGACCGATCATCTGAATGAGCGCATGGGCCGAACGCAAGAACCCTGCACGGTCTGCATCGAGAATGGCAACCAATGATGCCTCTGGAATATCCAGCCCTTCGCGCAAAAGACTAATCCCAATCAAAACATCGAACTCTCCTGCGCGCAGGCCATTGATGATCTCAACACGATCCTCCGCTTTTATGTCCGAATGCATGTAGCGCGCTCGAATCCCGTTGTCCGTCAAGAAATCCGTTAGCTCTTCTGCACTGACCTTCGTCAGCGTAGTCACAAGCACTCGATTCTTTCTCTTCACGCACTTCGATATTTCGGCAAGCAGGTCATCTATGTATCCATCCGCTTTCCGCACTTCAACCTTGGGGTCAAGCAGTCCCGTTGGCCTGATAACCTGTTCGACAACCCTGCCTTTCGACACCCTCAGCTCGTAGTCGCCCGGAGTAGCGGAAACAAAGATGGTCTGAGGCTTGACCTTCTCGAACTCGTCAAAGTTCAATGGCCGGTTGTTCTTCGATGAAGGCAAACGGAACCCGTAATCGATCAGCGTGTCCTTGCGCGCCTGATCCCCCCGGTACATTGCGGATATCTGTGGCACCATGACATGAGATTCATCGACGAACAGCAGCCCGTCTTTCGGCAAATAATCCAGCAACGTGATCGGAGGAGAAGCTGCGTCTCGGTCGCTGAAGTAGCAGGAATAATTCTCCATCCCCGAGCAATAGCCGACCTCGCGCATCATTTCCACGTCATGCGTGATCCGCTCGTACAGCCTGATTGCCTCGACCAAGCGATTATTCCTGTTCAGCTCGGCAACCCGCTCTTCCATATCAGCGAGTATCTTTTTGGATGCAGAATCTATTTTGTTCGTGGGCGGCGCGAAAAGCGTTTTTGGCGAAACCAAATAATGGTCTATCTCTCCCAACGTCTTGCCGGTAACAGGGTCCATCCATTGGACAGACGCAACAGTGTCATCCAACAGTTCCACCCGAACCGCCCTGTACTCGGAATCAGCGGGGAAAATGTCAATCACATCACCTTGGACGCGGAACGTTGCACGCTTGAGAGTGCGCTCCGTGCGATCATATTGCAGCAAAGCCAAGCGACGAATTAGCTCTCTCTGGTTTAGTTTGACCCCAGGGGACAGAGCGATCTGTAGCGCTCGGTATGCATCTGGATCACCCAGGCCGTAGATTGAAGACACCGAAGCGACGACGATCACGTCACGACGCTCAATCAAGGATTTGGTCGTGGACAGGCGCAGGCGCTCAAGGTGGTCATTGATGGCCGAGTCCTTTGGAATGAAACGATCGGTGCCCGGCATATAGATTTCGGGCTGAAAATAATCGTAGTAGGAAACGAAGTACTCGACCGCGTTCTCAGGAAAGAAGTGCTTCATTTCACCATAAAGCTGCGCGGTCAACGTCTTGTTAGGAGCCAAGATCAACGTAGGCCGCTTCAGACGATGAATCACATTGGCCATGGTGAAGGTCTTACCTGAGCCGGTGATACCTTTCAGCGTCTGGTGCGTCGCACCTTCTTCTATGTCCGACAGCAGGCGCGCTATCGCCTCTGGCTGGTCCCCCGCCGGCGTATAGTTGGAGTGCAGAATAAACATACCGGTTGACATTAGATATCTCCTAATTGAGCTACTTCAATTTGTCCTGATGTATCGGCTATTCCAGAAGACCTATAGCAGTACCAAACTGGGGTGTAAATGACGGCGATCCTGCCGCGCCCCACCTGGGCGTAGGCGTCGCCAACATGATAGCCCAGCACATGGGCGGGCTTCCCAGTGCATATCCGCCGATCGCCACGACGTCAGCCAGCGGCCCGTCTGCCAATGCACCTGGAGCCACTCGCCTCGTTGAGCGCTGACATCGAGCCGTGGCGGGCGAGGTTGCTCTGTACGCCCAATGTGTGGCGCCGGCTCCCGCCGATACGCGCCTTTGTCTCTCTCAGCCCTCCAGACGAGGCGTTGGAAACGTGGAGCTACGTCAATGTCATCAACTTAAGGAATTTTTCCTATAAATATCATATAATTAGCGCTAAATTCAGCGCATAGGAGAAACCCTTTTGGCCCCTCATTCCACACCGTTTGACACCGCCCAGCAAACCCTGGCTTGAAAATTGTACAAAAAATAACCAGTCAGCTCGATTGTCCCGACTTCATCGATACCCACCGCCAGCGCCCTCACGACTTTACCCGCCGACGCCAACTGACCTTCAAGAACCTCGTCCTGTTTTTGCTCAATCAGCCACGCACCGCCCTGCAAACCGAGCTCGATCAGTTCTATCGCGTGCTCAACCAGGCCTCGGCCGAGACCCAGGTGGTCACCGCGCAGGCCTTCAGCAAGGCGCGCGGCAAGCTCAAGCCCGAGGTCTTCGAGAGCCTCAACCAAACCCTTCAGCAACAGCTCGACAGCCTCGGGCTGCGCCAGACGTGGCGCGGGTTACGGGTACTCGCCGTGGACGGCTCGACCGTCCATTTACCGCTGGAGTCGGTCATGACGCGCTTTTTCGGCTGCCATAGCGAGTTTCCCGTTGCCCGTCTGTCCATGCTCTACGACGTCGCCGACGGCCAGACGCTACACAGCCTGATCGTGCCATCCGCAGTCGGCGAGCGCGATTGCGCCCATCTGCACCTCGAGCATCTGCCCGCTGACAGCCTGACGTTGTTTGATCGCGGCTACCCCGGACACTGGCTGTTTGCGCTGTTCGAGCAGCACCGGCGACATTTCCTGATGCGCCTGCCGTGTGGCTACAACGCGCAGGTCAAACAGTTTCTCCGCTCGGGGCAGACAGAAGACACGCAGTTCTTCTCTGCCAGTCATCCCGAGGCGCGCCTGTTCTGTACCGAGGCCGGCGTCGATCCCGCGGGCCGGGTCGAATTGCGCCTGATCCGGGTCGAGCTAGCCAGCGGTGAAAGCGAAGTGCTGCTGACCTCCCTGCTGGATCGACAGGCCTTCCCGGCCGAGGTGTTCGCGGATCTTTACCACCGCCGCTGGGGCATCGAAACGGACTACCGCCGCCTCAAGCAGACCCTCTGCCTCGACAACTTTAGCGGCCGTAGCGTGACGGCCGTGAAGCAGGACTTTCATGCCGGGCAACTGCTGAAAAACCTAGCGCTGCTGATGCAACATCTGCTGCAACCGGTCATCGAGCAGCGCCACAAAGGCCGCAAGCTGCGCTGGAAGGTCAACTTCACCCAAGGGGTGTCACGCCTCAAGAACACCCTGGTCGACCTGCTGGTACGCCCCGGTGTGCAGGGGCTGGCCAACGTGATGGAGTTGATGGCCAACAGCCTCAGCGCTGTGCGCCCGGGCCGCAGCTTCCCGCGCCAGCGTATGCGCCTGGCCAGTCGCGGCTGCGAGGGCTACAAACCGACGCGCTAAGAACAAGCAGCACCCGAACTGCACCGCAAAAAAGCTGGCCAGACAGCGGCCGGCACGCGCTCGCCCGGAAAACGAGAAATCCCGCCCGCCGAGGCGAACCGGCATCCATTAAGCTGGCGTCTGGGTCGCACATGCGCTGAACTGGGGAGCAAAACCAGTGAAGGCACTGCTGCAACCGCGCGTCCAAGCCCCGGGATTTCTTGCCCCGGCCAGGGCTGGGGGCTTAAGTTGATGACATTGGGAGCTACGTCGCCCCTCTAAAGATGCACGATCTCAACATTCGGCCATTTGCCTGCAAGGTACTCGGCCACTAGCCTCCGATGGCAGTGATGGGGCTTGTCTTCGCTGCAAAGCAGGCAACTGTTATCAATCTTTTCTTTATCGATTGACTCAATCTTTCGGGACGACATTAAATCCAGAAATTTACTGGCGTAGATATCCCAATCTCCCCCTTTTATTTTATATTCCTCGAACATGTCTTTGGTTGGAGCAAGTGCTGGTAGATGTTCATATTCCATCCCACACAACGCCTCGGAAAAATATCGAAGATCCTCGCGTTTAGCGAATCCGGCCAATTGCGAAACATTATTCAGGCGAACATCGACAAGGCGCTTGGCACCAGATGCACTTAACTTGGTGAAGAAGGACCGCGCGGAGGTCTTAGTGAATCCAATCGTGAATATCTTCATCTGCCTTATTCCCCTCGTTCCTTCATCCATAAATGGCTGTTATTGAGCTACCGCCAGGCATGCCCGTCAATCGCAGCTAAGGAAACGCTGGGGGCATGGTGTACTAGCTGCGCCACAACGGCCATGGCAGGCTCCATTCTCTCGCCGCTTCAACGGCCACGACCCGAACAGCTCAAGAGCTTAGCACCGCCTTTTGCGGTTGCGTGCCTCACCACTCACGCTTACTCCCTTCCAGAACGCGCCAACTGCTAAGCTACATGAGGACGACTCGCCCACAGCGCAAAGCACCTGTGTTCGCGCTATTGGCTGTCCCGTGCGTTGTGGTGCTGACCGTCGATGACGAGTCGAACCTACTGTATGGACACTGCGCGCGGCAGCCTTTCATGCGTGCCAGCTACGTGCCCAAGGTTGGACGCGGATCGAAGCGTGCGCAGGGTTTTTCGTGAAAGTATAAAATCCAATCAACTTTATCAGAAGAAAATATATGATCGTAAGAAACTTTGAATACTTGCTTGCTTTGCACCGTGAAGGCCATTTTGGCAACGCGGCCAAAAGCTGCAATGTTTCTCAGCCGACACTCTCCGCGGGCATTAAGCAATTGGAGGAAGACATGGGTGTCGAGATCGTGCGTCATGGCCGACGCTATGACGGCCTCACTTCTGAAGGGATGCGCGTACTGTCTTGGGCTCAGCAGATGTATGACGTCTGCAAAGGGCTGGAGCGAGAACTCTCCGCACTACGGCGAGGTATAGAGGGGCAATTCCGGCTAGGGATACTCCCAGGAACTGCCGGTGTAGCGCCCACATTAAGCATCGCCCTTGCTGAAAAAACACCCTTACTTCAACAATCAGTTCTGGTTTCCGGCGCTTCTTCCCTGCTACAGGCGATTCGAGAAAACAATTTGGATATCGCACTCATGCATTTGGAGGATATCCCAGGGGAAGACTTCGATACTCACCTTCTGTACCGTGAACGCATTTTCCTTTTTCACGCCGCGAGAACACAGCAACCCCGAAGCACAACGTGGGACCATGTTCTCAATAGACAACTCTGCGTGCTGAACTCGGCAGTACCTGAACCCATTCAAGATAGGCTGATGCAATGTACCGCGCAGACTATTCGCACTGATTCAATTGACGTGCTATCGGCACACGTGGCGACAGGAAAATATTCGGCAGTTCTTCCGCAATCTCTCGCCGGCCAACTCGCGCACATTCCAAATCTCCACGCAATCGCAATCAATGGACCAATGTCGCACTCAAATGTCGGATTCGTTGCTGGGAAAAATGCGTTCGAGGCACCGTCATCGCGTGCATTGCTCGAAATGGTGCACACCCCCGAACTCGCCGCCACTCTTCAATCCGTTATATCGATCCATCGTCGGTTCCAGCCCAAAGCAGACTCATCTCAAAGCCCCCTGAAATAGCGAGTCTTGAAGAGCAACTCTGTATTGCTTCAACCAGGCGAAGATTGCAGGCATGCCGTGTGCGCCGCTAACAGGCGCCACGTGCTGAGCAACCCATCGAAGGCCACTAGGTCCAGGGGCAACTCGGGGGGCAGGAGTACCTGCTGCATGCGGCCTCCTCATGTCTCGCTGGGTCGAGCTGACTGTTCCTAGA
The DNA here is from genome assembly GCF_020149425.1 of Pseudomonas sp. P116. Lineage (NCBI taxonomy): Bacteria > Pseudomonadati > Pseudomonadota > Gammaproteobacteria > Pseudomonadales > Pseudomonadaceae > Pseudomonas > Pseudomonas sp. P116. The sequence goes on along the minus strand of NZ_JACVHB010000004.1, from coordinate 291,601 downwards.
TCAAGCTAGGAGGCGCGATGTAGCGATGATCGTTGCCCTCTCCCGGCTAGGAGACGAGCACGGCTCGACGATCCCGCGTAGATAGATCGTGCCTATCTGCACATAGATTATTCCAGTTTGACCACTTCTGAGCTTGATCCGATGCTGTCAAGACCGCAGAAGGAGACGCGACCAACGGCTAGGCAATACCACGATCGTTCTTCTTGACAGCGGTAAATTTCGTTTCCCACTTCGATTTAGAAGATGGAAACATTAACGCACAGAGGTGACGAAATGACTCCGACCGGTAACCGAATCGTGACTTTCGAGAAGCCCTTGGAAATGAAGGTCAACACCTTCAAATTTCCAGAGCTGATAACCCCTCAAGGGAAAAGCGCACCCCATGGCGCTATCCTCAAAATAGTTACCACAAATATCTGTGGCAGCGACCTTCACATTTATCGCGGTTCGTTTGCTGTTCCCAAGGGAATGACCATGGGCCATGAAATGACCGGCGAAGTGATCGAAGTGGGATCAGACGTCGAAGTCGTGAAGAAGGGCGACATCGTTTCCGTTCCCTTCAATGTGGGGTGTGGGCGTTGCTACAACTGCAAGCATATGCGCTCCGATGTATGCGAGAACACCAACCCCGAAATCGACTGCGGAGCCTACGGGTTCAACCTCGGTGGCTGGACGGGGGGGCAAGGTGATTATCTCTTCGTACCGTATGCGGATTTCAATCTCCTTCGCTTCCCTGACAAGGATGCCGCCATGGAAAAAATCCGCGACCTGACCCTTCTCTCTGACGTATTACCCACAGCTTTCCATGGGTTCGCTGGCCCAGACTGGCCAGCCGCGCCGGCCTACGTCGTCGGCGAAAACATCCTGATCTTCGGTGCCGGGCCGGTCGGCAGAGCGGGTGCCGCCTGCGCCAGACTTCTGGGTGCAGGCGCCATCATCGTTGCCGATTACATTCAAGAGCGGCTGGACCTTCTCAAGCCACACGGCGTGGAAACCATCAACCTTTCCGACGGCGTGCCGATCGAGGAGCATCTCGAACGCATTACCGGGCACAGGGAGGTGGATCGCGTCATCGACTATGTTGGTGTGGACTGCCGCGGGTTTGGCGCGGAGGCTGACAAGATCGTGGAGAGCGCTGTTACCAACGCAATGCTCAAATATGTCCGCTTCGGCGGAATGACCAGTACGGTCGGTGTGTACTGCGCAAACCCGATCTCGAAAGACCCGAAAGCCAAGAAAGGCCATATGGATCTGGAATGGTCCAACGCCTGGATCAAGTCGCCGCGAATGTCGGCTGGTCAATCTCCGACGGCCAACTACAACCACGCGTTAATGCGGGCGATACTGAACGATCGCATGCCTTACCTTTCGCCGATGATGAACACTAAGTTCATCAAGCTCGAAGACGCGCCCGCCGCGTACAAAGAGTTCGACGCGGGTTCTGCATACAAGTACGTCATCGACCCGCATGGTTCAGTGCGGCATTAAGCATCCGGCGCGGGCTAAGCATCAGGATGTCTCACACTTTCTGGTGAGAGGCATTCTGGTCCCGCCAGTCTCCGGGCAGCAACTGGAGCCGGCGAATATTTTCGCCGGCATTTGCCGTCTGCCCCAGGGTACTTGCCTTGGCTCGGACCAGGAGCAGAGCCTCAGCAATCCGCAGGTGATGATCAACCGCAAGCGTGTTCAAGCGCTTGGTTCGCAATCGGCCAAGGGTCAGACGGGGACGATGCACGGCATCCATTGACGTGCGTGGCTGGAGATAGCCTTCGTCTGATCCTTATCACCCCACGGACTTGACAGGCTCGCCTGGTGTTGTGCCTGCCTCGGGCCATCGCACGGTCAACCCAGCCCTGGCTCATTCAGCCAGAAGTTTCCAATGATGTGGCCGAACTCGCCGCCGCCAGAATGGCAGTCACTTCTATAGGGAGATAGCACAGTGTTGGATAAGTCGGAACGGGAGGGTGGCCTATGGAGCTGCGCCATCTTCGCTGCTTCGTAGTTCTTGCTGAGGAGCTACATTTCACGCGGGCGGCTGAGCGCCTGCATATCGAACAACCACCGCTATCACGAGCCATCAAGGAACTTGAGGACGAGTTGGGCGTAGTGCTCTTCGACCGAAACCGACGAGGAACAGTTCTAACGGCGGCGGGCGCGGTCTTCTTGCAAGATGTTCGCCGTCTATTCACAGTGCTGGAACAGGCTCGTGAAAATGCCAAGGCTGTGGCATCGGGCTTGCGCGGTAGCCTGCGCATCGCTGTATCAGATGGGGCTATCGATCCACGGCTGTCGGCATTTCTGGCTCGTTGCCGCGCCGAGGAGCCGGAGATCGAAATACGCTTGTCAGAAGTGCCTCTGGCAGAGCAAGTGCGTGGCTTGCGTTCGGGCGACTTCATGATCGGGTTCGCGCACACGGGCGATGTCGGCGACGGTATCGCTGCCGAACCAATCTGGCACGACCCGCTGGTGATTGCGGTGCCAGCTCGTCACTCATTGCTCACCTACAAGGAGGTGCCACTTCAAGAACTTCAAGGCCATCCACTTGTCCTGTGCGACCCGCAGGTATGCGAGGGCTATTGCCGCGAACTCAAGCGGCTGCTCAACACGTTGGAGCACAAGCTGAATGTTGTCGAGGAAGTGTCCTCGCTGGACATGATGCTCACGTTGGTCGGCGCCGGCTACGGCATCGGCTTCATGACGGCGACCAAGATTCCCATCTCCCAACGGCCGGATGTGGTGATCCGCCCCTTGGCGATGGATTCTGCCGTGATCACCACCTACCTGCTTCGGCCCGACGGCGGCAATTTATCGGCTTCGGTGGAGCGATTTATCGTTCGCCTTCGCGACTCTTCGGACGGTTGACGGAGCCTGGCAGGCTAGACACTCAGGGATCAGTGTCGGCACGCAGATTGCGTTCGGTCGCCGTCATCAGGTCAGCCGCGCTTATTCCAAGTGCCGTAGAAATTTTCAGTATGAGCGGAAGCGTGGGCACGTGCTCACCACGCTCGATCTTACCCATGTGAGAACGCGAAATGCTTGCCCGAGATGCGAACTCGTCTTGCGCGACTCCTTGAGCGACGCGCGCAGCGCGCACGGCCTGTCCGAAGGCTAACGCCGACTCGGATTCATACGTCGATGTGCCAGAAGGACGGCCTGGCTGAATTGTTGATTTCTGCATTAGCAGAAGCGTCAAACAATCTGCCACAATTAACCACGTTAAAGATAACGACGTTAAACTTCACTCTTTCCTGCAACGCTGGTTTGCCTTTCTGGACAGATCGCTTATTGGGGGCCCTCATGCATGACGCCACCAGCCAGTTTTCCCATTTCAGGCTTGCTATCGCGCCCGGAGTGCCATCCTCTTGCCTCACAACGCTTCTTGCCCTACAGCGCGCGGAGGAACCAGAAGTCACCATCACGTTCTTTGAGACCTCAGCCGATGATCTGTTGACGGGCCTTGAGGAAGGCCGCTACGACGCTGGAATGACGCTTCGGAACGCTGGTGCTCCGGCCGTGAAAAGCCAACCGCTCTGGGTGGAGAACGTGGCTGTTGCAGTGCCGCTGGGGTCCCCCTTAGTTGCCCAGGCGAAGATCACGCTTGCCGAGCTTCTGGACTATCCGGTGTTTCGCTGGCCGGCGGAGGCTTGCCTACTGCTGGATCAGCGACTGTCCTTTCTTCCGTTGAGCCAGCAGAGCATTCAGCACGTGACTTCGTTCGAGATGATGGCGCTTTGGGTGACCGCTGGCTACGGAGTGGGGCTCTCCGCGCAATCGCGCATTGAGCGTGCCCATGCGTGGGGGATCACTATGCGACCGCTTTCAGACGGCCCCTACGAGATCGTGACATATCTGCAGCGGCCCCACGGACGAGCCAATGTTGTTTCTGAGCGGTTCGAGCACAGGGCAATGTTGGTTGCCAGGGACAGGGCGGCTTGCTCGAATACCCCATAGCCCGCTCTCGCCGAGGCTGCGTGCGGGTAATTGCAGCGGCACGCGCCTGTTAGCGCGCCAGTGATAGCGCTTCCATCTCTGGCAATATGATGAATTAACATGGTCTTTGGAGGCACGAATGGTTGGAAGTGGTTGGGATCGAGTACCAATTGACTCGCAAAGCATCGATGCGCCGCTGTCGCGCGCGGCGGTGTTTCTCACGTTGACAGTCGCCGAGGGCCACGAGGCCCTTCAGGCGGTCGCCGGCGTCTTGGACGGGCTGGACGACCTGATCAAAACGGTGGGCTTCCGCGATCTCAACGGCCGGCTGTCGTGCATCACTGCACTGGGATCGGCGCTATGGGACCGTTTCCAGACCGGGAAGCGCCCGAAGGAACTACGGCCCTTCGTGCCCATCGAGGGTGCCAAGCACACCGCGCCTGCCACGCCCGGCGACCTGTTCTTTCACATCCGTGCCGAACGCGAGGACCTCTGTTTTGAATTCGAGCGCCTGCTGCTGGACCAACTGGGCAGCAGCGTGACGGTGGCCGACGAGGTGGTCGGTTTTCGCTACTTCGACTCCCGCGACCTGCTTGGCTTTGTCGATGGCACGGCCAACCCGACCGGGCACGACATCGGCGCCTCGACGCTGGTCGGCAGTGAAGATCAGGCGTTCGCCGGCGGCAGCTACTTGGTGGTGCAGAAGTATCTGCACCAAATGCAGCCGTGGGCTCGGCTCGCCAAGGACGAGCAAGAGCGGATCATCGGCCGGGAGATCGTCAGCAATGTCGAATTGCCCGACGCGACGAGCGGCCAGAAATCGCACAAGACCCTCGCCACGATCGTGGACGACGACGGCACCGAGCACGACATCCTGCGCGACAACATGCCCTTCGGCCGCCCCGGCCAGGGCGAATATGGCACCTACTTCATCGGCTACTCCAGGCATCTGTGGGTGACGCAGAAGATGCTGGAGCGCATGTTCCTCGGCGATCCGCCAGGCATGCACGACCGCCTGCTCGATTTCTCGACGGCGCACACCGGCGCCGTGTTCTTCGCTCCCGCACCGCGCACGCTGAGCGAACTCGTGGAGGCGGTGCAAGCGTAATGCAGGGGCCGCAAGGCCCCTGCAAGGTTTGAGAGCCCTATGCTCCGTCTAGAACTACTGCGCTATCCACCAGCCGACGAACGCTTTGCCGCACATCCTCGGGGATGGGGTACGGGGCAATGGCCTCGGGCATATCCGCATAGTGCTGGTAGTCGCCCATGATGACCTGGATGATCGCCGGCACGTTGGTCGGCGTGACCGCATCAATGGCCGCGCGGTCCCCCAGGTCAGGGTGCGGCTGGGTCAGCATGCGGTACAGATCCCACGAATCCGCGTGCGGGCACTGGTTCATGAGCACCTGGGCCAGCTTGTGCTTGAGCGGCACCAGTTGCCAATCGGGAACACGCTGCCCCCGATTGCCCAAACTGATGGACAGCAACTTGCCCGCTTTCAGTTCGCGGTTGATCTGGTCCTTGGACTTTCCGGCCAGCTTGCCGAACAGCGGGACCGGCAAGCTGCTTGGAGACTCGTAGATGGTCAGCATTTCCTCGCGCTCGCGCTGGATCGCGGACACTTCCGGCTCTGGGGCATGCGTCGGAGGCGGCGGTACCTGAGACAGCCGCTGGAACGTGATGCCGCCGTTGCTCGGGGTTACGACAATAGGCGTGGCCACGACGGGCGGGACGCCGGGAGGAGTGGGCTCGGCCATCGCGAGGGTCGCATCCACCGCTTCCTCCACTTCTGCCATCGCCGGCACCCCGTCGATACGGATGGTCAGATGCGCGCTCGCGGCTTCCACTTCGCCCTGTTCGAGCAGGTCGAGCCGATCGGCCCAGTCCTGCATCATCCGACGGCGCGGCTCAACGTACTTGGCGTGGTTGTAGGACGAACTCACCTTGTTGGGGTCGGAATGGGAAAGCTGCGCGTCCACCCAAATCTTCGGGTAGCCAATCTCGTTGAGCGCCGTCGAGATAGTGCCGCGGATGCCGTGGCCGGTCAGGCGCCCCTCATAGCCCATGAGCTGCACGGCCTTGTTGAGGGTGTTCTCGCTGATGCGCTTCTTGAGTTCGCTGCGGTGTGACAGCAAGTACTTCTGCGCCGGCCGCATCACCCCCAGGAGATAGCGCACGATCTCGATGGCCTGCAGGGATAGCGGCACGATATAGGGGGGCACATCCTGCGGCCGCTTCCCTGCCTTGCGCATTTCATCCTGGAGCTGCTTGACGATCTGCGGTGGGATGATCCACAAGCCCCTGTCGAGGTCGAACTGTTCGGGTTCGGCCAATCGCAGTTCGCCGGTGCGCACCCCGGTCAGGAACAGCAGCCGGACGCCAAGCTGGGTCTGCCAGCCACGGGGGTTGTAGAGCCGGAGCTTCTGGAGGAACTCGGGCATCTCGGGCAGGTGCAGGTAGGGATTGTGGGCTACGGGGGGCTTGGGCTCTGCCACCACGTCCAGGTCGGCGGCCGGGTTGACTTCCAACCCCTCGGCAATGACCAGGGCATAGCGGAACAACTGGTTGAACCAGGTGCGGACCTTCTCGGCGGTGGTGAACGCCTTGCGTTTCTCGATCGCCGCCAAGACGCCCAGGAGTTGGGGGCGGCGAATGTCGTAGATCGACATTCTTCCCAGGGTGGGCAACACGTCCTTGTTGAAGATGCGCAGGATCTGCGACAGCGTGCTTTGACGGCCTTCCTTGAGTTCCTTGCGGCGATGCTCGACCCAGGCATCGAAGACGGTCTTGAAGGTGTATTCGCCCGCCAGCTTGGCCGCGTGCCGTTTCTGGTCGCGCTCGACCTGAGGATCGATCCCCCTGGCGAGCAGGGCCTGGGCCTTGTCTCGCTCGATCCGGGCCTCGCGCAGGCTGAGAGCAGGATAGCCGCCCAGGCACAGGCGCTTTTGCTTGCCCAGCCAGTAGTAGCGGAATTGCCATGACTTGCCGCCTGCGGCTGAGACCATCAGGCCCAGGCAGTCGTTGTCGGAGAGGGTGTAGCGTTTTCCGGTGGTCTTCGCCTGCCGGACGGTCAGATCAGAGAGCGCCATTTCGAGACTCCTAAGTAATGACTTAGGCCCTATGCTCGTCATGGTCCCCGCTCAGCCCCAGCAACTATCCGGTAGCCGACCCACCCGTATTCTTGTGCCTTATTTGGTCACTCAAAAACGGTAGCTGTGGGTGGATTTCCGTGGCACTCGCTGGAATGAAAAAAGGAGCCGAAGCTCCTTTTTTCAATGACCTACAGACCCCAGTAGAAGTCTGTGGATCAAAATTTGGAGCGGGAAACGAGACTCGAACTCGCGACCCCGACCTTGGCAAGGTCGTGCTCTACCAACTGAGCTATTCCCGCAAATGGCGTCCCCTAGGGGACTCGAACCCCTGTTACCGCCGTGAAAGGGCGGTGTCCTAGGCCACTAGACGAAGGGGACACGCTACCCGGAACACATGGTGTGTGTTTCGGTGTCCAGATCCGCATCCGAAGACTTGGTTCTGGTTTCACTCAGCCCCGCCCTAAAGCAGTGCTGTTTAAAAATGGAGCGGGAAACGAGACTCGAACTCGCGACCCCGACCTTGGCAAGGTCGTGCTCTACCAACTGAGCTATTCCCGCATTGGCGTCCCCTAGGGGACTCGAACCCCTGTTACCGCCGTGAAAGGGCGGTGTCCTAGGCCACTAGACGAAGGGGACACACTACAACATTCACTCCCTACCGCGTTTCGCTGTGTGCTTTACGCTGTAAGTGGCGCGCATTCTATGGATGGATTGGAGGGTCGTCAACCCCCTGATATAAATTTATTTAAATCAATGACTTCGACCTGCTTTCAGGCCCCGTTCCGGCTTTTCCTTCGCCCGACGATTGACGCCTATATTCCGGCAGTCGCCAAGACGTTATAGTCACCGCACAGTGATGGCAATCTGCATATCATGCGCCAGCATTCATATAAGTGGTGCATGGCCGATACAGATAGAACCCACTGCGCCAACTCGTCGAACGGCGCTAGGCGCATAAATGCCCAACCACTACACTCGCATGCGAACCCTATAAAGAGGTCTTACCGGTGACACCACTCATGATCACCCTGCTAGTAGTAGCCGGGATCGCAATTCTGATCGCCATTGGCTACATGAACCATGTGGTGGAAAACAACAAACTGGAAAAGGCCCGCACCAAAGTCGAACTCAACGACCGCCTGCGCCGTTGCGGCGAACTGACCGAGACCTTCCCCGGCCAGTTCATGACCCCGGCCCTCAAGCTGTTGCTGACCCGCCTGGAACTCAACGTCTGCCAGCGCCTGCTGAACCTTGAGAAAACCAGCGCCGCCACCAAAGCCCGCATCACCGAACTGAATGCACTGGTAGCCCAAGGCGAATCGATCCCGGTCAACAATCCACCGGCGCCGATCCTGACCGAATCCAAAGCCAAAGACGTACGCTTCCTCCTCGAAGCCCTGCACGGCCAGATCACCCGCGCCGCCCATGACGGCTTCCTGCCACCGAACGAAGCCAAACACTGGATCCGCGAAGTCCGCCATATACTGGTACTGCTGCACATCGAGTTCTTCAACAACCTCGGCCAACAGTCCCTGCAACAAAACCAACCCGGCCAGGCCCGCCTCGCCTTCGAACGCGGCGTGCAATACCTGCGCAAACAGCAAGACCCGCAGATGTATGCCGAACAACTGCAGTACCTGGAAAAACTGCTGGCTCGCGCCAACGCCCAGGTCATGGACAAAATCGCCCCGGTCGAAGGTGAAGAAAACCAACTGACTGCAGGGCTCAAGGATGCTGAAGCAGATGCGGACTGGAAGAAAAAAGTCATCTACGACTGATCGCTGATGCTGAAAGAGAAGCCACCGAGAGGTGGCTTTTTTGTGGGCTGATGTTGGTGTTTCATTTGCACAAGCAAGGTGAATGACAGGTCGCCATCGCGAGCAGGCTCACTCCTACAGTTTGGGATGGATGCATTCAACCAGGGATTGGCCAGCTCACACAAAGAGCAACAGCAAAATCAAAAGATCGCAGCCTTCGGCAGCTCCTACAGGGAGTCCCCACTACAAGCAAAACAGCAAGCAGCACCACCGCGGCGCAGCCGCCCCACTCAACAGAATGAGCGTTAGCTCGACTGCAGCTCTTGATCTTGATTCACCTGCCCCGTCGGCAGGCTGAGAGGAGGGATTCATCCGGGGGGCAGGCGCGCAGCGCCGTTCGACGAAGTCGAACACATCGAAAGGAGGTGCAGCGAAGCAAACCGGAAGCGATGCGCCCGGATGGATCCCGGAGCGAAGGAACCCCGAGCCCCAGCGAGCGGGCCGAACGTTGGGGCAAAGCCTTTTGGGTTACCTTTTCGGCGTTTGGAAAAGGTGACCCGCCGTAAGGGCGGAACCCTAAGCCGCCATCACAAAAAAACGGATATTCACCCCAAACAACCCCAAACATGGTCGGCCCAAAGGCCGCCAAGTCAAAAGCGTCAAAGCCGAAAATGCCCAACCATCCCCCGCAACTCACTCCCCAACTGCGCCAGCTCAATACTCGAAGCCGCATTCCCACGCATCGCAATCGACGACTGATCCGCACTCGCGCGAATACTCGTCACACTGCGATTGATCTCCTCCGCCACCGAACTCTGCTCCTCCGCCGCCGCTGCAATCTGCTGATTCATCTGCTGAATCAACGAAACCGCCGCCGCAATACTCCCCAACGCACTCTCAGTCTGCAACGCATCACTCACCGCCAGCTTCACCAACTCACCGCTACTCTGAATCTGCTGCACCGACGAATGCGCCGCCGAGCGCAATGCACTGACCAGCCGCTCAATCTCTTCGGTCGATTGCTGCGTGCGTCGAGCCAATGCGCGTACCTCATCGGCCACCACCGCAAAGCCCCTGCCCTGCTCCCCGGCCCGCGCCGCCTCGATCGCCGCATTCAATGCCAACAGATTGGTCTGCTCGGCAACGCTTTTGATCACACCCAGCACCGTCCCGATATTCTGGATTTCGGCACTGAGACTCTCGATGCTTGAGCTGGCCGAATTCGCCGAATCCGCCAGTTGCTCGATCCGCGCCATGCTCTGGCGCACCACTTGCTGACCACTCTCGACCTTGCCGTCCGCCGTCTGCGCCGCCAACGCCGCTTCTTCAGCGTTGCGCGCGACATCGTGGACGGTGGCGGTCATCTGGTTCATGGCGGTGGCCACCTGTTCGGTTTCTTCCTTCTGACTGCTGACCTCAAGATTGGTCTGCTCGGTGACGGCCGACAGCGACTGCGCGGAACTGGCCAATTGTTCGATACCAGCCTGCAACCCACTGACAATCGTGCTCAACCCCGCGCCCATCTGCTGCATCGCCAACATCAGTTGGCCAATCTCGTCACGGCGAGTGACTTCCACGGTCGCACTCAAATCACCGGCCGCAATGCGCTGCGCGACATTGATCACACTGCGCAACGGCGCGACGATCAGCCGAGTAATCAGCCACGCCGCAATCAAACCGACCAACAGCGCCAGTGCCGAAGAACCTACAATCAACAGCGAGTTCTTTTTCAGCTCGGCCTGCATGGCGGCATCTTCGGCAACGTAAGCCTGATCCACCCGTTCCACCACTTGTGCCGCGCGCTGATGCAATTGCTCGTAGACAGTCTTTTCCTGTGCGAGCAATCCGGTGTACTCGGCCAGTTTGTCGTTGAAACCGGCGATGTGCCCCGAAACTTCATTGAGCACCGTCAGATACCCATCGTCCTTGACCGAGGACTTCAGCGCTTCGGCCTGGCTCTGGGCCTGCGCGGCCTGTTCGATATTGCCCTTGCCACCACTGTCATCGCCCTTGCGACTCTGATCCAGGCGAACCCGCGCCTCATTCATCGCTTGCAGCATCAGCCTCGACACCTGGCTGATCTGACTGGCCTGCTCGATGAACTGCGCACCGTCCTTGCCTTCGGTGTCCTTCAGGGTATAGGCACCGTCATCCGCCAGCCCGGCCTGCAACACGTCGAGGTTGTTGGCCACGCTTGAGACTGACCAACTGGCCATTTCCAGCGCCAGATCCTTGGCCTGGGTCAACGAGACAAACTCGTCGAACGCCTTGCGATAGGCGCCCAACGACTGCTCGACATCCGCCATTACCGTGACGTTGGCAGGCGATTGCGCCTTGAGCTCGTTGGCCAGGGCAATCAAGCCATCCACGCCCTCACGCAAGGCATCGGCCGTTTTCGGATTACCGCGCAAGGCATACTCCTGCTCGAGCAATCGAACCTTGAGCAGGCCGCTATTGAGCGAGGACATCTGTTTCAGCCCGTCAAATCGGTGGCTGATGGTTTGCAGGGACCAGACGCCAATCGCCGCCACCAGTGCGGTCAGCAGCAAAACCAGCACAAACCCGATACCCAGTTTTTTCGCCATACCGAGGTTGGCAAAACGTCCTTGCACGGCCGAAATCATTGCGCGTAGTCCCCTGCCAAAGTCAGTTGACGAAGAGTCGCAATGGCCATGAACGAGCACAAGTCTCTGGCATCGGAATAATGGCAAAAAGCTACGCCTGCGTCGTTTTCAGAACACTTGAGGTCGATCCGAACCGGTATTGCGAAAAAACTGTCGAGCCCGCGGATCACAGGCGTAAGCGACGTTGATGCGATGCCAGTCGCCTCCCTCGCCACTGGGGCTGAAGGCATCCGGGGCTGACAGCAAAACACCGCAACGCTGAGCCTGTGCGCGTACTCGCGCCTGATCGGCCACCCGCGCACGTGCCCAGATGAACAAGCCGCCAGTCGGTTTGCCGAACACTTCCCAGTCGGCGTCTTCCAGTGCCTGCAACGCCGCGGCGCGATCGGCATTCAAACGTTGCCGCTGGCGCTGCACCAGTTTGCGATAAGCACCGGTTGCCATCAGGTTGGCCAGCACCGCCTCGGAAAACCTTGAGGCCCCCAGGCCACTGATCATCTTGACCTGGGCAAGCCGCGCAACAATCTCGCTGTCGGCGAGAACAAATCCGACCCTTAACGAACTGCTGAGTGTCTTGGAAAAACTGCCGACGTAAATCACTCGCCCTTCATCGTCCAGCGCGGCCAGTCGAGTACCGTTGCCAGTGTGCAGGTCGGCGTAGACATCGTCTTCGATCACGCGCAAATCGTAGGTCTTGCTCAATTGCACGATGCGCTGCGCCACCGCCGGCGTCAGGCAACTGCCAGTCGGGTTCTGGTGATGGCTGTTGATGAACAATGCACTGGGCTGAAACTGGCGCAGCAACGCCTCGAGCGCGACAGTATCCGGCCCGCTCGGTGTGCGGTGCACTTCAAGCATCCGTACCCCGTGCAGCCGCAACAGGTCGAACAACGGCGCGTAACCGGGGGTTTCGACCACCACACAGTCGCCGGCCTTGAACAAGGTTCGAACGATCAGATCCAGCGCGTGACTGGCGCCGCACGTGCTAAGCAACTGCGTGCTGCGGGCCTCGACCCCGAACAATCTCAGGCGTTTGACGATCTGCTCACGCAATGCCGCAAGGCCCAGCGGCGTGCTGTAGTTGAACAGGCTGGCCATGTCGGTGCGCGCCACCTCTCGCAGCGCATAGCTGAGATCGTCAGGTTCGCGCCAGCTCTGCGGCAAACCGCCGCCGCCAAGCTTCAGACCACTCGCGGCCCCACACACCGCATCACACCAGGCAAGCCGGCTCTCGAAGGGTACGGACTCATCCTCTGCGCCCGTCGTCGACGGCGACGCTGCCACGATAAACCCCGCACCTTGGCGGGTGGTCAGGACGCCCTGCGAAACCAGCCGTTCGCACGCCTCGACGACACACGACTGGCTGAGCAGATTACCCCGGGCGATTTGCCGGATCGAGGGCAAACGGGTGTCTGGCGGTACCCCGCTTTGCAGGATCCACTCAGTCAGCCCGTCAACAATCTGCTGTACGACGGGCACCATTGCCTGTCGGTCAATTCTCAATTCCATGAGCAAGCAAACTCCTGTCCGTTTTGCTGGCGGCAGTTAATCACAGCCACGCCGCACAGGCTGTGCGACAACGCCCTCAAAAGCGACTGTTCTAATCATTTGATACACATTGTTTAGTGGTTTAAGTGAAGTGAACACGGCGCATAAAAAAACCCGCACGAATGCGGGTTTTTTCAACAGTGTGATTCAGAACGCGGTAACGCCACCATCCACGGCCAACGAATGACCGGTGGTGAACGCCGCGCCGTCGCTGCACAGATACAACACCGCACTGGCGATCTCCTCGACCTTGCCGATGCGCCCCACCGGATGCATGGCGTTGGCGAACTCGCCTTTCTTCGGATCGGCCTCATAGGCACGACGGAACATGTCGGTGTCGATGACTGCCGGACACACCGCGTTGACGCGGATTTTCTTCTTCGCGTACTCGATGGCCGCCGACTTGGTCAGACCGATCACCGCGTGTTTCGACGCCGCATAAATGCTCATCTTCGGCGCCGCCCCCAGGCCCGCCACCGAGGCGGTGTTGACGATCGCACCGCCCCCTTGAGCCAGCAACAGCGGCAACTGATATTTCATGCACAGCCAGACGCCTTTGACGTTGACGCCCATGATCGCGTCGAACTCGTCCATCGAACCGTCGGCCAGTTTGCCCTTCTCGATTTCGATCCCGGCATTGTTGAAGGCATAGTCGAGACGGCCGTAGGTATTGATTACCTCGTCCATCAGATTTTTCACTTCGCTTTCGACGGTAACGTTACAGCGCACGAAGGTCGCTTCGCCGCCGGCTGTACGAATAAGCGCGACAGTGCCCTCCCCTCCGGCAGTATCCAAATCGGCCACCACCACTTTCAAACCTTCGGCGGCGAATGCCTGGGCCGTTGCGCGGCCGATGCCGTTGGCGGCTCCCGTGACTACGGCAACCTGACCGGAAAACGTCATGCTCATTGTTATGTCCTCGAACGGATAGATGCGGGGCGGTTTAGACATGCAGCGCAATTGCAGCATAGCGACAAGGGTTTGCCGGACGTCAGCACTATCAGAAGGCTGTCTATGTGCCCATGCGTCGCAGTGATAAATCCATGCCTATGACTATCACTGCATTGGATCGGCGTGCATTCGCCGCATCAGCCAACCTTGCGGCATCGCCCATGAAGGTCTATCAACAAGGCTTCATTCAACTTGAGTGCCTGTCATGACTTCCCAGACCAATCGCCAGTTCCTGCTCGCCAAACGCCCGGTGGGTGCCGCCACCCGCGAGACCTTCACCTATCAGGAAGTGCCGGTCGGGGAACCTGCGGCAGGACAGATTCTGGTCAAGAACGAATACCTGTCCCTCGACCCGGCCATGCGCGGCTGGATGAATGAAGGCAAGTCCTACATTCCGCCGGTCGGTATCGGCGAAGTCATGCGCGCCTTGGGCGTAGGCAAAGTCGTCGCATCGAACAACCCGGGGTTTGCAGTCGGGGACTACGTCAATGGCGCCCTTGGCGTGCAGGATTACTTCCTCGGCGAACCCAGAGGTTTCTACAAAGTCGATCCGAAACTGGCACCGCTGCCGGTTTATCTATCTGCGCTGGGCATGACCGGCATGACTGCTTACTTCGCCCTGCTTGATGTCGGCGCACCGAAGGCCGGCGACACCGTGGTGCTTTCCGGCGCGGCCGGTGCGGTGGGCAGCATTGCCGGACAGATCGCCAAGATCAAAGGTTGCCGCGTGGTCGGCATTGCCGGCGGTGCCGACAAGTGCAAATTCCTTATTGATGAATTGGGCTTTGACGGCGCCATCGACTACAAGAGCGAAGACGTGGTTGCAGGGCTTAAACGTGAATGCCCGAAAGGCGTCGATGTTTATTTCGATAACGTCGGCGGCGATATTCTCGACGCGGTGTTGAGCCGTCTGAACATGAAGGCGCGAGTGGTGATCTGCGGTGCGATCAGCCAATACAACAACAAAGAGGCGGTGAAAGGCCCGGCCAACTACCTGTCGCTGCTGGTCAATCGTGCGCGGATGGAAGGTTTTGTGGTGATGGACCATGCCGCACAATTCGCTGCCGCCGGACAGGAAATGGCCGGCTGGATGGCCAAGGGCGAACTCAAGAGCAAGGAAGATATTGTCGAGGGGCTGGAGACGTTCCCGGAGACGCTGATGAAATTGTTCAGCGGTGAGAATTTCGGCAAGTTGGTGTTGAAGGTTTAAAACAAAGTCAAAAGGATCTCAGCCTGTAGGCAGCCCATGTAGGAGCTGCCAAAGGCTGCGATCTTTTTACCGCTTGCAGCCATTTATATCAGCTGAGGGAAGGTCAAAAGATCGCAGGCTGCGCAGGGTCTGATCAGGCGATTTCGGCGACGACGGAGGCCAACGCCTGCGCCGGATCAGTCGCCTGGCTGATCGGACGGCCGATCACCAGGTAATCGGAGCCTGCATCCAGCGCCTGACGCGGGGTCAGAATGCGCCGTTGATCGTCCTGCGCGCTGCCCGCCGGGCGAATCCCCGGGGTCACCAGTTGCAGCGACGGATGCGCAGTTTTCAGCGCTTGGGCTTCCAGTGCCGAGCACACCAGACCATCCATCCCGGCTTTCTCGGCCAGTGCTGCCAGACGCAGAACCTGCTCTTGCGGCTCGATATCCAGACCAATACCCGCCAGGTCTTCGCGTTCCATGCTGGTCAGCACGGTTACGCCGATCAGCAACGGCTGCGGGCCGCTGCGCTTGTCCAGCACTTCACGGCAGGCTGCCATCATGCGCATACCGCCGGAGCAGTGAACGTTGACCATCCAGACGCCCATCTCGGCAGCCGCTTTTACGGCCATCGCAGTGGTGTTGGGAATATCGTGGAATTTCAGATCAAGGAATACTTCAAAGCCTTTGTCCCGCAGGGTGCCGACAATTTCAGCGGCGCAACTGGTGAACAGTTCCTTGCCCACTTTGACCCGGCACAGTTTCGGGTCTAACTGGTCGGCCAGCTTCAGTGCGGCGTCACGGGTGGGGAAATCCAGGGCGACGATGATAGGAGTCTGGCAGACGGACATTGGAAGGGCTCTCAGGCAGGTCGAAATCGGCGCGCATTGTAGCGGAACCGGCGGCGGCGCGGCACCCGATGATCGGTAAATCGTCGTGCCAGCCGAGATCAGCATAGCGCTCGCTGCTATTGTGTCGACTCCGATACACAGCCGACATGTCGCCAACACGCGCCCGCGCTAGCCTCGCCAGCCGCAACACGTCCTTACATCAGCACTTCCCGCCTCACCGCCGGACGCCTATGCTGAAACCACCACCTCGCAGCCCATCTTTGTGGTTGGCGGCCTACTGGCAGATGAACAGCCCCATGCACAACACCCAAACCACCATGACGGATGAGCAAAAAGACGACAAGCGCTGGAGCATTCGTGCACTGATCGTCGACGATGACGTGCCGATCCGCGAATTGATGATCGACTACCTCGCGCGTTTCAACATCCACGCGAGCGGCGTCACTGATGGCACAGCGATGCGCCAGGCCATGCAAGCCGAGCATTTCGATGTGGTGGTGCTGGACCTGATGCTGCCCGGCGAGGACGGCTTGTCGCTGTGCCGCTGGCTGCGCGCCGAATCGGACATCCCGATCCTGATGCTCACCGCACGCTGCGAGCCCACCGACCGCATCATCGGCCTCGAACTCGGCGCCGACGACTACATGGCCAAACCGTTCGAGCCACGCGAACTCGTCGCGCGAATCCAGACCATCCTGCGCCGCGTGCGCGATGATCGCACCGAGCAGCGGGCGAACATCCGCTTCGACAACTGGCGTCTGAACAGCGTCCTGCGCCAACTGGTCGCCGACGATGGCCTCGTGGTGCCGCTGTCCAACGCCGAATTTCGCCTGCTCTGGGTGTTTATCGAACGTCCGCGCCGGGTACTCAGCCGCGAACAATTGCTCGACGCTGCGCGCGGTCGCTCGATCGAAGCGTTCGACCGCAGCATCGACTTGCTGGTCTCGCGCCTGCGACAGAAACTCGGCGACGATCCAAAAGCCCCGCAGTTGATCAAAACCGTGCGCGGTGAAGGTTACCTGTTCGACGCCCGAGACATCGGCTGATGCGAGCGCGCTTCGACACGCTGTTCGGCCGTCTGTTTGGCGTGCTGTTCTTGGCGATCGTCCTGGCGCACTTGCTCGCTTTTACCTGGTTCCGCCTCTACGGCCCACCCCCGCCTCCGCCGCCACCGGAATTTTCCCAGAACATCGAAGGCCAACAGCCGCCACACGATCCGCGCTACCCACCACGCCCACCGCGCCCCTGGTTCGGCGGCCCGATCGTGCCGCTGACTTTTCAGTTCATCACCTTGATGATCGCCGCCTGGTACGGCGCCAAGTTGCTCAGTCGACCGATCCAGCGCCTGAGCGACGCCGCTGAAAGGCTCAGCGAAGACCTCGACAGCCCACCGCTGGATGAGTCCGGCCCACGCGAGGCGCGGCAAGCGGCGCACACCTTCAACTTGATGCAGCGGCGCATTCGCGAACAAGTCCAACAGCGCGCGCGCATGCTCGGCGCGGTGTCCCATGACCTGCGCACACCCTTGTCACGATTGAAACTGCGCCTGGAAAACATCAGCGACGACAAGCTGCAAAGCCAGATGCGCCAGGACCTGAACGACATGATCGCCATGCTCGACGCCACTCTCACCTACCTGCACGAGCAACGCACCAGCGAAGTCCTGCAGCTGATGGACGTGCAGGCGCTGGTCGAATCATTGTGCGAAAACGCTCAGGACCAGGGCGCAGACGTACACGTCAGCGGCCACTGCGCACCGCTGCCGGTGCAGCCGATGGCGCTGCGGTCCTGCCTCAACAACCTGATGGATAACGCCCTGCGTTACGCCGGGCAGGCGCGCATCGAATTGCACGATCAGCGCGAGCAACTGCTGATCCGCGTGATCGACCATGGGCCGGGGATTGCCGAGGACAAACGTGAAGCGGTGTTTGAACCGTTCTTTCGTCTGGAAGGATCGCGCAACCGCAATTCCGGTGGGGTCGGGCTGGGCATGACCATCGCCCGGGAAGCCGCGCAACGACTGGGCGGGCAATTGAACCTGGAAGAAACACCGGGCGGTGGTCTCACAGCGATCATTCGTCTGCCCCGCACCTGAAAACACCCACCCTGCAGGAGTGAGCCTGCTCGCGATAGCGGTACATCCGTCGATATTGATGTCGACTGACACGCCGTCATCGCGAGCAGGCTCACTCCTACAGGTTCAATGGTAATCGTTCGATCTGTGTACCAGCCGGTACAAACTCCACATACCCACGACAACTTGCACCTTGAGGCTGCATAAGCCGGTACGCCCACCGGTTTTCCAGTCCAAGGAGTGAGCCCGATGATCGGTAGCGTCAGCAACTACACGAGCTATACCAGCACCAACAGCACCGCCACGCAAAACGCCCGCAGCCAGCAACTGCAAAAAGACCTGTTCGCCAAACTCGACAGCAACGGCGACGGCGCGGTGGATCAGGACGAACTGAACAGCGCCCTGTCGCAAAAGTCCGACGACGGCCTGCTCGTCAACCTGAGCAAACAATTCGGCGACCTGGACAGCGACGGCAGCGGAAGCCTCAACGCCGAAGAAATGACGGCCATGGCGCCGCCGCCACCACCACCGCCGCAAGACCAAGCTCCCAACACCGACCTGGCCGACGCCCTGATCAGCGCCCTCGACACTGACGGCGACGGCGCCATCAGCAACGATGAACTCAGCAGCGGCCTGACCAGCGCCGGTAGCACCGATGACAGTGCTGCGTTGCTCAAGGTACTGGATAGCGACAGCAGCGGCGGCGTGAGCAGCGATGAGTTGAAAGCGGCTTTGCAGGCAGGGCGTGAACGTCCTGACGAAGAGCAGACCGCCAGTGTCCAGACCAGCTCTGAAGCGTTGAACCGCATGATTGCCAACTTGAGCAAGCAGTACTCGCTGGATAATGCGGCGCCAGTGGGCAAGTACCTCAACGTCGCTACGTAACCCGCCTACTGTAGGAGCTGTCGAGTGGAACGAGGCTGCGATCTTTTGATTTTGCTTTTTGAATTATTAGCAAGATCAACAGATCGTGGCGTTTGGCGGTTCTTGCATGTGTGTGGGGGTTGGGGGGGTGGGGGCATATCCGTTGCTGCGGTAACGGCTGCTTAGGGTTCCGCCCTTACGGCGGGTCACTTTTTCCAGACGCCGAAAAAGTAACCAAAAAGGCTGCCCCCTGACGTTCGGCACTTCGCTGAGGCTCAGTGTTCCCTCGCTACGGTGTCCATCCGGGGGCATCGCCTACGGTTTGCTTCGCTGCACCTCCTCTCGATGTATGCGGCTTCGCCGCACGGCGCTGCGCGCCTACCCCCTGATGAACACCTACGCTCGGCCTGCCGATGGGGCAAAAAATCAAGAGCCAGATCAAGAGCCAGATCAAGAGCCAAGGCCAGATCAAGAGCCCCTCACCCTAGCCCTCTCCCGGAGGGAGAGGGGACTGATTGAGGTGATTGGGCAAGGTGCGCCGACGTGGGATACCGAGTCGAACTCAGATTCTGAAAGCCTCACACATCGGCTCCCTCTCCTCGGGGAGAGGGGTGAATCCAACACCGAACAAAAGCCGACCGCATGCTCTCCCACCACTCAACACAATGAGCGCAAGCTCGAGTACCGCTCTTGATCTTGATCTCGGAGCCCGTCGGCAGGCTGAGTGGAGGGATTGATCCGGGGTTGGGAGCGCAGCGACCGTTCGACGAAGTCGAACACATCGAGAGGAGGTGCAGCGAAGCAAACCGGAGGCGATGCCCCCGGATCAATTCCGCAGCGAAGGAACCCGAGCCACAGCGAGGGCCGTACCTCAGGGTAAAGCCTTTTTGGTTATTTTTTCGCTGGGCCGGCACCCCGGCGTCTGGAAAAAGTGACCCGCCGTAAGGGCGGAACCCTAATCAGCCATCACCACAAAAACGGATATACACACCTCAAAGCGCCCCTAAACCCGAGCCTGACTCTTACTCCAGTCCGTCAACAAACTATAAGCCACCGCCAAAAGCGTAGGCCCGATAAACAACCCGATAAACCCAAACGCAATCAACCCGCCAAACACCCCAAGCAACACAATCACCAACGGCAAATTCCCGCCTCGGCTGATCAGATAAGGTTTCAACACGTTATCCACGCCACTGATGATCAACGCGCCCCAGATCCCCAAAAACACCGCCATCCCATACTCGCCCTTCCAGGCCAGCCAAGCCGTGGCCGGCACCCACACCAACGGTGGCCCCATCGGAATCAGACTCAGCAGAAACGTCACGATCCCCAGCACCAGCGCACCCGGCACCCCGGCAATCAGGAACCCGATCAACGCCAGAACCGCCTGCGCCGCTGCCGTGCCGATCACCCCGTTGACCACCCGCTGCACCGTTCCGGCAACCAGTTCGATGTAGTACCCGGCGCGATCACCGATCAAACGCTCCAGCAAACCGTGCACGAACGCCGCCAGACGCGGCCCGTCGCGATAGAAAAAGAACACAAAGACAATGCTCAGCGTCAGCTCGAGAATTCCGCCGCCGATCTGCGCACTGCGCGCCAGCAACCAGTTACCGACCTGCCCCAGATAAGGCTTGATCGACACCATCAACGCAGCGCCCTGCTGATCGATGCTGTCCCAAATGCCGACCAGCCGTTCGCCCACAAGCGGCACACTGCCGAGCCAGGTCGGCGCCTCCGGCAACCCATCTACCTGCACATCCTTGATGAACGCCGTCGCGTCACGCACATGATCGGCGAGGTTGAAGCCCAGCCAGACCAGCGGCGCCGCCACCAGTAACATCCAGCCCAGGGTCAGAATCGCCGCCGCGAGTGATTCGCGGCCATTGAGTAGCCGGGTCAAAAGACGCATCAGCGGCCAACTGGCAAACGCCAGTACTGCGCCCCAGAACAGCGCCGACCAGAACGGCGCCATCACCCACAGGCTGGCGCCAAACAACACCAGCAGCAGGATCTGCACCAGCAGTCGATCGTTATTGAGCATGTAAGGTCTCGAAAAAGTCAGTCAGGCAAAGAGTAGGCGAACATGCTGCGCGTGCCCGCCCGATGCAGCTTATCGCAACAGATCAATGCGCAAACCTGTGCCATCGACCTTGCCGGTTTCCATCCGCGCCGCGCGCACGCCCTGATTGATCAATGCCTGGCGCCAGGCCTCGGCTTTGGGCCCCGACACTGTCACCCGCTGCGTGGTATCGAGATTCAGTCCACGAGAAATCAGGCGCAACCAGGTGTCATCCGGGTCATTCACGAGTTTGGGGAAATCCAGCTCACCCGTGCTCTTGAGCTGGCGCAGCAGGGTCGCCGACGTCGGCAGCAACTCGCCCAGCGGCGCAGCCGCTTCGAACTGTTCGACATGCAGATAGGCTTTGCGATTGCCCCGCGTGATGCTGTAGAGCGCCACCAGCGTGTTGTCCCGCGGTGCGGCCAGCCTCAGCAACAAATACGCCTGTTGTTCGTCGGCACCGTACAGCTTGGCATTGCCGAACACCTCGTTGGCCCACAGGCTGCTTTCGCCGCAGTCGCGGGCCTGGCACCAGAACAGCAACTCGGCGTCCTGCTTTTGCAGGGCTTCGCGGGCGGCGGTGAAGGCTTCGGTGGCGGCGTGTTCGGGTGGCAACTCGTAAGTGACCGAGGTCGTCTGGCCACGGGCAGTGACCTGGCCGTCAAAGCGCAACTGGCCGCTGATCTTGCGGATCGAGCCCAAGGGGTAAATCCGCTCCTGCTCTGCCGGAGCGCGATAGTCGACGATTTGCGCGTCGGCCAGTCGCGGCACGATCTGCAGATCCTGACTGCCCGGCACATCGGCGGCGAACGAAATGGAACTGAAGCAGCACAGCGCCAACAGACTGAGTGACCGCATAGTCAGGCTCATCGGATCGGCATGGCTTGGCGGATCGGGGTCGTAGCGGTATAGAAATCCATCGTGGTTGTCTCCCATTTCAACCCGCCCAGCCTCGACAGTTGCCCGGTGCAAGTCAAGGAATGGCGAAGAACCGATTGAAACAGTCTGCGACAAGATCCGCACCGGCCTCGTCGTTCAGGTGCAAATGGTGCCCGCCGGGCAGCTGTTCCCGGCTAAAGGGTAGACGCTCCAGCAGCTCAGGATGCTTGGCCAGCATGCCGTCCGCCGCGACCACCAATTGCGCCGGGCAACCGATGCGCTGGACGAAGGCCATCGCCTGCTCCTGAGTCAGGCGCAGTGGCGATGGCAGGGTCAGGCGATTGTCGGTGCGCCAGGTGTAACCGCCGGGTACCGGCATCAAGCCGCGCTGGGCCAGCAACTCTGCGGCCTCCCGACTGACCGCGACCAGGCCTTTCATCCGCGCCTCGATGGCACGGTCGAGGGTGTTGTAGACCGGTTTGCGCTTGTCGCGCAGATCCAGTTGCGCTTGCAGGGCCATGCCCATGCGCTCGGCAGCGTTTTCGCCCTTGTCTGTAGGAGGAATCACCCCATCGATCAACGCCAGATGAGTGATCCGATCCGGCAACGATCCCGCCAGCACCATGGAAACAATCGCGCCCATGGAATGCCCGAGCAGGCCGAAACGCTTCCAGCCCAGTTGCTCGGCGACTTGCAATACGTCATGGGCGTAGTCCCACAGCGCATACCCGGCGCCGTGCGGCCGATGCCCGGAATGCCCGTGTCCAGCCATGTCCAGCGCGATAATGCGCAGGCCTTTGAGCTTCGGCGCGAGACGGGCAAAGCTGTTGGCGTTGTCGAGCCAGCCATGCAAGGCAATCACCGGCACACCGTCTTCGGGGCCGAACAAATGCGCTGCCAACTCGATATGCGGCAGGCTCAGGCGCACTTCTTCGAAGGTCGGGGTCATGCGCAATCCTTGTCCAGGGGGTTTTCCCAGCGCGTAAACAGATTCTTCAACAGCCGTGCGGTGTCTTGCGGACGCTCCAGGGGAAACATATGGCCACCGGGCATGCTCAGCGCTTCACCTTGGGCAAGACGCGAAACGAAGCGCGTGTGATGACGCATGACCACACGGCTGGTGTGCCCACGCACCACCGCCAGCGGCACTTGCAACTGGCGGGTGCGGCCGGGGCTGGTGTGCGGCACGCCGCGATAAATGCTGATTTCGGTGGCCGGGTCGAAGCGCAGGCGCAGTTTGTCGCCCACCTGGTGCAAGCCATGCTGCAGGTAGGCATCGAAGCATTCCGGGTCGAACCCGCGAAACAGGCTCTTGCCGGCGAAATAGCTGCGCGCGCTGGCGAGGTCGGTAAATTCTTCACGTCGGCCAAGGGTGCGGCCGGCCGGGGTCAGTCTGTCGATGAAGCCGAAGCGCTTGGCGGCGCGGATCACCCATTGGTCGGTGCGGGTCAGCACCGGCGAATCGAGCATCACCACACCGCGATACAACTCAGGGCAACGCAACGCCGCATGCAGGTGCAGCACACCGCCAAAGGAGTGGCCGACGCCCCACACTGGCTGGTCTTGCTGCTGCAAATGGTGGATCAATTCGTCGACAAGGTTGTACCAGTTGTCATCTGCCGGGAAACGCGGGTCATGAGCATGCTGCTCCAGATGCGCGACCCGATACTCGGGCGCCAGCGCCGCGAACAACTTGCCGTAGGTGCCCGAAGGAAACCCGTTGGCGTGGGCGAAAAAGATAGGTTGCGACATGCTGGCAAATCCATGAGCGGGAAACGTGGCGTTGATTGTCCGCAAGACCGGAGGCTACAGCAATGACCGTAACTGCCAGGAATGATGACAGCGTCGTTTCATCGATGAAAACAATCCGAAAATATCGTCGAAAAACAGCCCTTACCTGTTAGTTCTGACAGTTGACGAGCGTCCGGCAAAGGCGGATGAATGCTGACAGTTCACAGCGTTCTCGGGGGCGCCACCATGCATGCCAAAACGCCAACAGTTTCTGTACGGGATCCTCGCGGACTCGACATCGCCTCGGTGTCCTACTGCCGCGAAGTCCCCGGCGCCGAGGCGCAACCGCGGATTTACCGACAAACCTATGATGCCGCAGGTCGCCCGACGGTCAGCCTTGATCCCCGCCTGCACGAACTGTTGAAGACTGAACCAGACGCCCGACCCAACCTGCAAACCATCCACGGACTGACGGGTGTGGCTCTGCGCAGCGACAGCGTGGATGCGGGCAGTCGTCTGATATTGCCAGGGTTAGCCAAAGAGACGGTTGTCGGCTGGGACAGCCTGTTGACTGAGGTCCGAACCGAATATGACCTCATGTTGCGCCCGGTCAAAAGGATCGAACTGGCTCATGGCGGGCCGGCAAGAAACAGTGCGTTTTACACGTACGGCGACAACGCCGCGCCGTTCGCCTCGCACAATCAATGCGGCAGAGTGGTTCGTATTGACGACAGTGCTGGCTCAATACTTTTTTCAAGCTACGCACTGACGGGCGGCGTCGCTTCCCAGACCCGATACTTTCTTGAAACTCTGGATGAGCCGCACTGGCCGGTTGCCGAGGCCGAGAGAGACCTGCTCCACGAACCCGGCAGCGGAGCCATAACGCGCACAGCCTTCAACGCCATAGGCAACACGCTCTGCGTGGAAGATGCGAAAGGTAATGTGCAGTTTTCCGATCTGAACGTCGCAGGTCAGCTCAGTAGTGTTCGACTGCAACAGGCCGGGGATTCGAATGCTGCACCGCTATTGCACGGCATTCAGTACAGCGCCGGTAATCAGATCCTGCGACAGACTGCCGGCAATGGCGTGACCAGCGAAAACCTGTACGACACGCGGGACGGCCGGCTTCTGGAAATCCGCGCGGGCCTGCCCGGTCAGCCGCCACTGCAACGTCTGCTGTACCAATACGATCAGGTGGGCAATATTCTCCGGATCGAGGACACGGCTCAGCGCACTTATTATTTTCGCAACCAGAGGATCGAACCCGTCAGCGAGTTTACCTACAACAGTCTTTATCAGTTGATCGAGGCTACCGGTCGCCAGCGAATCAACACCCGCAACGGCCCGCATGAACCGGTATTCACCTCCCCCTCCGATCCCGGACAACTGGAAAATTACCGACAGACATACACCTATGATGCTGGCGGCAACCTGACCCTACTGATTCATGGCGCAGCCAGCCAGGGCTGGACCCAGCGCATGGCGATTTCCAGGTACAGCAATCGGGGCCTGACACAAAAGGATGATGGCAGCCTGCCCGACGAGAGTGAAATCGCCGCCGGTTTCGATGCCTGCGGCAAACAGCATCAACTGCTTGCCGGCCAGAACCTGAGCTGGAGCCTCGACCAGCGGCTGCGCCAGGTTGACCAGGTCGTGCGCAAGGAGGCGGCGAACGATTTTGAACGCTACATCTACGATGTCGCCGGGCAACGCCAACGCAAAATTCGCCTGGTCCACAACGGCGTCACCACGCGAACCCACGAAACCCGATACTTGCCGGGACTGGAAATCCGCACGACACCGCAAGAAACGCTGGAGGTGATCTGCGTACAGGCTGGGCGCTGCTCCGTGCAGGTACTCCACTGGACTAACGGCGGCCACGGTGCCGACCAGTTTCACTACAGCCTCAGCAATCATCTGGGCTCCAGCCAGCTGACGCTCGACAAAGACGCCGCACTGATCAGCGAGGAAGAGTATTTCCCTTATGGCGGCACGTCATGGTGGGCCGGTCAGGACAAAGTGCAGGCCAGCTACAAGACGCGGCGTTACTCAGGACAAGAGCGCGACGCTACCGGCCTGTATTACTACGGCCAACGCTTTTACGCCCACTGGTGGATGCGCTGGCTCAGCCCGGACCCGGCAGGCATTGGCGATGGCCTGAACCTGTTTGCGATGGTGCGCGGCAATCCGGTCAGATTCGTCGACCTGCAAGGCCTCGCCGGTTCCGACACGGTCAAGGCGGCTGCAGCAACCGCGGGCCGAGAACTGCCCAGCGCCCTGCTTGCCGCCGGTGCGCAATATACCGTCACCGGAACGCTCTCTCCCCTTGGCGCGGGAGTAACTATTGCCGGTGCAATCGCGGGCGGCATCACCGGAGCGATCAGTGGGTACGCCAGCACTAACTGGGCACAGTCGCGCTTGTCTTTCGATGATCCCGGCAGCATGGCACCTTTTTTAGCTAAAGTCGGCGGAACTGTTCTTGGCGCAGCACTGGGGGCAGCCCCCTCTTTGCTCGGCGCTCTCGACCCATTAGGCAATACCGCTGCAGCCGCGCAAATCGGCAGCGCATTCGGGACTGTGTTTCGCGAACTGTCTTCACAATTTCTCGCCAACGCCGGCCCGAGCAATCCCTCCGTCGGCCGTGCCGATTTCAGCACCGGGGCCGCTAGCATGGGCGCCGTGGGTGCTGCGGGTGGCGCCTTGGGCTATGCTGGCTCGCTGTTGTTTGGCGCCGAGCCTGCGGGACAAGCCTTGCAATCAACCTTGGTCGCCGCCACGGCGACGGCCGTCGGCGCAGCTGGAGCCTCCGCGGCAAGGGGCCTTTTGGGAACGCCCACCAAACCCTCGACAGGCAGCGGGCCGACACTCGACAAGGCCAAAGCCGTCGTCGGGTACAGCAGCCGGCATTTCTTTTCCTCACTGGGTCAACTGGCCAACCTGGCGGTCGCACAAATACCGGGTTTTGACAAATTGGACGCCAATGCTCAGGCAGCAGTCAGTCGAGCGGTCGCCAATGGGATTGGCGACTTGCGCTCGACATTTGTCACCACTGCGACTCCCGGCTTGAGCGCAGATCTGGGCCAGACCCGTTGGGATGTGGAAAATAACACTGTCGGCAGCGGCATCGAACTGGAGGAGGTGCCGATGTCCAGCAATCAGGCCTACGACCCCGCCGCCACAGAGGTGTTCTACATCGTCAGCGAAACGGCGCCCGGTCAACGCAAATACTCGCGATCAAATCTGCACTTTTAGACGGCACATGTGACGACTCAATCGCATGATCCTCATCGAGCCGGCGGTTGTTGCCCCAGTGGCACAACCGCCATGGTCAACCGCGACACACAACTGGCCTTGCCTTCATCGCTGGTCAGGCGGATATCCCAGACATGCGTGGTACGGCCGATGTGAATCGGCTTGGCCACCGCTGTCACCCGGCCACTGCGCAGGCCGCGCAAATGGTTGGCGTTGATCTCGAGCCCCACGCAATAAAACTTGCTGGCATCGATGCACAGATAACTGGCCATCGAGCCGACGGTTTCCGCCAGCACCACCGAAGCGCCGCCGTGCAGCAAGCCATAAGGCTGATGAGTGCGGTGGTCGATGACCATGCTCGCGGTCAGCGACTCCTCGTCGAACGCTTCGAAACGGATGTCGAGCACTTCGCCGATGGTGTTTTTCTGGATCGCGTTCAACTGCTCGATGTTGGGAGTGGTACGCCACAAGCTCATCGCTGACTTCCTTTATTGTTTTAGTCGTCGCTCAATCCTGCCACAGCACCGCCTCGCTGCGCGCGCTCCATTCTTCGAAACGGGCGCCGTAGGTGTCTTCAATGACGTTGCGTTTGATTTTAAGGGTCGGCGTAAGGAAGCCGTTTTCCACCGCCCAGCTGTCCTTGACCACCACCAGCCGGCGCAGACGCTCGTGCTTGTCGAGCACGGCGTTGACCTCCTCCAGCAGTTTTTCCAGGCTCGAATGCAGGCTCGCGCGAGGCTCTTCCTGATTGACGCTCGAGAGCACACACAACCCCAGCGGCGCGCTCAAACCATCACCGACCACACACACCTGTTCGATGCGCGAGTGCACGGCCAAACGGTTTTCGATCGGCGCCGGGGCGACGTATTTGCCTTTGCTGGTCTTGAAGATTTCCTTCAGTCGCCCGGTCAGGCGCAAGCGCCCTTCGGCATCCTGTTCGCCCTTGTCGCCGGTGCGCAGAAAGCCGTCTGCAGTCAGGGTCTCGGCGGTTTTCTGCGGTTCCTTGAAATAACCGAGCATGTTCGCCTGACTGCGCACCTGCACCTCGCCGGATTCATCGATGCGCACCTCGACGTCCGGGCACGGTTTGCCGATCCAGCCCTGTTTGTATTCGCCGGGCAAACAGATGTGCGAGTAACCGCAACCCTCGGTCATGCCGTAGACCTCCAGCACATCGAGGCCGAGTTTCTGATACCAGGCGAGCAATGTCTGCGGCACTGGTGCTGCACCGGAAAGCGCCACGCGCAAGGCGTCCAGCCCCAGGCCCGCCAGCACTTTATGCCCCACACGCTTGCCGATGAAGGGCAGACCGAGCAGCAAATCCAGACGCTTCGCCGGGATCTTGCTGTAGACGCCCATCTGGAATTTGGTCCAGATCCGCGGCACCCCGAACATCGCCGTCGGCCGCGCCCGCTTGAGATCGGTGATGAAGGTGTCGAGGCTTTCGGCAAAGAACACTGTCTGCCCGGTATAGATCGAGGCCATTTCAACGAACATGCGTTCCGCAACATGGCACAACGGCAGGTACGACAGCAGCCGATCGCTCTCGTTGAGCCCGAACAGCTGCGTGCCCCGGCTGGTGGCAAATCCCAGATTGGCAAAACTGTGCATCACGCCTTTGGGCAGGCCAGTGGTGCCGGAGGTGTAGATGATGGTCGCCAGTTGCTCGGCGGCGGGACGCGGATCGTCCTGAATCGGCGAACTGCTTTGCAAATCGGCCCAGCTGAAATCGAAATCGCCAGGCGGATGCAGCGGCAGGCTGATGGTCGGCAAGCCCGCCGGCACGCCTGTCGACATGCTCGGCCAGTCATCGAGTTTGCCGATAAACGCCAGCACACTCTCCGAGTGTTTGAGCACTTGAGCGACGGAGTCGGCCGTCAGGTTGGGATACAGCGGCACTGACACGTGCCCGGCCATCCAGATGGCCAGATCGGCAATGATCCAGTGCGCGCAATTTTTCGAGATCAGGGCGATGTGGCTGCCTTGCGGCAACTCCCGTGCACGCAGCCAGTGTGCGGCGCAGCGGGCCTGATGGCCGACGTCGGCCCAGGTCAGCGTGTCGACCTGGCCACCACCAATGGGCTGCACAAGAAAGCGCTGGCGCGGATGCCGGGCTTCACGTTCGTAAAACACGTCCAGCGGCAAACGGAATGCGGCAGACATGCGACTCGCTCCTGTTTTTTTAGGTCTGGAGCAAGCGTAGTCAACCAAGCAAGTGCTTGGTTGGAATTTTTACTAAAAGAAACAAGATCAAAAGATCGCAGCCTTCGGCAGCTCCTACATGGGATCGCATTCTCATGTAGGAGCTGCCGAAGGCTGCGATCTTTTGCTTTAAGGATGCTTGAGGCTGTTGAGGGTCATCGAGCCGATCAGCAGTTCAGCACTCTCCAGCTCGGCCAACCCCGCCGTGCTGACTTTCTCCGGCGGATACCCGGCGCCATGCTGCAGATAGCTGAGCAAATTGCCCACCAGCGGGTTGTGGCTGACCAGCAGCACATTGCTCACCGAAACCAGCTGATCGGTGACCTTGTCCGGATCGACCTCCGGCGTCAGCCACTCGACCGTGCGGATCTCGGGTTCGAAGCCCAGCGCCTCGCGGACAATCTGCGCGGTCTGTTGCGCGCGCAGGTAGGGGCTGGCGTAGATCGCCGTCAGCGGCTGACCGATCAATCGGGCCGCGCTGCTCAAGGCTTCCTTGCGACCGTGCTCGGTCAGTTCCCGTTCGGAGTCGGGGCACGAGCCATAAGGCACGGCCTCACCGTGACGCAATACCCAGAGTTTCATAGCTTGGGTTCCTCATCGCGAACCGGATGCGGTGCTGGCGGCACGGCATGTGGCGCCTCACCTTCCGGCGTACGCGGCGCTGGCCAGTCGGCAAACGGCCAAGGCTTCTGGTCGCTGTGAAAACTGCCGAAGCGGCCGATCTGCGCCAGAAACTGGCTCAGACTGTCGCCGAAGTTCATCAGGCTGGCGCTCGGTGCGCCATAGATCAAACGATAGATCAGTTGCACCAGCACCACCGCGCCGAGAATAAACTGCGCCACTTGCCAGACCAGCAGGTAGACGATCATCCACAACACCCGCAGGAGGATGGATTCGTACCTGGCTTCGGATTTTGATTCGTTCATGTTCAGCTCCCCTACCCGTGAATAACAGCAGTCAGTTGAAACCACTGGTGGAAATAAAGTCGACGTCGGTTTTCGGCTCGGCGCGCATCAACAGCTCGATGACCTGTTCCAGCGTGCGCCCCTCGAACAGGATCGCGTGCAAGCCGGCGACCAGCGGCATGTAGACGCCGACTTCCTGGGACTTGGCTTTCAGCACTTTCAGGGTATTGACCCCTTCGGCGACTTCACCGAGGCGCGACACCGCTTCCTCAAGGCTCAGGCCCTGGCCGAGGGCGAATCCGACCTGATAGTTGCGGCTTTTCGGCGACGAGCACGTGACGATCAGATCGCCAACACCCGCCAGACCAAGGAAAGTCATGGGGTTTGCGCCCTGATTCACCGCAAACCGGGTCATCTCGGCCAAGGCGCGGGTGATCAGCATGCTCTTGGTGTTCTCGCCCATTTCCAGGGCCACCGCCATGCCGGCGATAATCGCGTAAACGTTTTTCAACGCCCCGCCCAGTTCGACGCCGAAACGGTCGGCGCTGGCATAAACACGAAATGTGCGGCCATGCAGCGCGGCTTGCACCTGTTTGCACAGTTCTTCGTCTTCACTGGCGACCACCGTTGCCGTCAGCGCGTGCTCGGCGATTTCCCGCGCCAGATTCGGCCCGGACAACACGCCGATGCGCGCCTGCGGGGCGATCTCTTCGAGGATCTGGCTCATCAGCTTGAAGGTGTGGGCTTCGATACCTTTGGTCAGGCTGACCAGCATCTTGCCGCTCAGACGCTCGGCGTGCGCGGCGAGCACTGCGCGCAGTGCGCTGGACGGCAGCGCGACAAAGCACAAGTCGCAGGCGTCGAGGGTGTGCTGCAAGTCGGTGACCGCAGTCACGCCCGGCAGAATCTTGATGCCTTTGAGGTAACGCGGGTTTTCGCGGTTGACCCGGATGGCCTCGGCCTGCTCGGGGTCACGCATCCACTGCAAGACTTGATGGCCGTTCTCGGCCAGAAGGTTGGCCACGGCGGTACCAAAACTTCCGCCTCCCAGGACCGCAATCGGGCGCTGCTCAGTCATATGCAATCCGTTAATCCATACCAGTGGCGATGCCGGCATTATACGGGGCGACCCGGTCGCGGCCAGCCCCTGCGTCAATTACCGACACTTGTAGGAAGAAGACCAATAAAACCTAGGAAAATGCCTGCAACGTGATTAGAAAAGTCGCTGTCCTCGGTTAACATGCGCGCCAATTCTTCGCTCGATAGGCTGCGTCGTGTTTTTTGCTCCTCCCCCACCGCGTTCTTCCCTGCTGCTGGCGCTGTTGTTCAGCCCGGTATTGCTGGCGGACGACCTGTTCATGGACAGCCAGGCGCTGCCGCAGGTACTGACAGCCACTCGGCTGAAACAGACGCCGGCGGAAGTGCCGGGGAGCATGACCGTACTCGACAGCGAATTGATCAGCGCCAGCGGCGCCCGCGACATCAGCGAACTGCTGCGGCTGGTGCCGGGCATGATGGTCGGCAACATCAGCGGCAATCAGGCGGCGGTCAATTACCACGGCACCAACGCCACCGAAGCGCGGCGCATGCAGGTATTGATCGACGGCCGCTCGGTGTACCGCGCAGGTCTGGCCACGGTGGACTGGAGCGATATGCCGGTGGCCATGGAGGACATCGAGCGCATCGAAGTCTTTCGCGGCCCTAACACGGTCAGCTACGGCGCCAACGCGCTGATGGCGGTGGTCAATATCATCACCCGCAATCCGGCAGACAGCCACGGCACACGGCTGAAAATCACCCGAGGCCAGCGCGGCATCAACGATTTTTATGCCAGCCAGGGCACCGGATGGAATGGCGGTGATCTGCGTCTGTCGCTGTCCGGCCAGGAGGATGACGGTTTCGACAGCGATCGCACGGGCGCCGATTACCGTGACAGCCGCCGCTTGAACCGCTTCAGCCTTGCGGTCAGCCACATGCTGACTGACAACCAGAGCCTCGACTGGCAGGTCAACGCGAAGGACGGCAGCAATCAACGGCCTTATACCTACCGCCCGGTGTTCTCGGGGATTACTGACAGCGGCAACAATTCCGACGTGGTGGCCAAGGACTATGCCGGTTCAGTGCGCTGGAATCTCGACATCAATCCCGAGCACAGTCTTTATATACAAGGCTCGGCGCAGCACTGGGATCGTCAGCAGGTATGGCGCGCCTGTGATGCCGAGGTGTCGTTCAGCCCGGAGCTGACACAGCTGTGGCAGCTCAACCCGAATTACACCGAACGTTTAGCGCGCAACATCACGCGCTTCACCGGTCCAGGCGCGGAACCTGGTACGCCGCAGGAAATGGCTCTGGCCAACCAAGTGCTCGATCAGTGGCGCAACGGCGCCAGTCAGACCCTGTGCGGCGACATCGACCAGAGCGCGCGCGAGTCGCGCTACGACCTCGAACTGCAAGACACCCTCAGTTTGTCCGACAGCCTGCGTCTGGTCAGCGGCCTGAACTATCGTTACGACCGCGCCAATTCCGAGACCTACTTCAACGGCACGCTGGACGACACTACGTGGCGGGCGTTCGGCCAATTGGAGTGGCGCGCCACTGAACACTGGCTGTTGCAGGGCGGCGCGATGTTCGAGGACACGCAACTGATCGGCAGTTCGCTGACCCCACGCTTCGCGATCAATTACTTGATCAACCCGCGTCACGGCCTGCGTGCGGTGTACTCGGAGGCGATTCGCTCGCCGGACATGTTCGAGAACAACGTCAACTGGAGCTATCAGGTCAGCAAACTGCGACCTTCGGCGTACGGCAAATCTTCGGCGCGCTACTTCGTCAAGACCCGCGGCCCCGGCGATCTCGACCAGGAACACATGCGCTCGCGAGAGCTGGGCTACAACGGCTACTTTGCCGAATGGGGCCTGGCGGTCGACGTCAAACTGTTCTACGACGAGATCACCGGGATGATCAGCGAACCGCTGCGCAACAATCAGTACATCGCCAGCAACGCCAACAGCTCACGTTTTCGCGGCACCGAAACCCAACTCGACTGGCGCGTTAACACGGTCGACCGCTTGCGCTTCACTTACGCTTACGTCGACGCCGAGGCGAGCAATCCGCTGGATCAGCAATTCACCGCCAGTCACAGCGGTTCTGCCGGATGGCTGCGCGATTGGGGTCACGGCTGGAACAGCGCCCTCTTCTATTACGGCGACAACGCGCTCAACGGCTATCGCTTCGAGCGCGTCGACACGCGAATCGCCAAACGCATCACGCTGGGCAAGGCCCAACTGGAACTGGCGGGCGTGCTGCAGCAGCGCCTCGATCACGAGCCGACCACCTTCGTCGACAACAATTACGACGAACGCCGCGTGATGTATGTCAGCGCCGAGCTGGAGTTCTAGGATGCGCCACGGTCTGTCAAGGAAGGCGCCGACCCTCGGCCATTGGCTGGCCGGACTTTGCCTGTTTGTGACCGTGTGGTTGCACGGCGTGGCGGTGCAAGCCGCCGACATTTTGTTGACCGGCGCCGAAGAAAGCCCCGGCGTGCAGGCGTTCGTCCAGGCGCTGAGTGAATTGCGTCCCACCGACAACGTGCGTTTCCAGCCCTTGGCCAGTCTGCCTGCGCCAGGCAAATTGCCGGCCAGCCTGCGCCTGATTCTGCTCGACCTGCCGAGCCTCGACTGGCGCCTGCAAGAACCTCAAGGCCCGGCGACGCTGGTGTTGCGCATCAGTCGTCTGCAAGCCCGACAACGCCTCGGCGCCGCGCAACCGGCGCACCTGAGTTTGCTCTGGAGTGATCCGCCGCTGAGCCGACAGTTGCAGTTGATCCGCCACATCCTGCCTCAGGCGAGCAGGATTGGCGTGTTGTTCGATGAACACAGCGAGTTCCTCCTCAAAGAGCTGCTTCTGGCTGCCGAGCCGCTGAATCTGCAAGTGGTCAGCCAGCGCTGGGACAACACTCACGACAGCCGCCCCCTGCAAGCCGTGCTGAAAAACAGCGACGTGCTGCTGGGCCTGGATGACCCCGATCTGTACAACCCGAAGACCGCGAAAAATCTGCTGCTCAGCAGCTATTCCCGGCAAATGGCGCTGGTCGGGCCAAACGCTGCGTTCGTGCGCGCCGGCAGCCTGGCCAGCACTTACAGCGACCAGAGCGATTGGCTGAGCGTTCTCGACCGGTTGCTCGACCAGCCGCCGATCCATTGGCCGCGATCGCTCTATCCCGAACGCTTCAAGGTCTCAAGTAATGCCCAGGTCGCTCGTTCCTTGGGTATCGAACCGCTGAATGAAGCGTCTGTCGCCAGCGCGTTGGCTGAAGGAGAAAGCCGCCCATGAATTTTCGTCGTCGTTGGGATATCAACACCCGCACTCAGCTGATCAGCCTGGGCCCGGCGCTGTTGCTGACCTTGTTGTTGATCAGTTTCTTCACCTTTGTGCGCATTCAGGATTTGCGCCAGGAGCTCAAC
Source organism: Pseudomonas sp. P116 (assembly GCF_020149425.1). Taxonomy (NCBI): domain Bacteria; kingdom Pseudomonadati; phylum Pseudomonadota; class Gammaproteobacteria; order Pseudomonadales; family Pseudomonadaceae; genus Pseudomonas; species Pseudomonas sp. P116. Next base: position 257,225 of record NZ_JACVHB010000004.1, on the reverse strand, counting down.
CACACCGGTCAACTGATCGCCAACCAACTGGCGCCCGCCACCGAATACGGGGTGATATCCGGCAACAACGACGTGTTGGAAAGTCTGCTCAAGGCGACGCTGGCAACGCCCAACGTGCGCTTCCTTGAAGTACAGGACAGCGCCAACCGGATTCTGGTGTATGTCGAACAACCGGCGGATGCCCACAGTCGTCCGCATCAGGTCGAAGTGTTTCAGGCGCCGGTACGGCTGCAACGAATTGCCCTGAACAATGATTTTTTCCAGGACGCCAAAGTCAGCAGCGGCGCGGCCAGCGAGGACTATCTGGGGCGAGTGATCGTTGGTCTGTCCAACGATGCCTTCAGTCAGCGCCAGCAGGAAATTCTGCTCAAGGCCGGGATTCTGGCGCTGTTCGCCCTGCTCTTCACGTTTGTCCTGGCGCGGCGTCTGGCCGGCAGCCTGTCGCAGCCGATTCGCAATATCGGCGACGCGGTCAAGGCGATCCAGGATGGCGACTTTAAAACCCCGCTGCCGATCGTCGATGACACCGAACTGGGCGCACTGTCGCAGCACATCAACAATCTCGCTCAGGCGCTGGAACAGGCCAGTCGTGAACAGCATCAGGCGATGGCGCAACTGATCCAGACTCGCGAGGAAGCGGAAAAAGCCAACAACGCCAAATCCGACTTCCTGGCGATGATGAGCCATGAACTGCGCACGCCCATGAATGGCGTGCTGGGCATGCTGCAATTGCTAGAAACCACCGAGATGACCGAGGAGCAGATCGAGTACGCCGCGCTCGCCTCGGAGTCCACTGAACACTTGCTCAAGGTGATCAACGACATCCTCGACTTCTCACGCATCGAGCGTTCGGAGCTTGAGCTGGAACATATTCCGTTCAACCTCGCCGAACTGATCGGCGCGTGCGCCCAGTCGTTCCAGCACAGCGCAGTGCAACGTGGCTTGGCGCTGAACCTGCGGATTCCCGAAGACATGCGCGGCCTGCAGGTGCAGGGCGATCCGACGCGCATCCGGCAGATTCTGGTCAATCTGGTCGGCAATGCCTTGAAGTTCACTGAACAGGGCCGGGTCAGTATCGAGGCGCAGTGGCAGTCGCTGGATCACGAATTGCTGTGGTTCACCTGCTCGGTGCGCGACAGTGGCATCGGTATTTCGTCCGAGCACCTGGAGCTGATGTTCAATGCGTTCCAGCAGGCTGACAGCTCGATTTCGCGACGCTACGGCGGCACCGGTCTGGGCCTGCCGATCGCCCGCACACTCGCCGAACGCATGGGCGGTACATTAAGAGCGCAGAGTGAGGAAGGTCTTGGGTCGGTGTTCACCCTGGAAATTCCGCTGGCTCTATATAAGCAGGCATTGCCACCATTGGCTGCGCCGCGGGTGCTCAATGGCAGCGGCGATGGTGAAGGGCGCCATGTGTTGTTGGTCGAAGACAATCCGGTCAATCAGACGGTTATTGAAGCGATGCTGCGCAGTCTGGGCTTTACTGTCAGTGTCGCCACCGATGGCGTGCAGGCGGTGCGTAGTGTCGAGGGCAGTGAGTTCGAAGTGATTCTGATGGACTGTCGTCTGCCGATCATCGATGGCTATGAAGCGACCCGGCAGATCCGCCGCCTGCCCGGACGCGGCAACGTGCCGATCATCGCGCTGACCGCCAATGCCTTGCAGGGCGACCGGGAAACCTGTCTGTCGGCGGGGATGAACGATTATCTGGCCAAGCCGTTCAAACGTAATGATCTGCAGCAGATTCTGCAGCGGTGGGTGTCTTAGTGTCGGCTTTTCGACCATCTGCGACTGGCATGAAAAGCGAAAGTGCGGCAGTCTTAGGCACCCGAACGAGCCTCAAAAGAGGCTTGATTAAAAATTTCAGTGCACAAGTGTACATTCATGTCCTTGGTGCTGTGACTTTCACCACAACGCAATAGTCTATGAGTAGGCTGCCGGTTCGAGGCATGAATGCTTCGAACGGTCGGGAAGATTTGCCCCACCTGCCGCATGGGATTATTGAGGAGCTCGCATGACCAAACAAAACGCCTTTACTCGGGAAGACCTGCTGCGCTGCAGTCGCGGTGAGCTGTTCGGCCCAGGTAACGCGCAACTGCCCGCCCCGAACATGCTGATGGTGGATCGCATCACCCATATCAGCGAAGAAGGCGGCAAGTACGGCAAAGGTGAATTGGTCGCCGAGCTGGATATCACCCCTGACCTGTGGTTCTTCGCTTGCCACTTCGAGGGCGATCCGGTGATGCCGGGCTGCCTGGGCCTTGACGCCATGTGGCAACTGGTTGGCTTCTTCCTGGGCTGGCAAGGTCTGCCGGGCCGTGGCCGTGCGCTGGGTTCGGGCGAAGTGAAATTCTTCGGCCAGGTTCTGCCGACCGCCAAGAAAGTCACCTATAACATTCAAATCAAGCGCGTCCTCAAGGGCAAGCTGAACCTGGCAATCGCTGACGGTTCGGTCTCTGTGGACGGTCGCGAAATCTACACCGCCGAAGGCCTCCGGGTCGGCGTGTTTACCTCCACTGAAAACTTCTAAGGGTTATCCGCATGCGCCGCGTCGTTATCACTGGTCTGGGTATCGTTTCTTGCCTGGGCAATGACAAAGAGACCGTCTCCGCTAACCTGCGTGCAAGCCGCCCTGGCATCCGGTTCAACCCGGAATATGCCGAAATGGGTCTGCGTAGCCAGGTTTCCGGCTCCATTGACCTTCCCCTCGAAGAGCTGATCGATCGCAAGATCTTTCGCTTCGTCGGCCACGCCGCGGCTTACGCCTACCTGGCGATGAAAGACGCGATCACTGACTCCGGCCTGACCGAAGAGCAAGTGTCCAACCCGCGTACCGGCCTGATCGCCGGCTCCGGCGGTGCTTCCACGCTGAACCAGATGGAAGCGCTGGACATCCTGCGCGAGAAAGGCGTGAAGCGCGTTGGCCCATACCGTGTAACGCGGACCATGAGCAGCACCGTTTCCGCTTGCCTGGCCACGCCATTCAAGATCAAGGGCCTGAACTACTCCATCGCTTCTGCCTGCGCCACCAGTGCTCACTGCATCGGTACCGCCATGGAACAGATCCAGATGGGCAAGCAGGACATCGTTTTCGCCGGTGGCGGTGAAGAAGAGCATTGGAGCCAGTCGTTCCTGTTCGACGCGATGGGCGCCCTGTCCAGCAAGCGTAACGACACCCCGGAAAAAGCCTCCCGTGCCTACGACGCCGACCGTGACGGTTTCGTCATCGCCGGTGGTGGCGGCATGGTCGTGGTTGAAGAGCTGGAACACGCTCTGGCCCGTGGCGCGAAGATCTACGCGGAAATCGTTGGCTACGGCGCGACGTCCGACGGCTACGACATGGTTGCCCCAAGTGGCGAAGGCGCGATCCGCTGCATGCAGATGGCGATGTCCACCGTTGATACCCCGATCGACTACCTGAACACCCACGGCACTTCGACTCCGGTCGGCGACGTCGCGGAAATGAAAGGTGTGCGTGAAGTGTTCGGCGACAAGGCTCCAGCGATCAGCTCGACCAAGAGCCTGTCCGGTCACTCCCTGGGCGCTGCCGGCGTTCACGAAGCGATCTACTGCATGCTGATGATGGAAGGCAACTTCATTGCCGGTTCCGCCAACATCGACGAGCTGGACCCGGAAGTGGCTGACATGCCGATTCTGACCAAGACTCGCGAAAACGCCACCATCAACACCGTGATGAGCAACAGCTTCGGCTTCGGCGGCACCAACGCCACGCTGGTGATGAAGCGCTGGGAAGGCAAGTAATTCCCAAGGCTTGAGCCACACATGAAAAAACGCCCCGACTGGTTCGGGGCGTTTTTTTTGGCTGAAGAAAACTCATGGCCGACACAAATCCCTGTGTAGGAGTGAGCCTGCTCGCGATAGCGGTGGATCAGCCAACAGCGTCGGTGACTGACACTCCGCTATCGCGAGCAGGCTCACTCCTACAGGGGGATGCGGTGTTCTGAAAATGAAACTTCTGTCATGAAACTTACCGCCCTGCGACCGAATGTCGCGGATTACGCGGCCTGCAGCACTGTTGCAAAATACGCAACAACACCTTGCGCGAATAAGCCGTTTACTTAGCTGCCTAACAAATCCTATAAAAGAGTCCTGCACACGCCTTGCTGCAGATAACTTGAGATTTGGAGCTAGCAGATGACTGTAAAAGTAACTGAACGCGACGATTCACACATGTCCCATGAAGGCGTAGCCGCCGGTATCCGGATCTGGGATGTGCATCAACAAGACTTGCTGGTCGGGATGTTCCACAACGAAATCGACGCCCACAACTACAAGGCCGAACTGGAAGTGCAAGAACAGCAACGGGATTTACGATCTGCCTGAATCAACCACAGCATTGAAAACGACAAACCCCGCGATCAGCGGGGTTTGTCGTTGTTACAGGCTTAGCGATTTACCACATCAGATCGTCAGGGATCTGATAGGCCGCGTACGGATCGTCCTCGGCGTTGACCTCTTCGGTCTGCACGTTGAGTTGCACGATGCGCTGTGGATCGCGCTCCTGGATCTTCAGGGCCGCTTCACGGGGGATCACTTCATAGCCGCCGGCATGATGCACGATCGCCAGCGAACCGCTGCTGAGCTTGTTGCGCATCAGCGTGTTGACCGACAGGCGCTTGACCTTCTTATCGTCAACGAAGTTGTAGTAGTCCTCGGTGGTCAGCTTCGGCAGACGCGAGACTTCGATCAACTGCTTAACCTGCGCGGCGCGCTCCTTGGCTTCGGCCTTCTCTTTCTGCTGGCGGTTCAGCTCCTGGTCGCGCTTGACCTTCTCGGCCATGGCTTCCTGGGCGGCGCGCTGCTGCGAGTCGTCCAGCTCGATCTGACCTTTGTGGACCAGACGCTGCTGCTTCTGCTTGTCCTTGCTGACCTGCTTGGCCTGCTTTTGGTTGACCAGGCCTGCTTTGAGCAACTGATCGCGAAGGGAAATACTCATGGTGCTTACTCACTTGGGCAGTTGCTCAGCCGCAGCTGGGCAAATTCTTTTCCTGACGTTTGGCTTCACCCCACAGGGCGTCCAACTCTTCGAGGGTGCAATCTTCTATGGGACGGTGGGTGTCGCGCAATGCCTGTTCGATAAAACGGAAACGTCTTTCAAACTTGCCGTTGGCGCCACGCAATGCAGTTTCCGGTTCAACCTTCAGATGTCGGGCCAGATTGACCACGGAAAACAGCAGATCACCGATCTCGTCAGCCACCGCTGCGGGATCGTTTTCGGACATCGCTTCGAGCACTTCATCGAGCTCTTCACGCACCTTGTCGAACACCGGCAAGGCGTCCGGCCAGTCGAAACCGACCTGCCCTGCACGCTTCTGCAACTTGGCTGAGCGCGACAATGCAGGCAACGCAGCCGGTACGTCATCAAGCAATGAAAGCTGCTGCGGCGCGGCGGATTTCTCGGCACGCTCTTCGGCCTTGATTTCTTCCCAGCGCTGCTTGACCTGCTCTTCATTCAAACGCGGCACGTCCAGCGGCGCGTACAGGTCGCCAGTAGGGAAAACGTGAGGATGACGGCGGATCAGCTTGCGGGTGATGCTGTCGATAACTCCGGCAAACTCGAAACGACCTTCTTCGCGCGCCAACTGGCTGTAATAGACGACCTGGAACAACAGGTCGCCGAGCTCGCCCTGCAAATGATCGAAATCGCCGCGCTCGATGGCGTCGGCCACTTCGTAGGCCTCTTCGAGGGTGTGCGGGACGATGGTCGCGTAGGTTTGCTTGATGTCCCACGGGCAACCGAACTGCGGATCGCGCAGACGGCTCATGAGATGGAGCAGGTCTTCAAGGCTGTACATAAAAGTCTCGTTCATACCTCTGTAGGAGCTGCCGCAGGCTGCGATCTTTTGATCTTGTTTTTCAAAATCAAAGTCAAAAGATCGCAGCCTGCGGCAGCTCCTACAGGGGATTGCGTCACGGGGTGCGATTACGCCGCGTCTCGATGATGTTCGGCAACTGCGAAATCCGCCCAAGCAACCGACCCAGTGCATCCAGCCCCGGGATCTCGATGGTCAGGGACATCAGCGCGGTGTTGTCTTCCTTGTTCGAGCGGGTGTTGACCGCCAGCACGTTGATCCGCTCGTTGAGCAGCACCTGCGAGACGTCACGCAGCAGCCCCGAACGGTCGTAGGCGCGGATGACGATGTCCACCGGATAAGTGAGCACCGGCACCGGCCCCCAGCTGACCTGAATGATCCGCTCTGGCTCGCGCCCGCCCAGTTGCAGCACCGAGGCGCAGTCCTGGCGGTGAATGCTCACGCCACGGCCCTGAGTGATGTAACCGACAATCGCATCGCCCGGCAACGGCTGGCAGCAGCCGGCCATTTGCGTCATCAGGTTGCCGACACCCTGAATCTGAATGTCGCCACGCTTGCCCGGCTTGTAGCCGGTCGCTTTACGTGGAATCAGCTCCAGCTGTTCGTTACCGCGTTCCGGCTCGACCAGTTGCTGCGCCAGGTTGACCAGTTGCGCCAGACGCAGGTCGCCGGCACCGAGGGCGGCGAACATGTCTTCGGCGGTTTTCATGTTGGCCTTCTCGGCCAACTTGTCGAAATCTACCGCTGGCAGGCCGAGGCGTGTGAGCTCGCGTTCGATCAGGGTTTTACCGGCGGCGACGTTCTGGTCTCGGGCCTGCAACTTGAACCAGTGAACAATTTTCGCCCGCGCCCGCGACGTGGTGACGTAACCGAGGTTGGAGTTCAGCCAGTCGCGGCTTGGTGTGCCGTGTTTGCTGGTGATGATCTCGACCTGCTCACCGGTCTGCAGGCTGTAGTTGAGCGGCACGATGCGCCCGTTGATCTTCGCGCCACGGCAGTTGTGACCGATTTCGGTGTGTACGCGGTAGGCGAAGTCCAGCGGTGTTGCGCCTTTCGGCAAGTCGATGGCGTGACCGTCGGGCGTGAAGATGTAGACCCGATCCGGTTCGATATCGACGCGCAGTTGTTCGGCCAGACCACCAATATCACCCAGCTCTTCATGCCACTCGAGCACCTGACGCAGCCAGGAGATTTTCTCTTCGTAGTGATTGGAACCGGATTTGACGTCAGTGCCCTTGTAGCGCCAGTGCGCGCAGACGCCGAGCTCGGCTTCTTCGTGCATCGAATGCGTACGGATCTGCACTTCCAGCACCTTGCCTTCCGGGCCGATCACGGCCGTGTGCAACGAGCGGTAGCCGTTCTCTTTCGGGTTGGCGATGTAGTCGTCGAATTCTTTCGGAATGTGCCGCCACAGCGTGTGGACGATACCCAGCGCGGTGTAGCAATCGCGCATTTCCGGCACCAGCACGCGCACTGCACGCACGTCGTAGATCTGGCTGAATTCCAGACCCTTGCGCTGCATTTTGCGCCAGATCGAATAGATGTGTTTGGCCCGACCGCTGATGTCGGCGTCGACGCCGGTGGCCTGCAATTCATCCTTGAGCTGGGTCATCACGTCGGCGATGAAACGCTCGCGATCAAGCCGCCGCTCATGGAGCAACTTGGCGATCTGCTTGTATTGATCAGGTTCGAGATAACGGAAGGACAAGTCCTCCAGTTCCCATTTGATATGACCGATGCCGAGCCGGTGCGCGAGCGGCGCATAGATGTCGAAGACTTCCCGGGCGACACGGTTACGCTTCTCGTCGTCGGCGGTTTTCACTGCACGAATGGCGCAGGTGCGTTCCGCCAGTTTGATCAGGGCAACCCGCACGTCGTCGACCATGGCAACGAGCATTTTGCGCAGGTTTTCCACCTGCCCTTGCGTGCCCATGACCATCGACTGGCGCGGACTGAGACTGGCGCTGATCGCGGCCATGCGCTGCACGCCGTCGATCAGTTTGGCCACCACCGGACCAAAGCGCTGGCCGACCGCCGCAAATTCGATCTGGCCTTCGCGCACGCCACGGTACAAGACCGCCGCGACCAGCGAATCCTGATCGAGCTTGAGGTCGGCGAGAATCTCGGCGATCTCAAGGCCGGTTCTGAAACTCCCGGAGCCCTCTGCCCACAGGTTTTTAGCAGCATTGGACTGTTGTTCGGCCTCGCGAGCAAACTCGCAGGCTTCTTTCAAGGCTTCGCGATCCAGTGCCAGATCGACACTGACCGCGTGATCGAGCCAAGCCTCGAGATTGATACTGCCGTCAGTGTTGATCGGCTGGTGTGCTCTCACCTGTACCATCTTGCTTTACCTTCCCTACGACGCAGATTCAATGCGTCAAAATCGCTGACCTTCGTTGCCCGTTTGCACTCGTGGGGCTAGAGCGAGCGCTGTACGGACGGACCAGACGGATCAGACGAGCCATCCTGGCTCGCTTCAAATAACGCCATGGCCTCGACATGTGCCGTCTGAGGAAACATATCGAGAATCCCGGCACGTTTTAACCGGTAGCCCTGCTTGATCAATTCGACCGTGTCGCGCGCCAGCGTTGCAGGGTTGCACGACACATACACCAACCGCTTGGCACCCAGGGTCGCCAGCTTGCGCACCACCTCGAAAGCACCGTCACGCGGTGGGTCCAAGAGTACCGCAGAAAAGCCATTTCCGATCCACTGAGCATGGCTCAAAGGCTGGGATAAATCGGCTTGAAAAAACTTTGTGTTATGCAAATTGTTACTGGCGGCGTTCGCGGCGGCACGCTCGACCATGGTCTGCACACCCTCCACCGCCACCACTTCACGCACCGTTCTGGCCAGTGGCAAAGCAAAGTTGCCGAGCCCGCAGAACAGGTCCAGCACGCGCTCTTCGCTGGTCGGCTTCAGCCAGTCCAGTGCCTGCGCAACCATCGCTTCGTTGACGCCCGCGTTGACCTGAATGAAATCCCCCGGCCGGTAAGCCAGATCCAGATCCCACTGCTCCAGGCGATAACTGAGCGACTGCGTGGCATCGACCGGTTGCGGCCCGTCTTCGCCGTGCAACCACAACTGCGCTTCATGAAACTGGCAGAAGTCCTTGAGGATCGTCAGATCTGCTTCGGACAACGGCGCCATGTGTCGCAGCAACACCGCCAGCGACGAACCTGCGAACAATTCGACATGGCCCAACGCTTGCGGCTTGCTCAAACGACGGAGCATCTCCGGCAAACGGGTCATGATCGGCTGCAAGGGCTGTACCAGCACCGGGCATTCATTGATGCCGACGATGTCCTGACTGCCGGCGGCGCGGAAACCCACTTCGAGTTTCTTCGCTTTCATGTCCCAGCGTACGGCGACGCGAGCGCGACGGCGATAGCCGAACTCGGGGCCGGTCAACGGTGCTGCCCACTCTTGCGGTTCGACACCGGCAACCTTCGTTAATTGCTCGGCGAGCATGCGCTGTTTCAGGGCAAGCTGTTCGCTGTGGGGCAAGTGCTGAACGCTGCAACCACCACAGCGACCAGCGTGCTGACACGGCGTCGGGCGGCGCAGTTCGCTGGCCTTGAACACGCGTTCGGTGCGCGCCTCGACCACTTTGCCGTGGGCGCCGAGCACGCGCGCTTCGACCTCTTCACCGGCAAGCGCGCCGAGGACGAACCAGGTACGGCCTTCAAAAAACGCGATACCGCGCCCGTCATTGGCCAGGCGCTCGATGTTCAAGCGCTGTTTCTTGCCAGTCGGGATTTGCGGGGCCTTGCTGCCGCCGGTGGGCTGGAAGCGCAGGCCTCTCTCTTGCTTGGCCATCAGTTGGGCGCGTCGAAAATGCCGGTCGACAAGTATCGGTCGCCACGGTCGCAGATGATCGCGACGATCACCGCGTTTTCAACCTCTTGAGACAGACGCAGCATCGCTGCTACCGCACCGCCCGAAGACACGCCGCAGAAGATGCCTTCTTCGCGGGCCAGACGACGGGTCACGTCCTCGGCCTCGCTTTGCGCCATGTCGACAATCCGATCAACGCGATCGGCCTGATAGATCTTCGGCAGGTATTCCTCTGGCCAGCGACGAATGCCGGGAATGGCCGAGCCTTCCATCGGTTGCAGACCAACGATCTGCACGGTGTCGCTCTGCTCTTTCAAGTAGCGCGAGACGCCCATGATGGTGCCGGTGGTACCCATCGAGCTGACGAAGTGAGTGATGGTGCCCTCGGTCTGACGCCAGATCTCCGGACCGGTGGTGGTGTAGTGCGCTTCAGGATTGTCGCCATTGGCGAACTGATCCAGCACCTTGCCACGGCCTTCGGCCTCCATGCGTTGGGCGAGATCGCGAGCGCCTTCCATGCCCTCTTCCTGACTGACCAGAATCAGCTCGGCACCATAAGCGGTCATCGCCGCTTTGCGCTCGGCGCTGGAGTTGTCGGGCATGATCAGGATCATCTTGTAACCCTTGATCGCGGCGGCCATCGCCAACGCAATCCCGGTATTACCCGAGGTCGCTTCGATCAGCGTATCGCCGGCGTGAATCTGCCCGCGCAACTCGGCACGGGTGATCATCGACAGCGCCGGACGGTCCTTGACCGAACCCGCCGGGTTATTCCCTTCGAGCTTGAGCAATAGGGTGTTGCTGGTAGCACCGGGCAGGCGCTGCAAACGCACCAGCGGAGTGTTGCCGACGCAATCGGCGATGGTTGGGTACTGCAGGGTCATGGCGTATTCGCAATCCAGACGTGCGGGGGCGCCTATCATACCGGCAAACCCGCGAAGGCCATATCACGCAAAGTGCGGTGCTTATGGTTTATGGGAATAAGCAGATGACTCGGCGCTGTCCGTTTGCGAAACATTCAATGCGTAGAACTCATGCAGCTTGGCTTGCAGCAATTGCTTGTCCGGCAATCGAGTCTGGTATTCCGCTATTAACGCAGGCGAAAGACTACGGTTAAGGGAATACTCGACGACCTCGTCTTCTTTGCTGGCGCACAGCAATACGCCGATTGCCGGATTTTCGTGAGGTTTGCGCTCGCCGCGATCCAGCGCCTCCAGATAGAAGTCCAGCTTGCCCATGTATTCCGGCTCGAAACGCCCGACCTTGAGTTCAATGACCACGAGACAATTGAGGCCTCGATGAAAGAAGAGCAAGTCGAGCGAGAAATCCCGACCGCCGACTTGCAGTGGATATTGGGAACCGACGAAGCAGAAGTCGCGACCCAGTTCGATCAGGAATTCCTTGAGACGCCCCAACAATCCCTGATGCAGATCGGTTTCTGCATGAGCACCGGGGAGGTCGAGAAATTCGACGATGTAGGAATCGCGGAATATCTCCAGTGCTGCTGGGTGAGTTTGCTTCAAGGCCGCAGATGCCTTTGCTGGATCGGTGACACTTCGTTCGAACAGAGCTCCCTTGAATTGACGCTCTAACTCTCGCGTAGACCATTTTTCTTGAATAGCCATCCGCAGATAAAATTCGCGCTCTTGAGGGAGCTTACTCTGAGTCAAAATGAGCAAATTATGAGTCCAGGGTAATTGTGTCAGCAGTGCTGACACTTTCTCATAGCCTTGGTAAGCCTCGTAAAATTGGCGCATTCGGAACAAATTGCGCCGGGTAAATCCCCGCAATCCCGGTTGCGTCAGAGCCAAATGATCAGCCAATTGCTCAACCACCGAATCCCCCCACTCCGCTAGTTCAATCTTGCGACTGATATGCGCACCAACCTGCCAATAGAGTTCAATCAAGTGAGTATTGACTGCCTGCATGGCCTTGTGTCTGGAGCTCTGGATCAGTGCGAGCACTTCACTGAAACGATCGCCACCTGTGCTGCCGATCAGGCTGGATGCATTCATGCGCAATTCCTTGAAGATGAGGTGAAACAGGAGCTTAACCCCTCAAGAAACCTTGAAATGACCGCCAACACAGCTTGGGAAATGTCGTACAGAAATACCAGAGCACTCCCTCAACGCCTTCGGATACTGTGGTTGCAAGGGACTACATCGCGAGCAGGCTCACTCCTACAGGAGAACTGGGCTAGTCATACAATCACGGGCGAACCCAGCTCCACTGTAGGAGCGAGCCTGCTCGCGATAGCGTCATTCGGCGCGACGCCATCATCTGCCAGCAACCGCAAATTCAACCGCAACCCCGCCCCGCTATTCTCTGCCCATAGCGTTCCGCCCTGACGCTGCACGGCATTGCGCGCGATGCTCAGCCCCAAGCCAAAACCACCGTCCCCCGGTCGCGAGCCGTCGAGTCGGGTGAATGGATCAAAAATCCGCTGCAAATCCGCTTCAGCCACCCCGCCGCCCTGATCTTCCAGCCACAGGTGCCAGTAATCCCCGTCCCGTCGGGCGTCCAGCCGCACAATCCCGCCCTCGGGCGAATGACGAATGGCGTTGCGCAGGATGTTTTCCAGCGCCTGGGCCAATGTATTGAGATTGCCGCGCACCCAGCAAGAAGCCTGCACCGAGCACTGCAATTGCAGGCTCGGCCAGCCACTTTCGTAACAGGCGTTGTCGGTAAGCATCTCCCACAGCGCCTGAATCTGGATCGCTTCTTCGGGCAATGGTGAGCGTTCGGTGTCGAGCCACGCCAGTTGCAGGGTGTCGTCGACCAGTCGTTGCATGCCGTCGACTTCACGGCCGATGCGTTCGCGCAATTGCACCAGGCCCTGTTCGCTTTCGCTGGCCACGCGCAGGCGGCTCAGCGGTGTGCGCAATTCGTGAGAAAGATCGCGCAGCAATTGCTGTTGCAGGGCGACGGTGGTTTGCAGGCGTTCGGACATCGAGTCGAACGCCCGGGCCAGTTCACCGAGTTCGTCCGGGCGCTGGGTGATGCCGCTCGACAGCCGCACATTCAATTGATCGGCACGCCAGGCATTGGCCTGTTCGCGCAGATTGTTCAGCGGCACCACCAGCAGGCGATACAGCCCGACGCACAGCAGCAAGGTGAACAGCCCCGGAATCACCCCGTTGGTGATCACCCGCCAAAACAGTCGATATTTGCCCGGCAGGAAACGCTCGGGCAACTCGATCACCAGACTGCCGGCGGAAGGATCCTTGGGAAACGGTATGCGCAGCCCGGGCCGGCCCTTTTTATGAATCGGCCAATCGAGCCCGCGCAGAAACGTCAGGCGCTGGATTTCCTCATCATGCAGCGGCTCAGTGCCCAGCGACTGTAAATTGCTGTCAATTACGCCGACCCAGCCAGCCTCGCGCAATTCCATGCTCTGCAGCCAACTATCGATGCCGTCACGCCGACCTTGCTGCCATGCCCGTTCGGCCTCACCGGCATAACGCGCCAAAGTGCCGCGAGCCTCGTCGGAGAGGAACTGATTACGCTCCTCCATATAACGGCCCCACGACCAGCTCAGCCAGATCATCAGCAGACAGAACGCGACCAGCAAACAGGCCAGTTTCCAGAACAGCGAATGACGCCCCGGCAACTCAGACACTTTCATCAGCACCACTGAGCACGTAGCCCTTGCCCCACACGGTGCGCACTTCGCGCTCGGTGTAGCCGATGGCTTTGAGTTTGCGGCGGATCTGGCTGATGTGCATGTCGAGGCTGCGATCGTGAGCGGCGTAGCCGCGTTGCAGAACGTGCTGATAAAGGAAGGCCTTGCTCAGTACCTCCTCGTCATTGCGGTTGAGGGTTTCCAGCAGACGGAATTCGCTTCGGGTCAGGCCGGCAGGTTGCTCGCGGAAGAACACGTCGCACTGTTCATCGTCGAAGCGCAGGGTGCCTGTCGCCACTGGTACCGAGAGCCCTGGAGGACGCCGATCAAGGGCGACCCGGCGCAGGATCGCTTCGATGCGTACATGCAGTTCGGCCATGCTGAACGGCTTGGGCAGGTAATCGTCGGCGCCCAGCCGAAAGCCACTGATACGATCAGCTTCGGCACCAAGCGCCGACATCAACAACACCGGCGTCGAATGGCTCTGGCGCAGTTGGGTGAGCACGTTCAGACCGTCCAGCCCCGGCAACAGAATGTCCATCAACACCACGTCGAACGGCTGGCGTTGGGCGATGTTCAGGCCTTCCTGCCCGTTCTGGCACCAGGTCACCTGAAAGCCGCTGCGACCCAGATGCTCATGAACATAGGCACCGAGGACCGGATCGTCCTCGATGGAAAGAATGCGTGGCTGGCCAACGGAAACAGGAGTCATGAGTATCTGCAAGTAATTCTCAGTTAGGCGCGATTATTCAAGATTGTCGGACACCGGGCAACCCAAGGTTGCACTGTCGGACGAACGCGCCTTGCCACGCCGAACGACAACGCCCGTATTTTTCCGGAGATTGCCCGCGAGCAAATCGCTACACTGCGCCCATGTCGCGTGCCGGATGCACGCATGAGTCAACAGATCAGCGGGATGCAGGAGATAGGCGTGCTCAAGAAACTGGGAATCAAAGGTCGCGTGTTGTTGCTGACCTTGTTGCCGACCAGCCTGATGGCGCTGGTGCTGGGTGGTTATTTCACCTGGACGCAGCAGTCCGACCTGCAAACCCAATTGCTCCAGCGTGGCGAAATGATCGCCGAGCAACTGGCACCGCTGGTGGCGCCGGCGATGGGCCACGGCAATGGCGAATTGCTCGAACGCATTGCCACTCAGTCCCTTGAGCAACCGGACGTACGCGCGGTGACCTTTCTCGCGCCGGATCGCTCGCCACTGGCCCACGCCGGCCCGACCATGCTCAATCAGGCGCCGAGCGGCAACAGCGCGCATTTGCAACGACGCAGCGGCAATGACGCAACCCGTTACCTGATGCCGGTCTTCGGCAAGCACCGCAACCTTGCCGGAGAACTGATCCCGGCAGAATCCGACCGCCTGCTCGGCTGGGTTGAACTCGAGCTCTCGCACAACGGCATGTTGCTGCGCGGTTATCGCAGCCTGTTTGCCAGCCTGTTGTTGATCGCCGCTGGCCTTGCCGGTGCGGCGCTGCTCGCGTTACGCATGGGCCGCACCATCAACCGGCCGCTGAGCCAGATCAAACAGGCCGTCGCGCAACTCAAGGACGGTCACCTGGAAACCCGCCTGCCACCGCTCGGCAGTCAGGAGCTGGATGAACTGGCGTCGGGCATCAATCGCATGGCCGGCACCCTGCAAAACGCCCAGGAAGAATTGCAGCACAGCGTCGATCAAGCCACCGAAGACGTACGCCAGAACCTTGAGACCATCGAGATCCAGAACATCGAACTCGATCTGGCCCGTAAAGAGGCGCTGGAGGCGAGCCGGATCAAATCCGAATTCCTCGCCAACATGAGCCACGAAATCCGCACGCCGCTCAACGGTATTCTCGGCTTCACCCACCTGTTGCAAAAAAGCGAACTGACCCCGCGCCAGCTCGACTATTTAGGCACCATCGAAAAGTCTGCCGACAGCCTGCTCGGGATCATCAACGAGATTCTCGATTTCTCGAAAATCGAGGCCGGCAAACTGGTGCTCGACCACATTCCGTTCAACCTGCGCGACTTGCTGCAAGACACCCTGACGATTCTCGCCCCCGCCGCTCACGCCAAGCAGCTGGAACTGGTCAGTCTGGTGTACCGCGACACGCCGCTGTCGCTGGTCGGTGACCCGCTGCGCCTGAAGCAGATCCTCACCAACCTGGTCAGCAACGCCATCAAGTTCACCCGCGAGGGCACAATCGTTGCCCGCGCAATGCTTGAAGAAGAACACGAAGACAGCGTGCAGCTGCGCATCAGCATTCAGGACACCGGCATCGGCCTGTCGAATCAGGACGTGCGTGCGTTGTTCCAGGCCTTCAGCCAGGCCGACAATTCGCTGTCGCGCCAGCCCGGTGGCACCGGTCTGGGCCTGGTGATTTCCAAGCGCCTGATCGAACAGATGGGCGGCGAAATCGGCGTCGACAGCACGCCGGGCGAAGGTTCGGAATTCTGGATCAGCCTGAGCCTGCCCAAGGCCCGCGACGACGCCGAAGATTTGCCCTCGGCGCCGCTGCTCGGCCGCCGGGTCGCCGTGCTGGAAAACCATGAACTGGCGCGTCAGGCCTTGCAGCATCAACTGGAAGACTGCGGGCTCGTTGTCACCCCGTTCAATACACTGGAAAGCCTGACCAATGGCGTTACCGGCGCCCACCAGACCGATCAGGCGATTGATCTGGCGGTGATCGGCATCACCAGTAACGACATGCTGCCCGAGCGCCTGAACCAGCATATCTGGGACCTCGAACACCTGGGCTGCAAAGTGCTGGTGCTGTGCCCGACCACCGAGCAGACGCTGTTCCATTTGTCAGTGCCCAACCCGCACAGCCAGTTGCAAGCCAAACCGGCCTGCACGCGCAAACTGCGCCGCGCCCTGTCGGATCTGGCCAATCCGCGGCAACCGCGTAACGAACCCGGCGAACCGCTGTCTAGTCGCGCGCCGAAAGTGCTGTGCGTCGACGACAACCCGGCCAACCTGTTGCTGGTGCAGACACTGCTCGAAGACATGGGCGCCAAGGTATTGGCCGTGGAAAGCGGTTATGCCGCGGTCAAAGCGGTGCAGACCGAATCGTTCGATCTGGTGCTGATGGACGTGCAGATGCCGGGCATGGACGGTCGCCAGAGCACCGAAACCATTCGCCAGTGGGAAAGCGAACGGCATTGCACACCGCTGCCAATCGTCGCCCTCACCGCCCATGCCATGGCCAACGAAAAACGTGCGTTGCTGCAAAGCGGCATGGATGACTACCTGACCAAACCGATCAGCGAGCGGCAACTGGCGCAAGTGGTGCTGAAATGGACCGGTCTGGCACTGCGCAATCAGGCGCCGGAGCGAGTCAGCGAAAGTGCTGTGGGCAATCACGAATTGCCGGTGCTTGATCACGAGGAAGGTTTGCGTCTGGCTGCCGGTAAAGAAGATCTGGCGGCGGACATGCTGGCGATGCTGCTGGCCTCACTGGAAGCCGACCGCGAAGCCATCCGCACCGCGCGCGAAAGCCACGATCAGAATGCACTGATTGAACGCGTGCATCGCCTGCATGGCGCCACGCGTTACTGCGGCGTACCGCAATTGCGCGCAGCCTGCCAGCGCAGTGAAACCCTGCTCAAACAGGAAGACCCGAAAGCGTCGATAGCGCTGGATGAGCTGGAACGGGCGATCAACCGACTGGCCGCGCAAGCGAAGATCAGTGCCTGATCCAGCGCAATGCCGGTCAACGCCTTCACGGCTAAAGTGGACTCTGGGGATGCAGCCCAGGTGATGCCTCAGGAGGATTTCATGCGCACGATCGTTTTCAGCAGCCAGACCTACGACCGCGAGAGTTTCCTCGGCGCCGATTGCCCCGCGGGTATCGAACTGCATTTTCAACCGGCCCGGCTCAGCCTCGACACGGCGGCACTGGCCGACCAGCACGAAGTGGTCTGCGCCTTTATCAATGACGACCTCAGCGCTGCAGTGCTGGAACGTCTGGCGGCGGGCGGTACTCGGCTGATTGCCTTGCGTTCGGCCGGTTACAACCATGTCGATCTGCTCGCTGCCAAACGTCTGGGGCTGGCCGTCGTGCGGGTTCCGGCCTACTCGCCGCATGCCGTGGCCGAGCATGCCGTAGCGCTGATCCTCGCCCTCAACCGCCGCCTGCACCGCGCCTACAACCGTACCCGCGAAGGCGATTTCAGCCTGCATGGCCTGACCGGGTTTGATCTGGTCGGCAAGACTGTCGGCATCGTCGGCACCGGGCAGATCGGCGCCACCTTCGCGAAAATCATGCACGGTTTCGGCTGTGAGTTGCTGGCGTACGATCCGTATCCAAATCCCGATGTTCTGGCACTCGGCGCACGTTATCTGAGCCTGCCGGACTTGCTCGCGCAGTCGCGCATCATCAGCCTGCACTGCCCGCTGAACGAGCAGAGCAAACACCTGATCAATCGCGATTCACTGGCGCACATGCAAGCGGGCGCCATGCTGATCAACACCGGTCGCGGCGGACTGGTCGACACTCCCGCGCTTATTGACGCCCTCAAGGACGGTCAACTCGGTTATCTGGGGCTGGATGTGTATGAAGAAGAGGCGCAGCTGTTTTTCGAGGATCGTTCCGACCTGCCGTTGCAGGACGATGTGCTGGCGCGCCTGCTGACCTTTCCTAACGTGATTGTCACCGCGCACCAGGCTTTCCTGACGCAGGAGGCATTGGGCGCAATTGCCGCGACCACCCTGCACAACATCGCGACCTGGGCGGCGGGATCGCCGCAGAATCAGGTCGAAGGTTGATCGCTCAGGCGATTATTTCAGCGTGGACGCCAGAATCAGCAGGGCCAGCCAGCCGAAACCGAACAGCCGTTGTTTCGCCGAATGGCCGTTGCGCAGCAGGAACCAGACGAAAATCCACGGAATCAGAAACACCATGATCTTCAGCCAGCCTTCCACCGGGCGGCTGCCGTCCTCATTGATCTGCGCAGCTTGCGCGGCCTGTTGTCGACGCCGACGCCCCGCCGCGGCCGGCATGATTTTCGGCAAACCCTCGGACGCTTGCGGCAACACCGCAGCCTCAGGAACCGCGCTGTTACGCGGCAGACTGCCGAAAGAAATCGCCGAAGCCTGAACCCGAGCGGCTGCGGTCTGCGTTTGTGCGTGAGCCTGGTGCTCCGCCATCGGAGCCCCGCAATGAATGCACGCTTTGACTTCGGAACTGATGCTCCGCTTGCATTCATAACATTCGATCAGCGCCATGTTCCGTTCCTTCAGAGTCGAGGGCGGCAGTTTGCCATGCTCGCAGGTCGATTTGAACCTGATCGAAGGTCGCACGCGCGCATCATTCTGCAATCCAGCCCGTGCTAGCATGTCGCGCATATTTGGAGGACCCATGGTCGAACACGATTTCCGCTACAACCTGATGAACCCGCAACACACCCTCACCGAATGCCGCGCCCTCGTACCGGGCCGCTATCAGGTCACCGGCAACGGTGGCTCGATCCGCATCGGTGACGCGCTGTTGGTCACCCTCAAAGGCAGCAAGGATTTGTCCATGCGCCTGACCGTTGAAACCGTCCGCCACCTGATCAACCCGCCGGGCCAATGGACCGCGATGACCACAGGCCCGGTGTTCGGCGAACTGGCGATCCACACCTGGCAGGTCAATTGCGACAGCTGCGCCAAAGAGCTGAACTTCGAGTTTGCAGTGGACGCCAAGCTGGGCAAAACGGCAGAAAAACCGGCCGCCACCGCGCGCATCGCCGAGTTGGGCTGGAAGGCTGTTGGCGACAAGCACCTGTGCCCGAAATGCCAGGAGCCTGCGTAATGAAACGCTTTGCCCTGACCGCTCTGGTCGGTGTTGGCCTCGCGGGCTGCGCCGCCGAGCCTGTGCAACTGCAACAGAACCGCAGCTACATTCTGGAATGGATCGGCGAGCGGCCATTGATGGATTACAGCCATCTGACCGTGACCCTTGGCGATGATGGTCGCGCCTACGGTAACGGCGGCTGCAACCATTGGTTCGCGCCGTACACCCTGGATGGCGACAAGCTGACCTTCGGCAAGATCGGCAAGACCCGCAAACTGTGTGCACCGGCGCTGATGGAACAGGAACAACGCTTCCTGGAGGCGCTGGAGCATGTCGAGCGCTGGGACATTTCGCCCATCGAGCAGATGCGTTTCTGGCCGGCGCAAGGCAAACCGTTGCGCTGGTGGCTGGAAGAGGGTTGATCTGCTGTGGTGAGGGGATTTATCCCCGATGGGCTGCGTAGCAGCCCTGAAACCTCAGAGTACGGTTGTCTGAAACTACGCGGAGGCCGCTTCGCGCTCCATCGGGGATAAATCCCCTCGCCACAGAGGCTCATTTGCCACATATGCTTGGCATGCCTACTTCGTAGCCTGCAACGCCTCAAGCTTCGCCATCACCCCCGCCGCCGTCTGCTCACCCATCAGCTGTTCCCGCACCTTGCCCTTGTTGTCGATGATGTACGTCACCGGCAGCGCTTCGCTGCGTGGCAGCTCGAACAACTCCGCCGGATCCTGCGCCAGCACGGTGAACTTGATGCCGAGTTTTTCGCTGGCGCTCTTCAATTCTTCACCCTGCACGTTGTCGAAGTTGACCCCGAACACACCGACATTCCTGCTCTTGAGCTCGTCAGCCAAATGATTGAGTTCCGGGATCTCGGTTCGACACGGGCCACACCATTCGGCCCAGTAGTTGATGATTACCCATTGCTTGTCGAGGCGCTCGGATGCGACCTTCTGACCGTTCTGGTCAATCCCGTAATCGTTGCCGCAGCCCCCCAGCATCAACGCCCCGATTATCGTCAATGCCGCTGCCAATCGCCGTGTCATGTCATGTTCCTTGTGAAAATCTGAATACGCCTGCGACCCATCGCCTCTGAAGGTTCTGGATTGCGCGCTGCACAGTTAGAATAGCCGCCACTCTACGCCAGAAGCGACCCGACATGACCGATCTGACGCTTTATCACAATCCGCGCTGCTCGAAATCTCGCGCGGCACTGGAGCTTCTTGAAGCCCGCGGCCTGACGCCAAACGTCGTGCGCTACCTCGAAACCCCGCTGGACGCCGCGCAAATCAAGGCCCTGCTCGGCAAGCTCGGCATCAGCGCGCGGCAATTGCTGCGTACCGGGGAAGATGAATACAAAATGCTTCAGCTCGCTGACGACAGCCTCAGCGAAGATCAACTGATCTCTGCGATTGCCGAGCATCCAAAACTGATGGAGCGACCGATTCTCGAAGTCGGCAACAAAGCCGTCATCGGTCGTCCACCGGAGAATATTCTGGAGTTGCTGCCGTGAGCGCGCCGTACATTCTGGTGTTGTATTACAGCCGCAGCGGTTCGACCAACGAGATGGCGCGGCAGATTGCCCGCGGTGTCGAGCAGGCCGGCCTCGAAGCGCGCCTGCGTACCGTGCCGGCGATCTCCACCGAGTGCGAAGCGGTAGCGCCAGACATCCCCGACGAAGGCGCGCTCTACGCCACCCTGGACGACCTGAAAAACTGCGCCGGTCTGGCCCTGGGCAGCCCGACGCGTTTTGGCAACATGGCCGCGCCGCTCAAGTACTTCCTCGATGGCACCAGCAACCTGTGGCTGACCGGAGCGCTGGTCGGCAAACCGGCCGGCGTGTTCACCTCCACCGCCAGCCTGCACGGCGGTCAGGAAACCACCCTGTTGTCGATGATGCTGCCGCTGCTGCACCACGGCATGCTGATCACCGGCCTGCCCTACAGCGAATCGGCGCTCCTGGAAACCCAGGGCGGCGGCACGCCTTATGGTGCCAGCCATCACGCCGGGGCGGATGGTAAAAGTGGGCTGGATCAGCACGAAGTGGCGCTGTGTCGCGCGCTCGGTCTGCGCTTGGCCAAGACCGCGCAGAAACTGGAGGGCTGACGTGGCCAGGAAGCCGAAAGTCCTGCCCTCTGTCGAGTGGCTGGAGCCGCGCGTGAAGGCGATGCGAGTGATCAGCCTGCTGAGTTTTTTCGCCCTCGGCGGATTGCTGGCTGCCTATTACCTGATATTCGCCGACCTGCACGGCGCGCGGCCGTGGGTGATTTTGCTGGTCGAGCTGATCCCGTGGCTGATCCTCGCCCCGGCGATGATCATGGGCAGCGCCCGCGGGCATTCGTGGATGTGTTTTGTGGTGAATCTGTATTTCATCAAAGGCGCACTGGCCGCGTATGACCCGAACCGGCAGTTGTTCGGGGTGCTGGAGATGGCGGCGAGCCTGGCGGTGTTCTGCTCGGCGCTGTTGTATGTGCGGTGGCGGTATCAGTTGAATCGCAAACTGGCTGGCGAAGGGGAAATCTCCGTCGCCTGAGTGGACGCCATCGCTGGCAAGCCAGCTCCCACAGGTTTTTGTAGCGATCACACAATTGTGTTTCGATACAGATCCTGTGGGAGCTGGCTTGCCAGCGATTGGGACGACTCGGTCTTAATGATTGACGGTGTAAGCGAGCATCATCGAAATCTGGCTCATCGCCCGCCCGCCACTCTGTTCATGCAACTGATTGAACGCGTCCTGCACAATCGCCAGATCACGCAGACTGGTCGGCACTTTGTCGACGATCTTCTGCGCATTCAGCGCCGCCACCACGTCATAGCTCGGCACAAACGTGTCCTTGCCGACCATGCGCAAAAACCGTGGCGCCGACAGCCCACCCAGTTGATGTCCACGCTTTTTCAGGTACGTCCACAGACCGACAATGTCGGTCACCGGCCAGTCGGCAATCAACGCGCCAAAGCTGCCGCGTTCTTTTTCCTCATCGAGAATGAACTGCGCATTGCGCGGCACGCTCTTGAGCTTGCCCAAATGACGGATAATCCGCGCGTCCTGCATCAACCGTTCAAGGTGTTCGGCGCTCATCAGCACGACTTTTTCCGGGTCGAACTTGAAGAACACCTCTTCAAACGCCGGCCACTTGGCGTCTACCAGACTGTGCTTGAGGCCGGCGCGGAACACGCGCAGGGCCATGGTCGAGAGGTAGCGGTCGTCGCTGATCTTGCGCAATTGCGCCGGGGTCTTGGGAACGGGCAGATGGGCTTCCAGTTCAGCCGCCGAACCGAAACGGTTCAGACAGTATTCGTGCAGCCACTTGTAATCGCGCATGCCCTCTCCTGATGAATTCAACGAAAAACAATTGCAGGAGTGAGCCTGCTCGCGATAGCGGAGTATCAGTCAGCACTCATGTCGACAGACACACCGCTATCGCGAGCAGGCTCACTCCTACAGTTTTTGATTAGAGATTTACGACATTGACGAAGCGCGAAGCCGCCGTCTCGTCGATCTTGAGACTGGTGAAGTCGAACAGGTTGCGGTCGGCCAGTTGTGACGGAATCACATTCTGCAGACTGCGGAAAATCGATTCGGTGCGGCCCGGCGTCTTGCGATCCCATTCCTGAAGCATGTCCTTGACCACCTGGCGCTGCAGGTTTTCCTGCGAGCCGCAAAGGTTGCACGGGATGATCGGGAATTGCTTGAGGTCCGAGTAGGCCTGGATGTCTTTCTCGCTGCAGTAGGCCAGCGGACGGATGACCACATTACGGCCGTCGTCGGCGCGCAGCTTGGGCGGCATCGCCTTGAGGCTGCCGTTGAAGAACATGTTGAGGAAGAACGTCTCGACGATGTCGTCACGGTGGTGACCGAGGGCCATTTTGGTCGCGCCGATTTCGTCAGCGAAGGTGTACAGCGTGCCGCGACGCAGACGCGAGCACAGCGAGCAGGTGGTCTTGCCTTCCGGGATCAGCTCTTTGACCACCGAATAAGTGTCTTTTTCGACGATGTGATACTCGACGCCCAACTCTTTGAGGTAGGCCGGCAGCACGTGTTCGGGGAACCCCGGCTGCTTCTGGTCCATGTTCACGGCGACGATCTCGAACTTGATCGGCGCAACCTTCTGAAAGTGCATCAGCACGTCGAGCATGGTGTAGCTGTCCTTGCCCCCGGACAGGCAGACCATGACCTTGTCGCCGTCTTCAATCATGTTGAAATCGGCGACAGCTTCGCCCGCCAGACGGCGCAGGCGCTTTTGCAGCTTGTTCTGGTTGACCGTAAGAGTGCCCATGACGCGAAATCCGTGAGGTGTGACGAAAGGCCGGCATTTTACGCAAAAAACACCGTGAGGGCGAAGGGCCGGTCTGTCCTTCTTGCTCAGTAGATGTGGGGGGAATAAATTCCTGTGGCGAGGGGATTTATCCCCGTTCGGCTGCAAAGCAGTCGCCAAGGCATTCACCACGGTGCGTCATGCAAACCTGATGTTCAGGTTTTGGGGCCGCTGCGCAGCCCAACGGGGATAAATCCCCTCGCCACAGGAACTCCCTCCCTCATAGAAGGCGTGTCCGTAATGGCGCAAGACCTCAAGGCGATTAAGCCCGGTGTTTACAGCGCAATTTGCTCTAAGCCCCTAGTGCCTGTGCGGTTAAGACCTTTCTATACTGCGACGTAAGGTCGCACACATCTGAAGACCTGAATTTGCTCGGCCACCTTGGCCCGTACGCGCTCCGTTGGGGGGCGATGGCAATAACAAGAGGAGTGAATGGCATGATCCATCACGTAGTGGGACTTTTTACCCACCCCGATCAGGAATGGAAGGAAATCCGTGGCGACCAAGAGGAAAGCATCAGCCACATGTACCTGACGCACACGCTGATTCTGGCGGCGATCCCCGCTGTCTCGGCGTTTATCGGCACCACCCAGGTTGGCTGGGTCATTGGTAATCGCGCGCCGGTCATGCTCACGGTCGAAAGTGCGGCGTGGATGACGGTCATGTCATACCTGGCGATGCTTGGCGGAGTCGCGGTCATGGGTGCCTTCGTGCACTGGATGGCCCGCACCTATGACGCCAACCCGAGCCTGGCCCGTTGCGTGGCGTTTGCCACCTACACCGCGACGCCGCTGTTTGTCGGCGGGCTGGCGGCGCTGTATCCGCATATGTGGCTGGGAATGATCGTCGGCACGGCGGCCATCTGCTACACGGTGTATCTGTTGTATGTGGGGCTACCGACGTTCATGAATATTCCGTCGGACGAAGGCTTCCTGTTTTCCAGCTCGGTACTGGCGGTGGGTCTGGTGGTGCTGGTAGCCATCATGGCGTTCACCGTGATTGTCTGGGGACTGGGCGTGGGGCCCGTCTATACCAACTGACGCAATGACTTCCCGAGAAAAACAAGATCTGCCAACACAGGCCGCCGCAAGGCGGCCTTCTCGTGTGGAGGATGACCATTCGGCGGTTCGGCGATTCGCAAGTCTTGAGGGTTGCGGCATACTTGACGCCTCTGGAGATCCATCAAGCATGCCCGAGCAACTCAATACTCGCGTCGAAGACTGTTACCAACTCGCTGAATCCTTTTTCAAACGTCATTTCCAACGCCCCGTGGTGAGTCTCAAGCTGCGCGGACAAAAAGCCGGTGTCGCGCATCTGCACGAGAACCTGCTGCGCTTCAACCCGCAGCTCTACCGGGAAAACGCAGAACACTTCCTCAAGCAAACCGTGGCCCACGAAGTGGCGCACCTGATCGCCCATCAGCTATTCGGTGACCGCATCCAGCCCCACGGCGAGGAGTGGCAATTGATCATGCGCGGCGTTTACGAGCTGCCGCCGGATCGCTGCCACACTTATGCAATCAAACGCCGCAGCGTGACCCGCTATATCTACAAATGCCCGTGTGCGGAAAGTGATTTTCCATTTTCGGCGCAGCGCCATAGCCTGGTGCGGCAAGGACGGCGGTATCTGTGCCGGCGCTGCCGGAACACGTTGGTGTTCAGTGGTGAGATGCGGGTGGAATAGTCAGTGTTGTGTTGCCCTGACTGGCCCCATCGCTGGCAAGCCAGCTCCCACAGTGTTCGAGGTGTCCACAGATTCTGTGTACGACACCGAAACCTGTGGGAGCTGGCTTGCCAGCGATGAAGCCAGAACAGGCACTAAAGAATGACTTTGGCCCGGCGCAGCTCTTCAATTTTCGAAGGACTCAACCCCAACTCCCCCAACACCTCATCCGTATGCTGTCCCAACACCGCCCCGACATGCCGTGGCGCCGGCAACCCTTGGGAAAACTTCAGCGGGCATGCCATCTGCGCCTGCGTCGAACCATCCCCGCGTGGCACTTGCGTCACCAACTCCCGCGCCTGTAACTGCGGATGCTCGGTTGCTTCGCCGAGATTCAACACCGGCTCGACACACGCATCGATCCCGGCAAACAACTCGCACAGCTCGGCAAAGTCATGCTTTTCAAACTCGACCTTCAATGCCTCCTTCAGTGCCCGCTGATGCTCCGGCTTGGGCGACAAGCCCTGCGCCGCCAACTCCGGCCGCCCCAGTGCCGCGCACAATGGCCGCATGAATGCCGGTTCCAGACTGCCCACCGACATCCAGCGACCATCCCGTGAACGGTAATAATCATAAAAACTGCCGCCATTGAGCATCTGGTCTTCC
This sequence comes from Pseudomonas sp. P116, assembly GCF_020149425.1. NCBI lineage: Bacteria > Pseudomonadati > Pseudomonadota > Gammaproteobacteria > Pseudomonadales > Pseudomonadaceae > Pseudomonas > Pseudomonas sp. P116. Next base: position 231,520 of record NZ_JACVHB010000004.1, on the reverse strand, counting down.
CAGCCCGGCTCCGCGCCGCAGGCGAGAAAACCGGCACCGGCCATGGCATTCAGGCTGAATGCACAATCGGTCATGCTCACGTCCAGATGCGTGCCCTGCCCGGTTTGTTGACGGGCGATCACTGCAGCGAGCAGACCAATCACCCCGTGCAACGAACCACCGGCGATGTCAGCGACTTGCATCCCCAACGGCAACGGCCCGCTGTCGGCGCGGCCGGTGTAACTGGCAAGCCCGGCCAGCGCCAGGTAGTTGATGTCATGCCCGGCGCGGTCCTTGTAGGGGCCGGTCTGCCCATAACCGGTGATCGATACGTAAATCAGCTTCGGGTTGATCGCCTTCAACGCCTCATACCCCAGACCCAGACGCTCCATAACGCCGGGGCGAAACTGCTCGAGGACGATGTCGTAATCGGCCAGCAACTGCTTGACCAGCTCCAGCGCTTCGGGCTGTTTCAGGTCCAGCGCGAGACTGCGCTTGTTGCGGTTCAGATAAGCGTGACTGGCCGACAGACCCTGATCATGCGGCGGCAAGACTCGCAGCAAGTCCATGCGCGTCGGCGATTCGATGCGCAACACCTCGGCGCCCATGTCCGCCAGCAACAGCGAGGCAAAAGGCCCCGGCAGCAGAGTCGAGAAATCGAGAATCTTCAATGAGGCCAGCGGTGCGGTCATGGGCGAACTCCTTGGACGATGCCTTCAGCCTAGGCAGGCATTACCAATGCGGCAATCACCGCAAGTGTCACCAGCCGTGACCGTTACGCTCAAATCGCAGGCAATAAAAAACCCCTGTGGCGAGGGGATTTATCCCCGATGGACTGCGAAGCAGTCCCCTTCAGAGTGACAAGAAGGGGGCCGCTGCGCGAACCATCGGGGATAAATCCCCCACCACAAGGGCTCTCACAATCCCGCATCAACAGATGCGGGATCTTTTCTTACTTGACGTTAATCGGGGTTGGGCCTTCAGCCACACCCAGGTCATCTTCAGGACGGGTATCAGCGATACCGCGACCGCCCGAAGCCAGTTCGGTTTGCAGTACGTCGGTGTCCAGCTCTTTCACCCACTTGGCGACAACGATGGTCGCTACCGCGTTACCAACCAGGTTGGTCAGGGCGCGAGCTTCGGACATGAAGCGGTCGATACCCAGGATCAGCGCCAGACCAGCCACCGGCAGGTGACCTACCGCCGACAGTGTAGCCGCCAGCACGATGAAGCCCGAACCGGTTACGCCAGCCGCACCTTTGGAGGACAACAGCAACACCAGCAGCAGCGTGATCTGGTGGGTGATGTCCATGTGGGTGTCGGTTGCCTGAGCGATGAACACCGCGGCCATGGTCAGGTAGATCGAAGTACCGTCGAGGTTGAACGAGTAACCGGTCGGGATCACCAGACCGACTACCGACTTCTTCGCACCCAGACGCTCCATTTTGATCAGCATGCGCGGCAGTGCCGATTCAGAGGACGAAGTGCCCAGTACGATCAGCAGCTCTTCGCGGATGTAGCGAATCAGTTTCAAAACACTGAAACCGTGCGCGCGGCAGATCCCACCCAACACCACCAACACAAACAGCACGCAGGTGATATAGAAGCAGATCATCAACTGGCCCAGTTGCACCAGCGAGCCGACACCGTAGGCACCGATGGTGAAAGCCATGGCACCGAACGCACCGAGCGGCGCCAGTTTCATGATCATGTTGATGATGTTGAACATCACGTGGGCGAAGCGATCAATCATGTCCAGCAGCGGACGACCATACGAACCCAGACGATGCAGGGCGTAGCCGAAGATCACCGAGAACATCAGCACTTGCAGGATGTCGCCTGTGGCAAACGCGCCGACGATGGTGTTCGGGATCACGTTGAGCAGGAAGCCGACGATGCTCTGGTCTTTACTGGCCGTCACATAGGTGGCGATTTTCGAGGCATCCAGAGTGGTCACGTCGATGTGCATGCCGGCGCCCGGCTGCACGACGTTGACGACGATCAGACCGATCAGCAAAGCAATGGTGGATACGACTTCAAAATACAGCAGCGCGTAGCCGCCGGTCTTGCCCACCGATTTCATGTTCTGCATGCCGGCGATGCCGCTGACAACGGTACAGAAGATGATCGGGGCGATGACCATTTTGATCAGTTTGATGAACCCGTCACCCAGCGGCTTGAGGGCCACACCGGTCTGCGGATAGAAGTGACCGAGCAGAATGCCGATAGCGATGGCAACGATTACCTGGAAATACAGGGATTTGTAAATTGGCTGACGAGTCGTCATTGCAAGTTTCCTCAAGCGTCCCGCGTGGCAACATCCATCTGTCGTCAGCGAAACCTGAATTGCGAACCCTCCTGCACTGGAGGGATTTGTTGTTGGAACGGCGCTTTGCGGCAAGCAGAACGCACGCTTCTGTCACTTGTATCGCAATCGTCGTGCCACATTGGTGCATATGGCTGTGAGCCTTTTGATATCAGGGGTTACAGGTTTTTATCGTCACCATTCAGTTACTCAGGTGTGGCGGATATCCGCCAACTCGCCAGCTCTCGTCCTACAATTTGGCGGAAATCCGCCTTGTTGCTCGTGCCACCCTCCGGCTACCATCCGGCGCCTGAGGAAGGATCTGCCGCTTATGCGCGAACGCACCATTGCCAGTCATTTCGCCCGTGCCGCCCTCGGTGGCGCACGCCGTCTGGGGTTCGATTACTCGAGCCTGCTGTTGCAACTGGGCATCAGCCCCGAACTGCTCGAAGAGCCCCGCGCGCGCATCGCCCCGGAACAGTTCACCCGCTTGATCCAGAGCCTGTGGCTGGCACTGGACGACGAATACCTGGGTTTCGGCAAGGCAGCGAGCAAACCCGGCAGCTTCGCCATGATGTGCCACGCCTCGATCCACTGCCGCAATCTGGAAAAGGCTCTACAACGCGGCCTGCTGTTTTACAGCCTGTTCCCCGACGCCCCGCGCCTGAGCCTCAGCCGCGAAGACGAATGGGTGCGACTGAGCCTCGACGATGCGCAATGGTGGGACCCGGATCACTTCCTCAGCGAAAGCCTGCTGGTGATCTGGCATCGTCTCGGCAGTTGGCTGATCGGCCAGCGAATCCGCCTGGAGCAAGTGACCTTCAGCTATCCCAAACCTGCCCACGGCGCCGAGTACGATCTACTGTTCCCCTGCCCTTTGGCGTTTTCAGCAGACCAGACCAGCCTGCTGTTCCACAGCCGCTACCTGCACATGCCGTTGCTGCAGGACGAACGCACCCTCAAACACTTCCTCGAACGCTCCCCTGCTGATTTGCTGTCACGTCCCGACGACGGCGACAGCCTGAGCAGCCGCCTGCGCCGTTTGCTCAGCCGCGACAGCGCACGCTGGCCTGACCTGGACGCTGTGGCCGCGCACCTGCACATCAGCCCGCAAACCCTGCGCCGGCATTTGCGCGAGGAAGGCACCAGTTTTCAGGAGCTGAAAGATCAACTGCGGCGGGATATCGCCATCTACCATTTGGGCCGCGCGGATCTGTCGTTGCAACAGATCGCTGAACAGCTGGGTTTTTCCGAACCATCGGCGTTTCATCGGGCGTTCAAGAAGTGGACGGGGCTAACGCCCGGGGCTTACCGGGCGCAGGAGCATTGAAAACGCTGACGGATTTGGGAGAGGCAATAACAGGCCTCGATGCATAGCCTGAAAGCATGTCTGAAGATGTCGGTTTAACGCCTTCGTTGAACGTTTATTCAGGCGATAAAAATCGGGGCAGGCACGTAAATCCGGACGCTGCGCTCCCTCGCCTCAAGCTTGGATAACTCGAACTTTTCCATTCGCCATCCTTTGAAACAGACGGGGCACTTTGCCTCCATGACACTTCATCGCTTCACACCGGTAAGGTTCTCGCTTCAAAAAAACCTCCTCCGCGACATTTGCACAGGCCAGGAAGCCTGCTGTGCACGGAGCCTTATCAAGGAACGATCATGCTTCAAATCCCCGATATTTCACTCATCCCCGCGCTTGCGCTGACACTCCTGTTAACCGGATGCCTGACAAACCCCGTACAGCCCTCGATAGATCCGACGCCGTTCGAGACGCCGGAATATCAGGCCCAGAAAGGCTTGGCGATTGTCCATGCTTCAGCCCTTTATGCCCGCGGCGGTACCGGTCAGGGCGTGGCCGTCGCACTGATCGACTCGGGATTGAACAGCAACTTGCCGGAGTTTCAGGGACGGCTGCGTGACCCGGGGTTTGATCATGTCGAAAACCGCGTCGGCACCTTTGACCGAATCGGACACGGCACCCAGATGGCGGGCATTCTCGCAGCCAACAAGGACGACCAGGGCATGCACGGCGTCGCGTTCAACGCACAGCTGATCCCGTTTCGATTCGGCGACGACAACGAGCCGTTTTTCTTCGACAGCGAGATTGCCCAATCCTGGCAGGCCGGTTTCGACAAAGGCGCACGGATCCTCAATAACTCATGGGCGAATGCCATCCCGGCGACCGAGATCAATGAAGCACGCTACAAGCAGGTCATGCCGGAGTCGCTGGCAACCGCCCGAAAACTGGTTCAGGACGGCGCGGTATTCGTCTTCCCGACCGGTAACGAGTTGAAACGAGAACCCTTGGCCGAACCTGGCTTGCCACTCGCCCTGCCAGAACTTGAAAAAGGCTGGATCGCCGTGGTTGCACTGAAAAACGATGGCAGCGCCATCAATGCCAAATCCAACTACTGCGGCGTGGCAGCGGCCTGGTGCATCGCCGTCCCGGGCGGCGACTCAGGTACTGACCAAGGTCTGTTGACCACCAACAAGGATGGCAAATACGTCCAGACTGCCGGCACATCTCCCGCGGCAGCACTGGTCAGTGGCGCCATGGCAGCGCTGCAAAGTCGCTATCCCGAACTCACGCCACAACAAGTCCGCGCACACCTGCTGGCCACAGCCAACCGGACAGGCATCTACGCCAACAGCGAAGCCTACGGACAAGGACTGCTGGATCTGGAAGCCGCCTCCCGCCAAGCGCCGGACTCCAGCATTGATTGATGCAGTTTTGAGGGACTGACGGAGGAGTTAGGGGGAAGTACGCACCCGCGGTATACCGAACCGTGCTCGCATCCAGAAAAGCACCGCAAAGATCAGAATCAAAAGATCGCAGCCTCCGGCAGCTCCTACAGTTGAACCGAGTTCACGTTAGAGGCTGGTCGGCTGTCAGGCCGCCATCGCCAGCACGCTGGCTCCCACAGTTCTAATTTACCCGCGAAGCACGTGGCGCAGCCACCCCACTCAACACAATGAGCGTTAGCTCGAGTGCAGCTGTTGATCTTAAAGGCCCGTCGGCAGGCTGAGCGGAGGGGTTCATCCGGGGAAGACATCGAAAGGAGGTGCAGCGAAGCAAACCGGAATCGATGCCCCGGATGGATCCCGGAGCGAAGGAACCCCGAGCCCCAGCGAGTGGGCCGAACGTCAGGGCACAGACCTTTTGGTTACTTTTGGGGCGTTTGCCAAAAGTGACCCGCCGTAAGGGCGGAACCCTAAGCTGCCATCACCGCAGCAACGGATATACACCCAACCCCAAACCCCAACTCAAACCACCGGAAAAACAATCCGAAACGCAGCCCCCCCCATCGGCGAATCCCCCAACATCAACTTCGCGTTATAGCTCTCAATAATATCCTTCACCACCGCCAACCCAATCCCCTGCCCCGGATGCTGCCGATCCAGCCGCTCACCACGCTCAAGAATCCGCGCCCGCTGATCCGCCGGCACACCCGGCCCATCATCCTCAACACACAACTCAACCCCGGTCAGGCTCTCACGCACACTGATGCGCACCTCACCCAGACAAAGCCGATAAGCGTTCTCCAGCAAATTCCCCATCATCTCCAGCAAAGCACCCTGCTCAATCGGCACGTAACAATGCTCCGGCAGATCAAACGCCACCCGCACACGCTTGTCGCGATACACCTTGTCCAACGTATCGCACAGACTTTGCAGCACCGGACGCAACCGCACCTGATGCCGCACCAGCCCACTTTTGCGCAAACTCGCCCGCTGCAACTGATAACTGATCTGCTGACTCATGCGCTCAATCTGACTCTGCAGAACCCAGGCCTGATCGACGTCTTTAGGCCGCTGAGCCATGTCCTCACTGACGCCTTGCAGCACCGCCAACGGCGTTTTCAGGCTGTGCGCCAAATCATCCAGCGAGTCGCGATAACGGCTGCGCTGCTGCCGTTCGCTAAGCAGCAACCGGTTAAGCGAACCCGTCAGACGCAGCAGTTCGCGCGGGTGTTGTTCGGTGAGACTTTCGCGGGCGCCGGTCTCGATTTCGTCGAGTTCCTGACTGAGTTGGCGCAAGGCTTTCAAGCCCCAGGTCAGGCCGATCCACAACAGAGCCAGCAGCACCAGCAAGGCGGCGCCGAAGCCCAGATACAGGTTTTCGCGCAGGCCTTGAAGGGTGGTTTCGTACTCGCGCACCGGTTGCAGGGCGACGATGCTGAACGCCGCACTTTTGCCGCCGAGCAGTTTGACTTCAACGTCGTAGACGAAGAACTCCTGACCATTGGCTTCGCGTATCCGCGCGAACTCATTGCCGAGTCCGTCGTAACGCGGCTTGTAGTTGATCTGTTCTTCCTGGGTGGCTTTGGAGCGCCACACCAGATGCCCTTCACGGTCGTAGATGTAACCGAGCAAACGGAAGTCGGTGAGGTTGAAACGCTCATCGGGCAACTGCGACGGCATCATCAGTCGCCCGTTTTCAACGCGCGCGGCAGAGATCAGCGTGGTGACGTCCGAGGCCAGGCGTTGCTCGATCGAATCTTGCAAGGCAAGGCTGAATGCGCCCTGCATCGCTGGTAGCAAGGCGAGCATGAACAACACCGCCAACGTGGTGGCGGCAAGCATCAGCCGAACGCGAAGGGAACGAATCAAGTGCAGCGCTCATTGAACAGGTAGCCGAGGCCACGCACGGTGTCGATCGGCTTGAACCCGGCCGGGCCTTCGAGTTTGCGGCGCAAGCGACCGACCAGCACTTCGATCACATTTGGATCGCGCTCGCCGTCGTCCGGATAGAGCTGCTCCATCAAGCGATCCTTGGGCACCACTTGCTGGTGATGGCGCATCAGGTATTCGAGGATGCGGTATTCATAGGCGGTCAGCGCCAGCGGTTGCTCATCGAGGCTCGCCTGTTTGCGATTGAGATCAAGCAACAGCGGGCCGGCAACGATGGTCGACTGGGTGAAGCCGCTGGAACGGCGCAGCAAGGCATTCAGGCGCGCGTCGAGCTCTTCGAACTGGAACGGTTTGACCACGTAATCATCGGCACCGGCGGCGAGGCCTTCGACCTTGTCCTGCCAGTTGCCGCGCGCGGTGAGGATCAGGATCGGAAAGGTCTTGCCGCCTGAACGCAACTGACGAATCAGGTCGAGACCGCCCATGCCCGGCAGACCGAGATCAATCACCGCCAGATCAAAGTTGAACTGGCCGGTCTGGTACAGCGCCTCTTCGGCATTGGCCACGGACTCGACCACGTGGCCGCTCTCCGTCAGGCGGGTTTGCAGGTGATGGCGCAACAGCGCTTCATCTTCGACGACCAATAGTTTCATGACGCTCTCCCGGGTAAATCAAATGCTCCAGACAACTTGTGTGGGAGCTAGCCTGCTGGCGATAGCGATTTGACAGCCGACAATATGATCGGCTGTCAGGACGCTATCGCCAGCAGGCTAGCTCCCACAGGGTGCAGAAGGCGAACTTCCTTAGAAAAAGTAGTTGGCCGACAAGTACGTCTGCGCGCTGCTGGTCAGGTCCAGCGAGCCTTGCTTGCTGCCACCGCGTTCGCTCATCTCGGTGCTGGCATTGCTGCGCAGGTAACGGTAACCGAGTTCCACCGAGGTGTTTTGCGAAACTTGCTGCATCACACCGAACTGGCCGCCGACTGCATAACCGATGTCGCTGTCACGGCTAAAGCCTGGGGATTCCTGAGTCAGCTTGGTCAGACCCGCCGTTGCGCCGCCGAACAGTTTGGTGCTGCTGCCCACCGGGTAGAACAGATCGTAGCTGCCCAGCAGGTTTTCCTGACGCAGTTTAATGCCATTGTGCGAACCGGACACATTGTCGTAGGTGGCGTAGTAGCGACCTTGCGAGTTTTGCTGACCGACGCGCACGCCGTAGGTGTTGTTGCCGTCGATCGCGCCAGTGGCGTTCGGGTGATCAAGGTTATCGTTCAGTGCGTGGGACTTTTTGATCTTGTCACTGGTCTGGCCGAAAGTCAGGCCCGCGAAGTTGGAAGTGGTGTCGGCATGGGCCGCGATGCTGGCGCTCATTACGGTAAATGCCAGCAGCAGTTTGTTTAAACGAGTCATGGTATTTCCTCTTTCACAGTGCTGTTTGGGTATGGCGCAAGGTTACTGACCCTCCCCTGTACCGCCCCTGAACGCTCTCTGAACCTGACCTGAACCAAATCGACTAGGCTGTTTTGACCACTTATCAATAAGGAGACCGACCATGCGCCTGTTCCTCGCCCTCACGTTACTGGCCGTCAGCAGCCTCACCCAGGCTGCGATCAAGACTGAAGAAATCCCCTACCAGAGCGCCGACGGCACGAAGCTGATCGGTTACTACGCCTACGACGACGCCATCAAGGGCAAGCGCCCGGGGATCGTCGTGGTGCATGAATGGTGGGGCCTGAACGATTACGCCAAGCGCCGCGCGCGGGATCTGGCCGAACTCGGCTACAGCGCGCTGGCGATCGATATGTACGGCGAAGGCAAGAACACCGAGCACCCGAAAGATGCGATGGCGTTCATGCAGGCAGCGACTGCAGACGCGGCGGCGGCCAGCAAACGTTTCGAAGCAGGGCTGGATTTGCTGAAGAAACAACCGCAGACCGACGTCAGCAAACTTGCGGCCATCGGTTACTGCTTCGGCGGTGCGGTGGTGTTGAACGCGGCGCGTCAGGGTGTGCCGTTGGCGGGCGTGGTGAGTTTCCACGGCGCACTGGCAACCAAAACCCCGGCCACGCCTGGCAGTGTGAAAGCGAAAGTTCTGGTGGAACATGGCGCGCTCGACAGCATGGTCACACCTGACGCCGTTACCGCGTTCAAGGCGGAAATGGACAAGGCTGGCGCTGACTATAAGTTTGTCAGCCTGGAGGGTGCCAAGCATGGTTTCAGCAATCCGGATGCTGATCGCTTGAGTCATGGCGAGCACGGTGGCCCGGATATCGGCTACAACAAGGCTGCCGATGAAAAATCCTGGGCTGACATGCAGGCGTTCTTCAAGAAGATCTTTGGCTGATCACATCCCCCCCCTGTAGGAGCTGCCGAAGGCTGCGATCTTTTGACTTTGATTGCAAAAAAACAAGATCAAAAGATCGCAGCCTTCGGCAGCTCCTACATTGATATGCACTACCCAGCTCTTGTGCTAACCGGCAAAATGCCCGCCATGAATCCAACTCCAACCCTCCCCGCCTGTTGCACCCCGCTCGACGCCCACTGGCCGTTGCCGACGGTGTTGCCCGACACGGTGCTGCTCAGCACGCATTTCGATCCGTCACAACTGCTTGGCGATGACTTCCAGCGCAGCGCCATCGAGCCGCCGCCGAGTATCCAGCGTTCGGTAGCGAAGCGGCAGGCGGAGTTTCTCGCCGGGCGCATCTGTGCCCGCGCGGCATTGCAGCAACTTCAGGGCAGCGGCGTGGTTCCGCCCATTGGCGAGGATCGCGCGCCGGTGTGGCCGGCGCACATCTGCGGCTCGATCACCCACAGCACCGGCCGCGCGGCGGCGATTGTCGCCAACAAGCAGCATTGGCGCGGTTTGGGCATGGACCTGGAAAATTTGCTCAACCGTGAACGCGCCGAGCGCCTGGCCGGAGAAATTCTGACCGCGCCGGAAATGCAGCGCATGGCTGCAGCGTCGCCGGATCAATTGGCCCTGTGGGTGACACTGACGTTTTCGGTGAAAGAAAGTTTGTTCAAGGCGCTCTATCCGATCGTGCAGAAGCGCTTTTACTTCGAGCACGCCGAAGTGCTGGAGTGGACCGAGGCGGGATCGGTCCGGTTGCGTTTGTTGACCGATTTGTCGGGCGAGTGGCGCAACGGCACAGAGCTGGATGCCCAGTTCGGGGTGCAGGATGGACAGTTATTGAGCCTGGTCAGCATTCCTGCCTGAGATCTGTATTGCCTGTCGTGGCCTCATCGCTGGCAAGCCAGCTCCCACAGTGTCGGTGTTGAACACAGACTTTGTGAACTCATCTCAAACCTGGGAGTTTTACCCACTTAAACTGTGGAAGATTTATGGGCCCACCTCACACCTGTGGCTGAGTCTATGGACCCACCTCATACCTGTGGGAGCTGGCTTGCCAGCGATGGGGCCAGCCCGGCCAGCTCAAGACTCAGCGCCGCTCTTGGTTGCGCGGCCAACTCAGGCTAAAGCAAGCCCCACCCAGGCTTTTGCTCTTGCCAATGATTGCCCGGCCGTCATGCCAGTGGATGATCCGCCGCACAATCGATAACCCCAAACCATGCCCGCCTGACGCCCGAGTGCGACTGTCATCCAGACGAAGGAATGGCGTAAATATCCGCTCCCACGCCACCTCCGGCACACCCGGCCCGTCATCTTCGATGTCGACCCGACAACGCAATTGCCCGACCTGATAACTCACCGTGACCTTCGAGTGGGCGTGGCGCATCGCGTTACCCACCAGATTCTGCAGGGCGCGGTGCAGATACCGAGGCTCAGCCTCGACCCAGGCATCATCATTGTCGGCAGCCGACAGGCACAACCCACGCTGCACCGTGACCTCGGCGCGCAACGGCGCCAGCTCTTCGATCACCTGATTGACCAGTGCATCGAGGTCAATGCGCTGAAACGTCAGCGCCGGCGAGCCCTGCTCCAGCCGCGCGTAAGTAAGCATTTCGTCGACCAGCTTATCGAGGTCCTCGATGTCGTGATCCATGCCCTCCCGGTACTTTTCCAGTGCTTGCGGGGTGGTCGCCGAGCCGATCATCTCCAGACCGAAACGCAGGCGCGCCACCGGCGTGCGCAATTCGTGAGACACCGCGCGCACCAGTTCACGCTGGATCGCCAGCAATTGCTGCAAGTGCTCGGCCATGCCATTGAACGCCGAAGCCAGTCGCCCGACCGAGTCGGCACCGCGCGCCGGCACGCGGGTTTCCAGGCTGCCCTTGGCGATGCGCGTGGCCGCTGCTTCGAGACCGCGCAAACGCCGCTCCAACTGACGCACCAATAGATAAACGATGAGGCCGATCAAACTCAGACCGAGCGCGGCGATCAGCACCAGCCACTCCGGCGGATACGGATTCATCTGATACAACGGGCCGATTTCCAGCACCCATGGCGTGCCGACCATGCCGGCAAAGACACGGATCGAATCGCCGCCCTTGCCCAGCGCCATCACCGTATCGCCCTCGGACACGCGCCGGCTCTGGTCTTCGTCCATGTCGGCGTCATTGATCGTGACCAGCCGCAGGTCAAAACCAAAACCCTTGTCTTTCTTTATCTGCGCCAGCCGTTTCGGTTGCTCGGCCACTGGCACGCGCACCAGCTCATCAGCCAGCAGGTAAATCGTCGCCCGGGCCAGTTGCTCGCTGATCTGCTGCACCTCGCCGGTGAGGACGAGTTGTTCCTTGTCGCTGACCAGTCGATAGACCTTCGCCGCGTGCGGCCCGGTCTGCTCGACCAGCGCCAGACCGCGCTGCACCCGGGCGCGCTGAGACAGATCGAGATCGGTTTCGGCAAATTTCTTCAGCGCCAGCGGAATCCCCAGCAGTCGCTCCCACACCAGCAGCGCACGATGGCGCTCGGTTTCGTTCATCGGTTGCAGGTTGTCGGCCATCAGCGAGAACGTGCCATGGGCCAGACGCTCGCGATATTGTTCGCTGCGCACCTGATTGAGCAGGTGCAGCGCCAGCACACCGAGCACCGCCACCAGAATCAGCGCTGCGCACATGCCGCCGTAGATGCGCAGAAAGATCGAGTTCACAGCGTCAGGTCTACGCAGGCTTCAGGGACAAACAGATAGCCTTTGCTGCGGATGGTCTTGATCAGGCGCGGGTGATCGGGGTCATCACCGATTTTCGGGCGGATGCGCGAGATACGCACATCGATCGAACGGTCCTGGCCGTCGTAACCGATACCGCGCAGCGCAGTGAAGATTTCCTCCCGCGACAGGATGCGCCCGGCGTTGGACACCAGCAGCCAAAGCAGGTCGAATTCGGCACTGGTCAGCTCGATGCCGTTGTCGCTCAGCCAAGCCTCGCGCAAGGCGTTGTCGACCACCAGCGGGCCGAATTGCAGGCGACGGCTTTTTTCCGCGCTCGGCTCGGGTGTGTCACTGCGTCGCAGCAATGCCTGAATGCGTGCCAGCAGCAGTCGCGGACGCACCGGTTTGCACACGTAATCGTCGGCGCCGAGGTCGAGCCCCTGGATCTGGTCGGCATCGTCGGTGCGCGCGGTCAGCATCAGGATGGGCCCGTCATAACGGTCGCGCACCTTGCGGCAGATCGTCAGGCCATCTTCACCGGGGAGCATCAGATCGAGGATCACCAGATCCGGCTGCTCGGTGATGATCCGCGCCGCCGCCAGCGCGCCGTTGCCTTCGATTTCGACGCGCAATCCATTGGCTTGCAGGTAGTCCCGAGTGAGTTCGGCCAGACGTTGATCATCCTCGACTATCAATATCTGAAAGGCTTGTTGCTCCACCGGTGACCTCTGCTTGCTGTTTTTATTAATAGAAGGGATGGCTGCGAATCAGACTCTGCAGGAGCTGCGGAACGCTGCGATCTTTTGATCTGGTTTTTTACAATCAAAAGATCGCAGCCTTCGGCAGCTCCTACAAAAGCATGTGGAATATCCACGATCCTCCCGTTCATTTGTCATGTTTTTGGAGGATAAGAATGCCTGCGCGTGAGCCGATTGTATAAACGGCGTACAGCCAGAACACAAGTCGGTAAATGCGTTCGGACAAGGTCAGCTTTTGTGATAGGGTTCGCGCCCTTAAAAAACCGCTGAAGCGATTTTGTCGGCGGAAAAACAGTGACAAACGGTCTAGGTCAGCAGGTTCGCGGCCTACACGGGAATTCCAGCTTTCTTACACAATTTACGCACAGGTTTATCCACAGCCCGTACGTTGCAACACCCCTTAAAACGCATTATCTTGTAGCACGGCGAAAACAGAGACCCTACATGTAGGGTTTTCACCTGAAAAGCCCAACCACATTTCAGAGCTGAAACTCAAGCGATTTATGGCCAGTTTCAGCTTGAACACAGCAAGTTTTTCGAAGACCAGACCGCACTCGCGGATGGCACCGTTTTTATAGCTCCGAACGGGCAAAACGGTATGGGTGTTGCAGTCATAACTGTCACCTGAAAGGAATCCGGTTCGAGCATGTGCTCGCAACCAAAAACTTCGGCAAGGATGCGGCGTCGTAGCCTTTTTCCTACTGCTCCGAAGTTGTGAATGCCGACTCTCGTCGGTAGTAGTGCTTCGGGACAGAACGGTGAGCACCATGATGGTGCCCAAACAAACATAGAGAATGTGGAGACAATCCCTCATGCAAACCGACACAACTCGCGAGAACCCGCAGGGCACCTTGCCGCAGGCCGCCGATTCGAATTCGGATCTGGCAGCCACCGCGCCTGGTCAACTGCGCGTGATCAAGCGTAATGGCACTGTCGTTCCTTACACCGATGACAAGATCACCGTCGCTATCACCAAAGCGTTTCTCGCAGTTGAGGGCGGCACCGCTGCCGCTTCGTCGCGAATCCACGACACCGTTGCCCGCCTGACCGAACAGGTCACCGCGACCTTCAAGCGTCGCATGCCTTCGGGCGGCACCATCCACATCGAAGAAATCCAGGACCAGGTCGAACTGGCCCTGATGCGTGCCGGTGAGCAGAAAGTCGCTCGCGACTACGTGATCTACCGCGACGGTCGTTCGAAAGAACGCGCTGCCCACGCCCCGGCCGAAGAAGCCGTCAACGCGCATCCGTCGATCCGCATCACCCGTGCCGACGGCAGCCTGGCGCCGCTGGACATGGGTCGCCTGAACACCATCGTCACCGAAGCCTGCGAAGGCCTGGCTGAAGTCGACGGCGACCTGATCCAGCGCGAAACCCTGAAAAACCTGTACGACGGCGTGGCCCTGACCGACGTCAACACCGCTCTGGTGATGACCGCCCGTACCCTGGTTGAGCGCGAGCCGAACTACTCGTTCGTGACCGCCCGCCTGCTGATGGACACCCTGCGTGCCGAAGGCCTGAACTTCCTGGAAGTGACCGAGAGCGCCACTCACCACGAAATGGCCGACCTGTACGCCAAGGCCTTGCCGGCTTACATCGCCAAAGGTATCGAGTTCGAACTGCTGAACCCTGTGCTGGCCACCTTCGACCTGGAAAAACTGGGCAAGGCGATCAACCACGAGCGCGATCAGCAATTTACCTACCTGGGCCTGCAGACCCTTTACGACCGTTACTTCATCCACAAGGATGGCGTGCGTTTCGAACTGCCGCAGATCTTCTTCATGCGCGTGGCCATGGGCCTGGCGATCGAAGAGAAGAACAAAGAAGACCGTGCGATCGAGTTCTACAACCTGCTGTCCTCGTTCGACTACATGGCTTCGACTCCGACCCTGTTCAACGCCGGTACCCTGCGTCCTCAGCTGTCGAGCTGCTACCTGACCACCGTGCCGGATGACCTGTCGGGCATTTACCACGCGATTCACGACAACGCCATGTTGTCGAAATTTGCTGGCGGCCTGGGCAACGACTGGACCCCGGTCCGTGCGCTGGGTTCGTACATCAAAGGTACCAACGGCAAGTCGCAAGGCGTGGTTCCGTTCCTCAAAGTCGTGAACGACACCGCTGTAGCCGTTAACCAGGGTGGCAAGCGCAAAGGCGCTGTGTGTGCTTACCTGGAAACCTGGCACATGGACATCGAGGAGTTCATCGAACTCCGCAAGAACACCGGTGATGATCGTCGTCGTACCCACGACATGAACACTGCCAACTGGATCCCTGACCTGTTCATGAAGCGCGTCTTCGATGACGGTCCGTGGACCCTGTTCTCGCCATCCGAAGTACCGGATCTGCACGACCTGACCGGCAAGGCTTTCGAAGAGCGTTACGAGTACTACGAAGCGCTGTCCCAGTACCCAGGCAAGATCAAGCTGTTCAAGACCATCCAGGCCAAAGACCTGTGGCGCAAAATGCTGTCCATGCTCTTCGAAACCGGCCACCCATGGCTGACCTTCAAAGACCCTTGCAACCTGCGTAGCCCGCAGCAGCACGTCGGCGTGGTTCACAGCTCGAACCTGTGCACCGAGATCACCTTGAACACCAACAAGGACGAGATCGCGGTCTGCAACCTGGGCTCGATCAACCTGCCGAACCACATCGTCGACGGCAAGCTGGACACCGTTAAACTGCAACGCACCGTGAACACCGCCGTGCGCATGCTCGATAACGTGATCGACATCAACTACTACTCGGTACCGCAGGCGAAGAACTCCAACTTCCGCCACCGTCCGGTGGGTCTGGGCATCATGGGCTTCCAGGACGCTTTGTACCTGCAGCACATCGCCTACGGCTCCGACGCTGCCGTCGAGTTCGCCGACAAGTCGATGGAAGCGGTCAGCTACTACGCCATCCAGGCCTCTTGCGACCTGGCTGACGAGCGCGGCGCTTACGAGACGTTCCAGGGTTCGCTGTGGTCCAAAGGCATTCTGCCGCTGGATTCGCAACAGATCCTGATCGAACAACGTGGCCAGAAGTACATCGACGTTGACCTGAACGAATCCCTGGACTGGGCACCGGTTCGCGCCCGTGTACAGAAAGGCATTCGTAACTCCAACATCATGGCCATCGCACCGACCGCAACCATCGCCAACATCACTGGCGTATCGCAGTCGATCGAACCGACCTACCAGAACCTGTATGTGAAATCGAACCTGTCGGGCGAATTCACCGTGATCAACCCGTACCTGGTTCGCGACCTCAAGGCGCGCGGTCTGTGGGACTCGGTCATGATCAACGACCTGAAGTACTACGACGGTTCGGTTCAGCAGATCGAGCGCATCCCGCAAGAGCTCAAAGAGCTCTACGCAACTGCGTTCGAAGTGGACACCAAGTGGATCGTTGACGCGGCCAGCCGTCGTCAGAAGTGGATCGACCAGGCCCAGTCGCTGAACCTGTACATCGCCGGCGCATCGGGCAAGAAGCTGGACGTCACCTACCGCATGGCTTGGTACCGTGGTCTGAAAACCACCTACTACCTCCGTGCCCTGGCCGCGACCAGCACCGAGAAGTCGACCATCAACACCGGCAAGCTGAACGCTGTTTCCAGCGGCGGCAACCACGGTGAAGATTCGGTCCTGGCTGCTCCTGCCGGTCCCGCTCCAGTGCCGAAGGCTTGCGCGATTGACGAGCCGGATTGCGAAGCTTGCCAATAAGCTGAGCTGAATCAGGCGTTGCGAAACGCCTGATTCCTCCAGGCAAAAGAAAACCCCCGACAGACTTTTGGTTTGTCGGGGGTTTTGTTTTTTGGGGTTGGGGCATCGCCTTCGCTCGGCTTGCCGAAGGGGCGAAAGATCAAAAGCCCCTCACCCTAACCCTCTCCCGGAGGGAGAGGGGACTGACCGCGGTGATTGGGAGAGATATACCGAGGTGAGTACCGAGTCGAGTTCAAGCTCTGAATAGCCCACAAGTCCGCTCCCTCCTCCTCGGGAGATGGCCGAACGTGAGGGCACAGACCTTTGGTTACTTTGGACTGGGCCGGCACTCCGGCGCTTGCCAAAGTGGCCCCGACGTCAGGGCGCAACCTTAAGCAGCGATCACCGCAACAACGGATATCCCCCCGCCCCCAAAAACGCCATCCACAAAAAAGCCCCTCAAAAAGAGGGGCTCCCTGTACAGCCAATACCCAGAATCAAGCCATCTGAATAATGGTCTGCATAATCGTGCTCTGAGTCGAAATCGTTTTCGCGTTCGCCTGATAGTTCGATTGACCCTTGATCAGATCAACCAGCTCATTGGTCAGGTTAACGTTCGACTCTTCCAGCGAGTTGGACTGAATGGAACCCAGAGTACCGGTTTCCGGAGCGTCGTAACCCGGGATACCCGAAGCAAAGGTTTCTTTCCAGCTAGTACCACCAACAGCCTGCAGACCCTGCTCGTTGGTGAAGCTGGCCAGCGCAACCTGGCCGATGGCCTTGTTCTGATTGTTGCTGAAGTTGGCGAACAGAGTACCAGTGCCGTCGATGGTCAGGTTTGTGATCTGGCCAGTGGCGTAACCATCCTGAGTCGGAATCGTACGCGAGTTGTCCGCGTTGTACTGGGTAGTCTTGGCCATCGAAATGGTCACACCAGCCGGGTTGGCAGCTGCGCCGTTGGGCGTAAAGACACCGTTGGTCACCGTGCCCGGCCTCCAGCTTTTCAGCGTCAGGTCGCTGCTGATGATCGGATCGGCCGGATCTGCCGGGTTTGGTGTGCTGACCTGAGTCAACTTGCCTGCAGAGTCAAAGGTCAGGGTCGATGCCACTGGCGGAGTGGTTTTTGGATCGCTACCCGTTGCATCCGGGTTACGACCGTCAACCAACGTGTATACCTTCCAGGTGTTTTCGCCCGTCTTCACCACATACTGATCCATGTCGTGTTTGTTGCCCTGCGTATCATAGATCGGGGTGCTGAACGACTTGGTGTAGGTCTCGACCTTGGACGGATCGAATATGACGGCGTTGGCGCCAGTATCAACGATCACGGGGGACGAAGAGTTCAGGTTGATGCTCGATCCCACGGCCGAAGTCGACTTCGGTGCCAGGTTCGAGGTGTCGATTTTCAGGTCGGTCAACACACCGTTGATGACCTTGCCGTTGGCATCCACGCCGTAACCTTGCAGGCGCGAGGTGTAATCGGTGTTGGTGATGAAACCGGCGTCATCGACCTTGAATGTACCGGCACGGGTATAGGAGATCGAGCCGTTATTGCTCATGGTGAAGAAACCCGAGCCGTTGATGCCCATGTCCAACACGTTGCCGGTGTTGCTGATGTCACCCTGGGTGAACTGCTGCGAAACGTTGGCCAGGCGCACACCGTTACCGATGACCTTGCTGCCGGTGCCCAGTTTGGTCGCCGAGTAGACGTCTTCAAACTCTGCACGGGAAGATTTGAAACCGGCAGTCGCGACGTTGGCGATGTTGTTGCCGGTCACGTCCAGTTGTTTGTTGGCTGCATAGAGACCGCTAAGGCCGATATTGAAAGACATATTCCACTCCTTTGTGCCGGTTAGTCGGCTCTATATACCAATGGTTTGTACTTTGGACAGGGCGACGCTGCCCTTGCCGGCCAGGTTGAGCATCAGCTCGCCGCCGGTCTGGCTGATCGTCACGCTGTTGACGGTGGCCGGCAGGTAAGTTGCCAGGTCCGTCGCGGCGCCGTTGATCGGTGCGTTGGCCTTGAAGGTGTAAGTACCGACGGGCACCACGGTGCCGCTGGTGTCCTTGCCATCCCACGTGAAACTGGCGGCGCCAGCGGCGCGGCTACCCAGGTCGATGGTGCGAACCGTTTTGCCGTCCTTGTCGGTGATCGTCACGGTGCCTTCCGCGATGGACGATGGCACGGTTACCGAACCAGTCATGCCTTTGGTCGGGTCGTCGAGCTGTGCGGTATTGGTCTGCACAATCACGTTGCGGCCAACCAGAGACGACGCCTGCAACGCTTGCGACGAGTTGTAGTTGCCGGCCAGCCCGCTAACGGTGCTGTTGAGCGTGGTAATGCCTTCCAGGCTGCTGAACTGCGCCAACTGCGCAACGAATGCGCTGTTGTCCTGCGGATCGAGCGGGTTCTGGTTTTTCAGCTGGGTGACCAGCAGCTGCAGGAACGCATCCTTGCCCAGGGCTTGACCGCCGGTGGCGCTGTTGGTGGCCGAAGCAATGCCACCAGTGGTCGAACTGGTGCTCTTCGAAGAGTTCGCCAGGATGTCGTTCATGCTGAGGCCGCTGGTGGTATCGGTAACGCTCATGACAGTCGCCCCTTATTACTGACCGAGGGTCAGTACCTTCTGCATCATGGTTTTGGCGGTGTTCATCATTTCGGCGTTGGTCTGGAAGGACCGGCTCGCGGAGATCATGTCAGCCATCTCTTCCACCACGTTGACGTTCGGGTAGTAGACGTAGCCCTTGCCATCGGCAGCCGGATGGTTCGGCTCGTAGCGCGCTTCGAGGTTGCTCTGGTCTTCGACCACGCCGAGCACCTGCACACCTTGACCCGCAGCGTCCTGGTTCTGGAACAGCGAGTTGCTGCCGCCGCTCTGGCCGCCCTGGAACATGGTGGCGAATACCGGGTGACGGGCGCGATAGGTCTGGTCGATGCTCGACGAGACGGTTTCGGCGTTGGCGATGTTCGATGCCACGGTGTTCAGACGCGTGGTTTGTGCGCTCATGCCGCTGCCGGCAATGTTGAAAACGCTGGACAGGGACATGGATTACTCTCCGCGCAGGGCTGAAACCAGCCCTTTGAATTTGCTGTTGAGCAGGGTGAAGCTGGCCTGGAAGCCCACGGCGTTTTCCGCGTAGTTGGACTGCTCAATCTGGGCGTCAACAGTGTTCTGGTCGATCGACGGTTGCATCGGCGTGCGATACAGCAACGATTCGTCACCATTGCCCAAACCTTCAGCTTCGATGTGACGGCTGTTGGTCATGTTCAGGGCGAAGTGGCCACCGCTTTTGGTTTTCTCGGTCTGTGCTTCCAGCACTTTGGAGAAGTCCAGATCCCGAGCCTTGTAGTTCGGGGTATCGGCGTTGGTGATGTTATTGGCCAGCACTTCAGCGCGCTGGGCGCGGAAGCCCAGAGCCTTTTCGTGAATGCCGAGCGCTTTATCGAAGCTGATGCTCATGTCGGGAACCTTCAGGTGACCGGTTTTTCGTAACTGAGCTTTAGCAAGTGGCGTGCCAATGCAAGAAACACCCGTAAACCGGGGCCTTGCGGGCTATCGGCAATGCGGCAATGCCAGAAAAGCGGCAACCGCTTTCCGCCAGATGCCGCTTTTCTGCCGCTTGCCCCTGCCTTTACCGAATACCCCGGAACTGGTCTCAATCTGTAGGAGCTGCCGAAGGCTGCGATCTTTTGACTTTGTTTTTTAGAAACAAGATCAAAAGATCGCAGCCTTCGGCAGCTCCTACAGGGAATTGGCGCCTGGGAGATTATTCGGCACAAAAAACGGGAGCCCCTGAGGACTCCCGTTCTTGTGACGCCGATGTCAGTTACTTCGCCTGGTAAATGATCCCCGGGCTGCACTGAACCATCTGGTAATGGTCCGGCAAACCGTTCAGCGCTTCGGAAGCACCGAGGAACAGATAACCGCCCGGCTTCAACGTGCTGTGGATGCGCAACAGAATGTCTTTCTTCACTTCAGCCGAGAAGTAGATCAACACGTTGCGGCAGAACACGATGTCGAACTTGCCCAGCGCTGCATAGCTGTCGAGCAAGTTGAACGAGCGGAATTCCACCCGGTTCTTGATCGGCGCCTTGACGGCCCAGCGACCCGGCCCTTTCGGGTCGAAGTAACGTTGCAAGCGATCAGGCGACAAGCCACGACCGATTGCCAGGCTGTCGTACTCGCCGGTCTTGCAGTTGTTCAACATGAGACCAGACAGATCCGTGGCAACGATCTGCACGCCCATCTTCAACTGGCCGAGATTGCTGCGCTCGAACTCGTCGATCGACATCGACAGCGAGTACGGTTCCTGACCCGAGGAACACGCCGCCGACCAGATCCGCAGACGCTGGTTGGGAGCGGCCTTGATGGCTTCGGGCAGCACCTTGTTCTTCAAGACTTCAAACGGATAGGTGTCACGAAACCACAGGGTTTCGTTGGTCGTCATGGCATCGACCACCTGCTCGCGCAAACCGCTGCGCGGCTGGGTCTGGATGCGCTGAACCAGCTCACCCAGGGACTTGATGCCTTGCACTTCCATCAGTTTGTTGAGACGGCTCGAGACCAGGTATTGCTTGTTTTCACCGAGCAAAATGCCACAGGCTTTTTCCAGGAACACCCGGAACTGTTCGAAATCCAAATTACCCGTAGACAATGATGCCGCCTCTTAAATCGTGTTGACCGCCAGGGGCAGAAGGCCCCTAGCTGATATCTGCTGCTTTGATCCGGTCGACTACCCGGGATGCCAGGTCATCAGGACGGAATTTGGCCAGAAAGTCATCGGCACCGACTTTCTTGACCATCGCCTGATTGAACACTCCCGACAACGAAGTATGCAGGATGATATGAAGCTTTTGCATGCGTGGGTCGCTGCGGATTTCCGCCGTCAGGGTGTACCCGTCCATCTCCGGCATCTCGATGTCGGAGATCATCATCAGGAACTCTTCTTCCGGCTTCTTGCCCTCGTCGACCAGCTTGCGCAGGTAATCCAGCGCCTGCTTGCCGTCGTTCAACGCCACGACTTCCACGCCAACCGTCTGCAGACACCGCGAGACCTGCTTGCGTGCCACCGACGAGTCATCGACTGTCAGCACCCGCAGCGACAACGCTTTGGTCTGGGTCTCGACATCGACCACGCCGACCGAAATCGCTTCCGGCGTCGGTGCGACTTCCGCCAGCACTTTCTCGACGTCGATGATTTCGACTAACTGATTGTCCACCCGAGTCACAGCGGTCAGATAATGATCGCGACCCGTGCCCTTGGGCGGCGGATGAATCTCTTCCCAGTTCATGTTGACGATGCGCTCCACCGAGCGGACCAGGAAACCCTGGGTCTTGGTGTTGTACTCCGTGATGATCACGAACGGGTTGTTCTTGTCTTTCAACGCACCTGAGCCGGTCGCCATTGCCAGATCAAGGATCGGAATGGTCGCCCCCCGAATACTTGCCACCCCGCACACGACAGGACTGGACTTGGGCATCAACGTCAGCGACGGGCATTGCAGCACTTCCCGAACCTTGAACACGTTGATCCCGTAGAGTTGCTGACCGTCAAGACGGAACAACAACAGCTCCAGGCGATTCTGCCCTACCAGTTGCGTGCGCTGGTTCACCGAATCCATTACACCAGCCATGCCAGACTCCTAAACCAACGCCAAGTGTTGTTGCGACGCACATTCATTGCTAAACGGCACGGCGCTTGCTTTTTAACTCGTATGAACGCTCAAACGACATTTTTCCGACGCCTGACATCTTCCCTCCGCAGAGGGCTTTGCGCGGTGTCCGCCATTTATTGCTGTTTCGCTGGCAGCCCTGCCATTGCTGATGCGGTTACCCTGCCTGACATGCTTATCGGCGTCACACAGGGCTTTCTTGAGTTCACCGTAGAAGACTATCTGGCAACCAGTCAAACGGAAGGCCGCTACGAAATCGAAGTGAACCAGCTCGACCCCCGCATGCGCATGCCCATGTGCGACAAGGAATTGACAGCCTCACTGGAGAGTCCGGCACGTCCTTTGGGCCGGGTAACGGTCAAGGTTCGCTGTGAGGGCGCCTCCCCCTGGACCGTGTTCGTACCCGCTCAAGTCCGCCTGTTTCGCGAGATTGTGACCACTACCCGCCCCCTCAAGCGCGCCGGGATTATCGAGCCTCAGGATGTGGTTTTGCGCGAGCGCGATGTCAGCACAATCAACCAGGGTTTTTTGACGTCGGTAGACGACGCGATCGGGCAGAAATTAACCCGACCAACGGTAGCCGATCAGGTCATTACCCTGGTGCATCTGGAACAGGCGGAAGTTGTGCGCAAAGGCGATCAAGTGGTCATCACCGCCCGCAGCGGGACGATGGCCGTGCGCATGCCCGGCGAAGCCTTGGCCAACGGCGGCCTGAGGGAACAGATCCGGGTGAAAAACCTCAACTCGCAACGGGTCATCAAGGCGCAAGTCGTCGCGCCGGGCCAAGTGGAAGTCGCCATGTAGAAGCCCTCGTGAGAAAACTGGCGCGGACCCCGTCGCTTCCCTAAACTGTGCCGCAGCAGGACACGCGCCGGCGCATGCAGACTCATTCGCAAATGGGCCTAAAGTTTTCCAGGGGATAGCCGAAAACATGGCAAGCGTCCAAATTCCCAGAGGTTTTTATCATGGTCATCGATTTCAGCCGTTTGAACAGCTCCTCGTCACTTACGGGCAGTACGCGTACCAGCAACGCCAAGGAAACCGCCGAAAACGGCACCTCAGCGCCGCTGAATACCCCGGCCGAATCGGCCAGTACCGCTAAAAGCGGGGAATCGGTACACCTCAGCAATGAGGCTCAACAGTTGCAGAAGGTCACTGACAAGCTGCGCGATCAACCTGCTGTCGACAAAGCCCGTGTGGCCGAGTTGAAAGCCGCGATTGCCGATGGCAGCTATAAAGTCGACAGCAACCGTGTAGCCAGCAAACTGCTCAACTTCGAAGCCCAGCGCTAGGCCTTCGCCTGCGCCAGGCTTTTGGACGCTTAAAACCCAAGGCCAGCCATGCACGACACTAATTTACTGCAACTGATCAACGACGACTTTGCTCCAGCTCAACAATTGCTGGAGTTACTGCAAACCGAGGCCCTCGCCTTGCACGGTCGCGACATGCCCTTGCTGGAAGAAATTCTGGCGCGCAAACAGGCATTGATCATTCTGCTTGAACAGCATGGCCGCAAGCGCAGCGAAATCCTCGCCAGCCTGAACCTGCCGACTGACCGCACAGGCCTCGAGCAACTGGCCAGCCAGTCGAGCATTGGCGAGCAGTTGATGACGCAGGGCGATGCCCTCACTGACCTCATCAGCCAGTGCCAGGCAGCCAACGCCAAGAACGGCCAGTCGATCCAGATCCAGCAGGCCGCGACATCCAATCAGTTGAAAATTCTCACCGGGGGCGAACCGCCAGCGCTTTATGACGCCAGCGGCACTTTCGCCAGACCCGTCAAGCCGCGCACCTTCAGCCAGGCGTGAGCCATTCGCACTATCAACACGCGGAACATGCTGGCAAAATGCTGGCCATTCATCGTCAAATTTTGTCTGGAGATTGAGAGAACGTGCCAAACGCCCTAAGCGCGGATGATGCTCCGCAGCCACCTAAGGTGCTCACCACGCCCCTGGAAATCTCCAGCAACCTGCGTCAACTGCAAGACAGTCACGACCCGCTGATCATCACGTTCCATGAACGCAGCCAGCGCTTCCAGAGCTACCTGATCAAAGTCGACCGCGACAGCGCCTCGATCGCTCTGGACGAAATGATCCCGCGCGACGGCGAGCGCTTTCTGCTGGCCGGTGAACCGTTCAGGGTTGAAGGCTTCCATGATGGCGTACGCATTGCCTGGGAATGCAACGGTACGCTGAACATCGAAGAATCCGACGGCGACCGCTTTTACACCGGCGAGCTGCCGACCGAAGTGGTTTATCACCAGCGCCGCAACGCTTTTCGCGCAGCACTGAAACTGACCGATCTGGTCAGCGTTGAACTGGGTGGCGAAAAGCTCAAGGCGCCAATCCAGGGCAAACTGCTGGATATTTCCGCCACCGGTTGCAAACTGCGCTTTGAAGGCGACATCACTGACCGGCTGCAACTGGGCCAGGTCTACGACCGCATGATCGCCCCGCCACTGTTCGGCAACCAGCCGATTTCCGTCGAACTGCGCTATCTGCACTTCGAAGAAAAACTCAACATCACCTTCGCCGGCCTGCGTTTCCACAACATCAGTGGCCCGGCCGCGCGCAACGTCGAGCGTTTCGTCTATCAGTTGCAACGTGAAGCACGGCGTTTCGACAAAGACGATATGTGAGTCGTACGCGCCAATAAAAAGGGCAGTCACCTCGCGGTGACTGCCCTTTTTTATGTCTGCCAAAGGATTGAAGCGCTAGGAAATCCCTGTGGCGAGGGGATTTATCCCCGATGGGGCGCGAAGCACCCCCAAGAACCATTCAATGCGGTGTATCAGTGAGATCAGGTCAACCAGATTAGGGCCGCTGCGCGGCCCATCGGGGATAAATCCCCTCGCCACAAAAGCCCCGCAACTCCGAAATCCTCAGTTGATTGCTCTGCCATATTCAAGGCCTGGCACCGCTGATATCCGGTGTTGGTTTTTCGCCGTCGTCATCGGGGCTTGCTTCTGGCTCAGATGGAGATTCAGGCTCTGTTTCAGGCTCCGGCTCCGGCTCCGGCTCTGGATCCGGGCTGACCGGATTCTGCATCTGCTCCTGCACCACCTGCTCATCCACTCGCGGATCAAGCGCAGCGACCAGCGGCGAACTCGACATGCTGTCCGGCATCGCCACGTGATGCAGCGGCGCGTCGTCGACCTGATGCAGATTGGTCACCGCTTTCGGGCGGATTCGCCACACCAGCACCAGCGCAAAGAAGCTGAAGAACGCATACAGGCTCTGGCTGCCGAGAAACTTCATCAGCACACCCGCCAGCAATGGCCCGATACTCGCACCCACCCCGTAAGTGACCAGCAGCATCGCCGTCAGCGACACGCGCCGATCACCTTCGACGTGGTCGTTGGAAAACGCCACCGCCAACGGATACAGACAGAACTGCACCAGCGAGCAGAAGAAGCCGACCACGAACAGCACCTCCAACGGCACCTGCGGCATGATCGCCAATGGCAACGCCGCCACCGCAAGGAAACCGGCGAAGCAACGGATCAGCAGCGCGCGATCATAACGATCAGACAGCCAGCCCAACGGCCACTGCACCAGCAGCCCGGCAAAGATGCAGCTACCCATGAACAGACCGACCTGCTCGGTCGACAGCCCCTGCTGCGACGCATACAAAGGTGCCAGACCGTAGAACGCGCCGATGATCAATCCCGCACCGAGCACCGTGCTTAACGACTGCGGCACGCGCTTGATAAAGAAGCGCGGCTCCATCGGTGCCGGATGCAGTGGCGCCGGGTGAATCCGCCGGGTCAGCGTCACTGGCACCAGACACAGGGCAAAGCACAGCGCGACCAGCATCAGCAGTTCCAGACCCAGCCCCGGGTGCATGACCAGAATCAGCTGACCGAGCACCAGCCCCAGGTACGAGGCAATCATGTAGCCGCTGAACACCAACCCACGTTGATTGGCATCAGCCTGCTCATTGAGCCAGCTCTCGATCACCATGTATTGGCACATCATGCCCAGACCGACGATGGTCCGCAGCACCAGCCACGCCGGCAACCAATCGACCATGCCGTGGCCAAGTACCGCCGCACCGACGATCCCGGCACACGCGGAATACGCCCGGATATGACCGACCCGGGCGATCAACCGATGGCCGATCTTGCCACCCAGCACCAGGCCGAAATAGTTGGCCGCCATCAGCGCACCGACCCACAGTCCGTCGACATTCTCGGCGGCCAGGCGCAATGCCAGATAAGTAGACAAAAGGCCCGAGCCGATCAACATCATCAGCGAGGCGAAATACAGCGCTCGAAAGGATTTCCAGATTTGGCGCATCGGCGTTCCGAGCGGCTCCTTGCAGTAAAGATCGGGCTACCAGAACGATAGCCCGGTGACGATGGTACGTCAGGCCTGGGCTGCTAGAACACGCCGTTCCCAGGGAGTTATTTCATCAAAGAAGCTGGTCAATTCCATGGTCTTCGAAGCGATGTAGCCTTCGATGAACTCCTGTCCAAACAGTTCCCTCGCCAATTGACTACGCTTCAGACGCTCAAGCGCGGCGTGCAAGGTACACGGCAGCGAAAGATTGTCCGGCACCGCGAACTCGCCCTGAATCGCTTCGCTCGGCTCAAGCTCATGCTCGATGCCATGCAAACCGGCGGCCAGACTGGCGGCGATCGCCAGATAGGGGTTGGCATCGGCGCCCGGCAAACGGTTTTCCACCCGACGAGCGACCGGCGCACTGGCCGGAATCCGCAACCCGGCCGCACGGTTATCGTGCGACCAGCAGGCGTTGTTCGGCGACGCGTACGGATGGCACAGGCGCTGGTAGGAGTTCACATTGGGTGCAAACAGTGCGGTGAAATCGGCCATGCCGGCCTGCTGCCCGCCGATGAAGTGGCGGAACATCGCGGTCGGCTCACCGTGCTCGTCACTGAAGACGTTTTTACCCGTGGCGATGTCGACGATGCTCTGGTGAATATGCATCGAGCTGCCCGGCGTGTGCGCCAGTGGCTTAGCCATGCACACCACGGTCAAGCCATGCTTGAGCGCGACTTCTTTAAGCAGATGCTTGAACAGGAACGTCTGGTCGGCCAGCAGCAGCGGATCGCCATGCAGCAAGTTGATCTCGAACTGGCTGACGCCCATTTCATGCATGAAGGTATCGCGCGGCAAACCGAGGGCCGCCATGCATTTATACACTTCGCTGAAGAACGGCCGCAGACCGTTATTGGAACTGACGCTGAACGCCGACAAACCATCCTCGCGGCGACCATCGAGGCCGACTGGCGGGCGAAACGGTTGGGTTGGATCGGTGTTAGGCGCGAACACGAAGAACTCCAGTTCGGTCGCCACCACCGGTGCCAGGCCGCGCGCCGCGTAACGGGCGATGACTGCCTTGAGCTGGCCGCGGGTCGACAGACTGGAGCTTTCGCCGGTCAGCTCATCGGCATCGCAAATCGCCAGGGCCCGCGGTTCGTCGCTCCACGGCAAGCGATGAATCTGGTCTGGCTCGGCAATCAGCGCCAGGTCGCCGTCATCACTGCCGTAAAACCGCGCCGGCGGATACCCCCCCATGATGCATTGCAGCAGCACACCCCGCGCCAACTGCAAGCGCCGCCCTTCGAGGAAACCCTCGGCAGTCATTACCTTGCCCCGTGGTACGCCGTTCAAATCCGGCGTGACACATTCAATCTCATCAATGCCCGTCAGTCGCTGTGCGAGTGAACGCTGGCCATCGGTTGTCATGACGCAATCCTTGTTATTGTGCGAGCCGCGAACGGCGACCCGTACAAAATAGGCTCCGGCTGTTCGCAATATCAAGCAGCGTCAAACAAAATCCCATGCCCCATGTAGGAGCTGCCGCAGGCTGCGATCTTTTGATGTTGCTTTTTCAATATCAAAAGATCGTCCGATCGCGCCCCGAGCCTTCGGCAGCTCACATGACGCAGAGCGGGTGTCAGGGGAGATAGAGACTGAACACTCCGCCACCCAATGGCCCGCCATTGCCGATTTCGGTGCGCCCTTCAACGCCATTGCGCTGATGCAACGCCGCAATTCGATTGGCGAAATACAGGCCTAGCCCGGTGCTGCCGCTGCTGTGATTGATGCCCTGCACGTAGTCGGCCTGACGTTCGAGCATCTGGGCCGGATAACCGTCGCCGTCATCGTTGATGCTTATCACCAATTGTCCGGCCTCGTCGCTTACGCTGATCAGCAACGACTCGCGGGCGTAACGGATGGCGTTATTGATGCAGTTGCCCAACACCGAAGCGACCAATTCGCGATCGAAGAAACCCAGCGGAATCAGCGGATCAACTTCATAGGTCGCGATGATCCCGCGACTGGCGAACACTTCTTGATGCGCCGCCAGTTGCGCCTCGATGAAATCATCGAGTTCGTGGTACGCAGGCTGTAACGGCATCTGGTTGACGCCGAGCTTATACAGCCCGAGCAGTTGCACCAGCATGCCGTTGAGGTGGGCGAACTCGAAGTCGATCACGCCCTGCTCCGAGCCTTCGCGCTGCGCCTGCGGCAGACGCGCCAGCCATTGGCTGTGGGCCTGCATGAGCATGGCCAGCGAGTTCTTCATGTCGTGGACGGTGGAGGCGATCACCGTGGAAAAATCCAGAGCCTGCTCGTCTTGTTTCATTCGCCAAACGCCTTGCTTTTCAGCTTCTGATAACGCGCATGACGCGCGTCGGTGTCGGGCATCAGGCCGACCATTTTCAGGCAGGCCCGACATTCTTCCAGCTCCGCCGACGGCACACTGGTGTCGGTGCCGTGCAGCAGCGACTGGGCCATGTTCAGCGCAATACTGATGTTCTTCGGTTGCATCTTCAGCGCCTTGCGGAACACCTCGCGGGCCTCCACCAGATTGCCGGTCTTGTACACGCGCACGCCCTGACGATTGAGGTCGGCGGCGGCGTTGCTGGAACTGAGGATAGTCGGGTCATCGGTGAGCTTGGCAATGTCTTTCATCACCGCCGGATCGTCGCCGTAGATCTCCGCACAGCTCTTGAGCATCGAGTTGCCCGCCTCGGCCTGACCGAGCATCTGCAACTGCTTGGCGACCAGCAGCGCTGCCTCCGGACTCATGAACTGCTCCATGCCGTCGAGGCGCATCATTGCCTGCTCGGTAAGCTTGTCAGCGGTTTCGGCATCGTTGAGCAGCAGGCTGGTGGCCTTCATCAGACGCGCCCGAATCTGCAGGCCCGGATCGCTCGGGTTCTCTTTGGCCACAGCGCTGAGCGTGGTGTTGATCTCGAGCCGCGTGCGGGTGTCGAGACCGCGCTCGCTGCCCTTGCTGATCAAGGCGTGGGCCAGGCCGAGGTTGCTTTCTGCATCCTTGAATCGCGACTGCGCGCCCTGCGCCACGGCCTGACGATAAGCGCGCGAGGCGGTGTCGAAATCTTCGTTGGCCATCGCCAGTTTGCCCAGCAACGCCTGTCGACGCACCGCCAGTGGCGACAACCGGATCGCCTCTTCCAGCACCCGCTGCGCGCCTTTGGTATCGCCCTCGGCAACCAGCACATCGGCCATGCCGTCATACAGCGACGGCATCAACGGGAACACTTTCAGGGCTTTCTCGTACACGCCTTTGGCTTGTGCAACCTGGCCACGCTTGAACAACAACTTGCCCAACCCGGCAAAAGCCCAAGGCAACGGTCGATCAGCAATGATGCTGTCGTACAGACGCTCCAGCGCTTCGTTCTGATTCAGGTCGCGCAGCGCATCGGCGCGGTAACGCAGGCACAGCGGCGAATAGCGGATGTCCTGCTTGCACAGGGCGATGCAGGCATTGAGCACCTCGACCGGTTTGCCACGATCGAGGGCTTGCAGAATCGGCTTGAGCAACGTCTTGCGCTGCTCCAGACGCTCAAGGCGCTGAGCCAGGCCCGAGCGGTTGAACGGTTTGGTCAGGTAGGCATCCGGCTCATGCTCAAGAGCACTGAGCACCATCGCCTGACTGGTCTCGGCGGTCACCATGACGAACACTGCTTCATGGCTGATGAGCTTTTCCACCATCAAGTCTTCGAGGACTTGCTGGCCGTTCTTTTTACCGTCGCCGAGGTGGAAATCCTGCAGGATGAAATCGTAGGACTTCTGCGCACACATCTTCAGCGCCTGCTCGCCGGTGTCCGCCGTATCCACGTCCTTGACGCCCAGTTCGCGCAACATTGAGCGCACGGAACTGCGAAAATCCGAGAAATCATCGACGATCAGAAAACGCTTTTGGTGATACGACAGCATCGAGGATTTCCAGGCAATTGAAGTGAGGGCAATTTCGGGCGCGGAGATGATAGCCGGCGGCAAAATGCTATCAAGCGATTTCACGCGACTTTGAAGTCACCGTTTGTGTTATCGGCCAGAAGTGGCGTTCCCTGAAGCTCGCGCTTCAAGATTCCTCGCACTGCGATTACTCTGCGCGCCTGCACAACTCTCACTACAAGGCTTACTTCGTGTACATCAAAGGACGCTACATCGTGTCCGCCTGTGCGCTGCTGTTTCTCCAGCAGGCAATGGCGAACGCAATGGACTGCAGCAAGGCGGCGACTGCCGTTGAAACCACTATCTGCGCGAATAAAGGTTTGTATGAACTGGATGCGCAGATGGGGACGGTTTATCGGGGTTTGATGAAGGCTTCTGTCGAGGCACAACCCGAGCTCAAACGTACTCAGCGGCTTTGGTTGAAAGCGCGCAACGATTGCGCTGAAGATGTCGCCTGCCTGGATCAACGCTACCGCGAGCAACTGAAGGTTTTGCATGCGCAGTGGACAGAAGTTGTCGCCCATCAGCCGAGTGGCGTCGATAAACAGGTATTGGATGATCTGCAAAACAGTATTCGGGCAATCAGTAAAAATGATCCGGAGTTTGCCCTGGAACGGGCACTCGCTTCACTGTCGTTAAAAAGCCCTGAAACCACATTTTCTGCAGAGCCGGACGCCGATCAGTATTCTGATAAAACCCACTTCCCGAAAGCCATCCCCAAAGGCGTTTCCCGAGATGAGTGGAAGGCTTTGAGCGCCACTGATTTCGAGGCTGACACCGCACAGGGCCCGACATCATTCACGCTGCTGGATCTGGACAGTGATGGGCAACGTGACCTGATTGTTCAGACCTACAGCGGCGGCACCGGCCTGTTCACTTTCGTTGGAACCTATCGCCGCGACGGCGACCAGTTCACCCGCAGGACGCAGGCGTCGGAGGGAGAATCCATTGGCGGCGCCCTCTACTCCACCAATGATCGCGGCGCCAACCAGTCCGTGAACTGGATCAGCATTCGCGGCAAGGTTTACGCCGCCTATCGCGACGGTGGGTACGGCATTGATAATGTCTACCTGCTCAGTCCGTTGCAGGTAAACCGCGAAGTGCCCACGCTGACGGTTCGCTACCGCTATCGACTCAGCATCCCCCGCACTCAGCCTGATGATGATCACAAAAAAACTTACAAACTGAAGCCGGACCTGCACCGGGCACTTGCCCAAGGCCTGGCCACCGTCGAGGAAGACACGCCCGACACAGGTCAAGAAAGAAAGCCCCTCTGCCCCATTCCTGCGTCCGCCACAGACGTCGAGGAATATTACGGCTACGGAGCAGGCTATTACGCCATCGAGCCAGTCGCCGACTTCCCGGTGATCACCGGTGGTGAGTGTTTTATTGCGAGAATGAATAACTGGTTCGGCACCTACAGCGCTAAGGATGGCTTGTACGCGCAAGTAACCGTGCGCAAACCGGGCGAGGCAGAACAAGAGCTCGACTATAAGGTCAACGGCCGTCGGCGCATTACCGAGATAAGCACTTCAATCGGCAAACCCGGAGGTGGCGCTGAGCAATAGTCCCGATGCCTGCACATGAAAAAGCCACGACAACTGACGCTGTGCGGGGCTTTGCTTCATCTGAAATCACCGACTTTTTGAAATCACACCACTCATGTACTGATTCAAATCGCGAAAATCCTTAACCGTCCAAGCGTGCGGCGCCAGCGTTACACCATTCTCTTGCAAGGTCCGCGGGATCAAATCCCCGTTTGGGCGAAGAATTATTGATGACACGATAACGCCCGGATAGGCCTTCAGTCGCTGTTTGAAAGCGGATGTTGTCAGATCAGGCGTAGGTGGATTGCTTTTATCAGCCAGTGGCCCTGTTGCTTTGAGATCTGTCCCGTGGCACATGGCGCACCGCTGTGAATAGAGGTTCTTCCCACTGACATTATCTGCAAAGGATCGCGACGCTTGGATCAGCGATAAAAATCCAAGCGAAACGATGAACAGTATTTTCAGGCCATCCATTGGCAACATCCTTGAACCGTGAATACGAAAAAGCCCCTTCCAGATCATTCTGAAAGGGGCTTTATTTTATCCTGCTGCTGCCGCGCTGCTATCGCAGTAAACGAGGCTGGCAGAGGAGTGGCCAGAAGGCCTGAATATATGGTGTCCCAGGGCAGGTTCGAACTGCCAACCTTCCCCTTAGGAGGGGGATGCTCTATCCAATTGAGCTACTGAGACACTGAGTTGTCGGCAGCAGACGCTGCGCGACGGACGGCGTGCATGTTAACGGCAGGGCCCCGGTTTGTCATGTCGTCCGTAGGGCTTTTTA
Organism: Pseudomonas sp. P116; assembly: GCF_020149425.1. Lineage (NCBI taxonomy): Bacteria > Pseudomonadati > Pseudomonadota > Gammaproteobacteria > Pseudomonadales > Pseudomonadaceae > Pseudomonas > Pseudomonas sp. P116. Next base: position 198,871 of record NZ_JACVHB010000004.1, on the reverse strand, counting down.
AGTGTAGGCAAGCGCCTCGCAACGCTGCGGGAAGCTTTACCGTGCATTTTGCACTACCCCAAAACGCCAGCATTGCAGATTGCAACCCGCAACGGTTGAAAAACCCTCTCAAATCCTTGTTTTTAAAGGACTTAACAGCGGTTAGACTGTTGGCACGACGGCTGCTTTGTCTGTTCTATAGAAGAACAACCGGAGCACCGCCCCATGAACAGCACTCTCTTGCTTGCAAACGCAATTGCATTCGCGGTTTTGATGGGTTTTCACTTTTTGCCCGAGCGAGCTGCGCCGGAGTCGGTGGCTCAACGCATGCCGCATTACTTGCAGGTGCAAAGAGCCCCGCAGTTGGCGGTGTTAAGCGATCAGCGCGGTTTTGTCCCACAGGCGGTCAGCGAGCCTGAGCAGGCATTGTCAGCTCACGCTACCGAACGTCTGGTTTTTTGAAATATCTTCAGGAGTACAGCATGTCCAAATCAGCTGCAGGATTTCTGATCCTCGCCTTAGTCAGTGGCGTATTGCATTTTTCGCTGTTCGAGGAAACCGAAATCACCCTGCCTCTGGTTGGCTGTGGCGTGTTTGCGGTGTTGTTCGTATTGGCACTGGTGGCCGGGCGCAAATTCAAGTTTGATCCGGTTCTGCGTTGAGTCGGATCAAGTCCAGTAGATGGCTGACCGCGTCAGCCAGGTCACCCGAGTTGTCTATCAGGTAAACAACGTCGTCAGTTGATCGCCTGTCCTTGAACAGAGCGTTGCGAGCCAGCCTCGCATCAATTTGCTCAGACGTCTCACGGCCACGTCTAAGCAGGCGCTCACGCAACACCTCATCCTTGACTGTCAGCAAAATTGGCAACAGCGTCGGATAGCACTCCAGGGCTTGTCGCAGGTTGGCGCGAGAGCCGTTTACCAGCACGTGCCGACCATCCTTGAGCCATTGATCCATTTGCGCAGGAATGCCATAGGCAAGTCCATTGGCCTGCCACGCCAGGGAAAAATCTCCTGCGCGCTGACGTCTTTCGAATTCTTGCGGTGTCACGCCGATCGCATCCTCGCCTACCGATTCGGCCGATCGCGTAATCACCCGGCGTATCACTTCGCAGCCGAGCATGCGCAATGGCTCACGTGCAGCCTCAATCAGGCTGTCTTTGCCGGAACCTGACGGCCCCATCAGATAAATAAGCCTGCCATCCATCTCGAAAACGCCCTCCGGCATGCTTCAGCGCTAGTAAATCGGCAAAATGCCACTATCCTGTATAGATAAGGGACAAGGATCGAAAGCCACATAGCATGCACCTTCTGACGTCTTTGGACATCAACGGTTGTGCGTCAGGAGGCGAACAGCGATGCAACTCAGGACAAAGTTTTCAAACCAGTCCGCATTTCTGATAATTGGTGCTGGCATTAAGCCTTTATCCGGATCAATATTTGTCACAGAATTGACGCCAATGATCTGGCAATTTTGAGGCATGATGCGGGCCTCTTAACAATTCAGGTTGAACCATTTGGCGCAAATGCGTGTCCTACCACACATCCTGCGGCCAATCCCGAGAACCGCTCCCCTGAACTAACCGGTTAAATATATGCGCCCATTGAAACAGGCAATTTATTCCAGCCGTACGGCTGACAAGTTTGTCGTACGTCTGCCAGACGGAATGCGTGAACGCATTGCCGAGGTGGCTCGCAATCATCATCGCAGCATGAACTCTGAAATCATTGCGCGCCTTGAGCAGAGTCTTATTCAGGAAGGTGCATTGGGCGAAGAGCTGAGCATGCGCCTGGACAGCCCTGAGCTGTCGTTGCACGAACGCGAACTGCTGCAACGCTTCCGCCAGCTGTCTCACCGTCAACAGAACGCATTGGTGTCCTTGATTGCACACGACGCCGAAATGGCCGCAGACGCGTCCTGAGTCATATCGAACATATCAAGCCAGCATGATTGCTGGCTTTTTTTTGCCTGGGATTTGGCTTGGCAGTTTTTCACAGATATAAAAAAGCCCGCCAATTTGGCGGGCTTTTTCATTGCAGCAGATCAGAGCAGGAAGATTGTTGCCAACCCCAGGAAAATGAAGAAGCCACCACTGTCCGTTACTGCGGTGATCATCACGCTCGCACCCATTGCAGGATCGCGGCCCATCTTCGCCAGGGTCATGGGAATGAATACCCCCATGAGTGCAGCGAGCAACAGATTGAGCGTCATTGCCGCCGTCATCACCACGCCCAGCGACCAACTGCCATAAAGCAGGTAAGCGACTACGCCAATCACCCCGCCCCAGACCAGACCGTTGATCAGCCCGACTGCCAATTCTTTACGCATCAACCGTGAAGTGTTGCCCGTGCTGACCTGATCCAGTGCCATGGCCCGCACAATCATGGTGATCGTCTGATTACCGGAGTTACCGCCGATACCCGCCACAATCGGCATCAGCGCTGCGAGCGCTACCAATTTCTCGATCGAGCCTTCGAACAAGCCAATCACTCGAGAGGCGACGAACGCGGTGATCAAGTTGATCGCCAGCCAAGCCCAACGGTTGCGCAGTGATTTCCACACTGAGGCGAAGATGTCTTCCTCTTCACGCAGACCGGCCATGTTGAGAACTTCGCTTTCGCTCTCTTCACGAATCAGGTCGACCATTTCGTCGATGGTCAGACGACCGATCAGCTTGCCGGTCTTGTCGACCACAGGGGCAGAGATCAAGTCGTAACGCTCGAACGCCTGTGCGGCGTCGTAGGCGTCTTCGTCCGGGTGGAAACTCACCGGATCGCTGGCCATCACCTCGGCAACCTGCTTTTCCGGATCATTGACCAGCAAACGCTTGATCGGCAGCACGCCTTTGAGCACGCCGTCGTAATCGACCACGAACAGCTTGTCAGTATGACCCGGCAACTCTTTGAGACGACGCAGGTACCGCAGAACCACTTCAAGGCTGACATCCTCACGGATAGTCACCATCTCGAAGTCCATCAGCGCACCGACCTGGTCCTCGTCATAAGACAGGGCCGAACGTACACGCTCGCGCTGCTGGTTATCGAGGCTCTCCATGAGCCCATGGACGACGTCTCGCGGCAGCTCGGAGGCCAGGTCAGCAAGTTCGTCGGCGTCCATGTCCTTGGCGGCGGCCAGGAGCTCGTGATCGTCCATGTCGGCGATCAGCGTTTCACGGACGGAATCGGATACTTCGAGAAGAATGTCGCCGTCGCGATCGGCCTTGACCAGCTGCCAAAGCGTCAGACGGTCGTCCAGCGGCAAGGCTTCAAGTATGTAGGCGACGTCGGCGGAGTGCAGATCATCGAGCTTGCGTTGCAGCTCGACCAGATTTTGCCGGTGAACCAGGTTTTCCACCCGGTCGTGATGCGCGCCTTCCTGGCGGTGAGTCAGGTCTTCGACGACCCGTTGGCGCTGCAGCAACTCGACGACCTGAGCCAGGCGGTCCTGCAGGCTTTCCTGTGTTTTCTTTACTTCGATTTCAGACATAGGCGAACTCCACTCCCAGCAGCGGGGCACGCCGGAAGGATCAATCAGTCAATTCATGATTGGAAAAACGGGGTACTGAGTAGCTACTGGGTAAGTCCATGGAGGTTTTCCATAAGCCCCGGCGGGGCTGACGGGCGCAATGATACACCGCCTGACGGTTTAACACGTTAAAAAATCGTGGCTGAAACAAGCGCTTGCGAGACAAACCTGAGCGCCATCCTGATCCATGTAAGTGCGACGACTCATCCTGAAAAGAAAACACACCAGCGCAGAAGATTGCAGCGACTACCCTTGAACCAAGATCGTCATGGAGGACATCGAATGCCATCGAAACCATCCCGCTTTTTACTCGCAAGCCTTCTCTGCCTGCCGCCTGCCGGGGCTGCAACCAGCCTTCATCGTTGCGAAGCAACCGACGGAAGTATCACGTTCACGTCGATGAGCTGCGCGAACGGTGAAAAACTTTCCGTACAGGAAGTTCACCCCTACCTCCCCGGATCGGTCGTGGCAATCATGCCGGAGCACAACCACGAAGAAATATCCGGTATGAAAAACACAGGCCGCGAACCGGGCATCGTTGGTCGTACACAAGACAAATGCGGAAATCTGATCGACGCCAGACAACGCCGCGAAGCGATCATCAATCGACGCGTGATTGCCGGCATGAGTCAGCAGGATGTAGAAAGCGCGCTCGGCAAACCGGACAAGGTGAATATTCGGACATCGACGACAAGCTATCGGTACGACCTCAAACGAGGCCGAAGTGCTCAAGTCGATTTTGATGAGAGAGGATGCGTGAAGGCGAAAGCCAAATCCCGGACAGCAAAAAGCCCGCGTTAAACGCGGGCTTTTCGTTATATGGTGCACTCGACAGGATTCGAACCTGTGACCGCTCGGTTCGTAGCCGAGTACTCTATCCAGCTGAGCTACGAGTGCATTTTGTGTTTTTAGACCAGACCACAACTGGCTGCAACCGAGTTACTTACATTGCTGCAACTAACTCTTAAATGGTGCACTCGACAGGATTCGAACCTGTGACCGCTCGGTTCGTAGCCGAGTACTCTATCCAGCTGAGCTACGAGTGCATTTGTGTTTTTTAGACCAGATCACACCTGGTTGAAGCAAGTCACTTACATTGCTGTAACTGACTCTTAAATGGTGCACTCGACAGGATTCGAACCTGTGACCGCTCGGTTCGTAGCCGAGTACTCTATCCAGCTGAGCTACGAGTGCATTTGTTGCGCCGCATTATAGCCCGTCTAATCTCTATTCCAACCACTTTTTCTAGTAATTTCAACAACTTACCGAAAAAGCCAGATTACGACGTACTAAGCAAATAATGGCGGAGAACGGGGGATTCGAACCCCCGACACCCTTTTGAGGTGTACTCCCTTAGCAGGGGAGCGCCTTCGGCCACTCGGCCAGCTCTCCGCAACACGGGGCGTATATTAACCAGCTTCCTCCCCGTTTGCAAACATAAAAATCGATAAAAATTAATGGCTTGGTTCTTCGTCCTTCTCTTTCTTTATACGCAGGTAAATTTCTTCACGGTGCACGGCAACCTCTTTCGGGGCGTTGACGCCGATACGCACTTGATTTCCTTTAACGCCGAGCACGGTCACGGTGATTTCGCCATCACCGATAATCAGGCTTTCTGCGCACCGACGGGTCAGAATCAGCATACCTTTCTCCTTACGCAATTCAGTTCAGGGACAACAGTCTGCAAAAAAAAGGCACCCGACCTACAACCAGAGCGATCGTAGCCCTACATGCCTGAGTATTGACCAGCGCGAGCAAAAGAACAGATCAGGGCTCGCGCCATTCAAAAAATAAAGGGCGCGGTCAGACCGCGCCCTTCAAGAAGCGGAATTACTCGCCCTGACGGGCCGGAGCATCCAGTTCGAAAGCCGTGTGCAGGGCGCGCACGGCCAGTTCCAGGTACTTCTCTTCAATGACCACGGAAACCTTGATTTCCGACGTCGAGATCATCTGGATGTTGATGCTTTCTTTGGCCAGCGATTCGAACATGCGGCTGGCCACGCCTGCGTGGGAACGCATGCCGACACCGACGATCGAGACCTTGGCAATCTTGATGTCGCCAACCACTTCACGGGCACCGATCTCGCGAGCGGTGTTTTCCAGCACGGTCTGTGCGGCCTGGAAGTCATTGCGGTGCACGGTGAAGGTGAAGTCGGTGGTGTTATCGTGCGCAACGTTCTGCACGATCATGTCGACTTCGATGTTCGCGGCACTGATCGGACCAAGAATCTTGAACGCCACACCCGGGGTGTCTGGCACGCCACGGATGGTCAGCTTGGCTTCATCGCGATTGAAAGCGATGCCGGAAATGATCGGCTGTTCCATGGTTTCCTCTTCATCAATAGTAATGAGGGTGCCCGGACCCTCTTTGAAGCTGTGCAGTACGCGCAGCGGTACGTTGTACTTGCCGGCGAATTCCACCGCACGGATCTGCAACACCTTAGAACCGAGGCTGGCCATTTCCAGCATTTCTTCGAAGGTGATCTTGTCCAGACGCTGAGCCACCGGCACCACACGCGGGTCGGTGGTGTAGACACCATCGACATCGGTGTAGATCTGGCATTCATCAGCTTTCAGCGCTGCAGCCAATGCCACACCGGTAGTGTCCGAACCGCCACGCCCCAGCGTGGTGATATTGCCGTGCTCGTCGACACCCTGGAATCCGGCGACAACAACAACGCGGCCTGCCTTCAGATCACCGCGAATCTTCTGGTCATCAATCTGCAAGATACGCGCTTTATTGTGTGCGCTGTCCGTCAGGATCCGCACCTGATTACCGGTGTACGACACCGCCGGCACACCGCGCTTGATCAGCGCCATGGCCAACAGGGCAATCGTCACCTGCTCACCGGTGGAAACAATCACGTCCAGCTCACGCGGAACCGGTTGACCGTCACCACTGATTTGCTTGGCCAGATCGATCAGACGGTTGGTTTCGCCGCTCATTGCAGACAGCACGACCACCAGGTCATCGCCGGCATCGCGGAATTTCTTAACCTTGTCGGCGACCTGCTCGATTCTCTCGACAGTGCCGACCGAGGTGCCTCCAAATTTCTGTACGATCAAAGCCATTTCAAAGCCGCCTCTGCCCATGAAGGGCGCCCAAATAATCAACTCAAACAGCCGTCGGGCCCGCCACTAGACTGCGGGGCCGACGGACTGTCTTATAAAGCTTGCTCGACGAATGGAACGGTCAGCGCCAGTGCGCCATCCAGCGCGCCGGCGTCGATACCGCCGCCCTGCGCCATGTCCGGACGACCACCGCCCTTCCCGCCCACTGCCGCAGCAGCCTGTTTCATCAAATCACCGGCTTTGAGTTGGCCAGTCAGGTCTTTGGTTACGCCTGCAACCAGAACGACCTTTTCCTCATGGACACTGCCGAGCAGGATCACTGCGCGGCCGAGTTTGTTTTTCAGCTGATCGACCAGCGCCAGCAGCGCCTTGGCGTCCTGACCGTCGAGACGCACGGCCAATACCTTCACGCCTTTGACATCCAGTGCCGAAGCCGACAGATCGTCGCCTGCAGCGCTGGCAGCCTTGGCCTGCAACTGCTCGAGTTGCTTCTCCAGCAGACGGTTGCGCTCCAGCACAGCCGACAGCTTGTCGATCAGGTTGTCACGGCTGCCCTTGACCAGGCTGGCCGCTTCCTTGAGTTGTTCTTCTGCAGCGTTCAAGTAGGCCAGTGCGGCTGCACCGGTAACTGCCTCGATACGACGCACGCCCGATGCCACACCGCCTTCGCTGATGATTTTCAGCAGGCCGATGTCGCCGGTACGGTTGGCGTGGATACCGCCACACAGCTCGACGGAGAAAGAGCCACCCATGCTCAGCACGCGCACGTTGTCGCCGTATTTCTCGCCGAACAGCGCCATCGCGCCTTTGTTCTTGGCAGTTTCGATGTCGGTTTCTTCGGTTTCAACCGCGGAGTTCTTGCGAATCTCGGCGTTGACGATGTCTTCCAGTGCTTTTATTTGCTCAGGCTTGATCGCTTCAAAGTGGCTGAAGTCGAAGCGCAGGCGCTGACTGTCGACCAACGAGCCCTTCTGTTGAACGTGTTCGCCCAGCACCTGACGCAATGCGGCGTGCAACAAGTGCGTCGCCGAGTGGTTCAGCGCAGTAGCGTGACGCACTTCGGCATCAACGTGGGTTTCAACCGGCGCGCCGATGGTCAGGCTGCCCGACGCCAACACGCCGTGGTGCAGGAACGCGCCGCCAGTCTTGGTGGTGTCGCGCACATCGAAACGTGCGTTGCCGGCCTGAAGGAAACCGCAGTCGCCGATCTGGCCACCGGATTCGGCGTAGAAAGGGGTCTGGTTGAGAACGATCACGCCCTCTTCGCCTTCACTCAGTACGTCGACCGATTGGCCTTCTTTATAGATGGCAACGATTTTGGCCGAACCGCTGGTCGCGGCGTAGCCGGTGAACTCGGTGGCCACATCAACCTTGACCAACGTGTTGTAATCCAGACCGAACGAGCTGGCCGAACGTGCGCGGACGCGCTGCGCTTCCATCTCACGCTCGAAACCGGCTTCGTCGACGGTCAGACTGCGCTCGCGGGCGATGTCCGCGGTCAGGTCCATCGGGAAACCGTAGGTGTCGTAGAGTTTGAAGACCACGTCGCCCGGCACCACGGTGCCTTTGAGTTCCAGCAGATCCTGTTCGAGAATCTTCAGGCCGTGCTCCAAAGTCTTGGAGAACTGCTCTTCTTCGGCCTTGAGCACGCGCTCTATATTGCTCTGCTGCTTCTTCAGTTCCGGGAACGCATCGCCCATCTCGGCAACCAGTGCCGCGACGATCTTGTAGAAGAAGCTGCCGGTGGCGCCCAGCTTGTTGCCGTGACGGCAGGCGCGACGGATGATCCGGCGCAGCACGTAGCCGCGACCTTCGTTGGATGGTGTTACGCCGTCGGCGATCAGGAAACCGCACGAACGGATGTGGTCGGACACAACCTTGAGCGAAGACTGATCGCCATTTTCGCAGCCGATCGCTTCAGCCGAAGCCTTGAGCAGGTTCTTGAACAGGTCAATGTCATAGTTGGAATTGACGTGCTGCATCACCGCACTGATCCGCTCCAGGCCCATGCCGGTATCGACCGACGGCGCTGGCAACGGATGCAACACGCCATCGGCGGTGCGGTTGAACTGCATGAACACGTTGTTCCAGATCTCGATGTAACGGTCGCCGTCTTCTTCCGGCGAGCCCGGTGGGCCGCCCCAGATGTGGTCGCCGTGATCGTAGAAAATCTCGGTGCATGGGCCGCACGGGCCGGTATCACCCATGGTCCAGAAGTTGTCGGACGCGTAAGGCGCGCCCTTGTTGTCGCCGATGCGGATCATGCGCTCGACCGGCACACCGATTTGCTGGGTCCAGATGTCATACGCTTCGTCGTCCGAGGCGTACACGGTGACCCAGAGTTTTTCCTTCGGCAGTTGCAGCACGCCGGTCAGGAAGGTCCACGCGTAAGTGATCGCGTCTTTCTTGAAATAGTCACCGAAGCTGAAGTTGCCGAGCATTTCGAAGAACGTGTGGTGACGAGCGGTATAACCGACGTTTTCCAGGTCGCTGTTCTTGCCACCGGCACGCACGCACTTCTGGCTGCTGGTTGCACGGGTGTACGCACGTTTTTCCTGGCCCAGGAAGCAGTCCTTGAACTGGTTCATCCCCGCGTTAGTGAACAGCAGGGTTGGGTCGTTGCCCGGAATCAAAGAGCTGGAGGCTACACGGGTGTGGCCTTGCTCTTCGAAGAAGCGAAGGAAGGCTTCACGGATTTCTGCGCTTTTCATTAGGTTCTTCCACGGAGGCTGCGGCCAAAGGCCTGTTCGAAACGTCAACAGACGAAGCGACGGCAAAGGGCCGCATTATATCGGCCCTGCGCGCGGGGTACAGCGTGTTTATACGATAGAAACGGTCAATTGGACGGGTAACGCTGTCACTTGCGCGAAAACTCGACGAATGCCGCGATAACTTGTTCGATTTGCGAGCGATTGACGTCCATGTGCGTGACCATGCGCAGACGTGCGGCGGCGCTCAATTTGATCCCGCGCTCGGCGGCAAACGCCTTGATGGCCTCGGCCTTGTCGCCTGCCTGCACATAAACCATGTTGGTCTGCACGGGTTCGACGCTGAAGCCGGCACCACGCAAGCCTTCGGCGAGAAATTGCGCGTTGGCGTGGTCATCGGCCAAACGCTCGACGTTGTGATCCAGCGCATACAGCCCCGCCGCCGCCAGCAATCCGGCCTGACGCATACCGCCGCCGACCATTTTGCGCAGGCGCCGAGCCTTGCCGATCAACGCGACCGAACCGCACAACACCGAACCCACCGGCGCGCCAAGGCCTTTGGACAGGCACACCGACACCGAGTCGAAGTGCTGGGTGATTTCCCGGGCATCAACGCCCAATTTGACCGCCGCGTTATACAAACGCGCGCCGTCCAGGTGCAGTTGCAGACCGTTGTCCTGGGTGAATTTGCGCGCGCGGACCAGATATTCCAGCGGCAACACTTTCCCTTGCATGGTGTTTTCCAGCGCCAGCAACCGGGTCCGGGCGAAGTGGAAGTCATCGGGTTTGATTGCCGCCGCGACCTGCGCAAAATCCAGCGAGCCGTCAGCCTGAACTTCCAGCGGCTGCGGCTGAATCGAACCGAGCACTGCCGCGCCACCGCCCTCGTACTTATAGGTGTGCGCCTGTTGGCCGACGATGTATTCGTCACCGCGCTCGCAATGCGCCATCAACCCCAGCAAGTTGCTCATGGTGCCCGTCGGCACAAACAACGCGGCAGCGAATCCCAGCCGTTTTGCCAGTTCCGCTTCCAGACGATTGACCGTCGGATCTTCGCCATAGACGTCGTCACCGGTGTCTGCCGCGGTCATCGCGTCGAGCATGGCGGGAGTCGGTTGGGTGACGGTGTCGCTGCGAAGATCGATAACACTCATGAACCTGGCCTCAAGTCAGCAGGGGAAATCCCTTTGCGAGGGTGAATTACTGCGGTCATCGCGGCGATTAATCAACCCTTGACGCAGGAAAACACCACACGAGCGTTCAAAAAACTCGATAACAATCATCAGATAGGCGCAATGCACGGAGACACAATCTGTGTTAAAAACGCTGCGTCGCCCAAAAAGGAGCGGCAAAAACGTTCTCAGGGCGGGGTGCAATTCCCCACCGGCGGTAATTGCGCGCAACGCGCATAGCCCGCGAGCGCTTGACGACGAACACGGCTTTGGCCGGTGATCGACGGCAAGGTCAGCAGACCCGGTGTGATCCCGGGGCCGACGGTCATAGTCCGGATGAAGAGAGAACGGGATTAACGCCAGAGGGCCGTCCGCGTGCATTCGTGCATTCGTGCATTCGTGCAAGCGTGCGTACCCTTGAATCCCTTTCGATTCATAACGCCCTGTTTTTCACACAAACAGGAGTCAGAACATGCAACCCACCGCTATCGACAGCAAAAGCAAACACCCTCACGGCGAGCGCGTCGCGTTCATCCAGGCCTGCTGGCACAAGGAAATCGTTGATCAGAGCCGTAAGGGCTTTGTCACCGAAATGCTTGCCCAGGGGTATCAGGAATCGGACATCGACTTCTTCGAAGTAGGCGGTGCCTTTGAAATGCCCCTGCACGCCAAACTGCTGGCCAAAACCGGTCGTTACGCCGGTATCGTTGCAGCAGCCTTGGTGGTGGACGGCGGGATCTACCGTCACGAGTTCGTCGCCCAGTCGGTCGTCAGCGGCCTGATGCAGGTTCAGCTGGAAACCGAAGTGCCAGTGTTCTCGGTATCACTCACCCCGCACCACTTCCATGCCGGCGAAGAACACCAGAAGTTCTTCTTCGAGCACTTTGTGCACAAGGGTCAGGAAGCGGCGAAGACGTGTGCGGATACGCTGCAAAAGGTTCGTGCGTTGCGCCGCAGTGAGCCGCGTGCGGTAGCGGTCTAAACCACTAATGATCGTTCCCATGCATCGCCCGGGAATGCCTCAATAGACATTCTGCGTACCGATTCGCGGGGAACGATCATCACCTGTAGGAGCTGCCGAAGGCTGCGATCTTTTGATCTTGTCTTTTAAGATCAAAAGATCGCAGCCTTCGGCAGCTCCTACAGGGGAATGTGGTGAATTCAGGCGAGGTTTTCGTCGGTGGTCGGGACGATCAGGATGCCCGCTCGCAAGCCGTTCTTGACCTTGGGATTGGGGAAGATGATCCGCGCGCCCGGCTCTTCGATGATCCAGCGGGTATTGGCCAGGTCTTCGGCCAGCACGTAACCCATTTCCAACTCTGAAAAGTTTTCGATGTCCGCCGGCAGGTTCAAGCGGAACGCATCGCTGTGCTTGATGATTTCCCGCGCCACGCTGAACAGCTGCAAACCGTCCAGCCCTTCTGCGGCAACCTCCGGCTCAGTCCCTTCGATGATCCGCTTCAGACGGGTTTCCAGCAACGACACGTTGACCCCGTCGTTTTGCCCGAACGGTCGCGCCTTGCCGAGTTCCAGCGTGAAGGCCTCGGCGCCGAGCTTGTCGTAGGTATACGAGCTGAACACGATCGACGGTTTGTTCTGCAACAGCACCGCTTCCATGCCGGCAGCGCGCAGCCGCGCCAGTTCCAGCCGCGAATGTTGGCGACCTTCCTTCCACGGATACAAGGCGAACTGCTCGATTTTCGAGCCACGAATCGCTGTGTGCAGGTCGTAGTGCAAACGCTGGCGATCCGGCTGGCTGAAGAACACCGCCGCCAATCGTTCCAGCTCACAGGCACGCAGCGCTTCGCTGCCACTGCTTTGTTCATGACGGCCGTTGAACAGCCGATTGACGTCCTGCTCGATAAAACGCTCGCCTTTGCGAATCGCCTCGGGGTTGCCGAACAGGAACAGAATGCGTGCGCGCGGCTTCAGATCACCGCGAGCGATGTCGTGCAGCAACCGATCAAGCAACTCGATCGGCGCTGTTTCGTTGCCATGGATGCCTGCCGACAGCAGCAGGTCCAGGCCATTGTCGCGAGCTTCGGGAGGCCGGACTTCCAGCGCGCCCTCGCTCAACCAGCGCATGCGCACGCCTTCGACAGTCAGTTGAGTCTTCTCCGCCGGTTCGCGGCCGGCGAGGGTCAGTTCAAGCAGTTTGCCGAGGGCGAGCATAGAGCGGTTTCCTTAGTGGTCGTGGTTGCAATCCGGGCCGTGCACGTGATCTTCGTCGTCGCCGACTTCGGCCGGTTCCATTTCCAGTTGCAGACTTACCAGATTAGTCGCCAATGGGCGCAACAGCAGGTTGGCGTACTCGGCATCACCTTCTTCGACGTCTACGCCGATCAACAGCTGGCCGCGGCCGTCCTGCTGGATCCACAGCTCTTTGCCTTGCCACAGGACCGCGACGCGGGTGCAGGAAGTTTCCAGTTGCGTGCCGTCGGTGTCTTCAAGGATCAGCTGCAGGGAATCGCTCATGTTTTTACTCTCTTGGGGAGACAAGCCGCGCGCCGCGGTCAGGCGACGCGCCGGCCATCAATTGATCTGGAATGGATAAACCGCGCCCAGTTTAAGGATTTGCGTCAGTTCATCCAGTGCCGTCCGGCATTCAAGCAGCAATTGCGGGTCCGCCAGATCGGTTTCGCTCAGGCGGTCGCGGTAGTGCTTTTCAACCCATGCGGTCAACGAACCGTACAACGGGGCCGTCATGATAACGCCTGGGTTGACCGCCGCCAGTTCGGTTTCGTTGAGCGCGACGCGCAGTCGCAGGCACGCCGGGCCACCGCCGTTCTGCATGCTCTGCTTGAGGTCGAACACCTTCACTTCGCGGATCAGGCCGCCGGAGCTGGTCAGGCCTTGCAGGTAGTTCCACACGCGCTCGTTGGCCTGGCACTCTTGCGGCACGATCAACAGCATCGAGCCATCAGGACGCGACAGCAGCTGACTGTTGAACAGGTACGAACGCACTGCGTCATCTACGGTGACCGCCGAACGCGGCACACAGATCGACTGGAAATTGCCGCCGACCCTGGCGAGTTTGCCTTGCAACTCGGCCAGCATCTGCTCGGTGTCGAGAAACGCGTCCTCGTGATAGAACAGCGCTTCGCCGTTACCCACGGCAATCACGTCGTTATGGAAAACGCCCTGATCGATCACGCTCGGATTCTGCTGCGCGTAAACCACGCCTTCGTCACGCAGACCGTGCAGACGCGCAACAGCTTGCGACGCTTCCAGAGTCTGGCGCGCCGGGTACTTCTGCGGCGCCGGATAGCGGTTGTCGAAGGCACTGCGACCGAACACGAAAAACTCGACACCTGCCTCACCGTATTCACGGCAGAAACGCGTGTGGTTGGCTGCGCCTTCGTCACCGAACTGCGCAACTGCCGGCAGCGCCGCGTGATGGGCGAAGTGCTGCTGATTGGCGAACATCGCGCCGAGTACGCGGCTGGTGGTCGGGTGCTCGATGCTGCGGTGATATTTGCAGTTTAGGTTGGCGGCGGTGAAATGCACACGACCGTCAGCGGTGTCGGCGCTCGGGCTGACGGTAGCGGCGTTGGCCACCCACATGCTCGATGCCGAGCAACTGGCAACCAGCAGCGGCATCGCTTCTTTGGCGGCACGCTCGATCACTTGAGCGTCGGTGCCGCTGAAACCCAGACGGCGCAGTGCGGCCACGTCCGGACGTTCCTGCGGTGCCAGTACGCCTTGCTGAAAGCCCATTTCCATCAGCGCTTTCATTTTCGCCAGACCTTGCAGCGCCGCTTCCTTCGGGTTCGAGGATTGCTGGCTGTTGCTCTGGGACGCGACGTTGCCGTAGGACAGACCGCCGTAGTTATGGGTCGGCCCCACTAGACCGTCAAAATTGACTTCATAGGATTTCATCAGCGAGGCTCCACGAGAATCTGTTGTTATAGGCTTCAGGTAACAATTCAGTCAGACCGCGTCGCGGCTATCGCGAGCAGGCTCACTCCTACAGGTTTAGCGGTGAACACAGATGTTGTGTGCGACACAATTCCTGTAGGAGTGAGCCTGCTCGCGATGGCCGTTACGCCATCTTCACGCCAGGCGTCAACGTGGCAGGCATCACCAGGCTCGGCGTTTCCAGCGACGCCACCGGGTACGCGCAATAATCCGCCGCGTAGTAGGCGCTGGCGCGATGGTTGCCAGAGGCACCCACACCGCCGAACGGTGCGCTGCTCGCAGCCCCCGTCAGTTGCTTGTTCCAGTTGACGATACCGGCGCGGCTTTCCAGCCAGAATTGCTGGTAGCGATCCTCAGAATCCGACAACAAACCGGCGGCCAAGCCATAAGCGGTGTCGTTGGCCTCGCTGATTGCCGCTGCGAAATCGGCGTAACGAATCACTTGCAGCAGCGGGCCGAACAGTTCTTCGTCCGGGCGCTCGGCGACCGCGGTCACATCAACAATGCCCGGCGTCAGCAGTGCGGCCTGCGCTTGCGGCTGAGTCATTGCCAGCAACGACACAGCACCGTTAGCCAGCAAATGTTCTTGAGCATCCATCAGCGCTTTCGCCGCGCCAAGGGATATCACCGAGCCCATGAACGGCGCTGGTTGCTGATCGAACGCACCGACTTCAATGGTCGCGCTCACTTCAACCAGACGCTTGAGCAGGCTGTCGCCCCACGCGCCTTGCGGCACCAGCAGACGTCGGGCGCAGGTGCAGCGCTGGCCGGCAGAAATGAACGCCGACTGAATGATCGTGTAAACCGCCGCATCCAGATCAGCAACCTGATCGACCACCAGTGGATTGTTGCCACCCATTTCCAGAGCAAGAATCTTGTCCGGACGACCGGCGAACTGCTGGTGCAGATGATTGCCGGTACGGCTCGAACCGGTGAAGAACAGACCGTCGATACCAGCATTCGCGGCCAGCGCGATGCCGGTTTCGCGAGCGCCTTGCAGCAGGTTCAACACGCCTGCGGGCAGACCGGCTTCGATCCAGCACTTGACCGTCAGCTCGGCGACTTTCGGCGTCAGCTCGCTTGGCTTGAACAGCACGCTGTTACCGGCCAGCAGCGCCGGCACAATGTGACCGTTCGGCAAGTGACCGGGGAAGTTGTAGGGGCCGAACACCGCCACCACGCCATGCGGCTTGTGGCGTAATACAGCGGTGGCGTCGCCCAATGGGCCGCTCTTCTCGCCTGTGCGTTCGCGGTAGCTCTGCACCGAGATCGCGATCTTGTTGACCATGCTGGTGACTTCGGTCGCGGCTTCCCACAACGGTTTGCCGGTTTCCTCACCGATGGTACGAGCCAGTTCGTCAGCGTGGTTTTTCAGCGCTGCGGCGAACGCTTCAAGAACGCTGATGCGCTCTTCCAGCGTACGACGCGCCCAATCCGGAAACGCCTGACGTGCAGCCTGCACCGCCGACTCAACCTGAGCGGCGGTAGCGCCCTCCCCCGACCACAGCACTTGCTGGGTCACCGGATTCAGCGATTGAAAGGCTTCGCCTTGGCCGGCCAGCCATTCACCTGCGATGTATAGCGAATTCATTATTTCGACTCCCGAGCAGCGGACAACGCCACGGCGCGAACCTGGTCGCCTGCGTTGAGTTGAAGACGTTTGGCAGTCTGCGAATCGACCACCAGCGTGCCGGCAGCCAGACGGGCCGGCGCGGCGGTGATGCGGCAATCTTCGCGTTTGCGGTTATGGATGATGAACGGCGTAGCGTCATCGCCCGGCGTACCAATGGCCAGCACCAACGCTTCGCTGTCACGCACCGCGCGGATCTTGCTGGTCTCGCATTCAATCCCCGGGCCGGCGTCGAAGATGTCGACATAACCCTGATAGCTGAAGCCTTCGCTCTTGAGCATCGCCAGCGCCGGTTCAGTGTCCGGGTGAACCTGACCGATCACACTGCGCGCGTCTTCCGACAGGAAGCAGGTGTACAGCGGGAATTTCGGCATCAGTTCAGCAATGAACGCCTTGTTGCCGACACCGGTAAGGTAATCGGCCTGGCTGAATTCCATCTTGAAGAAGTGACGCCCCAGGCTTTCCCAGAACGGCGAACGGCCGGCTTCATCGGACACGCCGCGCATCTCGGCAATGATCTTGTTGCCGAACAGTTCCGGGAACTCGGCAATGAACAGCATCCGCGCCTTGGACAGCATGCGACCGTTGAGACCGTTGCGGTAATCGGCGTGCAGGAACAGCGAGCACAGCTCGGAGTTGCCAGTCAGGTCGTTGGCCAGGAACAGCGTCGGAATCTCGCGATAGATGTTCAGCTCTTGCGAAGCGCTGACGGTCAGGCCGACACGGAAGTTGTACCAGGGCTCACGCAGACCGACCGCGCCGGCAATGGCAGAAATCCCCACCACGCGACCGTCATCGTCTTCGAGCACGAACAGGTAGTCCGCATCGCCACGGCCGGCTTCGCCGCGAAAGGTCTTCTCGGCCCAGCCAACCCGGTGGGTCAGGCGTTCTTCGTTGGCCGGCAACGTGGTCAGGCCGGTGCCGGTGCTGCGGGCCAGGTCGATCAGCGCGTCTAAATCGCTGCTGCGTACGGGACGAACAATCATGCTATCTCCTCAAACGGGCCGCCTTCGGCCACCCGTAAAACTCGCTAAGGCGTTAAACCGCCACCAGGCGCACGCTGGCACCTTCACCGACGCCCAGGGCTTCGGCCGCTTCCAGATCCAGGGTCACCGGTTTGCCCGGCGCGTAATCCAGCTCGAGCAACACGGCGCGGTAATCCTGCAACTGCGCGTTGGCCACCAGATACTGGCGCCCGGCACCTTTGACCGGCTCGCCGATCTTCACTGGCACGACGCGGCTCTGGGCGATCGAACGGATCCCCGAAACGCGCGCATGCAGGGTCGGGCCACCGTCGAAAATATCGATGTAGTGATCGGTCTCGAAGCCTTCGCGCATCAGGATGTCGAAGGTGATCTGCGCACGCGGGTGCACCTGCCCCATCGCCTCTTGGGCGGAATCCGGCAGCAGCGGCACGTAGATCGGGTAATGCGGCATCAGCTCGGCGAGGAACGTACGGCTCTTCAGGCCACACAGGCGTTCAGCCGCAGCGTAGTTGAGGTCGAAGAAGTTGCGACCGATGGCATCCCAGAACGGCGAGTCGCCATTCTCGTCGCTGTAACCGACGATCTCGGTCACCACCGAATCAGCAAAACGCTCCGGGTGGCTGGCGACGAACAGCAGACGGCCACGGGAGTTGAGCTCGGACCACGGCGACCCCACCAGCTCGCGCTGCACATAGAAACTGGTCAGCAAACTGTTGCCGGTCAGGTCGTGGCACTGCGAGAGCACGTGGATCTTGTTGTGGATCTTCAGCTCGCGGGAGGCGTGGACGAAGGTCTCGTTGCGGAAGCTGTAGAACGGTTCCGAGTAACCGGCCGAAGCAACGATGGCCGAGCAACCGACCAGTTTGCCGGTAGCGGTGTCTTCGAGGACGAAGAAGTAACTCTCTTCACCGTTGAAGCTCACTTCGGCAGAGAACGAGGCTTCGCTCGCAGCGATCTTGTCGCTCAGACGTTCCACGTCATCCGGCAAGGAAGTGACACCAATCGGGCTGTCCGCGGCCAGACGCTGTACCTCGCCCAGATCAGCCATTTGCGCGGGGCGCATCACCAGCATGGTGTCACTCCTTTCTCTTATAAATTTACAGAAGATGAAAATCCCGGGCCACTTCCCAGGGGATACAGGGGGAAAGCTGTTTGTGGCGAGGGGATTTATCCCCGTTGGGTGGCGCAGCCGCCCTAAATCCAGTCACCTCGCACGCAATTGTGCGGTTACGGATCCAGGGGCGCTGCGCACCCCAACGGGGATAAATCCCCTCGCCACAGGGGCTCACTCCCAAATCAATCTGGCCCGAAACAAAAATTGGGTTCGACGCCTAAATGCTCAGGCGCCGAAGGGTCTATCAGGCTTGCGTCAGTTTTGCTGCAGCACGTTCGAAGCGGTCGAGACCGGCATCGATATCGGCGTCTTCAACCACCAGGCTCGGGGCGAAACGGATCACGTCCGGGCCGGCTTGCAGAATCATCAGGCCTTCTTGTTCAGCGGCGTTGAAGATGTCCTTGGCCTTGCCTTTCCAGGCATCGCTCAGCACGCAACCGATCAACAGACCGAGGCCACGCACCTGAGTGAACAGGCCGTACTTCTCGCCGATCTGCTCCAGGCGTGCCTTGAACTTGTCGTGCTTGGCATTCACACCGCTCAACACCTCAGGGGTGTTGATCACGTCGATCACCGCTTCTGCCACCGCGCACGCCAGCGGGTTGCCGCCGTATGTGGTGCCGTGGGTGCCGACGACCAGATGTTTGGCCAGCGCTTCGGTGGTGAGCATGGCTGCGATCGGGAAACCACCGCCCAGGCTCTTGGCGCTGGTCAGGATGTCCGGAGTCACGCCGTAATGCTGGTAGGCGAACAGCTTGCCGCTGCGGCCCATGCCGGTTTGCACTTCGTCGAACACCAGCAGCGCGTTATTCGCGTCGCACAGTTCACGGGCGCCTTGCAGGTAAGCCAGCTCGGCCGGCAGCACGCCGCCCTCGCCCTGAATCGGTTCCAGCACAACCGCGCAGGTCTTGTCGGAAACGGCGGCTTTCAGCGCAGCCAGATCGTTGTAAGGAACGTGGGTGATACCGGTGATTTTCGGGCCGAAACCGTCGGAGTACTTCGACTGGCCACCGACGTTAACGGTGAACAGGGTACGGCCGTGGAAGCTGTTCAGCGCGGCAATGATTTCGTATTTCTCGCTGCCAAAACGGTCGAATGCAACACGACGGGCCAGCTTGAACGCGGCCTCGTTGGCTTCAGCGCCGGAGTTGCAGAAGAACACGCGCTCGGCGAACGTGGCGTCGATCAGCTTGTGCGCCAGGCGCAGGGCTGGTTCGTTGGTGAACACGTTGGAAACGTGCCACAGCTTGTTCGCTTGCTCGGTCAAGGCACCGACCAGCGCCGGATGCGCATGGCCCAATACGTTGACGGCGATACCGCCGGCGAAGTCGATCAGCTCGCGGCCGGCCTGGTCCCAGACACGGGAACCGGCGCCACGCACCGGAATGAAAGCGGCAGGCGCGTAGTTGGGAACCATAACCTGGTCGAAATCGGCGCGTTGTACCGCAGCGTGCTCAACGGACATCGGAGTCTCCTGATGAGGGCCACCCGCCGGAAACTGGCGAGCGATGGGGGGATTGTAAGGACAGTTATCGGCCCGGCCTTGCCGCCAGGCGACAACTTCTTATAGCGCCAACCCCGGATTTTTCCGGGTTTACGGCAATGCGACAAATAACGTCGCAAAGGCGCAGTTTAAACTGCCTCCGCCGATTTGCGGCAGGCCCGGGAGGATATCAATTCAACCCGCTGCCACAGATATATATATGTACCGCACCGCCATCGCATGATTCTGATTTGCTGGGGCCTTTCCAGACGCCAAGGAATGGCCCCCCATGCACCCAGTCACAGAACGGCGAACCGCGCATCCTCTCGAATCGCCCCAACGCGAACACCCCGATAACCATTATCTGCCGCTCAAAGCCGCCATCCCCGATTGGCTCGGCAATGCGTCTGCCGCCAAGCGCGAGGCATTCGGGCGCCAGGCCCCCTTCCTGCCGCCCAAACTGCAAACGGCCACGGACGACAAGCATCGGGCCCTCATGACCTTGAACGCTGCGCACTGGACCGCGCAAAACGATGTCGAGAAACGCCTGGAGCAGCTGCAGGATGCCAGCGCCTTCGCCGAACCGTTGCTGGGGGCAGCGCTGAAAGAGAAATTCGACCTGGAACTGAACCTCAGGACAACTTTCGTGCGGCTTTACATTCCCGCGAAAACTCCATGGTTTGCGATCAAGACCGGTGCCCGCGCCTGGACGGTCTCGTTACTTGAGGCGGCGTTGCACAACTTCGAGGAAGCGGAAACCGAAGACACCGCCTATGACCCCGAGTCGACCTTCATCACCCAACCCGATGCCAGAGGACAGTTCGATACCTTGCCGTCGCTTAACGCCAAGCTGAGCATCGCGGCGTTTACCAAGCTGTGCCGGGAGCTGGATATAGGCGCCAAATACCAGACCTATCTGCGCGAGAGTTTCGGTAACACCAATCCCGTCGGCGCCGCAGTGCTGCGACTGAAAATCGACCAGAGCCAGAAAGCCGCGATGAAAGCCGCCCTGCAATGGGCGCGAATGAGCGGTGACATCAGCGAGGACTACTTCCTCGAGATCGGCGGCCTGCTCGAAGAAACGCCGGACACACAACCTGATCGGCAAGGACTGAAATGCTACGACATGACGATGCTGGAAATGCCCCTGACCGGCATTGTCGTTTTTGCTCCCGACCTGCTGGAATCACGGACGTCGGCACGACTGGTCGCCTATGTGCCGGATGACACCGAGCACCCGATCAAGGAGTATGCCTCGACCATAGAGATGCTCATCGAGCTCACCCGTCAACTGCGTTCCCGTGATTATCAAAAATTCTTCAGCCGGTTCGTCAACCTTGAGCAGCACGGTATTTTTTTCGCCACGCTTAACAGTCGACTGAGCGAGGTAAAGTGGCACGAACCGGTGGCCGGCAGCAGTGAACCACCATGGCGAGATTCCCCACGCGAACGGCCCAAACTGCAACTGTCCGTTACGCCGATCAACGCACCACTGTGGCAACACCTCTACCAGAGCAAGCTGAACAAGATCCTCAATGATGCCGCGGCCATCGCCGTGCCGACCGCCTTGGTCGACCAGAAAGCACGCTGGGCGTTCTGGGATTCGGTCGTCAATATTGTCTCGACGATCCTGCAGACCGTCGCGTTCATCGTCGCGCCGTTTGTACCCGGCCTGGGCGAGCTGATGATGGCCTACATGGCGTATCAAATGCTCGACGAAGTGTTCGAGGGCATCCTTGCCTGGGCGCAAGGGCGAACCACCGAAGCGTTCACCTACCTGATGGGCACACTCGAGTCACTGATTCAGCTGGGCACATTTGCCATCGGCGGGGCGATTGGCGCAGCCGAGTTTCGCAACATCCTGCCCAAGGAAATCGTCGAATTCATCGACCGCTTCAAGCCTGTCGAAATGCCCAGCGGCAAGACCAAATACTGGGAACCGGACCTGACCCGGTACGAGCACACAGCCTCGCCCGCCGCAAATTCCGCACCGAATGAACTGGGCTTGCACGCACACGAGGGCCGTCACCTGCTGCCCCTTGATGACACGCATTTTGCAGTCAGCGAAACAGCTGATGCCGGTGAATACCGGATTGCCCATCCTACCCGGCCTGAAGCCTATCAACCCAAGGTGCGCCACAACGGCGAAGGTGCCTGGCACAGCGAAATCGAACAGCCGCTGGAGTGGGACAGGCCGACAGCCCTGCGGCGGATCGGCCATTCGGTCGAATCATTTTCTGCGGCGCAGCGTGAAACAATCCTGCAGGTCAGCGGCCTCGACGAAGAAGTCCTGCGCACCATGCACGTCGATCAGGAAACGATCCCCCCGCTGCTATCGGACAGCATCCAGCGCTTCAAGATTGATCAGGACCTGCAACGCTTCGCCGATGATTTACACAGCGAGTTGCCCGAGGCGTATTTGCGCGCTGATCCTGTTCTGCAGCTGCAACTGTTGACCGAACATGGACGTTGGCCGAAGGGCCAGCGCTTACGCCTGCTCGACCCCGAAGGCGAACTCGTCTGGCAGTCGTCCAGCGATGAGAGCCTGCCGCTGACAACCATTCGCCAAGACAGCCTCAAGGACGGCGACCTGCTCAAGACCCTGCTCTCCGTCCTCGACGAACAGCAAGTCAAGGATTTGCTCGGCGAGTCGTTCGCCAGCCCGACACTGGCGCTGGATGTGCGCAGCCAGAAGCTTAGAAATCAGCTGGCACAGATCGCAAAACAGCAGCGAACTTCAATCTTCGAATCCCGCTACGACGCCCTTCAGCGCAATGACGATCCGCTGGCGAACCTGCTCGCACAACACGATTCGGGCTTACCCGCCAGCGTCACCCGCGAACTGCTCGACACCGCGACCGGAGACGAGCTTGTGCAAATCAGCGAGGGTCAGTTGCCCCCGCGCCAACAGGCGCTCATGCAACTGGCCAATCAAGAGCTGCGTGTCACCCGCGCCTTTGAAGGGCTGGAACTGGACTCGGTGAACAATCCGGATGCTGACACCTTGGCGCTGCACAGTCTCAAACGAGTTCCCGGCTGGAGTGGCGACGTGCGGCTGGAGATTCGTGACGGGCATTACAAAGGACGATTGCTCGACAGCACAGGAAACGGGGATGCGTCCTTTCAGAAGGTTCTGGTGCGGCAAACCGATGGGACGTACCAGCCTTTCGACGATCAAGGTCAGGAGTTGCACTCGGCCACTGATTTTTATTCGAGCATTCTGTACGCCCTGCCCGACAGCGAGCGGCAAAACCTGAACATTCAGATTGGCCAGGGCGACAGGCTCAAAGCGACAATCCGCGAGCGACCGATGGAACGAAGCGAGCTGCGTCTGGCGATTTTCCCGGAGCCGATCCCGGAACCGCCCCTGGACACGTTGCGCCTTTTGGGGCGTGACGGTCAGCGTGGAGCCGTGGGCGTTTTAGGGGATTATCCGTCTTATGAGCCGACTGGCATCGCGGCTGATGTGGCAAGGGTGCGGGCAATATATCCGGCCTTTAGCGCCGAAGAAGCGCAGGCACTCGCAGCCCGGTTCCAGCATGAACCGGCAGGCCTGAGCAACGAACTGGCGCGTTTGCGAGCGCAATTCACTCAACTCAGGGATAGCTTGCGACTCTGGAGAGACGCATTGTTGAATGAGATTCCGGCTACCGATCCACCGCTGACATACATCCAGCAGCGAGCCCTGCTGCAGAACCGCGCCCTGTTCAAAAAAGCCGTCGAGCGTTGCTGGCGCCGGGAAGGAAGCGCCGGCGGCAACATGTTGCAGATTACAGAACCGCTGATCGGCGAACTGCCCACACTGGATGCCGACTTCAGCCATGTCACCCTGCTTTCCTTCCAAGGCAGCCCTGGCACTCTCGGCGTTGACCGATTTTTGCAGAGTTTCCCCTCCCTGCGATCCCTGGACTTGCATGACCTGAACATGCCCCAACTGCCACAATCCTTGAGTGCCATGCCACAGCTACAACATCTGACGTTGCGCAATTGCGGCATAAGCCTCTCCGGTGCAGACGCCCCCCGCTTCCCCGCCATGTCACACCTTGCGGTGCTCGACCTGCAAGGCAACCCATTGGGCATAGCACCTGACATTCAGGATCTGCCTTCATTGCACTTCCTTAACCTCGACAACACCGACATCAGCGCAGCGCCGTCCGGTCTTGTCAGCCATCCGAGTCTTTTTGCCGGTAAATTTGACGGCAACCAGATCACGGAAATCCCCCTGGAACTGCTGTCCTCATCCGACCCGGTCACCGGGGAATTCAGCTTTGCCGGCAACCCGCTCTCGGCCGTTAGCCGGGAGGCAGTGAAGACCGTCTATAACCGGACACGGCAAAACTTCGGGGTGATGATCGAGCAAGCTGACCTCCAGCGCATGACGGAGCTCTTTCCCGCTCTGACCGAAGATCAAGCCAACCATCTGCTCTATGAATTACCAGGATCCCTGGCTGAGGGGCGAACCCGACTGAGCGAATGGCAAGCCGAAGTCACAGTGCTGCGCGGCGAGCTCGCGCAATGGAAAAACCGGATTCCCGAGCGCTCCCCCGGCAGCGACCGCACGTTGAGTTTCAACGAGCAGGTAAGCGAACTGCTGGCGAGGGAGGAGTTTGCCGAAAAAATGGAAAGCCTCTGGCGCAGCCGATTGCCTGGCAATTTCAACGCCAGAAACAATCATCTGGTGGCAACCCTTGAGTTCATGGGGGACATGCCGGTGCTCAGCGCGGACTTCGGTCATGTCACCCGCCTAACGCTCAACGGCAACAAAAACATCACGGCGATCTCACCATTCCTGCAGCGGTTCCCCAATCTGAGAATTCTTGAACTGCGCTCCTTCGATCTGGAACCGAGTGACCTGCCCAGCCTCGACCTGTCAGGCCTCACCACGCTAGAGCTGAAAAATTGCGACCTCGTACTGACGCCTGAAAATGAGGCGGCACTGCTCACCATGAGCCAGATCGAGGTGCTCGATTTGAGTGGCAATCCCATAGGTTACCTGTTCGATCTGAAACTGCTGCCCACTCTCAAGACTCTGGATTTGTCCTCGACCTACATCAGCCAGGTGCCGCCAGGATTTCTCGACCTTCCAGAACTGCACAAGGCGACGCTGCGCGACAACTTGATCACTGAGCTGCCAGAGGCGATGTTCGAGTTACCACAGGGCCGTACTCGCGGGTTCGACTTCGCCGCAAACCCACTGTCCATCGAATCGCGCAACCGGATAAAAACCTACGTCCGCGAGACCAGTCACGACTTTGAAGTACCGGCGGATCCATTCGACATAGAACTGGCCAGGCAACTGTTTCCAGCACTCGATGAGCAAGGCGCGAGCGATATGATTTACGGCCTGCCCGGTACCTTGGCGCAGGGCCGAAATCAGTTACGGCACTGGAGAGCAGAGCGCGAGACCCTGAGGTCGGAGCTCTCTGCGTGGACCACCCAGAGCTCGGCGACTCACCCGGTGACTGGCGTACAGCGCACACCCCTCGAGCTCTACGATGACTACCGGGCACGATCGGAATTTCGCGAGCAGGTGCTGCGATTATGGGAAAGCCGATCGGACACCGGCATGCGCAACGATATCTTCGAAGCGAATCTGGGTTTCTCAGGTGACATGCCAAATCTGACGGCCGACTTCAGTCACGTGCTTACGCTTGATTTCACCGGCAACGCGACCATCAAAGACCTCGGCGAATTCCTTGACCTGTTCCCTCATGCACAAATTTTGAAGATGCGCGATTTCGCACTGGGTCGCGTGCCTGACAGCCTCTCACGATTGCCGGAACTCAAAGAGTTGACTTTGAACAACTGCGGCGTGGCAATGACAGCCGGCAGTCAGAGCGTGCTTGAATCCTTTGGCGAACTTCAACTGCTTGACCTGCGCTTCAACTCGCTGGGCACGGCGCCCGATCTGGAAACGCTGCCGTATCTGAACGACGTTCGCTTATCCGACACCGGGATTTCCAGCGTGCCAAACGGCGTCGCTGATCATCCCAATCTGCGCACCCTCAAGCTTGATGGCAACCAGATTGTCGATGTGCCTGATACTTTCCTTGAGGCTTACTTTGATATTGGCAAGGGCACCGATCTCTCACGCAATCCGTTGTCGGCGGCCAGTCGCCAGCGAATCAAGGACAACTACCGCGACGCCAACCATTTCAACGTGCTGCCCGAGGCGGCAGACATCGCCAAAGCCCAGGAAATGTTTCGGGCGCTGAGCACCGAAGGTGCCGTCCACATGATCTACTCACTGCCCGGCACTCTCGAGGCTGGCCGCGCGCAGTTGCTGCACTGGGAAGCGGAACTGGCAACCCTGAAGCGAGACCTGCGCTTGTGGACCGGGAACGTACCGAGGCGCAATCCGTCCACCGGGAGTTTGTACAGTACTCAGGCAAGAGATCTACAACGGGCACTCAGAAAGGATCTGGGCACAAAACTGAAACGCCTATGGCGCAGCCGATTTGTCGACCCGACCGACCTGCCGCCCGACCTATTGGAAACGCGACTCGACTTTGTCGGCGACCTGCCGAGCTTGACGGCTGATTTCAGTCACATCACCCAACTGAAACTGCTGGGCAATCCCTCGCTCAAGATGTCCGATGGATTTCTGCGCAGCTTCAGTGGACTGAACAGATTGAAGCTGCATAACTTTGCCTTGGGGCGAATACCTCAGGCCTTAAGGCGTATGCCCACGCTCGTATCGCTAAAGCTGCGCAACTGCGGCATCACTTTCGATGCCGATGGGCAGGCTGCGCTGTCTTCACTGTCGCGACTCAGGACTTTGGTTCTGCACAACAATCCATTGGTCGATGTGCCAGACGTCTCGGCGCTGACGGAAATGATGTTCCTGGATCTCTCCAAAACCTTGATCGACCGAATACCACCGGGACTCACCAGCCTGCCCAATCTGGAGGAAGCATTGCTCAATGAGAACAACATCAGCGAACTGCCCGATGAACTGTTCAACTTCCCCGAAGACGTCGGCTGGAGTATCGACTTGCATGACAACCCGGTCTCTGCGGCTACGCGGGAGCGGATCAAAACCTGCTACCAAACCAATGGCTACGCATTCAACGTGCCGGTCGAAGCCATGGACAGGGAACTGGCCCTTACGCTTTACCCAAGGTTGACCGACGGCCAAATCAGCGGGCTCGTCTACAGCCTGCCCGGCACGCTGGCCGATGGCCGTATCGAACTGATGCGTCGCAACACTGAACTCGCCACCCTGACTCAAGAGCTTGAGTCCTGGGCCAACGAGACACCGCTGGATCCGTCCAGCCACAGTCCACTGACGGGGGACGCCCTGCAACAGGAACAAGTCAACCGACAGTCGCTCAAGCAAAACCTGGAAAACTGCTGGCGCCGTATCGCGGAGCAGGGGCAGGACGAATTTGACTTCACGTTAGAGGTGCCTTTGACGAGTGATCTGCCCACACCGACGGCAGACTTTGCGCATGTACGCACCATCATCATGGCGAACGGCTCTGGGGTGCCGTCGCGCATCGGCCAGTTCCTGAATCTCTTTCCTGACGCGGAAAAACTGGCAATTCAGGGTTATCAACTCAACGACATTCCAGCCGCCGTACTGTCCATGGAAAAACTGACAGCACTGAGCCTTCGGGACTGCAATATCACACTGACCCCGGCCAGCGTCGAGGCGCTGGCCACGAAAAGCAATCTCAACGCGCTGATTCTAAGAAACAACCCGCTTGGCCTCACTCCCGATGTTGGCAGGCTGGAGAAGTTGTACTGGCTGGATCTGAGCAACACGGGCATCAGCGAGTTGCCACCAACACTCCCCGTGCAGCGGCTGGAGTACGTCAACTTCTCCAACAATGCCATTGTCGAGATACCCGAAAACTTCTGGAACGCCAGCACCACCGAGTTCGAATTCAGCGGCAACCCGCTATCTGCGCAAAGTGCGCAACGCGTGGAAAGTTATCGACTCAGAAGAAGTGTCGCACTGGCAGAGCATGCTCCGCCGCCATCCGAATCGTCATCCGCCTCCGCGGAAACGGATGGGTCGACGATGTCGATCGACTCCTCGCAGCCCTCGGCATGATTGAGGCTGAGGACGGTTAGCCGCGCTCTGACGGCACCGACGACAATTCGAACGGGCTGCTGCTGCGCCGCTGGTTGCGATCTTCCCGCGGCGTGGCACCGAAGAAGTTGCGGTAGGCGCTGGAAAAATGCGGCCCCGAGGAGAAGCCACACGACAGGCCGATCTGGATGATCGACTTACTGGTCTGCATCAACATTTGCCGGGCCTTGTTCAGGCGCAGTTCCAGGTAGTACTGGCTCGGCACGCGGTTGAGGTATTGCTTGAAGATCCGCTCGAGTTGCCGACGGGACACGCACACGTGCTGGGCAATTTCGTCGGTGGTCAGCGGTTCTTCGATGTTGGCTTCCATCAGCAACACGGCTTGCGTGAGCTTTGGATGACTGGAGCCGAGGCGATTCTGCAACGGAATGCGCTGACGCTCGCCGCCCTCGCGGATGCGCTCGACCACCAGTTCTTCCGAAACGGCACCGGCCAACTCTGCACCGTGATCACGGGCCAGCAATGCCAGCAGCAGATCGAGCACGGACATGCCGCCGCACGCGGTCAGGCGATCACGATCCCAATCGAACAGATGACTGGTGGCGATGACCTTCGGAAAGCGCTCGGCGAAATCGTCCTGCCAACGCCAGTGCACCGCCGCGCGGTAACCGTCGAGCAAACCCATTTGCGCCAACGGGTACACACCGGCGGACAACCCACCAATCACGCAACCGGCACGCACCAGTTGCTTGAGCGCACTGCTGAGTGCCGGGGCCAAGGTCGTCGGCGGCTCGTCGGCGACCAGAAACAGTTTCTGGAAGTTTTCCAGCTTGCCGGCCCACGGTTCGCCGGGTAATTGCCAGGCGCCGTCGCTCGGCGGCTCGGCCTGCAAGAACGACAGTTCGTAGACCACGTCCGGATGCACACGCTGGGCAACACGCAAGGCCTCCTCCGCCAGCGCCAGCGTCAACGCTTTAGTGCTGGGCCAAATCAGGAAACCAATTCGATGGGCAGTCATGGGTGGGCGATCCGAAACGAACAACGGTGATGAAGGCATGGGCCAATGCTAGCCCGTAAATGAACACAAATCCTGAAACTGCGCAGATCAAATGTAGGAGTGAGCCTGCTCGCGATGGCGGTGTAACAGTCAACATGATTGCTGTCTGAACCACCGCGATCGCGAGCAGGCTCACTCCTACAAGGGATTTGCCTAGGTCTCTAGGTCGCGAAGCATGACCTAATATGGTGCATAACAGCAGCGATTACTTGAGGCTACCCGACAAGAATTGCTGCAAACGTTCCGATTGCGGATTGACCAGCACTTCGCGCGGGTTACCGCTCTCCTCGACAACACCTTTGTGCAGGAACACCAACTGGTTCGACACTTCACGGGCGAAGCCCATTTCGTGGGTGACCACCACCATGGTGCGGCCTTCCTGAGCCAGCGCCTGCATTACCTTCAACACGTCGCCGACCAGTTCCGGGTCGAGCGCCGAGGTCGGTTCGTCGAACAGCATCACTTCCGGCTCCATCGCCAGCGCACGGGCAATCGCCACACGCTGCTGCTCGCCACCGGACATGTGTCCCGGGAACGCGTCTTTGCGATGCGCCACGCCAACCTTGTTCAGGTAGTGCTCGGCTTTCTCGCGGGCTTCGGCCTTGGAGACGCCGAGCACATGCACTGGCGCTTCCATGATGTTTTCCAGCGCGGTCATGTGCGACCACAGGTTGAAATGCTGGAACACCATCGACAGGCGCGAACGCATGCGTTGCAGCTGTTTCGGATCAGCGGCTTTCAGCGCGCCGTCCTTGTTGGCGACCAGTTTCAGCTCTTCGTTGTTGAGCAGAATTTTGCCCGCGTGCGGCTGCTCGAGCAGGTTGATGCAGCGCAGGAAAGTACTTTTGCCGGAGCCACTGGAGCCGATGATGCTGATCACATCGCCGGCTGCCGCTTTCAGGGAAACACCCTTGAGCACTTCGTGACTGCCATAGCGTTTATGCAGGTCTTGGACTTCAAGTTTGTACATGCGGTCGGTTCTCACAAAAACAGTCAGTCAGTCGTTGAGCAAGCGCCCGTGACGCAGCGCTTCGCGCCCCGCCACCTTGGCCAGCCAGAAACCGGGTTGGGCATAGCGCAGCCGTTCAATGGCAAACAGCACCCCGGACGTACCAGCACATACCGTGCTGACCCGATCGGACACAGGGTCGATCACTTCAAAAATCTCGTCACCGGCTTCAACCCACTCGCCGGGTTTACGCAGAAAACTCACCACACCCGGGTGGGGCGCGAACAGCAACTCTGTGCCTTCAAACGGCATGCCTTCGCACGCTTCGTGCGCCGCATTCGGCCACTCGCCGGTAATCAAACCTTGCTCGGCGAGGAACGCCAGAATGCCTTCAGCATACCCCTCGGCCTCGGCGCGGCCGGTGTCGGCCTGCCCGCCCAGCTCAATCGTCGTCGCCAGGCACGCCAATGGAATCTGCGCATCGGGGAACTGCCGCGACAGACGCAACCACGGCAGCGAACACGCTTCGTCGAAGGAGCTGCCGCCGGAATCTTCCGCCAGCAGACCAACCTTCACATTCAGATGCGCGGCCAGCGAACGCCACTGCGGCCAGTGCTGCGGCAGCGCGTACATGTGCAGTGCGGCTTCGGCGTCGCAGTGCAAGTCGAGCACCACATCAGCGTTGCAGGCATGGCTGAGCAAAACGCGCTGCATGCCTTGCAACTGGCTGCTCGCCGCAGGCAACGCCGCCAAGTGATCAGCCATCGCCTGACGGATCAGGCGAACGTTGGCGTGTGGATCATCATCGAGGCTGTCGGCCAAAGCTGCCGCAACCGGCGCGCTCAGCTCAACGAAATCTCGGTTGAAATTCTTGCCGCTACCCGCCTCGAAACGGCCTTGGTGATTGCCTTGCAGCAACTGCCCGAGACCCAGCGGATTGGCCACCGGCACCAGTTCGATCACGCCGTTGAGCAAGCCCTTGGCTTCGAGTTCGCCGAGGCGCTTTTTCAGCTCCCAGGCGGTGCGCATGCCGGGCAATTCGTCAGCGTGCAGGCTGGCCTGAATGTAGGCCTTGCGCTCGCCTTTGCCGAAGCGGAACACCGAAATCTTGCGCTCGCTGCCCAGATGGCTCCACGGTAATACGTGATCGATGCGTTCCATATCAGTGCTTCCGCGGGGCCAGGTAGCTCAGCCAGCGGCGCTCGGCCAACTTGAACAGCTTCACCAGAATGAAGGTCAGGCACAGGTAGAACACGCCAGCGGTGATGTACGCCTCGAACGGCAGATAGAACTGCGCGTTGACGGTACGCGCCGCACCGGTGATGTCGATCAGGGTCACGATGGACGCCAGACTGGTGGTCTGCAGCATCATGATCACTTCGTTGCTGTACTGCGGCAGCGCCCGGCGCAGGGCCGACGGCAACAGGATGCGTTTGTACAGTTTGAAGCGCGACATGCCCATGGCCTTGGCCGCTTCGATCTCACCGTTCGGCGTGGCCTTCAGGCTGCCGGCGATGATTTCAGCGGTGTAGGCGCTGGTGTTGACCGCGAATGCCAGACACGCACAGAACGTCGCGCTGGACAGCCACGGCCAGAGGAAGCTCTCACGTACTGCCTCGAACTGCGCCAGACCGTAGTAGATCAAAAACAGTTGCACCAGCATCGGCGTGCCGCGAATCACGTAGGTGTAGAGCCACGCGGCGCCGTTGACGACCGGGTTCTTCGAGACGCGCATCAGGCCCAGTGGCAACGCTGCCAGCAAACCGAAAAACAGCGAAAACGCGAGCAATTTGAGGGTGGTCACCAAACCGCCGAAGTACAGCGGCAGAGCCTCCCAGATGACGTTGTAGTCGAAGATCATAGATCAGCCGCCCTTACGCCTACCGAGTAGCGCTTCTCAAGTTGACGCAGTATCAGCAACGACACGCTGGTGATCACCAGGTACATCGCCGCCACTGCAAGGAAGAAGGTGAAAGGCTCGCGGGTGGCATCCGCCGCCTGCTTGGCCTTGAACATCATGTCTTGCAGACCGACCACGGAAATCAGCGCGGTGGCCTTGGTCAGTACCAGCCAGTTGTTGGTGAAGCCCGGAATCGCCAGACGAATCATCTGCGGCACCATCACCCGGAAAAACACCTGAAAACTGCTCATGCCGTACGCCATGCCGGCCTCGGCCTGGCCTTTGGGAATGGCCATGAACGCACCCCGGAAAGTTTCCGACAGGTACGCACCGAAGATGAAACCGAGGGTGCCGATACCGGCGGCCAGCGGATTCAAATCGATGTAATCGTCATAGCCCAGCATCGGCGCGACGCGGTTGAGCAAGTCCTGGCCACCGTAGAAGATCAGCAGGATCAGCACCAGGTCGGGAATGCCGCGGATCACCGTGGAATACAGATCGCCCAGCCAGGCCAGCCAGCGCACCGGCGACAGGCGCAACGCGACACCGATCAGCCCGAGAACGATGGCCAGGGCCATGGAAGACAAGGCGAGCTGAAGCGTCAGCCATGCGCCATCGAGGATGACAGCCCCGTAGCCTTTCAACATGATTCAGGTCCTCGAAAGTTGGGATGAAAAAATGGCGCAAACCTCAGAGATCCTGTTGCTTGCGCCATTTCGGACTTGTCGCAGAGACGTATTACTTGCCGTAGATATCGAAGGCGAAGTACTTGTCCTGGATTGCTTTGTATTTGCCGTTTTCACGGATGGCCGTGATAGCGGTGTTGATCTTGTCTTTCAGGGCGTCGCCCTTGCGCACTGCGATGCCTACGCCGTCACCGAAGTATTTGACGTCGGTGAAGGCCGGGCCAACGAAGGCGAAACCTTTGCCGGCGTCGGTTTTCAGGAAGCCGTCATCCAGCAGGGTTGCGTCTGCCACGGTGCCGTCGAGGCGACCGGCGGCCACGTCCAGATAGATTTCGTTCTGCGAACCGTACGGCTTGATCTCGGCGCCCAGCGGGGCCAGGACTTCGCGGGCGAAACGCTCGTGGATCGAACCACGTTGCACGCCGATGTTCTTGCCCTTGAGCTCAGCCAGACCTTCGCTGACCTGAGTACCGGCCTTCATGACCAGGCGGGCCGGAGTGTTGTAGTACTTGTTGGTGAAGTCCACAGACTTCTTGCGATCATCAGTGATCGACATGGACGAAAGGATCGCGTCGATCTTGCGCACTTTCAGTGCCGGGATCAGACCGTCGAACTCTTGCTCGACCCATACGCACTTGACCTTCATTTCTTCGCACAGGGCGTTGCCGATGTCGTAGTCGAAACCGACGATGCTGCCGTCCGGCGACTTCGACGCGAACGGAGGGTAAGCCGCTTCGATACCGATTTTCAGAGGTTTTTCATCTGCGAAGGAATTCAGCGACAGCACGGACAGTGCCAGGGCGCCAAGCAGCACAAGTTTCTTCATCTTGGGACTCCATCGGTAAAGGGCAAAAACGGCAGAGTGAGCGACAGCCCAATATGCGAATGGGTGAAACGGGAAATCGGTTGCTGCATCGGTGGGAAATTTCCCATTGAAACCGTCGCAGGTTTCAACGTCAGCCACGATGAGCGGGTGATCGGCATTCTAACGACAGGCCCGAAGCCGATATTTCTTCAATGCGACAACTAATTACAGATGCACAGAGAAACCCGCTTGAGCACATTGACAGCCCTGCAATTTCATGCAAGAGCGAACGATTGTGAACCGATCTATGCTGCAAATTGCGGGCCTATTATTCGCAAACCCTTCTAATCCGGCAAGCGCAGCGTTATGTCTTATTTTTCACCGGGTGCTTTAGGGCTCTAAAACGGGGCGATGCGTTTCCCTATGCCCCGGTTCGGCGCAAGCGGTTACACATTCGGTTACGTGGATCTGACCCGGTAACAGTGGGAAATGTCTTACGGGGGAGATCGATAATTATTGGCTGGGTGATTCAGAATCAAAAGATCGCAGCCTTCGGCAGCTCCTACATTGACCGCGTTGCCACCCCTTTCGCGGATGAACGCCGAACCTGTAGGAGCTGCCGAAGGCTGCGATCTTTTGATCTTGCCTCCACAAAAAAGCCCCGCCCGGCATACGCCGAGCGGGGCTTTCAGCTTTTCAGACCCGCCGCTTACGCAACATTCATGGTCTTGTGCGTATCAATCAAATGCTGCACCACTCCCGGATCAGCCAGGGTCGAAATATCGCCCAACCCGTCGTATTCCGCCGTAGCAATCTTGCGCAGAATCCGGCGCATGATCTTGCCCGAACGGGTCTTCGGCAGCCCCGGCGCCCACTGGATCACGTCCGGCGAAGCAATCGGCCCGATCTCTTTACGCACCCAGTTTTTCAATTCCAGACGCAATTGCTCGGTCGGTTCCTCGCCATTCTTCAACGTGACATAAACATAAATGCCCTGCCCCTTGATGTCGTGAGGCACACCGACCACCGCTGCTTCAGCGACTTTAGGGTGAGCAACCATCGCGCTTTCGATCTCGGCGGTGCCCATGCGGTGGCCAGACACGTTGAGCACGTCATCCACGCGCCCGGTTATCCAGTAGTAACCATCGGCATCACGACGTGCGCCGTCACCGGTGAAATACATGCCGCGGAACGTCTTGAAGTAGGTGTCGACGAAGCGGTCGTGGTCGCCATACAGCGTACGTGCCTGACCCGGCCACGAATCGAGAATTACCAGATTGCCTTCGGCCTCGCCCTCGATAATGTTGCCAAGGTTGTCGACCAGCGCCGGCACCACACCAAAGAACGGACGCGCTGCCGAACCCGGCTTCAGCGCATGCGCACCCGGCAACGGGCTCATCATGTTGCCGCCGGTTTCGGTCTGCCACCAGGTATCGACGATCGGGCAACGCGACTTGCCGACATTCTTGTAGTACCAGTCCCAGGCTTCCGGATTGATCGGCTCGCCCACCGAACCCAGCAGACGCAGGCTGCTGCCATCAGCACCTTCAACGGCTGCCTGACCCGAGGCCATCATCGCGCGGATCGCGGTCGGCGCGGTGTAGAGGATGTTGACCTTGTGCTTGTCGACGATCTTCGCCACCCGGGTGATGTCCGGATAGTTCGGCACGCCTTCGAACAGCAGCGTGGTCGCGCCATTGGCCAGCGGGCCGTAGACAATGTAGCTGTGGCCAGTGACCCAGCCGACGTCGGCGGTGCACCAGTAAACTTCGCCCGGGCGATAGTCGAACACGCGCTCGTGGGTCATCGCCGCGTACAGCAAGTAACCGCCAGTGGTGTGCTGCACGCCCTTCGGCTTGCCGGTCGAGCCAGAGGTATAAAGGATGAACAGCGCTTCTTCAGCGCCCATCTCTTTCGGCGCGCAAACGGTGCCCGCCACTTTCATCAGGTCTTCGTACCAGATGTCGCGATGCTGGTTCCACTTGATGTCGCCACCAGTGCGCTTGCACACGATGACTTTCTGGATGCTGCTGGTTTCCGGATTGGTCAGCGCGTCGTCGACGTTGGCCTTGAGCGGGATCTTCTTGCCGGCACGGATGCCTTCGTCAGCGGTAATCACCACTTTCGATTTGCAGTCGATGATGCGACCGGCCAGCGCTTCCGGCGAGAAACCGCCGAACACCACCGAGTGAATCGCGCCGATCCGGGTGCAGGCCAGCATGGCGACCACGGCTTCGGGAATCATCGGCATGTAAATGGTCACCACGTCGCCGCGGTGTACGTCCTGGCCACGCAGGGCGTTGGCGAGTTTGCACACTTGCTCGTGCAATTCGCGGTAGGTGATGTTGCGGCTCTCGGCCGGGTCGTCACCTTCCCAAATGATCGCGATTTGATCGCCGCGCTCGGCCAGATGACGGTCGAGGCAGTTGTAGGAAACGTTCAGCGTACCGTCGGCGAACCACTTGATGTCGACATGGTGATCGTCGAACGACGTCTGTTTCACCGTGGTGAAAGGTTTGATCCAGTCGAGACGCTTGGCTTGCTCGCGCCAGAAACCGTCAGGGTTGACGACCGACTGCTGGTACATGGCTTTGTAGGTCGCCTCGTCAGTCAGCGTGTTAGCCAGAACCTCGGGACGAACGGGATACAGAGAAGCCGCACTCATCTTTCCTACCTCGGTGTAATAGTTGTTTTTGTATGACCCTGTTGTAACGGGGCGGGGGCCATAGAACCATTCGACGATGGTAGTAACAAGCCCTCGCCCCCCCCACCACACCCCCTGCAGGAGCTGCCGAAGGCTGCGATCTTTTGATCTTGCTCCTGAAAGGCAACGTCAAAAGATCGCAGCCTGCGGCAGCTCCTACAGGGGAATCGCGGTGGCTTTCAGCGATTGTTACCAAATCTGCCAAAAGTGTTTATCAAAACCCCCTCTGTTTACCCCTGCCCTACCTCCCTAAAATTCACCTCGCCAACAAGGCAAAGCGATTAACAACGTTACAGCCCCCACGAAGGCCGTTAATCCAGTTCTCCAAGTAATGCATCAACTACTCAAGCTCCACACGCAACCCCAAAAAGGTTGCGTGACCCCACTCGACCTCAAAAAGGTAACTTTGAAATGAAAGCTTTATTGGTTCTGGCCCTCAGCAGTCTGTGCGCAACCGCCATGGCAGACGAGGTCCCGACTGATGTCGCACAGCAACAACCGATCATCGAGGAATACACTTACTCGACTCACCTGGACATCGCCAACGTTGTATCGATGAGCGAGATTCCAAATGTCTGCGAAGTAGTACCGGCGAAAATGGAGTACGACGACTCCAAAGGTCAGCGTCATATCCTGCGTTACAGCGTGATGGGCAACGGCTGCACCAATTGATGATTGAGACTGCACCGAATTGAACCGCTCAGCGCAACATCGAGGGTCAATTCCAGCCCGACTTCGGTCGGGCTCAGTTGTGTCTGAGAGTGCTCAAAAGGCTTGCAAAACACTAGATGTAGTAAAAATCGAGATTTTTTGCTCGTTTTTTGACCAAATCGACATTCGCGAGATATTTCCGAAAAAAAATCTTCGCCCGGCAAAGCCCCATAAACCCTCGCTCTGACCGAAAAACCGCCCCTCTCGGCCGTTCTGTGAGCCGATTCGCCGCACCACGCGCGTGAAAATTTCCCTATAATGCCGCCCTATAGCGGGCCTGCAATATCCCCTTACAGGGAGAACAGCCAGTCTGAAGCCCCGCAGCAGCGTCCAACGTTGCCTGCGCCCATCAGAGGCTCTCGGAACCCCGTACAAATTTCTGTTTGATGCCTGCGTATAGCTGCTGCAAAAAACGATTCCTTTAGATCCAATGCGGCCAGTACGGCCGTGTGAAAAACCAACCTTTCAGTTTTCACACGGGCATCTGGCCCTCACGCAGGAGACGACACGTCATGCTGAGCTGGGACGAATTCGACAAAGAAGACAGTGAAGTAGCCGTGGCAAAAGGCGCAAACGCCGGCCACGCCACTGAAGCCAACATGGACCGCCTCGACAGCGCCGGCGGTGCCGCCGCCCTCGAAGCACGCGCCGTGACGGCCAGTGACTCGGCTGCCGTGGCCCGCGCCAAGGCTGCACTGAACTCCCTCGACGTCGCCGAAGGCCTCGCCGAACTCGAAGGCGCCTCCGCCCGCGTCGCCGTTGACGAAAAGCGCATGATCAACTGCCGCGCCGACCTCAACCAACTCGTGCCATTCAAGTACGACTGGGCCTGGCAGAAGTATCTGGACGGTTGCGCAAACCACTGGATGCCGCAAGAAGTCAACATGACCGCCGACATCGCCCTCTGGAAAGACCCGGAAGGCCTGACCGACGACGAGCGCCGCATCGTCATGCGCAACCTCGGCTTCTTCTCCACCGCCGACTCCCTGGTTGCCAACAACCTGGTCTTGGCCGTGTATCGCCTGATCACCAACCCGG
Organism: Pseudomonas sp. P116; assembly: GCF_020149425.1. Classification (NCBI taxonomy): domain Bacteria; kingdom Pseudomonadati; phylum Pseudomonadota; class Gammaproteobacteria; order Pseudomonadales; family Pseudomonadaceae; genus Pseudomonas; species Pseudomonas sp. P116. Next base: position 161,396 of record NZ_JACVHB010000004.1, on the reverse strand, counting down.
AATGCCGCCAGTACATCCTGCGCCAGGCGTTCGAAGAGGCGATCCACACCCACGCCTACCAGTACTGCATCGAATCGCTGGCCATGGATGAAGGCGAGATCTTCAACATGTACCACGAGATCCCATCGGTCGCGAAAAAAGCCACCTGGGGCCTGAAATACACCCGCTCGATCTCCGATCCGAAGTTCGAAACCGGCACCGTCGAAACCGACAAAGAGTTGCTGCGCAACCTGATCGCCTACTACTGCGTTCTGGAAGGCATCTTCTTCTACTGCGGCTTCACCCAGATCCTCTCCATGGGCCGCCGCAACAAAATGACCGGCGTCGCCGAGCAGTTCCAATACATCCTGCGCGACGAATCCATGCACCTGAACTTCGGCATCGACGTGATCAACCAGATCAAAATCGAAAACCCACACCTGTGGGATGCCGAAATGAAGGAAGAAGCGACCCAGATGATTCTGCAAGGGACTCAGCTGGAGATTGAATACGCGCGTGACACTATGCCTCGCGGGGTGCTGGGCATGAACGCGGCGATGATGGAGGACTACCTGAAGTTCATCGCTAACCGTCGTTTGTCGCAGATCGGCCTTAAAGAGGAATATCCAGGGACGACTAACCCGTTCCCTTGGATGAGCGAGATTATGGACTTGAAGAAAGAGAAGAATTTCTTTGAGACTCGCGTGATCGAATACCAAACTGGTGGTGCGTTGAGCTGGGACTAACTAATAGTCTCGCTCGCCACGATTTGACGATTGCTGCCTGAGTCGACAAGTCGAGAAAGCAAAAAGCCCCGATCTGATCGGGGCTTTTTTATGGGCGATTAGTAAACCCTTTCACGCCTACGCCACCGCGCTCAATCTCCTACAGCACTTACAGCCGCTTCCCATTGAAGCCTGCTACGAGCACTACTAAGCTCTATCGCAGGTGCCTAAGAAACGCCCAACGTAGAAAGCTTGGTCAGTGACACAGACGCGTAATTCGTCGGTGGCAACGGCTCTGCTCGTTGGGATTTCTTATGTCCGCTCTACGTTGGGGTCAGGCCCTCCCAAAATCTAAACGTAGAGGTCATAGATATGTCTGATCCATGCTCGATAACAGTCTTCTCTCGCCACAACCTTTCTCTGCATGCCCTTCTACTGGAAAACCAGCCATGGTTCTCCGCCCGGGATGTTGGCCGTTTGATGGGCTTCCACCTGAATGATCGGGTGGTCAACAAGCTAGATAACGATCAACGCCGCGTCATGTGGATTGAGTACTTTCGAGAACCTGAACAGCATCTGATGCTCAGTGAATCTGGGGTGTACGCGCTGTTGGTTTATCACTACGTTCCAGGGAATCGGTTGTTGCGTGAGTGGCTGACCAATGAGGTAGTGCCAACCTTGCGCGACGCTGCAGATTCGGGAGATTCGAATCGGCCAATGTTGAGCTTGTTGGATTGGCCGGAGATGTCTTTGAGTTTGCTGCATTGGCAGGATGAGGGCTGGATTCGGCTGCGGGATATGCCTTACCTGTTGAACGATCAAAATCCACGACGAGCTTCGGTAGAGAAACCCTGGTGGCGAAGGGTTACACAGGTGTTTCAGTCTTCGAAGCACTCGATGGGCTAGAGATGGTTTTGTAGGATCGCGCAGGATCCGTCGCTTTTTTCTGTAGGATTTTTCGTAGACAGATGTGATGGCCACTCAGTATCGTCCGAGGGTTTTCAACCCTCGGCGACTGTATGGACACGGAAAAAAGTAATAGCGATTGGAGTGAGGTCGAGATTCAGGCGGCAGTCGATGCCTATCTCAAGATGCTTGCACGCGAGCAGAGCGGCCAGAAATTCGTCAAGACTGAGGAAAATCGAATCCTGCGTGAAGGCCCGTTAGCCGGTCGGACTAAAGGCTCTGTCGAGTTCCGGATGCAGAACATTTCTACCGTGTTGGTCGAAATGGATAGAAAGCGTATTGAAGGCTACAAACCTGCCAAGAATGTTGGTGCGAATGTAGCGCGTAGCATCCGTAAGGCACTTGACGCTTCTACCGTTCTGACACTTGAAGATTCTGATCCAACGGCGGACGAAGAATTGCTCGAGCAACGCGCGGCTAAATTTGAGCAAAAGCAATTTGATTACGTCCCCAAAGGGATAAAAACACCTATCCAAACGACCTCCACTAGAAAGGTTTACTTTCGCGATCCTGAATTGAGGGGCTGGGTTCGTCAGCAAGCCGATGGAAAGTGCGAAGGTTGTGGCAGAGCAGCCCCATTTGAAAAGGATGGGAAACCGTTTTTAGAAGTGCATCACGTCAAGCACCTGTCGCAAAAGGGTTCGGACCTTGACACGAATGTTGTGGCGTTGTGTCCCAACTGTCACCAACGTTGCCACCATTCGGACGACAGAGCGGAATTCACTGCTTGGCTTTATGACAACGTTGGAAGACTCGAAAAGGAATAATTGCAGTTTGTCTGGCTAACCCCATTTGCTGGATTTGGGGCAGCTTCGCTGCCCATCGGGGATAAATCCCCTCACCACAATTCAATGTGTTGCTGCTGGGTGGGTGTCTGGATTCGAGATTAGGTTGATCCCACCAATCGCCAGCAGGCTGGCTCCCACAGATTCCGCATCATCCTGAAAACAATCAGTGCAACCCGCGCCACCTCCCGCTATTAATACCCCTCCCCCACTCAAGGATCCGAGCCCCACCATGAAATTCGATCTCGCCTACTGCCTCAGCCTCGACGACAAGTTGTCGATCTATGATGTTCGCGATCTCAATTTCGATGAGACGGTGGCGTTCGATTCTGCGAAGGAACACTTCCAGTGCCCCAACGATGCCTGCCGCTCTGCGTTCGAGGCCTCCAATGAGTTGGGTACGTTCAACGCCAAGAACGTGAATTACGTGCGCACGCCGCACTTCAAGAATCTGCCCACTACGCAGCATGTGGCGGGTTGTCCGTATGTGAGTTTGAAAGCTTCAGCGTCTGGCGTTGAGACAGCGGATGGCGAGGTGGATGACGGTCGTGAGGAACACTTCCCATCAGAGTTGTTGCTGACCCGGCGTGAGTATGTGCGCAAGCCTGTCGCGCCAGCGGGAGCTGCGGATGTGTTGCGCGATGATCCGGTACGAGTGACGGCGGACAGTGGTAAGGAATCAGCGAGTCGTGAGACGGCGCCGGACAAGACCAGTGTGTTTACGCATCCGGTGGAGTGCTTTGTTTCGAACTTCGCGGACAAGGATTTGCTCAAGCGGATGCCGTTGAAGGTCGGCGAACACTCGGCGCCGTACAGTTCGTTCTTCAAGAAGATTGAGTATCTGACGGACAACAAGGGGCTGATTTACTGGGGGCGGATCAAGAAGATCGAGGACTTCCACAGTGGCGCCAGTTTCCGGATCGATTTCGTGGACAAGGTCTGGTTCAAGAAGCCCGAGGACAGTAAGAAGAAGCCGTACCCGGTCAGTGTTTATCTGAACAAGAAGCTGATCGACAACTACCGCAAGCGCAAGGCGTTTCTGGAGGAGATCAAGCACGCTGCTGATAGCGACAAGGCGTTGTTCTGTTTCTTCTATGGTGTGACGCCGGAGTTGAAGCAGGTGCCGGGCAAGAAGAACCCCGAAAAGCCTTTCGAGGTCTTCAATGCCAATATCGAGAACCTGGATCACTTCATTATTCGTGAAGCACCGGGTCTGGAGTGACGGTTAGCCCTGGGGCAGTTGCAGTTTGACGGCGCCGGGGTGTTGTTTGACTAGCGAGTACGGCAGGATCGACCAGTCGGGTGAATCGCAGGCGCGTTCTACGCGGGCGAAGTACGCGCCCAGGTACAGACCTTTTTCGGTGAAGTGCCAGTTGGAATAGCTCCAGTTGTCTTCATTGGTGAAGTCGCAACTGTCTTCATCTCCGCCTGCCGGTTTCTTCATTTCATCCGGGTACAGCGCGGCGAATTGTTTGACCAGCCATGGTTTGAATACTTCGCGCTGATACTTTGAGCGCGCTGCGTCTTCGGCCTCGGTCAAAGGCTGGTCACCGCCTCTGTAACGATCGGCGTGAAGGATTGGCTGGCCCTCGCCCACCCAGAGCACGTCTTCGAGCGACAACGGGTGACCGGTTTTCACATCGATATTAAGTGGGGAATCGCCGAAGTCCGGATGCGCGCCGCCGCAGTCGTAGCTGGTGGAAACGTTCAGGCTGATCACACTCGGCGAGATAAACGTCGGGGTGACGTCCTGGAGGAATTCGGCATAACCTCGACCGCGCAACTGGCAACCGTAGTAACTGATGGCCTCGTCCCACAAGCGCCCGAGCAACTGCTGGTTAACCCGTTGCAGATCTTCTTTGGGCAGACCGGATTCGATGCTGAACATGGACATCTTGGTATCAGGCTCTTCCCACCATTGCAGGGTGTAGCCCATGAAGTCCTGTTTTTTACCGGGTTTGAGTTTCAGCCCCTGTAGCCGTAGATATTCGTAAGGCTCGCTCTTGGGCAACTTGGCGATGTAGGGCAACGCATTCGCTGGCACTTCGGGAAGTGGCGTATCGGTGACCAGTACGGGCAGTTTTTTGCCTTTCGGGTTTTGCCATTCGCCCTTCCAGCCGCCATCAATATGTTGCAGTTTGAGGGTCGGTAACGGCTTGTCCGGCTCCATACGATTGCTGCCCTCTGTGAGCACCAGGACGTCGTTTTTCAACGTGCCGTTGAGTTCCAGATCGCGGTGGAATTTCTCGTAGAAGTAGCGACCGGTGACTTGCTCTGGGTCACTGGTGTCGACTTCGAACACGATCGGCATTTTGCCCAACGTGCCGGTGAATACCAGCCGATTATCTTCGGCGTGCGCGGTGGAAATCAGTGTGAACAGCGCAGCGGCGTATGGCGCCAGGCGCAGCAGTCCCTTGAGCATGGATCGATCCCTGAATCAGTCGGTGGTTGCGCCTGAGGTTTGCACACCGGCGCGCAGAAAGTCGGGGCGGATTATGGCGAGGCTAAACCAGAGAATCGAGTGCAACCGCACATTTCGGCCTCACCCTGGCGCTTAATGAAAAGCTTCGATCTCTCGCCACGCCACCAGACGCCGCTCCAAGGCACTTTCGATACCCGACTCATTAACAGCGCAATATTCACGTAACCAGTGAGCGACCATTTCAACATTCGGCCAGTACATATCTTTCTGACCTTTGCTGCGTCTGGGCGTGTCATTCATCGCGGCATCGAAACCAATGGCTGCACGTTCACCGTGTGGTAAACAGCCCCACTCAGTTGCACTGCCCTGGAAATACCAGGCGATTTCATCAATGTGTTTTTGTGCGCTGCGATGGCTGCGCCGATAAAACCTGTACTCGCGACAGCCTTGATTCATACGCTCCGGCATGATGCCGGCATCGACCCAATCCATAAGACCGTGGTTGATCGCATCGCGGATCAACCCTTCACGCCAGCGATCTGCAAACCAGGCAACAAAACCTTCTGCGTCCGCCTTTTTCGCATCGGCGAAGACCATGCAGTAACGGGTTTTCACATGGATAACAAACAATACGTGCTTACGTTGCACAGTGACCGCATGGACTAGCCACTGCTCTACAGAACGGCTGGCCTCGTCATCTTCGATGGCCGGCGACGGTGGTTTGTTGTCCACCGGCGTAATCTTTTTGCCCTTATGGACGCGGCTGAAGAACTTGCTGGCAGCTTCGGTGCAATTGAAGATCAACATCCTGGTTCTCTGCTAAGACGGCTAACTTGAGCTGAGCCGAGTAATCACTTATCTGATCACCATACCCAGCATCACGACTATCAACAATCCAACATAAACCCATGCATGCACCCGATCCGGTATCCGCCCGATCCATCGCGTCGCCAATCGAATCCCCAGCAACGAACCCACCGTCAGCAACGCAAACGCCAGCAGATCCACATACCCGATGAACCACGGCCCGAGATCTGTCTCGCTGAAACCGGCCAGCGCCATGTACGTCAACGTTCCCGCCAGTGCCACCGGCACGCTCAACGGATTAGCCATGGACGTCGCCTGGGACATGCTCAAGCCGCAACGGCGCAGTAGCGGCACGGTCATGACGCTTCCTCCTACGCCAAGAAACGTCGCGATAGCGCCAATGCCTACACCGCCGCCGGACGTTTCCACCCTGCCTAATCGGCGTAGGACTGCGCCTTCGGTGTGTGTGAGAAATCCGCGTCGCAGCAGGCAATCAACGATGGTCACGCCAAGGTAGGCGATGAACGCATAGCGGATCACTTCGCCGGTGACCCACACCGCCGCTACCGCGCCGATGATTGCGCCCAATCCGATGAACCCGCCCAACGGCCACAGGTAATCCCGAATGAGATTGCCGGCGCGGCGGTGTTTGTCGGTGGCGATCAGTGCGTTGACGATCATCACGCAGGTCGAAGTGGCGACGGCGATGTGCATCGCTGATTGGCCGATGGGGTCGTCGGCGCCGTGGCTGGCGGTGAGCATTCGGTAGAGCAGCGGCACAACGACGAAGCCGCCACCGAATCCAAAGAGCACCGCGGTGACGCCTGTGAGGCAGCCGAAGAGTGTCAGCAGGAGATAGAACATGGTGGGTCGTCCGGTTGTGGGGAGCGGTCGACGATAAAGCGACAGGACTTGGCCTGCTTCAGCAAGTCAGCCAATAATGTTTGCGTTTACGCCAACCACTGAGCACCACTTGATGCGCAACGTTTCGATCAATCTGCTGGATGACACGCCGCGCCCAGTGGTGGCGATCGGTACGGATTATTCCCACGGCCATCTGTTGCCATTTCATACGCATCGTCGAGCGCAATTGCTCTATGGCGCGACGGGAGTGATGCAGGTCAGCACCCATGACGGCAACTGGGTGGTGCCGCCACAACGGGCAGTGTGGATTCCGCCGGGAGTGGCGCATGAGGTGTTGATGCTTGGGGTGAGCACTCGCAGTTTGTACATCGAACCGGGTGCGGTTGATTTGGGCGAGCGTTGTCAGGTGATCGATGTGTCACCGCTGATGCGCCATCTGCTCATGGAAGCGGTGGAGATTCCGCTGGCCTACGACCCGAGTGGGCGCGACGGTGCGCTTATCGATTTATTGCTGCATGAACTCGTGCGCAGTGCGCCATTGCCCTTGCACATTCCTTTACCGACTGACGGAAAACTACTCGCGCTGTGTCAGAACTTTCTGCATCAGCCCAACGCCCACCAGTCGCCACAACAGTGGGCCGACCAGTTACACATAAGCTTACGCACCTTCAACAGAGTGTTTCGCCAGCAGACCGGAATGAGCTTCAGCGAATGGCGGCAAAGGGCCTGCGTGGTGCTCGCGTTGGCACGGTTGGCGGCGGGTGAAGCGGTGACGCGAATAGCCCTGGACTTCGGTTATGAGAGCTCGGCAGCGTTCTCGACAATGTTCCGGCGCATCCTCGGTCAGCCACCGTCCGTCTGGTTGGCGGCGACAAATCAGGCCAAATCTAAAAATGCGTTTGATCCCGGCTGAAAACAACTGTACAAAAACACAGTACATTTTCAATCAGCACTCTTGAGCCCGGAGCACACCATGGCCTCTCTTGCGATGAACCACATCCTCGAACGCATTGCCCTTTTCCAGTTCACCCCGACGCACTGCGTGCAGGCCAGAGTAATGCTGGGCTGGAGCGTGGAACAGCTATCGCGGGAGGCTGAAGTTTCGGTAGGCGACATTCAACGGTTTGAAGCGCAGCAAGAGGTGGCGGATGCGGCACGTCTGGCGTTGGCGTACCGGTTTGAGTCGCGGGGGCTGGTGTTCTTTCCCGGGTTTGCGCCGGGACGGAGTGCGAGTTTGAACGGGGTGGCTGCGGAATCAGTGGGGCGTGGGGATTTTGCGATGGCTGAGTGAGCGTTTGCTGAGTAAGCAGTTGTGGTGAGGGGATTTATCCCCGATGGGCCGCGACGCGGCCCCCAAACAAGGGCTGCTGCGCAGTCCATCGGTGATAAATCCCCTCACCACAAGACTCATTCAGCATTCACTCATTGGGGTCAGGCGTTCTGAACCACCCCCTCACTCTCCCCTTCAACCCCCAACCACCAGGCATTGCCACGCTGCGGTTGCGTGATGTTGAAGGCCTCACCCATTTGCGGCGTGGTAATCGAAATGCTGCGCTCCCAGGCCAGCGCCAGAATGCGGTCGAACGGTTCATGCCAGGCATGCATCGCCAGGTCGAAAGTGCCGTTGTGGATCGGGAATAGCCAGCGGCCTTTCAGGTCGATGTGGGCTTGCAGGGTTTGTTCGGGTTGCATGTGCACGTGGGGCCATTCGACGTTGTAGGCGCCGGTTTCCATCAAGGTCAGGTCGAACGGGCCGAACTGTTCGCCGATGCGTTTGAAGCCGTCGAAGTAGCCACTGTCGCCGCTAAAGAAAATTCGTGTGTCGCCGTCGATCATCACCCATGACGCCCACAAGGTGCTGTTGCCGTCGAACAGGCCACGACCGGAAAAGTGCTGCGACGGAGTGGCAATGAAGCGGACACCGGCGATTTCAGTACCTTGCCACCAGTCGAACTGGCGCACCTTGCTCGCGTCGATGCCCCACTTGATGAGCGTGTCGCCGACGCCCAGCGGGGTCAGGAACAGATTGGTTTTGACCGCCAGCCTGAGCACCGCCTCGTAATCGAGGTGGTCGTAGTGGTTGTGCGACAGGATCACTGCCTCGATCGGTGGCAACTGGTCGAGGCTGATCGGTGGTTGGTGGAAACGCTTCGGGCCGGCCCATTGCACCGGCGAGGCGCGTTCAGCGAAGACCGGGTCGGTGATCCAGAATTTGTCCTGCAGCTTCAGCAACAGGGTCGAGTGTCCGAGGCGATAGACGCTGTGATTTGGCGCTGCCAGCAGATCTTCACGGGTCAGCGGTTGCACCGGTATTGCCGCGGCAGGTCGGGTGTTGCGGGGTTTGTGGAAGATCATGTTCCACATGATCCGCAGCATTTTGCGCAAGCCTTCGCGTTGCACCGGCGCATGATTGCGGAACAGCCCTTGGTCCTGTCGAGAGGCTTCAGGCGTGGATGTTTTATCCGGAACGGAAACTGGATTGGCCATGACTGAGTGACTCCAGAAAACCCGCGCTATTCACGGTTTTCCTCGGTGGGACGATAAATGGCCAAAGCACGCACGCATCAGCCGAACTGTCTGGTTTTTAGGTTACGAGGATTAACGCAACATTACACCGATCGGTGTAGTTTCCTAGGTTGCATCAAAGTCGACGACAAGTAAACTACCAAGTGTAATTTCATCTCTCACCTGCCGAAGCGTACTTATGACAGCTCCACAGCGCCTCACCGACCGCAAACGCGAAGCCATTATCCAAGCGGCGATTGCGGAATTCCGTGCCAACGGTTTCGAGATCACCAGCATGGACAAAATCGCGGCGACTGCCGGCGTGTCGAAGCGCACTGTGTACAACCATTTCCCCAGTAAAGAAGAGCTTTTCGCCGAAATTCTCAACCAGTTGTGGGCGCGGATCAGCGCAGAGCAAGTCATTACGTACAGCGCGAATCAGCCGTTGAGCGAGCAATTGCGGCAGATGTTTCTGGCCAAGTTGCAATTGATGGCCGACGACAATTTCCTCGGACTCGCACGCGTAGCGATTGCTGCAACCATCCACTCTCCAGAGCGTGCGCAGGATATGGTCGCGCGCATGGGAGAGCGGGAGGAAGGCCTGACGGTGTGGATTCGTGCCGCTCAGGCTGATGGCCGGTTGAAACCCGTGGATGCAGATTTTGCTGCGCAACAGGTGCACGGACTGCTGAAGTCATTCGGCTTCTGGCCGCAGATTTCCATGGGCCAGCCGCCGCTTGATGCCGAGAGACAGAACACCGTCGCGGAATCGGCGCTGGAGATGTTTCTGGCGCACTATCAGCGCTAGATCGACCTTCCCCTGCAACAGCACAACAGCTGATCGACATCGATCATTTCAAGCTCATCAATGACAGCTACGGCATATCGACGGCGATGCCGTGCTGCAATAGTTGAATCGCGAACCGGCATCTGAGCACATTCGTACAATTTCGAAACAGCAGTTTCTTGTACAGAACCTATAAGTCTGTATAAGATTCGTCGGCCAGCCTGGATGCTGGCACTTTGCAGCCAATGCCAATAACCCTCAGCTTGGCCTGCCCCCGCGGAAACAGGGACAAAACCCAGTCTTTCCCTACTTCCAGGTATGCGCCATGTTCTTCAATCGCCATAAATCCGCCCTCGACGACCTTCAACAGACCCTCACTCAACAGAACGGCTTGCTCGATGCAATCAACCGCTCAATGGCGGTGATTGAGTTCGATCTCGACGCCGTCGTGTTAAGTGCCAACGACAACTTCCTCAAGACCATGGGTTACCGCGCCGAACAAGCGATCGGCCAACCCCATCGTCTGTTCTGCACGCCTGAGTTTGGCCGCAGTGCTCAGTACAGCGAGTTGTGGTCACGCCTGAAAAGAGGTGAGTTTCAGTCCGGCACGTTCGAACGCATCAATAGCAAAGGCGAGTCGGTCTGGCTCGAAGCCAGTTACAACCCGATCAAGGATGCCGCCGGACGTGTGGTGAAAGTGGTCAAGTACGCGATGGACGTCACGGCCAAGGTGCAGCAGGAAAGCGAGGTCAATGCCAAGTTGGAGGCGATCGACCGGGCGATGGCGGTGATTGAGTTCAACCTCGACGGCAGCATTATCACGGCCAACCAGAACTTTCTGACGCGCATGGGTTACACACTCGCCGAGCTCAAAGGCAAACATCACCGTTTGTTCTGCACCGCAGAATTGGTCAACAGCAGCGCTTATCAGGATTTCTGGCGACGGTTGAATCAGGGGGAGTTCTTTCAGGGCCAGTTCGAACGCGTCGACAAGCGCGGCCAGACCGTTTGGCTGGAGGCCAATTACAACCCGGTTTACGACGCCTCCGGCCGTTTGTGCAAAGTGGTGAAATTCGCCTCGGACGTCACCGCTCGGGTCGAACAACACGAGCAAGACGCGCGCAGTGCCAGCGCCGCCTATCACATCTCGGTCGAGACGCGGAAAGTCGCCGAACAAGGCACTCAGGTCATTCAACAAGCGGCCAGCGAAATGCGCGAAATTGCTGAGGACATTGCCGCGTCTTCGACGCTGATCGCCCACCTGGGTGAACGCTCGGAGCAGATTACGGCCATCGTCAACACCATTCGCGCGATTGCGGACCAGACCAACTTGCTGGCGCTCAACGCTGCCATCGAAGCGGCGCGAGCCGGTGAACAGGGCCGTGGTTTTGCGGTGGTGGCCGATGAAGTGCGGCAACTGGCGGCGCGTACCAGCGGCTCCACAGCGGAAATTTCCAACATGATCGGTTTGATCCAGAGCGAAACCCGCCAGGCGATCAAGAGCATGGACGGCACCCGCGATCGCGCGGCCCAAGGCGTGGAACTGGCGGATCAGGCGGGTACGGTGATCTTGCAGATTCGTGACGGCGCCAGTGAAGCGGTGCAGGCGGTGAGCATGTTTGCCAATGAGCGGGCGCCTGGCTGATATCCGTGTATCGCCGGTAGTCCGAGTCGCGGCCATCGCGGGCAAGCCCGCTCCCACAGGTTAAGCGGTCGTACACAAAATGTGTGGTCGACTCAATCCCTGTGGGGGCGGACTTGCCCGCGAAGAGGCCGGCTGCCACAACGCAGAGCTATAGTGACGGCACGTCCGAAGTCCTGCCGAGCACACCATGAACAACGAAAAACCCGAAACATCCCCCGCCCCCATCGATCACCTGCGCTTCCACCGCCCCCACGCCCACCTGAACACGACCTTCGGTAACGACGCCTTCGCCTTGCGCGCCGAAGCCTTCGCGCGGTTCTTCGGCACGCCGCTGTTCCTTGGCGCGCAAACCTTGATTGTTGCGGTGTGGATCGGCCTGAACGTTTGGGGCGTGACTCAATTCGACGTCTACCCGTTCATCCTGCTGAACCTGGCCTTCAGCCTGCAGGCGGCCTACGCCGCGCCACTGATCCTGCTCGCGCAAACCCGTCAGGCCGCGCGCGACAAGGCGCAGGCCGACGCCGATGCGCAGCACCGTGAAGCGCTGGCACAGGCCAATACCGAACGTCAGGCTGAGGCGGCGAAGAATTCCGCGCAATTGCTGGCGTTGCTGGAACAAAACACCCGACTTACCGAAATGACGAAAAACCTCACGGAGCGAATCGAAGGCCTGACCAGCGAGTTGCACGCGCACATGTGCCAGAACCCACTGCGTTGATCAGGCTAAACGCAACGCCCGCCCCAGTTCATCGAACAGTGTCACCACCGAGCGCAACGCCCGACAATCCGGACGCGTCAGCAGCCACAGCGCCGTGTCATAGCCGTGCAACGGCTCGCTCAGCGCCTGCAAATCATCGTTGATAAGAAAATCCGGCAACGCCGCCACGCCGAGGCCGGCGCGCACCAGTTCCGTGACCGACAGCATGCTGTTGCAGCGATATCCCGGGGTCACGCCGGGCAAATGCTGGCGGCGCCAGGCGATGGTCGGGTGATCGGGAAGGAAGTCGTCCGGAGCGATCCAGGTCAGTGCAGCCAGATCCGCCGTATCGACGTTTTGCAGATAACCTGCACTGGCGCAAACCCTGTAGGAAACCTTCGCCAATTGCCGTCCGACCAGGTGCTCTGGCGGTGTACGCGTCAGACGCAAGGCGATGTCGGCATCGCGACGGCTGAGGTTGGCGAAATCGTTGGAGGTGCTCAGCTCAATGGTCAGCGCCGGATAGTTGGGCATGAACTGCGCCAGCGCCGGCAGCAGCAAACCTTGCAACACTGAATCGGTGCAGGTGAGCCGCACCGTACCGCTGATCACTTCGCCGCCCTGCTCCACACCGATCCGCGCCGCGTCGAGTGCCTGCTCTGCGCGTTCAGCCTGCTCGGCCAGCGTCTGCGCCAAAGTTGTGGGCAAGTAACCGGCGCGACTTTTTTCGAACAGTTGCTGACCGAGCGCGGCTTCGAGACGGCGGACGGCGCGGAACACCGTCGACACATCGACCTTCAACAGCTGCGAAGCGCGGGCCAGAGAGCCGCCGCGTACCAAGGCGAGGATCAGCGCCAGATCCGGGTAATCGAGTCGATAGTGCGCGGGTGCATTGATCACTTGGGGAAACGCCAATATTGAGTGCGTGAGCGCCAATCTATAGTGACCACCACCCTGTGGCGAGGTGATTTATCCCCGATGGGCTGCGAAGCGGCCCCAAAGAAAAGAAGAGACGACTGCTGTGCAGTCGGTCGGGGATAAATCCCCTCGCCACAAGGGCTCTTCACTTTCGTCACACAAAGGAAATCCCATGGACGCCATTTCCATTGCCCTGATCGGCGATTACGACCCGCAAGTCACTGCCCACCAAGCCATACCTGTGGCCCTTGGTCTGGTCGCCGAACACCACCATCGCCACGTGCAATTCGAATGGTTGGCCACCGATCAAATCCACGCTGATACACCCTTAAACAGGTTCGACGGTTTCTGGTGTGTGCCTGCCAGCCCTTACAAAAGCGAAGCTGGCGCGCTCATGGCGATCCGTTTTGCCCGCGAACAACAACGCCCTTTCCTCGGCACCTGCGGCGGTTTTCAACATGCGGTACTGGAATTTTCCCGCAATGTGCTGGGCTGGACGGATGCTGAACATGGCGAAACCTCGCCCGACTCCGAAAGAGCAGTGCTCACACCCCTTACCTGTTCGCTGGTCGAAGCCGTGGACAGCATTCATCTACTGTCCGGTTCGTTGATCGTCAAGGCGTACGAAACGTCGGAGATTCATGAAGGCTATCGCTGCCGCTTCGGTGTGAATCCGCAGTTTGAAGCGCAGCTTTTAGAACATCAGCTACAGGCTGTGGGTCATGATTCGGCCGGGGATTTACGGGCGATCGAATTGAAAAACCATCCGTTTTTCGTCGCAACGTTGTTTCAACCGGAACGCGCGGCACTCAAGGGACAGATGCCACCGCTGGTCCGAGCATTTATTGAAGCCTGCGCGGAGCCACGTTGATGACGTCTTGTTTTGCGGTGATTTTTACCTCGACCCGTACCGAGGGTGACAACGGTTATGCCAAAGCGGCTGAGCGCATGGCCGAATTGGTGAGCGAACAGCCGGGTTTTCTCGGTGTTGAGTCGGTTCGAGGCGCGGATGGCGTCGGGATCACGGTGTCGTATTGGGAGAGCGAAGCGGCAATTCTGGCGTGGCGGCAGCATCCCGAGCATCGGCTGATTCAGCAGCGTGGGCGGTCGACCTGGTATTCGTCGTTTCATACGCGGGTGTGTCGGGTGGAGCGTGAGTATCGGTTTGGCCAGTGAGTATTGCGGTGTACTCACTGGCCCCATCGCTGGCAAGCCAGCTCCCACAGGTTAGGTGTTGCTCTGAAGATCACGCCGTACCTGTGGGAGCTGGCTTGCCAGCGATGAGGCCCTGACAGCCACGGCAAAAACCTAGCCCCGCACCAAGCTCCGCACCGCCTCAATCTCCGGCACTTCACGCTTGCTCATATACACCCGCAACGGTTCGGTGATGTTGATCCGGTCGTCAATATTCTGATCCAGCAGCAACTGAATCAGCTCACGCTTCAAGGTCATGGTCGTTGGCGAAATCTGGGACCAGACGAATTCGCTGGTCGGAATAATGCCGTCATCTGCCACGTCCATGCCGAACGAGTCTTCGCTGAAGCGCACGATGTACTGGCCGGTTTTGCGGTTGAGGCCGACAAAGCCCTTGAGGTCGTCGGCTGCCTGGCAGATGAGTTGGGAGGTGATGCGCATGGTAAACCTCACGAAATGTTGATCGATGGTTTACACGCAGGGCAACTGAACGGCGCGCCCTCTGCCGGGACGTCTGCCGAGGGCAAGCGTACTGCAAACAGCACCACAAAAGTGCAGGAAATATCGCTTTTAATAGGTTTATGTCGGTCTGGCGATAGCATGCAATCGATTCAGTTGTTAAAAGGTACGTCTTTGAAAATGCCCTGCGAAAGGAACTCGACCATGCCCGCCACTTTCACCAAAAGCGCCCTCATGCTGAGCCTGTTGCTCGGTTTCAGTCAGGCGCATGCCGCCACTCACAGCGATCCGAACGCCGTGGCTGCAGCTCACGGCATCCCGCACCCGGCGGTGATCGCCCACCGTGGCGCATCATTCGATGCACCGGAATCCACCGCCGCGGCCTACAAACTGGCCCGTGACCTCGGCGCCGATTATCTGGAAATGGACTTGCAGCGCAGCAAGGACGGCGTGCTGTTCGTCCTGCACGACGACAATCTGCAGCGCACCACCGACGTCGCCAGCAAATTCCCGGATCGCAAGGACAGCCCGGCCAACGCCTTCACCATGGCCGAGCTGAAAACCCTCGATGCCGGCAGTTGGTTCAACACCAAATACCCGGACCGCGCGCGCCCATCCTACGCCGGGCTGAAAATTCTTACTCTCGATGAAGTCATCGACATCGCCCAGGCCAATCCGCAGCACAAACCTGGCCTGTACATCGAGACCAAAGAGCCGCAGCTGTTCCCCGGTTTAGAGAAAGACTTGAAGGAGAAACTGCAGGATCGCGGCTGGCTCAGCCCGGCGGGTTCGAAACTGGCGAAAAGTGCACTGGGTGTCGGTCAGGGCAAAGGCAAGGTGATCCTGCAAACCTTCGAGAAGAACAGCCTCGAACTGCTGCAAAAGGAAATGCCGCAAGTGCCGAAGATTCTCTTGCTGTGGGTCGGTGAAGGCAGCATCGAGCCGAAATCCAAGGTGACGTTTGCCGAGTCCGGCGAGAAAGACAAAAACGCTTTCTACGGCAAGCAGGAGCCGAAATCCGAAGCTGAATTTAAACAATGGGTTGATTACGCCAAGGCTCAGGGTGCTATCGGCACAGGCCCTTCGGCGAAGCTCACCCAAGGTGGCGACCAGAGTTATTCGGATCTGGTGCAACCGTGGATGAACCAGTACACCCACGATCAGGGCCTGCTGGTGCACGTCTACACCGTCGATGAGCCGGTGGACTTCGACAAAGTCATGGCCGCAGGCGTCGATGGCATCTTTACCAACCGCGCCAGCGAACTGCTGAAGTTCTATAAACGCCCGGCCGCCGCGAGCGTTGATCAGGTGTTGAAGAACAACGGGTTCTGATCGGTAAACCGGGTTGTCCGCATCGCGAGCAGGCTCACTCCTACAAGAGCCCTGCACGCGATGTGGGGTTTTAAGGGTGAATTAAGTTGCGTTGGCTAATCTGAACTCACTTCAACAGAACACGCACTTAAACAAACGAAGGAATGAACCGATGAAAACTTTGACTGCCCTGTTTACCGCAGCTGCCCTGACCCTCACCGCGGGTATCGCTCAGGCTGATGTACGCGTCGATCAGATCCCTGAGCTGGTCAAGTCCGGCAAGATCAAGTCGCTGGAATCGATGAACGAGGCTGCACTGAAACTGCATCCGGGTGCGACCATCACTGACACCGACCTGGACAACCACTTCAACGGTTACGAGTACGAAGTTGAATTGAAAACGGCTGATGGCAAAGAGTTCGATGTGGACTTCGACGCTACCACTGGCAAAGTGCTGAGCGACAAGCAAGACACTTGATACACCGTTTAACCAAAGCCGCACGATTGAAAGATCGTGCGGCTTTTTTACGTCTGGAGTAAATCGTTGCAGGAGTGAGCCTGCTCACGAATGCGTAGTGTCAGTCGACATCAATCCTGGCGAGGCTACCGCTTTCGCGAGCAGGCTCACTCCTACAATGACCGCGTCGGCCACAACATTGTGCGGCTGGCTAGAACCCTGTAGGAGCTGTCGAGTGAAACGAGGCTGCGATCTTTTGATCTGGTTTTTTACAATCAAAAGATCGCAGCGTGCCGCAGCTCCTACATAGATATCGCAGTTGAGGGTTTAGGCAGAAGTACTGACCAACGAACCGGATGTGCTCGAATCCGAATCCTGCAACGCCTGCAACAACCCCGCCGTCGCCGTTTGCAGCGAGGCCGAAGTTGCCGTGACTTGCGCTTGTGCCGCCGCAACATCCGCCGCTTTCGCATCGGCACTTTGCTGCTTCGCCTGTGCCGCTTGCAGCGCTTGTTGCTGTTCCTGCAACTGCTTTTGCAACTCGGCGATCTGCTTGCGCAGTTCTTTTACCGTGTCCGATTCTGAGCTGCTGGAACTGCCGCCACCCGCCGGTGCAGCCCCGCCGCCTGCGGCGACTTTACCGGTATCGCCAGTATCGCCGGTGCTGGCAGTCGCGGTGGTCGAGGTGTCTTCACTGGCCGAGGCTTTGCTGGCCGAGGTGGCCACAGGTTGAGTGATCGAAACAGAGGTGAGGCTGACCATGGGAGTGCTCCAATGCCGGTTATAGATCCCCGGACATCGGCCATGCTTGCGTCAAATTGAGATCGACTGTGTACCGACTCGGTATCCGAATCGGTACACAGTCAACGGATCACGCGCTCAGGCGAGCGGTGACTTCGTTCAGTTGCCCGGACAGGCCGTGCAGATTCTGGCTGGCGCTTTCGGTGCGCTGCACGTTGTCGAGGTTGGTGCTGGCAATCGAGGTGATTTCGGTCAGGTTGCGCGAGATGTCCTCGGCAACCGACGTCTGCTCTTCGGCCGCCGTGGCGATCTGACGGTTCATGTCGCGAATCGCTTCCACCGCGTGGGTGATACGCTCAAGCATGGCGCCCGCCTGCGTCACTTGCTCAACGCTTTCGTCGCTGCGGGTCTGGCCGCTATAGATGGCTTGCGCCGCATCTACCGCGCCGGTCTGCACGCTCTGAATGATCTGGTTGATCTCGATAATCGACTCCGCCGTGCGCTGCGCCAGGTTGCGCACTTCGTCAGCGACCACCGCAAAACCGCGCCCGGCCTCTCCGGCACGCGCCGCTTCAATCGCCGCGTTCAGCGCCAGCAGGTTGGTCTGTTCGGCGATGCCACGAATCACTTCCAGCACCTTGCCGATGCGGCCACTGTCGGCTTCGAGACGACGAATGACCGTGGCGGTGTTGGCGATTTCGCTGCGCATCAGCGTGATGGAATGGATGGTGCTTTGCATGACCTTTTCACCCTGCTGGGCGGACTGGTCGGCATCGTCGGCAGCTCGCGCGGCATCGGCGGCGTGACGCGCGACTTCCTGGGCGGTGGCGGACATTTCGTTCATCGCCGTGGCTACCTGGTCGGTGCGGTTGAACTGCTCGTTGGTGCCGCCGGCCATGGTCGTGGCGATGGCGTTCAACTCGCCGCTGGCGCTGTCCAGATCACTGGCGCTGCGCTGCAAACGAGTGAACGTATCCGCGAGAAAATCGCGCAGGGTGTTGGCGGCTGCGGCGAGGTTACCCAGCTCATCCTGACGGTCGCTGACCACCCGTTCGGCCAGTTTGCCGCGGCTCAGTTGGGTGACGTAGTCGATGAGTTTGCGGATCGGCTCGATCAGGTTGCGGTTGACCAGCCACAGGCTCAACAGCCCGATCAACAGACCCGAAGCGAGCATCACCAACAGCCCCAGCCATACGGTGCGATCGGCCTCGGCACTGATCAGCGCCGACTGCTCGGTGCCCTGCTTGCGCAATTCGGCGACCAGTTCGCTCATCTGATCGCTGGCAGCGCGATCAACACCTTTGACAGCCGCGTCACCGGCAGCAGAATCGCCACCCGCGGCGACGTAGGCATCACGGCCCTTCTGGTAGGCGCCGGCCAACTGACGATGCTCTTCACGCAAGCGCTCGATGCGGGTTTTCAGGCTTGGCTCGATGCCTTTCTGGCTGGCCAGTTCGCCGAGGATTCTCTGCACATCGCGCTGGCGATCTTCAAACTGGCTCCAGTACTTGGCCAGATCCGCCGGCTGCTTGCCGCGCAGCAGGACGTTTTTCCATTCCTGTACCTGCACCTTGAATTGCAGGTTGGCTTCATCGATCAATTGCGAAGTGTGCAACGGGCCGGCGATCAATTGGCTGTAGCTTTGCACGCCGTTGGAGAGGAAGTGAAAACACGCCAGCGCGATCAACAGCACCGCCAACAGGCTGCCGCTCAGCAGGGCGAGAATTTGCGCTCTCAGGGATTTTTGCAACATCGCAGATACTCAGGACAGGGATGAGGCACGCCAGGAAAAGGCGTGAAAAGTGGCCTGACTTCCCTGTCGGCGAACCTTGGCCAACGGCCAATGGCGCGCAACCTAACTCACCTGAGATCGGCGCGCCAGAGCGTTTCTTGAAGAACTCCCGACCGCCGGTAACGCTATGATTTGACGTCATTTTGCCGTCACACAAACGTCATGTGACATTGCGATGATCCGGCACAGGTGAATCTGAAAATCCCGCCCAGCGCCCTCCTCGCAGCGAGCCTCCATGAACCACAGCCTCGATATCAGCCATCGCGATCCTGACCTGTTCGGTTTGCTCTACGGTTTTCGTTTCCTGCCTGGGGAACGTGGCCGCGAAGTCGATTCGGCGACGGCACTGCGTTGTTTGCAGGACGACAGCGACAGTGGTGAATTCCTCTGGCTGCACTTGAATCTGGCCCACGCCGCGTGCGAGCGCTGGATGAAAAGCCATCTGCAACTGCCCGAAGAATTTTTCGAGGCGCTGCACGAAGGTTCGCGTTCGACGCGCATCGAGCACGTCGACTCGGCGTTGCTGGCAGTGGTCAACGATGTGGTGTTCAACCTCAGCAGCATGGTGTCGTCGGATGTATCGACGTTGTGGGTGTGCGTGCGCAGCAAACTGATCGTCAGTGCGCGCCTGCAACCGCTGCACTCGGTGGATAAATTGCGCTCGTCGGTGAAGGCCGGTGAGCGTTTTCGTTCGCCCTCGGAATTGCTCGTGCACCTGCTGCGCGATCAGGGCGAAGTGCTGACGCAGATCGTGCGCAAGACCAGCATGAGCGTTGATACGGTCGAAGACGAGTTGCTCTCCTCGCGCCTGTCGACCAACCGAGCCGAACTCGGTGCCAACCGCCGAGTGCTAGTGAGATTGCAACGGCTGCTGGCATTGGAGCCGGGTTCGTTACTGCGCTTGCTCAACCGCCCGCCGCCGTGGTTGCAGAAGGAGGACGTCAAGGAACTGCGCAAATCCACCGAGGAGTTTGCGCTGATCATCAATGACCTCACTGCCCTCGGCGAGCGCATCAAACTGTTGCAGGAAGAAATCGCCGCCAACCTCAACGAACAGAGCAACCGCACGCTGTTCACCCTGACCGTGGTGACGGTGCTGGCGCTGCCGATCAACATCATTGCCGGTTTCTTCGGGATGAATGTCGGCGGCGTGCCGCTGTCGCAGGACGCGCATGGGTTCTGGATATTGGTGGCACTGGTGGCGACGTTTACGGTGATTGCGGGGCGGTGGGCGTTTCGTAAGCGTGGAGATTATTAAGATCAAAAGATCGCAGCCTTCGGCAGCTCCTACACAGCCACTGTAGGAGCTGCCGAAGGCTGCGATCTTTTGACTTTGCCTCTAGCGATTCATCCATACACTGACCTGAAGCAGTCTCTCTGTAACATTCTGCAACGATCATGGGCGACATTCCTTCCCTCGCTCAGGATTGTCCTCTCATGGCTACTCCCTCCCTGACCGCCAGCCCAGCGTCCGCCGCCAGCGGCAGGCCCGCCCTCGACAAGAAAACCGGCCCGTTCACCTACGTATTGTTTTTCGCGGTGCTGGCCATGGGGATGCTGTTCACCGCCTATAGCCTGATGCACGACATGCAGGAACTCGGCACGACGGTCACCACCTGGACGCCATTTCTGCTGCTCGGCGTGGCGTTGGTGATTGCGCTGGGTTTTGAGTTCGTCAACGGTTTCCACGACACCGCCAACGCCGTGGCCACGGTGATTTACACCCACTCGCTACCGCCGAATGTGGCGGTGGTCTGGTCGGGGTTTTTCAACTTTCTCGGTGTGTTGCTATCGAGCGGAGCGGTGGCGTTCGGCATCATCGCACTGCTGCCGGTGGAGCTGATTCTGCAGGTCGGTTCGTCCGCCGGTTTCGCGATGATCTTCGCCCTGTTGATCGCAGCGATCCTGTGGAACCTCGGCACCTGGTGGCTGGGTTTGCCGGCCTCGTCGTCGCACACCTTGATCGGCTCGATCATCGGCGTCGGCGTGGCCAATGCCTTGATGCATGGCCGCGACGGCACCAGCGGTGTCGATTGGGCGCAGGCCACCAAGATTGGTTATGCGTTGCTGCTCTCGCCGCTGGTGGGTTTCGGTTGTGCGGCGCTGTTGCTGCTGGCGTTGCGCGCATTCGTGAAGAACCGCGCGCTGTACAAGGCACCGAAAGGCAACACCCCGCCGCCATGGTGGATTCGTGGTCTGCTGATCCTGACGTGCACCGGTGTGTCGTTCGCCCACGGTTCCAACGACGGCCAGAAAGGCATGGGCCTGATCATGCTTATTCTGGTCGGCACCTTGCCGATGGCCTATGCATTGAACCGCACCATGCCCGAAGAACAATCGCTGCAATTCGCCGCCGTGGCGCAAGTCACCCAACAAGCCTTGGTGAAAAGTGCGCCGCAGCCGGCACCTGCCGATCCGCGCCCGATCCTCTCGGATTACGTGCGCAGCAAGGAAGCCACGCCGCAACTGATCCCCGCCCTCGCCGCCCTCACCGGGCACATCGGCGAGGAAGTCAAAGGCTACGGTTCACTGGCGAAAGTCCCGGCTGAAGCCATGGGCAACGTGCGCAACGACATGTATCTGGCCAGCGAATCGATTCGCCTGATGGACAAGAACAAGGTCGGCAACTTCGACGCCGACACCGCTGGCAAGCTGCAACTGTTCAAGCAACAGATCGACAACGCCACACGGTTTATCCCGCTGTGGGTGAAGATCGCCGTCGCTATCGCATTGGGGCTCGGCACCATGGTCGGCTGGAAACGCATCGTGGTGACGGTCGGCGAGAAGATCGGCAAAACCCACCTGACCTACGCGCAAGGCGCCTCGGCGGAAACCGTGGCGATGCTGACCATTGGTGCAGCGGACATGTTTGGTTTGCCGGTGTCGACGACGCATGTGCTGTCCTCGGGCGTGGCCGGGACCATGGTCGCCAATGGCGGTGGATTGCAGATGAGGACCATCCGTAATCTGCTGATGGCGTGGGTGCTGACGCTGCCGGCGGCGATCTTGTTGTCGGGTAGCCTCTACTGGCTGTTCACCCAAATCTTCTGACCAAAATGATCCCCCTGTAGGAGCTGCCGAAGGCTGCGATCTTTTGATCTTTTTTTTAGATCAAAAGATCGCAGCCTTCGGCAGCTCCTACAGACGGCCAGGGTGGGTCAGAGGGTTGAGCGGATCACATCCCCCAGCCAATCCATGAACACCCGCACCCGCAGCGGCAAATGCCGTTGCCGCGCATACAGCAACGAAATTCCCATCGACGGCGCGGTGAATTGCGGCAACACGGTCACCAGTTCGCCGTTGTCCAGATGTGGCTGCATCCCCGTGCGCGGGACCTGTACCAGACCGAAGCCGCCCAGACATGCCGACTCGTAGGCGTCGGTGCTGTTGACCGTCACGCTGCCAGCCATTGGCAAGCGCCGAACCTGACCGTCCTGCTCGTAGACAAACCCTTCCGAACGCGAACCCAGTACGCCGACGTAATGCACCAGGCGATGCTGCGCCAGATCTTCCAGTGTCTGCGGCACACCATAGCGCGCGAGATACGCGGGACTGGCGCAATTGATCATCGGGAAGTCGCCAAGGTGCCGCGCCACCACGGATTGATCCGGCTGCGCGCCAATGCGCACCACACAATCGAAACCCTCGCTGAGCAGGTCGACGCGGCGGTCGGTGCTGCTGATTTCCAGTTCCAGATTCGGATGACGATCCATGAACTGCGGCAGCCGCGGCATGACCAGACGCCGCGACAGAATGTTCGGCATGTCGACGCGAATACGCCCCGTCAGTGAGGCCTCGTCCTGCCGGAACAAGCCTTCGATCTCGTCCATGTGCGAGAGCAGATCCTTGCTGCGTTGGTACAACACCAAACCGTCTTGCGTTGCCTGCACCTTACGCGTGGTGCGTTGCAGCAAGCGCGTGCCGAGCAGCGCTTCCAGCGCTTGCACCTGTTCGGACACCGTCGAACGTGGCAGCCCGAGGCTTTCCCCGGCGAGGGTGAAACTCGATAACTCACTGACCCGGACGAAGGTGCGCAGCAGTTCCAGTTTGTTCATGGGGGGGGGGGAGCTCTTTGATTGTTCGACTTAACCGACCAGTGATTCCGGTTTAAGCCTGTTTATCACCCCAGGGCGGATAAATAAACTTTGATCCATCACCACTCACCGCAATCGAGGACTTCACATGAGCCGCAAAATCGCATTGATCACCGGCGCCAGCCGTGGCCTGGGCAAGAACGCAGCACTGCACCTCGCCGCTCAGGGCGTGGACATCATCGGCACTTATCACAGCCGGGCGGACGAAGCGCAGGCGCTGGTCGTCGAACTGGAAAAACTCGGCGCAAAAGCCGTGATGCTGCAACTGGACGTCGGCCGCAGCGACAGCTTTGGCGCATTCGGTACGCAGGTCGAACAGGTGTTGCAGCAGCAGTTCGAACGTCAGCGTTTCGATTTTCTGATCAACAACGCCGGGGTCGGTCTGCATGTGAGCTTCGCCGAAACCACCGTCGAGCAATTCGACATGTTGATGAACGTGCACTTCAAAGGGCCGTTCTTCCTGACTCAGCAACTGCTGTCGCTGATTAACGACGGCGGGCGGATCATCAACGTGTCCAGCGGTCTCGCACGGTTCAGCATTCCGGGCGCCAGTGCCTATGCGGCGATGAAAGGCGCGATGGAAGTGCTGACCCGCTATCAGGCCAAGGAGTTGGGCTCACGCCAGATCACCGTAAATACCCTGGCACCCGGCGCCATCGAAACCGACTTTGGTGGCGGTGCGGTGCGCGACAATTCGGCGGTAAATGCGATGGTCGCCGAGAACACCGCGCTGGGCCGCGCGGGGCAGCCGGATGATATCGGCGGAGCACTGGCGTTGTTGCTGTCGCCGGGCGCGCAGTGGATCAATGGTCAGCGGGTTGAGGCGTCGGGGGGGATGTTTCTCTAAGCCTCACTAAAACTTTTGTGGAAATAGCCATTGTGGCGAGGGGATTTATCCCCGATGGACTGCGCAGCAGGCCCATTTTTTGGGGCCGCTTCGCAACCCATCGGGGATAAATCCCCTCGCCACAGGTTTTATATTTGCCACAGTTTTTGGTTAACCCTCACAGACACGACGCATCAGGAAGCGCTCGCGGAGTACGTCGTAGCCCCAGTGATAAACGTAGGTATAGGGCAGGAAAAACAGCAACACGCCGATGTCGAGCAAAAACGCCTGCCACAGGCTGACCGACAGCCACCAGGCAATCAGCGGCACGCCCATCACGATCAAACCACCCTCGAACAGCAAGGCGTGAACCACCCGCACCCAAGCGTTATGGGCGACATTCATGCGCTCGAGCATGCGGTCGAAAAACCGGTTGAACACCACGTTCCAGCCCAGCGCCAGCATCGCGATCAGCACCGTCACCGCGCCCATTTCAAGCATCGGTTTTTTCATGATCCACGCCAGCAACGGCGTGCAGATCAGAATCGCCAGCAATTCGAAACCGACAGCCTGGAAGATACGTTCAGTGATGGATTTTTGGGCAGTCATGGCCTGAGTCCTTGAGTGAAGATGGTTGCCATGATCTGCCCTCGCATCGATACTTCAAAACCAATAACCATCGATCAAGGCGATAGTTCATGGCCTCGCAAGAAGTGCTTTTGGCGTTTGTCCAAGCGGCGACCCAAGGATCGTTTTCGGCGGCGGCGCGCAAACTCGGGCGCAGTCAGTCGACCATCAGTGCGGCGGTGGCGAGTCTGGAGATTGATCTGGACCTGGTGTTGTTTGATCGCAGCAGCCGCAAACCGACGCTGACGCCCGCCGGCCATGTGATGCTGCAACGCGCCGAGGCGATTCTTACGGCCAACAGTCGTCTGGAAATGACTGCACGGCAATTGTCCCAAGGTGTTGAGCCGAAATTGACCGTGGCGATTTCCGACACCTATCAATCCGCGCGTTTCGAAGCGGCGCTGTTCGGTTTTGAACAGCGCTATCCGGATCTGGAACTCGAATGCCTGATCGCCGAATGCGATGACTTGATCGAACTGGTGCAGCGCGGTCGGGCGCATCTGGCGTTTGCAGAGATGCAGGACAATTACCCGCCGGATCTGGTGACCTCGACCGTGGCTGAGCGCACTGATATTGCGCTGTTCGTCAGTCGCGAACATGCGCTGGCGACACTGGAGCACGTCGATCAGCCAATCCTGGAGCAGCATCGCGAGTTGCGTCTGGCGACGATCGTCAATCCCTACGACAGTCGCGCCAAGGGTCGCGTCTGGTCGGCGCCGAGTTATCTGATGCTGATGGAAATGGCCGAAATGGGTTTCGGCTGGGCGCCGCTGCCGCGCTGGCTGGTGGGGCGTTTCGGCAATGGCACGCTGGTAGAGCTGACAGTGCGCGGCTGGCCGAAACCGGTGTTTGTCGATGCCTTGTGGTCGCGGCTATATCCGCCGGGGCCGGCGGGGAGCTGGTTGCTGAGCAAGATGCTGGAATAGATCAAAAGATCGCAGCGTGCCGCAGCTCCTACAGTTGCAACCCATGTAGGAGCTGCCGAAGGCTGCGATCTTTTGATCTTGTTGTTGATTGAAGAAAATCAACGTTAAAAGATTGAAGCCGTCGGCAGTTGCTACAGGGGGTTGGGTGTCGGTAGTTGGTTTAAGCGCGCCTCGATAAACCGCCGCTCAGGCTCTTGCCGCGTCAATTCCAGCGCCCGCAAATAAGCCACCCGCGCCTCCTCCGCCCTGCCCAACTGCCGACAAAACTCCGCCCGCGCCGAATGCGCCAAGTGATAATCCTGCAACTCACCGCGATCCATAATCCCTTCGATCAGCGTCAGCCCCGCCAACGCCCCATCCCGCTTGGCCACCGCCACCGCGCGATTCAACTCGATCACCGGCGACGGCATCGCCCGCAACAGCACGTCATACAGACCGACGATCTGCTGCCAATCGGTTTCCTCAGCGGTTGGCGCCTCGGCGTGTACGGCGGCAATCGCCGCTTGCAGGCAATACGGCCCAAATCGTCGTGTGGTCAGCGCCCGCTCCACCAACGCACAACCTTCAGCGATCAACTCAGCATCCCACTGCGAGCGATCCTGATCGTCCAGCAGCACCAACTCGCCATCGGGCGAGGTGCGCGCCGGGCGGCGGGACTCGTGCAGCAGCATCAATGCCAGCAACCCCATCACCTCGGGCTCCGGCAACAATTCCATTAGCAATCGCCCGAGCCGGATCGCTTCACGGGTCAGATCTTCGCGGGTCAGCTCAGCCCCCATCGACGCCGAATACCCTTCGTTGAACACCAGATAAATCACCCGCAGCACACTGTCGAGGCGCTCGGGCAGTTCGCTCAGGCTGGGGACTTGATAAGGGATTTTCGCGTCTCGGATCTTGGCTTTCGCGCGCACGATGCGTTGGGCAATGGCCGCCGGCGCCGAGAGAAATGCGCGGGCGATTTCCTCGGTGGTCAGGTCGCAGACTTCACGCAAGGTCAGCGGCACTTGCGCATCCGCCGCCAGCGCCGGGTGACAGCAGGTGAAGATCAGCCGCAGGCGATCGTCTTCCACGTCTTCGTCGCTCCAGTCGGCATCTTCGAGTTCTTCCAGTTGCGCCAGCAACAATGGCTGCGAGGCTTTGAAGCGTGCACGGCGGCGTAGCACGTCGATTGCCTTGAAGCGCCCGGTCGACACCAGCCAGGTGCGCGGATTGTCCGGCACGCCGTCACGCTGCCAACGCTCGACCGCGACGAAGAACGCCTCGTGCAAGGCTTCTTCGGCGAGGTCGAAATCGCCGAGCAGGCGGATCAAGGTCGCCAGAATCCGCCGCGAGTCTTCACGATAGACCTGCTCGACCCGCGTCCGGACCTCAGACATTCAACTGCCGCACCGGGCGCACTTCGACGCTGCCGACCCGGGCCGCCGGGATGTTCCCGGCGACCTGAATCGCTTCATTGAGATCCTTGGCGTCGATCAGGTAGAAGCCGGCCAGTTGCTCCTTGGTTTCGGCGAACGGCCCATCGGTGATCGACAACTTACCGTTGCGCATACGCACCGTGGTGGCGGTCTGCACCGACTCCAGCGCCTCGGCGGCAACCATCCGCCCGCTGCCCTGAATTGACTCGGCATAGGCCCAGCATTCGGCGTCTTCGGGGCTGTCGGGCGACGAATGCAGCAGGCGTTCATCGCTGTAGACCAGGCATAGATATTTCATGGCGTGCTCCTGATTCGAACGGATCAACTATGGCTGAAGATCACGGTTGCACATCAAACAGCGTGGCGCCGCTCATCGGATCAAACGGTGCCGACCAGTGTTCATGGGCAATCCGCCACGCGCCGCCGACCTGCCGATAGCACGCGGTGACGCGCATCCAGCAGCTTTGGGTTTCACCCTTCTCGTTGGTGCCGCCGCAATTGGCGACCCAGTGGGCGAAGGCGATGTTGTCGGCAGTTTCGATGACGACTTCCTGAAACTCGAAGATGTGCGGGCCGGGGCACATTTGCATGCAATCCACCCAGTGCGCGCGGTAGGCCGGTTTGCCCTTGAATTGCAGGGCCTTGATCGCGTCGAACGAGACGATGTCATCGGCGTACAGCGCCATGACTTTCTCCACGTCTTTGGTCATGACGGCGTCGCGGTAGGTATTGATTAGGGTTTGAATTTCAGACTGTGCGCTCATGGTGTTCTCCGTGTTTTTTGTTGTGAAGACACCCTTAGTCGTTCGGCGCATCGGTCGATCGACAACTGAAACAAAAAAATTCCGCAGGAGGCAAAGTCGCTAGAATCCGAGACTCATCTTTGTAGGAAAAAGGAAATTCCCGTGTCAGCCCAACTCGTGCCGTACGACAGCCTGAACGCCCAGCAGCGTGAGCAAGTCGAGGCGATTGAAATCCACCCCGAGCAAATCAAGTTCTCCGGCGACATCCACGGCGCCCTGCACACCTTGCTGTCAAAACCCGGCCCTGGCGTGAAGGGTTTTGCACTGCTGGCCGATGATGTGCCGGTGGCGTTCCTGCTGCTCAAGCGTCCGCCGGTGTTACCGGCATGGGCCGATGAACACAGCGCCACGCTGCATGCGTTGCAGGTCGATCGCCGGGCGCAGGGCAAGGGTTACGGCAAGGCGTGTCTGCAAGCGTTGCCCGAGGTTGCGCGCCAGGCATGGCCGGAGATCAAGGGGCTGGAACTGTCGGTGGACGCCGACAACGATGCCGCCATCGCGCTGTACGCCAAACACGGCTACGTCGACAGCGGCGAAGCGTACAAGGGCCGAATCGGTTACGAGCGGCGCATGGGGCTGTTTTTCTAAGTCATCGAGGGATGCACGATGATCGATTCAATTGAAGCACTGGAAGCTATTTACGGTTTGCCCCACAAACGTGCAGTGCGCAAGCAGATCACTTTTCTCAACGAAGACTATCAGGCGATGGTGCGGGTCTCGCCGCTGGTAATCGTCAGCTCGGTGGGGGCCGATGGCCTCGACAATTCACCGCGCGGTGATGCTCCGGGGTTTGTGCGGATCGTCGATGAACGCACGCTGGCCCTACCGGACCGCCCGGGCAACAACCGCATCGATACCTTGCGCAATGTGCTGCACGATCCACGGGTGTCGCTGCTGTTCATCATTCCGGGGATTGGCGAGACGTTGCGGGTCAACGGCACGGCGTTGATCAGTGATGAACCGGCGTTACTGGAGAGTTTTTCGGTAAACGGCAAACCGGCGAAAACGGTGTTGCTGGTGACGGTGGAGGCGGCGTTTTTCCACTGTTCGAAGGCGTTTGTGCGTTCGGATGCGTGGAACCCTGAAACGCATCTGCCGCGTTCGGCGTTGCCCACGGCTGGCGCCTTTCATAAACGTCTGAACGATGGGCAATTCGACGCCGACACGTACGACCGCGAAGCGCCGACCAGGGTCCGCGATAGCCTTTACTGACGCACCACGCCCCCCATGTAGGAGCTGCCGAAGGCTGCGATCTTTTGATCCTGTTTTTTACAAGCAAGATCAAAAGATCGCAGCCTTCGGCAGCTCCTACAGGGGTAATGATCCAGAGGGTCAGAGGGTCAGAGGGTCAGAGGGTCAGAGGGTCAGAGGGTCAGAATCATCTCGTGCCACGCCATGCCGCCATGGTCGGACTCCGACGGTTTGATGTAGGCAAAGCCAAACCCGGCATACAGCGCAATGTGCTGTTCCTTGCACATCAAATGAATTGTCGCTTTATCCATCCCGCGCATGCGCTCGATGAACTCGGCCATCAAACGCTTGGCCAGGCCCTGCCCCTGAGAATCCGGGTGCACCACAACCGACATGATCACCACGTTCGGCCCCGCCGGATCATGGCCGATCAGTTCCTTGAACGCTTCATCCGACATCTGCACATCGAACGCCGCGCCCGAGTTGACGAACCCGGCGACCTCGCCATCCACCTCGGCAACGATGAAACCATCCGGCCAGGTCGCAATGCGTGTGGCGATCTTTTCACGGGTGGCGGCTTCATCGCCTTCGTAGGCAACGGTTTCGATGGCGTAGCAGCGATCCAGGTCAGTGGCAGTGACGTTGCGGATAACGGTGTTCATGGCAGCTCGGAAATCAGCGGGAAAAGTGCGCAAAGCATAAAGGAATAAGGAGTGCATATCGATCCGCGCGGGCAGCGTAAAGCCTGCGTATAAGCGCTTTTCTTGCGCCTCGCGGGCGGCTATTTCTGTGGCGTGTCTCTGATTACCCTTGGGGGAACCCGTTTATGAGCAGCGTAGAAATCGGCCTGTTAATGGTGTTGGGCATCAGTACGTTCGGCTTTATCACCCTGGGCATCGACCTGTTGCGGGCGCGACGTGTGGGCAAGGGCAAGCGTGGTTGAAAGCGTTGACTGGACGGATCGCTGATCCGTCCATCAACGTGCGTCACACCTTGAGCGGCAGCCAGATTTCCAGCGTGCCGGTATGCAACTTGGGATTGAAGTCTTCGCTGTAGCGCTCGAACTCCGGCGCATCTGCCGCTTCGCGACCGGACTGCGGCAGCCAGGTTTTCCAGATGTGCTGGAACGTCGCCGGCAATTGGTCCAGAGAGCCCTTGTGCTCGAACACCGCGTAATCCTGCGGTTGCACCTCGATCCAGCGGTATTGCTCCGGCAGGTCATCGAGCTTGCTGATCTCGACCCCGGCGATGTATTCGAAACCACCCTTGCCGTCCGCATTGCAGCAGACGCCGAAGGTCACTTCGCTTTTTTGCCCGGGAATCTTGCCCAGATGCGGGATGAATTTTTCCCACAGCGCGGGGATGCCATCGGTGGTGTCCTGGGTAAATCGTCCGCCAAGCCCTGCGATCAGCAGGAAGTGTCCATGTTCGAAGCGAGGTTCCGCCACTTCGACGCGTGTTTGCTCATCCATGACTCGACTCCTGGAACGAAAAAAGTGGGTTCGGCTGGGAGTATAGAAGCCAAACCCGATTCGCAACATTACAGCGTATGCAGGGCCTCGGCCGCACCTGACCCGACAAACTCGTTATAGCCAGATACGATCACGTATACCGCGAAATAGCAGAAGATCGCCGCAGATGCCATGTAGGAGTAGCGCAGCAGTTTATCGCCCAAGAGCCTGCCGCCATGGCTTGCAGCGAAGCACAAACCGGCCGACCACACCAGCCCGGCGCACAGAAACCCGGCGAGGAACAACGCCGAGCTCAAAGGCCCGCCGCCACCCGAACGGGCGATCAACGTGCCGCCTACCGCAGCGAACCAGAGAATCGCGCTCGGCGATGACATGGCAAGGAAGATCCCCCGCAGGAACTCCTTGCGATGGGAGTTGTGCCCCACCTCAGCCGTCTCGGCCAACAGCGCATCGTGATGGATTGCCGAATAGATCATCTTCGCCGCGAAATAGATCAGCAGCGCCGAACCGCCGATCCACAGCACCCAGCGCACGGTTTCGTATTGCAGCAACACGGTCATCCCGGCGAGCGCCAGCACCGCGTAGATCAAATCGCCGACACAGGTGCCGAGGCCCAGCGCAAAGCCCTGAAAATACCCGCGCTGCATCGCCAACGTGATCATTGCGATGTTGGCCACGCCGATATCCAGGCACAGCGAAAGGCTCAGCAAAAAGCCGCTGGTGAATTCCATCAACCGATTTCCTTGGGAAAAATTTGTTTACGCACAGGCTGGACAGTCTGCCATCCCTGCCCTTATCTTCGCCAACAGGTCACCGCAGTGACCAGCGTCGCTCGGACGGTTCCGGGCGCTTACGTTATCCGAGGCAACAATGGCTGAACAAGGTTCGCCGCGCCGCTTTGCGCGCATAGATCGACTCCCCCCTTACGTTTTCAACATCACCGCCGAGCTGAAAATGGCCGCGCGGCGTCGTGGTGAAGACATCATCGACCTGAGCATGGGCAACCCCGACGGGGCCACGCCGCCGCACATTGTCGAAAAACTCGTGCAGGTCGCCCAGCGTGACGACACCCACGGTTATTCCACGTCCAAGGGCATTCCGCGCCTGCGTCGGGCGATTTCCAATTGGTACAAGCAGCGCTACGAAGTCGATATCGACCCGGAAAGCGAAGCCATTGTCACCATCGGTTCCAAGGAAGGCCTGGCGCATCTGATGCTGGCGACCCTGGATCAGGGCGACACGGTGCTAGTGCCGAACCCGAGCTACCCGATTCACATCTACGGCGCGGTGATTGCCGGCGCCCAGGTGCGTTCGGTGCCGCTGGTACCGGGGGTGGACTTCTTCGCTGAATTGGAACGGGCGATTCGCGGCTCGATCCCCAAGCCGAAAATGATGATCCTCGGTTTCCCGTCGAACCCGACCGCGCAGTGCGTGGAACTGGATTTCTTCGAGCGGGTGATCGCTCTCGCCAAGCAGTACGACGTGCTGGTCATCCACGATCTGGCTTACGCCGACATCGTCTACGACGGCTGGAAAGCCCCGTCGATCATGCAAGTGCCGGGCGCCAAGGACATCGCGGTGGAGTTTTTCACCCTGTCCAAGAGCTACAACATGGCCGGTTGGCGCATCGGTTTCATGGTCGGCAATCCGGAACTGGTCAACGCCTTGGCGCGGATCAAGAGCTACCACGACTACGGCACTTTCACTCCGCTGCAAGTCGCCGCGATTGCTGCGCTGGAAGGCGATCAGCAGTGCGTGAAAGACATCGCCGAGCAGTATCGCCAGCGCCGCAATGTGCTGGTCAAGGGACTGCATGAGCTGGGCTGGATGGTTGAAAACCCGAAGGCTTCGATGTACGTCTGGGCGAAGATTCCCGAGGCTTACGCGCACTTGGGCTCGCTGGAATTCGCCAAGAAACTGCTGGCCGAGGCCAAGGTTTGCGTCTCGCCGGGGGTGGGGTTTGGTGAGTATGGCAATGATCACGTGCGCTTCGCGCTGATCGAAAACCAGGACCGCATTCGCCAGGCTGTGCGCGGCATTCGCGGGATGTTCCGGGCGGACGGGTTAGCCCCGAAATCCAGCAGCTAACGTAGATCTCCTGTAGGAGCTGCCGAAGACTGCGATCTTTTGACGTTGATTTAAAAAGATCAAAAGATCGCAGCCTCGTTTCACTCGACAGCTCCTACAGGGAGATGTGTTCAGCCTTAAGGTTTCACCCACAAAAAAACCGCATCGCTGCGGTTTTTTTGTGTCTGGCGTTTGCTGTTAAACGAACATCGATAACAGCAGGATAAAGCCCAACGCGACCACCGAGAGGATGGTTTCCATCGCCGTCCAGGTCTTGAACGTCTCGGCCACGGTCATGTTGAAGTACTGCTTCACCAGCCAGAAACCGGCGTCGGATTCGCGGGATGTTCCGGGCGGATGGGTTAGCCCCGAAATCCAGCAGCTAACGTAGATCTCCTGTAGGAGCTGCCGAAGGCTGCGATCTTTTGCTGTCGATTTTCAAAGATCAAAAGATCGCAGCCTCGTTTCACTCGACAGCTCCTACAGGGGGATGTGTTCAGCCTTAAGGTTTCACCCACAAAAAAACCGCATCGCTGCGGTTTTTTTGTGTCTGGCGTTTACTGTTAAACGAACATCGACAACAGCAGGATAAAGCCCAACGCGACCACCGAGAGGATGGTTTCCATCGCCGTCCAGGTCTTGAACGTCTCAGCCACGGTCATGTTGAAGTATTGCTTCACCAGCCAGAAACCGGCGTCGTTGACGTGGGACAGGATCAACGAACCGGCACCGGTGGCCAGCACCAGCAGCTCACGGTTAACGCCCGGAACCATCCCGACCACCGGCACCACAATGCCCGCGCCAGTGATGGTCGCGACCGTTGCCGAACCGGTAGCAATACGGATCACCGCCGCCACCAGCCATGCCAGCAGGATCGGCGAGATCTGCGCGCTGACCGCCATGTGGCCGATCACGTCGCCCACGCCGCTGGTTACCAGCATCTGCTTGAAGCCACCGCCGGCACCGATGATCAGGATGATCGCGGCGGTTGGCGCAAGGCTCGCATCCAGCCACTTGAGGATCTGGTTAGAACCGATGCCCTGCTTGTAACCGAAGGTATACAGCGACAGCAGCAACGCCAGCAGCAGTGCCGAGATCGGGTGACCGATCATGTCCATCCAGGTGCGGAAGAAGTTACCGTCCGGCAGCGCCACGTCAGCGAAGGTTTTCAGCAGCATCAGGAATACCGGCAGCAGCACGGTGATCAGGGTGATGCTGAAGCTCGGCAGGACAGCGGTGTCGTTTTCGCGGGCCAGTTGATCGACCAGTTCCTGATTCGGGTGACCAGGAATGTGCTTGGCGATGAACGTACCGAAGATCGGCCCGGCAATGATTGCAGTCGGCAGCGCAACGATCAGACCGTAGAGAATGGTCTTGCCGATATCAGCACCGAACACGCCGATGGCCAGCAGCGGGCCCGGGTGCGGTGGCACCAGACCGTGCACGGCGGACAGGCCGGCGAGCAGCGGGATACCGATCTTGATGATCGACACGCCCGTGCGGCGGGCAACGATGAACACCAGCGGAATCAGCAGCACGAAGCCGATTTCGAAGAACAACGGAATGCCCACCAGGAACGCGGCGAACATCATTGCCCACTGGACTTTGTCCTTGCCGAACGCGCGAATCAGGGTCTGGGCAATCTGATCTGCCCCGCCCGATTCGGCCATCATTTTGCCGAGCATGGTGCCCAGCGCGAGGATGATGCCGACGAAACCGAGCACGCCACCAAAGCCGTCCTGGAACGCTTTGATGATGGTGCCGATCGGCATGCCGGACGTCAGGCCGAGGAACGCGGCGGCGATGGTCAGGGCAATGAAGGGGTGAATCTTGAACTTGGTGATCAGGATGATAAGTCCGATCACCGTGACCACTGCATCAAGCAGCAGGTAGGCGTCGTGGGACATGCCAAACATTGGGGGTGTCTCCTGGTTTGTTGTTGTTATTAAAGCGGGTTAATCAGAAGTCGTAAGGACAGCGCTGTCTGCATGAACACACTCATACCGCCTGTTTCAGGCCATTGGCCTGCCACCAGACGTGAGCTTGCTCTGCCAGTTCTTCGACGCTGTGGATCGAAGCGTTCAACGCCAGGGTCAACGGCTCGCCTTTGGGCGATTCGAGGGTGGCGAACTGGCTTTCGATCAACGTGGCCGGCATGAAGTGGCCCGGACGATGAGACACACGCTCGGCGGCAACTTCAGGGGTCAATTCAAGGAACACGAAGCCCAGGCCCGGCAAGGCACTGCGCAGGATTTCGCGATAACTGTGTTTGAGGGCCGAGCAGGTCAGCACCGGGCGCTGGCCCGTGGCGTCAACGCGGCGCAGCTCCTCGCACAGGCTGTCGAGCCAGCCGGCACGGTCGTCGTCGTTCAGGGGGATCCCCGCGCTCATCTTTTCGATGTTCGCGGCCGGATGGAAAGTATCGCCTTCAATGGCAGTGGCGCCGCTCAATTGGCACAGGGCCTCGCTGACGCACGTCTTGCCGCAACCGGCAACGCCCATGATGACTAGGGCGGTGATGGGATGATTCATGAAACACCTCAGCGCGCAGACAGCGCTACCTTTGCAAGCTATGACTCTAGTGCACAGATAGAAGTTGCCGACGCCTTCTTGTCGTTTTTTTGGGTTGCAGCAGGTTTGTTCCCAACACCAAAAAGCGAAGATCAGGCAGGACCTCGCTTACGCATTTGCAGCTGCATCAGGACAGCGCTACCTTAGTGCCTTGATTTTTGTTTGGCAAGCCGCCCGATGACCACTCCTAAAAACGATAAAAATACCCGCACCACCGGCCGTCCCACCCTCAATGAAGTTGCTCGCCTTGCCGGCGTCAGCCCGATTACCGCATCCCGTGCCTTGCGCGGGGTCAGCACCGTGGCCACCGAACTGGTGGAAAAAGTCCGCAAGGCCGCCCTCGAACTCAACTACGTGGTCAACCCTGCCGCCCGTGCTTTGGCCTCGGCGCAGAGCCATTCTGTAGTGGTTTTGGTGCCGTCACTGTCCAACCTGTTGTTCATCGATACGCTGGAAGCCATTCATCGGGTTTTGACGCCCAAGGGCTTCGAAGTACTGATCGGCAACTTCCACTACTCCCGTGATGAAGAAGAAAACCTGCTGCGCAACTACATGGCTTATCAGCCGCGCGGGTTTCTGCTGACCGGTTTTGATCGCACCGAAAGTTCGCGGCGAATGATCGAGGCCAGCAACATTCCCTGCGTGTACATGATGGAACTGGACAGCGCTGCGGGCGTGAATTGCGTCGGCTTCTCCCAGCTCAGCGCCGGCGAAACGGCGGCAGAGCATTTGCTTTCCCGTGGGCGCAAACGTCTGGCTTACATCGGTGCGCAACTTGATCAGCGCACGTTGCTGCGAGGCGAAGGTTTTCGCAAAGCGTTGCAGAAGGCCGGGCGTTATGACCCGGATCTGGAAATGCTGACGCCGCGTGCTTCGTCGGTGGGATTGGGTGGCGAGTTGTTTCTGCAATTGCTGGCGGCGCACCCGGATGTCGATGCGATCTTCTTCGGCAACGATGACCTGGCACAAGGTGCATTGCTGGAGGCGCTGCGCCACGGCATCAAAATCCCTGAGCAAGTGGCAATTCTGGGCTTCAACGACTTGCCGATGTCCGAGCACATGGTGCCGCGCCTGAGCAGCATCAACACCCCGCGTGAGGCGATTGGCCGGCGCGCAGCGGAGCAGATGCTGACGTTGATGGCGGGCAACAACGTGGCACGGCCGGTGGAAGACATGGGCTTCGAACTGAAGATCCGCGAAAGCACCTGAGCCTGCCTCGGGTCCATGTAGGAGCTGCCGAAGGCTGCGATCTTTTGATCTTGTTGTTAAAGATCAAGATCAAAAGATCGCAGCCTTCGGCAGCTCCTACAGGGGGGTTGTGCGTCAGTCGATACATTATTGACTGACAGACCGCTATCGCTGGCAAGCCAGCTCCCACAGGTTTCTGTGGCGCACACAAGCCCAAGGTTTACCCCGCAATTTGTGCGGGGCTTAGTGGCCGAGCAATTCGACCAACGCCAATGCAGCCTTCTGTAACGGCTGGCTCTTGAGCCATACCGCGTGTACCGGCAGTACCAGGCCATTTTCGATGTTGCGAAAATTCAGCCGTTTCAAACGCCCGGCATCCAGTCGCGACTGCACCACCGACAGCGGGAAATTGCCCCAGCCCAATCCCGCCTCGACCATTTCCATCGCGGTTTCCAGGGTATCGGTGCGCCAGTGCGATTCAGCCACTAACGGCCGCGTCTCACTGATCGGCAAGTCACGACTGGCGACGAAGATCTGCCGTACGTGCACCAGGTCTTCAAGAAACAGATCCTGCCCCTGCAACAACGGACTGTCCGCCGCCAGCGTCGCGATCATCCGTTCGCTGCCGACAAACTGAAAGCGCTCCAGCACGTTCATGCTCAACCCGGCGAACGCCAGGCATACACTGACGCGGCCGCTGTGCAGCATCGCCAGCACATCATCCTGCGGCGCCGTCAGGACTTCGATGTCGAGCAGCGGATGGCGCTCGGCAATAGCCTTGATCGCCGCCAGCAAACGCCGACGGTCGATGTCCGCGACCACGCCGATCGACAACTTGCTCTCCAGCCCCAACGACAACTCCACCGCGTGCACTTGCAGTTGCTTGAGCTGCCCGGCAATCAGCCGTGCGTGCGGTACCAGAGAAAGCGCCATCGCCGTCGGTTGCGGTTCGCGATGGCTGCGATCAAACAGCGGATAACCGAGTTCGGCTTCAAGGTTGCCGATGCCCATGCTCACTGCCGACGGGACTTTGCCCAATGCGCGGGCGGCGGCGGAAAACGAGCCGCGTTCAATCACCGCAAGGAACAGTTCAATGCTGTCGCTGTTGAAATTCAATGGGTCAACCTATCAATAGAACTGAAAGCTTCTGACTTTTTCTGTCAGCCCTATTGAAGCTATCTTTCGCCGCCTCCGCCAGTCCCACTGGCCAACAAATGGCAAGAAAGAGGCAAATCTGCATGCAAGGCGTCAAACGCAAACTGGTCTATGTGTCGCTCTACGAAGTGATCGGCATGACCTTTTCCGCCCTCGGTCTGGCCCTGTTGTCGGGCACCTCGCCGGGCAGCACCGGGCCGTTGGCGGTGATCATCACCACCATCGCCGTCACCTGGAATTTCATCTATACCTCGATGTTCGAGCACTGGGAGAGTCGTCAGCAGTCACGCACCCGCACCGTAAAACGACGCATCGCCCACGCAATCGGCTTTCAACTGACGTTGATCGTGTTCCTGATTCCGTTGATCGCGTGGTGGATGAATATCAGTCTGGTGCAGGCGTTCCTGCTGGATCTGGCGCTGATCATCTTCATCCCTTGCTACACGTTTGCGTTCAACTGGCTGTTTGATCGGGTGTTTGGTCTGCCTGCCTCGGCGTTGCCGGATTCCCCTGCGGCGGCATAAATCGTCAGCCACTGCAATGGAAACATGATGTAGGAGCTGCGGCACGCTGCGATCTTTTGATCTTGAATTTAAAAGATCAAAAGATCGCAGCGTGCCGCAGCTCCTACAGTTGCTATGCGGTGCTAGTTCAGTTGCAGGGTCTCATTGAACTGGCTGATCGCATCTACCACATGCCGCGAGCCTTGCTGAATCTCCAGGATCACCTCCCCCGCCTCATTCGCCAGTTCAACCCCAAGCCCGGTGCGGCTCAAACTCGATTGCATGCTCGAAACCGCACTCAACGACAAGTCATGGTTCTTGCGCACCACTTCAACAATCTCCAGCGTCGCCTGACTAGTGCGCGCAGCAAGACTGCGCACTTCATCCGCGACCACCGCAAAACCCCGCCCATGTTCGCCGGCCCGCGCTGCTTCGATGGCCGCGTTCAGCGCCAGCAAATTGGTCTGATCGGCGATGCCGCGTATGGTCTGGACGATGGTGCCGATGATGTCCGACTGCTTGCTGACCGCATCGATGCTGACCGCCGCTTCGTTGAGGTCGCGGGAAATGTCCTGAATGATCTGCACCGTTTGCTGCACGACCTGTGAGCCTTTTTGCGCGCAGGCGTCGTTTTGTACCGAAGTGCTGTGGGCCGATTCCGCGGCATTCTGCAACGTGGTCATCTGGCGGGTGATGTCGCTGGCGAACTTGACCACTTTGTACAAGCGGCCCTTGGCGTCGAACAACGGGTTATACGAAGCTTCGAGGTAAACCATCTGCCCGGACTTGTTCTTGCGCTCGAAGCGATGGGAGTGATATTCGCCGCGATTGAGCGAAGCCCAGAATGCCTTGTATTGCACCGACTCGGCTTCGGCCCGATGGCAGAACATGCTGTGGTGGTGGCCGACAACTTCGTTGAGCGTGTATTGCGTGGTCTTGAGGAAGTTTTCGTTGGCGGTAATCACATTGCCCTCCGGCGTGAACTCGATCACCGCCATCGAGCGACCAATCGCCGCGAGCATGCTTTCCTCTTCATGTTCCTTGTTGATCCGCGCGGTAATGTCCGCCGCCACTTTGATCACACTTTTTACTTGTTTGTCCGGGCCATAGACCGGCATGTAACTGGCTTCTAGCCAGACCTCCCTGCCGCTCTTGTTCAAACGCAGGAACGTCCCGCTGATCGGCTCGCCCCTGGCCAGGTCACGCCATAACTTCGCGTAATCCTCGCTGCGATAAAACGCTTCTTCGCAAAAGATCCGGTGATGTTTGCCGCGCACTTCTTCGGCACCGTAACCCATGGTCTTGCAGAAGTTTTCATTGGCATCCAGAACAATGCCATCGGGGCTGAACTCGATCATCGCCATCGAACGGCTGATCGCCGCCAACTTGGCATTGGCTTCAGTCAGGGCGCAGCTGAAGCGCTCGATTTCCTGCAGATCAGCCTTGTGATGTAGGTTGAACATGGTTGTATCACCTTCCGCGCGTTCTTTTGATTTGATGAAAGTTCAGGTCTTTCAGAATCCACCACTACGTTCCACAGAACAGGCACACGCCTTCCTCCATGGGAGGAAGTTGTCAGGTGATAAATGATGATCAATCGGAACGTCCATGCAGCAACGCTCTAATCAAGACATCCTTCTCTTGATAGCCCGGTTGAGGGCCAGCCCTAACGTGTTGAAGAAAGTCCATTTAGGTGTCGCTCCTTGTTGGTTCGGTGTCGGTGCCTCGGGTTGCGCACTCTGGCAGCATGAATCACGGACTAACCCTTTGGACTCGGCACGCTTTGGCATGACGGTCGACATAGTTAGTTAGGTGTCAGCATAGCCAGCGCAAAGTCTTGCGCAAGGCCACTAGTCGGCCAGTATCTGGCACTTTTTGCACAAGAAACGGTTCAGCGAAGACGTCTCAGAAAATATCTATCCAGAGTCAAGCGCCACCATTCGTCGGAAATCAGCCTCTACCTGTCAGACCTGACAGTTGTCGTAACCGCACCATTCCCTTCTGATCAGAGCTCCAGCTGCTCTTTTACTCGCAGCCACCCACGAAGGAACGTCGCCATGATCAACCCGCACGATGAAAACAATCCGCTCGCGCTTCATCGCCCCTTCATTGTCGGCAGTACCGATCTGAGCACACCTGAGCACTACGACGGCGGTATCCCGGTACGCGCGCTCGAGGGCGATTTACAAATCATCTTCAATCCCTGGTTGGTGATGAGCATTGGCGATGAGCTCAAATGTTTCTGGGGCAATCTCTCGACGCCGGTGCGCAGCATCATTATCGAAGACGAAAACCAGGTGGGGGAACGGGTCGTCATCACCATTCCCCAAGGCTTTGTTATCGATGGTGACGCGCAGATGTTTTACAGCGTAACGCGCGTGGGCCAGGCCGAGGAAAGTTACCAGCCGGTGCTGACGATGCTGGTCAAGACGACGCGCCCGGGCGGCTTCGATGACAGCCCTGAAGAAGGCCACTCCGGCCTCAATTACACGCTCATACCGGACTTGTCCAACGGGGTGGATCCCGGCATGGCCGAGCGCGGAATCCAGATGCGCATCGAGCCCTACGAAAACATGGCGACGTTTGATTGCATCATTTGCCGCTGGGGGAGCCAGCAGGTCACTTATTACCCCGTGACCCAGCAGCAGATCGACGACCCGGCCAACCACCCGATTATCGTCACCTTCGACAAAGCAACCATCGAGAAACACGGCGATGGCGCCAACGTCCCGGTGACCTATCAAGTGATCGACCGCGTCGGCAACTACCCCGACGAGCGTGCGCCCTGGGCGAAAATCACCCGTGTACTGGTGGACCTGAAAGGCAATCGCTTGAATGCAGCGCTGGTGCTGGTCGATGGCAAACCGGTGTCGACCATTGATCTTGCGAAACTGGGGGATATCAACGTCATCGTCTGGATCTATACCCCGGAAAATGACTTCGCCGTAGGCGACAAGGTCGTCATGACCTGGACCGGCACGGCGCCCAACGGTCAGCCGATCATCGTCGGGCCACTGGAGCAGACAGTCGAATATGTGCCGTTCCATTGCGATTTCGTCATTCCCAACGCCTCGGTCAAAGCCATCGCCAAAGGCTGGGCTTCAGTGGGTTACATACTGCAAAGAGCGGGCGTGGCGGACAGGCCGTCGAAAAATACCAGCGTGACTGTTGAAGGGCAGATCAACCATCTGGCGGCGCCCTCGGTAGTTGAGGCGCCGGGCGGCATTCTGGATCCCGATGAACCGTGGGCAACGGCGAAGATCGCTGCATATCCAGGCCGCAAGGGTAGCGATCAACTGACGCTGATCATGGAGGCGCGACACCCCAATGGCACCATCGTTTACTACGACGATTCGCGGCCAGTCGGTAATGTCCCCGAGAACGAGCCTATTCTGCGCAGCGTCAG
This sequence comes from Pseudomonas sp. P116, assembly GCF_020149425.1. Lineage (NCBI taxonomy): Bacteria > Pseudomonadati > Pseudomonadota > Gammaproteobacteria > Pseudomonadales > Pseudomonadaceae > Pseudomonas > Pseudomonas sp. P116. The sequence continues at coordinate 120,098 of NZ_JACVHB010000004.1, read as the reverse complement.
CAACGCCGTAATTCGTCGGTTCACCGGGTTGCGCGTGAAGGTGTTTTATCGGGTGGCGAACGATGACGCTGTACTGCTTGATGTGCGCGACTCGCAGGTGTTTTACATGCAGGTAGGTGTGTCACTGCCCCAGTTTGAGCGGCCGCACGTAGAAGAAGCCGGGCAGGACGGCACGCTCGATCCGGACCATGTTCCACCGACGGGCGCCACATTGGTTGTGCCACATACCAACACAATCCTGGGGGATTGCGTGACCTATCGGTGGCGCGGCTCGACCACTGACGGAAGCACCAGTGACTTCATCGAACTGACGTCGCACACGGTGGGAAAACCGGTGAAATTCACTGTGCCCAAAACGTATGTGATCAACAACCTGAATGGCACGGTGATGGCGAGCTACACCCTGCAGCGCAATGGCCAAATGATGGGGACCTCGGCCGAACTGAAGTTGAATATCGGCAAGCCACAGGCCGAACTGCCACCGCCCGAAGTCGTTGAAGCACCCGATCTCATACTTGATCCCAATCAACACCAGCACGGCTTTACCGTCAGGTTCAATTCCGCCGAAGTTCCACCCGGCAGCGAGATCGAACTGACCATCATCGGTCGTGATGGCGAGGGTTCGACCACGCCGCAACGCAAACCGGTCAACGGCCAGCAGCGCGTTGATTTCAATATTGCGCCGGCTATCACTGGCGCCAATTTAAAGCGCAGTGTTTTGATTGAATACAAAGTGCTGAATACCCGAGCGCCTACACCTGCGCAAACGCTGGAGTTGCGTATTGGTGAACTGTTGCAACGGAGCATGCCGAAACCATTGTTGGAAGGGTTCTCGGGAGAAATTCTGCAAATCAGTTTGATCACGAACGCTACTAAGGCGCTGTGCGACAAATGGCCGTTCCAGCGCAGCGGCCTGCCGATCTGGTTAAGTTACAAGGAACAAAGAGCCGACGGGACTTCACGTTCCAAAGATCAGTTTGTGGGTACTGCGCATGATCAGGGCGCCGGTTTGAGTTATACGGCCGAGGTGGCATGGTTGCGTGAGTGCAAGGCGGATTCGACGGTTGCGATTGTGTTGAAGGTGGGATTTTTTAGAGAGGCTATGGTGAGTGATGCGGTGGAGTGTGAGGCTAGGGTTTATACGGTGAAGGCGGGGTTGGATGAACTATCAACTTTCACAGGGTACGATTGGCATCGGTGGACACTGATTGAAAATTTTCCCAAAGCAGAGATATGTGAAGAAGAAGGGGAATTCTTCGTTCAGTCAATCCCAAGCAGCAGTAGCCCTCCCTCTTATTATGTAGCTTTGAAAAAAACATTTGAGGTTGATAGTGGTGAACCGTATATATTTAGCTTTGACTACCAATGCGCAGTTGACGTAAATGCTCTCATTACACAGCCCTACCAGATTTACAAAGACATTCTTCCGGCCACCACTAAATGGCAGTCCAGGTCTAGCATATTTCTCGCAGCGTTTTCGCAAATTATCGTGTACGTTTATATTGGACACACCATAGACAATGTTATTAAGGTAGATAACCTTCGGATAAGAAAATACTAACTTAGCAGCTACTACCCGCCAAACCTGATCAGCCATTACGGTATCCCGTAATGGCTGTTATTGGCTTTCAATGCCCAAAAACATCCACTTTCTTGGCCTTCTTCTCCGCCCGCTTCTCAATCGCAGTCTTGGACGGTTTCTTCTTCGCGGCTTTCTTTGAATCCATACCTTTAGACATGTCAAATACTCCACTCACAGGGCTGTAGGCTCAGGTATACACCTATCCAGTGACGCGCGTTCTTTTATAATCGCCGCCTCCCCCACCGCCAGTCAGATCCCATGCCCGATACCCAGTACAGCCTGCTCGACGAGTCGTTATGGCCGTTGATGAACAAGTTCTACCGCAGCCACCAATCCTCGATGAAAGCCGTTCGCGAGGCGCAGCTGTGGGTGGCGCGGCGTGGCGACATTGTTGCGGCGCTGTGCTTGCGGCCGGTCGCGGGTGGGTTGTGGTTGACAGGGTTGTTTGTTGATCCTGCGTGTCGTGAGCAGGGGGTTGCTGCGCAGTTGATCAGCATGGCGGTGAAGGATGTGACAGAGCCGGTGTGGCTGTTCTGCCATCCGGATTTGCGCGGGTTTTATGAGCGACGCGGGTTCAGTGCCGACCCTGCCCTGCCCCAGGCAATGGCGGAACGGTTGAGCCGGTATGCGCGGAGCAAGCCGATGATTGCGATGGGGTTGAATGCGGGGCAATAAAGATCAAAAGATCACAGCCTTCGGCAGCTCCTACACGGATCTCTGCAGGAGCTGCCGAAGGCTGCGATCTTTTGATTTGGCTTTAGTCGTCTGCGCCTGGATCGAGATCCGGAAACATCACTTCGGTAAAACCGAACTTGCTGAAATCGGTAATCCGCGACGGGTACAACCGGCCGATCAAATGGTCGCATTCATGCTGCACCACCCGCGCATGGAAACCTGAAGCCACGCGCACAATCGGCTCGCCCTTCGGATCAAAGCCTTCGTAGCGAATCAGTTGAAAGCGATCCACCGCACCCCGTAAACCGGGCACCGACAGGCAGCCTTCAAAACCTTCTTCCGTCAACGTATTAAGCGGCGTGATCAGCGGATTGATCAGGATGGTCTGCGGTACCGCTTCGGCGTCCGGGTAACGTTCGCTGTGCTCGAAACCGAAGATCACCAGTTGCAGATCGACACCGACCTGCGGCGCGGCCAGGCCGACGCCGCCGACGCTTTCCATGGTCTGGAACATGTCGTCGATCAGTTGCCACAGCTCCGGGCTGTCGAACATTTCCGGCGGAACCGGCGGGGCTATACGCAGCAGGCGCTCGTCGCCCATTTTCAGAATTTCACGAATCATGGTCAGGCTTCATCAGTGTCCGGCTTGATCGAGTGATCGCGACCCAGGCCCGAGACGTGTTGTTTGGGATGTTCATCGAGTTCGCCGGGGACTTTCTCGCCCGCGTCCTTGCCCTCGCTCGACATGTGCTCGATCACTGCATTCATCTCCGCGCCGAGCAGCAGCACGGCAGCGGAAATGTAGAAGTACAGCAACAGCACAATAATCGCCCCGATGCTGCCATACATCGCGTTGTAGTTGGCGAAGGTTTTGACGTAAAACGCAAAACCCAACGAGGCAATGATCCACACCACCACGGCCAATACCGAACCCGGCGTGATGAAGCGGAATTCCTGTTTGACGTCCGGCATCACGTAGTAGATCAGTGCCACGGCGACCATCATCAGAATCACGATGACCGGCCAGCGCGCGATGGTCCATAGGGTGACGATGAATTCCTCCAGCCCCACCTGTGCAGCGATCCAGCCCATCACCTGTGGCCCGAGCACCATCAGGGCCGCCGCCACCAACAACATGCCGGCAATGCCGACGGTGTAGACGATCGACAGCGGGAAACGCTTCCAGACAGGTCTGCCTTCAACAACGTCATAGGCGGCGTTCATTGCGCTCATCATCAGGCGCACGCCGGCAGACGCGGTGTACAGGGCAATGACGATACCCACCGACAGCAAGCCGCCCTTGGACTGCTGCAGCTGATCGATCACCGGGTTGACCTGCTCCAGCGCTTGCGGTGGCAGTACCAGCTCCGATTGCAGGCGCAGCCAGGAAAAGAAGTCCGGCAGGTGCAGAAAACCGATCAGGGCGATCAGAAACAGGATGAACGGGAACAGCGAGAACAGCATCTGGTAGGCCAGTGCCGAGGCGTACGTCGACATCTCGTCGTCGATGAATTCAGTGACCGTGCGCACCATCACCCGGTGCAGGGGCAGACCTTTCATGTCCGGAAAAATCATTCGCGTCTCCTTTCGCCGCAATACAGGTTGAAGTCGTGGCGACTCAGGGGCCGTTTTTTACATCACGGTAGCCTGTTTGGCGACCCTTGCAGGATAACCGCAGGCTTTTGACACAAAAACGGCCATCCTTGGATGGCCGCTCGTGTCTTTCGTTCAAGGCCGGATTACGCCTTGTCGACGGTGTTCTTCACTGCATCTTTGGCTTTGCCAACGGCTTGCTGGGCTTCGCCTTTTTTCTCTTGGATTTTGCCTTCGACTTGCAGCTTGTCATTGTCGGTAGCTTTACCGACGCCTTGCTTGACGTTGCCGACTGCTTCGTTGGCCATGCCTTTTACTTTATCGCCTGTGCTACTCATGGTGTTTCTCCTTGGTGCAATTAGGGGAAAGTCAGTACGTAATGATTGACTGGCCGCGTTTGCGCCAAGTTTCATTTATTTTTAGCAGCTCATTTCATCGCGGCGTGCAGGTTGGGCTTTATGTTTGCTCGCCCAGCCCCGAGAATGCGCACCTATGGGCGCCGTGCGCCAGATAACCGATCCCGCAGGAATGTCATGAAACTCGATAAAAAGCAGGCCATTGCCCGTAGAAACCAGGAACTGGGCGGTGCCGTGCTCGGCACCAACAACTGCCACTTCGCCGAACTGAACCGCAACCGCAACATCTGGTGGTTCGACCTGCCGGTGGCGCGTCTGGCCGTCGGTCAGTACGAGTGGATTCACCTGCTGATGCACACACCGGACACCGACGAACTGCTGCACCTGAAAGTGCCGACGGTGTTCCTGCGTGAGAAGCTGGAAGGGCTGGTGATTCGTAATGAAGGCAAGCGCAAGGCTGCGTTGAGCCTGGAATTGAGTGCGGACAAGGATTCGTATCTGCAGGACATGCGTCCGGCGGGGACCAATGTGAACTTTGCGCCGTTTCGGCAGTAACCAACTCTCGCGGAGAGCCTGATCCCTGTGGCCTGGCGGTTCTCTGTGGCGAGGGGATTTATCCCCGATGGGCTGCGGAGCAGCCCCAAAACTGCCACCCAGGTTCTGTCAGGCAGACCGCATTCATCGGGTTTACGACTGCTGCGCAGCCGATCGGGGATAAATCCCCTCGCTACAAAGGCATAAAATCAAAAAGCCCCGCATCTGCGGGGCTTCTTGTTTACGCGGCGTTCTTCGCCTTGATCTTCTTCAGCTCTTCGTCACGCAGTTCGCGGCGCAGGATCTTGCCGACGTTGGTGGTCGGCAGCGCATCGCGGAACTCCACCGAACGCGGCACCTTGTAACCGGTGACGTTGGCGCGCATGTGCTCCATCACCGTTTCCTTGGTCAGCGTCACGCCAGGCTTGGCAACGATGAAAATCTTGATCGCCTCGCCCGACTTCTCGTCCGGCACGCCGATGGCAGCACACTGCAATACACCCGGCAGGGTCGCCAGCACGTCTTCCAGTTCGTTCGGGTAGACGTTGAAACCGGAGACCAGAATCATGTCTTTCTTGCGATCGACAATGCGCATGTAGCCATCCGGCTGGATCAGCGCGATGTCACCGGTTTTCAGCCAGCCGTCACTGTCGAGCATTTCATCGGTGGCGTCCTGACGTTGCCAGTAACCCTTCATCACCTGCGGGCCCTTGACGCACAGCTCGCCGATTTCACCCAGCGGCTGCTCGACACCGGCATCGTCGATGACTTTGCACAGGGTCGATGGCACTGGAATGCCGATGGTGCCGATCTGGATGTGCTGGATCGGGTTGACCGTGGCCACCGGGCTGGTTTCGGTCATGCCGTAACCTTCGCAGATGGCACAACCGGTGACCGCTTTCCAGCGTTCGGCAGCGGCCAGTTGCAGGGCCATGCCGCCAGACAGAGTGACTTTCAGCGCCGAGAAATCCAGCTTGCGGAAACCTTCGTTGTTGCACAGCGCCACGAACAGCGTGTTCAGGCCGACGAAACCGCTGAACTTCCACTTCGACAGTTCCTTGACCATCGCCGGCAGGTCGCGCGGGTTGCTGATCAGGATGTTGTGGTTGCCGATCAGCATCATCGCCATGCAATGAAAGGTGAACGCATAGATGTGGTACAGCGGCAGCGGGGTGATCAGGATCTCGCAACCTTCGTTGAGGTTGGAACCCATCAGCGCCTTGCATTGCAGCATGTTGGCGACGAGGTTGCGGTGGGTCAGCATTGCGCCTTTGGCCACGCCGGTGGTGCCGCCGGTGTATTGCAGCACTGCCACATCACCGCTGTCCGGGTTTGCTTCAGCCACAGGCTGGCCCTGGCCCTTGCTCAGCACGTCGTTGAACTTGACGGCTTTTGGCAAGTGATAAGCCGGGACCATTTTCTTCACGTACTTGATGACGCTGTTGATCAGCAAGCGCTTGATCGGCGGCAGCAGGTCGGCGACTTCGGTGACGATGACGTGTTTGACGCCGGTTTTCGGCACCACGGCTTCGGCCAGGTGCGCCATGTTCGCCAGGCACACCAGCGCTTTGGCACCGGAGTCGTTGAATTGGTGTTCCATTTCCCGCGTGGTGTACAGCGGGTTGGTGTTGACCACGATCAGCCCGGCGCGGATGGCACCGAAAACGGCCACCGGGTATTGCAGAACGTTGGGCAGTTGCACGGCGATTCGATCACCGGGCTGCAAATCGGTATGCTGTTGCAGATACGCGGCAAACGCACCGGACAATTCGTACAATTCACCGTAGGTGATTGTCTTGCCCAGGTTGCTGAAAGCCGGTTTGTCGGCGAAGCGTTGGCAGGATTGCTTCAACACTGCCTGAATGTTCGGATACTCGTCTGGATTGATCTCGGCAGCGATTCCAGCCGGGTACTTATCCTTCCAAAAGTCTTCGATCATGGAAGCCCACTCCTCAGCAACGCGAATTCTTCACCGCATTTGATGCGATTATTATTGGTGTGTGTTTTGTATTGGTGAATCTGGCTTGTATATAGGCCGAGAAGTCACAAAGCGCGCCGAGAGTAGCAGCTTTGCCGAGGGTCGACTAGAGCCAAAAGCGGCCTCTACAGTCACATTGGTGACTCAAGACTTTCTAGCAGTCATTTTAGAGCAAAAATCCTAGAACACCTCTAAGGCCCCTGAATTCCGGGGCTTGAAAGCAAAAGATCGCAGCCTTCGGCAGCTCCTACATGTGAATGCGTTTCCTGTAGGAGCTGCCGAAGGCTGCGATCTTTGCGTTTTTGCCCTTTATGCGATATCGCGCAACTCACGTCGCAGAATTTTCCCGACAGGCGTCATCGGCAACGACTCACGCAACACAATGTGCTTGGGCACTTTGTACGCAGTGAAATTCTCCTTGCAGTAAGCCTTCAGCTCTTCAAGGCTGACGCCGTTTTCCCGCGCCACCACGAACAACTTCACCGCCTCGCCCGAACGCTCGTCCGGCACACCGATCACCGCGCAGTTGGCGACTTTCGGGTGGGCCATGACCACGTCCTCGATTTCATTCGGATACACGTTGAAACCGGAAACGATGATCATGTCTTTCTTGCGATCAACGATACGCACGAAACCGTCCGGATCGATGACCGCAATGTCGCCGGATTTGAACCAGCCCTCGGCATCCAGCACTTCAGCGGTGGCTTCGGGTTTGTTCCAATAGCCTTTCATGATCTGCGGGCCTTTGATGCACAGTTCGCCACGCTCGCCCATGGGCTGCTCGACGCCGTCATCGTTGATCACTTTCAACAGCGTGCCCGGCACTGGCAAACCGACTGTGCCCAGACGCGACTGGTCGCCGTACGGGTTGGTGCAAGCCACCGGCGAGGTTTCGGTCAAGCCGTAACCTTCAGTGATGCGGCAACCGGTGATCTGCTCCCAGCGTTCGGCGGTCGCCTTCACCAGCGCCGTGCCGCCGGAGTTGGTCAGTTTCAGTGTGGAGAAATCCAGGGTCTTGAAATCCGGGTGCTCCATCAACGCGACAAACAGGGTGTTGAGCCCCAGCAGCGCCGAAAATTTCCAGTTCTTCAGTTCTTTGATGAACCCGCCAATGTCCCGCGGGTTGGTGATCAGTACGTTGTGGTTGCCCGAGACCATCATGCACATGCAGTTCGCGGTGAATGCATAGATGTGGTACAGCGGCAGCGGCGCGATCATCACTTCCTGGCCTTCGCGCAACAGCGGCTGACCATCGGGGCCGAGTTGCGCAAGGCAGGCGCGCACTTGCTGCATGTTCGCCACCAGATTGCCATGAGTGAGCATTGCACCCTTGGCAAGGCCTGTGGTGCCGCCGGTGTATTGCAGCACGGCGATGTCGTCGAGGCCGACCTTCAGCGGCTTGATGCCCAGACCGCGACCCATACGCAGCGCGCTCTTGAAGGAGATCGCCTGCGGCAGTGAATATGCCGGGACCATTTTCTTAACCTTGCTGACCACAGTGTTGACCAGCCAGCCTTTGGCGGTGGGCATCAGGTCGCCCATCTTCGCCTCGATCAGGTATTGAATGTCGGTGTCGGCCAGCACTTCCTGGACTTTCTGGCCGAACATGTTCAGGTAGACCAACGCCCGCGCACCGGAATCCTTGAACTGGTGGCGCATCTCCCGCGCGGTATACAGCGGGTTGGTGTTGACCACGATCAGCCCGGCGCGCAACGCACCGAACACGGCAATCGGGTAATGCAGGACGTTGGGCATCTGCACCGCGATGCGATCCCCCGGCACCAGATCGGTATGCGCTTGCAGGTAACCGGCGAATGCTGCGCTCTGGCGCTCAAGCTCGGCGTAGGTCAAGGTCACGCCCATGTTGCTGAACGCCGGGCGATCCGCGAACTTCTTGCAGGAACGCTCGAACACCTCGATCACCGACTTGAATTCCCCCATGTCGATGTCCAGCGGTACGCCGGCGGGGCGTTTGTCATTCCAGAAATCAGGTTGCATTGTTCTTGTCCTCTTTACCTGAGCCGATCCGGGCCGCTTTCTGTCATTTCTGAAAAAGCGGAGCTTCACGGACACTAGCAGTTATGGCCATTCAGGCAAATATGGGCGAGGTCCTCATTGATCGTGTGAATCTTCGTGCCGTGGCGTGGGCTGATCAGACGCGCTATACAATGTGCCGACTCTGAGCAAAGGAATCGCCATGACCCACGACACCCTATGGCTGGACGCGAGTGACCGCAGCCGCCTGTACGTCAATCGCTGGCTGCCGCTGGGGCCGCTCAAAGCGGTGATCCTGCTGGCCCACGGCATGGCCGAACATAGCGCTCGATACGCCCGATTAGCCGACACGTTTTGCGACAAAGGTTATGGCGTGTACGCCCCGGATCTGCGTGGACATGGCAAAACCGCCGATAACGGCACCCTCGGCCATTTCGCCGATGACGACGGCTGGTGCAAAGTCGTCGGTGATCTGGCCAGTCTCAACCAGCACATCGGCCAGCAGCATCCCGGCGTGCCGATCATCCTGCTCGGGCACAGCATGGGCAGCTACCTCGCCCAGGGTTATTTGCTGCACCACAGCGCCAGCCTGCACGGGGCGATTCTCAGTGGCTCGAACTTCCAACCGGTGGCGCTCTATGGCGCGGCGCGGCAGATCGCCCGTGTGGAGAAGCTGCGCCAGGGCGGCAAAGGACGCAGCGCGCTGATCGAGTGGCTGTCGTTCGGCTCGTTCAACAACAAATTCAAACCGGTGCGCACACCGTTCGACTGGCTGAGCCGCGACCCGGCTGAAGTCGACAAGTACGCCAGCGACCCACTGTGTGGTTTTCGCTGCACCAATCAGCTGTGGATCGACTTGCTCGGCGGCTTGCAGCAAATCAGCAAAGCGTCCAATCTCGCCCAGATCGCTCCGGGCCTGCCATTGCTGGTAATCGGTGGTGAATGTGATCCGGTGAGCGATGGCAAACGTCTGAAAGACCTGGCTGATGCATTGCGCTCGGCCGGCAGCCAGAACCTGCAACTGAAGATCTACCCGCAGGCGCGGCACGAATTGTTCAACGAAACCAATCGCGACGAAGTGATCGCCGATGTGCTGGCCTGGATCGACCAGACCCTGAGCCATCCACGCCCTCAGCGCAGCGAATAATTTTTTGTGGATTGATCCAATCCATCACAGGAATCGAGACCGATGACCCAGGTTACCAACATCCCTTACGAAGCCCTTGAAGTCGGCCAGACCGCCAGCTACAGCAAGACTGTCGAAGAGCGTGACATTCAGCTGTTCGCCGCGATGTCAGGCGACCATAACCCGGTGCACCTGGACGCCGAATTCGCCGCCGCCAGCATGTTCAAGGAGCGCATCGCCCACGGCATGTTCAGCGGTGCATTGATCAGTGCGGCGGTGGCATGCGAACTGCCTGGACCGGGCACTATTTATATCGGTCAGCAGATGAGCTTTCAGAAACCGGTGAAGATTGGCGACACCTTGACGGTGCGTCTGGAAATTCTCGAGAAGCTGCCGAAGTTTCGCGTGCGCATTGCCACTCGCGTGTTCAACCAGCGTGATGAGTTGGTAGTGGATGGCGAGGCCGAGATTCTGGCGCCGCGCAAGCAGCAGACGGTGACGTTGCCGACGTTGCCGGCGATTAGCATTGGCTGATTGGTTGCGCTGTGTCAGGAAAATCTTTCCCCCCAGACATAAAAAAACGCCAGACTATCTGGCGTTTTTTATACAGCCTACGAACGCTTACGAACGTGCGCGAGCCTGGTTACGCAGGGCTTTCACCTGGTCGTGGTTACGTTGTACGCCGTGGTACTGGCGTTCAACCAGATCACGAATACCGACCAGGTTGTGCTTGTTGATTTTTTCGAGGGCTTCTTTGTAAGCCTTCAGTGCATGGTCTTCACCGCGCTCGGCTTCGTTCAGCACTGCTTCTTCGTCTTTGCCGGTAAACATGGCTTTGACGTCGACCCAGCGACGGTGCAGGTCACCGCTGACACTGGTGGAGGTTTCCGGATCGCCACCCAGCTTGCGAACTTCAGCTTGCAGCTCGGCAGCGGCAGCGGCGCAATCGGCAGAGCGAGTCACGAACAGGGTTTTCAGTTCTGGATGCTTGATGTCTTCAGCGCAAGTCTTGAACCCTTCCTGACCGTCTTTGCTGGTTTCGATCAGGTCGTTCAGTACAGAGATGGCTTCTTTATTTACGTCGGTCATTTTTCAATTCCTTGCGGGTTGATGAAAGATGCAAGGGATATTGCAGAGTGCGTGCCAGCTTTTTTATTTTTAAATAATCGTTATAAATCAACAACTTAAAGATAAGTGAACTATCTGTATCTCGGTAATTTGCATGATCTGTCATTTGGCCTGCATGCAGAATGCCTGTATTTTTCAATCTGATTTGAATCCAGACGAAAACCGATGAACCCAGAAAAACTCGAACTGCTGATCACCCGCGAAATGCCCTTCGGCAAATACAAGGGCCGAATCATTGCCGACCTGCCGGGCCCTTACCTTAACTGGTTTGCCCGTGAGGGATTTCCTCACGGCGAACTCGGTGGCTTGCTGGCATTGATGCAGGAGATCGACCACAACGGCCTCTCGGACTTGCTCGAACCACTGCGCGCCAAACACGGCAAACCTGCCCCGCGCCACTGAAGCGCCCTTCTCTATCAGAGTTAAGTCGACCATGCCTGATAACACCCGCCGCGCCCGTGATGAAGAATTCTGGCAAACGTTCGGCAATCGCTACGACGCTCAATCCGCGCCGATAAACCTGGAGAACGGTTACTTCGGGCGCATGTCGCGCACGGTGATCGAGGAGTATCAGCGCAACATCGAGCTGATTAACAACAGCAATTCGGTGTATGTGCGTCAACGCTTCGAACAGCACGACAACCTCGATATCCGAGCGCAACTGGCCGAGCTGATCGGCGTGCGTGCGCAAAGTGTCGCGTTCACCCGCAACGCCACCGAAGGCCTGCAATCGCTGATCCGCAACTACAATCGCCTGCAACCGGGCGATCAGGTGCTTATTTGCGATCTGGAATACGACACGGTCAAGGGCGCCATGCGCTGGCTGGGCAAGCATCGCAGCGTCGAGGTGATCGAGATTGCCCACGCGCATCCGGCCAGCTTCGACAGCCTGCTGGAGACGTATCGCGAGACGTTCATTCGCCACCCGAAACTCAAGTTGATGGCGCTGACCCATGTTACCCACCGCACCGGCCTGGTGATGCCGGTACAGGCGATTGCCGCGCTGGCCAAGGAACATGGCGTCGATATCATCCTCGACGGCGCCCATGCGCTGGGTCAGCTCGAATTCAATCTCGAAGCGATGGGCATCGCGTTCGCCGGCTATAACCTGCACAAATGGATCGGCGCGCCGCTGACCCTCGGCTTTCTCTATATTGCCCCGCAACGCCTGGCCGATATCGATCCGGACATGGGCGAGATACATTACCCAGGCAACGATATCCGCGCACGCACGTCGTACAGCACGCCGAACATCCCGGCGCTGATGACCCTGCCGCTGGTGTTCGAGGAACACCGTTCACTCGGCGGCGCTGCGGCCAAAGGTGCGCGGCTCAATTACCTGCGCAATCTTTGGGTCAGCGCCGTGCGCCACTTGCCAGGTATCGAAGTCATGACTCCGGATGATCCGCGACTGTATTGCGGGATCACGGCGATGCGCTTCACCCGCCATGACGATCAACAGTTGATGGCCGAGCGCCTGCTTAATGAATACAAGCTTTTCACTGTGGTGCGCACTGGCGCCGCGTGCGGGTCATGCATCCGCATTACGCCGGGGGTGACCACCACCGCCACCGACATGCAGTTACTGACCCGCGCGCTCAACGAGCTGCGTTGACTGGCTTAAACCGTGTACTTGTCGAAGTCCTCGGGTTTGATCTGCGACGACACCGCGAAGGTGTCGATGCCGATGGTCAGGTGGCCGAAAAAACCGTCCTCGTGAGACTCTCGACCGATCGGCCAGACCGTCAGCGTCGAGGCTTCACCGTTCTGGCGGGCAAAAAGAACGTCCTCGGCGTTGTTCAGCGGTAATGACGCTCGCCCGCGATAGGCTCGGGCATTGAGCACTGAACGGGAAATCACCTCGGGAAAATACAGCTGGCCGACCCAGGCGACATTGCGCTCCTCCAGGTATTCATTACCGGCGACGATGCGCACCGCCACATGAATGTGCAGCGCGCGCCCGGCATAGAAGCCGGGATAGACGGTGGTAAACCGCACGCGCCCCAAGTGATCACAGAACTGGCTGCCGCGCAGGTAAGTGTCATCGTCCGTGCGCGGAATCGAGCCGATGGCCGCGACATCGACTTCCATGTCCGGATTGAGTCGGCTCCAGCCTGAGTACGCGCCTCGTGCGTTGCAATGCCAGATATCCACCAACGCACCGTTGACGGGCTCACCGGTCATGGCATCAACGATGGTCAGGCGCAGGACCAGCGGTATCCCTTCAGCACCTTCGCTGATGTTGCGCCGCAAGAGTTTGGGGTTGCGAAAGAAGGGCCCGGCGATTTGCTCGGGGGCCAGTTGATACACAGACTGCTGTGAGGCTGATGCGAGATCTCGCTCCATGAGTACGTCCTCTCTTCCATAAGATGAACGCAAGGTTAGCGCCACGGAAAAATCGCCGTGCGGTAACTATGTATCGCTGAGTAACCGATGACCTGCTTCATTAGAAGCAAGATCAAAAGATCGCAGCCTCGTTTCACTCGACAGCTCCTACAGAAAAACTGTCACGCCTCCTGTAGGAGCTGCCGCAGGCTGCGATCTTTTGATGTTGTTCTTAAACAAGGGAGCGCCCGTTTTCTACAGGCAAAAAAAAACGGTGCACCGACCAAGCGCACCGTAAAGCCGTAGAACACACAACGAAGTGTCAGGTATTGATCAGTCCAGCAGCGCCAACGCCTCGGCGGTGCATTCCTGAATGCGGGCCCAGTCGCCGTTCTTGATCCACTCCGGATCAAGCATCCAGCTACCGCCCACGCACATGACGTTTTTCAGCGCCATGTAGCTCTTGATGTTGGCCGGGCCGACGCCGCCAGTCGGGCAGAATTTAACTTCGCCGAACGGGCCGCCGAGGGCTTTGATCGCGGCCACGCCGCCGCTGACTTCAGCCGGGAACAGCTTGAAGCGGCGATAACCCAAGCCATAGCCTTCCATGATGCCGGAGGCGTTGCTGATGCCCGGCAACAGCGGAATCGGGCTATCGACACTGGCTTCGAGCAGATCACGGGTGATGCCTGGGGTGACGATGAATTGCGAGCCGGCCGCTTCAGCAGCCGCGAGCATGGTGCGATCCAGCACAGTGCCGGCGCCGGTCATCAGTTCCGGGCGCTGGTCGCGCAGGATCTGGATAGCCTTGAGGCCGAACTGCGAACGCAGGGTTACTTCCAGCGCGGTCAGACCACCGGCAGCGAGGGCGTCAGCCAGTGGCAGCACGTCCTGTTCGCGGGCGATGGTGATCACCGGCAGGATCCGTGCCTTGGCGCAGATGCTGTCGATCAGGGCAACTTTGTCCGCCATGGAAACGGTCGGGGATGGGGTTGTCATAGCGGCTGTTCCTTGGCTCATGGGCACCAGTAAATCTCTAACGTAGGTTGCAGAAACGCGCGCACCGGCATGGCCGCGACGTCGTCGGATGCCAGTGCGGCATTCAAGGTGGTCAGTTTCGACTGACCGGAAATAGACAGAATCTTGTGGTCGGCCGAAGCCAGCAGCGCGCGGCTCATGGTCAGGCGCTGACGCGGCACACTCGGCGCCAGCATCGGCCAGCAACGACGCGTGCCGTCGGTTTGCAGCGCTTCGGCCAGGTTCGGGCTGTCTGGGAACAGCGACGCGGTGTGGCCGTCATCGCCCATGCCCAGCACCAGCACATCAATTGGCGGCAGTTCCGCGAGCAAGCGATCAGCCTGTTCAGCAGCCTGCTCGACGTTGGCCGCCGCGCTATAAAGGCTGAGGAACTGCGCCTTGGCCGCCGGGCCTTTGAGCAAGTATTGCTTGAGCAGACCGGCATTGCTGTCGGCATGTTCAACCGGCACCCAGCGTTCATCGGCGAGGGTCACTACAACCTTCGACCAGTCCAGCTCCTGCTTGGCCAGGTGCTGGAAAAAAGCCACAGGGCTGCGACCGCCCGACACCACCAGCACCGCGTTGCCGCGTGCGGCGATGGCATCGCTCAGTTGCTTGGCCACATTCAGCGCCAGACCTGCGGCCAACAGCACCGGGCTCTTGAATGCGTGGGCATTCACGCCCGCAGGCAGTTTCACATCAGATATCGCCATACCACGACCTCCCGTCCCGCGTGATCAATGCAATGGAGCTCATCGGCCCCCACGACCCGGCCGCGTACGGCTTGGGCGCGTCACCGGATTTTTTCCACCCGGCAATCAGCTGGTCACACCAGTTCCACGCGGCTTCGATTTCATCTTTACGGACAAACAGGTTCTGATTGCCGTTCATCACTTCCAGCAACAACCGCTCGTAGGCATCGGGAATCCGCGCGCTACGCCAGGTGTCGGAGAAATTCAGTTGCAGCGGACCGCTGCGCAATTGCATGCCCTTGTCCAGGCCCTGCTCTTTGGTCATCACGCGCAAGGAAATGCCTTCGTCCGGTTGCAGGCGGATGATCAGTTTGTTGCTGATCTGCAGGCGCTGCTCGGGGGCGAAGATGTAGTGCGACGGTTCCTTGAAGTGGATGACGATCTGCGAGAGTTTCTGCGGCATACGCTTGCCGGTACGCAGGTAAAACGGCACGCCGGCCCAGCGCCAGTTGCGGATGTCGGCACGCAGGGCGACGAAGGTTTCGGTGTCGCTCTGGGTGTTGGAATTCGGTTCTTCGAGGTAGCCCGGTACGGATTTGCCTTCGCTGTGACCGGCAATGTACTGGCCGCGCACGACCTGGGTGGTCAGGCCTTCCGGGCTGATCGGTGCCAGCGCCTTGAGCACTTTGACCTTCTCGTCACGGATGCTGTCGGCGGACAGGTCGGCCGGCGGGTCCATGGCGATCAGGCAGAGCAGCTGCAACAGGTGATTCTGGATCATGTCGCGCAGTTGGCCGGCCTTGTCGAAATAGCCCCAGCGGCCTTCGATACCAACCTTCTCGGCCACGGTGATTTCCACGTGGGAGATGTAATTCTGGTTCCACTGGGTTTCGAACAGGCTGTTGGCGAAACGCAGGGCGATCAGGTTCTGAACGGTTTCTTTGCCCAGATAATGGTCGATGCGGTAGGTGCGGTTCTCCGGGAAGAACTGCGCCACGGCGTCGTTGACCTTGCGCGAGGATTCCAGATCGGAGCCGATCGGTTTTTCCAGGACCACGCGGGTGTTTTCTGCTAGGCCGACTTTCGCCAGGTTCTCGCAGATCGCGCCGTACACCGCCGCCGGGGTGGCGAAGTAAGCAATCATTCGTTGCGTGCTGCCGGCCATTTCGGCCAGCGCGACGTAATCTTCAGCCTTGAGGAAGTCGACGTGCAGGTAGGTCAGGCGCGCCAGAAAACGTTCGGCGACGGCCTCGTTCAACTCTTTGCCGACGTAGCGGCGCAATTCGGCGGCGATGAACGCCAGGTGCTGCTGCTCGCTGCCGTCTTCACGGGCCAGCGCGATGATGCGCGTGTCCTCGTGCAACAAGTCAGCGCCATCGAGGTGGTAAAGGGCAGGAAACAACTTGCGCAGGGCCAGATCGCCAAGAGCGCCGAACAAGGCAAAGGTGCACGGTTCAACCGTAATCGAAGGCATGATGTTTGTTCTTTTATCAAGTTAAGCTACAAATACCTTTTTTCAAGGCATCACTCAAGGGAAAATGTAGTAATAACCACAACATTTTCGCAAAATACAGATTCCGTGTGGTGGTCGGTCGGAGCCATCAGTAGGATAGGCCACCGTTACGGGCGATATCAAAGGCCCAATTTGCATAGCCCGGCGCACCTTTGCGCAGGTGAATTAGGAATTCCATATGGATCGCGTGCGAAATTTACTGGAACAGATCCAGAGTCGCCTTGAAGACCTGAACAAGGCCGAACGCAAAGTCGCCGAAGTGATCCTGCTCAACCCGCAGCAGGCCACCCGCTTCAGCATCGCCGCCCTCGCTCAGGCAGCGTCGGTGAGTGAGCCGACGGTTAACCGTTTCTGCCGTTCGTTCGGCGTCAGCGGCTACCCCGAGCTCAAGCTGCAACTGGCGCAGAGCCTGGCCAGCGGTGCAGCGTACGTCAGCCGGGCGGTCGAGGCCGATGACAATCCCGAAGCGTACACGCAGAAGATTTTCGGCAGCGCCATCGCCTCGCTGGACAGCGCTTGTCAGGCGCTTGATCCGAACCTGATCAGCCGTGCCGTCGACCTGTTGATTCAGGCGCGGCAGATTCACTTCTTCGGCCTCGGGGCTTCGGCGCCGGTGGCTCTGGATGCGCAGCACAAGTTTTTCCGTTTCAACCTGGCGGTGACAGCGCATGCCGATGTGTTGATGCAGCGAATGATTGCTTCGGTGGCGCACACCGGTGAGCTGTTCGTGATCATCTCTTACACCGGCCGCACCCGTGAACTGGTGGAAGTGGCGCGCATTGCTCGCGAGAACGGTGCTTCGGTGCTGGGCTTGACCGCCGAGAATTCGCCGCTGGCCAAGGCCAGCACCTTGAGCCTGAACATTCCATTGCCGGAAGACACCGACATCTATATGCCGATGACTTCGCGGATCATTCAGTTGACCGTGCTGGATGTGTTGGCGACCGGGATGACGCTGCGTCGCGGGGTGGATTTCCAGCCGCATCTGCGCAAGATCAAAGAGAGTTTGAATGCGAGCCGGTATCCGGTGGGAGATGAATTCAACTGATCGCTGATGATTCTTTATTGAATGATCCGGCATCATCGCTGGCAAGCCAGCTCCCACAGTGTCGGTGTCGTAAGCAAAATCGATGACCACCACCGAATCTGTGGGAGCTGGCTTGCCAGCGATGGGGCCAGCAGCAACAGTACAAATTCAGGCAGCCGCCCACGCCTGCAAACTCAAATGCGCCTTTTCCCCCGGCGCCAGATGCAGACTATCCGTCCCACCCGCCGCCGCTTCCACACACACAAACTCCAACACTTCATCCCAGCTCACGCCCAACAACGGCCGCGAGCCCGGATGCCACACCACCGTGTCTGCACTGTCACCCGTATCGATGCACAACTCGCGCTGCCAGGCGTGATCCTTGAGCTGTAATTCACCGTCGTGCTGAAACACCCGCTGACAGCCACCATCGACCCGCAACTCGCCTTCCTGCTGGCAAACCTGGCGGTTCAACTGGTCATAACCTTGCGCGCCTTCGAGCCCAGACAGCGCTATCTCACCGACATCGCCAATACGCCAGTAAGCGTGCAAAGCCTGGCTCAACTGGCACGGCATGTCGTCCTGATGCTCGGTGCTCAGGCGTAATTCCATGCGTTCGCCAAGGTGCGCGTGCAGGTCGACCTGCCAGTCGCACAGTTGCAATTGCCAGTGCAGACGCACGCCGTCTTCGCAGCTGCTGCTGTCTAGCAACTTCCAGTCGAGCAGGCGCGCCCAACCATGGGAGGGCCAGGCGTTTTCGCTTGGATGGCGGCCATACCACGGCCAGCACACCGGCACACCACCACGGATCGCACCCACATGTGGCCACTTCGCCGCACACCACAGCCACGGCTTTTGCCCGCGCGGCTGAAAATGCAGCAACTGCGCGCCCTGCCGACTGAACACCGCCTGACACAGCGGATGATCGATCACCAACACGTCGCGCATCTGATAGCGCTCCCAGGCGAACACCGGTTGTTCGCGCAAGGATTTGAAGAAGCGTTGTAGCGGATGCTCATGCATGGGCCACGGTCCTGAAAATCATGGGGGTATTTATCAATCCAAAGCCTTGCATAGCACTTTGTGGCGAGGGGATTTATCCCCGCTGGGCTGCGAAGCAGTCCTGAAACCATTCACCGAGGTGTGTCAGCCAGATTGTATTTACCGGATTTGGGGCTGCTTCGCAGCCCAACGGGGATAAATCCCCTCGCCACAATAAATCCCAGCAAAACATCAAATCTCATCAGCACAAAAAGTCCCAGCACCACATCAAATTTCAACAGTGCAAAAAGTCCGCGACACATCTCGGCAAAAAAAAGCGGACAGCCTTGGCTGTCCGCAAATATGCGCACATAGAGAGGAGCTTATCGCAGACGCGTTAGAACACCGACTGAATTTTCAAGCCGGCGACCAGAGCGTTGTCCACTTCATCAACACCGCCCGGGTGTGTGATGTATTGCAGGTTAGGACGCACGGTCAGCCAGTTGGTGACGTGGAAGCCGTAGTTGATCTCGTAGTTGTATTCGGTTTCACGAATCGGCGAGAACACCGGATTGTCGTAGTCCGAAACACCGTTGGAAACGTTGAGCAGCTCGGCGTTTTTCTTCACGTCATCGTTGACGTGGATACGCGCCGCGCCGATACCGACGTCATCCTTGGGACGCGCGTCGAACGGGCCTTTGTAGACAAACATCACCGACTGATAGTTGTCGATGAAGTTGGTGTCCTTGTCGTGGAACGTGGCATTGGCCGCGATGTTCAGGCCGCGGGTCGCATCACCGTTATGGCTGGTGAGTTGCTGTTGCGCCACGAACCAGTAGCCGCTTTTGCTGCTGTGGCTCTTGTAGGCGTCGCCAGTAGTCGCAGCGTCGAAACCATTGATGTCTTCACGGACATCATCAGCATCGGCCGTGCTCTTGTAGTAACCGACGCGGTATTCGCCCGGCAGGCTGTTAACCTTCGGCGACCAGACCAGTTCGACCGGCAAAACGGTGCCTTTGGTGCCGCTGCCGCTGAGTTTGAAGCCGTTGCCGTGCTCCAGTTGCGACGGGTTCTGGTTGTACGCACCGATCTGAGCGTAGAGCTCATCATTGATGTTGTACTTCACACGAATCGCGGCCTGACTGACGGGCCAGTTGTACCAGATGTTGGTCGCCCAGTTACCCACTTGCGAACCGCAGAACGCCAGGTTCTGGAAGTCGCACGGGAAGGTGTTGAAGTCTTCGCCTTCACCGAAGTAACCGGCCTTGACGTCAAGTTTGTTGTCGAAGAACTGGTGCTGAATCCACAACTGGGTCAGACGCACCATGTGGCCACGACCATAGACTTCCTGCGACGAACTCAAGGTGCCGGCACGCGGATCGCCAACACGGTCGTTGGAGATGTTGTAGCCGTTACGGTTGGTCAGCTGGATCTTGGCCTGAGTGTTGTCCCAGCCCCACAGCTTTTGCAGATCGAGTGCCACGCCCAGACCGAACTGGTCGGCGTAACGCGCAGTCTTGTCGTCGTTGTAGCCACCGTTCAGGTTGCCACCGACTTCCCCAACGTAGTCGGCCTTGATGTCGATACCCTGCTCGATCAGCTTGGTCCGCTCGCCGCCCCAGTCACCGGTCATCCATTTGGAGTCGGAGCTGAAAGCATCCGCCGCCATCGCATTGCCGGCCAGCACCAGTGCTGCCGCAGCTGACACTTGGCAGATCAACCGGGCATTGACGTGTTTCATTTTCATCCCTACATCCTCGTCTTTATTGTTATTAACTGTTTTTATCTAACGCGGTTTACATCGCCGTGAGAGCAGCCCTTGTGGCGAGGGGATTTATCCCCGATGGGTCGCGAAGCGGCCCCAAAAAGCTGGGGGTGCTGCGCACCCCATCGGGGATAAATCCCCTCACCACAAAAGCTCACTCCTACATTTTGATCTTCAGCGGCCCTTGAACTGGGCGACGTTGGCGCTGTGCGCTTCGGTCTTCGGCTGCGCCGCAACGCCCAACCGCTCGCCAGTCTTGGCATCAAACAACAACACTTTCGACGGATCGAATTGCAGCGTCAGGCTCTCGCCCACCTGCGGCGCTACGTCGGGTGCCAGACGGCAGCAGACCTTGGTGTCGTTCAGATTGACGAACACCAGCGTGTCCGGACCGGTCGGTTCGGTAACCTGCACTTCAGCGCGAATACTCGGCAGGCCGTTGCCCTCGCCGTTCGCCAGAACGATCTGTTCCGGGCGCAGGCCGAGGATCACTTCGCGGTCTTCAAGACCGGCGTCCTGCATGCCCATCGGCAATTCGCAACGGGCCTGGCCGCTGTCGAGCAGCGCCAGCAGACGACCGTCCTTGCGTTGCAGGCGCAGCGGGATGAAGTTCATCGGCGGCGAACCGATGAAGCTCGCCACGAACAGGTTGGCCGGGTCGTTGTAGATCTCTTTCGGCGTGCCGAACTGCTGAATGATGCCGTCCTTCATCACCGCAACCTTGTCGCCCAGGGTCATCGCTTCGATCTGGTCGTGGGTCACGTACACCGTGGTGGTTTTCAGGCGCTGGTGCATCAGTTTCATTTCGGTACGCATCTCGACGCGCAGCTTGGCGTCGAGGTTGGACAGCGGTTCGTCGAACAGATAGATCTTCGGTCGACGCGCCAACGCACGGCCCATCGCCACACGCTGTTGCTGACCACCGGAGAGCTGGCCCGGCTTGCGGTTGAGCAAGTGTTCGATCTGCAACAGCTTGGCCACGCGAGCGACTTCTTCGTCGATCGCCGACTGCGGCATCTTGCGAATCTTCAAACCGAACTCGATGTTCTCGCGCACGCTCATGGTCGGGTACAAGGCGTAGGACTGGAACACCATGGCGATGTCGCGATCCTTGGGGCTCATGCCGCTGACGTCTTGATCGCCAATCATGATCGCGCCGCCGGTGATGGTTTCCAGCCCGGCGATGCAATTCATCAGGGTCGACTTGCCGCAGCCCGACGGGCCGACGAGGATCAGGAACTCACCTTCCTTGATCGACAGTTCGATGTTCTTCAGGGTGTCCGGCAGGCCGGGGCCATAAGTCTTGTTTACGTTGCGAAGTTCGAGCGTTGCCATGATTACCCCTTGACCGCGCCGGCCGTCAGCCCGCGCACGAAATACTTGCCTGCGACCACATAGACCAGCAGGGTCGGCAGGCCGGCGATCATCGCCGCTGCCATATCAACGTTGTATTCCTTGGCGCCGGTGCTGGTGTTGACCAAGTTGTTCAGCGCCACCGTGATCGGTTGCGAATCACCGCTGGAGAACACCACACCGAACAGGAAGTCGTTCCAGATCTGGGTGAACTGCCAGATCAGGCAGACCATGATGATCGGCGTCGACATCGGCAGAATGATCCGCCGAAAAATGGTGAAGAACCCTGCACCATCCAGACGTGCGGCTTTCACCAACGCATCAGGAATGCTCACGTAGTAGTTACGGAAAAACAGCGTGGTGAACGCCAGGCCGTAAACCACGTGGATGAACACCAGGCCGGTGGTGGTGCTCGCCAGGCCCATCTTGCCGAGGGTGAACGAGGCCGGCAGCAGCACGGTCTGGAACGGCAGGAAGCAGCCGAACAGCAGCAGGCCGAAGAACAGTTGCGAACCACGGAAGCGCCAGAACGACAGCACATAGCCGTTCAACGCGCCGATGGCGGTGGAGATGATCACGGCCGGGACGGTGATCTTGATCGAGTTCCAGAAGTAGCCGTCGACGGTGGCCCAGGCTTTCACCCAGCCGATGCCGGTGACCACGGTCGGCCAGCTCAGCAGGTTGCCGGTGCCGATGTCTTCCGGGGTCTTGAAGCTGGTCAGCAGCATGACCACCAGCGGCACCAGATACAGGAACACCGCGAGGATCAGCACCGCGTAGATCGCGATGCGACTCAGGCTGATGGGGGATTTGGCAGCGAGACTAGTCATTACGCTTGGTCCTCAGCTCGGAGTACAGGTAAGGCACGATGATCGCGAGAATCGCACCGAGCATCAGAATCGCACTGGCCGAGCCCATGCCCATCTGGCCGCGACTGAAGGTGAAGGAATACATGAACATCGCTGGCAGGTCGGAGGAGTAACCCGGACCACCGGCCGTCATCGCCGCGACCAGGTCGAAGCTCTTGATCGCGATGTGCGCCAGAATCATCACGGCACTGAAGAACACCGGACGCAGGCTTGGCAGCACGACTTTCCAGTAGATGCGCGGCATGCTCGCGCCATCGATCTGCGCGGCACGGATGATCGATTGATCAACTCCGCGCAGGCCGGCGAGGAACATCGCCATGATGAAGCCCGAGGCTTGCCACACAGCGGCGATCACCAGGCAGTAGACCACGCGATCCGGGTCGATCAGCCAGTCGAGACGGAAGCCTTCCCAGCCCCAGTCACGCAACAATTTGTCCAGGCCCATGCCCGGGTTGAGCAGCCATTTCCACGCGGTACCGGTGACGATCATCGAGAGCGCCATCGGGTACAGGTAAATGGTGCGGATAAAGCCTTCACGACGGATACGCTGGTCGAGGAACACCGCCAGCAACACGCCGATCACCAAGGTGATGCCGATGAACATGCCGCCGAACATCGCGAGGTTCTTGCTCGCGACCCACCAGCGATCGTTGTCGAACAACCGCGCGTATTGCGCCAGACCGGCCCACTTGTAGTTGGGCAGGAATGTCGAGGTGGTGAACGACAGGACGAACGTCCACAGGATGTAGCCATAGAAGCCCACCAGCACGATGAACATGCTCGGCGCCAGCACCAGTTTGGGTAGCCAGCGTTGCAATGCATCGAACGGCGAGGCCTTGCTGAACACAGCAACAGAACTCATGGGGAAATCCAGAATAATGGTTTACGAGGGCGCCCCCTTGTAGGAGTGAGCCTGCTCGCGATAGCGGTGTGTCAGATAACAGATGCATCAACTGACAGGACGCAATCGCGAGCAGGCTCGCTCCTACAGGGTCCAAGGATTACTTGGACGACTTGATCGCCGCGCCGAGTTTCTTGGCGGTGTCGGCCGGGTCGGCTTTCGGGTCGTTGATGTAGTTGGTTACTACGTCAAAGAACGCGCCTTGTACGGCCAGCGTGGTCGCCATGTTGTGCGCCATGCTTGGCTGCAGGCCGCCGGACTTGGAGTCCGCCAGGAAGTCTTTGGCAGCCGTCTGTGCGCAGGAGTCGAAACCGAGTTTCTCCATGTCGTTCAACATGTCGATTCGTACCGGGATCGAGCCTTTGTTGATGCTGAAGACTTTCTGGAAGTTTTCACCCAGCACGACTTTGGCGATGTCTTGCTGACCAGCCGCGGTGCCCGCGTCTTTCTGCTTGAACACGGCCAGCGAGTCGATGTTGTAGGTGAACGCCTTGTCGGTACCCGGGAAAGCTACGCACTGGTAATCCTTGCCGGCGATTTTCTTCGCGGCGGTCCATTCGGACTTGGCCCAGTCACCCATGATCTGCATGCCGGCCTTGCCGTTGATGACCTTGGCCGCTTCCAGGTTCCAGTCCTGGCCTTTGCCGTCGGCGTCCATGTAGGTCGCGACTTTCTTCAGCTCGGTCAGGGCCTTGACCATTTCCGGGCCAGTCAGCGCAGCGTTGTCCAGATCGACCAGGGCTTTCTTGTAGCCATCCACACCCATGACCGAGAGCACAACGGCTTCGAACACGGTGCTGTCCTGCCAAGGCTGACCGCCGTGAGCCAGCGGTATGAAGCCCGCAGCCTTGAGCTTGTCGCCAGCGGCGTAGAATTCTTCGAGGGTGGTCGGGGCTTTTTCGATACCGGCTTTCTTGAAGACTTCCGGGTTGATCCACAGCCAGTTCACCCGGTGAATGTTCACCGGCACGGCCACGTAATCACCGTCGTACTTCACGGTATCGGAGACTTTCTTGTCGAGCAGGCTGTCCCACTTTTCCGACTTGGCAACGTCTTTCAGAACGTCGGTGTCGAGCAGGCCGGTCGACGCCCATTCCTGGATGTCCGGGCCTTTGATCTGGGCAACGCCTGGCGGGTTGCCGGCAACTGCACGGCTTTTCAGCACGGTCATGGCAGTCGCACCGCCACCACCGGCGACCGCGCCGTCTTTCCAGGTGAAACCGTCTTTTTCGACTTGGGCCTTGAGCACATCAACGGCAGCTTTTTCGCCACCGGAGGTCCACCAGTGCACGACTTCCACCGAACCTTTGGATTCGGCAGCGGAAACACTGAGAGGCAGAATTGCGAGCGGGAACAGGGAGGCGACAGAAATGACAGTAGCGAGGCGAGAAATCGCATTCATCTGAGATGTACCTTTCTTGTTGTTATGCATTGCAAGTCTGGTGCTTGCGCTGCACAGGAGTTTAAACAGGGCGATTCCCCTCGCAGGTAACGAAGGGACGCGCAAATGTCACCACATGGTTACACAGGAATGCTCTGGGACAACTGCGCCAGCGCAGTGGCCATGCTCGGCGCCAAGGGTAGACGCGGAATCAGCACCGCTTGCCAGGCGTGATACAGATCGGGTTTGCCCGGCCAGATATCGGCACTTGGAGTGTTTTGCGGATTGAGCTCGTGATGCCAGCTGCCATCGCAACGATCGATGAAATTCACTTCGCAAAAATCCCAGAACAGTCGGTACCAGGTTTCGTATTGCTCATCGCCGGTACGTTTGAGCAAAGCGCTGGCTGCAGCGCTGGCCTCCGCATGCGTCCAGTGCAAGCGATGGCGGACCACGGCTTTGTTGTTCCAGTCGAGGGTGTAGACGATGCCCGGCGCGCCATCGACATCCCAACCGTAACGGCAGTTTTGCTCGAAGAGTTTCTGCGCGTCGGTGGCGAGCCAGCCGGGAGTAAGCATCCCGGCCTGCACTCGCGCCGCTTCGAGGTGCAGCAACAGCCGCGCCCACTCGAAACCGTGGCCCGGCGTGGAGCCGTAAGGACGGAAACCGTCGGCGGGGTTGTCATGGTTGTACTCGCGCAGCGGTTGCCAGTCGCGGTCGAAGTGCTCGATGACCATGTAATCGTTGGCGGCTGCGTGGCCGTGAATCACTCGCTCGACGATGCGCTGGGCGCGCACCAGCCAGCGTGGGTCTTCAGTGACATCGGCCAGGGCGAGAAACGCTTCGGTCGCGTGCATGTTGCTGTTGGCGCCGCGATAGGCTTCCTCTTCGCTCCAGTCGCGATTGAAGAATTCGCGCATGGCGCCCTCGTCTTCGCTCCAGAAATACGTGTCGATGATGTCGATCGCATCATCGAGCAGCGCCTGCGCGCCGGGACGTTGTGCGACCACCGCCGAGCTCGCCGCCAGTGCAACGAAGGCGTGCAAGTAAGCGTTCTTGCCCGTGTTGTCATCGCGATGCTCGGCCACCGCAAACCACCCGCCGTGCAGCGCATCACGCAACGGCCCGCGCAGGGCGGCAATGCCGTGATCGACCAGTTCGGCAAATCCCGGCAAACCCTGAATGTGGGCCATGGCGAAGCTGTGGGTCATGCGCGCGGTGTTCATGGTTTCGGCTCGTGCGTTCGCCGGCAAACGGCCGCGTTCGTCGAGGTTGCCGAAGCCTTCAGACAGGCGTGATGCCTTGGCGAAATCCAGCAGACGCAGGCCTTCGGCGGCTAGCCATTGCTGGTGCGCGGGGGCATTGAGCCAGCTGCTGAAGCCGGGGTCGAAGTGATCCATGGGGGGCCTTTTTTGTTGTTATGACAGCGGGGAGTCTAAACAACGGGCCGGGGTGGGCTTGTAACGAAGGGGACGGGTTTTGTCACTGATCCGTGACATGAAAAAGATCGCAGCCTTCGGCAACTCCTACAGGGATCGGTGTAGGAGCTGCCGAAGGCTGCGATCTTTTGATCTTCAATCCACCGACCGCGGCAACTGCAACGTCACCCGCAACCCACCCTCACGCAGGTTCTGTAACGTCACCTCACCGCCATGGCTATGAGCGATATTGCGCGCAATCCCGAGGCCGAGCCCATACCCCTGCTGCTGCCCCGCCAACCTGAAGTGCGGCTCAAACACCTGCTCCAGCCGCTGCTCCGGTACGCCCGGCCCTTCATCATCGACGTGCAGGACGAATGCACTCTCATCGTCATCAATGTGCAGATGGGCGTTCTGCCCGTACTTCAACGCATTGTCGATCAGGTTGCCGATGCAGCGCTTCAAAGCCAGAGGTTTGCCCGAATACGCCGCCAGCGCCCGCCCATGCTGGGTCACGCGACCATTGCCGTTAGGCGCCAGATACGGCTCCACCAGACAATCGAGCACATGGTTGAGATCGACCGGTTCGATGTTTTCGTGGATGTCAGTGTCTTTCACGCATTGCAAAGCGCCTTTGACCAGCAGCTCCAACTCATCCAGATCACGACCGAACTTGATTTGCAGCTGTTCGTCTTCGAGCAGTTCGACGCGCAAACGCAGACGGGTGATCGGCGTGCGCAAGTCGTGGGAAATCGCGCTGAACAATTGGCTGCGTTCGGTCAGGTAACGGCTGATGCGCTCGCGCATGGTGTTGAACGCGCGGCCCACCTCGACCACTTCACTGCCGCCGCCCTCCGCCACCGGTTCGACGTCGGCGCCCAGCGACAGATCCCGCGCGGCCCGGGCCAGGCGCTTGAGCGGCCGGCTCTGCCAGTGCACCAGCACACCGATGAACAGCAGCAGAAAGCCGCTGGTGAGGACGATGAACCACACTTGCTGCGACGGCAGGCCTTGCTCTTCAAGGCTGGTGTAGGGCTCGGGCAACAGCGATGCGATGTACAGCCATTCGCCCGGCGCCATCTGAATCTGCGTGACCAGCACTGGCGGATTCACCGGCTCAAGGGTTAGCGCGTAGTGCGCCCAGGAGCGCGGCAATTCATCGAGTTTCAGCCCGGCGTTGAAGATGCGCAGATCCTCGGGACTGACGAACGACACCGAGATGTCGGTGTCGTGACCGAGGGACTGACGCAGCACTTCGTCGACCGCTTTCATCACCGCGGCTTTACGCGGCGTGACCGGTAACACGTCCATGCCCAGCGGCTTGTCGTTGAGTGTTACGACAAACCGCGTGCCGCCCATGCTGCGCAATTGATCAAGCACAAGCGGCCGATAAGCCACCGGCAACGAACGAAAATAACTGACGCTGGCGGTCATCGAATGGGCAAGGCTGCGGGCGCTGGTGACCAGGCCTTCGAGCTGGGTGGCGCGCAATTGCGAAACCCAGATCACACTCGACAAGGTCTGCGCAAACAGCACCGCCAACAGGGTCAGCAATAACATCCGCCCCAGCAGCGAACGCGGCACGGGCACCTTGGCGGCGAGCTTGCGCAGCGACTCAGTGACCATTGCCGGCAACCACGTTGGCTGCCAGTTGATAGCCGCTGCCGCGTACGGTGCGAATCAGCCGTGGCGGCTTTTCCGTGTCACGCAGACGTTGGCGCAAGCGGCTGACGGCCATGTCGACAATGCGATCAAGCGGCATCAAGTCGCGGCCACGGGTGGCGTTGCCGATGGTGTCGCGGTCGAGAATTTCCTGCGGGTGATCGAGGAACAGTTTCAGCAGAGCGAAATCGGCACCGGACAGAATCACTTCTTCGCCGTCGGTGTGAAACAGCCGATGACTGACCATGTCCAGTCGCCAATCGTCAAACGCCAGCACTTCACTGCCGCTGCGTTCCTGGCCGAATTGTGCACGGCGCAGCAGCGCTTTGATGCGCGCCTGCAATTCGCGGGGGCTGAAAGGTTTGCCGAGATAATCGTCGGCGCCGAGCTCCAGACCGATGACCCGGTCGGCCTCGTCGGAACTGGCGGTGAGCATGATGATCGGCACCTGCGCCTGACGCGGATGCTGACGCACCCAGCGGCACAGACTGAAACCGTCCTCGTCGGGCAGCATGACATCGAGGATCACCAGATCGCTCGGTGCCTCGTTGAGGGCCTGACGGAAACTGGCGCCATCGGCTGTGGCCCGTACCTGAAACCCGGCGCGGGTCAGATAGGTTTCCAGCAACTCGCGTATTTCCTGGTCGTCATCGACCAACAATATCGACTTGTTGACTGAGCTCACTTCGAAGGCATCCTTGTTGTTGGAATTGGGGCGGATTATGCCTTAAGCACTGATTTTACAAACACCACAAAACAACTGTAGGAGTGAGCCTGCTCGTGATAGCAGTCTTACATTCAACACATTGGTTGACTGACATACCGCTATCGCGAGCAGGCTCACTCCTACAGTTTGATTGCATTTCAGGTCGGGATTGACTGATCCAGGGCCACGCCGGCGCCAACCAGCCCGGAATACGGTGCCGTCACCAGCCACACCGGAATGCCTTTGAAGTAATCGCTCATGCAGCCCTTGTCGGCAAAACTGCGGGCAAAACCACTTTCAAGGAAGAAGTCGGCAAAGCGCGGAATCACCCCACCGACGATAAACACCCCACCCCGTGCGCCAGTGGTCAGCACGTTGTTACCCGCCACGCGGCCGAGCCAGCAGCAGAACTGCTCCAGCACTTCCAGCGCAATCGGATCGCCTGCAAGGCCTGCGGCAGTAATGGCTTCTGGCGTTTCGAGCGTCGGCTCATGGCCATCCACCGCACAAATCGCCCGATAGACACGCGGCAAACCACCACCACTCAGCGCAGTTTCGGCGCTGACATGGCCGATCTCGTTGTGGATGTGCTGCCAGAGCTGTGTTTCACGCGGGCTGCTCAGCGGCAGATCAACGTGACCACCTTCGCCCGGAAGCGCTGCAAATCGGCCCTCGCCCAGATCGAGCAAAGTACCGACGCCAAGGCCAGTGCCCGGACCAATCACCACTGCCGGACGCAACGGCTCTGGCGTGCCTTCGCACACCACCCGAAACTCGCCCGGCTGCAAACGGGTCATGCCCAGCGCCATCGCCGAGAAGTCGTTGACCAGCAACAACTGCTCGACCTGCAAAATGTTGCAGAACGCTTTGCGGCTCAGCCGCCAGTGGTTGTTTGTGAACTTGAATTCATCGCCACTCACCGGGCCGGCCACCGACAGGCACACCGAACCGATAGCGCCCGGCGCCAGACCGAGCCCGCTCAGGTAGAGGCTGATGGCCTCTTCCGGGCTGGCATGGTCCGCCGTGGCCAACACTTGAATCGATTCCAGTTGCTGGTTTTTCCACAACGCGAACCGTGCGTTGGTGCCTCCGATGTCACCGACCAAAGCCAGTTTCAATTAAGCGTCTCCAGGGCAGAAGTGAAGGCGCTGGCGCCCTGCTCCGCCGAGCTGAAGGCCACGCGCATGAAACCGAACAGTTCGCGACCGCTGCCAATGTTGTTGCCCAACAGGCCTTTGGCGGGTTCGCGCGCTGCAAATTCGTCGGCGTCCACTTTAAGTTCCAAAGTGCCTTTGACGCCATCGACGCGGATGATATCGCCCTCTTGCACACGAGCCAAAGCACCACCGACATAAGCTTCCGGACTGACGTGGATTGCCGCCGGGATTTTCCCCGAGGCGCCGGACATGCGCCCGTCCGTCACCAACGCTACTTTGAAGCCGCGATCCTGCAGCACGCCGAGGAACGGCGTCATCTTGTGCAACTCGGGCATGCCGTTGGAGCGCGGGCCCTGGAAGCGCATCACGGCGACGAAATCCTTCTCAAGCAAACCGGCTTTGAACGCGTCGGCCAGATCCTGTTGATCCTGGAACACCATGGCCGGCGCTTCGACAATCTGGTTTTCCAGCGCCACCGCAGACACCTTCATCACACCGCGACCGAGGTTGCCCTCCATCACCCGCAGACCACCCTCCGGCGAGAACGCGCGTGCCACCGGTCGCAAAATGTTTTCGTCGAGGCTGTCGACCGGGCCTTCGCGCCATACCAGTTCGCCGTTATCGAGGAACGGCTCTTTGGTGTACTTGCTCAAGCCGTGGCCGAGCACGGTGTTGACGTCTTCGTGCAGCAGGCCGGCACCGAGCAGTTCGCGGATCAGGAACGACATGCCGCCCGCTGCCTGGAAGTGGTTGATGTCGGCTTTGCCGTTCGGATAGACGTGGCTCAGGGTCGGGACGACTTCGGAGAGGTCGGCCATGTCCTGCCAGGTCAGTTGAATGCCCGCTGCCATGGCGATGGCCGGCATGTGCAGGGTGTGGTTGGTCGAGCCGCCAGTGGCGTGCAGCGCGACAATCGAGTTGACCAGCGACTTCTCGTCGACGATTTCGCCGATCGGCATGAAGTTGCCGTTCTGCTTGGTCAGGCGCGTGACTTGATGCGCCGCTTCGCGGGTCAGTGCATCACGCAGCGGCGTGTTCGGGTTGACGAAAGAGGCGCCCGGCAAGTGCAGGCCCATGACTTCCATCAGCAACTGGTTGGTGTTGGCGGTACCGTAGAACGTGCAGGTGCCCGGGCTGTGGTAGGACTTCATCTCCGATTCCAGCAGCTCTTCGCGGGTCGCTTTGCCTTCGGCGTACTTCTGCCGAACGTCGGCTTTTTCCTTGTTGGAAATGCCCGAGACCATCGGCCCGCCCGGCACGAAGATTGTCGGCAGATGACCGAAACGCAGCGAGCCCATCATCAGGCCCGGCACGATCTTGTCGCAGATGCCGAGCATCAGCGCGCCGTCGAACATGTTGTGGGACAACGCCACCGCCGTCGACATCGCGATCACTTCGCGGCTCGGCAGGCTCAGTTCCATGCCCGGTTCGCCTTGGGTCACGCCATCACACATCGCCGGAGTGCCGCCAGCGAACTGGCCGACCGAACCGATTTCACGCAAGGCGTTTTTGATTTGTTCAGGGAAGACTTCGTACGGCTGATGCGCCGAGAGCATGTCGTTATATGAAGAAACAATGGCGATGTTCGCCGAGTTCATCATCCGCAGGCTGTGCTTGTCTTCAGTGCCGCACCCGGCCACGCCGTGAGCGAAGTTGGCGCATTGCAGCTTGCCGCGCATCGGGCCGTCAGTTGCAGCGCCGCGAATCAGCGCAAGGTAAGCCTGACGCGTGGCGCGGCTGCGGGCGATAAGCCGTTCGGTGACCTCAAGGACGCGGGGATGCATGTTTAGAACTCCAGGCTAACGGATATGGCGACCTGATTGTCTATGCTGACCAAGGGCCCGCGCATTCGGGATGACGGACGGTTTTCTTGATCATTCGGACCAGTTGATTCAGGTCACTCGTTGTAGATAAAACAAAATATTGCCACTAAAAAGGCTTGTTTTCTATTTTTATGCGAATAATCTTGTAATTCCAACAACAAAACGACGGCGGCGCTGCTCCATGACTCTTCGAATTGCAATCAATGGTTTTGGCCGCATTGGCCGTAATGTCCTTCGCGCACTGTATACCCAAGGCTATCGACAGGATCTGCAGATTGTCGCCATCAACGATCTGGGCGACAGCTCGATCAACGCGCATCTGCTCAAATACGACACCGTTCATGGCACGTTCGACGCCGAAGTGGCGCACGACAACGAAAGCCTGACCGTCAACGGCGACCGCATTGCGGTCAGCGCCATTCGCAACCCGGCCGAGCTGCCATGGGCTGCGGAAAAAATCGATGTAGTCTTCGAATGCACCGGTCTGTTCACCGACCGAGCCAAAGCCGCTGCGCATATTACTGCCGGCGCGCGCAAAGTGATCATCTCGGCCCCGGCCAAAGGTGCCGATGCCACCGTCGTTTACGGTGTGAACCACGACATTCTGCGCCAGTCGCACCAGATCATCTCCAACGCTTCGTGCACCACCAACTGCCTGGCACCGGTGGCGCAAGTGCTGCACCGTGAGCTGGGCATCGAAAGCGGTTTGATGACCACGATCCACGCCTACACCAACGATCAGAACCTGACCGACGTCTACCACACCGACCCGTACCGCGCGCGTTCGGCCACGCAGAACATGATCCCGAGCAAGACCGGCGCCGCTGAAGCGGTAGGCCTGGTACTGCCGGAACTGGCGGGCAAACTGACCGGCATGGCCGTGCGGGTGCCGGTGATCAATGTGTCGCTGGTGGATCTGACCGTACAACTGAAGAAAGAAGCCACGGCCGAGGAAGTCAACGCACTGCTCAAGGCTGCCAGCCAACACTCGAAAATTTTGGGTTACAACACGTTGCCGCTGGTTTCCAGCGACTTCAACCACAACCCGCTGTCGTCGATCTTCGACGCCAACCACACCAAATCCAGCGGCAAACTGCTGAAAGTGCTGGCTTGGTACGACAACGAGTGGGGCTTCTCCAACCGCATGCTGGATAACTGCCTGGCATTGTGTAACGCCGAGTAAGCTTTCATTACAGCTTCCGGTAGTTGACTGACTCTCCCTGTAGGAACTGCCGAAGGCTGCGATCTGTTGATCTTGTTATAAAAACAACATCAAAAGATCGCAGCCTACGGCAGCTCCTACAGTTATCTCGGTGCAATCCAGACCTTTACCGATCTCTGACAAATCAATGCTTGACCATTCAGCTAGATGACAATCATTATCATTCGCTTGAAATGGATCAGGTCCTCCCGTGAGTCAATCGCGCTTCAACCACGTCTTCCTCACCCAGCGCATTTCGCTGCTGCGTACGCTGGAACGGATGGTCAACAATCACAGCACCGCTGAAGACCTGCTGCAGGAGACCTATCTGCGCGTGGCGCGGGCGCTGAACGAGCGGGCCATCGATCACCTCGAACCCTTTGTCTTCCAGACCGCGCGCAACCTGGCGCTCGATCATCTGCGTGCGCGCAAGATTCATTCGCGGACCATGGTCGATGACGTGCCGCAGGAAATCGTGCACAGCATCGCCGCCCCTGCCAGCAGCGCCGAAGACGCCGCCCACGCCGAACAGATGCTGGAGCGCTTGAACGTGAGTCTCAGTCAACTCAGCCCGCGCCAGCAGCAGATCTTCATCCTCAGCCGCCTGCACGGGCACAGTTATCAGGAAATCGCCGAAGAACTGAGTGTGTCCCTCAGCACCGTGCAAAAAGAACTCAAACTGATCATGAGCATTTGCATCGGCGTCGCCGAACGACACGACAGCAGCGGCAAGCTGTAAGCTTCACGCTCCAAGTAAAAACGAAAAGCAGTACACGCATCTGGCTTGCAGCTTGCAGCTTGAAGCTTGAAACTGCTTCGCCAGAAGCCCGAGGAAACACCGTGACGGACACCCATCGCTCGCCTTCGCCCGCGTCGGCGCAGGACGCTGCAAGTGCAATGGACCAGGCCCTGGACTGGCTCATCGTGCTCGGCAGCCCGGACGAGGAGCAGACCCGGCAGTTCCATGCCTGGCTGGCAGCGGATCCATTGAATGCCGAGGCGTTCGCCAAGGCTCAGGCAATCTGGGACGGTCCGCAAATCGCCCAGTGCGCGCAAAACCTGGCTTCAAAACCCGCGAAAGTCACCTTCCTCCAACGGCTGCGTCCACACTGGAAACCGCTGGCCACCGCCGCCGTGCTGGTGCTTGGTCTGTTCAGTTTCAGCAACCTGCCGATGCGTTTGCAGGCTGATCATCTGACCGTGGTCGGCGAACGTCAGCGCCTGCAACTGGAGGACGGTTCGCAAGTCCTGCTCAACACCAACTCGGCGTTCTCCAGCACCATCGATGATCAGCAGCGCGTCGCGCGGTTGTATCAGGGCGAAGCGTTTTTCGAGGTCGCGGCCAATCGCAATCAACCGCTGGAAATTGACGCCGGCCCGGTCAAGGCCAGCGTGCGCGACACCGCGTTCGCCGTGCGCTATCTGGACGGAATCGCGCAGGTCAATGTGCAGCGTGGCGATGTCGATTTGCGCGCCACCCACAACGATGCGCGGGTGCGCCTGTCAGCCGGGGAAAGTATCCGCATCGGCCCCAACGGTTTCGATCGCCCGGCCAAGCTCGACGCCAATACCGATCTGGCGTGGGTGCAAGGCCGACTGGTGTTCGAGAACTGCCCGCTGAATCAGGTACTGGCCGAGTTGCGCCGTTACTATCCGGGCTGGATCATCAACAACAACGAGCAGTTGGCCGGCGTTGCCGTGACCGGCAATTACCGCCTCGATCAGCCGCTCGACGTGGTGCGTTCTCTCGCGCACATCACCTCGGCGCGCCTGCAGGAATTCCCGGCGCTGGTCATCCTGAACTAAATGAGAATTATTTTTACTCGATAGCGTGAGCGCGTTCGTCTAGTTATAGCCAATGCAATTGATTCGCATCCTCGGATACGCGTCAGCAACTATAAAGATTCGTGCGACACGGAGCGCTATCGATGTCCTTTCGCCTTACCCGCCAGACCTCTTCCCCTTCCCGCGTATTGTCGCTGCTGACCGCGGCCATCCTCATGGCCGGCACCGCGCCACTGATGGCTGCGACCGAGCAACCGGCGCGCAACATGGGTGATTACTCTTTCTCTATCAGTCAGCAGCCGCTGGTGTCGGCGCTTAACGCGTTCACCACCGTGACCGGTTGGCAGATCGGCCTGCCGGCAGAACTGGGTCAGGGCATCTCGTCGCCGGGCGTGCGCGGCTCGCTGCCACCGGAAAAAGCCCTGGAGCGCCTGTTGGTGGGGACCAACCTGAGCTTCCGCAAGCTGAGCAACAACAACGTGGTGCTGGAGAAGCGCAGCAGCAGCGGCGCACTGAATCTCGATCAGGTGACCATCAGCGCCACCCGCCAGGAACAGTCGGTGAACAGCGTGCCAAGCACCGTTACCGTGCAAACACGTGAAGAACTCGATCGCAACAACGTCAACTCCATCAAGGATCTGGTGCGCTATGAGCCGGGCGTGTCGGTCGGCGGCGCCGGTCAGCGCGCCGGGCTGACTGGCTACAACATCCGGGGTATCGATGGCGACCGCGTCCTGACGCAGATCGACGGCGTGCAAGTGCCGGACAGCTTCTTCAATGGCCCCTACGCCCAGACCAATCGCAATTACGTCGACCCGGAAATCGTCAAACGCGTGGAAATTCTCCGCGGCCCGGCATCAGTGCTCTACGGCAGCAACGCCATCGGCGGCGCCGTCAGCTACTACACCCTCGACCCGGACGACATCATCAAACCTGGCAAGGACGTCGGCGCGCGGTTGAAAACCGGTTACAGCTCCGCTGACGACAGCTGGCTGACCTCCGGCACGGTCGCTGGCCGCAATGGCGATTTTGACGGTTTGCTGCACCTGAGCCAGCGCAATGGCCATGAAACCGAATCCTACGGGGAAACCGGTGGCACCGGCCTGAACCGCACCGAGGCCAATCCCGAAGATGTACGCACCACCAACGTTCTGGCCAAACTGGGCTGGAATTACGCCGACGATGCGCGCTTCGGGCTGACCTACGAACATTACAAGGACGACCGCGACACTAACCAGTTGAGCGCTGTCGGCGGGCCGTTCAACGCTGGACGGGGTTTCGGTTTCTACAAATCCCGCACGGGCAACGATACCGTCACGCGCGAGCGTTTTGGCCTGGAACACAGCTTTGGTCTCGACAGCGCGCTGGCTGACAACATCAAGTGGTCGCTCAATTACCAGATCGCGAAAACCGACCAGAGCACCGAAGAAATCTACGCGCCTTCGCGCACCGTATTGCGCGAACGCGAGACCACCTACAAAGATCGCCAATGGGTGTTCGATGCCCAGGCTGACAAGTCCTTCGCCATTGCTGACACCGACCACGTTGTCACCTACGGCACCACGATCAAACAGGACAAAGTCACCGGTCTGCGCACCGGCAGCGGCACTTGCCTGACCGTGGCCGGCGCCTGCCGTGTGATCGGCGCGCCAAGCGCTGCCGATACCCTGACACCGGCCAGCGACTTCCCCGATCCGACCATCAACAGCTACAGCCTGTTTGCCCAGGATCAGATCAGTTGGGGCAACTGGACTTTCCTGCCGGGGGCACGTTACGACTACACCCAGCTCAAGCCACACATCACCGACGAATTCCTGGTCACTGCCGACCAGAGCGGCAACGGCGTGGTCAGCGACAAGACCAAAACCTGGCATCGTCTGTCGCCCAAGTTCGGCACCACTTACAGCTTCAACGACAACTACACCTGGTACGGCCAGTACGCTGAAGGGTTCCGCACGCCGACCGCGAAAGCCCTTTATGGCCGTTTTGAAAACCTCGCCGGCGGCTATCAGGTCGCGCCGAATCCCGATCTCGACCCGGAAAAGAGCAAGAGCTATGAAACCGGCCTGCGCGGCCAGTTCGAGGCAGGCACGTTCGACGTGGCGGTGTTCTACAACAAGTACCGTGATTTCATCGACGAAAACGCCATCACCCCCGGTTACTCGGAGACCACTTTCCAGAGCAATAACATCAAGCACGCGACCATCAAGGGAGTGGAACTCAAGGGTCGTCTGAACCTTGATGCATTCGGCGCGCCGACCGGCCTCTACACCCAAGGCTCGATGGCCTATCTCTACGGTCGCAACGATGACAGCGGGCAACCTCTGAACAGCGTCAATCCGCTGACCGGCGTGTTCGGCCTCGGTTACGACCACGACAACTACGGTGCCCTGCTGAGCTGGACGCTGGTCAAGCGCAAGGACCGCGTCGACAGCAGCAGTTTCAACACGCCGGACGGCACCAGTTCCCAGTTCAAGACGCCGGGTTATGGCGTGCTCGACCTGGCGGGCTTCTACAAGGTTACTGACGAAGTGACCCTGAACGCCGGCCTCTACAACCTGACCGACAAGAAATACTGGCAGTGGGATGACGTGCGCGGCTACGACAGCGTCGGCGAAGCCTCGGTGACGCAACCGGCCAACCTTGATCGCCTGACCCAACCGGGTCGTAACTTCGCAATCAATCTGGTGTGGGACATCTGACCCCGCCGGCCTCGCTGCGCGTGTATACGCACGCGCAGTGAGGCTTTTTTTACTGTCCGGCGCTTGCCCGTTCGTCTTGTTATCAAGCGCCTCATTTATCAAGGACACGTCATGACCTCTTCGGAAAAAGCCCTGCGTTCACAACGCCTGAACCAGATCACCCACGAGCCGCACAGCAAACTCGACACCTTGGTCAAAGCCCATGCGCCGTTTGAAACCCGCGCCAACTTCGCCCGTTTCGTGGTCGCGCAATACCTGTTCCAGTCGGAACTGGTTGCGCTGTACAACGATGCCGAACTGACTGCGATCGTGCCTGACCTGCCGGCTCGCTGCCGCGCTGATGCAGCCAAGGCTGATCTGGCCGATCTCGACACCGAAGTGCCGGCACCGGTGGCCGGCGCGGTGAAAAACCCGAGCAAGGCCCGAGCGCTCGGTTGGATCTTCGTTTCTGAAGGTTCGAAGCTTGGTGCGGCATTCCTGATCAAACGCGCCGTGGCGCTGGAGCTGAGTGAAACCTTTGGTGCCCGCCATTTGGGCGAACCTGAAGGTGGCCGCGCCGAAGGCTGGAAGCGCTTCGTCAAAACCCTCGACGCGTTGCAATTCAGCGCCGAGGAAGAAGCCGAAGTGGAGCAAGGCGCGATTGACGCGTTCAACCGCTTCACCGTGCTGCTGGAACAGGCTTACGCGACAGAAGCCGAGCCTGCCTGATAGAAACTCTCCCTGTAGGAGCTGCCGCAGGCTGCGATCTTTTGATCCTGAAAACAACATCAAAAGATCGCAGCCTGCGGCAGCTCCTACAGGGGACAGAGTAAGTCTGTAAGATCCCCATTCCGCTCTAGAAGCCGCCCGCTGAGCCCATGCCGCAACCAGCCTCCTCCAAACTCGCCCGTCTGCTGTTCGGTCTGCTGGCCTACGTCAGCCT
Source organism: Pseudomonas sp. P116 (assembly GCF_020149425.1). Taxonomy (NCBI): domain Bacteria; kingdom Pseudomonadati; phylum Pseudomonadota; class Gammaproteobacteria; order Pseudomonadales; family Pseudomonadaceae; genus Pseudomonas; species Pseudomonas sp. P116. The sequence continues at coordinate 81,931 of NZ_JACVHB010000004.1, read as the reverse complement.
CGGCATCGGCCTGATCGCCATTGTCGTACCCGGATTGCCGACCACCGAGTTCATCCTCCTCGCCGCCTGGGCCGCCACCCGCAGTTCACCGCGCCTGAGTGCCTGGCTGGAAAACCATCGGCTATTCGGGCCAATCCTGAGTAACTGGCGCAACGGCAAGATCATCGCGCGCAAGGCCAAAGTCAGCGCCACGCTGAGCATGTTGCTGTGTGCGACGTTGATGCTGGTGATGCTCGATCACGGCTGGCCGATTTATTTGGCGATGGCCGGGATGGCCATGGGCAATCTATGGATCTGGTCGCGACCGGAAACTATCGCCACCCCTTCCTGACTGCCCATAACCCCCTGGTCAAAGGAGCTTCTGTGGAGAGGGGATTTATCCCCGATTGGCTGCGCAACAGCCACAAATCAGACCCCGCGTAGTGTCAGCCAAAACGGGTTGTCAAATTTTGGGTCTGCTGCGCAAACCATCGGGGATAAATCCCCTCGCCACAAAAGCATCCACCTGCATCCAGCCTCCTGCAACAACCCTGAAACATCCCTGTAATTAATCCCCTTTTCAGCACATTCCCCTGCGCAAACGTTTAGCGCTGACCGTCCGTCGGCAAACACCTCATGCGCTCTCGTTCCACGCCGATGAGCATTGAATGGCGCTGAATGGATTTGGCGATTCGGGTACTTCGTACCCACAGCCCCCCGTTTATTCATTCGCGAGATCGCCCCATGTTCGACTCTCTTTCCATTCGCCTGAAAATCGTTCTGCTCTCCGGTCTGTGCCTGCTCGGTGTGGTTGCGCTGATCGTCGGCATGAACATTTACCAGACCAACCAGAACGACGAACTGGTCAGCCATTCCAGCAGCAAGATGCTCACCGCCAGCGTGCAAGACTTGTTGCAGGCCAAAGCCGCCGAACAGGCGGTGCGAGTGCAGAAAACCTTCGGCGAAAGCCTGGTGGTGATCACCGCGCTGGCCGACCAGATCAAGGACATGCGCGTGATGGCCGCCAAGCGTTCGCTGGACGCCGGCGCCTTGCGTGAAGAGTTGAACCTGAGCCTGAAAACTGCCTTCGAGCGCAACGACAAAGTGCTCGGCATCTGGCTCGCCTTCGAACCCAATAGCCTGGACGGCAAGGACAGCGAGTTTGCCAACGACGCCGCCCGCCAGTCCAACGAAGCCGGACGCTTCGCCGCGTACTGGAGCCGCGCCGGCGGTGCCTCGCTGAACACGGTGATGGTAGAAGATGATTTGACCAAAACCACCCTCAGCGTCAGCGGTACGCCCTATAACAGCTGGTACACCTGCCCTCGCGACAACAAACGCACCTGCCTGCTCGACCCGTACGCTGACACCGTCGGCGGCAAGGAAATGCTCATGACGACCATTTCCGTGCCGTTGATCGTCGACGGCAAAGCCATCGGTGTGGTCGGTGTCGACATCGCCCTCGATGCCTTGCAAGCTGCAACGGTGGAATCCCAGCGCAACCTGTTCAACAACGCCGGGCATATGCTCATTGTCTCCGGCAGCGGCGTGCTGGCTGCCGATAGCTCCGACGCTACCAAAGTCGGCAAGAAGATCAGCGACACCCTCGGCGCCGAGGGCAAAGACGTGCTGCAACTGCTCGGCAGCGGCACGCCGAAAATCCTCGAACAGGGCGACCTGATCCGGGCGGTGTATCCGGTCGATCCGATTGGCAACTCGCGCGCCTGGGGCGTGGTCATCGACCTGCCCAAACAAGTGCTGCTGGCCGACTCGGTCAAGCTGCAAGCGGTGCTCGACGAAGCACAGGAAACCGGTGTGTTCACGGCGCTGGCAGTTGCTGTGGTCGCGGGTGTGATTGGCCTGCTGCTGATATGGCTCACCGCTTCCGGCGTCACTCGCCCGATCAACAGCGTCGCCGAGATGCTGAAAAACATCGCCAGCGGTGAAGGTGATCTGACCCAACGCCTGAACTACAGCAAGAAGGATGAGCTGGGCGAACTGGTGAACTGGTTCAACCGTTTTCTCGACAAGCTGCAACCGACCATCGCGCAGATCAAACAGAGCATCACCGAGGCTCGCGGCACTGCCGACCAGTCTTCGGAAATTGCCCGTCAGACCAGCGAAGGCATGCAGGTGCAGTTCCGCGAAATCGACCAGGTCGCCACCGCGTCCAACGAAATGAGCGCCACCGCCCACGATGTCGCCAACAGCGCATCGAACGCGGCCAACGCCGCCAAGCGTGCCGACCAGTCAGCCAAGGACGGCATGTCGATCATCGAGCGCAGCACCCGCGACATCAATCAACTGGCCGATGAAGTCAGTAAAGCGGTGACCGAAGTTGAAGCACTGGCGGTCAACAGCGAGCAGATCGGTTCGGTTCTGGAAGTGATCCGCAGCATCGCCGAGCAAACCAACCTGCTGGCGCTCAACGCCGCCATCGAAGCCGCCCGCGCCGGGGAAAGCGGTCGCGGTTTTGCCGTGGTCGCGGATGAAGTGCGCAACCTCGCCAAGCGCACGCAGGATTCTGTGGAAGAAATCCGCATCGTCATCGAGAAAATTCAGACTGGCACTCGTGGCGTTGTCGCGACCATGCATTCGAGCCAGACCCAGGCCCACAACAACGCCGGGCAAATCCGCCAGGCCGTGGATGCGCTGGGCAAGATCAGCGACGCGGTGACGGTGATCAGCGACATGAACCTGCAAATCGCCAGCGCCGCCGAACAGCAGAGCGCAGTGGCTGAAGAGGTTAACCGCAACGTCTCGGCGATTCGTACGGTGACTGAAACCTTGACCGGGCAAGCCACAGAGTCGGCGGCGATCAGCAGCCAGCTCAATGCGTTGGCCAGCCAGCAGATGAAATTGATGGATCAATTCCGCGTCTAGTGGATCACCTCAAGTCCCTGTGGGAGCTGGCTTGCCAGCGATGACGGTGGATCAGTTGATACAGGGGTCGACTGACACACCGCTATCGCTGGCAGCCAGCTCCCACAGGGTCAAAGGCCCCCTCTCCCTCCGGCTCAAAGTGCACCCGACAACCTCACAACGACAAAACACCACTGTACAAACCATAAGCCGCCAGCCCCGCGCCAATGATCACGCACGTAAAAATGCCCTTCTCGACATGGGTGAACAGCGGCTCTCCCTGCTCATGTTTGGCCTTGGCGAACAGAATCACTCCCGGCGCATACAACAGCGCCGACAGCAGCAGATATTTCACCCCGCCGGCATACAAAAGCCACACCGCATAACTCAGGGCGATGCCGCCAATAAGCAGATCCTTGGTGCGTTCGGCCGAAGCGTGTTCGTAGGTTTCGCCGCGCCCGCTCAACAACACCGCGTACGCCGCCGACCACAGGTACGGCACCAGAATCATTGATGACGCCAGATAAATAAGGCTGGTGTACGTGCCCTCCGAGAACAGCGTGATCAGCAGGAAAATCTGAATCATCACGTTGGTCAGCCACAACGCGTTGACGGGCACATGGTTGGCGTTTTCCTTTTTCAGGAACGCCGGCATGGTCTTGTCCCGGGCCGTGGCGAAAAGGATTTCGGCACAGAGCAACGCCCACGACAGCAACGCCCCAAGCAGCGAGATCGCCAAACCGATGCTGATCGCCAGCGCCCCCCACGGCCCGACGATGTGCTCAAGCACCGCCGCCAGCGACGGGTTCTGCAGGTTGGCCAGTTCCGGCTGGCTCATGATCCCCAGTGACAACACGTTGACCAGCACCAGCAGCGCCAGTACGCCGATGAATCCGATCACCGTGGCACGCCCGACATCGCTGCGTTTTTCCGCTCGCGCCGAGTACACGCTGGCGCCCTCGATGCCGATGAAGACGAACACCGTCACCAGCATCATGTTGCGCACCTGATCCATCACCCCGCCGAAACTCGGGTTGCTGCGGCCCCAGATGTCGCGGGAAAAAATGTCAGCCTTGAACGCCACAGCGGCGATAACGATGAACATGATCAGCGGCACGATCTTGGCCACGGTGGTCACCTGGTTGATGAACGCCGCCTCCTTGATCCCGCGCATCACCAGAAAGTGCACAGCCCACAGCAGCACCGAGGCGCAGCCAATGGCGATCGGCGTATTGCCCTGGCCGAATACCGGAAAGAAATAACCGAGGGTGCTGAACAGCAGAACGAAGTAGCCGACATTGCCCAGCCAGGCACTGATCCAGTAACCCCAGGCGGACGAGAAGCCCATGTAGTCGCCAAACCCGGCCTTGGCGTAGGCATAGACGCCAGAATCCAGCTCGGGCTTGCGGTTGGCCAGGGTCTGAAACACGAAGGCCAGGGTCAGCATGCCAATGGCAGTAATCCCCCAACCGATCAGGATCGCTCCCGCATCGGCGCGTGCCGCCATGTTCTGCGGCAGCGAGAAAATTCCGCCGCCAATCATCGACCCCACCACCAGGGCGATCAACGCACCAAGGCGCAGCTTTTGCGTCGGTTGCGACATTCCAGTCTCCCTCTTCCTGACTACCCGTTCTCGAAACCTGTTTACACCTGTGGCGAGGGGATTTATCCCTTCGCCACAAGGCTCGTCATATTCTGGTTATTAACTAAACGGATCAAGAGTAAGAACACCTGTCGAATAAAGCCAAACAACAGCCTTTATATATAGCGGATAAAGCTAACGCCTACCACGTTAAGACAGTTTTGTGCGCTGATCCTGATAAATCAATTCTGTACTGAAAACAGATGGGGGGAATTTGCCAAACCCGGAAAAAGAACTAGCGTCATAACTCGAAAGCAATAATAGCCATTCCCAACCACATAGCGAAAAACCGTTCTGGAACGGGCCTCGCAGACGGTCGCTTTATGCCTCAAGCGACTCCTTAAGTCATTCATTAACAATGGAATGTGACCATGAACTGATCCAAGTCAGCTGTTTGAACAGACAACAGAACTACGCTGTGATCTCTTCCTGCAATGGAGTCATGCAATGTCTGAAGCTCCCGGAAAACTACGACTCGGTGCACTGGTTGCATTGGTAGTCGGTTCAATGATCGGTGGCGGGATATTCTCCTTGCCACAAAACATGGCCGCCAGTGCCGACGTCGGTGCAGTGCTGATCGGTTGGGCCATCACCGCTGTCGGCATGCTCACCCTCGCTTTCGTCTTTCAAACCCTCGCCAATCGCAAGCCTGACCTGGACGGCGGTGTCTACGCCTACGCTAAGGCCGGGTTCGGCGATTACATGGGTTTCTCATCCGCCTGGGGTTACTGGATCAGTGCGTGGCTGGGCAACGTCGGTTACTTCGTTCTGCTGTTCAGTACCCTCGGTTATTTCTTCCCGATTTTCGGTGAAGGCAACACGGTTGCTGCGGTCATTGGTGCTTCGATTCTGTTGTGGGCGGTGCATTTCCTGGTACTTCGCGGGATCAAGGAAGCGGCATTCATCAACCTCGTGACCACCGTGGCCAAAGTCGTGCCGCTGGTGCTGTTTGTGTTGATCGCCGTCTTCGCCTTCAAACTGGACATCTTCACCGCCGATATCTGGGGCCTGAAAAACCCGGACCTGGGCAGCGTGATGAACCAGGTACGCAACATGATGCTGGTCACTGTGTGGGTGTTCATCGGCATCGAGGGCGCGAGCATATTCTCGGCCCGCGCCGAAAAACGCTCCGACGTCGGCAAGGCCACCGTGATCGGCTTCATCACCGTGCTGCTGTTTTTGATGCTGGTGAACGTGCTGTCGCTGGGCATCATGACTCAGCCAGAACTGGCCAAATTGCAGAACCCGTCGATGGCTGCCGTGCTTGAGCACGTGGTCGGTCCGTGGGGCGCAGCGCTGATCAGCGTCGGTCTGATCATCTCGCTGCTGGGGGCGCTGCTGTCGTGGGTGCTGCTGTGTGCGGAGATCATGTTCGCCGCCGCCAAAGACCACACCATGCCGGAGTTCCTGCGCAAGGAAAACGCCAACCACGTACCGGTCAACGCCCTGTGGCTGACCAACGCGATGGTGCAGATTTTCCTGGTCATCACCCTGTTCTCGGCCAGCACTTACCTTTCGCTGATCTACCTCGCCACATCGATGATTCTGGTGCCCTACCTGTGGTCGGCGGCCTACGCCCTGCTGCTGGCGGTGCGCGGCGAAAGTTATGAAGGTTTCGCGGCCGAGCGGCGCAAGGACCTGATCATCGGCGGCATCGCCCTGATCTACGCGGTGTGGCTGCTGTACGCCGGCGGCGTGAAGTACCTGCTGCTCTCGGCCCTGCTTTATGCGCCAGGCGCGATCCTGTTCGCCAAGGCCAAGCTCGAACTCAAACAACCGGTTTTCACCAACGTCGAGAAGCTGATTTTCGCCGCAGTGGTCGTGGGCGCCCTGGTGGCTGCCTACGGACTGTATGACGGCTTCCTGACTCTGTAATTGCCAAACATTTTATCTCTGGAGGATCACTGCAATGACCACGGAAAAAGTTAAGTACGGCGTCCATTCCGAAGCCGGCAAACTGCGCAAAGTCATGGTTTGCTCCCCAGGTCTGGCCCACCAGCGGCTGACCCCGAACAACTGCGATGAACTGCTGTTCGACGATGTACTGTGGGTCGCCCAGGCCAAGCGCGACCACTTCGACTTCGTCACCAAGATGCGTGAACGCGGGATCGACGTGCTGGAAATGCACAACCTGCTGACCGACATCGTCGCCATCCCGGAAGCGCTGGACTGGATTCTCGATCGCAAGGTCACCGCCGATTCAGTGGGCCTGGGCCTTATCAGCGAAGTGAAATCCTGGCTGAAAAGCCTCGAGCCGCGTCACATCGCCGAATTCCTGATTGGCGGCGTGTCCGCCGACGATCTGCCGGACAGCTTCGGCGGCAAGATCATCGAGATGTACCGCGATTTCCTCGGCCACTCCAGCTTCATTCTGCCGCCGCTGCCGAACACCCAGTTCACCCGCGACACCACGTGCTGGATCTACGGCGGCGTGACGCTGAACCCGATGTACTGGCCCGCGCGTCGTCAGGAAACCCTGCTGACCACCGCCATCTACAAATTCCATCCGCAGTTCACCAACGCCGAATTCGAAATCTGGTACGGCGACCCGGACAAGGACCACGGCAGCTCCACCCTTGAGGGCGGCGACGTCATGCCAATCGGCAACGGTGTGGTGTTGATCGGCATGGGCGAGCGCTCATCCCGTCAGGCCATCGGTCAATTGGCGCTGAATCTGTTCAAGAACAAAGCCGTGGAGAAAGTCATCGTTGCCGGCCTGCCGAAGTCTCGCGCCGCGATGCACCTGGACACCGTGTTCAGCTTCTGCGACCGCGATCTCGTGACGATTTTCCCGGAAGTGGTCAACCAGATCGTCGCCTTCACCCTGCGACCTGATGAAAGCAAACAGGGTGGCATCGACATTCGCCGCGAAGAAACCAGCTTCCTCGACACCGTGGCGGCTGCGCTCAATCTCAAGACGCTGCGCGTGGTGGAAACCGGCGGCAACAGCTTCGCCGCCGAACGCGAGCAATGGGACGACGGTAACAACGTGGTGGCCGTGGAACCGGGCGTGGTCATCGGCTACGACCGCAACACCTACACCAACACCCTGCTGCGCAAGGCAGGCGTGGAGGTCATCACCATCAGCGCCGGTGAATTGGGCCGTGGCCGTGGCGGCGGCCACTGCATGACCTGCCCGATCATCCGCGACCCAATCGACTACTAAACCTCTGAGCCCTGGCCGGCACTTACAGCGTGCGGCCAGGGGGATAACCGATACCGAAGGAGATCCATCATGGCTTTTAATATGCGCAACCGCAGTTTGCTGAGTTTGATGCACCACACCACTCGCGAACTGAATTACCTGATCGACCTGTCCCGCGACCTCAAACGGGCCAAGTACACCGGCACCGAGCGTCCACACCTGCAAGGCAAAAACATCGCGCTGATCTTCGAAAAAACCTCGACCCGCACCCGTTGCGCGTTCGAAGTCGCGGCCCACGATCAGGGTGCTCACGTCACCTACATCGACCCGGTGTCGTCCCAGATCGGCCACAAAGAAAGCATGAAAGACACCGCCCGCGTCCTCGGCCGGATGTTCGACGCCATCGAGTACCGTGGCTTTGAACAGGAAATCGTCGAAGAGCTGGCCAAGTACGCCGGCGTGCCGGTGTTCAACGGCCTGACCGCTGAATTCCACCCGACGCAAATGATTGCCGACGTGCTGACCATGCGCGAACACAGCGACAAGCCGATGCATGACATCAGCTACGCCTACCTCGGCGACGCCCGCTACAACATGGGCAACTCGCTGCTGATGATCGGCGCCAAACTCGGCATGGACGTGCGTATCGCTGCGCCGAAAGCCCTGTGGCCACACGCTGACTTCATCGCTCAGTGCAAAGAGTTCGCGGAAGAAAGCGGCGCGCGCATCACCATCACCGAAGACCCGAAAGAAGCGGTCAAGGGTGTCGACTTCATCCACACCGACATCTGGGTGTCGATGGGTGAACCGGTGGAAGCGTGGGACGAGCGCATCGAGCAACTGCTGCCGTACCAGGTCAACACGCAGATGATGAAAGCCTCCGGTAATCCACGGGTGAAATTCATGCACTGCCTGCCGGCGTTCCACAACAGCGACACCAAGGTCGGCAAAGATATCGCTGCGCGCTATCCACACCTGGCCAATGGCGTCGAAGTAACGGAAGACGTCTTCGAATCCCCGGCCAACATCGCCTTCGAGCAAGCGGAAAACCGCATGCACACGATCAAGGCGATTATCGTGTCGGCGTTGGCGGATATTTAACGGTTGATCGCTTGATCAACCACTGACCTGTCATGGCTGATCATTTTGATTGATCACTGACCTGTAGGAGTTGCCGAAGGCTGCGATCTTTTGATCTTTGTTTTTTGAAATCAAGATCAAAAGATCGCAGCCTTCGGCAGCTCCTACAGGGTTATCGAATTCAGAAAGGATTGCACCATGCGTATCGTCGTAGCGTTGGGCGGTAACGCCCTGCTCCGCCGTGGTGAGCCGATGACCGCTGACAACCAGCGCGCCAACATCCGCATCGCCACCGAGCAAATCGCCAAAATCTATCCCGGCAACCAACTGGTCATCGCCCACGGCAATGGCCCGCAAGTCGGCCTGCTGTCGCTGCAAGCGGCGGCCTATACCTCCGTCACCCCTTACCCGCTGGACGTGCTCGGTGCCGAAACCGAAGGCATGATCGGCTACATCATCGAGCAGGAACTGGGCAACCTGCTGGACTTCGAAGTGCCGTTCGCCACCCTGCTCACCCAGGTTGAAGTCGACGCCAATGACCCGGCCTTCAAGAACCCGACCAAACCGATCGGCCCGGTCTACGAGAAAGCCGAAGCAGAAAAACTCGCCGCCGAAAAAGGCTGGGCCATTGCCCCCGACGGCGACAAGTTCCGCCGTGTGGTGGCCAGTCCACGGCCAAAACGCATCTTCGAAATCCGTCCGATCAAGTGGCTGCTGGACAAGGGCAGCATCGTCATCTGCGCCGGTGGCGGCGGGATTCCGACCATGTACGACGAAAACCGCAACCTCAAGGGCATCGAGGCGGTGATCGACAAGGATTTGTGCTCGTCGCTCCTGGCAGAACAGCTTGAGGCGGATTTGCTGGTGATTGCCACTGACGTCAACGCCGCGTTCATCGACTACGGCAAGCCGACGCAGAAAGCCATCGCCGAGGCCCATCCGGACGAACTCGAACGCCTGGGCTTCGCCGCGGGCTCGATGGGACCAAAGGTTCAGGCAGCCTGCGAATTCGCGCGCCATACTGGCAAGGTCGCGGTGATCGGTTCGCTGGCGGACATCGAAGCGATTGTCCAGGGCACCGCCGGTACGCGGATCAGCACGGCGAAACCCGGTATCACCTATCGATAATCAGAAACTCCGGGGGCAGGCCCAGGGTCTGCCCTTCTCCCATGCCTTGAAAGGAGAAATCCATGGCCCAGTTTGAACCTGGTCATTTGCACATTGAGCGGCACGCGTTGACCCCGGACGACGTCAGTTACAACGTGCACCTCGACTACGAATTGTTCACCGACCCTCAAAAGGGCAAGGGCATCCAGTTCACGATGCATGGCAACCTTCAGGGCAAGGACATGAAAGAAACCTTCTTCCTGCCCAAGGAGGAGGCCTACAACTTTGCCAACAACGTGACGAAAATCGCCGAGAAGTACGGCATTCCCAAGACGCACAGCCAGATTGGCTCGGTTCACAAGCATTACGACATGATGTTCGAAGACATCCGCAAGCAGCTGGATATGAAATCCGGCGATCCGGTTAACCTCGAGCACTTCGAATAATCAGAACACGACACCTCCTGTAGGAGTGAGCCTGCTCGCGATAGCGGTCTGTCATTCGACATTTATGTCGTCAGACTCACCGTCATCGCTAGCAGGCTCACTCTTACAGGGTTCGATGTCGGCCTGAAATCCTGCACCGGATTTCACCTCTGCCCTCGCCCCAAGGCATACTTGCCACCCTCCGCACTGCAGAACACTGAACCGCCCCCATGCGTATCCACGTCAGCTTCATCGACCGCGTCGGCATCACCCAGGAAGTCCTGGCCATTCTCGGTGGGCGCAACCTTAATCTGGATGCCGTGGAGATGATCCCGCCGAACGTCTACATCGACGCCCCGACCCTGAGCCCGCAAGTACTCGAAGAACTCAAAGATGCGCTGTTTCGCGTGCTCGGCGTGGAAGCGGTAACGGTGGTCGACATACTCCCCGGCCAGCGTCGGCACTTGCAACTCGACGCCTTGCTCGCGGCGATGACCGATCCGGTGCTGGCCCTCGACAGTGCGGGCAAAGTTCTGCTGGCCAACCCGGCGTTGATTGCGTTGTACGGGCGGGAGCCGGCGGGCGAAGGCGTCTCTGAGCTGTTCAACGATCCCGGTCTGCTGGCAACCCTGCTCGAACACGGTTTTCGCCTGCCGCTGCGCGAGATCACCGTCAACGGCCAGACGCTGTTGCTCGACGCTACGCCGATCACCGACGCTGGCGCCCTGCTCACGCTGTATCAACCGAACCGCATCGGCGAACAGCTCTCGGCGTTGCACCACGACCACGCTGAAGGTTTCGATGCGCTGCTCGGCGAATCCCCGGCGATCCGCACCCTCAAGGCGCGTGCGCAGCGTGTGGCCGCCCTTGATGCGCCCCTACTGATTCAAGGCGAAACCGGCACCGGTAAAGAACTGGTCGCCCGTGCCTGCCACGCGATCAGTGCGCGGCACAGTGCGCCGTTCCTGGCATTGAACTGCGCTGCTCTACCGGAGAACCTCGCCGAGAGCGAACTGTTCGGCTACGCCCCCGGCGCCTTCACTGGCGCGGCGCGTGGCGGCAAACCGGGGCTGATGGAACTGGCCAACCAAGGCACGGTGTTTCTCGACGAGATCGGCGAGATGTCACCGTACTTGCAGGCCAAGCTGCTGCGTTTTCTCAACGATGGCAGCTTCCGTCGGGTCGGCGGTGACCGAGAGGTGAAGGTCAACGTGCGGATCCTCAGCGCAACTCACCGCGACCTGGAAAAAATGGTCAGCGAAGGCTCGTTTCGCGAAGACCTGTTCTATCGCCTCAATGTGCTCAATGTCGAGGTGCCGCCGCTGCGCGAACGCGGTCAGGACATTCTGTTGCTGGCGCGTTATTTCATGCAGCAGGCCTGTGCGCAGATTCAGCGCCCGGTCTGCCGTCTCGCACCCGGTACTTACCCGGCACTGCTCGGTAATCGCTGGCCGGGCAACGTGCGCCAATTGCAGAACGTGATCTTCCGCGCCGCTGCGATTTGCGAAAGCAGTCTGGTGGACATTGGCGACCTCGACATTGCCGGCACTTCCGTTGCGCGTCAGGTCGACAGCGACGTTGACAGCCTTGAACAAGCGGTCGAAGGCTTCGAGAAATCGCTGCTGGAAAAACTCTACGCCAGCTACCCCTCGACCCGCCAACTGGCCAGCCGCCTGCAAACCTCGCACACCGCCATCGCCCATCGTTTGCGCAAATACGGCATCCCCAATAAACCCTGACTCACCCAAATCCCCTGTAGGAGCTGCCGAAGGCTGCGATCTTTTGATCATGATGTTGAAAAAACACAGTCAAAAGATCGCAGCCTTCGGCAGCTCCTACACTAGGCATATCTGCTTTAAAAGCGACCTCCACCTGTACTGAAAGCGCTACAGCGGAACGATATCGCTACACCCTCCTCCAGTCACCGCCGTGCAAGGCTTTGATCCCGTTCAGCTTTTTTCCCTGCCCCACGCTGTAGCGATTTCGCTACACGCACACCCTCAGCCTTAACTTAAAAAATCCACAAGCCATTGTTTTATAACGATAAATTCACATTGGCCGCGATCTTGCTAATCAACCCCTCATAAATAAGGGCTTCCCTGCCCAAGCCTTCCACCGCGTCCACCAGACGAGTCTGGCCCCTGAGGAGTTTCCATGAGCGAGTTGCGTTTTACTGAAGATCACGAATGGCTGCGCGCCGAAGCTGACGGTAGCGTTACTGTCGGCATCACCGCTTTCGCGCAGAACGCCCTGGGCGACGTGGTGTTCGTGCAACTGCCTGAACTGCAGGCTTACGAAAAAGGCGCCGAAGCCGCCACCGTGGAATCGGTGAAAGCCGCGAGCGGCGTTTACATGCCCCTCGACGGTGACGTGCTGGAAGTGAACCCGGCGCTGGAAGACAGCCCTGAGCTGGTCAACGAAGATCCACTGGGCCAAGGCTGGTTCTTCCGCTTCAAACCAAGCGACGCCGCCGCTGTCGGCAAACTGCTTGATCAAGACGCTTACGACCGTCTGATCAAAGCCCAAGCCGAAGCCTGAGGAGAGCCGACATGACACAAGTAAACCTGGGCACCGCCAACGAATTCATCGCCCGTCACATCGGCCCGCGCGCCGGTGACGAGCAAGCCATGCTCAACAGCCTCGGCTTCGACTCGCTCGAAGCCCTGAGCGCCAGCGTCATCCCGGAAAGCATCAAGGGCACCAGCGTGCTCGGCATGGACGATGGCCTGAGCGAGGCCGATGCACTGGCCATGATCAAGGGCATCGCCGGCAAGAATCAGCTGTTCAAGACCTACATCGGTCAGGGCTATTACAACTGCCACACGCCGTCGCCGATCCTGCGCAACCTTTTGGAAAACCCGGCCTGGTACACCGCTTACACCCCGTACCAGCCAGAAATTTCCCAGGGCCGTCTCGAAGCGCTGCTGAACTTCCAGACCCTGATCAGCGACCTCACCGGCCTGCCGATCGCCAACGCCTCCCTGCTCGACGAAGCTACCGCCGCTGCCGAAGCGATGACCTTCTGCAAACGCCTGAGCAAGAACAAGGGCAGCCATCAATTCTTCGCCTCGATCCACAGCCACCCGCAAACCCTCGACGTGCTGCGCACCCGTGCCGAGCCGCTGGGCATTGAAGTGGTCGTGGGCGATGAGCACGCATTGACCGATGTAACGCCATTCTTCGGCGCATTGCTGCAATACCCGGCCAGCAACGGTGATGTGTTCGACTACCGCGAACTGACCGAGCGCTTCCACGCCGCCAACGCCTTGGTTGCCGTAGCCGCCGACCTGTTGGCCCTGACCCTGCTGACCGCCCCGGGCGAGTTCGGCGCTGACGTTGCCATCGGTTCCGCACAACGCTTCGGCGTGCCGCTGGGCTTTGGTGGCCCGCACGCGGCTTACTTCTCCACCAAAGATGCGTTCAAGCGCGACATGCCGGGCCGTCTGGTCGGCGTTTCGGTTGACCGTTTCGGCAAGCCAGCGCTGCGCCTGGCGATGCAGACCCGCGAGCAACACATCCGCCGCGAGAAAGCCACGTCGAACATCTGCACCGCGCAAGTGCTGCTGGCCAACATCGCCAGCATGTACGCCGTGTATCACGGCCCGAAAGGCCTGACCCAGATCGCCAACCGCATCCATCACCTGACCGCGATTCTGGCCAAGGGCCTGACTGCGCTGGGTCTGAATGTCGAGCAGGAAAGCTTCTTCGACACTCTGACCGTGGCTACCGGCGCGCAAACCGCTGCGCTGCACGACAAGGCTCACGCCCAGCAGATCAACCTGCGTGTCATTGACGCCCAGCGTCTGGGTCTGTCGGTTGACGAAACCACCGCTCAGGCTGATATCGAAACCCTGTGGAGCGTCTTCGCCGACGGCAAAACCCTGCCGGACTTCGCCGCCCTCGCCGCCACCGTGCAGAGCACCATTCCTGCTGCGCTGGTACGCCGGTCGCCGATTCTCAGCCACCCGGTGTTCAACCGTTATCACTCGGAAACCGAGCTGATGCGCTACCTGCGCAAACTGGCAGACAAGGACCTGGCCCTGGATCGCACCATGATTCCGCTGGGCTCGTGCACCATGAAGCTCAACGCCGCCAGCGAAATGATCCCGGTGACCTGGGCCGAGTTCGGCGCCCTGCACCCGTTCGCCCCAGCCGCGCAAAGCGCCGGTTATCAGCAACTGACCGATGAACTGGAAGCGATGCTCTGCGCCGCGACCGGTTACGACTCGATCTCGCTGCAACCGAACGCCGGTTCGCAAGGTGAATACGCAGGTCTGCTGGCGATCCGCGCCTATCACCAGAGCCGTGGCGATGACCGTCGCGACATCTGCCTGATCCCGTCGTCCGCCCACGGCACCAACCCTGCTACTGCCAACATGGCCGGTATGCGCGTGGTCGTGACCGCGTGCGATGCTCGTGGCAACGTCGACATCGAAGACCTGCGTGCCAAAGCCATCGAGCACCGCGATCACCTCGCCGCGCTGATGATCACTTACCCGTCGACCCACGGCGTGTTCGAAGAAGGCATCCGCGAAATCTGCGGGATCATTCATGACAATGGCGGCCAGGTGTACATCGACGGCGCCAACATGAACGCGATGGTCGGCCTCTGCGCACCAGGCAAGTTCGGCGGCGACGTGTCGCACCTGAACCTGCACAAAACCTTCTGCATCCCCCACGGCGGTGGCGGCCCGGGCGTCGGCCCGATCGGCGTCAAATCGCACCTGACGCCATTCCTGCCAGGCCACGGCCACATGGAACGCAAGGAAGGCGCGGTCTGCGCAGCACCGTTCGGCAGCGCAAGCATTTTGCCGATCACCTGGATGTACATCCGCATGATGGGCGGCGCGGGTCTGAAGCGCGCTTCGCAACTGGCGATTCTGAATGCCAACTACATTTCCCGTCGCCTCGAAGAGCACTATCCAGTGCTGTACACCGGCAGCAATGGTCTGGTGGCGCACGAATGCATCCTCGACCTGCGTCCGCTCAAAGACAGCAGCGGCATCAGCGTTGATGACGTCGCCAAGCGTCTGATCGACTTCGGCTTCCATGCTCCGACCATGTCGTTCCCGGTGGCCGGCACGCTGATGATCGAGCCGACCGAAAGCGAATCCAAGGAAGAACTCGACCGCTTCTGCGACGCCATGATCCGCATCCGCGAAGAAATCCGCGCTGTGGAAAACGGCACGCTGGACAAGGAAGACAACCCGTTGAAAAACGCTCCGCACACCGCAGCGGAATTGGTCGGCGAGTGGACTCACCCGTACAGCCGCGAGCAAGCCGTTTACCCGGTGGCCTCGTTGATCGAAGGCAAATACTGGCCACCGGTCGGTCGCGTCGACAACGTGTTCGGCGACCGCAACCTGGTCTGCGCCTGCCCGTCGATCGAAAGCTACGCTTAAACGAATGAGGGGCGGGTTCACCCGCCCCGAACGATTCACCTGGTTCACCTTATCCAACTGTAGGAGCTGCCAAAGGCTGCGATCTTTTGATCTTCTGTTAAAGATCAGGATCAAAAGATCGCAGCCTTCGGCAGCTCCTACAGGGAAATGCATCAAGCCTGATGTTTCGCCAATTCCTATAACAAGAAACCGGAGAACCACTCATGTCGTTAAGCGTGTTCGACCTGTTCAAGATTGGCATCGGCCCCTCCAGTTCCCACACCGTCGGCCCGATGCGCGCAGCTGCGCGCTTCGCCGAGGGTTTGCGTCGTGAAAACCTGTTGAGCGCAACCGCCAGCGTTCGCGTCGAGTTGTACGGTTCTCTCGGCGCCACCGGCAAAGGTCACGGCAGCGACAAAGCCGTGTTGCTTGGCCTCGAAGGCGAACACCCCGACACGGTAGACACCGAAACCGTCGCCGCGCGTTTGCAAGAAATTCGTAGCAACGGACGCCTGAACCTGCTGGGCGAACACAGCATTGCGTTCAACGAGAAAGAACAGCTGGCGATGATCCGCAAGCCGCTGGCCTATCACCCCAACGGCATGATCTTCCGTGCGTTCGACGCGGCGGGCCTGCAAATCCGCAGCCGCGAGTACTACTCGGTCGGCGGAGGTTTTGTTGTCGACGAAGACGCGGCCGGCGCCGACCGCATCGTCGAAGACGCCACCCCGCTGATTTTCCCGTTCAAAAGCGCCAAGGACTTGCTCGCACATTGCAGCACGTATGGTCTGTCGATCAGCCAGGTCATGTTGACCAACGAAAGCGCCTGGCGCCCGGAGGCGGAAACCCGCGCCGGCCTGCTGAAAATCTGGCAGGTGATGCAGGATTGTGTGACCGCCGGCTGCCGCAACGAAGGCATTTTGCCGGGCGGATTGAAGGTCAAACGGCGCGCGGCGGCATTGCATCGGCAACTGTGCAAGAACCCCGAATCCGCGCTTCGTGATCCGCTGTCGGTACTCGACTGGGTCAACCTTTACGCGCTGGCCGTCAACGAAGAAAACGCCAATGGCGGGCGCGTGGTCACCGCGCCAACCAACGGCGCAGCGGGAATCATCCCGGCCGTGCTGCATTACTACATCCGATTTATCCCCGGTGCGAATGATGATGGCGTCGTGCGTTTTCTGCTGACCGCGGCGGCAATCGGCATTCTGTACAAGGAAAACGCCTCGATCTCCGGCGCCGAAGTCGGCTGTCAGGGTGAAGTCGGCGTAGCCTGCTCGATGGCGGCTGGGGCCTTGTGCGAAGTACTCGGCGGTAGCGTTCAGCAAGTCGAGAACGCCGCCGAAATCGGCATGGAACACAACCTTGGCCTGACCTGCGACCCGATTGGCGGGCTGGTGCAAGTGCCGTGCATCGAGCGCAACGCCATGGGCTCAGTGAAAGCGATCAATGCGGTGCGCATGGCTTTGCGTGGCGACGGCCAGCACTTCGTCTCCCTCGACAAGGTCATCCGCACCATGCGCCAGACCGGCGCCGACATGAAAAGCAAATACAAAGAGACCGCCCGCGGCGGCCTAGCGGTCAACATTATCGAATGCTGATCACGTAATTAACTCCCTCTCCTCTGAGAGAGAACGCGTAATTAACTCCCTCTCCCTCCGGGAGAGGGCTGGGGTGAGGGGCTCTTGACCTTGATCTTGAGCGCCATCCCCAACCACCCATTCAAGGAGCCACGCATGTCCACCGAACAACTGTCGAAAACCCCGCTGCACGCTCTGCACATCGAACTCGGCGCCCGTATGGTGCCGTTCGCCGGCTACGACATGCCGGTGCAATACCCCCTCGGCGTGATGAAAGAGCACCAGCACACCCGCGAGCAGGCCGGGCTGTTCGATGTCTCGCACATGGGTCAGATCCACCTGACCGGCGCGAATGCCGCCAAAGCCCTGGAAACCCTGGTGCCGGTAGACATCATCGACCTGCCGGTGGGCATGCAGCGTTACGCGATGTTCACCAACGAGCACGGCGGGATTCTCGATGACCTGATGGTTGCCAACCTCGGCAATGATGAACTGTTTCTGGTGGTCAACGCAGCGTGCAAGGATCAGGACCTGGCGCATCTGCAAAAACACATTGGCGATCAGTGCACCATTACGGCGCTGTTCGAGGAGCGCGCACTGCTCGCGCTGCAAGGTCCTGCGGCGGTAACAGCATTGGCGCGTCTCGCTCCGGAAGTGGCGAAGATGACCTTCATGCAGTTCAATCGCGTGCAGCTGCTCGGCGTGGATTGCTTCGTCAGCCGTTCCGGTTACACCGGTGAAGACGGTTTCGAAATCTCGGTGCCGGCCGCCGACGCAGAAAAACTCGCACGCGCCCTGCTCGCCGAATCTGAAGTAGCGGCCATCGGCCTCGGCGCTCGCGATTCGCTGCGCCTTGAAGCCGGCCTGTGCCTGTACGGCCACGACATGAACACCGAAACCACGCCCATCGAAGCCAGCCTGCTGTGGGCAATGTCCAAGCCGCGCCGCGCCGATGGCGCACGGGCCGGGGGTTTCCCGGGGGCAGAGCATATCTTCGCCCAACAACAAAATGGCGTCGCACGCAAGCGCGTCGGCCTGCTCCCGCAGGAACGCACGCCGGTGCGCGAAGGCGCGGAAATCGTCAACGAGGCCGGCGACATCATCGGTAGCGTGTGCAGTGGCGGCTTCGGTCCGACACTGGGTGGGCCATTGGCAATGGGTTACCTCGACAGTGCTTACGTCACTCTCGATACGCCAGTGTGGGCAATTGTTCGTGGGAAAAAGGTGCAAATGCTTGTAAGCAAAATGCCATTTGTTCCACAACGCTACTACCGTGGTTGATTGACTGTTTCTATAAGTAACGCGATTGCGTTATGCGTGCACTAATGTGTAACGCAATCGCCATAAAACAGTGCAGTTTCTAACAACCGTTTCGAATATGAACTTTGCTTATAACGTTCGAAAACATTTGAACAAGCTAATCGTCTAAGCCTGCACTAGCGGATTGACTAAGTGCCTTCAAGCGCAGCAAAACCGGGCCTGCAAGGGGCTTGTTTTTTCTCCGGTAGTTGGCGTAGAGTTTCCTCACTGTGTTTGCATGGGTCAGCTTGGAATCGTGACCTGGGCAGTAGCCTACAAGTTAGCTACATCCCGTTCGACGTCTTCTTACTCTCCTGCAACCAGCCCCAGTACTCTTTCATGAGAAAGAGGCTGTCATTAATTTATTGCGTCAAAGGAATAAGAAATGTCCACACGTCAGAGCGGTACCGTCAAGTGGTTTAACGACGAGAAAGGTTTTGGTTTTATCACTCCAGAAAGCGGTCCGGATCTGTTCGTGCATTTCCGCGCCATTCAGGGCAACGGCTTCAAGAGCCTGAAAGAAGGCCAGAAGGTGACCTTCGTTGCAGTGCAAGGCCAAAAAGGCATGCAGGCTGACGAAGTACAAGCAGAAGCCTGATCTGTGTAACGAAAAAGCCCCTGATATTGATATCAGGGGCTTTTTTGTCCGCGCGAATCCGTAAAATGGCGGTTCCTTCAAGCGTCCAGAGGCTGCCATGTCGAAGAACCTGCTCACTCCCCAGGGCGATTTTCCTGCCGTTGGCCTTGGCCGTCGGCTGGCCGCGATGTTCTACGACTTTCTGTTGTGCACCGCCCTGCTGATCGTGACCGGCTTCGTTTACAAGCTCATTCAGGGTTTGATCATCGGTGCAGAACGCCTGCGGGTGATGACCGACGCCGGACAGCTCGACGGTGATCCGCTGTACTCGACCGTACTGCTGTTGGTGTTGTTCGGATTCTTCGCCAAGTTCTGGACCCATGGTGGGCAGACGCTGGGCATGCAGGTGTGGGGCATTCGCGTGCAGAACGCCAATGGCACCGCAATCAGCCTGTGGCAGGCGTTGCTGCGGTTTATGGTGTCGATTGCGTCGTGGCTTTGTGTGGGGCTGGGATTCTTCTGGTCGCTGTATGACAAACAGAAGCGCACGTGGCATGACATCTATTCGGATACCTGCGTGGTGCGGGTTCCGAAGAAGACGAAGTAAGTACCCACAAAAAAAGATCGCAGCCTCCGGCAGCTCCTACAGGTATCAGTGTAGGAGCTGCCGAAGGCTGCGATCTTTTGCTTTTTAAGCGTTACCGGCCAGCTTCATCCGCGCCGCCTGGGTGAAATCCAGCATCCGCTTCAAAGGCCGAATCGCCTGCGGAATCAACGCCGGATCAACAAAGATCTCGTTCGTCCCTTCCTTCAAGCTCTTGAGCGTACGCTCAAGGGTATTCATGGCCATCCACGGACAATGTGCGCAACTGCGGCACGCGGCGCCGTTACCGGCGGTTGGCGCCTCGATGAAGACCTTGTCCGGGCACAACTGCTGCATCTTGTAGAAGATGCCGCGGTCGGTGGCAACGATCAGGGTCTTGTTCGGCAGGGACTGCGCAGCGGCGATCAATTGACTGGTGGAGCCCACGGCGTCTGCCAGTTCGATCACGGCAGTCGGCGATTCGGGGTGCACCAGAATCGCGGCGTCCGGGTACAAGGCCTTCATGTCTTCGAGCTGCTTGGACTTGAACTCCTCGTGGACGATGCAGGCTCCGTCCCACAGCAGCATGTCGGCGCCGGTCTTGCGCTGAATGTAGGTGCCCAGATGCTTGTCCGGCCCCCAGATGATGGTCTCGCCGTTGTCCATCAGGCTTTCGACGATTTCCAGCGCACAACTCGACGTCACCACCCAGTCGGCCCGGGCTTTGACGGCAGCGGAGGTGTTGGCGTAGACCACGACCGTGCGCTCCGGGTGCTGATCGCAAAACGCCGAGAACTCGTCGACCGGGCAACCCAGGTCCAGCGAACACGTGGCTTCGAGGGTTGGCATCAGCACACGTTTTTCCGGGTTGAGAATTTTTGCAGTCTCACCCATGAACTTCACGCCGGCGACCACCACGGTCTTGGCCGGATGGGCATTGCCGAAGCGGGCCATTTCCAGGGAGTCGGAGACACAGCCACCGGTTTCTTCGGCCAGGGCCTGAATCACCGGATCGCAATAGAAGTGGGCAACCAGCACCGCGTCCTGAGCCTTGAGCTCGGCGGCGATGGCGGAACGGTAATAAGCCTCTTCCTCGGCAGTCAGCGGTTTGGGCTGTTTGGCGTCGAGGTGGGCTTGAACCAGAAGGCGTTCGGAAATCTGCGTCATGTTCGCAAGACCTGCAGGCGCTTTCGCGCGAAAGTCGAGTATACACCCGGCTCCGGACCGCTTGAGGGTACCGCCGGGAGAGTGAGTTTTATCAGGCACGGACAGCGTTGAAGCTGCGCAAGGCTACAGAATATCCCGGGGATACAAAAGATGATTCTGACCTGCGTCAGCGCAACTTGCACTGGAACAACGCACGCCCAAATCACAGGCAAAAAAAAAAACCCGGAAATCCTCACTTGCGTGGGCCTTCCGGATTTTCTAAACCGCCTAAAATGGTGGGTCGTGTGGGATTCGAACCTACGACCAATTGGTTAAAAGCCAACTGCTCTACCAACTGAGCTAACGACCCGCTGTGTGGTGGCGCGTATAATACTGATTTTTAAGGACTATTCAACACCTTTTTGAAAATAATCAAAAATAAGGTGTTGGATCGCTCACGCCGGCCGCTGCAAAGCCTTCTGCGCGCAGGCGGCAGCTGTCGCATTTACCGCAGGCACGGCCTTCATCGTCGGCCTGATAGCAGGAAACAGTCAGACCGTAATCAACGCCGAGCTTCACGCCCGCCTGAACGATTTGCGCTTTGCTCAGGTTCTGCAACGGCGCCTGAATGCGGAAGCCATTACCCTCGACGCCAGCCTTGGTCGCCAGATTGGCCATACGCTCGAACGACTCGATGAACTCGGGACGGCAATCTGGATAGCCGGAGTAGTCCACCGCATTCACACCAATAAAGATGTCACGAGCGCCGAGCACTTCAGCCCAACCCAACGCCAGAGACAGGAACACCGTGTTGCGCGCCGGCACGTAAGTGACCGGGATGCCCTCACCCAGCTCTTCAGGGATATCAATGCTGGTGTCGGTCAGTGCCGAACCGCCCATGCCGTTCAGGTTGATGCCGATCACCTTGTGCTCGACCACACCCAGGTCGCGAGCGACGCGCGCAGCGGCATGCAATTCGGCATGGGAGCGCTGGCCGTAATCGAAACTCATGGTGTAGCAGGCGTAGCCTTCAGCGCGGGCCATGGCCACGACCGTTGCCGAGTCCAGACCACCGGACAGCAGGATCACCGCACGTTTTTCGGTTGTGTTCAGTTGTTCAGTCATTTCAGCGCCCCGGCTCATCATTCCATAGATATTTATGCAGCTGCAGTTGCAACCGCACTGGCAGGTTGTCCGCCACCACCCAATCCGCCAGATCCCTTGCGTTGAGGTCATGGTGACTTGGAGAAAACAGGACTTCGCCGGCACGCCGGTCGAGCCCGTACTGGATCAGTTTGGAAACCGCCCAGTCGTAATCTTCCCGCGAGCAGATGACAAACTTCACCTGATCGTTGGGAGTCAGCAATTCGATATTTTCGTAAAGGTTGCGATGGGCTTCTTTCGAACCCGGTGTCTTCAGATCAAGCACGCGACTAACGCGCGGATCGACCGCCGAAATGTCGAGGGCACCGCTGGTTTCCAGCGAGACCTCATATCCGGCATCACATAGCTGTTTGAGCAAGGGAATAGCGTTGGGCTGCGCCAACGGCTCACCGCCGGTGACACAGACGTAACGCGGACGAAATCCGGCCACTTGCTCGAGGATATCGTCGAGGGTGCGCACGGTGCCGCCACTGAATGCGTAGGCACTGTCGCAGTATTGGCAACGCAATGGGCAACCGGTCAGGCGCACAAAAACAGTGGGCAGCCCGGCAGTCCGCGTTTCCCCCTGCAAAGAGTAGAAAACTTCGGTAATTCTCAATGTGTCTTGCATAGTCGCCACGGGCGTAACAGCTAAACAGGCTGTCCGCCTCCGTCAGGCACTTCAGGTAATCGCGCCAACGCGCGGATCACAAGAAGCGTGTTTCAGAAAAAGGGCGTGAATTCTAACGAAAAAACCCGCGACAGGCGCGGGTTTCTTCTAAACGGGTGCAACACCTGAAAAGCTCAGGCTTACATGCGCTGCAAATCGCGTTGGGCCAACTGAGCGGCGGAGGTACCCGGATACTGGGCCACCACCTGTTGCAGAATGCCTTTTACCTTGTCGGTATGACCGAGGCGGCGCTCTACATCAGCCAGCTTGTACAGCGAATCCGGCACTTTGTTGTGCTTGGGATACAGCTGCGAAACCTTGGCGAAAGCCTGACCTGCACCTTGCAGATCACCCTTGGCCAGGTTCACTTCGCCCAACCAGTACTGGGCGTTGCCCGCGTATTGGCTGTTCGGGTATTTGCGCAGGAATGCCGAGAAAGCCTGGCTGGCCTTGTCGAAATCCTTGGCTTTGATCAGGTCGAAAGCGGCATCGTAATACAGCTTTTCCTTGGCCGGATCAGCCGGTTCGCTACCCGCAGCAGGAGCCTGGGCGGCAGCAGCCCCGGCGCCAGCGGCAGCACCGGCAGCAGCACTTGCATCGCCACCGGCAGAAGAATTCTCAGGAGTCGCGGCAGGTGCAACGCCGGATCCTATGCGCCGATCAAGATCCTGGTATCGCTCCAGGGATTCTTGCTTCATGCGCGCAACCTGGTTCTGCAGTTCTTCAATCACACCTTGCTGGCGCGATATCTGATCCTGCATCTGTTGCAGTTGGTTAAACAGCATGCCTTGTGCCGAGGCAGGGGCCGAAGCCGCTCCCCCGGCATAGGCGCCGTTC
This sequence comes from Pseudomonas sp. P116, assembly GCF_020149425.1. Taxonomy (NCBI): domain Bacteria; kingdom Pseudomonadati; phylum Pseudomonadota; class Gammaproteobacteria; order Pseudomonadales; family Pseudomonadaceae; genus Pseudomonas; species Pseudomonas sp. P116. The sequence goes on along the minus strand of NZ_JACVHB010000004.1, from coordinate 58,475 downwards.
GTACCGTAACCCGCAGGCGGATAACTGCTCCCGCTATTGTTATAACCGGAGTTGTCATCGACCACAGGAACCGCAGCCCACACCGCAAGCGGTGCGAGGCTGAGAGCCAGAACAGTTACAGCACGACGGCACGTTCGCATATCGAATTACTTACGCAGTTCGACGCGACGGTTTTGAGCCCAGGACTGCTCGTCGTTGCCGGTAGCAACTGGACGCTCTTCGCCGTAGGAAACCAGTTCCAGCTGAGCTGGGGAAACACCTTGCAGTACCAGGTAGCGTTGAACGGCTTTCGCACGACGCTCGCCCAGTGCCATGTTGTACTCACGAGTACCACGTTCGTCGGTGTTGCCTTCCAGAACAACGCGAGCGCCGTTTGCTTTCAGGTCTTTGGCGTGAACATCCAGAGCGCGCATGGCTTCTGGCTTCAGGTCCGAGCTGTCGTATTCGAAGTAGAAGGTGGTGATTGCGCGCAGAGCAGCTTCTTCGCTCAGGGAACCGTCAACGGCACCAGTGTTTGCGCCGTAACCAGCGTTTGGATCAACAGCGCCTTCACCGGCGTTGTCGCCGCCTTTGGACGAGCAACCTACAGCTACAGCCATGGCCAGAGCCAGCGCAGCAAATTTACCAAACTTCAGCATTTCCATCGTGAAACTCCTAATGAACCCCAGTGTGTTAAGTAAAACGTGTAGCGCCCGCTCACTTCAGGTAAGGGGACCAGGACGGTTCTCTGACTTCGCCTTGAGCGGTAGGAAGCGGGAGCCTAACGCGTCCATTAATGGACACGAGCATCAAGACTCCCCGGCCCTGTTGGCGGGTGGCGTAGATTACCATGGTGCCGTTGGGCGCAACAGTAGGCGACTCGTCCAGAGTGCTATCAGTGAGAATCTTTACACTACCTCGCTGCAAATCCTGGGCTGCCACCTTGAAATTGGTGAAACCATCCTGGCGATGGATCATCACCAGCGTCTTTTCATCTGCCGACAGTTTCGGGTTGGCGTTGTAGTTACCTACGAACGTCACACGCTCGGCACCGCCGCCACTGGCGCTGGTTTTGTAGATCTGTGGCTTGCCGCCACGGTCCGAGGTGAAGTAGATGGTCGAACCATCCTTGCCCCAGTACGGTTCGGTGTTGATGCCCGGGCCCGCGGTTACACGATTGATCTGACGCGAAGCCAGGTTCATCACGTAAATATCCGGGTTACCGTCTTTCGACAGCACGAACGCCAGACGATCACCATTCGGCGACCAGGCAGGTGCGCCGTTCAGGCCTTCGAAGTTGGTGATCTGCTCACGACGACCGGTGTCGATGTTCTGCATGAAGATCCGCGGACGCTTCTGCTCGAACGACACGTAGGCGATGCGCTTGCCATCCGGTGCGAAACGCGGCGACAGGATCGGCTCGCGCGATTGCAGCAGAGTCACGGCGCGAGCACCGTCGTAGTCCGAACGCTGCAGGGTGTAACGGGTGTTCTTCTCGGAGAAGCGTTCAGCCGTTACGTACAACAGACGGGTCGAAAACGCACCCTGGATACCGGTGAGTTTTTCGAACGACTGGTCAGCGATGAAGTGCGCCATGTCGCGCAACTGCTCGGTGGTACCGGAAACACTGCCGTCAGCCACTTTCTGTTCGGTGGCCACGTTGAACAGTGCCCACTGCACCTGCAGACGGCCGCCCGCAGGAGCGATGCTGCCGACCATCATGTATTGAGCACCGACCGCCTTCCAGTCACGGAAGATGATTTCGCTCGGCTGGCTTGGCTGGCTGATCATGTTTTGCTTTGGAATCGGCGAGTAGTAGCCCGAGTTACGCAAATCGTTACCAATGATTTCAGCCATGTCGTCCGGCAGGACGGCGCCGCCCTGCAAACCGAACGGTACAACAGCGATCGGAGTAGCCCGATCGCTGCCGCTGGTGACCAGAATGTTCTTTTCATCAGCCATCGCGATCCCTGCCATGCAGCAGATCACGACCAGCATTCCTCGAAGAAGGTTTCTCACAAGGCTAGATCCTCAGGTGTGAATGTCATCTTGAATGAACGATACGGAGCGAAATCGCTCGGCTTCATTCCCTGCATTTCTGTCAAACGTCCAATATTCTTGACCGCCGCTACTGCCGAAGCATCGAACGGACCATCGCCACTGGATTTGGCCACGCTGACCGAGGTCACCGTACCGTCCGGCAACATGCCGATTTGCAACACGACAGTCATGCCTTTGCGTGCCGAAGGTGGACGAGCCCAGCCTTCCGCTGCCCGCGCACGAATCAGGTCATCGAAACTGCCCGCAACTTCGTCGCCCTGCTCATCGGCCAAGGCCTGCTGACGCTGCGGCGTGTCGGAAAGCAAATCTGCCAAGGCCTGAGCCTTTTTGTCTTCGGTAGATTTACGTGCCGCATCCTGCGCTTTCTTCTTCGCAGCATCGGCAGCAGCTTTCTTCTTCGCTTCGTCGGCGATTTTCTTCTTCGCCTCTTCAGCTTCAGATTTCTTCTTGGCGTCTTCGGCGGCTTTCTTCTTCGCGTCTTCGACGATCTTTTTCTTCGCTTCTTCAGCGGCCGCTTTCTTGGCCTCTTCTTCAGCAGCCTTTTTGGCTTCTTCTTCAGATTTCTTCTTGGCTATATCAGCCAATTGTTTCTCTTCTGCCTTCTTGGCTTCGGCGGTCTTCTTCGCGTCATCGGCTTTTTTGGCTTCATCAGCCTTTTTCGCCTCGTCCGCTTTTTTCGACTCGTCGGCCTTCTTGGCTTCCTCGGCCTTTTGAGCCGCTTCTTCTTTCTTTTGTTCCGCAGCTTTCACCGCTTCCTGCTCGACCTTTTTCTGTTCCATCTGCTCGACTTCAGTCTGACGCGCGGCGGATTTCTTCGCCTCACCCGCAATCTTCTGATTGGTCTGGGTGGTTGCCTGACTTTTCGATTTCAGCTGGTACAGGGTCGCCTGGACAATCGGCTTGGCCGGCGGCAGCTCTGGTGTAAAGGCGAAACTGACGAACAGCATGCCGAATACCAGCACGTGCAGGACAATCGCCAGAACACTAGGCCAGAAGTAGCTTTCCGAGGCAGACGGCTCTCGCAGTGGCTGCATCAGGGGGCCTCGGTAATCAAACCAACGTTACCGACCCCGGCTTTCTGCAACCCGCCCATGGCGCCCATGACGGAACCATAGTCGACGGTTTTGTCGCCGCGGATGAAGACCTGGGTACGCTTGCCGTTATCGTTGCCAGCAGAAATGATCTTCGTCACCGCACTGGTCATCTGCGGCAGGGTCATGGCCCTGTCCTGTTGCTTCTCGGTGTCGACTTCGCTGCCAAGGTTCCAGTAATAGGTCTTGTCAGCCTTGATCGAAATGGTCAGGACCTGAGTGTTGTTGTCCTGCGGCAAGGCTTCGCTGGAAACCTTGGGCAGATCAACTTTCACGCCCTGATTGAGCATCGGCGCGGTCACCATGAAAATGACCAGCAGCACCAACATCACGTCGATGTATGGCACCACGTTCATCTCGGCGACCGGCTTGCGCTTTTTGCGAGCTCGAGCGATTAAAGCCATTGGAAATTACCTGCTTATTCTTCGCTGGTGTGCACTTTGCGGTGCAGGATCGCCTGGAATTCATCGGCGAAGGTGTAGTAACGGCCCAGCAGGGTTTCGCTGCGAGCAGCAAAACGGTTGTAAGCGATTACGGCAGGGATTGCCGCGAACAGGCCGATCGCCGTGGCGATCAGTGCTTCGGCGATACCCGGAGCCACGGTGGCCAGGGTTGCTTGCTGGGCGCTGGCCAGACCGCGGAAGGAGTTCATGATGCCCCATACGGTACCGAACAGACCGATGTACGGGCTGACCGAACCAACAGTGGCGAGAAACGGCAGGCTCTGCTCCAGTTTCTCTTCTTCGCGCGAGATGGCAACGCGCATGGCACGGGCCACGCCTTCCATCACCGCTTCAGGATCGACACCTGGCTGCTGGCGCAGACGGGAGAACTCCTTGAAACCGGCGCGGAAGATTTGCTCGACGCCCGAATCCGGATCAGGGTTGCTGCCGGCCTGGCGGTACAGTTTGGACAAATCGATACCCGACCAGAAGCGCTCTTCGAAGCTCTCCAGGGCGCGTCGACCGGCACGCAGCAGGTTGCTGCGCTGAAAGATCATGATCCATGAGGTCACCGATGCGGCCACCAGAGTCAACATTACCAACTGCACCACGATGCTGGCATTGCTGACCAGGCTCCACATGGAGGAATGGTCGACGACGTTAGCTTCCACGCTTTATCTCCTGCTTTGAGTGTGTACCCGGGCCGACCGCGTCGGCGAAAGCCGCACGCAAGTCTTCGGGAAGGGCCCGGGGTTTCAAACTGTTAGTGCGCACACAGGCCACCAAAAACTGCCCTTCACAGAGCAGCACATTATCCGTTGCCCGCCTGACCTGCTGTTTGAAACGCAGGCTGGCACGGTTCAATTCGATTACTTCAGCACTTACCAGAAGCTCGTCGTCCAGTCGCGCCGGCGCGTGGTAACGCGCTTCGCTGGAATGCACGACAAACAACAGGTCCTCTCCGGCAAGCTGCGATTGGGCAAAGCCCAGTTCGCGGAGCCGCTCGGTTCGAGCCCGTTCCATAAACTTGAGGTAATTAACGTAATACACGATGCCGCCCGCATCGGTGTCCTCGTAATAAACGCGACAACGATGTGCGAACGGCTCAAGCCCGTTTTGCGCGCGCATACTCTAGTGCTTACTCCTCATGTTGCCAATCCGGCCAGACAACTGTTTTTCGTTGTTTCAGGGCTTTACTGCAAAAGTACCGTCCTCTGACAGTACAAACCCTGAATAAATCGACAACAAATGTGTATTAATCGTCCACGGCATCGAGAAACTCGTCTACCACGGGCGTCTCACCCATTCGTGACGGAATGTTTAAACCGAAATGCAGATACGCATGCCGCGTCACCACCCTGCCCCGTGGCGTGCGCATGATGTAGCCCTGCTGAATCAGATACGGCTCCAGCACGTCTTCAATCGTGTGGCGTTCTTCACTGATCGCTGCTGCAAGGCTGTCGATACCGACCGGCCCGCCATCGAACTTCTCGATCATGGTCAACAGCAGACGTCGGTCCTGATGATCGAAACCATGCTCGTCGACATCCAGCAGATTCAACGCCAGATCCGCCACCGCTTTGGTGATGTGGCCCTTGGCGCGCACTTCGGCAAAATCGCGCACGCGGCGCAGCAATCGGTTGGCAATTCGCGGCGTACCACGGGCACGTCGAGCGATTTCAAAGGCGCCCTCCGGGTCCAGTGGCAGGCCAAGAATATTCGCCGAACGACCGACAATCGTCGCCAGATCCGCAGTGCTGTAGAACTCAAGACGCTGGACGATACCGAAGCGGTCACGCAACGGGTTGGTCAGCATGCCGGCGCGAGTAGTCGCCCCGACCAGGGTGAACGGCGGCAAGTCGAGCTTGATCGAGCGCGCTGCCGGCCCTTCACCGATCATGATGTCGAGCTGGAAATCTTCCATCGCCGGATACAACACTTCTTCGACGATCGGCGACAAACGATGGATTTCGTCGATGAACAGCACGTCATGCGGCTCAAGATTGGTCAGCAATGCCGCCAGATCACCCGGACGCTCCAGGACCGGGCCCGAGGTGCTCTTGATCGACACGCCCATTTCCTGGGCGATGATGTTGGCCAGCGTGGTTTTACCCAGCCCCGGCGGACCGAAGATCAACGTGTGATCAAGGGATTCGCTGCGGCCACGAGCAGCCTGAATGAACAGTTCCATCTGCTCGCGCACCGTCGGCTGGCCAATGTAGTCAGCTAGGCTGACCGGGCGAATGGCGCGGTCCTGGACTTCTTCGCGCTCGCGCGGAATGTGCGCAGCGGCGATCAGACGATCAGCTTCAATCACTTAAATCATTCCCTTCAGGGCGCGGCGGATCATGTCTTCACTGCTCAAATTCTTGTCCTTGATGGCCGAAATTGCCTTGCTCGCTTCCTGCGGCTTGTAACCCAGGGAAATCAGCGCGCTGACCGCATCGTTTTCAGCGGTGTTGACCGGCGCCGGGCCGTCCGGCTGGTTTGGCACCAGGGCGAACATGGCCGGCGAGGTTTCCCAGGCCTTGAAGCGATCTTTCAGCTCGACGAGCAAACGCTCGGCGGTTTTCTTGCCGACGCCCGGCACCTTGGTCAGCGCCGACGTGTCCTGCGACTGCACGCAGCGCACCAGTTCATCGACTTCCAGGCTCGACATCAATGCCAGGGCCAATTTCGGCCCGACACCATTGAGACGGATCAACTCGCGAAAAAAGTCTCGCTCACGCTTGCCGGCGAAACCATAGAGTAACTGCGCGTCTTCGCGTACGACCAAGTGCGTGTGCAGGGTCAGCGGTTCACCGACCGGCGGCAGTCGGTAGAGGGTGGTCATGGGCACTTCCAGCTCATACCCGAGGCCATTTACATCGAGAATCAGGTGCGGCGGCTGTTTCTCAGCCAGGGTGCCGCGCAAGCGTCCAATCACGTTACAGATCCTTGAGCGTTGGCCAGCCGTGGGCTGGCGACTGACGGAAAGCGTGCTTCAGGCCGACGACCCAGGCGCAAAACCCGCATTCCGGAAAATTTGATTGCTGATGCTATCAGAGACGCAGGCGCCCGCCACGACTGCGTGCGGCTCCCAGGCCATGCGGCAGCAGACTGGAACGGGTGTGAGCATGGCAAATCGCAATGGCCAGGGCGTCCGAAGCATCGATTTGCGGTTTGCTGGTCAACTTCAGCATGTGCATGACCATCATCTGCACCTGCTCTTTATTGGCCGCGCCCGTGCCGACCACGGCTTGCTTGACCTGGGTTGCTGTGTACTCGGCAATTTCCAGGCTTTCTTCGGCACCGGCAACAATCGCCGCGCCACGGGCCTGCCCGAGTTTGAGCGCCGAGTCAGCGTTTTTCGCCATGAACACTTTTTCGATGCCCATGGTGACCGGGCCGTAGGTCTGAATGATTTCACGCACGCCGCGATAGACGATTTGCAGTCGCTCATGCAGTTCGCCAGCGCCGGTGCGGATACAGCCCGAGGCGACGTAGATGCAGCCGCCACGTCCGGTATCGCGAACAATGCCGTAACCGGTGATGCGCGAACCGGGGTCGATACCAAGAATTAAAGTCATAACGCCTGCAAGAGAGATCGCATTCGCCTGAGGATAACTGTAGGAGCTGCCGCAGGCTGCGATCTTTTAAATAAACAGCAGAAAATCAAAAGATCGCAGCCTTCGGCAGCTCCTACAGAGAGCTGTCAAGGCTGCGATCTTTAGTAGTGCATCAACCGAGCTGAGCGGCAACGTCTTCCGGAATATCCGCGTTGGAATAAACGTTCTGCACGTCATCCAGGTCTTCAAGCATGTCGATCAGCTTGAGCACTTTCTCCGCGCCTTCCAGATCCAGTTCGGCGCTGGTGGTCGGCAGCATGACGATTTCCGCGTCATCACCTTTGAAACCGGCGGCTTCCAAGGCGTTACGTACAGAATAGAAACCGGCGAACGAAGTGAACACGTCAATCGAACCGTCTTCGTTCGTAACCACGTCATCGGCGTCGGCTTCCATCGCCGCTTCGATCAGAGCGTCCTCATCAACGCCCGGGGCGAAGGAGATCTGGCCCTTGCGCTCGAACAGGTACGCGACCGAACCGTCGGTGCCCAGGTTACCGCCGCACTTGCTGAACGCATGGCGCACGGCTGCTGCGGTGCGATTGCGGTTGTCGGTCATGCACTCGACCATCACCGCCACGCCGCCCGGGCCGTAACCTTCGTAACTCAGCTCGACCATGTCGTCGGTGTCGGCGGCACCGGCACCGCGAGCAACCGCGCGATCAATGATGTCGCGGCTCATGTTCGCACCGAGGGCCTTGTCCAGGGCCAGACGCAAACGCGGGTTCGAGCCTGGATCACCGCCACCCTGACGGGCAGCGACGGTCAGCTCACGAATCCACTTGGTAAAGATTTTGCCTTTCTTGGCATCCTGACGTTCTTTGCGGTGCTTGATGTTCGCCCACTTGGAATGACCCGCCATAACTCGCTCCGAATTCTCTTTGAAACGTTGCCCGCCCTGCTCTTGCAGCGGCCGGCAAACAAAAAATCTTGAACAGCTTTCAATCTATAAGAAAGAAAAAAGGCGCATCCGAAGATGCGCCTTCAGGCCCGTCTTACTCAGCCTTTGGCGTTTCGCGCAAACGAATGTGCAATTCGCGCAATGCCTTGGCATCCACTACACCCGGTGCTTGCGTCATGACGTCGGCAGCGCTCTGGGTTTTCGGGAAGGCGATCACTTCACGGATCGACTGGGCGCCGGTCATCAGCATGACCAGACGGTCCAGACCGAAGGCCAGGCCACCGTGCGGCGGTGCGCCGTACTTCAGGGCGTCGAGCAGGAAGCCGAATTTCTCTTCCTGTTCCGCTTCGTTGATGCCCAACAGGCGGAACACCGACTGCTGCATTTCCTTGCGGTGGATACGGATCGAACCGCCACCCAGCTCAGTACCGTTCAGCACCATGTCGTACGCGCGGGACAGAGCAGCGGCCGGGTTGGCTTCGAGCTCTTGCGGCGTGCACTTCGGTGCAGTGAACGGGTGGTGCAGCGCAGAGAAGCTGCCGTCGTCGTTTTCTTCGAACATCGGGAAGTCGACGACCCACATTGGCGCCCACTCGCAAGTCAACAGCTTCAAGTCGTGACCGAGCTTGATGCGCAGTGCGCCCAAGGCTTCGCTGACGATCTTGGCCTTGTCGGCGCCGAAGAACACGATGTCGCCATCGACTGCGCCAACGCGATCGAGGATCACGTTCAGCTTGTCTTCCGGGATGTTTTTCACGATCGGCGATTGCAGACCTTCAACACCGGCTGCGCGCTCGTTGACCTTGATGTATGCCAGGCCCTTGGCACCGTAGATGCCGACGAACTTGGTGTAGTCGTCGATCTGCTTGCGCGGCATGCTCGCCCCGCCTGGAACGCGCAGTGCAGCGATACGGCATTTCGGATCGTTGGCCGGGCCACTGAAGACCTTGAAATCGACTTCTTTGAGTTGATCGGCAACGTCGACCAGTTCCAGCGGGTTACGCAGGTCTGGTTTGTCGGAACCGTAACGGCGCATGGCTTCTTCGAAAGTCATGTGCGGGAATTCGCCGAATTCCAGGCCCAGCACTTCCTTGAACAGGTTGCGGATCATTTGCTCGGTGAGGCCCATGATCTCTTTTTCATCGAGGAAGCTGGTCTCGATGTCGATCTGGGTGAATTCCGGCTGACGGTCGGCACGCAGGTCTTCGTCGCGGAAGCACTTGGCGATCTGGTAGTAACGGTCGAAGCCGGCCACCATCAGCAGTTGCTTGAACAGCTGCGGCGATTGCGGCAACGCGAAGAACGAACCGGCGTGAGTGCGGCTCGGCACCAGATAGTCGCGTGCGCCTTCTGGAGTAGCACGGGTCAGGATCGGCGTTTCAACGTCGAGGAAGCCGTTTTCGTCGAGGAAGCGACGGATGCTGGTGGTCATGCGCGAACGCAGACGCAGCTTCTCGGCCATTTCCGGACGACGCAGGTCGAGGAAGCGATAGCGCAGGCGGGTTTCTTCGCCAACGTCGGAGTATTCGTTGAGCGGGAACGGCGGGGTTTCGGACTCGTTCAGCACTTCCAGTTCGTAACCCAGCACTTCGATCATGCCCGACGCCATGTTGGCGTTGGTTGCACCGGCCGGACGCAGACGCACCTTACCGGTGATCTTCACGACGTACTCACTGCGCACGCGATCGGCGGCGGCGAAGCTCTCGGCGCGATCCGGATCGAACACCACCTGGGCCAGACCGTCACGATCACGGATATCGAGGAAAATCACCCCGCCGTGGTCGCGGCGACGGTGAACCCATCCGCAAAGGGTAATTTCCTGACCTTCCAGGCTTTCGTTCAGTTGGCCGCAATAGTGGCTGCGCATCATGGTAGTGGTTCGCTTCTCGTAATTCGAAATTCGGTGGAGATCCCGTCGCACTCAAGCATTGTGCGACGTGTGGAAACTCACGCGTGTCGTTCGACCTGGGCTTGAACCCTAGTCAGATTTGTCGCTACCGGCCAGGTTCTTCTTGGTTCCGGTCTTGAAATCGGTTTCGTACCAACCGCTGCCGCTGAGGCGAAAGCCGGGCATGGACAGCTGTTTCTTGAGCTCTGGCGCCTGGCAGGCAGGGCAGTCGACCAGCGGTGCATCGCTGATCTTTTGAATGGCTTCCAACTGATGACCACAGGAAGCACATTGATAATCGTACATCGGCATGGAGGTGTCTCGGCGATCAGATTGCCACCGCGCGCAGGGCTTTGCGGCGAAAGAGCGGGATTATATCCATTAAATGCGGCCTGTGCAGCCGTAAGACTGCACAGGCTGCAACCTCCTTTGCAACCGCTGTTTCAGAGCGATTTCACTGGTTCAGCGACTTTGACCCCGTTCATGACACACACCACTCGTACCAGCGCACTGAAATTTTTCACCCCGCCGTGACGAAGATGCACCTCACGGTCAACGTGGGATAACAGTGAGCTGATCGAACAGCAGTTGTCTTTGGCCATGGCGCCGAGGATGTTCCAGTACACCTGCTCCAGCCGCAGGCACGTCGCGTATCCGTTCAAACGCACGGATCGGGACAGCGGCTGTACCAATGACATGTCGAATTCGTTGACGAACGGATCGAACTTCAATTCATGCTGCAAGCCGACAATCCTGTCGCCTCGCCTGTCTCCCTCTATCATATCGGTGACACTCCTTTGCCATCTCTGCGTGTTTTCAAAGTCACATCCTGTGACTTCTATAAAAGCGCAGACGCAAAGTTATATCCAGATGACTAATTGACCATCCCCGTAGGATAAGCCAACGATAGAAGTAAGACTTCGGACAGCGCGGGCATCCTCAAGGCATGCCCGCGCACTGGGGTCAGGCTTCGAGCAATGCGCGCAACATCCACGCGGTTTTTTCATGAACCTGCATGCGCTGGGTCAGCAGATCGGCCGTTGGCTCATCGCTGACCTTGTCGAGCAGCGGGAAAATGCCGCGCGCGGTGCGGGTCACGGCTTCCTGACCGGCGACCAGTTGTTTGATCATGTCCTCGGCGCTTGGCACGCCCTCCTCCTCCTTGATAGAAGAAAGCCGCGCATAAGTGGCGTAAGCGCCCGGCGCCGGAAAACCCAGCGCGCGAATACGCTCGGCGATCGAATCGACGGCCAGCGCCAATTCGTTGTATTGCTCTTCGAACATCAGGTGCAGTGTGCGGAACATCGGGCCTGTGACGTTCCAGTGGAAGTTATGGGTTTTCAGATACAGCACGTAGGTGTCCGACAGCAGACGCGACAGCCCCTCGACGATGGACTTGCGGTCTTCTTCACTGATACCGATATCGATTGCCATGTTTACCCCCTAACGGCGATTTGGATTCATCCAAGGTACCGCCCCACTCTAGCAAGGCTGTCGATACCTCGCAGCCTCGAATCGACGCTCGCACTGCGACAAATCGACCACTTTGCTGCCGCTGGCCGGCCTGATTTGAGTAGCTGCAGGCTTTGCTGTTAAATAGGCAGTGTGTCGCCATGCCCCATTTTCCGGGGATTTGCGCATAGGCTGATGCTGTGTCCGTGTCCACCGCCTCTTATTTTGTTCCGAAGCGAACCGTGCGCCTTCAGCTCTTCCTTGTGAGCCGTTAATAACGTGAGCCAATCAAAATGTTGAAAATCGTCCACCTGCTAATGGGCGCAGCGGCACTGCTGCTGTCGTTCATACCTAGCTTGAAATCCGAAGCCGTTCCCTACCTGCAACAACCCGATGCACTTTACCTGGCCTTTTTCGGCCTGCTGAACCTGGTCATTGCTCCAGTGATTCCTTACTGGAACAAAGGCCCGCGCCAGCATCTGCAAAATCTGGTCAGCGCTCTTCTGGTGCTGACTGTCGTCCTGCAAACCTTGACCCTGATCGCGCCGATGCCAGTCATCGCCGGCCAGCCAGCCGTGTTGTTCAGCCTGGTGATTGCCCTGGTTGCCGTGGTCCTGCACCTGGCCGTCAGCTTTTATCGATCTTCACCGGCTGCCACGCCAACCAGCTACGACATGACCAACCGTGATACCGGCACCGTCAAGTGGTTCAACACCTCCAAAGGCTTCGGCTTTATCTCCCGGGATTCCGGTGATGACATTTTCGTGCACTTTCGCGCGATCCGTGGCGAAGGCCATCGCGTTCTGGTTGAAGGCCAGCGCGTGGAGTTCTCGGTGATGAACCGGGACAAAGGCCTGCAAGCCGAGGACGTGATCGCCGCGCTGCCGCGTCGCTGATCCGAGGCATAAAAAAACCGCGAGCAGCGTGCTGTTCGCGGTTTTTTTACGCCTGATGAAAAGCCTCCACCTCAATAGTGCGGCGGCGGTGCATCTTCCTCGAAGGATTCGAACTGCCCCACCATCTCTTCCTGACGCTTGAGCAACGCAGCCATTTGCAATTGCAGGCGCTCGACCACCCGCTGCTGCGCCACCAGGATGTCGTTCAACGTCTGGATAGTGTCGTCCTGAAACGCCAGACGGCTTTCCAGATCGTTAACGCGCTCTTCCAGGGTCATGAATCAGCCCTCCACAAAGGTGAAATCTTCGGTCAGCACCACACGCAACTGCGCGCGAATGGCCGCCACCTGCTCGCTGTCATAAGGCTTGGCCGGGTGCTTGCCCCAGACCGGCGCCGGCCACGCTGCATCGTCGCGTTTGCGCACGATCACATGCATGTGCATCTGACTGACCACGTTACCCAGCGTTGCGACGTTCATTTTGTCGGCGTCGAACAAGTCTTTAAGCAACTCGGCCAGCGCAGTGGTTTCGAGCCAGAGCTGCTGCTGATCGGCGACATCCAACTGAAACAATTCGCTGATATCGTTGCGGCGTGGCACCAGGATGAACCACGGGTAGTTGGCGTCGTTGGACAGCAACAGTCGGCAGAGCGGAAAGTCGCCGATGGTCAGCGTGTCCTGTTGTAGTCGTGAATCTAAAGCAAACACTGCGCGCACTCCCGGCTGATCTACATAATTCAGCTTGGCGGCCCACCCGACAGGCAGCACACCAAGCGACAGAACCGCAGCATACCTGCGAATGCGCCCGTCTTCACGACGACTGTGCCCTTGCCATTCTCCGGGCGCCCCGACATGTGACATTTTGAGACACCCCGCACCAGTACGGAACCCGAACCACACTGAAATGACCGAAAACCCTGAGGTGCTCACGATCGCCCGCAGGCAGATCTGTATGAATCCGGTACAGCGCGTAAATTTTTTGCACCAAAACCGCACAGTGCGTCTACGCTCAGTGCGTCGGGCATCCGCCGAATACTCACTGCCGGGGTGAACCGGTAACGTTTTTGGTTGTCACGCGTCGATTACGGTGTAGCAACACCATACGAACAATCGCGTCAAGCCCCGACAAAAAGCGGCTTGGCGCCCCGTATTTATGAGGTTTTTACAGGTAAAGACAGGCGTTCTGAAAAATAACCGCACCGACATTGCAGTTTGTGCACGCTTGTTGCATTCGTACTCATATGGACTATAAGCGCACCACGGGAAGTGGGAGCCTTAAGCCCAAAAAAAACAGTGGCAGGGCTGCCCGATGGAGATTCAAGTGTTTTGCCAGGGACTCTTTTTTAGCGATGCAAAAGGCTAGAAAAACAGCAAGAAAGTTGTCGGTCCGATTGCATCGGTACTGTGAATTTGCGACATCTACAAAGCCATCTGCGACAGCGTCGTAAAGAAGGTGAAAGGTTAGATTCGCAAGTATCGCCAACAATGTCGGCGTGATATAAGTTTGCGCCGACACAAAAAGAAAGAGCCGCCCAGATAATAAAACAGGTGGGACGGCAGTACTCTTCTAAAAACCAAAGGAGCAAATCACGATGCGCGTGATGAAGTGGAGCATGATCGCCCTGGCTGTAGCAGCAGGCACCTCGCAGTTCGCAATGGCCTCTTCTCAGGATGAAGCCAAAGGTTTCCTGGAAGACCAGAGTCTGAAACTGAAGACTCGTATGGAATACATGAACCGTGACTTTAAAAACGGTGCAGGCAACAGCACTTCCGGCACTGCCGGCTATCGTCAGGACACCGGCGTCAGCCAACTGCTGTCCTACGAATCGGGCTTCACTCAAGGCACCGTAGGCTTCGGTCTCGACGCCATGGCAATGGGCGCAGTCAAACTCGACGGCGGCTCGGGCCACCGTGGTAACGGTCTGTTCGCCAACGACAGCGACGGCAACCCGGAAAAATCCCAGGGTAAAATCGGCGGCGCAGTCAAATTCCGCGTATCCGACACCGTGTTGAAATACGGCCAGCAATTCGTTGCCAGCCCGGTTTTCGCCACTGACGACAGCCGTATGCTGCCAGAAGTCGCTACCGGTACCCTGATCACTTCCAAAGAGATCAAAGGTCTGGAACTGAGCGCAGGTCGCTTCACTTCCCTGAGCAAGCAAACCGGCATGGGCCGTGACAGCATCGGCGGTCTGCCTGATGAGAACGGTAATGGCGGCAAAGGCCTGACCAACATCAACATCTTCGGTGCCAGCTACTCGTTCACCGACAACTTCACCGGTGCACTGGCCGCCTCCGACGCTGACGACTACTTCAAGAAGTACTACGTCAACCTGAACTACACCTTGCCGATCAACGACGAGCAGTCGCTGAACTTTGACTTCAACGGTTACCACACCAAAGGCGACAGCCGTGGCGATCTGGTTGATGCCATCGGCGACGGCACCACCGGCGTGGACAACAACCTGTGGTCCCTGGCTGCTGCCTACAGCATCGGTGCTCACAAGTTCACCCTGGCTCACCAGCGCTCCAGCGGCGACAACGCTTACTACTATGGCGTTGACGGCAACAGCACCATCTTCGTGGCCAACTCCATCCAGATCTCCGACTTCGTGGGCCGCGACGAGCGCTCCTGGCAAGCTCGCTACGACCTGAACATGAAAACCTACGGCGTTCCTGGCCTGAGCTTCATGACCCGTTACGTGATGGGTGACCACATCACCACCAACGGTCTGGGCGAAGGCAAGGAAAACGAGTGGAACGCCGAATCCAAGTACGTGATTCAGGAAGGTCCTGCCAAAGACCTGTCGTTCCGTCTGCGCTACGCCATGTACCGCTCCAATGGCGCGTACAGCGGCTACTCGTCTGACAACAACGACACCCGTCTGATCGTTGAGTACCCACTGAACATCCTCTAATAGGGATGAACAGCTGACGTACTGTAGAGCACTGCTCTAACAAGAACCGCCCACCTGATTCAGGTGGGCGGTTTTTTTATGCGCGAGAAACTTCGTACACCTGAAAAACATTAGCCAGCTATCTATTAGCCAGCAAACTTTCACACCGACATAAAAAAACCCAAGAGTGCGAACACCTCTTGGGTTGGCATTAATTAACTGACCGTAAAGCCAGGTATCAATGTTGTTACTGAACAGCGCTTTCCTGAACTACGCGAATCACCCGTTGCGGAAACGGAATATCAATGCCAGCAGCTTTTAAACGATCGCGGGACTGTTCATTCAACATGAACATCACATCCCAATAGTCTGCAGTTTTAACCCACACACGCAGGGACACCGTGATCGAACTGTCGCCCAGTGTCGAAATCACTGCCTGCGGCTCAGGATCTTGCAGAACACGCTCATCCTTGGCCAGATCCAGCAGCACCTGACGGGCCTTTTGCAGATCGGCTTCGTAATCCACGCCCACATCGAACACAACCTTGCGGGTTGGCTGACGGTTGGTGTTGGTGATGATGCCGTTCGACAGATTGCCGTTTGGCACGATGACGGTTTTGTTGTCGCCGGTACGCAGTACGGTGTGGAAGATCTGGATGCTGTCGACCGTACCCGCCACGCCTTGCGCTTCGATCCAGTCACCGATGCGGAACGGGCGGAACAGCAGAATCAGCACACCACCAGCGAAGTTCGCCAGGCTGCCCTGCAACGCCAGACCGATGGCCAGACCCGCAGCACCGATCGCTGCAACGAACGAGGTGGTTTCGACACCGATCATCGAGGCCACGCTGACGATCAGCAACACCTTGAGAATGATGTTGGCCAGGCTGCTGATAAAGCCTTGCAGTGCCAGGTCAGCGTTACGCAGGGCCAGCAAACCACCGAGTTTTTGCGTGACCTTGTTGATCAGCCACCAGCCGATCCCCAGGGTAATCACTGCCAGCAGCACGCGGCTGCCGTATTCCATGATCATCGGGATCCACGCTTGGGATGCCTTGACCAAGTGGTCTACTTCAGCATTCAAATCCATGTTCTATCTCCTGATTTCCGGCTACCCGGGATGTGCACAAATAAATGTGGCAGCAGTTTCAACGGATAACGCTTAGTCGCGGAAGTTGTTGAACTGCAGCGGCATGCCGAATTCCTTGGCACGCAAGGCCGCGATGGCTTCTTGCAGGTCATCACGCTTCTTGCCGGTCACACGCACTTGCTCGCCCTGAATGGCGGCCTGCACCTTGAGTTTGGCGTCCTTGATGTGGCCGACGATTTTCTTCGCCAGCTCCTTGTCGATGCCTTCCTTGAGCACGGCGTCCTGCTTCATCAGCTTGCCCGAGGCGTACTCATCCTTGACTTCAAGGCACTGCACGTCGATCTTGCGCTTGACCAGGGCCAGCTTGAGGATTTCGATCATCGCTTCCAGCTGGAATCCGGCTTCAGCGGTCAGACTGACAGTCAGGTCCTTTTCCTTGAACTCGAAACTGCCTTTACCTTTCAGGTCATAACGACGATCGAGTTCCTTCACGGCGTTCTCGACCGCGTTGGTGAGTTCGTGTTTGTCCAGTTCGGATACCACGTCGAACGACGGCATGTAATCTCTCCAATAAAAAGGCGCGCCCGATGTGGATGGAGCGCGCTTGGCTTGCGGTTAAAATCGGGCTCATTATAACGGGTCTTTTCCTGTCGACACGCGAGCCGAGCATGCCTGTATTCAATCGAGCAAAAAACTGATGTCTACCCCTTGGCACATTCTCGGCGCCGGCAGTCTCGGCACACTCTGGGCTACACGGCTGGCTCGGGCCGGCCTGCCGGTGAGGCTGATCGTGCGCGACGTGACGCGTTTGCACAGCTATAACGCAGCCGGCGGGTTGACCCTTGTAGAAAACGGACAAGCCAACACCTATGCAGTTCCCGGCGAAACCCCGGACAGCCCCGAACCGATCCGGCGCCTGCTGGTGGCCTGCAAGGCCTACGACGCCGAAAACGCGGTGGCGCGCCTCGCCCCGCGCCTGACGCCCGATGCGGAAATTATTCTGCTGCAGAACGGCCTCGGCAGTCAGGACGCTGTCGCCGCGCGAGTACCGCATGCACGCTGCGTCAGCGCTTCAAGTACCGAAGGGGCGTTCCGCGATGGCGACTGGCGTGTGGTGTTCGCCGGCCACGGTTTTACCTGGCTCGGTGATGCCGCTCATCCAGTGGCGCCGATCTGGCTGGATGATCTTGAGGCGGCGAAAATCCCCCACGAATGGAGCACCGATATCCTCACACGGCTGTGGCGCAAACTGGCGCTCAACTGCGCGATCAATCCGCTGACGGTGCTCCACAACTGCCGCAACGGTGGCTTGCAGGCGCATCATTGCGAAGTCGCCACGCTCTGCGCTGAGCTCGCCGAACTGCTGCAGCGCTGCGGTCAACCTGCGGCGGCGGACAATCTGCAACAGGAAGTCGAACGGGTGATCCAGGCCACCGCGGCCAATTACTCATCGATGTATCAAGACGTCGCCAACCAGCGCCGCACCGAGATCAGTTATCTATTGGGCCACGCCTGCAAAGTCGCCGCACGCCACCAGCTAAACCTGCCGCACCTCAGTCAATTGCAGCAACGCCTGATCGCTCATCTGCGCAGCCTCGGATTGCCCAGCGACTGAGCAGCGGCTACGCTGGCGACTTGTTCCTTTGCTGCGAAAAACCCGATGCCATTGCGCCAGCGCCTCGAAAACCTGCCGGTCGGCCAGAAACTCCTGGCCGCCCTGCTGGTGCTGTTGACCACTGTGTTGCTGGTCGCCAACCTGACGTTTATCAGTGCCGCCTATTACATCTCCCAGGAAAGCATGGCCCCACAGGCCTTGCAGACCATCGGCCGCCTGATCGCCAACCCGAGCCTGGTCAGTGAAGCCCTGCAATCACCGCAAAGCGCCGAACGCCTGCTCAAGGAACTCGACAGTTATTCACCACTGCGCGCCGCCGCCCTGTATGACGGCAAGGGCGAACGGCTCGCGCAGTTACAACACAGCGACAAACTCCACCTGCCGGAACGTTACCGGCACATCGAAGCCTGGCAACTCACCGAATTTCGCACCAACCAGGTGATCACCCTGCCCCGCCCCGGCACCGAGCCGGGTCATCTGCTGCTGGTGGCCAGCAGCGAACTGCCGATGGCGTTCTACACCGGCACGCTCACGGCTAGCCTCGGCATCCTGATTTTCAGCGTGCTGTTGTGGTTGGTGATTGCCCGGCAGATCAAACGGCTGATCACCCGCCCAATCCATGAACTGGAAGAGCTTTCGCGCCAGGTCACCCGCGAAGAGAACTACGCGTTGCGTGCCTCGCGGGGCAACCACGACGAAATCGGCAGTCTCGCCGAAGCGTTCAACACCATGCTGTCGCGTATCGAAGCCCGTGAGCAACAACTCAAACGCGCCCGCGATGACTCGCAAGCCGCTTACGATCAGGCTCAGGGGCTGGCCGAGGAAACGCGCCACACCAACCGCAAGCTTGAGCTGGAAGTTCAGGTGCGCAGCAAGATCGAAAAGAAACTCACCGGTTTCCAGAATTACCTCAACAGCATCATCGACTCGATGCCTTCGGCGCTGATCGCGCTCGATGAGCAGCTCTACGTCACCCAATGGAACCAGGAAGCCAGCGCCCTCTCCGGGACGCGCCTGGACGAAGCACTGAACCAGCCGATCTTCCTCGCGTTCGAACCGCTGAAACCGTTTTTGCCGCAGCTCAAGCAAACGGTCGAGCAGCACACCGTGGCGAAAATCGAACGGGTGACATGGTTCAAGGACGAGGAGCCCAAACATTACGCGCTGACCTTCTACCCGCTGATGGGCGGTACCGGGCGTGGCGTGGTGATCCGTATCGACGACATCACCCAGCGCCTGTCGCTGGAAGAAATGATGGTGCAGTCAGAAAAAATGCTTTCGGTCGGTGGCCTCGCGGCGGGCATGGCCCATGAAATCAACAACCCGCTCGGTGCGATCCTGCACAACGTGCAGAACATCCGCCGGCGCCTGTCCGCAGACCTGCCAAAGAATCTCGAAACCGCCGAGCAACTGGGTATTGAGCTGGACACGGTCAACCGCTACCTGCAAGGCCGGGAAGTCCCGAAACTGCTCGACGGTATTCAACAGGCTGGTGCGCGGGCAGCGAAAATCGTCACCCACATGCTCAGCTTCAGCCGTCGCAGCACGCGGCAGATGGCGCCGTGCGATCTGCCGGCACTGATTGATCAAGCGGTGGAAATCGCCGGTAACGACTTCGACCTGGCCATCGGTTTTGACTTCAAGGGTCAGGCGATCATCCGCCAGTTCGACCCGGCGCTCGGCCCGGTACCGGGCACCGCCAACGAGCTGGAGCAAGTGCTGCTCAACCTGTTGAAGAACGCCGCGCAAGCCATTCATCAGCGCGAAGAGGACAGCGAGCCAGGACGGATCATCCTGCGCACGCGGCTCAATCCGCCGTGGGCCGAGATTCAGGTCGAGGACAACGGCATCGGCATGAGCGAGAACGTGCGCAAGCGCACCTTCGAACCGTTTTTCACCACCAAGGAAATTGGCCAGGGCACCGGTCTTGGCTTGTCGGTGTCGTACTTCATCATCACCAATAATCACAAAGGGCAGATGGAGGTGCAGTCGGCGCCGGGGCAAGGTACGTGTTTCACGTTGCGCCTGCCGCTGGCCCATCCACTGCCCATCGCTGCTGAAACCAATCAACTGACGAGGTAACCCATGGGCTTTCGCCTGTCGAAAATCTACACCCGCACCGGCGACAAAGGCGAAACCGGCCTGGGCGATGGCCGCCGCGTGCCCAAGGATCACCCACGCATCGAGGCCATTGGCGAGGTCGATACGCTGAACAGTCAGGTCGGCGTGTTACTGGCCGGTTTGATTGCCGAGCGTGAGACGTATCCGGGGCTGAATGAGCTGATCGAGGTGCTGGCGCCCTGTCAGCATCGGCTATTCGACCTCGGGGGCGAGTTGGCGATGCCGGAATATCAGGCACTAAACGTGGCGGAAATCGAACGGCTGGAAGCGGCGATTGATGTCTGGAACGAAGAGTTGGGGCCGCTGGAGAATTTCATTCTGCCGGGCGGTTCGATGCTGATTGCTCAGGCGCATGTGTGCCGGAGTCTGGCAAGGAGTGCCGAGCGGCGCTGTCAGCATTTGAATGCTGAAGAACCCTTGGCCGGGGTTGGCCTGGCGTATATCAATCGGTTGTCGGATTTGTTGTTTGTCGCGGCACGGGTGATTGCGCGGCGCCAGGGGATTGCGGAGATTTTGTGGCAGCCGGCGGTGAAGCCTTCAGATAAATAGCGTCTGACAGGAAGTCATCGCTGGTAAGCCAGCTCCCACAGGTTCCATTGGTGTACACAACATCTGTGAACGACACAAAACCCTGTGGGAGCTGGCTTGCCAGCGATGAGGCCGGTGGCCGCTCTACATGATCAAGCCTCAGGCCAGAACGCCCGAATCCCCGCCACACCCTGCGCACCAACATCCCAGGCCTTTTCGCGCTCCGCCGGGCCAACTCCACCCAGCAAAAACACCGGTTTGCTGAAGCCCTCGATCAACGTCGAAGCCTGCTCCCAGCCCAGCGGCTGCGCATCCGGATGGGTCAAGGTCGGCTGCACCGGCGACAAGGTCACGAAATCCACGCCCATCTGCTCGGCCAGCGCCAGTTCCTCGGCGTTATGGCAAGAAGCCGCGAGCCAGCGCTGCGCCGGCAACGGGCGCCCCGCCGCTGCGTATTTACGCAACTGCGCGGAAGTGATGTGCCACCCCGCAGACGGAAAATCACCGAGCCACTCGAATGGTCCCTTGATCATCAATTGCGCCTTGCCCGCACACAGCCCCGCGGCGTCCACCGCCAGATCGCGATACTTCGGGTCATAGCCATTCGGTGCGCGCAGCTGGATCAATTTGATCCCGCCGGCAATCGCCTTCTGAATTCCGCGCAGCAAGGCCGGGGTTTCCAGATCTTCCGGCGTGATCAGGTATTCGGCAGGCAAACGTGCCGCTGCGACGATCGGCTGGTTGGCGGCCGGGAACTCATAGTTCGCCAACTCCTTCGCCGTCACCCAGGCCAATGGCTGGCCTTCGGCACCGTGCGGCTCGCCGCTGAAGCTCGACACTTCCCAGACATCCAGCATCACCTGCTTGTCCGGGTAATCGTGACGCACCTTGATCAACGGCCGAGCGGCGCCAACGACGATGCCCAACTCTTCTTGCAGCTCTCGGGCCAGCGCGGTTTCGACCGATTCGTCGGCCTCGACCTTGCCGCCGGGAAACTCCCACAAACCACCCTGATGCTGAGTGTCGGCACGGCGGGCGATAAGGATTTTGCCACTGCTGTCACGAATGACGGCGGCGGCGACGTGTACGCGTTTCACGGGTTCAATTCCTCCAGTCCAGCCTTTTGCCACGCCTTGAAGGCGGGCCATTGGTAGACGGTTTCAACATAGGCTTCGTCGGCGTCCGGCAAGTTCACCTGATAGGTGCGCAGGCGCACGGCGATCGGAGTAAAAAAAGCATCGGCCAGGCTCACACGGCCAAACAGGTACGGCCCGGACTCGGTGGCGACGGCACGGCATTCTGCCCACAGCGCGAGCATGCGCTCGATATCGACCTTAACCTCTGGCGGCACCGGATTCAGCGGCGCGTCGTGGCTGAGGTTGAACGGCATGTGGTTGCGCATGGCGAAGAAGCCGCTGTGCATCTGCGCACAGGCTGATCGGGCTAGGGCGCGGGCGGCGATATCGGTTGGCCAGAGTTGCTCGGAAGGGAACTGCTCGGCCAGGTATTCGGCAATCGCCAGCGAATCGGCAACAGTGCCGCGTGCGGTTTTCAGCAGCGGTACCTTGGCAGTCGGCGAATGCTTGAGCAAAAGCGCACGGGTGTCAGGCTTGCCGAGTTTGATCAACTCTTCGGTGTAGGGCGCGCCGGTCAGCTCAAGCGCCAACGCGGCGCGCAAGGACCAAGAGGAAAGCAGTTTGTCGCCGATGATCAGGTGCAAGGACATGGTGTGGCGCCTTTTCGTCAGGGGGACAGCTTTGGGACTCGTAGTGTCTGGGCTACCGCCTTCGCGAGCAAGCTCGCTCCCACAGTGATCCCGGATATTCACAAATATTGTGTACACCAGTGAACCCTGTGGGAGCGAGCTTGCTCGCGAAGAGGCCGGCACATTCAACGTTGATGTTGCCTGAAACTCCGCTATCGCTAGCAGGCTAGCTCCTACAAGGGATCTGTGTCGTTCACAAAACTACTGTGGGAGCCAGCCTGCTGGCGATGCAGGCGACTCGGTCTCAGGTTAGATCAGGTCCGGTACTCGGCGTTGATCTTCACATATTCGTGCGACAGGTCGGTGGTCCAGATGGTTTCGCTGCAATCGCCACGACCCAGTTCGATGCGGATGGTGATCTCTTCCTGCTGCATCACCGCTGAGCCCTGCGCTTCAGTGTAGGTCGCGGCGCGGGCGCCACGGCTGGCGATGCACACTTCGCCGAGGAACACGTCGATCTTGCTCACATCCAGATCCGGCACGCCGGCACGACCGACAGCTGCCAGAATACGGCCCCAGTTCGGGTCGGAGGCGAACAGCGCGGTCTTGATCAGCGGCGAGTGCGCCACAGTGTAGCCAACGTCGAGGCATTCCTGATGATTGCCGCCGCCGTTCACTTCAACAGTGACGAACTTGGTTGCGCCTTCGCCGTCACGCACGATGGCCTGGGCCACGTCCATGCACACTTCGAACACCGCTTGTTTGAGTTTGGCGAACAGCTCGCCTTCGGCGCGGGTGATTTCCGGCAGGGCAGCCTTGCCGGTGGCAATCAGCATGCAGCAGTCGTTAGTCGAAGTGTCGCCGTCGATGGTGATGCGGTTGAACGACTTGTTGGCGCCGTCGAGCATCAGGTTTTGCAAGACGTCACGGGAGACTTTGGCGTCGGTTGCGATGTAGCCCAGCATGGTCGCCATGTTCGGGCGGATCATGCCCGCGCCTTTGCTGATGCCGGTGACGGTGATGGTCACGCCGTCATGCTGGAACTGGCGGCTGGCGCCCTTGGGCAACGTATCGGTGGTCATGATCCCGGTGGCGGCCGCTTCCCAGTTGTTTTCCGACAGATCGTCCAGTGCCGCTTGCAGTGCACCTTCGATCTTCTCGACCGGCAGTGGCTCGCCGATGACACCGGTGGAGTACGGCAGAATCTGGTTTGCATCGACGCCGGTCAGCTCAGCGAGCTTCGCGCAGGTGCGCTCGGCGGCGGCAAGGCCTGGCTCACCGGTACCGGCGTTGGCGTTACCGGTGTTGGTCAGCAAGTAGCGCACATCGTTCTGTACGCGCTTCTTCGCCAGAATCACTGGTGCTGCACAAAAGGCGTTCAACGTGAACACGCCCGCCACCGTCGAACCTTCGGCGCAGCGCATCACCACGACATCCTTGCGCCCGGGGCGCTTGATGCCGGCCGAGGCAATACCGAGTTCAAAACCGGCAACTGGGTGCAACGTTGGCAAAGGACCAAGACCAACAGCCATGAATGCGCTCCTTACTCAATGATGTCTGCACCGCCCATTTGCAGGCAGTGGTTTAAATGGCAAAACGCCGCGACGGCAGGAGCCGGTCGCGGCGCGGGTACTTCAGCGATTGGAACGGGTTTTACTGGATCTGCCCGTGGCAATGCTTGAATTTCTTGCCCGAACCGCAGTAGCACAGTTCGTTGCGGCCCAGTTTCTGCTCGTTGCGAACCGGGGCGGTGGCGAGGGCCACATCGACCTCTTCACCGAGCAATTCCGGTTGCTCCAGACCTGGCGCTTCGGCGTGTTCGAACTGCATGCGGGCGGCCAGTGCTTCGGCTTCCTGACGCAGACGTTGCTCTTCGGCTTCCGGATCTTCGCGGCGGACCTGAACGTGCGACAGCACACGGATCGAGTCGCGCTTGATCGAATCGAGCAGCTCGGAGAACAGCGTGAACGACTCGCGCTTGTATTCCTGCTTCGGGTTTTTCTGGGCATAGCCACGCAGGTGGATGCCGTGACGCAGGTGATCCATGGTCGACAGGTGGTCTTTCCACAGATCATCCAGCACGCGCAGAACGATTTGCTTCTCGAAGGAGCGCAGTGCCTCGGCACCGGCCTGATCTTCTTTCTCGTTGTACGCGGCCATCAGCTCGGTCATGAGCTTCTCGCGCAGGGTTTCTTCGTACAGGTGATCGTCTTCGTCGAGCCATTGCTGGATCGGCAGCGCCACACCGAAGTCGCTCTGCAGCGAAGCTTCCAGACCGGCGACGTCCCACTGCTCTGGCAGCGATTGCGGCGGAATGTGCGCGCTGACGGTGGCGTTGAGTACGTCCTGACGGAAGTCAGCGATGGTCTCGCCAATGTTGTCAGCGGCCAGCAACGTGTTACGCATGTGATAGATCACTTTACGCTGTTCGTTGTTGACGTCATCGAACTCAAGCAATTGCTTGCGAATGTCGAAGTTACGACCTTCAACCTTACGCTGCGCCTTCTCGATCGCGTTGGTCACCATGCGGTGCTCGATCGCTTCGCCCGGCTGCATGCCCAGGGCTTTCATGAAGTTCTTCACCCGATCAGAGGCGAAAATGCGCATCAGGCTGTCTTCCAGCGACAGGTAGAAGCGGCTGGAACCGGCATCACCCTGACGACCGGCACGGCCGCGCAGCTGGTTGTCGATACGACGGGATTCGTGACGCTCGGACGCGATAACCTGCAAGCCGCCGGATTCCAGCACTTGTTGATGGCGCTTCTGCCAGTCGGCCTTGATCTGGGCGATTTGCTCAGGGGTCGGATCTTCCAGCGAAGCAACTTCAACTTCCCAGTTGCCGCCCAACAGGATGTCGGTACCACGACCGGCCATGTTGGTAGCGATGGTCAGTGCGCCCGGACGACCGGCCTGCGCGATGATCTCGGCTTCTTTTTCGTGGAACTTGGCGTTCAGAACCTTGTGTTCGATGCCTTCCTTCACGAGCAATGCGGACATGTGCTCGGAAGTTTCGATGGTCGCAGTACCCACCAGCACCGGGCGACCGGCAGCCATGCTTTCCTTGATGTCGGTAACGATTGCCGCGTACTTCTCTTCGGCAGTCAGGAACACCAGGTCGTTGTAGTCCTTACGCGCCAACGGCTTGTTCGGCGGAATGACCATCACTTCCAGACCATAGATCTGGTGGAATTCGAACGCTTCGGTGTCAGCGGTACCGGTCATGCCGGACAGCTTGGTGTACAGACGGAAATAGTTCTGGAACGTGGTCGATGCCAGGGTCTGGCTCTCGGCCTGAATGTTCAAGCCTTCTTTGGCTTCGATGGCCTGGTGCAGACCTTCGGACAAACGACGGCCCGGCATGGTACGACCGGTGTGTTCGTCGACCAGTACGACCTGGCCGTCCTGCACGATGTATTCAATGTTGCGATTGAACAGCTTGTGCGCACGCAGACCGGCATAAACGTGGGTCAACAGGCCCAGGTTATGTGCCGAGTACAGGCTCTCGCCTTCAGCCAGCAGGCCGACGCGGGTGAGCATGTCTTCGATGAACTGGTGACCGGCTTCGTTGAGTTCGACCTGACGGGTCTTCTCGTCAACGGTGTAGTGGCCAGCCTTGGTGACTTCGCCTTCGACTTCTTCAACGTGCAGTTCCAGCTGCGGGATCAGTTTGTTGATCTCGGTGTACAGCTTGGAGCTGTCCTCGGCCTGACCGGAAATGATCAGCGGGGTACGTGCTTCGTCGATAAGGATGGAGTCGACTTCGTCGATCACGGCAAAATTGAGTTCGCGCTGGAATTTTTCTTCCATGCTGAACGCCATGTTGTCGCGCAGGTAGTCGAAACCGAATTCGTTGTTGGTGCCGTAGGTGATGTCCGCAGCGTAAGCCTGGCGCTTCTCTTCCGGCGGCTGGAACGGCGTCACGACGCCGACGGTCAGGCCGAGGAATTCATACAGCGGGCGCATCCAGTTGGCATCACGACGCGCCAGGTAGTCGTTCACCGTCACAACGTGCACGCCCTTGCCGGACAGTGCGTTGAGGTAAACACCCAGGGTCGCCACGAGGGTTTTACCCTCACCGGTGCGCATTTCGGCGATCTTGCCTTCGTGCAAGGTCATGCCACCGACGAGTTGCACGTCGAAGTGGCGCATGCCCATGACACGCTTGCCGGCTTCGCGGGCAACCGCAAAGGCTTCTGGCAACAGCTTGTCGAGGGTTTCCCCTTTGGCGATGCGGGCTTTGAACTCTTCAGTCTTGGCGCGCAATTGATCGTCCGAAAGGGCTACCATTTGCTCTTCGAAGGCATTGACGTTCTGTACCGTCTTGAGCATGCGTTTGACTTCACGCTCGTTCTTGCTTCCAAAAAGTTTCTTTAACAAAGGCGCAAACATATCGGCAGATCTTCCACACTAAAGGGATGGAGGGCGGCCCCGTGAGTCGCCCGAGCAGCCCTCATGGCCGCATGCGAACGAGCATTCTACCCGGAAACGGTGGTGAGGAAAGTGGCGATGTTCCACGATGCTGGCACTGCGCTTTGACGGGGCTCACTTAAAATAAGGGCGTTTTGCTCAACTTCAACCCACAAGGGAAAGAAGTTAGTCGTTGATTTAATGGGTAAAGCAGGGGCAAAAGCAATGGGCGAGTGATTTCGGTGCTTTCTGCTACCATGGCGCTTCTGTTACTTCAGGTGTTCGATCATGGCATTTCGCCCTCTTACGGCCAAAGCACCCGCCGTTTTGCTACGCGAAGCCAAGCCGCTCAAAGCCATCCTCGGCCATGCCCATCGACTGGGTCATCTGCAACGCCTGCTCGAAAGCCAACTGCAACCCGCCGCCCGCGAACATTGCCATGTGGCGTCGTGGCGTGAAGGCAATCTGCTGTTGATCGTGACCGATGGCCACTGGGCCACGCGTCTGCGTTATCAGCAAAAACGCCTGCAACGGCAATTGCAGATGTTCGATGAGTTCGCCAGCCTGACGCGGATTCTGTTCAAGGTGCAGCCGCCGACGGTTCAGCGCGGGGCGACCGGGCACACGATGGACCTGTCGACGAACGCGGCGGCGACCATTCAGGCCACGGCGGACGGCATCAGTGACCCGGGCTTGCGCGCGGCACTGGAGCGATTGGCGGCGCACGCCAAAGACAAAACCTGAAAGCAAGATCAAAAGATCGCAGCCTGCGGCAGCTCCTACAGTTGGAATGCAATCCCCTGTAGGAGCTGCCGCAGGCTGCGATCTTTGCTTTTAGCGGCGTTTGCTGCCGCCGAGCAGGGAGCCCATCAAGCCACGCACCAGTTGTTTACCCAGGTTGTTGGCTGCCTGGCGCATTGCCGATTTCAACGCCTGGCCCGCCGCCGTGCCGAGAAACTCCCCGGCACGATCAGCCAGGCTCGGTTCCTCGGCCGCTGGTTTGCCCGCGGGTGCCTCTGCATCCGGCGCCAACCCTTTACGCCCCATCAGGATTTCATAAGCCGACTCGCGATCAATCGGTTTGTCATAGCGCCCTTTGAACGGTGACCCGGCAATCAGCACCGTGCGCTCGGTTTCCGTCAGCGGCCCGATTCGCGACTGCGGTGGCGCCACCAGTACGCGCTGAACCATTTCCGGCGTGCCTTTTTCCGTGAGCGTGCCGACCAGCGCCTCGCCGATCCCCAACTCGGTCAGCACCGACAGACTGTCAAATGCCGGATTCGGCCGGAAGCCGTCCGCCACCGCGCGCAGGGATTTCTGCTCTTTGGCGGTGAACGCGCGCAAGCCGTGCTGAACGCGCAGGCCCAACTGCGCCAGCACATCGTCCGGCAAGTCGGCTGGCGATTGAGTGACGAAATACACACCCACGCCTTTGGAACGGATCAACCGCACCACTTGCTCCAGCCGTTCCTGCAACGCCTTCGGGGTATCGCCGAACAGCAAATGCGCCTCATCGAAAAACAGCGCCAGCAGCGGTTTGTCGGCATCGCCGCGCTCCGGCAACTGCTCGAACAATTCGGCGAGCAGCCACAACAGGAACGTCGCATACACCTTCGGTGCCTCGTGCACCAGACGACTGGCATCCAGCAGATGAATGCGCCCACGGCCATCGGCGGCCGGTTGCAGGATGTCTTCGAGCTGCAGCGCCGGCTCGCCGAACAGGGCCTCGGCGCCCTGCTGCTCCAGGGTTGCCAGACGGCGCAACAGCGCCTGACTGGAACCGGTGGTCATCAGCGCCGCATCTTCGCCCAACAACTGCGGGTTGTCCTTGAGGTGGTTGAGCAGCGCTTTCAGATCCTTCAGATCCAGCAACAACAGCCCTTCGCGATCCGCGACCTTGAATGCGGCATACAGCGCCGACTGCTGACTGTCGGTGAGCTCCAGCAGACTGCCGATCAACAGTGGGCCCATTTCGCTCAACGTAGTGCGCAATGGATGACCGGACTCGCCGTGGATATCCCACAACGTCACCGGATAAGCCTGGGGCTGATGATTGAGCCAAGGCATCCCGGCGATGCGCTCGGCGACCTTGCCCTGAGGGTTGCCCGCAGCACCGAGGCCGCACAGGTCGCCCTTGATGTCGGCCGCAAATACAGCGACGCCGGCGTCGCTGAAGGCTTCGGCCAAGCGCTGCAAGGTCACGGTTTTACCGGTACCGGTGGCGCCGGCGATAAGGCCGTGACGGTTTGCCAGGCGCATGGCCTGTGCGATCGGTTGCCCGGCGAGATCGGCGCCGATTACGAGTTGCGATGAGTCAGGCATTTTGTCACCCAATGGTTAATCTTTAATGCGCGATGGCCGATAGATAAAGGCGTAGACCTGACTGAAAAGT
Organism: Pseudomonas sp. P116; assembly: GCF_020149425.1. Taxonomy (NCBI): domain Bacteria; kingdom Pseudomonadati; phylum Pseudomonadota; class Gammaproteobacteria; order Pseudomonadales; family Pseudomonadaceae; genus Pseudomonas; species Pseudomonas sp. P116. The sequence continues at coordinate 29,405 of NZ_JACVHB010000004.1, read as the reverse complement.
CGGTAGGACATTTCCCTAAGGAGAGACGGAAATATCAGCTTTTATTCACCTTTGCCCATATTGCGCGTCTTTATAAAAGCACGCCCAGGACATTAAGACCTTAGCGGAACCCCAAGCCATGAACAAAAATCTGCGCTTCAGCCATAAAATTTTGCTTGCCGCCGCCCTCATCGTCATCGCCGCTTTTGCCTCGTTTACGCTTTACAACGACTGGCTACAGCGCAACGCGATTCGTGAAGACCTGGACAACTATCTCAATGAGATGGGCGAAGTCACTGCCGGCAGCATCCAGACCTGGCTCAGCGGCCGCATTATGCTGGTCGAAAACGCCGCCCAGAACATTGCCATCAACCCCGAACCCGCCAACGTCGCCAGTTTGCTGGAACAGAAAACCCTGACTTCGACGTTTATGGCCACCTATCTGGGCGATGCCACCGGCCACTTCACCATCCGCCCGGACGTGAAGATGCCCGACGGTTTCGATCCGCGGGTTCGCCCTTGGTATAAAGGTGCCGAGAGCAGCAGCACCTCGACCTTGACCGAACCGTACATCGACGCGGCCACCGGCCAACTGATCATATCTGTCGCCACCGCCTCGAAAAAATCCGGCCAGAGCGTCGGCGTGGTCGGCGGCGACCTGAGCCTGCAATCACTGGTCGACACCCTCGCCGCCCGGGATTTCGACGGCATGGGTTATGTGTTCCTAGTCAGCGCCGACGGCAAGATTCTGGTGCACCCGGACAAAGCCCTGGTGATGAAATCACTCAAGGAAGCTTATCCACAGGACACCCCGCGCATCAGCAGCGACTTCAGTGAAGTCACCGTCGATGGCAAAACCCGCATCGTCACCTTCGCGCCGATCAAAGGCCTGCCGTCGGTGAACTGGTACATCGGCCTGTCGGTGGACAAGGACCAGGCCTTCGCGATGCTCAGCGAATTCCGCGCCTCGGCAGTCATTGCGACCATCATCGCCGTCGGCATCATCCTTGCCCTGCTCAGCATGTTGATCCGCATCCTGATCCAGCCTTTGCACGTCATGACCCGCGCCATGGAAGACATCGCCGATGGCGAAGGTGACCTGACCAAGCGCCTGACCATCGTCAATAACGATGAATTTGGTGTGCTGGGTACGGCGTTCAACCGCTTCGTCGAGCGGATTCACGGCTCGATCCGCGAAGTGTCGTCGGCCACCGGCCAAGTCAACGAAGTCGCCCTGCGCGTGGTCGCTGCGTCGAATTCGTCGATGTACAACTCCGATCAGCAGGCTTCGCGCACCAGCAGTGTCGCTGCCGCGATCAATCAGCTCGGCGCCGCCGCACAGGAAATTGCCCGCAATGCCGCCCAGGCGTCGAATCAGGCCAGCGACGCCCGCGGCCTCGCCGAAGACGGCCAGCAAGTGGTGGACCGCAGCATCAAGGCGATGAATCAACTGTCGAGCATGCTCAGTGCGTCGAGCAGCAACATCGAGTCGCTGAACAGCAAAACAGTGAACATCGGGCAGATTCTCGAAGTCATCACCAGTATTTCCCAGCAAACCAACCTGCTGGCGCTCAACGCGGCCATTGAAGCGGCGCGTGCCGGTGAGGCCGGTCGTGGTTTCGCCGTGGTGGCGGATGAAGTGCGTAATCTGGCGCACCGCACGCAGGAATCGGCGCAGCAAGTGCAGACCATGATCGAGGAACTGCAAGTCGGCGCGCGGGAATCGGTGAGCACCATGAGTGAGAGCCAGCGCCACAGCCAGGACAGCGTCGAGATCGCCAACCTTGCCGGTGAGCGTCTTAACAGCGTGACTCAACGGATTGGCGAGATCGACGGGATGAACCAGTCGGTGGCGACCGCGACCGAGGAGCAGACCGCGGTGGTCGAGTCGATCAACGTCGACATCACCGAGATCAACACGCTGAACCAGGAAGGCGTGGAGAACCTGCACGCAACACTGCGTGCGTGTTCGGATCTGGAGCAGCAGGCTTCGCGGTTGACGCAATTGGTGGGCAGTTTCCGCATTTAAGGCGCACCTGCCGGCCTCTTCGCGAGCAAGCTCGCTCCCACAGTTGTAATGCATTCCCCTGTGGGAGCGAGCTTGCTCGCGAAGGCGTCCTTTCAAACGCCTCAAAACCTCAATGACACCCCTGCCAGCAATCCCGACCGAACATCCCTTGCGGATAAAGGTCAACCAAGGGAGAACAACAGCGCAGGGACCATCACCGTGCACATTGCCGACATCACCATGTTCTACGCCCCGGCCAGCGGCGGCGTGCGTACTTATCTGGATGCCAAGCACCGCCGACTGGGTATCAAGTCCGGTACTCGCCACAGCTTGCTGATCCCCGGCGCGAAATTCGGCGAACACGATGGTGTCTACACGGTTCCCGCTCCCGCCCTGCCCTTCGGCAAGGGTTATCGCTTTCCGGTACGCCTGGCCCCGTGGCGAAATGTCCTTCAGGATTTGCAGCCGGATCTGATCGAAGTCGGCGATCCGTACCTCACGGCGTGGGCCGCTCTGGATGCCCGGCGACAACTGGATGTGCCGGTGATCGGCTTTTATCATTCCGACCTGCCGCTATTGGTCAGTAACCGCATGGGCCAATGGGTCACGCCGAATATCGAGGCTTACGTCACCAAGCTCTACGGCAACTTTGACCGGGTTCTCGCGCCGAGCCAGGTCATGGCAGACAAGCTTATCGGCCTCGGCGTGCGTAACGTCTTCGTGCAACCGCTGGGTGTCGATCTGCAAACTTTCAACCCTGACGCCCGTGATTCGGGCCTGCGCGCCGAACTGGGGATCGATGAAGACACGCGCCTGCTGATCTTTGCCGGGCGTGGTTCGAAAGAGAAAAACCTGCCGGTGCTGCTCAAATGCATGCAGCGCCTCGGCCCGCGCTATCACCTGCTGCTGGTCGGCTCGTCGATGCCTGCTGTGGTGCCGGACAACGTCAGTGTCATCAATGAATTCTGCACGGCACCGACCGTTGCGCGACTGATGGCCAGTGCCGATGCGCTGCTGCACGCCGGTGATCAGGAAACTTTCGGCCTGGTGATCCTTGAGGCCATGGCTTGCGGCATTCCCGTCGTGGCGGTGGCGGCCGGGGCGTTTGAAGAAATAGTCGCCGATTCCTGCGGCCTGCTCTGCGCACCGAATAACCCTCAGGCGATGGCCAATGCCGTGCGCGAATTGTTCAGTCGCGGCGTTAACAAACTCGGTGTTCAGGCGCGCCAACATGTCGAATGCCATTACGCCTGGGACACCGTGGTCGACAGCCTGCTGAGTCACTACCACGCTGTCCTCGGCCACGCGATCCCTCGGGTGGCTAATGGCTGATCTCATCAACCACCCCGCTGTGCTGCTGGTGTTGCACGACGTGGCGCCATCGACCTGGGCGGATTACCAACCGTTTGTCGAGGCAGTCGATGCACTGGGCAACGTGCCGATGACCTGGCTGGTGGTGCCGGACTTTCATCGCCACGACAACCTCGACGCACACGCGGATTTTCGTCGACTTCTGAGCGAGCGCGTCGCCCGTGGCGATGAATTGGCCCTTCACGGTTTTTTCCATGATGACCAGGAGCCTCGACCGCGTACGCCGCGCGACTGGTTCATGCGCCGCATCTATACCCATGAAGGCGAGTTCTATCGTTTGTCCCACGAGGCCGCCCTCGCCCGTCTGCGCGCCGGCATTGAAATGTTCCAGCGCTACGACTGGCCATTGCACGGTTTCGTTGCCCCGGCCTGGTTGATGAGCGAAGGCACGCGCCAGGCGCTGGCCGCATTACCGTTGCGCTATACCAGTGATCCCCAGCATCTGTATCGTCTGCCGGATTTCACCCCGATCGACGCGCCGGGCCTGGTCTGGAGTGCCCGCAGTGCCTGGCGTCGTGGCCTTTCAAAAATCCTCAGCGAGCAACGTGAACAGCGCTGGCGCCAAGCGCCGGTGATTCGGCTAGGATTGCACCCCGTGGACATGCGCCACGGGTTCTCCCGCGAATATTGGCTTAATACCCTCGAACGGCTACTGACGGATGGACGAGTACCGATGACCAAAATCAACTGGCTGGCCCAACAGAGCGGTCAACTGGAACACGCCGCATGAACCGCGGCATTGTGCTGTTGGTCGGCCTGCTCGCTGCGGTGCTGATTCCGCTGCTGCTCGGTGGCAGTGAAATCTGGGCGCGCCTGCACAGCTTTCCGCTGCAATGGCTGCTGATCATGTTCGGCATGATTCTGCTGTGCTGGGGCATCAACACCTTGCGCCTGCGTTTGTTGCTCGGCGATCAACGTGACCGCGTCACGCCGCTGAAAAGCCTGGGCGTAGTCATGGCGGCCGAGTTCGCTTATTGCGCGACACCCGGCGGCAGCGGAGGACCGCTGACGATCATGGCGCTGTTGGCCCGCTGCGGCGTACGGCCGGCCCGGGGCAGCGCGGTGTTTGCCATGGATCAACTCAGCGATCTGCTGTTTTTTCTCTGCGCCCTGAGCGGCATTCTGATTTACGCGCTGTTTCAACACCTCAGTGACCGCATGGAATGGCTGCTGATTATCAGCGCCGTGTCGCTGTTCGGCGGTTTGTGCAGTTGTGTGCTGCTGGCGCGCTACCATCGCCGACTGATTCGCCTGAGCGGCCGGTTGCTGGCCCGCATGAACGTGCGCGCCGACACCCGTCGCCGCTGGGCACGCAAGCTGCTGCATTTTCTCGCGGCATTTATCGATACGCTGAAATTGCCATGGCAAACCTTGAGCAAAGTCTTCGCCCTGACCTGTGTGCATTGGCTGCTGCGCTACAGCGTGCTGTATCTGGCATTGCGCGGTTTGGGAGCGGACTTGCAGTGGGCCTGGAGTTTTCTGGTGCAGATGCTTTCGCTGGGCGCCGGGCAGTTCAGTCTGTTGCCCGGTGGCGCGGGCGCTGCGGAATTGACCTCGGCGGCGCTGCTGGCACCGATGGTCGGCAAATCGACAGCAGCGGCGGCGATTCTGATCTGGCGGGTGGTGACGTTTTATTTCTATCTGGTGGTCGGTGGGCCGGTGTTTCTGATGATGCTGGGGCGACCGTTGCTGAGGAAGCTGATGAAGGTGCGTCAAGCTTAGAATATCGCAGCCTGCGGTAGCTCCTACAGGGGGATCACATTCCAAATGTGAGCTGCCGAGGGCTCGGGCCGCGTTCGGACGATCTTTCAGCTCTTCCCGTCCTTAACTTCGGACTCATCCTGCAACTGCTCCCACAACTCGGCCGCACCGGGAAACTCGGTGCCATCCTCCGGGCTCATGTCATCCGGGTCATAGCGACTCAAACAACCCTCGCCCAACGTAGCGGGTGCTTTGGAAGTGGCTTTGTCCAGTGGATCGCTCATGGCTTTTCCTCGGATCAAAAAACGGCAAAGGGATTTATACAAAAAAGGGCATGGACGATTGAACGCCCAGGCCCTTCCTTTTTCAAGCATGCGTGAGTTCGATCAGAACACCACAGTCTTGTTGCCGTGCACCAGCACTCGATCTTCGAGGTGATAACGCAGACCGCGCGCCAGAACCATCTTCTCGACGTCACGACCGAAACGCACCATGTCTTCGATGCTGTCGCTGTGGCTGACGCGCACAACGTCCTGCTCGATGATCGGGCCGGCATCCAGCTCTTCGGTCACGTAATGGCAGGTCGCGCCGATCAGCTTCACGCCACGCAGGGACGCCTGGTGATAAGGCTTGGCGCCGACGAACGACGGCAGGAAGCTGTGGTGAATATTGATGACCTGGTGCGCATATTCGCGGCACAGCGCCGGCGGCAGGATTTGCATGTAGCGCGCCAGCACTACAACTTCGGCGTCGTGCTGTTTGACCAGACGCGACACTTCGGCGAAGGCCGGTTCCTTGTCCTGCGGATTGACCGGCACATGGTAATAAGGAATGCCGTGCCACTCGACCATGCTGCGCAGATCGTCATGATTGGAAATCACGCAGGATATTTCGCAGTCCAGCTCATCGCTGTGCCAGCGGTGCAGCAGGTCAGCCAGGCAGTGGGATTCGCGGCTGGCCATCAACACCACGCGTTTCTTCTGCTCGGTATCGGTGATGCGCCAGTCCATCGAGAACTCTTCGGCAATTGGCGCAAACTTCTCGCGCAATACTTCAATACCGAACGGCAGCGAATCGGCACGAATCTCGTGACGCATGAAGAACCAGCCAACCTGATTGTCCGAGTGGTGGCTCGCTTCGGTGATCCAGCCGTTGTGGGATGCCAGAAAATTACTGACTTTGGCAACGATGCCAACGCGGTCCGGGCAAGAAATCACCAGCCGAAAAGTGCGCATGAGGGGGTAACTCCAGAACTTCGCAAAGGCCGCCATTCTAGCGACTGCGCAGGAAAACTGCAGTATTGATGAACGCGGGCGTGCGTCCGGCCCCGCAGCAGGGCTTTTTTTGACGGGCCCACCGTCAACTTGACGACAAATCAATGACTCCTTTTGTGCAGGGCACTGTGAATATCTGTGATGACTGCATCACACTATTTAACTGAACATTCAATTCGCTGCTAATTCTTGTAACTCATTTAAATAAAAAACCCGGTTAAATGTTTACTTGATGAAACAGCCTGACTATTATTGCGCCACTGTCCCCTGCAATTCAGCACTCTACTAAGGTAGTAATCATGTCCTTGATCAACGAATATCGCGCCACCGAAGAAGCAATCAAAGAGCTGCAAGCCCGTTTGAAGAACCTGTCGCAAGACGACAAACTGCAAACCGAGCTGGAATTCGAAGGCAAACTGCGCACCCTGATGGGCGAATACTCCAAATCCCTGCGTGACATCATCGCGCTGCTGGATCCGGAATCGAAAACCAAAGCACCACGCGGCGGCGCAGTAAAAACTACCGGCACCAAGCGTGCTCGCAAAGTTAAACAATACAAAAACCCGCACAACGGCGAAGTCATCGAAACCAAAGGTGGCAACCACAAAACTCTGAAAGAGTGGAAAGCCAAGTGGGGCGGTGACGTGGTTGAAGGCTGGGCTACCCTGCTGGGCTAAGCCGCAACGCCTTCGCAGAGCGATCCGCGAAAAAAGAAACGCCAGCGAATGCTGGCGTTTTTTTATGCATGGAATTTGCTCCCGGGCATGTTCGATTTCAAAGATTCAAACGTTTGCGTAATGCCTGGACATAATTCTGCCATTCATTGAGCACCTCTTTCTGCATCGGTGTCGCACTTAGCAACCATTGCTCTGCGGCCTGCGTAAAAGATTTCAAGGTATTGGGTGCACCCCATTCAGGCTCGGACAAACGCTGCCGAGAAAATATTTGCCAGCGCTCCTGCTCTTCAGGATTCAACGTCTCTGGAAAGTTGCGTGCTCGATATCGAAAAAGTAATTCAGGCAAACGTTCATCATCGAAAGGCCATTGCTCTTGCGCCAATTGAGCAGGATCAGCCGCTCTGACTTGCTCACATAGACGCCGGTCGCGGTCACCGATAAATCCGTCGTACAACTGTTGTTCCGGATCCTCGCTCGGGGTGAAATCTTCACTGGCATAAATCGCCGCAACTTTATCTTTCAAAACTTGTTGTGCGTCAGTTAGTCGCAGCGTTCGTTCCTGATAAAGCGCCATGTCCAGACCCAGCCTTTGCTGATCCTGGGCACGCAATACCGTCAGCGGTGCCACCACCGGGCAACGGTTTATGTGAATCAGCTTGAGCGGTACCGGCAACTCGCCTTCCAGCAAATCATCACGGCGGGTGTACAGGCGCTGGCGCAGGGTTTGCGCATCCAGATCGAGCAAGCCCTGCGGATCGAGGTGCAAGTCGCAGACGATCAAGGCGTTGCGGTTTTTCGGGTGCCAGGCCAGCGGCAGTACCACACCGACATAACTGCGCGCCGCCGAGAAGCGTCCGCTGATATGCACCATCGGCTGAAGCAGGCGAATCTGATCCATGACTTTTTGCTTGCTGCGCATCTGGAACAGCCAGTCGTACAGCTTTGGCTGCTTTTCACGGATCAACCGCGCCAGCGCGATGGTTGCGCGCACGTCCGACAACGCTTCGTGGGCATGCCCGTGATCAATGTTGTTGGCGGCTGTCAGACGCTCGAGCTTGAGGGTCACCCGCCCCTCGTCATCGGTCGGCCAGACCAGCCCGTCCGGACGCAAGGCATACGCGGCACGCACCACGTCGATCAAGTCCCAGCGACTGTTGCCGCCCTGCCATTCGCGCGCGTACGGGTCGAAGAAATTGCGATACAAACTGTAGCGCGTCATCTCGTCGTCGAAACGCAAGGTGTTGTAACCCGCGCCACACGTGCCGGGCGCGGCCAGTTGCGCGTGTACCCGGGTCATGAAATCGGCTTCGCTCAAACCCTTTTCGGCGAGCTGGCTCGGGGTAATACCAGTGATCGCGCACGCAGCCGGGTGCGGCAGGATGTCTTCGCTGGGCTGGCAGTAGAGATTGACCGGCTCGTCGATTTCGTTGAGCTCGTGGTCGGTGCGAATCCCGGCAACCTGCAGCGGCCGGTCGCAACGGGGATTGATGCCGGTGGTTTCGTAGTCGTACCAGAAGATGGAAGTCACGGGCGGTTCCTGAACTGAAGATCGGCGAAGTCTAGGCGCTCAACCGCGCTCGCGGCCAGCCACGCGTCATTGAACCACCGGGCAACACACGATGTGCAATACATAGTTATGTCGTTTTCCCCCGAGAGGCTGCTAGCATCGGCCCACTTGCATCCCGAACAGGCGAACATCAGGTAGCCCATGCTCGAGCCCACAGCACCGCCAAGGAAAGCACCGCTGGCCCCGCCACTGGATACGCGGCATCAGGTCGAAACGCCGGAGGGTATCGACTTGCCGTTGCGTCCGGCCGGGTTGATGGTGCGGGCCATCGCTTTCGCGATCGATCTGGGGATTCGTGGCTTGATCATGGGCGTGCTGTTTATTGTGCTGGCGTTGCTCGGCAGACTCGGCATGGGCCTTGGCTCGCTGCTGTTGTTTGCGATCAGCTGGTGGTACATGGTGCTGTTCGAAGTGCTGCGTCAGGGACGCTCGCCGGGTAAACAATGGATGGGGTTGCGGGTGGTGCACGACGACGGCACCCCCATCGGCTGGTCGGCCTCCTTGCTGCGCAACCTGCTGCGCTTTGTCGACCTCCTGCCGTTCGGCTACTTCCTCGGCGCCATCAGTTGCCTGCAACACCCGACCTTCAAACGTCTGGGCGATATCGCCGCCGGTACGCTGGTGGTGTACAGCGAACGCCCGCTGACCCGCCCGCAATTACCCGACGCCGAACCCCGCCGTGCGCCTGTGCCGCTCACCCTGAGCGAGCAACGTGCCGTGCTCGGGTTTGCGGAACGCCAAGGTGAACTGACACCCGCACGGGTCAATGAACTGGCCGGTTTGCTGGCCCAGCCGCTGCATATTTCCGCCCCCAAAGCCGTCGCCGAACTCAACGGGATCGCTCGCGGTTTGTTGGGCCCGGCATGAAGCAAAGTCTTTTCGAAAGTCGCCACAAGGCCGAATGGGAGCGCTTTGCGCTGGCCCTTGAACGCCTCGAACGGGGCAAGGAAACCTCGCAAGTGGCGGGTTTTCCCAAGGCTTATCGACGCCTTTGCCAACACCTGGCGCTGGCGCAGGAACGCGGCTACAGCAGTTTTCTCATCGACTCTCTGCAACAACAGGTGCTGCGCGGCCATCAACAACTTTACCGGCATCGCAGTCGACTGGGCGCCAACCTGATCGGCTTCATCCTCGCCGACTTCCCCCGACTGGTGCGCAGCGAATGGCCCTTCGTGCTGGTTGCCGGCCTGCTGTTTTTTGGCAGCCTGATCGGCGTCGGCGTGCTGGTCTACGTTTTCCCCGAGTTGGTTTACAACCTCATCCCCGCCGATCAAGTGCGTGAAATGCAAGGCATGTATGACCCGGTGGCCGGCCACCTCGGGCGCCCGGCCGAGCGAGCTGCCAGCGAAGACTGGATGATGTTCGGGTATTACGTGATGCACAACATCGGCATTGCCTTTCAGACGTTCGCCAGCGGTTTGCTGATGGGCGTGGGCAGCGCATTTTTCCTGTTCTACAACGGTCTGGTGATCGGCGCGGTGGCCGGGCACCTGAGTGAAATCGGTTTCGGCCAGACCTTCTGGTCATTCGTCATCGCTCATGGCGCTTTTGAACTGACCGCCATCGCCTTGGCTGGCGCCGCGGGGCTGGAACTGGGCTGGGCATTGATCGCGCCGGGACGCCTGACCCGCGCCGAAGCGTTGAAACGCGCCGCACGCAAGAGCGTGTTGCTGATCTGTGGGGTCATGCTGTTCTTGCTGATCGCAGCGTTCATCGAAGCGTACTGGTCGTCGAAAACCAGCGTCACGCCGCTCACCAAATACCTGGTCGGCGCCGGTCTGTGGATATTGGTCGCGATCTATTTGCTCTTCGCCGGAAGGACCCGTCATGCGCCTGAGTGACGCCACCGTGGTGATCCGCCCGCGCAGCACTTGGGAAGCCATGGATCTGGGCGTGCTCATGAGCCAGCAACACCGGCGCCTGTTGATGACCAGTTGGGCAATCGTCACCCTGCCGCTGTTCGCCTTGTTGAGCGTGTTGCTATGGGACTCGCCGTCACTGGCGGTGTTTATCTTCTGGTGGCTGAAGCCGGCCTACGAACGCCTGCCGCTGTACATACTGTCCAAAGCCCTGTTCGGCGAAACCCCGACGCTCAAGCAGGCCCTGCGCGAGTGGCCGCGGCTGCTCAAGCCACAATTGCTGGCCAGCCTGACTTGGCGACGGTTGAGTTTCAGCCGCAGTTTCCTGATGCCCGTGGTGCAACTCGAAGGCCTGGACGGCAGTGCACGGCAGCAACGTCTGCAAGTGCTGCTGCAACGTAACGCCGGCGCCGCGCAGTGGCTGACCATCATCGGCGTGCATCTGGAAACGGCGCTGTGGATCGGCCTGTTGGTGCTGTTCTACCTGCTGTTGCCGCAGCAGATTGAAACCGATTGGGACTGGCAGTCACTGATTCTCGCGGCGGATAACGACTGGCGCTGGCTGGAGCACCTGACCAATGCCTTTTATGCGCTGGTGCTGGTGGTGTGGGAGCCGATCTACGTGGCCTGCGGGTTCAGCCTCTATCTGAACCGGCGCACGCAACTGGAAGCGTGGGACATTGAACTGGTGTTCCGGCGCTTGCGCCAACGGCTGAACAGCAGCGTGCTCGGCGTGCTGCTGGCGGTGTGTCTGTTGCTGCCGAATGTTCAATCGGTGTGGGCTGCCGAGCCCGTTGATGCACCGGACGCTCCCCGTCTGTTGAATCAGCCACTGACCAGTCAGGCATCACGCGACAGCATCAAGGCACTGCTCGAACAACCGCCCTTCAAGAACCCGGAATCCGTCACCCGTTACCGCTTTGGCGATGACCCGGCAAACACCGCCAAAGAAGAACAACCCGGTGAAGCCCCACAGTGGCTCAAAACCCTGCTGGGTTGGCTGGATGGCCAGCACTTCAACGCCTTGGCCACGATCATCGAAGTATTGCTGTGGGGCACATTGATCGCTGCGCTTGGCTGGCTGATCTGGCGTTACCGCGAGTTTCTGCAAGCGTTCGTCAGCCGCCGTCCGGCCCTGCCCGCCCGGGCAAAACGGCCCGCGCCGCAGCAAGCCTTCGGCCTGGATCTGAACCGCGACACCTTGCCCGACGATATCGCCGCCCACGCCGAACAACTCTGGCAGAGTCAGCCACGCGCGGCCCTGAGCCTGCTCTATCGGGGATTGCTCAGCCACTTGCTCCACGACTTTGATCTGACCCTGAAAGCCGCCGACACCGAAAATCAGGTGCTGGCGCGGGTCGAACAACTCCAGCGTCCGGAGCTGCTTGCGTTCAGCCGCACCCTGACCACCCATTGGCAGAACATGGCCTACGGGCATCGCGTACCGGCGATGCACCTGCAACAGGAATTGTGCGATGGCTGGCGCGCGTTATTCGGCCATGGAGCGTCCCGTTGAATCGGCGCACGCTGTGGTGGGTCGGCGCATTGATCATCGCGCTGCTGAGTGCGCTGGGGGTTTTTCTCTTCCTTGCCGCCAAGCCTTATCAGGAACAGATCGATCACGGCCCATCGCCCGCCGCACAGGCCAATCCCTATCTGGCGGCGGAAATGTTCTTGCGTGAGCGCGGCATCAACGTCAGCCATGCCGAAAGCCTTGCGGTGCTGCCGGATATCGAACCGCACGGGCACACCCTGCTGCTGTTCAACGAGCGCTCTCGAATGACCCCGCGTCAGGTCGATCAAGTATTGAACTGGACGCGGGCTGGCGGACGGCTGGTGTTCGTTGCCGAATCGTTGTGGGATGAACAGGCAAAACAAAGCAACGACCTGTTGCTGGATCGGGTGCAACTGCATCAATCACTGAGCAAGGATCTGAAGGATTCGCCCGCCGATCAAGAGAAGGATCCGTACCCGAAATTGACCAGGTTGTATCTGGAGGACGAAGACGCCCCGGCCTACGCCGGGTTCGACACCGACTTCCACCTCGACGACCCGAAGAATCTTGCGCAAGCCTGGGCCAACAGCGCCAAGGCTACGCACATGATGCAACTGGCCTACAGCCTCGGTTCGATCACTGTGGTCACCGATGCCGAGTTATGGAAAACCACGGCGATCGCCCAGTACGACAACGCCTGGCTGCTCTGGTATCTGAGCGCCGACACCGACGTCACGCTGATCTACAACAGCGAGCACGATGGCTTGCTGACGCTGCTCTGGCGCTATTTCCCGCAAGCCATCGTCGCCCTGCTTGCGCTGATCGGCTTGTGGCTCTGGCAGGCCGGCGTGCGCCATGGCCCGCTTCAGGCGCCAGCCCCGAATGGCCGCCGGCAGTTGCAGGAACACTTGCGCGCCAGTGCCGATTTCATGCTTCGGCACAACGGTCAGCAAGCGCTGTTGCAGGCTCTGCAACAAGACGTATTACGCCGCGCCCGTCGCCGCCATCCCGGTTTTGATCAATTGAACGTTGCCGAACAATGGCTGGCGTTGTCGCGCCTGACCCGACAACCCACCCGCGCCATCAGCCAGGCCTTGAGCCCGGTGCCGAACCGGCGGATGTCCAGCGCCGATTTCTGCCGCCAGGTCGCCCACCTGCAAACCTTGAGGAACACGCTATGACTGAACAGATCGAGCCCGGCAGCGCCAGCCACGCCGCCCAGCAACGCCAGCGCGCCAGTCAACTGGCGCAAGCGGTGCGCAGCGAATTGCGCAAAGCGATAATCGGCCAGGACGCAGTCATCGACGACGTGCTGACGGCGTTGATCGCTGGTGGCCACGTGCTGCTCGAAGGCGTTCCCGGACTGGGCAAGACCTTGCTGGTGCGGGCGTTGGCGCGTTGCTTTGGCGGCGAATTCGCACGCATTCAATTCACTCCCGACCTGATGCCCAGCGACGTCACTGGCCACGCCGTGTACGACCTGCACACCGAGCAATTCAAGCTGCGCAAAGGCCCGTTGTTCACCAATCTGCTGCTGGCCGACGAGATCAACCGCGCCCCGGCGAAAACCCAGGCAGCGCTGCTCGAAGCGATGCAGGAGCGCCAGGTCACACTGGAAGGACGCGCCCTGCCGATCGCTCAGCCGTTTATGGTGCTGGCGACGCAGAACCCGATCGAACAGGAAGGCACCTACCCACTGCCGGAAGCCGAACTCGACCGCTTCATGCTCAAGGTGCGCATGGACTACCCCGATGCGGATCAGGAGCTGAACATGGTGCGGCAGGTCAGTCGCTCGACCCGCGCCGACATGCTTGATGTGCAGCCGTTGCGCACCGTGCTGCAAGCCAAGGACGTGCAAGCCTTGCAGCGCATTGCCAGTGATTTGCCGCTGGACGATCAGGTGCTCGATTACGCCGTTCGCCTGGCGCGCAGCACCCGCACCTGGCCAGGCCTGACCCTCGGTGCCGGGCCGCGCGCCTCGATTGCACTGGTACGTTGCGCCCGCGCCCGGGCCTTGTTACGCGGCGGTGAGTTCGTGATTCCGGATGACATCAAGGGCTGCGCGCTGGCGGTGTTGCGCCATCGCGTGCGCATTGCCCCGGAGCTGGACATCGAAGGCCTGCAAGTCGATCAGGTGCTGCAACAACTGCTCGATCAGATTCCGGCGCCGCGCCTGTGACACTCCTGAAAAGGTCAAAAGATCGCAGCCTTCGGCAGCTCCTACATCGAGCGCATTCCTCAGTAGGAGCTGCCGAAGGCTGCGATCTTTTCTGCAGACAACACGGTGTCAGATCATGAAGCCCTCCAAACTGTTATTGAGTTGGGTCGCCGTGCTGCTGGCCATCGGCATCGTGCTCGGCACTTTGCAGGCCTTGCAGATCGAGCTCCCGGCCAGTCTGCTGTCGATCAACTGGGGGTTGCTGCTGGCACTGCTGGCGTTGGCGATGCTCGACGCGTTGCGCCTCAAGCGTTTGCCCACCGTGCGGATCACGCGACAGATGCCCGGCAGCCTCGCATTAGGACGTTGGGGAGAGGTGCAGCTCAAGGTTGAACATGATTTTGCCGAGCCATTGAACATTCAGATTTTCGACCATGTGCCCGATGGCCTGAGTTTCGAAAACCTGCCGCTAAATGTTGCGCTGCAACCCGGTCAGCACAGCCAGATCAGCTATCGCCTGCGCCCGCTCAAACGCGGGCATTTCAGCTTCGAGCACTGCGAAATCAGTCTGCCGAGTCCGCTGGGTTTATGGTCGGGCAAACGCCTGCTCAGCGTTATCGACAACACTCGGGTTTACCCGGATTTCGCGCGACTCTACGGCGGCCAATTACTCGCGGTGGACAACTGGCTCAGCCAGCTCGGGGTGCGTCAACGGCAACGTCGCGGCCAAGGGCTGGAGTTTCACCAGTTACGTGAATTCCGCGAAGGCGACAGCTTGCGTCAAATCGACTGGAAAGCCACCGCCCGCCAACGCACACCGATTGCCCGCGAATATCAGGACGAACGCGATCAGCAGATCATTTTCATGCTCGACTGTGGACGACGCATGCGCAGTCAGGACGATGAGTTGTCGCACTTTGATCACGCGCTCAATGCCTGCCTGTTGCTCAGTTACGTCGCCCTGCGCCAAGGCGATGCAGTGGGTTTAAGTACCTTCGCCAGTGATCAACCGCGCTACGTCGCGCCGGTGAAAGGCAACGGCCAACTCAACGTACTGCTCAATAGCGTCTATGACCTCGACAGCACGCAACGCCCTGCCGATTACCAAGCCGCCATCAACCAACTATCGGCCCGACAAAAACGCCGGGCACTGGTGGTGCTGGTCACCAATTTGCGCGATGACGACGATGAAGAACTGCTGAACGCGGTCAAGCGCCTGAGCAAGCAACACCGAGTGCTGGTGGCGAGCCTGCGCGAGGACACACTCGACACCTTGCGTAAGGCGCCAGTGCAAACGCTACCCGAGGCATTGGCCTATTGCGGCACCGTGAGCTATTTGAACGAACGGGCAGAAGTGCATGAGCGGTTGAGTGCTCATGAAATCCAGCTTCTGGATTCCCGGCCCTTTGAACTAGGGGTTGGGTTAGTGTCACGGTATCTGGCATTAAAAAAGGCTGGAGATTTATAGGCGGTGAGAAAAACACCTTATCTCAGTGAAAAGGTGTTTATTGCCTAGCACCCCGACAGGCCGCGTCAAACGAGAGTTCCGTCATATCGGTTGTGAATTTCCAGCCGCCCCCCGACTGATGAAGCGATATAGCAGCCTCTCCATAGAATTGGCGCTTTGAAATAAACTCAGCATCAAGCACGGCGTATTCTTTAACTATACTTCCACCCCGTCATAGCGATTAAAAACAGATAATCCAACACTCGCGCCATCACGATTACTCACCTGAGCTTCGCCATTCGAGTTTGCGCTCAAGTAACTGACGTGGCCATTTCTGACTAACTTTACCTGAACACCGTCAGCGGGCTTATTCAAAAAAACGGACGTAGCACGAATATGATGCGAAAACCATGTTTCGGCTGGATATGCCCAATGTTCCTCCTGCCAACGCTCAACCTTCACAAGGTTATGGGCCATCGACATTGCTAATGGAGATGTCACCAGTCCCGATTTGACCAACGTCAATTGCAAGGAGAAATCCCCTGAACGGGTACTGTTGAGACAATCTAAATCCCACGTTTTCCCTTCTTGCGTCAGCAGTTCCTCTTCGCCAAGCGCTGGTGTAATCACCACACCGAGATTTGCGCCAGGTGCCTTTTCCCATTGCAGTTTTATTAGCTTGCCCAGCAATTGGCTGGAGGGCTTGGGTCGAACGGTCAACGTGTGCTTTGCGCCAAGACATGGAAAAGCGCTACCTGCGAAGGCAACATCAAACTCGTCAAATTTCACCTCCAGTTCCTGCGCCAGATTCAGTATCGTTCCCGGCACTGGTGGTGACCTCGGTATGCCAGCAATGGGTGAAAGACCAAATTGCAATACAAAAGCGGCGCTTGGTGCGTTTTGCGCCGTGATAGTCCAACTCACAGACGTAGTGCCTATTGCCATTTCAATCAACTGTTCCAGAGGCGGTTCGAAAATCAGTCCAAGCCCAGCCTCACCAACCAGGCAATACAGACCAATATGACCCTCAGACGCGCCAATCAACCAGCTGTATTCATAATCCAGGGTCAGTGTGCAAACTTCGCCTGCCAATAAATTCAACGTCAGGTCAGGCCACCTCACATGCTGGCCATTTACATAGGGTTTAAACTCTTGAAACCAGGTAGGCGAGTTAGGCACCTCATGAGTATTCATGCTTATGACTCCTTCTACACACGTTAAAGTACGCCAATCAAACACAGGCATACGCTCTTCCAATCAATTAAATATCAGTTGCCACCAATTCGAATTCGAGAGATTGAACTTGCCATCCGGCAAGTCCACCTTTTATGGAGGCTTTAAGCCAGGCACGTTTTATACCGGGCAATCTGAACTCGACTCGGGCATTACCGTTGGCGTCTGTTGTGGTTGGAGAAAGAATTCTGTCGGGGTATTCCCATTCGACTTCGACGTCCTGCAGAGGCTCGCCGGTAAGGGCTGACACGACATTGACGACAGCGCTAACCCGCTCTCCCAGATGACCACTGGGCTTGGGACTGGTGAAAGAGTGAATTTCCCGAGGTTGATTGAGGAAAAACTGCAACGAAAGCGACTCCGAGTACAAGGCATCGCCAACAGTAGCGGTCAACTCAAACACCCCCGGTGTAACGGGAACAAAGTGAGTCCTCGCTACACCATAAAAATCGCTGGTCGTCGTGACTTCCCCAAGGTCGGAACTGCGCCAGGTCACGGTCATGCCCACCATGGGATTACCGGTAACCGAGGAGACTACCGTGATCTGCTCAAACACCTCGTCACCCCAGAACAAGGTCTGGTTGACCCTCTGACGCTCGGCAATCTTTACCAGCTGCGAGCCTTCACCCAGGGACATCGCGTTTACCGGGGACAGGTTCGCCAGTCGATTGGAGGCGAAGCACAAGCCGAAGCTGCCATCGTTAGTGCTATTGACCACAAATTGATAATGGAACCCCTCGCTGAATGACATGGGCTTGCCGAGTCCTGGGTCAAGGAAGCGTATGCCGAGTTGCGCAGGACCAGTGCCCGTCATGCCCAGCGCAAGCTGGTGGTTGCACAGCTCGCTGTCTTCCTTCGCCGTCAGCCTGAACGCGTAAGTGCCTTTACGCCGCGGGAAGTAGGTTTTTTCACCCCACGGCTGTTCCGGTTGATCTTCAAAACACACCATAAGATCGTCCCACGGATCACTCGCCAGCGCTTTGACCCGTAATTCGCCCGAGTCTGCGTAGTTATCGAAGTGGCTGTCTACCGATGCGATCACCGAATGCTCGCCGGCAGTTTTCGGCGCGAAGGGGAATCTGCTCCAGCCGTCATCATCGGTCGGCTCGATGCCACCGTCGGCGCCGTCCGACCATTTCACCTTGACTTGCCCCACCGGCTGGTCGGTGAACTGCGAAAAGATCCGTGCCCACAACCACACCGGTTCCTGGTCAACGACCGGATCCACAGCCGATTCGAGCAGGGTCTGAATCCTGACTTTGTTGTGAAACAGCTCCATCGGTTTGGCGACAGCTTCAATGCCCAGTTCAGGCAAGACAAGGGTCAGTTCGAATCGCCCCCGTTGCTCGCTGTTGGAGAAATTTAGCGTCCAGACCACGCCCCCATCGTCCAAGGTTCGAGCAACATCCAGCGCCGGCTCAATCGTTGCTCCCAGCTCCTCGGCGGTATCTCCCGTCCATTTCACTTCGGTCTTCAGGCCCACCAACGGACTCAGAGCGTTAGGCAGGATTTTGAAATGGTGAATGGCACCCAGACACGGATAAAGCAATTCTTCGTTTAACTGCGCCCGAACCTGATCGAGCATCAGTTGCACTTCCTTGTTCAGATTCGCCGCCAGCAACCTACCGGGCAGCGCTCGAACTGTCGCCTCTCCATTAAGGCGCAACTCCAGATCGAACAAACTGCTGATACTGTGATTTGCCGCAGAATCCAGCGTCCACTCCGCTCCTGTTTCCCGGATAACCTGCCATTGTCCGGGGTCAGAGGGGGTCAACCCGATGCCCGGGTCACCGCCACGCCAATTCAGACTGATGTATTTGCCGATCCAGGGGCTGTTGGCCACTGGCTCGACCTTCAGGGTATGTGTCTGCCCATGCAGGCAGAGCACCCCCACCGTTTTCAGATCGACTGTCTCGCCGTCGAGCAATATCCGCACATGACTTTTCCAGGGACTGGTCGCAATGGCGTGGAAGGTGAAGTTTCGTTCGATCGGGACCGCCTCGGAATGCGCCTTGATGCTGGCCGTGACGACAACCTCGCCTGCGGTTTTCGGCGTGTACAACAAGCTCGACCAGCCATCGGCACCGGTCACGCTCTCAATGACCTCACCTTCAGGTGTTCGCCAGTCCACCAGCGCATTAATGACCGGGGCGCCATCGCCCAGAGAGGTGTCATACAACACCTGCAACCGCAGCAGCACACTTTCGTCTTCGTCCACTATCGGCGACTTGTTGGCCTCTCGCACCTCGCCGATTTTGACCCGGTTGCGCGCCAGCGACATCGGTTTGGCCGGCGAGGGTTCCAACAGTTTCGAGCAGCGCAGTGTCAGCTTGAACCGACCGTCGAGTTGATCTTTACTGGTCAGCGTCCACACCAGATCGTCAGTTGTCACGGGCACCGGAGTCTCCAGCGCCGGGCTGACCTCAACGCCGAGCTGGTCGGCAAGATCACCGCTCCAGTGCAACGAAAGTTCGGTATTCACCAAGGGACTGTCCGCAGCAAATCGCAGTTGAACCGGATGGTCGCTACCCCGGTTCGGATAACCTTGCGCCTCCCAGGCCGTCAACTTGCCATCCACAACGGCCCTTAAATCTGGCCACGGATCTGTCTCCAGTACCTTGACCTGAAAATCTCGGGTAACCACACCAATCTCGTAATAGGGGCTGGCAACCGAAGCGGTCGCGACAAAATCACCGGCAGCCGTTGGTCGATAGATGTAGCCACTCCAGCCGCTATCGTCAGTGACCGCCGTGTCTGTCTCGTCCTGTCCTTCAACCGACCAGGTGACTGTCTGGCCAGCCATCGGCTGACCGGTGTAATACGACACCACTCGCACCCCCAGCCCTACACTCTGCGCGTACTCCAGCACCGGGTAATGGGCAGCTACTCGCTCATCCACCAATTTGAGACGGTGATGCCCCAGCGACACGGGGATGACATAAGGGTCGGCGGTGTATCGGTTACGCAGGATCAACTGGAACTCATCGCGTTGCTGATCGTTGATCATGGGGCTGTCGATCAGCCATGGTGATTCCACTGGCTGATTAACTCCCCAGCATGGCGTGACAGTCACCGCCTCCAGCGGATTACCGTCAACGTTCAGCGAAGCGTCGCTGCCCAGCCAGATATTTTCAGCTTCAGGTACGAATCTCAGTTCATGCGGGCTGCCAGCTTCTTTCGTGCCCAAACACAGGTATAACAGCTCGCCTGGTGGCAGCACCTGGTCATCGAGTTGCATCTTTTGCAGCGTTAACGGCATCAGATGCAGCAGCATTTTGACGCGGGTAATGCGGATATGCGACTGCCTGTCCGAAGGGGCATTCTTCGGGCTGATGATCTCGAGGGTCAGCTCATCACCCTGAGCAACCGACACCAGCTCCTGATTGTATTCATCCGGCAGGAAGTCCAGCGGTTCCTCGCTTGTCGAAGATGAAGAAACGGATACCTGGCGGTTCGAGCCAGAGGGTTTGAGCTCGATAGCGAGCAACTCTTGCGTCCCTCTGAAGACGCGCATCCAGCCTGACTGGTTATGTCGCACTTCACAGAGAAAGCTCAACCGATATCGCGCATTGAGGCCTGGGTCCATGGGGATTTTGATAATCTGCCGAACCCATCCACCGTTTGAAGCCTCCAGAAGATTAACCCGCTCCGATTCGTACCAATCCACTGAAGTGCCGATCAGCCCCCGCATCTCCCAGTGCTTCAGATTGGTGAAGTCCCCATTCAGCACCAGACTTTCATTCGCTTGAATAACGGGCTCATCCATGATTGCGCGCTCCTTTGCCCAGCTTGTCTGGTTCGGGTTTTTCAATGGCGGTGACCAGATCCATTACCTTGCTGACAAACGTCGCATCGCCGGATTTGGCCCTGAAGTTGATGACCAGGATGATGTCGGTAAGCGTTCCCATCACGTCCGACTGCGGTGATTTGGAAGGCCACGGGAAGCTCAGTTTCCATTTGGATACGGCGCCGGTGTTTTCGAACGGGTTGAGCAGGCCTTCATCGGGTTTCATCGCCGTCATACCGTTGTCGGCGATGCCCGACGACAAGGCAATCTGCTGGCCGCTGCGCAAATTGAACAGCACATCGGAAGGCGCTACTCCTTGCGGATTGTGCAGGTACTGCACCGATTGCGTGGTGGCCCGGGTTGCCGTCATGCTGCTGAACTGCACCAGCGTGGCTTTCACATCCTCGTAGGGGCCAAGCAGAACCGGCAGATTGACTTCAACCGAACTGATCTGGCGGCAGAAATGCCCCGGATAATCGCGGTCATAGAGTAACTGCGGCAGGCTGAACTCCAGCGAGCCTGTGCGCCGCAACTGCTTAAGTGCGTCTGCCCAGTCGCTGGCACTTTTCTGCGGATCGACCGTGTCGTCGAAGAGCTTGCGCAGAGACACCGTTTTCGTCAGTTCCAACCGTCGCTCAAAGCGTTGCAGATATTCGCGTTCCATCTGCAGCAAATACCCACGCAGGTGCTCGCCCGCCGTGAAACCATGGCGCTGGTCAAGCCATACCTTGGGCATAGGGATTTGCTTATCGTAATCACCGGTTTCAGCATTCATCGAGTTCTGGGCGGTCAGGCACAGACTGATGACCGCGTCGTAAGCCTGGTAATGCAAAGCCTTGAGCTGGCCGAGCATCCAGCCGAACAGCTCCGCGTTGGTCGCACGTTTTTTCAGGTAGTTGTAGATCGTCAACGCCTGGCCATTGGCACGCAGGGTTTGCGCCAGGCTGGTTCGGGCAGCGGTGACAGCATGACGTTGCGCCTCGATCTGCGCATCGATGGCATCGACTTCCAGCAACGCCTGGTCGCGCTGCAGTTGCCAATCATCACGGCGTCGACGATAGGCTTCGGTGGTTGCCTGCTTGTCGGCGTCCAATTGCGCCACCGACGAAGCAACGCCCAATCCGAAACTGACGGCCTCAAGCGCCCGATCCACGCGATGCCCGCCATTGGCAAGACCTAGGATATTTGGCAGAGCAGCCAGCGCCGCCGCCGCAGGCTGGATGCTTGAAGACGCCAGCGAGAGCATTTTGGACAAGTACAGGCTGCTCAAGACTTCGTATTCGACTGCCGATACGTTTTGGTCATAATGCTGTGCGTACGTCTCAGCGCGTTGCAGCGCCACTGCACGACTCTGCTCGAGTGCCGTCACGCTGGCTTCCAGTTGCGCAATGGACTGTTCCTGCACGGTTTTGGCGTAATCGCCCAACTCCACCAGATGGGTTTGCTGCAATACTTCCTGCTCGGCGTTATCACGCAGTTGGAGCATGCTCAGCACCTTGCTACCGAGCTCCTCCAGTACCTGCGATGAGCGCAATGCCACTTCGTGGCTCAAGCGCCAGTGAAACGCATTAACCACTAGCGTTCCGCCCATCGACCGCGGGCCAGCAGCACCGCCGGCAGCCAGGTCACGCAGCAACTGGTTAGGATCGGTTGGTGGGCTGAACAGCGGGATGTCCAGCGGTTTGCCGTCAATGGTGAGGTTGTTGCGCAGGTTGTGCAGACGTTGCTCAGGCGCCGCAAACAGATCCAGCAATGGTTGATTGATCGGCGCCTTGAACGGCCCGCAGGCCAGCATGCCCAGCATGGGCGCCGCGTCGGAGCCGGACGGAACATCGGCCAGGCTGAAGTTCAGCGTCTGTTCAAACGCTTCAAGCTCTGGACGGCTTTTGCATTCCTCCAGCAATTCGCCAACCGTCTTGGTCTGCCAGCGCGAAACCGTGAGGGCGGTGGGTGCCTTGCCCATCAGGAATCCTGCCTGCACGTAGCAGAGCTTGGCCGCCACAAGGCTGTCGCGGGTCAGTTGCCGGTAAAGCCCGTTCCCTTGTTCCATCAGATTTATTACGTAATCGCAGAAAATCCGGATCTTGAAGTGTTCCGGTTTCGAATAGCCGATAGCGTCCGGGTCGATGGGTGCCAGGGCTTCACAGCCCGGATTACCCTGGTTTTTGGCCAGCGGCCGGCAGCGCCAGTAAAGCGGTTTGCCATTGATGTCGGACTCATCTGCGGCCGCCTGTGGGTCGAACACGTAATGCAGCCAGTTCTGCGAATCGGCAAAGCGCTCTTCGTTGCGCAGGAGCGTGGCCACCAAATGCGGCAAATGGAAAAACAGCTCCCAGAAAAACAGCCCGTTGGCCCCGTCGAACGCTCCGTTGATTTCCTTGAAAGCCGGGTCAGCAGCCGGTGGCGGTTCAGTTTTGAACTGAGTGCTCCAGTCCAGAACTGCATCCACGCCAATATTGGAAAGCTGCACCAGTTCCGGGCCGAACAGTGAGTTCAGGCGGGTGTGCCGCAGATACGGCGCCGGCAGGTTGAAGGAAAGAAACTGCGCCGCGTCAGTGCTGTTTTTCAGCAGTGTTGGCGGCGTGAAGTCCGAAAGATTGGCAATCGTCAACTTGAACTCTCGACCGCCAAACCCGGCCGTTTGCGTGACGAGTTTGAACGCGGTGGGCTGCGGCCATGAGCCTTTACTGCGACTCAACGTCAGCGGTTCGGTTGTCCAGCCACCGACGGGGGAAAGGTCAACGTTCAGTTCGCGATCGTCCACCGTTTTGTTCACCAACCCCATTGCAAAAGGAAGCGATTGCGGGGCGTCGGGCAACCCTGTCGGCTCGCACAAACCGATCACTGTCACCACGTCCCTGCCGCCGAGACGCACAGCCGTGGCTTGCAAACTCAGGAAAGGTGACATGGACCCCTCAGGGTTGCCCGCGCTAGTCATCGTTACCTGATTGCTCAATGAATGCTGAACAGTTTCCGCCGTGGCAAATCGCTCCCTTGCCGCATCCAGCCAAGTGCCGGCGTCAATTGTGTCGGGGCGCATCAACACATCGAAAATCTTTTGCACCCTCAGATCATCCGGTGTTTGATCCGCCGTGATCAGAATCCCCAGCTTGCCTTTGGACGCTGGGCTCTCCATCAGCACCGAGGCAATCAAGCGAAAGTTCACCGGTTCAGCAGCAGTATCGAAATCGGCACTGTAAATATCCAGCGGTGCCGACCACTGACCACTCTGTGTCATGAACGCCAGGTGGACTTCCAGCCTGGCCGGTATGAACTCCTTCGGATCTTTGCCGCTTACTTTGTCGCGCCATTGCGCCCAGACCAGACACAAGCGACCGTTCCAGAACACCGGGCGCATATCCAGCACCCGATTGGCCGGCTGAATGTCCACCGCTTGCCATTCACTCCAGGCTGCCGGATTGACGCCAACGCAGGTGGGCGTGAGCTCGATCCCGGCCTTGCGCCAGTAGTATTGGAACGGCTGCACGCGCTGGCGTCCGACAAAGTAGTAATCGGCCAGGTCAGGCGTGGCACCGTCCATGTAGCAACTGAGGACGTCCAGATCACAGGTCTGCTCGAAAGTATGCAAATACCCCTGCAACGCAGACTGCACCGAATCGTTATTGAGGCGGCTCTGGTTGAGGTCGTTTTCAAGGTTCTTGAACAGGCTGGACTTGCGTTGCCGAACAAAGGGGTTGATGTAGTTTTCCGGGTAGATCGAAATCAACTGCACCGCCGCCCAGTCCGGGTAGTTGTTGTATAGCTGCCATTGGGCCAATTCATGTGGGGGGAATTGGTGCGTGGCAAAACCGGGCTCCAGCTTGCGATACACCGCATGTATATATTGCTGCACACAACTGGTCGCCTCGGCCACCCAGGAGTTCTGCACCGCAAACGTGTCCAGCGGATCCGTGCGCAAGAGTTCGAACAAATCGGCGGCTGACTTCACAAAGTCAAATGCCGGCTTATTGACTTGACCGATGCTGTACTCAAGCAGTGCATAACGACGCTTTTCCATCAGAACGCCAATGTCACTCAGTGCCATGATCCTTGCTCCTTGGGGAAACCGAGACAAATGCTTGTTGAGGTAACCGCTCACTCCGACATCGGCTCGCCATCGAACGTAATAGGGAGGAACACGGCGGTCTGTTCACTGCCGTGGCCAAGCACACTGAACACGAAGGTTCCGCCAGTGAAACTGGAAACGAAAACCCGTGTGAGCCCTTCCTGATTGGAGAACCCCTGCGAAGGCCGGACAATCGCAACAGGTAGTTTGATTACGTCGACGGGTTCGACGAACCAGTCCACCAGCATCTCCCGGCCGAGGTTTCCATACTTGTCCATCATCGTGGCGTAGAGCTCGACCTCCTCCCCGATTGGCACCACCTCCGATGGCACGGGGGATCTGTAGAAGAGCGGGAACTCCATGCTGGTGGCCTCGGCAATGATGTTGATGGTCGGGGCGTATTCGGGGTCGAACAGATCGAGCCAGTACTTCGGCGTCTCGGCCCCCATCGTCGTGCCGGGCGTGTACACGGCCTTCAACGTGCCTCTGGCGTCGGTCATGCCGTTCTCGACAGTGCCCAGCCTGGCTTCCCAGTAAACAGTGACACCCTCCAGTGCCTGCCCTGCGGAGTTCTTGATCGTCATCGTGAAAGTGGCTTTTTCGCCGGGTTTCCTGGCAATCACCTCCGTGCGATCGACAACACACGTTGTAGTGACCAGCTGTTGCAGATCCCCCGCCATCTCGACACGCGACACTTGCTCACCGGTTTCGCTCAACAAGGCGCGCTCGGCTGCGCTGGCATAAGCCTTTCTGGACGCGTCGTCGCCCACTGTCGCAGGCAAGGTGCCAAGCAGGAAAATCGTCAGGGCATCCATGCCAGTCGTTGTGGACAGCACCCGGACCCGCATCAACAGATCCAGTTGTCTGAGGTTTTTGAGTATCGGCAGATCAGGGTCAATGCGCCTTACACACTCGCGCACTTCCTGCACGCTCCAGCCGAAAAGCTCGGCCAGCTTGATGGTCGACGCCTCGTGCGCCAAAGTTTTGGCATCAACCGAAAGGTTTGGCAGTGCATTGACCTGGCGCAGGTAGTCGAGGAGTTTCTGCTGTGGTAGTTCGCTGAGCGCAAAGGCGCGTTTGAACAGTGACAGGTAGTACAGCGTGTTCAGCGATATCGTGTATTTATCGGTCTGACCGAGCCAGGCCAGATGGCCGTAATCCAGATAGTCCTGCAACAACACAGCACTGAGTTCCAGCGTCGAAACCACCGCACTGCGCCGCCGCACATCGGCCAACAAATCGATCAACGGGTCGGTTTCATTCGTGCGCCTGCGCTCCCCGCCGTCATCCGTCAAAGCGATGCGCTGGAGCAACTGCTGCAACAAACGGAAAACCGTTGTGCCAGCCCAGTTGATGACCGGAATCGCCAGCTCCACTGCAACGCCGGCATAGACCGCCAGCGTTTCCTTTACCACCGACACCTGCGCGTCCCGGGCTTCCAGGAGCACATTGAGCATGCTGCCAACCAGCGCGTCACGTTGCGGGGTCCAGGTTGCGTCCAGCGCGTTATCGACCGCCCAGCCAAGCCGTTTGCGCGCGAAGATCAGGTATTCGTCCGGCGTGCCGACAGGCGCCAGCACCAAGCCGCTGGCATCAACAATCGGTCCCAACGACTCGGACTTACCATCGGGCAGCGGCAGAGCGACGGTCTGCGTCAAAAAGTCCAGCCAGTCGGCGGCTCCCGCAGAAGGCAGGCCGGCCATCAACAAACCGGCATTGGAGAAAAGCGCGCTCGGGAGCAAATTGCGCAGTTGTTCGAAGAGTGCCAGATCGCGCTCTGACATCTCTCGCCCCGGTGAAAACTCAACCGCGTGCTGCACCACCCACAGCACCGGCAACTCGCTTTGCTTGCACCATCGCACGCAGGCATCCATGGCACTAATGAGCGTCAGCACATCGGGAGCGCCGTCGGCTGCAGATTTGATCAACGGCTGACCTGCAAAACCCTTGACCCAGTCGTCGCCGCCCAGCAACTGCAACAGCAGCACACCTTCGACCGGCGTTATGCGCAACAGCCGTGGCAACCACACCAATCGACAAAAACTCGAGATGATCGGCAGACTTCGGTGCAACGCATTGCCGGTAATCTTGTGTGCGCTGGCCACCGCTACCGCCAGATGCCGGTAAGTCTGCAGGTCGATCCGCAGGCCTGCACACAGTTGGCTGATCGTCAGGTCGTCCGCCCCCGGCTCCGGTATTACCGGGAACGTCCCGTTATCGAGCTTCATGGGCTGGCGATAGTCCGCTCGAGCGTTGAACACCTGATCAAACTGCGAAAGCGCTTCGCCGCGACCGTAAACCGACAGGTCATCGAGGAACACCGCAAAGTCTGCCGCGGTACAGGCGTAGCGTTCGCGCAAAACCTGGAACAACCCGAGTGCGTGCACGACGTTGTCCGAGATCAGCCATTTGTTGGCAACCCCGGAACTGGCCCGTGCCTCAGCACGCATCGCGGCCGCCAGCAAAGCGTCCACCTGATCGCTGGGCAGTTGCAGCCAGTTGTCCAGGCGCAACTTGCGGTTCATCCGGTCGAAGGTAACCCGTCCCTGTGCACGATCGGGCTCCACGGACAGTCGATTCAAAGGCGAAGACGTTGACGATGCATCGGTTTCGATAGATACGCCAGGGTGAATATTGGCATTGATATAAACCGAGCCGGATCGAGCGCTTTCAGCCCCCCCCGCCGTCTCCGAGTCATAGGTCACGTTGGGCGAGCGCATGGGGGCGAATGCCTGGACTGATAACAGGCTTTCGAGCATCAAAGTGTCGAGTTTTGTTTGCGTGGCGAAGTTTGGAACGTGGTGCAGATCCTTCCATTGCGCATCCGTTGCACCGAAGTTGACGCGATAGAATTCTGCCCATTCATTTTCTCCCTCAGCGCCGGTTGGCATAGCCTCCGTCAGCAACGCTCGCTGATAGGGGCCCAGGCGCGAAGCATGTGCCAAGGCCTGCCCGGGTCGGACAGCACTGGATCCGCTTGAAAAATAGGGGTAGGACAAGTCCACGCTGTCATGAAAGTCGCCCACCGACCGTTTGTTGAGCTGGGCGATGCCATCAATCGTCACCCAGTGCTGGTAATAAGGCAGGCCATTGGGGTATCGCGATGTGATCAAGGCTTGCTCAATGTCGATTTCCGGATTGTGTGCGGTGATATAGGCTTCCAATACCGCCGTGGTGATGCCCACCGAGGACACCGACTGGTACACCGCATTGAAATCGACCGACAACTTCTTCAAGTCGGTACGACGCACATGGAGCGGGAGCTGAGTCTGATCGCCCTCAGGTTCGATCTTTTCGATAACCCACCACAACAAATCGGTCAGGTACGCCACCGGTGAAATGCACGACTCGAGCGCGTCCGGAGGGCTCATTTTTTTAAATGCGGTTTTGAAAATGTCTTCGTATTTCGGGCCAGTGACCATCGACAACAGCCCTGAAGAGGGATCGCCCGGCGCACTTTGGTCAGTGACAAGGGTGTGCTCGATAAACTGGCGGCGCACATACGTGGCCATGCTGTTGGCCCGACGCAAAAACTGCTGCGCTGCCTCAGTGCTCAAGCCGTACTCCCTGGCGAGGCCTGGCACTCCCTTCTGCACCAGTGGAAAAATCGAACCGCCTTGCTCAAGGTATGTCTTGAGCTTCTGAAGAGAGATTTCCTGTGCCTGTTGATCTCCACTGAACAACTGCTCGTACAGTTGCACTGAGGGGCGGGTGCCTTGAGCCATGATCAGAATCCTTGAGTCGATAACCGGCCGCAGCAGCCTGACGATGGTGTCAGGCTGCAAAGTCTTGGTTAAGATTTGGCGCCGAATCGGGGCTAAGATCTACTGTCAGAACTGACAGGTTTTGTGACCGTTCGTCGGTTTTACAGATCGACTTTCGGTGTGACGGGCTCCACTTCGAAACGCGAGCTGACCACCCAGGCCGAATGTGGCCCCTCACTTCCTCCGGTCAGCGTCTGGCTGAACAGTGCCCATTGCCCCCCCTGGCGTAATGACTGCGCGGCCTGGCCTTGCCATTTGTTACCGGTGACGGCAACAGGCGCAAGCCACTTCTGGTCCGGGTCGAACCAGCTCACCACTTGCCCGACACCTGTGCGCCCCTGCCCTGCGAACAGCACCGGATTCTCCACCCGATGCCCTCCCGCCGGACTATTGAAGGAGGGAAGATACGTGCCCAGCAGCACTGGACATTGCGTGGCTTCAGATTCGAAATCATCCAGCGCCGCTGTTACTTCAAAGCTGTGCGCTCCCCCGGTCTGAGTGAGTGCAAGCTTTACCGACCAAGTGCGATCCGCCATGACTGCTGCACTGGCTTGTACGGCGCCGAGTTTCACGGTGACACTGTCACCCGGCACACCGAACCCGGAGACCACCACCCGTTGGCCGATGTGTTGGCCCGCAATAGGCGTCTCGACAAAAGGCGCAGCCGGAACGACGCTGTATTGCACGTCAGCCGAGTATTCCGACCAGTGGGTTTTTCCTTCTTCGATGAAGCTCTGCCGGGCCCGAAGGGTTTTGAGTCCAACCGCAAAGGTCACCTCACCCTCCCAATCACCGTCCCCGTTCACGACAATGTCCTTGAGTAAAGGCTCGGTGGCCCCCACCTCCCAGACCTCGACCCGCCCTCCGCGCCTGCCATGCCCTTTTATCTTCCCGGTGCGCGGCAGGTTGCCACCCTCTGTCGGCTGAGTGATCTGCGGCGCCAACACCACTACGTTGAAGTTGCGCCGATCACTGTTGGAGTCGCGATTTTTATGAGTCTGGCGTGCAATGACGCCGTA